>JBEKXL010000007.1:0-103750 GCA_049512075.1 Bathyarchaeia archaeon | reverse complement strand
GGATGCGAGGAGTCTACGTACAGCCAAAATGGGAATCGAATTAGCGGCCCGACTTTACAATGTCGTCCAGCATTCGAGGGAATTGCTTAGCGTGCTTCCTCTGTGAAATGGACTTGAACCCGTGTGGGTATGGGGACGGGCAGCCCACCATTTTGACCCTTTGTCATTGATTTCGAAGCTTTCCACCGAGGATACTGCCGAAAACTTGTAAAACAAATGTTTCAAATGGTTTTCGAAGGTTCTTGAGAGATTGAAGCTCGACTCATGCGTCCTGTCGACCGGTTCTGTGTCAAGGTATGGCACGACTTTTTGTTTTTGTCTCATTTGCATTTGCACCAGGGGGCATGTGGGTGGCAAGTTCTGCGTTATGAGTCTGGCGCCGAGCGGTAGTGTTGCTAGGTTATTCCTTGGTTTTTAACTCTTGGCCAATGTTCCAGGCTTTAGCAAATTTGTGGCCAAGCATCCAGTAGCTTCTGTCATTCATCACGAATGGAATGGGCTGAGCCTTGCTGAAATCGACAATTCCATCTGTAAGAATTGCCTCATCACAATATGTTGCGATGATCTGTCCCATGAAAACATCGTGATTTGGAAAATCAACGGCTTTGATGAGACGACACTCCATGTTAATGGGGCATTCCTCAATCATCGGTGCTGTCTTCAATTTCCCATAGAACGTTTTGAAAAGCGATGCTTTATCTACGTTCTTTCCAGACATTAGGCCACAATAATCAGTCTCTTTCACTATCTTTACCGAGGGAATGTTTACACTGAATGTTCCATTTTCCTTGATGCCAGCGGTGGTATAGTGCGCTTTGCTCATGCTCAGGGAGACCGTGCCGGGGTCCATGATCCCTACGTGTGCTATCGTGATGTAGTTAGGTTTTCCATTCACCAAGGCTCCAGCAAGTGTAGTGGGCATTGGATACAAGCAATTCTTTGCTCCAACTTCTGTCTTCATCTTTCAACCTCGACCAAATCTCTTGCTTACATATCGTACGTTGAATATATTTGTGACCCCAATCATCTAGCTCGCGCCTCAATCAACATGCACTTCGTGTGATTCATAGTAACCTCTGTTCTCTCCTGCCTAGCGCGCATCTGTGTTCCCGAGTTCGGTCTTCGAGTGTAGTAAGGCTGAGCAGCGTCCCTGTGTTGTGTTGTTTGTGTGTGCGCACAACGGGTGTAGCCCTTCTATTTGGAGCCAAATATGATTTTTCAGGTTTGGGTGTGCGGTGGCACGCATGTCTGTTCCTGAACTGGTGCAAGATGGTTTTCATTCTTCTTTTGCCCATTTCGGCCTAATATGGGATTGTTTGATGAGCAAATCCTTGCCGTATTGAGGGATTGCAAATCAGGGGAGCCCGGCGGACACTGCAGAATGCAGTTTCCACACCCAAACCCCCTAAAAAAGGAATAAGCACCATTTCTCACCATCTTAGCAACACGCATGCGAGCAAAAATTTAATTCCATATCCTGAGTATCTTGATGTGGCGATTATGTTGAGCATGGGAAGTAATAAGAAAAAACCAATGACCAAGAAGGAAAGAGAAGAGAAAAGAAGAAAGCACAAAGAGAAACGCTTAAACAAGTAGTCTCAATCGGTGGCGGCGCACTAAGCCAACCTCTCTTCAAGCTCTCACTTTCTTCAGATCTCTCACAAAATGTGATAAAGGTTATATGAAACTGGAAGCACCCTCTGCCTGGAGGGTGTTCTTGTCTCTTGTTGATGTTCTTCTCAGCAGAAGAAGCATAAGACGTTATGAGCAAAAAGAGATTTCAAGAGATGTTCTTGACAAGATTCTTGAGGCTGGCAGGCAAGCTCCATCAGCGGCTAATAAGCAACCGTGGCACTTCATAGTGGTGACTGATTCGAAATCAAGAAGGAATTTTCTAAAGGGATGTTCAACAGATTCATCAAGGACGCTCCTGTTTGCATTGTAGGATGTGCCCATAAGGATATAGTTGCTGGAAAATGGTCAGTTGTCGGTACAACTATAGCATTGGAGAACATGGTTATTGCTGCTTGGGCTTAAGGGATAGGTTCTTGTTGGATAGGAGACTTCAGTGAAGAAAAAGTCAAGAAACTCCTCAGCATTCCCGCAAGCTGGAATGTTGTCGCTCTCCTTTCATTTGGACATCCAGCTGAAAAACCGCAACCCAAGAAAAAGAAGCCCATCGAAGAAATAGCAAGCTTCAACAAGTTTCGTGAAGCTTAGAACGCGGCGCTCTGAAGACACTACTCTGATCCTATTTTCCTATCTCTGCAGTCCCTTCAAGGCACGCACTCTGAGCTCGTAGCCCGACTCTCTCAGCCACCTTGGTACGGTGCACGTCGTTGCACGTGCAGTTAAGTTCACAAATCTCCTCTGGCGATGTGGGACAATTCATGTTTCAAAACCTCTCCAATCCTATGATAAAGGTTTTTTCTAATCAGTATAATGTAATCAACGTCAGAAGATTCATCTGCGTTATAGACGCACGCATCAACACCTCGGGTTGAGAGCACTCTTCCCCATTCTTCTATCTCTCTTCTTTCATCATCTGCACACTTCATCAGCTCCATGACATGGTCAAAATCTCCATCTTTCAGTTGAAACGCTGCTACTTTGGGGAAGGGCTCCTTGGTCAGCAAATTCCATACAGACATAATCGTGTTTCTCGGGATCATCCTGGCTTTGACGTTGGTTCCTTCAATGGTAATCATGACAGACGCTACCTAATACTTGTTTTAATGCCATAACAGAAGTATTAAATACTGACTTTCTAAAAACTAAATCATATGCCAACCAAAGTCTGCAGCCAACCTAAAAAAGCTGATATCATCCGATCTGCAGACACAACCCCGACAGAAATGAGTTTTGATATTCTCGAATGGCTTGAAAGTGAACGCCTAGAACACGAAAAACGAATGCAGGGACTAGGATGCGCCTCTGAATTAAGAGAAAAGCTCCTGGGGCCTCATGATGAACGCAATCCAAGCAAGTCGCCCGCCTCAAAGTAGTTACACAGTGTTAAGTTCTGCAAATCCTAGCCGAGACAAAAACCAGCCCAGTTAAGTGCCCATCTTATCCATCCTACGGTAGCCACACCAATCACTATCACTCCAGAAGCAAGGAATATAGCTAATTCCTGCCAGAAGTCAAAACAACTCCCAAAGAATACACGCCTTTTGAGCCTTTCATCTAGTCACACCGTCATTTTAGACATGATTAGTATCCTAACGCATGGATGCGAGATGCAAAAAAAGCAGGGGCGTGGGCGGGTGAAAATGAATAATGTGACAGCGGAGCTAAGGCAGTAAGTATTGATGGACGCTTTGTCTTCTGATTTGGAGATATGATTAACCAATTAAACAATGTGTTTCGCATATGTCGGAACTAGACTCTAACGGGGACGACGGTTCGTTCATCTTCAATCGAAATCGCTAAGGATGACTCTCTGAGTTCTTCAATACGATTCTCGACAGTTTTGCAAACGTTTGTTCGAAGGTTATTATCGTTTGAAGAAGAAATTCTTCCGAGTTTTTCGGCAAGTTTTGAATCGCCAAGAGTGTTTGCGACCCAATTTTGGAAGTCTTTTCTTTGAAGATGGAAAACCAGACTTTCCGATTTGACAATCTTAACCTTATTAAGAAAGTCGGAAAGGTTTCTGGCAACTTCGCCCGTTGGTTTTCCAACAGCCTCGTAGAAGTAGAAGGCTTCCTGGTCTTTTACCGTTCTCAAGGCTCGCACAGTTTCTGCGTCGACTTCTGGATTCAGCCTTTTTCCGTCTTTCACACCTCTCTTAGGAATAGCAGCTTTTCTCATTCTTAATTCACCATCAAGTTATTCCGTAACCTGCATCTTGAGACTTAATAAGCGTTACTAACAAAGTGTAGAACCCCTAAACAGTTCGTTGCCTGAGCATACAATCTCAAGCCCAGGTGATTCCAAAATTGCTTGCTAATTCCTAGTTAGCGGGGTTTTCAAGTACGTTCAGCTTGAAAAACCTGATTTTTCCCCTAAACTCCTCTGCAATCTCAGCAAAAATTGGAGTAAGGCGTGAACACCAAGGACATGGGTTGTGCCAAGAATAGACGACTGTCAAAACCGTGCACTTGAAAACCTCTTCTGTCCAATTTTCGCATTTAAGTTTGAAAGGTCTCCAGCGCACGCGGTTTGACAGAATTTTGCTTGCCAGACGCAACTCGCCCTTCTCAGTGCCTTGTACGAATTCGCTGAGCGATGTATGCGATTATTATGATGCAGGCAGCTATGGTTGTAACAGTTGAAATGCGGGCTATTAGGGAGTTTCTCGTCGTCAAGAACGCGATTGAAACCGCGGCGAGAATGATGCCGAAGTAGAAGCTCGCTCTGCTCCTTGTAAATCCTTTAATTTCCGTTGAAATTGCTCGTGAGTATCGCATGAACAAGATGACAGCAGAAACAAAGGCGATGAAAATGACGACTATCGTGTAGGTAATTCCTGTCGTGTAGTTTCCAAACGTGAGCAGGAGACCAACTTCGTCCCCGATAAGTCCGCCACCAGCACCGTAAAGGACAGCTGCCAGTCTAACGATCCGCTCTTCATCATAGCTGATCCCAAGCCAACCGCCAACCGCTAGCAGTATTATACCATACCAGAAGTGATGAATGTGAAAACCAACGCCTCTTAAAACTACGCCGCTGATTGTTGTGAATACCCTTGCAATCACGAAAGAGGCAACGAAGGAAATCAAAGCTAGCAAACTGAGACTTATTCGCCCCGCTGGCCTCTCTTTAGAGGTTATTTTCAACGCACACCCCATTATCTACTTGGAGCATATCCGCGATCGTTCAGACAGGATGGACTGCCTAGTACCTGAATTGAATGTTGAGGCAAAGCCAGCCTAAAAAGTCTGGAACTTGTCTCTTGAAGCGCCACATATTGGGCATTTGTCCGGTGCGTCTCCTTCAACCGTGTAGCCGCAGACACTGCATATTTGGACGGGCCCCAAAGTGACGTCTTTGCCTTGATCCACCGCTTGCTTGGCCTTTTTATACAGACTGACGTGGATTTTTTCAGCCTCCAATGCCCACGTGAAGCTCGTCTCTGCAGCTTTTTCTTCCTGAAATTGGGCAACGGCCTTGTAGACTGAGTACATCTCGTTTATCTCGAAGGTTTCGCCGTCGATGCCTGCTTGAAGATCTTCTGAAGTGTTTCTGGCACCAAAGACTGCAGCTGAAACTGTTTGTGCCCCTCCCTTGGTTAGTATGTTTCTGAAATGGCTTCCTGCGTGAATTCTCTCTGCAAGGGATATTGCATTGAACAGCCTGGCCACGTTGGGCCAACCTGATTTCTCGGCTCTTTCTGCAAATATCTTGTACCTAATGTGGGCTTGGCTTTCGCCAGCAAACGCGCTTCGAAGATTGGTTTCAGTCATCTCTTTGACCATTCATGATCACATCTTGACTTTGTCCAACATCTACTCCAGATTTGATCGAACACATATATCTTTATTTTGCACATTTCAATAGGCGCAGACCGATTAGACAGGTCTGTCTTGGGGCATGCTGCTCAGGGTCGCTTCGAAGAACTGTTTAAAGCCCCTGCGAAAGACGGTGATCCTTACTTTTTCTCCAACTTTTTTTTGATGAATCTGCATCAGTAGGTCTTCAATGCTTCCGATATCGGCGCCGTCTATTTGCAGGATTATGTCGCCCATTATTATTCCTGCTCTTTGTGCTGGGCTTCCGTCTGTGACCTTTGTTATGAGAACCCCGCGCTCCAGTGGCAAATCGTAGTAGCGAGAAACCTCTTCGGTTAGGCCTAGACCTATTATTCCTAGCCAAGGTCTGATTGAGATTCCCTCTTGTATCATTTCGCTCGTGCATTTCTTTGCAGAATTTATGGGTATGGCAAACCCGATTCCTTGAGCATAAGGGATTATCGCCGTGTTTATGGCAACGACTTTTCCTTCAAGATCAATCAACGGGCCTCCGCTGTTTCCAGGATTTATCGCTGCATCAGTCTGAACGAGGTTTTCCACCAACCCCCTTTGAGACTCTATAGTCCTGTTCGTCGCGCTTATCACTCCAGAAGTCACGCTTGGACCACCAGCCAACCCGAACGGGTTTCCAATTGCGTAAACTCTTTGGCCAACCCTCAGCTTGTCTGAGTCTCCCAACTCAGCAGCTATGAGACCCTGTTTCCTTACTTTCACAACGGCTGTATCGTGTACGGCGCAGGCACTGACTGTTGCTCCTTCCAGGATCTCACCGTTCCACAATGTCACGGCTATTTTGTGTGCTCCGCCCACGACGTGGTTGTTGGTTAAAATGTGGCCTTTTGGGTCAATTATCGTTCCAGAACCCATGCCCTCAACTGGGGCTGCTTGATAGAACATGTGTCGAACGAATTTAATTGTGCTTATGTTCACGACGCTCTTGCTTGCATTATCGAGAATGTCAAGGACGGCCTTTTCGTCAAACGAAGACACTCCAATCTACCTCTCAGCTTCTTCAGATACTGCTGTGCAGAACCTGCACTCTTCTAGCTTGATCGTTGGGTCTGATTTTTGGCAGAACGTGCACATAAGATTCGTCTTTCTTACGGCTATGCATGCTTGACAGAAGAGTTGAAGCAGTTCGGCACTTTGACGTTTTCTATCCAACAGCAGAATCACCATGCCATCAATGAACGGCCGTATTTCTTCTATGTCGTCAACCCTTATTGCATGCCCCCTGACCTTTCGGGAGTACTTGCTCACCGCAGACTGCGATATGCCAAGAATTTCCGCCACTTGATCTTGCTTCAAGCCCTGCTCTTCCATGAGTTCCTTTGCGATTAATGCTCTGACAGCTGGTATAACAGATCTTACTGCAACCTCGCATGGAAGTATCAAGTGGAATTCACCGTTTGACCTATTCAGGTTGGAAAAGTATTTAAACATGACGTATGTCATATCAATTATGACGTATGTCATGACAGGTTCAAACTGGCTCAAACTCTCTTTTTAGAGCGATTTTGACCCTTTCTCCAAACCTGTCGTGACGTACGCTTGAAGGTCCTGAAGGATGGAATACAGAAACACTATTACCTTGTTGCACGGGGCAGATAAACAGACAAGCCTAGCAGATTTGCTAAGAGCTATGGAGAAAACTTGCAAGAATTGTAAACCATTGTCTCCCGTCACGTGTGTGTCCGGATGCAAGAACTGGAAGCTCAAGAACGAGTTCAGAAAGCTGCACGAAAAAACAAGGAGCCCCAACTTCATGATGAACTTACTGAACACCCTGAAAAACAAGAGACGACTGCAGCTTCTGGAAATAATCTCAGAGGAGCCTCACTCAATGACACAGCTTCAGCAGGAACTGCGAAAATTGGGCTTCAACCACAGCCAGCAAACAATAGGTCAAGAATACCTGAACCCATTGATAACAGTCGGACTTGCAGATGAATATCAAAACCTATACCATTCGACCCTATTCGGCCGCAGAATCAGCGATTTGACGAAGGATTTCCCTGATCTCGAAGGCTTCTTGTCACCACACTCTGAATGCTACGAGGAGATAGCTTTAGACGCGCTCATGAAGAGGCCACGGACCCATGAAGGGTTAAAGGCAATAATTCCTGAGAAAAGCCTACCCCGCGTTCTCAGCCGTCTGCAGAAAGCAGCATTAGCCGAAACAAACACCCAGAAAGACTACATCTTCTTCTTCACAACAAAAAGGAGCCCAGACAAGTCAGACTTCTCCCCAACGGAAAAAAGGGTTTACGAAAGAATTCCCAAAGAGGGAATTTCCGCCCGCTCGCTCGCAAGAGAAGCTGGAATCTCACTCAGAAGAACGTACAAGTACCTGCGCAGACTGAAAGGAAAGAAATTGGTCTTCACCAGAAAGAGATCAGCCTCCTACTCAACAACTGCCAAGGGCCTAAAAGTGGGCACAATGCTGGAAGCCATGCACAAATTGGCTGTCGAGGCCTTGACGGCAACAGCGCATCTTGTGGAAGACGAACAAGCAATCGAACAGGCAACGCGCAACGTTGAGCCAGCTGGAAAGAAAAGGAAAGATGAACAAATCGTTCCTTTGACAACAATACAACCCTTCAGGCCGAACGATTTCTTCCTTGAAGATTCATATGGTTCTCGCGCGAAATGACAACTGCATAGACCACCAGTGGCCAGCGCGCGCTAGACGGAAAAATGCGAAAAAGGGAATAATCGTAGCCTTCAGTTTCGGAAATGAAGCATTTGGTGAGACTGCAAGAGCGAGACTGCATGATAACATAGAGATTAAAGCAATCACGGTAAAGGAATTACTGCGAAACCAAAATCGAAACCAACCATGACAATAAGTTTACAGTATCCTCGTTCAGCTTGAAATATGACCAAGCAGTCCTGGGCACATGAACGAGAACTGACAAGCTGGCGCGTGCAAATTATCTCCTGCATACGTTGAGGAATTAGGTAACCTTACGATCCTGTCCCGCGCCCCAAGGCTGAAGCAGCTTCTGATATTCTGGGTTGACTTGCTTATACTTTGACTGAACCAAAGAGCCAATTCTCTGCCAATCGTCCGCCACTCTCGGCCAAAGGTCACTTTTGATAAGCTTTTCCACGTAGCCTTTCATGGAAAGTTTGCGCATGATCATGCCTTTGCGCCAGTCTACATCCACGAGTCCCGTGCGTCGCATGTGATGGAGGTTGCGGATAACATGGTCAGAATCGATTGGGTAGGCCATGATTGATTTGAGGTCGTCAAGCAATGAATCTGTTGAAACCTCGCCTTCGGGTCGCAAACATATTACTGCCACCATGTTTTGAGTCAGCCTTACTGTCGGAGTTAGTAATGGCGGACCTTTAGCAGGGACTAGGATTTGCTCCAAACGCTCGGCATATCGTCTGTAGAACAGTCTCTTCAGAGATTCAACCATTGTAAAGTAGACTGTGACGAAGACGGCCAAGAATAGAAAGAACCCGATTGGCAGAGCTATGAACTCGAACAATTTGCCTAATGGCGTGAAGGGCAGCAAAATGGCAACGGCAACCACTCCTAGACTACTCACCAGCAGAGGTTTACTGGGCATACTCTTGAAGAAGGGCGACTTCCTCGTTCTTATGGCAAATATTACTAACGTTTGTGTGCACAAAGACTCAATGAACCATGCCGTTTGAAACAGCGGTCCATTATTCCACGCGTTGAAAACGTAGAGCATTATGAAAAAGGTTAAAAAGTCGAAAATTGAGCTTATCGGTCCAAAATAAAGCATGAAATTTCTGATGTAAGAGATGTCCAACCTCTTTGGTTTCTCAATGTATTCTGCATCCACGTTATCTGTTGGGATGGCCAACTCTGACAGATCGTACAGAAGGTTGTTCAGAAGTATTTGTATAGGCAGCATTGGATACTGAAAATTCGTTACACTCCCTATGAACAAAGATGCACCTGCAGCGCTGAACATGTTTCCGAAGTTGGAGCTGATTCCCATCAGGACATATTTTATTGTGTTTCCAAAAGTTTTCCTTCCTTCCAAAACACCCTCTTCAAGCACCGTCAGATCCTTGTGCAACAATATTATGTCAGCTGTTTCCTTAGCCACATCTACCGCATTTTCAACCGATATGCTCACATCTGAAACTCTCATTGAGGGGGCATCGTTTATTCCGTCACCAAGAAAACCTACGACATGCCCATTGCTTTTCAGTGCAGTGATTATTCTGTCTTTTTGAGACGGCGTCACTCTTGCAAAAATGTTGGCAGTCTCAACAACTCTCGCAAGTGCATCATCATTCATCTTCGCTACATCAACTCCAAGAACGACTCCTTTAACCTCGAAACCCAACTGTTCGCAGACTTTTCTTGTGACTAACTCGTTGTCGCCAGTAAGAACTTTGAGCTCTATGCTGCTCTTTCTGAACAGTTCGAGGGAGTCTTTAGCGGTTTCCTTAGGAGGATCCAAGAACGCCACAAAACCTAGAAAAACCATTTCACTTTCATCATTAATAGAATACACTGTCTTCTCTTCCTTGACCTTCTTGTACGCAACTCCTAGAACCCTGAAGCCGTCAGCGCTCAAATCATAGTATTTCTGTTCAATCCTTCTCTCCGTTTCAGCAGTCAAGTCATATATTTTTTCGGAAAGCTCGTAGTATGAACAGGCTTTGAATATTTCCTCCGGTGCTCCCTTGGTTATGAAGAATCGCTCCCTCTCGCGTTCAGCGACGACTGAAACCCGCCTTCTCACAAAGTCAAAAGGAACTTCGTCTATCTTTTCGTAGTCTTCCACATGGACCTCTCTATGTTCAAGAATTGCCTCGTCTAAGGGGTTCTTAAGTCCGGTCTCATAATGGCTGTTCAAAAAAGTGTACAGCAAGACTTTCGCGTTGTCGTTTCCTTCCAGGTCAACATGCAACAGGAGTCGGACTTTGTTTTCGGTCAACGTTCCCGTCTTGTCCGTACATAGGACATCCATGTTGCCGAAGTTTTGGATTGACGCCAACTCTTTCACTATTACCCCTCTTTTCGACATTGCCAAGGCGCCTTTCGACAGGTTGACCGAAAGAATAACCGGCAGAAGTTCAGGCGTCAAACCCACGGCCAGTGAAACTGAAAAAAGCAACGCATCCAAAATGCCGCGGGTATTAGGCGCACTATAAGCCTTTACGAAGAAAACAAAAACCACGAGTAGAAAAGTTACCTGCATGATCAAATATCCGAATCTTCTTAGCCCCTTTTCAAACTCGGTTTCAGGTCTTCTCTCGACAAGTTTCTTAACAATCTTGCCGTAGTCCGTAGAGCTACCGGTCTTCACGACAACAGCTGTTGCCGATCCGCTCACCACGGAGGTCCCCATGAAAAGATAATTGTTCCATTCGTTGATGCTGCACGCCTCCTGCGCGGTCAAAGCCGAAGGAGTCTTCTCTAGTGGAAACGATTCACCAGTCAAGGCTGATTGATCCACGAAAAAGTCCTTTGCACCTATCAGTCTTCCATCTGCAGGCACAATGTCGCCTGCGGAAAGGGTCACCACATCCCCTGGAACTACATCTGAAAGCTTAATTTCCCTGCTAACGTTATCTCTAACGACTGTGGCAGTGGTGGCGACCTTTTCCTTCAGTTCATCTGCTGCCTTTTCAGCCTTCGATTCCTGAAAGAACATTAGAACGACGCCTACTAGCACTATCATGAGAATTATCGCCGCTTCTACCCGGTCTCCCAATAAGCCTGTCAGTACACCCGCAAACAACAGAATCAGCATGAGCGGGTTTTTGAAACTTAAGAGAAACTTTACAACAGCAGTGGTTCTTTTCTTCTTAGCAACCTCATTGTAGCCATAGATTTTCAGGGATTCCGTTGCTTGACTTGATGTTAGACCTGAACGAGAGGTCTTCAGTCTTGTAAGAACGTCGTCGATGGGCACGCATAGAATATCTTCAGGGCTTGCCGTTTGTGCCCAGCCAACTGGTTTCTGCAGATTCTTATTCTCTTCTGCATTAGCGGCCACCATATATTCTCACCGTCCAAAACCACTAGCTTTCAAAGGGCTGGGCTTCTGCTCTTGCTTTAGAAGCTGAGTGAACACCTATCTCTTATAATCGTTTCGACCATAGCTTCAGTGTGCCAAAGGAAACTAATGTTTAAAACAAGTGAGGATAAAAGTGTAAAAGCGTTAGGAACCATAAGTCAGCAATCGGTTTGTAATCTTCTCACTGTTCTCACGCGCGTGCACGCTTAGGAGCTAGTTTACCCGAAATCTGAGGACTCGGTGGTCATGAAGAACAAGACGAGAAAAGAAAGGGACGTTTGGGGAGAGGTTGAAGTCCCAAAGAACGCGTATTGGGGAATATCCACTCAGAGAGCAGTCCAGTATTTTCAGATAAGCGGAAGAAGATTTCCCGTGTCCTTCATTCGCGCCCTTGCAGAAGTCAAAAAGGCTTGCGTCAAAGCAAACTTGCAACTAGGCAATATTGACGAGAAGAAGAGCCGCGCGATTCTTACAGCCATAGAAGAGGTGCTAAGAGGAAAGCATACAGAGCAGTTTCCACTTGATGTTTTTCAAACCGGTTCCGGAACGCAATTCAACATCAACATGAACGAAGTACTATCAAACAGGGCGAACGAAATCCTAGGGTACCCGTTGGGAAAAAAGTCTCCAGTCCACCCTAATGACCACGTGAACAAGAGCCAGTCTTCCAACGACGTGATTCCCACTGCTATGCACCTCTCTACCCTTGAGCTTCTTGATTCGGACCTGTTTCCAGCCTTGGAAAGTTTACGGAAGAGCCTCAGGAGAAAGATCCGCGAGTTTGAAGGCATAGTCAAGGTAGGCAGAACCCATCTTCAAGACGCGGTTCCGATCCGCCTGTCGACGGAGTTTGAGGTCTACGAAAGACAGGTCGCAGCGAACCGAAGGCGACTGAATAATGCTCGTGCAGAGTTGTGTTACGTTCCCATCGGCGGAACAGCTGTTGGAACAGGCATCGAGGCTGACAAGAATTTCGGCAAAGTGGCAGTTTCCTGCTTAAGGGAAATCACAGGGTTTCCCTTCAAGCTGAACCCTGTCAAGGCTGAAGGCATAGCATCGCACAGTCCCATAGTGGAGACGAGCGGAGCTTTGCGTCTCCTAGCCCTTTCGGTTCTGAAGATGGCGAACGACATCCGTTGGATGGGAAGCGGCCCCAACGCAGGGTTAGGTGAACTATCGCTCCCTTCAAATGAACTTGGTTCCTCCATAATGCCTGGAAAAGTCAACCCCACGCAAGCTGAAGCAGTGATACAAGTCTGCTTGCAGGTTATTGGAAATGATGTTACAGTTTCTCTTGCAGAAGGATTCGGAAGCGTGCTCGACTTAAACGTGGCTAAGCCCTTGATGATCGCCAACCTTCTTGATTCAATTGAGATCCTGGCAAATGGAATCAACTCTTTCGTCAGATACTGTTTGGACGGTTTGAAGGCAAACGTGGACCGCATCAATTCTCAGCTGGAAAAGAATCTTATGGTCGTAACAAACCTTGTTCCTCTTATAGGCTATGATAAGGCCTCCGAAATTGCACGAAAAGCAAGCAGAAATGGAAAGACGATAAAAGAGATAATACTGGAGATGGGATTGAAGATTGAGGGAAATTTAGACGAACTGCTTGATCCCAGGAGGATGGCTTGACACTCAGATAAACGTGCGCTCGCTCTCGCGCACTGGCCTTGGCAGAAAAGTGAGTGATGTGATGGTTTTCTTTCTTTAGGCGGTCTTTTATCCTCCTGGTGCGCCGTGGAATGGAACGTCCTTCCAGAGCATGTCCCACCAGTCTGCCTCAGTTATGGTTTCTCCTTTAACGAGGATTTCCAGCACGTTTTTCAGAAGTTCGTGGTGTCTTTTCTCATCTGATAGTATTGCTTCTAAGAGAAGTCTCACCTTCTTGTCTTCGACGCTTGGCAGTGTCTTGCCTATTTTTTGGATGAGTTCAGCTTCCATCTGTATGTGTTTTTCGACCAAATCCTTCTGTTTGTCCAAGTTCTCTTGTGTCAGAGCTTTCGATACCGTTGTCAACAGCATCACGGCTGAAGAGTACATTTGCGCGTGTTTCACCGAGTCCAATGATACCCCCCTTAACACGCCCTTGACAGTCGGATTTCCAATCTCCGGTAAAGACTTGTTCAACGATTCCACAATCTTGTTTTCGACTTTGATTTGATCTTTTAGAAACCGGACGAGTTCATCTTTTGAGCTCAGAATCTTTGCCTCCTTTCCCTAAAAACATGCTAGGCTGTGTGAATAAGTCTTTCGGCGATTCTTTTCCCAAGTTCTTTGCATTTCTCGATGCTCGCTTGATCTGGCTCGTACTTGATTGGAAGCGGCGGTTCCGTGACGTTCATTTCGAACTTGTTTTTCATGATTTCGATAATCAGTTTGGCTGCTTCACCGCTCCAGCCGTAAGACCCAAATGCTGCTCCAACCTTCCCTTTCAGATTAATATTTTTCACAGCTACCTCCTCGAAGAAAGTCTTGAAACTGACGGGCATGTCATGATGATAAGTTGCGGCGCCTACCAGTATAGCGTCAAAACCAGCCAGTTCTTCAGGAGAGATGTAATAGTTCACCTCGACTTCAACCCCTTGAACTGATCTTGCCCCCTCAGCCACGGCTTTGGCCATTTTTTCGGTGTTTCCAGTTCGGCTGTAGTAAATAACAAGGATCTTCGGCATAGACTACGACCACGGGACGAAGCTAATGCAATCAACTAATAAGAGGATTTCTCTTCGAAGCGTCCACGCGCGCTAGTATATGGGTTTATGCTGAAAAGCCGGGGATGGGAGTTGAACCCATATATAGCGGCTCTGCAGGCCGCCGCCTGAACGGTTCGGCCACCCCGGCAACTTACATATCTTTTGAGACCTGAATAAATAGATTCTCAACCGCTTTCAAGCTTCTTTCTGACCTCCCTGTAAACCCTCAAGGCTGACTTTTCGTCTTCAACGTTCTTTATCAGCATCCTTCCGCCGTTGAAGAGGCTGATTTCAAAGCCTTTGTAGTCAAACACTATAGCAAGCTGAGATCTTATTCGCACTTTGAAGCTATGCTTCACCGCTTCATAGACTTCGTTGAAGTCTCTTTCCAACGGTTTTTCCGGGTTTATATTGGCCGTGTTCTGTCCACAAAGCCACACGAACTTTTCTTTCGTTTCAGGAAATGCCTTCTCGTCTTGACACGCGGGACAACCCTCTCTTTTGAAAATGTCTATGGTTGTGAAGTACATGTCGCTGAAGTCACATACCATCAGTTTCCCCTTTAAGGCGGAACCCATCCCGGTGAGAACCTTTATGGTTTCCATGGCCTGCATAGTTCCAATGATTCCGGCAGTAGCTCCTAGTACACCTCGCACATCGCACGTTGACAAGAAATCATCCTCAACACCCGGCAGGACGCATTCCAGGCACGGAGTTTCAGGAGAAGCGAAAACCGAGAGGTTTCCTTCAAGTCCTACGGCCGCTCCGAAAACATACGGAACCCCAAACCTCATACATGCACGGTTGACAAGATACCTGGTACGCATGTTGTCCAAGCCGTCGACGACGCAATCCATTCCTAACAGCAGCTCTTCGACGTCACCTGAATTCAGATTTTCTGATATTGGCTCGACCTTTACGAGGGGATTAGTTTTCTGCAATCTCTTGGCGCACACTTCGACCTTTGGGTAGTTCAAATCATCTGGCGTGTACAAGACTTGCCTGTGAAGGTTGCTCACCTCCACCGTATCTTGATCGATTAGACGCAGATGCCCGACTCCTGCCAACGTCAAATAGAGCGCCGAAACTGTGCCTAACCCTCCAAGTCCGACGATTGCAACTTTCGACTGGGCAAGCTTTTCCTGTCCTCTCCTGCCAAACTCCTTCAAAATGGTCTGACGAGCATAGTATTCCCCACGTTTAACGACGTATTGTTCTTTAACCATGAAGCAGCCCTCCCGTTTACTCTGCTGTCAACCAGTCTTATATCTACCTTTTTTCAGAAACTGTCTCTCATAAATGTCCCTGACCTTTTGTATCGTATCGACGTCCTCCGGAGCCTTGTCTTCTCTTATGCGAGTTATTCTCGCAAACCGCAACGCCATACCACACTCGTACTTAGGGCTTCTCTGGATCTCATTGTAGGCGACTTCAACAACCACCCGTGGAAGGACAACAACCCTCCCTCGTTCTCTTTTTATTGTCAGTTCTTTGAGACGGTTCGTCATGTCGATGATTTCGGCATCGGTCAACCCCTTGAACGTCTTGCCCACTGGCAGAAACTCACCGCTCTCCGCATCGCGCGCCGCAAGATAATAATCCGACAACCATCCATGTCTGCGACCGTAACCGTATTCAGCGGCAACGATGGCCAAGTCTAAAGGTTCGAGGACAGGCTTAATCTTAAGCCAGCGTTTCCCACGAATTCCAGGCGTGTACCCACTATCAATCCTTTTTGCCATAAGTCCCTCATGTCCTTCGCTCATCGCCTTTTCGAGAAACCTTTGAGCTTCCTGAACGTTACCTGTGACTGTCTGCTTCGTCAGAGGTATTTGTCCAGCGTTTTCAACGAGTGTCTGTCTCCGTTGCAGGTACGGCATCGAAATAAGGCTTTTCCCATCAAAATAGAGCATGTCAAACAGAAAGAGCCTGACAGGTATTCTTTCCACCATGTCCTCTATTGAATGAACTCTTCTGAACCTACGCATCATATGTTGAAAAGGAATCGGAGAACCCATATGGTCTACGGCTATCACCTCACCCTCGAGAATTGCTTCCGACGTTTTGATGTTTCCCTTAACCATCTCCACGACTTCGGGCAGACTGTCAGTGACATCGGTCAATCTTCGACTGAAAACCCTCACCTTGTCGCCTGACTTGTGAACCTGAACCCTAGCCCCGTCATACTTGTATTCAAAGGCTGTTCTACCATCATGCAGGGTAAGAGCTTCCGCAACATCGTTGGCCATTTGTGCAAGCATGAGGTTGACAGGTCTGAAAACAGTGAAACCTTTTCTCGCCAACCCCACAGTTCCTTCGGTCTTAACAATCGCAGCAACTTCACCAACATCCCCTATGATCATGGTTGCTTCCTGCACCGCATTCAAGGGAGTCTCAAAGGCCTTCGAAACTGCTTGTTCCATCAGCCCTTCATGAAAACCCGTTCGCATCTCACCTATGAGAACCTTCACCAAGTACTTGGCTTCAACAGGCGAGCATCTGCTCAGCAACGCAGTTATCAACCTCTCCTTTCTTTCCCTAGAACCGTAACCCACTGTTTCAGCTATCGCTTCCAGACTGCGCCTGACCTCCAATAACGTCAACGCTTCCTCAAAGAGCACAGCCTGCCGTTTGACTCTGCTGTTCTCAAAAACCTTTTTTGTCGCGGAACCGACGTCTCCGGTTTCACGGAAGGCCTCTTCAAAAATACCCCATTCGATTCCCGTGGTTCGTTTTATTATCTTGCTCAGCGTGGTCCAACTGACTTCAAGAGTCTGTTGACTCCATTTTGGAAAAGGCCTTCCCAATAGCATCGAAACAGCAGGCGCAATCTCTTTGGAATCCAGATGCTCTAGGAATTCTGAGACAACATCTATCATGAAAAGACGCTTTCTCGTAGCTTCCAGTTTTTCACCCAACTCTGCCAAAGCCTTAAAACTGGTCGACATAACTTCAGCCTTAATGTTAAACTCAATTTCTAGATTGCGCCGCTGAAGAGATAAGCGTTAATCGATCACGCGAAAAAAGAGCGATGGACTACTGACGTTTGTGACCTAGAAGGAAGCTTCCAGCTTCTCTTTAACCTCTTTTATCTTCTTCTCCAGTTCTTTAACCTTAGCCTTCTTGTCCATAGCCTTGTAACTGTCTCTTGCATATTCTAGCGCGCTGACCCCGAACCTGTCAAATCCCTTCTGGAAAGACAAATCAGCTGACTTCGTGAAAAGCTCAGCAGCCTTCTCATAATTCTTGAGCGCAAACGCACATTCACCAGCCTTATAACACATCGATGTGGAATCAAAAAAGTTCTGCACCTTGTAGTACAATTCAGCAGTCCTTTCAAAGATCTCCATGGCCTCCTTGTACTTGCCACCTTCAAAAAGTGTATTTGCTTGCTTATGCAACCTAACGGGATCTTCTCTGATCTTGTCCTCACTCATGAGGGTCAACTCCAAACTTCGCTACCTAACATCGCGAGACTTGCATTTAGGCTTTCCCATTTCAGATTGCCTGTAGAATCTTCAAGCTCACATGTTTCAGCAACAATTCTGCGAAAACCTAAAGACAGCATGACGATCATTATACTACTCTAGCAGGGTTCGGCATGAAATCACAAGATTCCTCAAGATTCGTCCAACTCGCAATCGCTGCTGTTTTCGCCGCTCTCACATGTGTAACGACGCTGGTTCTCACGCTTGGCGTTCCCGCAACAGGCGGATATTTCAATGTGGGTGAGATAGTAATCTACATCGCTGCACTGCTTTTCGGCCCGCGCGTGGGTGCCTTTGCAGGTGGCGTCGGCGCATCAATATCAGACATGATTGTAGCTGCTCAATTCGCACCTGGAACGTTGATTGTAAAGGGTTGCGAGGGAGCTATCGTGGGACTCTTGAACAGAACCTTCAGGAAGACCTCAAAATCTCATTGGAGAATGTTCACAGTGTTTCTGGGAGTAATTGTGGGTATGTTGCTTGCAGTGACGGGCTCCCTCTATTATGGGCAAATCCAACTATACCTTGGCCAGCCTCCACCATCATCGCCCAACTTCGTTGTCTCCGTTCCCTTCGCATTGTGGTATCTCGCCGGAGCCATTGCTGCCCTACTCATCATGTACATGGGGTTCAAAGCTCAACAGGAAACAGGTCAAGCGATTCTTTCAATAATGATAGGGGGATTAGAGATGGTTGCTGGATACTTCCTGTACGAACGACTCGTACTCGGCGACGCAACTGCCGCAGTCGAAATTCCAGTAAACCTAGGTCAAATGATGATAGGTCTAATTGTCGCATTACCCATCGTGAGAATCGTCCTGAACAGTCTCCCACAGCTTAGGACTCGAACAACAGCAACTGGTTGAGAAGGGCTCAAAATGGAACTGCCACCTGGGAAAATCCCCGTGGATCTGTTGAAAGAAGTAGTGTTCAAGAACCTAGGTTTCATGCGTGACGAAGTGGTTTTAGGTCCCTCAGCAGGGATAGATGGCACAGTTATCAACATTGGTAGCAAATTCTTGATTGCTTCCATGGACCCCATAACTGGAGCAACAGAGCGTATCGGCTGGCTTGCCGTGAACATCAACGCGAATGATGTTGCCACTTTCGGCGTCGAGCCTGCATTCTTCCTCTCATGCATTCTGCTTCCTGAAAATGCTCATGAGAAAATCGTTGAAACCATTAGCGTTCAAATGAGCCGAGCTGCAAGAGAACTACGAATCGCCATTGTCGGAGGACACTGTGAGACAACTCCAGGACTAGAAAACCCGATAGTAGTAGGCTGTATGATAGGCATAACAGAAAAGGGAAAATACGTAACTGCCGGAGGAGCTAAACCCAACGACAAACTGATTCTAACCAAGAGTGCAGCAATCGAAGGCACTGCTATTCTTGCGTCGGACCGAGAAAAGCAACTGAAAAAAACACTGAGTGCTACAACGATAAAAAGTGCAAAACAATTTTACAGGCAAATCAGCGTCGTGAAAGACGCAATAACAGCCTTTGAAACGGGAGGTGTACACGCCATGCATGACCCAACAGAGGGAGGCATAACAGGAGCAGTACATGAGATGGCAGACGCATCAAACCTAGGCGTGAGAGTCTTCCGCGAAAAGATAAGAGTGGAACCCGAAACTGCGAGGATATGCGATTTCTATCGAATAGACCCCCTTCAACTAATAGCCTCAGGCAGCCTGCTAATTGCTGCCGAACCGGCATTCGCTGAAGAGATCATAGAGACTCTGAGGAAAAACATGATTCACGCAGAGACTATAGGAGAGTTTCTTCCTTCACCAGAAAAGCGACTGATAATACGTGAAAATGGGAAGACAGGAGTTCTGGTGAGACCTGTGGCTGACCAGCTTTGGCAGGCCTTAAGACGCTCTCCGACTCCCTAGCCTGACATGCTGTCAATTTACCAGCTTGCACTTATGTGACACGATTTGATACATGACGATACTTGTGTAGAATCCGTATGAAAGCAGAAGTGAAGGGTGGCGAGCAGCGAACTTGATATCACTTACTATGAAGCTGATGTTCTGTCTGACAGTCCACACAGCATTTGGTCGAAAATGAAAGCAGTACGGCTCATAGACCCCGATTACTTTATAGCCTTTTTCACAAATCCATGATTTGATGTACGCATCTTCGTAAGTGTGCAAGTGAAAGGGCACTTGGATGCCTTCAACGGCTTTGCGTCGAACCAACAAATCGTGTGTGCCACCTCTCTTTTCAAATATTTTCAACGTAACCCTTTCAAAAAGCTTCAGAATCTTCATTTTTCTCAGTACAGACCAGATTTCGATTCCCCAAATCGCGCCTATGTCATCTTTTATCAGTTTTTCCGCTTTAGCAAACCAGTTCTCAGACAGAATGACATCGCTGTCGACAAACATGAACCAATCACTCTTCACCTCGTTCATTGCTTTCTGTCTAGCGCTACCGCGGGTTCCCTTGTCCTGAACAAGAATGACATTCCCATGCTTCTCCTGGAACTCCTTCACTATCTGCATGGTACCGTCATTGGAGTAACCATCAACAACAATCAGGTTGTTGACGGGCACGTTTCTGTAAACAGAATCGATACACTCCCTCAACAGTCTCTCACTATTCTTCGTGAGTATCACAACGTCCACAGGCTTCATCATGGTCACTCTCTCGTTCATTGAGGGTATTCTTAGACCTAAGTTGAAACAAACCATTCTGAATCGCTCATAGAATAAATGTCTATCTCAAGATAGGATCCGATTCACTCCTCAACCAGCACAGCTTGCCTAGCGCGGCCTACTACTGCTTTCGCATTCTGCTCCCTGTTTGTTTAATGAGTTATCAGAAACTTATATAAAACAAGTTGAAACCATGATTCAATAGGTACGTGCGTTCGCTGATGACGACGATGGAGAAAGCCAGAGGCATTATCGTCCGTTCATTAACCCCCAACAGACCTCATCACGCTCAATGGATGCTCACAAGGAGATGCAACTACCGCTGCAGAGGATGCAACGTTTGGCAGGAACAGGACGCAACAGAACTGCCAACCAGAGAAATCAAGAAAGGATTAGACATCCTCAAAGAACTTGGCGTCGTAGAAATTGTGCTTTCTGGTGGAAACCCCCTTCTGAGAGAAGACATCGGCGAGATAATAGAGTATTCTTCACGATTGTTCATTACAACAGTGTACGACAACGGAAGCATGGCCGCCCAGAAAACTGATGCACTGCGCCACGCTGACTTCGTCGCAATTTCTATAGACAGCTTGGACCCTAGAAAAAATGACTACATCAGGGGCGTTCCAGGCGCATTAAAGAAAGCAATGCAAGCAGTTGAAAAACTGAGCGAAGAAGGAATTCGTGTGGGCGTAGCACCAACCATTTCGCAGCTCAATCTGTACGAAATAACTGACATCACCAACTACTTTCTGGCAAGGAAAATCCCAGTGTGGTACAGCCTCTACTCTTTCGATCCTTCGGAAAAACGAGATCAACTATTCAAGATTGGAAAACAAAACGACGAATTTGTGATAACAGACAGAAAAGCCATGGCTAACCTGTGCGACTCTCTCGCCGCGCTCAAAAGGAAAAACGGTCAGATCCTCATCACAAACAGAATACTCAAGGTCGTAAAAACCCTCTACTCGGAGAACAAAAGGACATGGAGATGTCACGCGCTTCAAAACTTCCTCATGATAGACAATCTTGGCAGGGTTGCCGGTTGCCATCTTCACGATCCAGTAGCATCAATTGATGACCTCCCCTATCTCTGGAACAGCGACAAATTCGACGATCTAAGACATCGCTACGGCAACTGTACGCAATGCACATATCTCTGTTACATTTTTTATTCTCTCCACGGAACGGTTGCGGGCAACCTGCAAGTAGCGGCCGACAGATGGAGAAGCGCAGCACTATTCTTGAAAAAGAAACCAGGCAGGGTTCTAGATTTAGCAGGACGGAAATGATGTTCGCGACCTTCTTAACGACAGCCAAATCCGCCCCAGTCTCCTCACTTTTCTCCAAAGAAGCCAATTCCACATGATATTTGGTGGGCACAATGGTCTCGCACGCGAACTCACCAAGAGTCAACCGAAGAAACTGAAAGAGATACAAGAAGCTTTGCAGAAACAATCGTCGTCAAAAACCACAATCGACAGAGTACCCTGGAACCTTGAAGCTGGAGGGACTGAACAAGTCCAAGGTTTATGGAGTGTATGAAACATCGTAACTTTCTCAATATGTCAGTTTCTCAAAGCCAGTTTCTTGAGTGAGCGAGCGGTCCCACTTTCTCATCTCACTGAATTAAGAAATTGAGAAACTGAGTACTTGCTCGCTCAGGAGTCGATATTTCCGACTTAGGGAAGAAGGAAAAACTCAACCCACTTGCTTTTTCTAACCAGCGTCACAGTGTGAAGTCTTGTGGCATGGTCGTGAAACTCCTACAAAGTCAAAAGAATTGACCGACCTCTTCGAAAACTGAATATCAAGTGCGAAATACCAAAAAAAGGCTTTCGCAGGGAGATTACGCTGCGCAAGCTATATATAGAGATTCAAAACAGAGACAACTTCCGAGATGCGGAGGACGTTTTTAGAGCTTCGTGACCTTGAACATTCTGTAGAAGAGAAGCCCGACCCCGAAATTCTTCAGAAATTGCGCGACGCGATTGAACTTGAAGACATAGAGCGACATAACCAGACTTCAACATGAAGAAGTACTTTAAGAGTGAAGAAAGTCGTAATATGACTTTTTCCATCACCAGAAAGAATTGTTGCGTCCAGAGTGCACTATTTCTTCCGGAGGCTGTTTGAAATGAGCACACCCACGAGAGTTTTGGTACATATTGGAATGTTGTGCAAGAGGGTAAGGCAAGCAATGAGAGCAGCCGATTTACCCTAGTCCTGTCGTCCAGCTAGACTTAAGCTCGACATCAATGAACTGTCAGAAATTTCCGATGAAGCTGTAAACTGCCGTGCGAAAGAAAGTCGCCAAGAGAAAACTGCGGGGACTGATTATCCTAAAAAGATGTGGGCGGACCAGAATCGAGTTTTTTTGTCGTCCATCGCAATTGGTTCATGAGCCAAAACTCCTACGCAGTCACGTTTTTCCCTTCTTTTTCCAGCAAGTATCGTTTTGTGTCGGAAATAATCTCTCTATCCGAAGTTTTCGACAGTTTTACGACTTGAAGACGACGTTGTCCATTACCATGCATACGATCCGGAAAACTTCCTCGCTTTTCAGATTGTTCGTGTCCAAGATAAAATTGAAAGGCGCGAAGTCTTCTCCCAGATTGAAACCGTAGAGTTCTTTGTATATCGCTTTTGTCTGTTTTTCCTTGCGCTTCAAAGCGTTCAAAGCTTCCTCAAAGCCTATTCTGTCTCTTCCAGCTATTCTCTCCGCCCTCTTTTCCATAGAGGCCTCCAACCACATCTTGAAAGCACCTTCAAACAGCCATGGCATGGTCCAGCTGTCCAAGACTACGTTGCCTTTGCGCGCCATCTGCAAAAGCTTTCTGTCAACTGCTTCATCGAACCTGTGATCCTTCTCTCTTTCTTCCAAAAATCGCATCCCTTCTCTGCTTTCCCACCACCCTGGCCCGAGGGATTTGTAACCTTCTTCCACTGCTAAGGCCTTTAACGCGTCTCCGCCTGAAAGATACTCAAGTTTGTATTTCTCAGCAAGTTTTCTTGCCACGGTGCTTTTTCCACTGCCGGCCATCCCTCCAATGCAGATAACCATTGGTTGTCTAATCTTCCTCCTCCCTTTTTCAGGTGAGAGCATCGGGTTGCCTTCGGAAGGATTCTCTTTTAGAGCGTTCTGGCGGCTTGTTTAAGGGCTGTTTTGAGACAGTCGTGGCACAGTTGGCCGCCGTTCAAACGCCAGATTCTCCTCTTTCCCCGATTAAGTTTGCGCGTTTTACACGGTGAAGTGTTCGAGACACCCGTCAACTGTCGGCCACAAAGGCTGCAACATGACGGGGTAGCAGTCCTTCCTCTGTAATCTGTAGTTCTGTTTCCGCCCGGCAGAGTCTTGTGGATTCGTCTCTTGCTCCTTGTACGTAAACTTGGTCTTGGCATTTTATTCACTCACCTCAATCAGCCTGAATACATGCTGAAACGCCGTTCCGAAAAGAAGGCTACACAGCAAATACCACCAGAAGAGGGAAGAAAAGGCGATATTAAGAATCGGCAGTACCAGCTGATTTCCTATGCCCGGCAGATACGCAATTGCCGCTGGCCCGTAGAAACCCCCCAGAATCTGCCACATTAGGAAAAGCGGTACCAGAAACAGAAGCGAGATTTTCATCGATTGCCACATCATCTTGGACTGAAGCTGCATAATATACTGTTGCTTCTTCATGACCTTCTCCAGAGTTTTCTTGTCTTTACTCCCCCGTGCAGTGCGAAGATCTTTGTTCCAATCCGAAATCTCCTTCCTCCAAGCTCTTGATTTCTCAGGATTCGTAAAACGCCTGTTAACCAACGTTGTAAGCAAAGAAATCGCTGCGGACAGACTGAGTATGAAAACCGTCGAGAAAGGAATATTGTTGAGTGGAATGCTAAGAAAGGCTTGAAACATACCTATGCAACCTCCAAGGCCTTAGCGCGCGCGGTCTTTCCAGTTCCCGCGATACCAGTCACTGTTATGGTTCTGTTCATGGATTATTCTCCAAATATCCGCCTGAACGCGGGATACATTTCAGTTGCTCTTTCCTGCATCAACGTTTCATAATACTGATAGATTATGCCCACAGAGAGTAGGATACCCATGCCTGAACCGAAAACACCGAAAAAGTCCGTTATACCTGCAACGAGTCCTACGATTATTCCTCCGATGACAGTGACCACTGGGATGTACCGTTTAAGGATTGATTCAATAGCTTTTCCAGACCGCCTGTATCCTGGAATCTGCATGCCCGAATCTACGAGCTGCTGGGCAACTGTTGAAGGCCCTAAACCGCCGACTTCAAGCCACGTGAGCGAGAATACAACACAGAAGACGACGAGAATTCCAAGGTAACCGAAGGCTTGACCCGGATTGCCCATGATCTGTAGGAAGTTGCGAGGAGCGGTCACGTAGTATACGAGCCCACCGGACGGAATAATCTGCTGTGTTGTTGAACCTGAGGGAGTGTAACGAGTAAATTGACCGAGGAGATTAAGCCAGAAGTTGGAATTGTTGCTATTGTACGAGTTCCACAAGATCTGGGAGAAGAAATAGACGTTGGCAAAGAGGGCTGATGCAAAAATCACTGGAAGGTTTGACACGTAAAGCAGCTTTATCGGGTACCTGCTCCTGTATCCTTTGTAACCAGCATAAGATAGCGGCAATTCCACCCTCACTCCTTCCATGTAGATTACGACGAGAAAGGCACCGACGGTGGCTAGGAATCCGACTATCGAAGGATATTGCGTTCCTTGGGCCGTTGCTGGTAATCTTGCTATAATTCCCAACACGGAAATCTTGGGATTTGCTAATGTTTGAGCAAGCGCAATGAAGACTCCTGAACTTCCAAAATTGTCCACTGATGGGCTGGCGTAGAAACAGTCCAAGAAAACCTTCTGAGCAACCCCCGCCATTATGAACAAGCTTATTCCACTCCCGAATCCCCATCCCTTCTGGACAAGTTCATCCATGAGCAGGACCATAACTCCAGATGCCATTAGTTGCATGAAGATGAGTATGGCCGCCGTGCCAGCTAGTGTGCCATACATTCCCCCAATTATGTAGGCTGAAGCCTGGATACCAGTAAGGGCTATGGCGAATACTTTGTTAGCTGTGGTAAACAAGCCCCTGTCTTCAGGATTGTTCATATCGGCTTCTATCATGTCGGATCCTATCAGAAGTTGCAGTATCAGCCCGCCGGTGACTATTGGGCCGATTCCAAGCTCCATAAGGGTGCCTCGGGTTGAAGCAAAAATCACTCTGAGAGCCGTAAGCTGTCCTAACGCGGTGCTGCTAGCGCCGTACAACGGAACCTCGGACATCACCAAGAAGATTACCAAAACCAGCGCTGTCCAAAAGAGTTTCTCGTTGAATCGAACCCTACGCTCTGGTGCCTTTATCTCTGGAAGAGCCCTCGCAACGGGCTTGAATAGGCTTAGGAACCTTCCTGCCATGAGTCAGCCGCTACTCTCCAGTTTCTCGGGTTTCCATTAAGACTTGCCCACCGGCATTCTTCACCTTTTCAGCCGCAGACTTCGAGCAAGATGCAACTCTTATGACTAATGGCTTCGTGACTCTTCCGGTGCCGAGAAGCTTTGTATAACCCAGAGCTGCCAAATCCACGACGGTTTTGTCTTCTTGTTTTTCTGTCGACAGTTTAGCGGCTATCCCATTCAGCGTTCCAACGTTTATTATCTTCACTTCATGTCTAAGGCTCTTGGGTGAAGTGAATCCGACCTTGCTATAATAGTCTGGCTCATATTTTATGACGTACGACCATAATGCTTTGTGTCGTCCAGCGTTCCGCCTTCCTTTGGATCCCGTCCTCCTGTGTTGACCCACTCTGCCCCAGCCTTGAGTTCTTGAACCACGGTTCTTTCTGATTTTTCTAAGTCTATGCGGCATCTTGCTAACCTGCTATCTTACCTATTGATTTTTCTTCAGCTTTTTTCAACCTTATTTCAAGCACGCCATTCTTATATGTTGTGCGTATGGTGCTGGGAATCACTCTTTTTGGGAGATTTAAACTTTTGCGATATTTACGATCCGATGCTTCAGCGGCTAAAGTCAACCTTTCACCTTTCACGTGCACCCTCAAGTCTTCTCTGTTGAAACCTGCAAAATCTGCGACAACTATTATCTCATCAGTTCCTTCAAGGACATCAACCAAATGTTTCGGTTCCCGACACTTCTTTTCTGCAGAAACCCTGTGGAGCTTATATCTGTATGAATTCGTCTGTTGCTTGGCACCTGAATTCTTTATCCGAAACCTTTGGACAACATTCTTGTTCTTGACCTTGCTGAAAACTTTCAGAATGTCAAGCTTCTTCGAGTTTGCCCTGTTTCTCCGCCACTTCGCGCTCAAGATTGCTTCCCCCTAGGATAGATGGCATTTCATAAGTGACTATAAAACGTATCGCAAACAAAAATGTGGAAATTGAAAAAAGGACTCTGAAAGGGAATCTAGAGCATTCGGTTCAAAAGCTGGTTTATGCTCTCCCCGCGATATCCTAATTCTCCGCCCGCGCCATAGCCTCTTTTGATTTTTCCCTTGAAACCCTTGGTCGGCGGGTGCAGTCTGAAGACTGGCTGTATGGCGGGCAGTTTCCAGTATTCAACTCGACAGGCTGCGACTGCGGCTGCAAGCTCTTCCACCGATTTATGTCCAACTTTCTGAGCATATTCATCCGTCAATTTCTTGTTTCCGGCAAGTCTTCCTTTTTCCTTTAGCAAGGAAGCAACACTTTCTTTTGAAATTTCACCGTATGTGATGTAGTCTCGCGCTGTATCGATCATTCCAAGAAATGATGGACGATCGTCAATCAGAACCGCGTGATTGTTCCTCGTCAGATTAAGCATTCGGAGAGTCTCCCGAGCTTCCCTCGACGCACTGATTGTTCCTCGAATCCTTATGGCCAGCATGCATTTGCGCTCGTTCATCGGTTCGGCCAATTATCTCACCCAGTCCGTTGGAATAATGAGGCTGTACGTTCCCTTTAACGCTTCGAAAACCGCGTACGCAAAGGATGGAATCGTCCTTGTTGAACCGTAGCTTCTGGTCCAGCAGTCTTTCACGCCGGCAAGACCGAGAATCACCTTCGACACCTCGCTCGCTACTAAACCCAGACCTCTGGGGCCGGGAACGAAGACCACTCGAACAGCCCCAGTTTTGCCTTCCACCTGGAAAGGTATCGAGTGAAGTTTTCCACAGTCACATTCCCAGCTTCCGCACCCTCGCCTCACTGGAATTATCTTGAGACGGGCATCCACAGCAGCTTTTTCTATCGCATTTCGCACTTGGCTTGCCTTTCCAGACCCCAATCCTATGTAACCATCTCTGTTTCCGACAGCGACTATTGCTTTGAACCTTGACTTTTCCCCGGCGTCTGTTTGCTTCTGAACCAAGTTTATGTTTATGACTTCCTCCTGAAGATCTGGAATCAACGAGTTAACGATTTGGGGTTCCCGTATTTTCAAGCCTGCCATGAAAACTTCTTCGATAGATGTGATTCTCCCTTCCTGGATCATCTTTCCAAGACGCGTTCTTGGAACCCACTGCTCCAAGTTTTCTGAAGGTTCACTTCTTCTTCGTTTGTCTCTTTGGCCTCTGCGCACCAATCTTGCTACCTCCGCTCTTAAATGCTTTCATCATATCCGTTTTGACCTGTGCAACATGTTTAGGAAGAGTTTCTGGGGGGGTTTTCTCTTTCAAATAGTTCGAAAATCTTGATTGATATTTTTCGGCGTCAGATGCTAAACTCTGTGCATATTTCGCGATATGCTCACCTGCTATTCTTTTTTCATCAGGCAGTTTTTCCTCGCTGTGAGGCACATTCACTTCAGCATCCAAGACTCCCTTCAACACGGCGAAAATCCTCGCTCCCTTCGAAGGCGGATATAATCCAATGTCGAGAATTGCTCCCTCTATTCCATGAGCCTTAGCCTTTAACCCGCATAGGAAACCAGTCAGATAGGCTGCTGGAACGCTCCCTCTAGGAGCTTTCCACCCGTACTTTCTCGCCACTTCTTTGCTCTGGGCTGAAACTACAACTTCGTCCCCGTTTGGTTTAGCCACGATTATTTGAGCACTGACGTTATTAATGCTGCAACGCGCCACGAGTCGAGGCTTTCCAGAAAGCAAGAATGCCTTCCTAGCCTTGTAATCTGTTTTTCCTTCTCTTCTTCGACGGAACGGCATGCAGTAACGTGAATTCCTTGCCACTAGCGTTTCCTCCAGAGTTCGTGTGCCTTCATGTACCGTTCAAGGTCAGCCACTGATTCAAACCTGCCGCTGCCTGCCATCCTGTAGAGCTTCTGATAAGAGTTTTCAGCAATCATCTTCTTTGTCTTCAACGTGCGAAGTTTTCTCCTTAAAGCCCGAATCTTACTCATCCAAGCCTGTTTCTTTGTCACTCTTGCATGGGGTGTCCCCGTTCTGCTGCCAGGTCCGCTTCGTCGCCCCTTCTTTTTCTTTTCGTGCATAATGCGCGCTCTTCCACGGCTTATGCCCTTTTCCGGTGATGCTTTGATAGTTCCTTGGTGTATCAGCCTTCTGACCTCGTCTCGAGTTATCGCGGCCTCAACGTCATCTGCCTTTTCAGGATCTATCCAAACACGGTTTTGTCCGATCTTGAGCACTTGCGCAGCGAGACGTCGTTGACTCTTGAGGTCCGTCATTTCTTCTCAGTCCTTTTCTTGCGCTTGTTGGCTTTCTCTTCCTTCTTTGGCTCCTCTGTCTTCGCTGCTTCTTCTGTCTCAACTTCTTCTGTCTCAGCCTCTTCAGCGGGTTTTTCCTCTTTCTTAGTAGTCTCTTTTGCCTGTCTCTGATTGAGGACGACTATTTTCTTCTTCCTTGCTTCGGTTAGGATTTGGACTCTCTTCCTTTTGCCCACAGTGTGGGCAATTCGTGCAGCTTGGGTCCCCGGATCAATTTTCTTGAGACCATCTACGTTGTACACCAAGACCTCTTCAAAACCCGACGGGTGAAGCGCCCTGGCACTCTTCGGTCCTCTGTATCCCGCACTTACGCGGGCCGGCCACCCCTTGAACCTCTTTCTCACTTTGTTGTCCAGACCATGGGGTCTGCGCCAGTTTTCTTTCAAGCGCACGTACCTCCAACTTTCTTGTCTGACGAAGTTTGGCTTCTTTGCTTTAACGCGCTTTCTCAGCTTCAAGGCCTTTTCAGAGGCGGTTGCTCTTGGCAGGGCCATCAGTCTACCCCCTCACTTCGCTCGTAGACGTATAAGCCGTCCAAGAAAATGCGTGGATCCTTCCTTTTCACCCTGGTTGCTTGTTCAATGTTTGCTGCGGTCTGGCTGACGGCTTCCAAATCTATGCCCTGAACGAAAACGTCTTCGCTTTGGATTTTGACTTGAACGTCGCCTATTATCTTTGCCTTCCTCGGGCTTCTCTCGCCAGTGAAGTTTTCGATGAGAACGGTCTTGCCTTTAAGTTTTACTGAAATCGGGAAGTGTGAGAAAACTATCTTGACTTTGTACGTGAAGCCCTTTCTTACGCCCGTAATCATGTTTTGAACGTGTGAACGGAGCGTACCCACGAGGGAAGCTTCTTTCTTGCGGGGCCATTCAGCGCGAATGCAAATGGTTCTGCCGTTGAGTTTCATCGAAATAGGAGCAAAAGAAAAGTCACGAACCAACGTTCCTTTGGGTCCTTTCACTGTGAATCTTTTGCCTTCCAGACTGACCTCTACGTCGTCGGGAACTTGAACATTCTCAGATATTTCTATGGCTCGCACTTGGGGGCACCTTCAATAAATGAATGCTAACAGTCTGCCTCCGATGCGTTTTTCTCTTGCCTCTTTGTGTGACAGGACGCCGTTTGGACTTGAAATGACCAGCAATCCCACCTCTCTTGATGGAAGATACTTCTTCTCCCATTCTTCAAACCTGTCCATCTTGACTGAAAAGCGTGGCTTGATGGCGCCGCACTTGTTGATTCTCCCCAAGAGTTGAACCTTGAACTTGCCAGAACGACCATCATCTATAAACTCGAACTCACCGATGTAACCATTCAGCTGCATAATCCTCAAAACCCTGCCCAAAAGCCTAGAGGCTGGGCTGATTATGCACTCGTGCTTGTTTCGCATCTCACTGTTTATTATGGCGGTCAAACCGTTCGCCAAGGTGTCCATCGTCTTTTTCCCCTTTTTCACTCATATTTCTTGAATCCGAGTTTTATCGCTACCTCCCTAAAACAATGCCGACAGAGATATAAATTGTAACGCCGGATAACCGGTCCGTAGGACCCGCACCTACTACACGGCCTTGCGCCCTTCCCGTATTTTCTATCCTTCTTTGATTTCTGTTTACCCATACAGTCCACCAATCTCACATAACTTCTACTCCCAGAGTGTCTTTGACAAAAACCATGGCTTCCTGCGGTGTCAAAACGTGCTTTGGACCAAGCTTCGCTCTTCCGTACCTTCGGTTTTTAACACGGTAGCCGGGACGAGTGACCGAGACACAGACATCCATTCCGAATATGCCCACCTCAGGATCGTATCTTACACCGGGCAGTTCAATGTGCTCTTTTATGCCGAAGGAAAAGTTGCCCTGACCGTCAAAGCTTCGGGCGGAAATCTTGTTGTCAACGACTGCCAGAGCTTTCTTCAAGAACTCAATCGCTTTCTCCTCTCGGAGTGTGACAATGCAGGCTATGGATTCGCCTTTTCTGATTCCGAAATCTCTTATGCTGCTCTTGGCTTTTCTCTTGCACGGAGTTTGACCTGTGATTTCTTTCAAGACTTTCGTTGCTTTTTCCAGTGGTTCACCGGACTTTCCAACACTGATGTTGACGGTGACTTTTTCAATTCTTGGCTTGAGCATGGGCTGCTGCTCCCACCGCTTGGGGATTTCGTCTTCGGACACCCTAGAGTGCCTCCGCTAAGGGTATCAGGGGATGCGCTTCGCCTATTGCAAAAACAAAGTTCAGTATTGTTTGATAGCGGTTTCCTTTTTCATTTTCAACCGTCACGAGTGCGTTTCTGCGTTTCTTGCCCTCTGCCTTCTCAATTTCAACTGCCTTGCCCCAATTGCCGATGTTCTTCCCGCCAGTGATTATTGCAAAGTCTTTTTCTTTCATTTTGATGTGTTCGAGAATCTGTTTTTCTGGAAGGCTTATTTTCAAAGTGTCCAACGTGTCGTAAACGTCTTCGTGTGGATTCTTGAGGTCAGCAATTTTGACCAGGATGTTCGATCCATCGTGAAGATGAAGCTGCACTTGCCCCTTGCTGACAACCGTCTTGTCCTCTATTCTGCAGAGCTTGAATTTCGCATCTTCACTGCTTATCTCTTTGAGTATCAGACCCTTGTATGAAGGCAACACACAAAAGTTTTTACCTACGTCCGGTATCGAGATTACGTCCATCAGGCCAATGGGGAAATCGTCCTTCGTTCTAATGTTTCCATCCACGTGGACTCTTCCCTGTGAAACTATCGTTTTAGCCTCCTTCCTGGTCTCGGCTAGCCCGAGAACGTCGCGCAGGAGTAGAGCTAGAGGCATGCACTTTTCAAGCGAGTGCGGCCCGGAAGTGGGTTTTACGACCCAAGTGAATTCCTTCCTATGAATTGGCCAGAATCTTGGCGCTGGTTTCCGTTTCAACCCGGATGATTGTCCCTTCTTGCCCAAACCTATCCTTCTCCTTCTTCAGTTTTCTTGGCGCTCTTACGCTTGGTTCTTTTTCTCTGCACCTTAGGCTCCTTTTCCGTCTTGGTTTCTGCAGCCTGAGCCTCCTTTTTCTCTGCGGCCGCCTTCTTCGTTTTCTTTCTTGGTTTTGAGGCTCTCTTTTTCGGTGGTCTCTCGATGGCGGCGGTAACCTTCTCTTCTGTAATCTTCTCTTCTGGAGGTTGTTTCAGTTCGGCGGTTTCTGGAGGTTTCTGAACAGGTTCTAACTTCGGCTTCTTCGCGGGTTTCTGTGGTTTCTTTTGTGCCTTTTGCTTTCTTTCCAAAATCTTCTTTCGCCATTTGTCGTCAAGGTTCAGCCGTGTGATCATTAACTTGGATGGATGCACTGGAACGAATATTGTGGTTCCGTCGACCTTCTCTCGTGTTAATCCTTCAACGTAAATTCTGTATTTCTTGAGGTCTATGCGTGTGATCTTCCCTTCTAAGCCTTTGTGGTCCCCTCTCATCACGCGTATGGTATCTCCGCTTCTGACTGGAAAGCTTTTCGCTATGTGTGTGGCTCTGAGCTCCGGAGAGAGGTGTGCGGCAAGAAGCCTGTGGCGCACGTGGTCGGGTGCCTGGTAGAGCATTTTTCTTTGTTTGGTCGGCTTCGTCACGGGTCTGGCTGTCTGCATGCTTTCCTCAACCTATATTATTATGCTGGCGGCGCTTGCTATCCTCGGCCATCTTTCTGCCGCCTCTTTTGCCACTGGACCCCGTATCTCCGAGCCCTTCATTTCTCCTTCGGGGGTTATCACTACTGCCGCGTTGTCTTCGAATGCAACCCAGACACCGTCAATCCGTCTGAACGGTTTTCTTTGTCTCACGATTACCGCTTGGAAAATTTTCTTTCGCATGTCGGGTGTTCCCTGCCTGACAGAGACAGTTATCTTGTCACCCACCGCAGCAGATGGATAACGTCGCAATCTCCCCTTATAACCATAAACTTGAATTAGCCTCAGGTGTCTCGCCCCAGTATTGTCAGCGCATCTTAGAATTGCAGGCGGTTGCAATCCTCTTGATAGCTTCGGTCCATGTCCAAGCATTCCCTTTGCGACTAACCCTCGCTGTTTTGCTTTGGCCGCCATTCTACTTCCCTTCCAACTTTTCAACAACGACAAATGACACTGTCTTGCTTATGGGGCGGGTCTCAGCTATTATGACATGGTCTCCTTCTCTTGCGTCTATGCAGGGTGGGTTGTGGGAGGGTATTCGACTGCGCCTTCTTTCATACCTCATGAACTTTGAAATGTATGAGAGGTAATCGCGTTCTACAACCACGGTCTTTTCCATCTTCGCGGTGACGACAACTCCTTTAAACACGCGACCTCTTATTGGAAGTTCTCCGTGAAAGGGACAGTTCATGTCTTCACAGGCTTTCTTGGGCTTCTTGAAAGTGAGCGACATCACCATAGTCTCCTAACATTCTTCTTTAGGCGATCTTCAGGTCTTCCCATAAGAAGCCTGCCGTTGACTTCGACGATTGTTCTATCTGCAAACTTGAAGTGAAAAACAGACGAGTCCTTTGCGACAGTTTTCTTCTTCCCTTCGTGCAAGATAGCGAAGGTATTTCGTGTTTCGCCCACTACTTTGCCGCAGATTCCAACGTTGCCTCTGTGGCTGCTCCGAGCAACCTTGACGTCAATACCGATGAATTCGCAGCGGATTATGTTTGGCGTTATGTTCATTTCTTTTTCCTCTTTATTGGTTCTGTCTTCCTTATTCCGAGCTTTTCTTCGTGTTCGACTGTCAGAATCTTTGCTATTGCTTTGCGCAGAGCCTTAACCCTCGCCGGATTCTCTACAGTTCCACCCGCGCCGATCATGGTCTTCATTCTAAGAAGCTCCGTTCTGAACTCGTTCAGCTTCTCCGTTCTTTCGGCAGAAGACAGGTCGCGTATCTCTTTCATTCGCAGTACGGGCATCTAAGCGGTTCCTTCCTCTTCCTCTCTTTTCACGTCAGTGCCTGTTTCCTCGGCTTTCTCCTCTTCGGCCGGTGGTTCTTGCTCGGTTTTTGCCTCTGTTGCGTCTGCCTCTTTCGGTTTTAATTCGGGCGGGAGCTTTTCAACTATCTTAATCTTGTCGGGGAATATTGCGTCTGGAGGCATTATCTTGACTCTTACGCCGAATATGCCCGGCTTCAGTTGAACATGAACTGCAGCTCTCTGTATGTATTTTATTGATGGGTCCCCGCATTTTACCAAGTATCCGGCTTTGAACTTTTCATATCTTGCCCTTTCAGTCCTCAATTTTCCGCTTATGACTATTTCTGCACCTAGAGCGCCTGCCTCCATGACCTGGTTGAGAGACCAGAAACCGGCTCTTCTGAAATGTACACCTCTCTGCAGTGCACCGGCAACGCGTGTTGCAACTACGTAAGCGTTCAACTCTGGAATTTCGATTTCAGAAACAGATATCTGCGGGTTTGAAACCTTGAATTTTTCCTCCAGAATGCTTGCAAGCTCTCTTATGGTTTCTCCACCGCGACCTATAACCAAACCTGGCCGCATAGCATAGACGACTATGTGAGTCCCCAAAGGTGTCTTCGATATGGTCACGCCGCCGTACCCCGCCCTTTCAAGTTTTTTCTGCAGAAACTCGTCGATTTCCGTCTTCTTTATGGATTCTGTTATGAAATGTTTGACGACTGACACTAGGCTCCTTCTCCTTTCTCTGGCTGCTCTTCTAAGGCTATCTCAACGTGGCACAGAGTGTTGAAACTCGGTGTGGTTCTTCCTTGAGCCCTTGGCATAAAACGCTTAATCTTCATCGCCTGACTGGTGGCCGCGTGAATGATACGCAGTCTGTCTGTGTCGAGACCTTTATTTTCAGCGTTTGCCTCAGCTCCCTCAAGCAGCTTCAGAATCTTCCCAGCAGCTTTGATCGGATATCTACCCGCAAACGCCTTTTCCAGACCGTGGCGATGTCCTGATTTCTTTCTGAATCTCTTGAACGGGACAGGTTTCTTTTTGACCGTGACATCTTTAAGATACTGCTTCGCCTGGGTGAGCATCATACCATTAATTGTTCTACATATTTCTCGTGCCGATTTATGGGATACACTAATCTGTCTTGCACTGGCTTTCACGGTTTTCTCCGGATCCAGTTCTTCTTCTGCTATTGAGTACCCCCATTTTGGCACTTCATATTCTCCTCAGGTGCGCAAATGAACAGCAGTATGGTGATTTATATGGTTTTCCTCTAAAGCAAACAGTTTGCCGAGCTGTTTGCGCTCTCCGAACGCGTTTTTTGGCACAAAGACTTGAGTAACCCGACGATGTGGTACGATGTGTTTATTTTTGACTCTTGAAGTTAGTACCAAGTTGAAAGCGAGTGTGGCAGATTGACCGAAGAAAATGGGCATATTACGATGTTGCACGGCGCAGGCGGAACAGTCATGCACGATCTAGTTAAAAACTACATCGTCAAGCATTTCGGAGGAGCCAGTAACGCGGAAGTTCCGCTTGAAGCCATGGATGACGCCGCCGTCGTTGGTGACGTGGTTTTCAAGAGCGATTCGCACGTTGTGAAACCAATATTCTTCCCGGGAGGTGACATTGGACGCTTAGCAGTTTCTGGTACAGTCAACGATATTTCAATGGTTGGGGGAGAACCATATGCGTTGGCATGCGGCTTCGTTTTGGAAGAGGGTTTGGCCTTGGATGATTTTGAAAGAATCCTGACGAGCATGCAGGAAACATGTGTTGAAGCAAACGTGAACATCGTTACTGGAGACACCAAGGTTGTGGAGAAAGGAAGTCTGGGCGGATGCATAATAAACACGTCAGGGATTGGAAGGCGAACCGTAGCCTTGGACAAGAACTTCAAGGTTGTAAGGCAATTCAGGAGCGACTTTAAGCCTCGCTGGACGCTAGACTCGAACCTCTGTGTTGGGGATAAGATAATCCTGTCCGGAACTGTAGGCGACCATGGCTTAGCCGTCTTGTCCGCACAGGAGGGATTGCGTTTTGGAAGTGCTATAAAATCCGATGTTAAACCGTTGAACCGTTTGATCCAACGTTTGCTGGGTGAAGTCGGAGGCATCGTAGCCATGAAGGACCCGACGAGAGGCGGTTTGGCCGACGCGCTAAACGAGTTCAGCGAGAAATCGCAGGTCGGCATACTGACATTGGAGGACAAGATACCCGTCAGAAACGATGTTCTGGCAGCGTGCGAAATGCTGGGCTTAGACCCGCTTGAAATCGGAAATGAAGGAAAAGTGGTAATAGGAGCCGTAAAGGAAAAAGCTGAAGAAATCTTGGAGCTTCTGAGGACAACACAACCCGGAAAAGAGGCGGAAATCATCGGCGAAACAACGAAAGATTTCACGGACGTCGCAATGCAGACGACAATAGGCGGAAAGAGAATAATCGCGAGACCAATTGGCGATCCCGTACCAAGAATATGCTAGGTTGGGGACTATCTTTTCCAGCCCATTTGAAGTGATGAGCTGCAAAAGTCATTAGTTCAGGAAAGCACTTCACTCTGGCATTTTCACTGTCCTTGCCCAAATACGGCAAGTTCCCTCGCTGCCAACCATACAGGCGCCGACAGGCTTTTGCGGCGTGCAAGCCTTCATGAATAGCGGACAGTCTGTGGGTTTCGTTTTGCCGATTATGACCAGATGACACTGACAACCGTGTTGTGCGTCAACGCCACGTTCAACCTGTATTTTATACTTCAAAAGGGCATCGAACGCCTCATAATCGTGACTTAGCATGAGCCTAGAAGAGGGTATTTCGCCTAGCCCGCGCCAATTGCCATCTGAGATGTCAAAGACTTTGCGCATCACTTCCTGAGCCTTCACGTTTCCCTCCCGATGCACGGCACGCACGTACTCGTTCTCCAGCTGAGGCTTGCCTTCCTTTATCTGGTTCACAATCATGTAAATGGCAAATAGGACGTCCAGAGGTTCGAAACCCGCCACAACCGTGGGCATCTTGTAGGTCTTTGGAAAAATCTCGTAGGGCCTGAGTCCGATAATCGTGCTGACGTGGCCTGGTGCAATGAAGCCATCAAGATTCAAATCTCTCATCCTAACAAGGAGCTCCATAGCAGGAGGGATAAGCCGGTGAGAAATCAAAAAGCTCAGGTTTTCAGGCGGCGATTTGCCAACTAGTTCGACAGCGGTGGACGGCGCGGTTGTTTCAAAGCCTACAGCAAAAAAGACAAAATCCTTGCCAACCTCGTTCCTAGCCATCCTGACCGCATCCTCGACACTGTAAACAATGCGGATGTCGGCCCCTGCAGCTCTAGCATCCAGAAGAGACCTCTTTGAACCGGGAACGCGCAAAACGTCGCCAAAACATGTTACCGTTACTTTCTTCATGGCTAGTTGCACGGCTTCATCGATTTCCGATGCTGGAACTATGCAAACGGGGCAACCTGGACCCGCTATTACCTCTATGTTTGAGGGTAGAAGGCTTCGTATGCCAAAATGCGTGATCGTCCACTCATGCGTGCCACAAACGTGACAGATCTTGACCGATCCCTCACTTGCTGCAACTTCGTGAATCTTCTGTGCCACGCGTTTTGAAAGATTCTCATCTCTGAACCTAGCGTTCGCAATCATTTCATTTCATCTGGTCCCGTTACTATGGCTTGGGTTCGAATTCAAGAATCTCGTTCCACAATCGTAAGGTTTCCAAGGCCTCTTCCTTATCCAAGACCTGAATGGCATAGCCCGCATGAACTAGAACGTAGTCGCCGACTCCAACGGTCACGAGGGTCACGTTGACCTCCCTCACTACTCCTCCGCCAAAGTCCACCTTGGCCTTGTCCTGCTTGATGGTTACAACTTTTGCTGGAATCGCGAGGCACATTTCCATCAAGATACCCGAAAACGTTTGGCGCGATAAATTCATTATGGTTTAGAAATGGAAAAACCTAGATGCAACAGCCTGACCAAACGATAAACCACCATCGCCGGGCGGAACATCTCTGTGGACAAGAAATCGCAGGCCTGATGCCTTCACAATCTCTCCCATGGTCAATGTTAGGATTTCGTTTGCTGCAACTCCTCCTGAGAAGCCGACGATCTTGATGTTGTTCTCGCATGCTTTTTCGATTGCCAACGCCGCCAAGCCCTTAGCCAGATACGCGTGTGCAGAGTACGCCAAGTCTGCCTTAGAATGCTTGTCTTTGTTTTCAAAAATGTCCAGAAGCACTTGCGTAGTGTCAAGGGTGTCGCCTCGTATTATCGGTTTGAGTTTCAGTACGTCCTTGCCTTTCACTGCGATTGACTCGAGTTTCACGGATGGTTCGCCCTCGTACGTACGTTCATGGCATATGCCCAGAACGGCTGAAACGGCGTCCAATACCCTTCCGCAGCTAGTAGTTCTAATCGCGTTTTCCTTTTTTTTCAGCTGTTGAAGAATTATCTTAACTTCTTTCTCGCCGTGTGGAAAGTGCTGCTTGTTTCTCAGTAGCCAATCTTCCAAGTCGACGTGACCATGCAGAATTCCGGCGGCCATTCTCAGCGGGTAATAGGTAGCTAGGTCTCCGCCCATCATAGGCTGTGTTTCAAGATGAGCTACGCGTTTGAAACCGAAAGCCTCATCAGTGCATAACAGGATCTCCCCTCCCCAAGCTTCACCGTCTATTCCATAGCCGTAGCCGTCGCAGCAGACGCCCAAAATCTCACCCACGTTGTGCTCAACCATGAGTGCAGCAATGTGTGCGTAATGGTGTTGCACGCGTACTGTTTGCCAACTGTTCTCTTCTGCCCACTGGTGGGCAAGTTGCGTGGTAACGAATTTTGGATGCAGGTCACACGCGACTGCATCTATCCTGCTGTTTGTAAGACGGATCAGGTGTTTTGTGGCATTGTCTAGAAAAGCCCTCGTTTCGACGTTGTCTACATCGCCTATGTGTTGAGAAAAGAAGACCTTGTCACCGTTCAGTATGCAGGAGGTGTTGTTCAGCTCCCCTCCCAAGCCTAAAACGCAACGTCTTGCCTTTCTCCTGAGCGTTATCGGGGCGGGCGCGTAACTCCTTGACCGTCTTATGAAAACCCTGTTGACGCCGTGAGTACGGACTACGGAATCATCGCAACGATAGGCTATTTGCCGGTCATGAAAAAGAAAGAAGTCAACAGTGCCTTTGAGGGTTCTTAATGCTTCATCATTGTCTTTTGTTATAGGTTGGTTAGGCGGGTTAGCGCTCGTCATGACGAAAGCCGAATCTTCCACTTTGTCAAACAGCATATAGTGCAGACCTGTGTAGGGGAGCATCACGCCGATGTTGTGCAGCCCCGGAGCGACTGAATCAGATAAATAATATTCTCTGCTTTTGTTCAAAAGCACTATCGGGCGGGCGTATGAAGTCAGAAGTTCCGCTTGGCTTTTGCTCACCTCTGCAAACGTTTTTGTCGCTTCTAAGCTTCGAGCCATGACAGCAAAGGGCTTCTGGCTTCGATGCTTGACTTCTCTCAGCCTCATTAAGGGCTCAGATTTGGTGGTTGACACAGCAACGTGGAAACCGCCGTAGCCTTTGACTGCAAGAATGTTGCCCTCTGACAAGAGCTTGCCTGCTCCTCGAACCGGATCCTTTTCTCTTAACACTTCACCCTTTGCATCTGTGAGATAGACGTGGGGACCGCACCTTGGGCAGGCAACCGTCTGTGCATGGAAACGCCTGTTCAGAGGATCCTTGTACTCGTTCAGGCAGAAGCCGCACATTGGGAACGCGCGCATAGTTGTGTTATCGCGATCATAAGGCAATTTCTCGATTATAGTGAATCTTGGTCCGCAGTTTGTACACGTGATGAAGAAGTACTCAAACCGCGGATCTTTGGGATCTCGAAGCTCTCTGAGGCAGTCATCACAAATGGCAATGTCAGGCGGGATGACTGAACCTGACAGCTCAGCTTCATTGGAACTTTTCTTTATCACGAATTCTGTGCATTCATTCTTTCCCGGAAGCTTCGAGGTGATAATGTGGTGAAACTGGGCCAAGAGCGGTTTGTTCTCTTTCAAATTCTTCAAAAATTCTTGGATGGCCTGCTCTTGACCTTCCAGCAAAATTTCCACTCCGGCATCTGCTCGGTTCTTAACATAACCAGAAAGCCCGTTTCGCACGGCTATTCGATAAACAAACGGTCGAAAACCCACTCCCTGAACTATGCCTGTGACTTGAATTTTCAGACGCAACGGAGCCATCTCTAAACTTTAGTGACGAACCACACTTCATATACGTTTTGACCAAGCCTTGTTGAAGAGCTAGAGCAAAGTTGTAATTACGGAATGTGGATCTGCCTTCGTAAGTTGGTTGGAGCAGACTTTCGCGAGCTCTAGAAAAGAAGCTGTTGTCCGATCTCTTGAGTTCTCGTTTATGCACTTGGTGTGTAGCCGCTCACTTTACCATTTATTAACAGCTTCCGTTTCTACGTAGTATTCGTATCCTAGGAAAGTGTTCGAATGGCGAAGCCACAAGAATCAAAGTTTGAGACCTATTCGACTAGTCTATGTCCAGAATGCATGAAAAAAATTCCTATGAGGATATATGAGGACGACGGCGTGATTTATCTTGAGAAGACATGCCCTGAGCATGGCAAGTTTGAGGATGTTTATTGGGGTGATGCTGAGCTTTTCAAGTGGTTCAATAATAACTGGCACAATGCCCGCTATGCGGGTAGCGGCCTAGAGAAGCCGCACACTAGTACTGTTGATGGTTGTCCGTTCGACTGTGGAATCTGCCCGCAACACAAGACGCCCACGATTCTAGGGATCATAGACGTTACGAACAGGTGCAACATGGCTTGCCCAATCTGTTTTGCTTACGTGGGAGCTACCAACTACGTGTATGAGCCTTCTTATGATCAGATTGTAGATATGATGAAAGTGCTCAGGTCCAACAGTCCATGGGCTTGCAACGCGTTGCAGTTCAGCGGAGGAGAGCCGACGTTGAGAAACGATCTGCCAGACCTGATTAAGGAGGCTCAAAAAGCTGGGATTACTCATGTGGAGGTTAACACTAACGGTATTCGCATCGCTGAAGACACTGCATATTTCAAGAAGCTGCTGGACTCTGGGCTAAGCACCCTTTACCTTCAGTTTGACGGTTTGAGAGAAGAAATCTACAAAAAGACCAGAGCAAGGGCTGACATGATTCCCATAAAGTTGAAGGTACTAGAAAACGCAAGAAAGTTAGGACTACACTCAATTGTTCTGGTTGTCACCCTGGCGAAAGGTGTCAACGACAAGGACTTGGGAGAGATAATCGACTTCGCGGTCAAGAACCATGACGTTGTCCGCTGCATCAACATCCAGCCAGTTTCAATGGCTGGAAAAGCCAGAAAAGAGGAAATGCGAAAAATGCGGATAACCATTCCCGACACGATGAAAGAAATAGAGGAACAAACGAAAGGTGCTGTCGGCCGGTTTGACTGGAGACCAGTTGACTGGCCAGTCCCGATTGCTAAGGGAATGGGCGTCATCAAGAACAGAGCCTATCCAGAGTTCACGATGAGTCCCATGTGCGGCGCAGCAACATTCTTGGTTATTGACAAGGATGGTTCTTACAAGCCCATTATGCGATACGTAGATGTTGACAAATTTGCCGAAGTTTTCTGGGACGTCTATTACTCAGGAGTGAAAGGCAAAAAGACGATGGCAAAGATGAAGATGCTCAAGCTTCTGCCGATGGCAAAATCTGATTTTGTTAGAGGCTTGATTGGGAACATCGTACGCAAGGGAAGCTATGAGGCTCTAGGAGACCTTATGCACAGAATGGTCATGATTGGGATAATGCACTTCCAGGATGTCTGGAACATAGACATCGATCGTGTTCAAAGATGTGCAATTCACTATGCCACACCCGATGGCAAGGTGAGATGCTTCTGCACCTACAACAGCATACATCGACCTAACGTCGAAAAACAGTTCTCGGTGCCCATAATAGAGTGGACAAAGAGGACTGGAAAGAAAATAAACGAGCCTGTGTAGCCCCTCTTTGGAAAGGAGCAAGGCGTGCGTTTACTTGCGACGGAAGAATTAACGATGTTTCAGGCTTTGGCTGTCTTCTGCTTCTCCTCTTCTTGAAGCACTCTTCTCAGAACCTTGCCCACCAGAGTCATGGGTAGCTCAGTTCTGAATTCGACTTCTCTTACTGCTTTGTAGGGTGCCATTTTGCCGTTCGCGAATTCTTTAATCTCATCTGCGGTTGCCGTTTTCCCTTCTTTAAGCACGACGAAGGCTTTCGGAATCTCACCTGCGACCGCATCCGGTTTACCGATGACTGCACAGAGTTTGACAGCTGGGTGTTCATAAATGACGTCTTCAATTTCCCTCGGGTAAACGCTGTAGCCCTTGTATTTGATGAGATCCTTCTTCCTGTCTGTAATGTAGAAGTAGCCGTCTTCGTCCATCTTGCCGATGTCTCCCGTGTAGAGCCATCCGTTTCGCAGAACAGCTCCAGATTCTTCAGGTATCTTCCAGTAGCCCTTCATAACTTGAGGTCCCTTAACGGCAAGCTCTCCGTCCTGATTGACGCCCAGCTCTGTTTCCCCTGTTTCCGCATCCATGATTTTCGCATCCGTGTCTGGCCAAGGCAGGCCGATGGAGCCTACTTTCACTGTTTTCATAGTGGGGTCAAGAGGGTTACAATGAGTGACCGGAGAAGACTCTGTCAGCCCGTAACCTTCGACGAGAACTCCCTTTGTTACTTCCATCCATTTTTTCTGAATTTCAGGGGGCAGCGGGGCCGAACCGGAAATGCAGAAGTGAACCGATGACAGATCGAAGTTGTTGACCTTTGGATGAGCAAGAAGCATCGCGTACATTGTTGGAGCGCCACAGAACACCGTGACCTTGTTTTTTTCGATGGCCTCGAGGGTGACAGCCGCGTCGAAGCGTGGAAGCAAGACCATTTTTCCGGCAAGGTATATTGGAGCATTCATTCCTGTCGTCATTCCGTATATGTGGAACAGGGGCAGAACCGTTAGAAACTTTTCTTCAGCCTGTTTTCCCTTAAGCCATTCGGCACACATGACTGCGTTTGATACCAGGTTCATGTGCGTGAGCATTGCTCCTTTTGAAATTCCAGTCGTTCCGCCAGTATACTGCAGGGCGGCTAGATCCTCTTGGGGGTCGATGTCAACTTTCGGAGGCTTCGCGTCATACTCTTTTAGAAGTTCTTTGAAAGAGTATGTTCCCGGTTTTGGTTCAACCCTATACGATGGAATCTTCCTGAGCAGTGAACCCAACAGTGCGGTGCCAGTCGGCATGAAATCCTTCAAGCCTGTGAAAATGATTCTCTTGACCTTGGTTCTGGCAACGACGTTCTCCAATATCGGGTAAAGCGCATCCAGGATGACGATGGTTTCAGCTTCGGAATCATTGAGCTGGTGCTCAACCTCGCGCTCCTTGTACAACGGGCTTATAGCCGTCTCGATAGCTCCAAGCCTCAGAGTGCCGTAATACGATATTACAAACTGAGGGATGTTCGGTAGGAAAATTGCGACTTTATCACCCTTCTTTACTTCAAGAGCCGCAAGCGCAGCCGCAAAACGATCAGAGGCTTGATCCAGCTCTCTGTAGGTTATTCCTCTGTCAAAATAGATTATTGCGGTTTGGTTGGGATTGTTTTCGGCGGTTTTTCTCAGAATTTCAGAAAGTGGAACACTAGGGTATTCAATGTGTCTTGGAACATCTTCAGGCCAAAACTTGAACCAAGGTTTTTCGATTGGACTTGGTTCTTTTCTGCTCTTTTTCTTAACAGACATAAACAGCCCTATTCTTAAATATATAGGATTACTAGAAGTAATAATATTTTCCACGGATGGATCGTCAGTGAAAGTCGAAGAAGCATGGATACGGTGCGGAAACGTCAAGCTTTACGGCGAAATGTGTGTTCCAGATCACTGCCCCGCACCTGGAATCCTGATCTGTCACTTTATGGATGTTCGAGGCTATCATGGATTGAAAATCTATTCCATGTTGGCTGAAAGAGCTTGCCAAAGTGGATTTGTTTCTTTTTTGTTCGATTTTCGCGGAGTCGGGAAAAGCAGTGGTGAATTTGACTACGGCCTCGGCGAACAACAAGACGTGAAGTGCGCCATGGACTACTTGGCTTCCAGACCTGAAGTCAAGCCGGATAACATCTTCATTGTTGGGCACAGCTTAGGCGCTGCTGTTTCACTCTGCGCGGTTCAGAACGGGAATCGAATCAAGGGACTAGTCCTTTGGTCCCCTCCCAAGGACCACGACTATAACGTTAAGAAGTTCATAACCCGCACAAGGGGGAAATCAGGCCTTTACACTTTCCTGTTACTTTCTAGAATAGATCGATTCTTGAACGTTTCGAGACTGTTCAGACTTGAAGTCTTCGGGATAAGCTTGCGTCTGAGGTATGTGCGGGAAAAACTCATGAAGCTGAATGAGTGTGAAGAGATTTCAAAACTGAAGGATACTCCGGTACTGATCGTGATAGGGGACTCAGACGTCATTCATAGTGAAGATGAGGCGCGTAAGGTCTTCTCTTCGGCACACGATCCGAAAACACTCATGGTAATAAAATCCGCAGGTCCCACTTACGAGGGGAAGGAAGACGAGTTGATATCGAAGACGATGGAATGGATAGAAAGGTGGAAGTAGAATCCGCTGAATCAACGCCAATTATTGTTGAAGGGGCACAAATTCGTACGTTGGATTTCCTTCCATTGAAGTTTTGGCAATCAGTTTCACTTTCATGCCAACCTTGATTTCTGAAAGTTTGAATCCTAATAGCCAAGCAAGAACTTTTACGCCTTCTTTCAGCTTTCCGATTGCAACGGTGTATGGTTTGTTCTGTTGGAAAGTGGTAGGTCTTATCACCACGTGCGTGAAGGTTTCGACCTCTGCTTCATTGCTAAGCTCAACCCACTCCAAATCGTTCGTCAAACACTCGGGGCAGTCGGCGTTCGGAGGGAAGAATATTTTTCCACAAGCTTTGCACTTGGTAGCGTAGACTTTTCCTTCTTTCAGGCCTTCCCAGAACTTCAGGCTCTTGCTTATAGGGATGTCCTGAACGATGTCTATTTTTCTGGATTTGATTGACGGCATCGACACATGACTCACCTCTTCAGAATTGTGACGTAGCAGTAGTGGCCGGTTCCGCCGACGTTGTGTGCGAGGGCGATGTAGTTTTTCAATGGTACTTGTCTTGTTTTTTCAACTGCTTCTTCTCTGAGTTGCTTGGTTAGCTCGTAAATCATTGCACAACCTGTTGTACCTATCGGATGCCCCTTAGCCTTCAGTCCTCCGTCCATGTTGACGGGTATCTTCCCGCCTATCTCTGTTTGTCCTTCGCGCAAGAGTTTGACGCCTTCACCTTTTTTGCACAGTCCAATGTCTTCGTAGGCCATTATCTCTGCAATAGTGAAGCAGTCGTGAACTTCGGCAACCTCAATCTGATCCGGCGTGACTCCAGCGGCCTTGTACGCTCTCTCAGAGGCCAAGACACTGGCCTCCAACCCAACGAAATCTGATCTCTTGCTCAGATTTGCCGTCCCGGAAGAATAGCCAATTCCAGCCACCCACACGGGAGTGTCAATCTTCAATTCTTTGACTTTCTCTTCGGAAGCAAGAATGAGGGAAGAGGCACCATCCGTCAAGGGACAGCAGTCATACAGTTTGAGAGGGTAGGCAATGACCATCGAGGACAATACGTCTTCAACCGTCACTCGGTTTCGCAGATGTGCAATCGGATTCATCGAACCGTACTTGTGGTTCTTAACGGCAACCAAGGCCAAGTCTTCTTCAGTGGTCCCGTACTTGGCCATGTGCGCGCTGGCGTACAGGGCATAGTATGCTGGGAACGTGACGCCGAAGTTGTGGAATTCCCAGAGGTAGTATCCAGCCCTTCCAATCCACTCCATGGCTGTAGCTGAATCGATTTCCCTCATCTTCTCAGCGCCCAATGCCATGGCAATGTCAGCCTGACCGCTGGCAATGGCTGAATAGGCAGTGAAGAAAGCCGCACTGCCGCTTGCACACGCAGCTTCGCAGCGAACCAACCCCGCTTTGGTCATGCCGCAATACTCTGAGATCACGACCGCTGGAAGCAGCTCTTCGTACCAAGCTCCGGCTCCCACTGAGCCAAGGGCGACAAACTCTATGTCTTCCGCGGCTAGATCCGCGTCTTCAAGAGAAGGTTTAACCGCTTCAAACGCAAGTTCCGAAATAGTCACGTCGTTTCTTACACCGAACTTCGAGCTGCCAACACCTATGATCGCTACCTTTCTCAACCTAACCACATCCGTTATTCTTGATTTACTTGGAAATAACAAAGAAAAACAGGTAAGAGATCATTTTCCTTTGAACTCGGGCTTCCTCTTGGACATCATAGCCTCGACGCCTTCCTTGAGATCCTCAGTGGAAAATGCCAAGCCCATCAACCCTGCTTCCAATCTCAATCCGACTTCTAGAGGCACTTGTGTTCCGTAGTTTAGCGCGCTCTTGGCGTATTTCATAGCTATCGGTGGACCTTCTGAAAGCTTCTTCGCCATCTCCCCGACCTCTTCTCGCAGCTTCTCGTAATGCACGACCTTGTGCACCAACCCGATTCTCAGAGCCTCATCCGCTTTCACTCTGTTTCCAAGCATCACAAGATCCTTGGCTCTGGGCAATCCTATGATTCTGACAAGTCTTTGGGTTCCACCCCATCCCGGTATCAGTCCTAGGGCAATTTCGGGGCTTCCAAGCTCTGCGTGTTCAGCAGCCACTCTGAAGTCGCACGCCAACGCTAGCTCCAAGCCTCCGCCGAGCGCGAAGCCGTTGATCGCAGCTATAACTGGCTTACTCATTTCTTCTATCTTGCCGAAAGTCTTCTGACCTGCTCTTGAGAATTCCTCAGCCTTAACCGGAGTTGCCTTCGGAAACATGGTTACGTCTGCACCTGCGCTGAAGGCTCTGTCTCCGTCGCCAGTAATTACAACGCACTTGACAGTTGGGTCTTTCTCAGCGGTTTCCAGCATGTCGCCGAGCTCCTCAAGCAAAACGTCATTGAAGGCGTTCAATCGATGTTGTCTGTTCAGTATTATCCACAGCGTGTTCTGTTCTCTTTCTACTTTGATGGTTTCATACGACTTGCTCAACAAATATCACCTACTACAGAGTTACTTCTGTAAACATATATGACTTTTTTTGCGCATGATTTGCTAGTATTTGCTGAGGAGGTACTTGAGCACTTGAAGTTTTTGAATTTCAGAAGTTCCCTCGTAGATTTCAGTTATTTTTGCGTCACGATGGTATTTTTCAACTCTGTACTCGCCGAAGTATCCGTAGCCTCCCAGAGTTTGGATTGCCCCGTTCGTGACTTCCATCGCAACGTGAGAAGCGTAGTACTTCGCCATTGCTGTTGCCATGGGATCCATTTTTCCTTCGTCAACCAATGAAGCCGCCTTGTACGTTAACAGCCTTGCGGCTTCGATTTTCGTGGCCATTTCAGCCAGTGTCACGCCGATTGCTTCGTGCTGCAATATCGGAGCCCCAGAAGCCTCCCTCTGTTTTGCGTACTTGAACGCTATTTCCCAAGCTCCTTGCGCCATTCCGGTGGCTTGTGCTGCAACGCCTACTCTTGTCTTATCGAAGAATGCCATGGAATAGTAGAAGCCTTTGTTCAGTTCGCCGACTATGTTCCAGTCCGTGACTTTGACGTTGTCGAAGTTGAGTTCACCCGTCGTGGAGGCCCTTATTCCCATTTTGTTATGGAGCTTTGTGGCTTCAAAGCCCGCGGTTCCCTTTTCAACCACGAACAATGTTTCTCCTCGGTGAGTGGGTCTGATTTTCGTGTCCGTTTGTGCAAGAACAACGACGAAATCCGCCATAGTGGCGTTTGTTATGAAGGTCTTCTGGCCGCTTATCCACCATTCGTTTCCGTATTTTGTTGCCGTGGTTTCCATTTTGGTTATTTCGCTTCCGCTGATGTTTGGCTCAGTGAACGCTGCCGCAGAAAGATAGTCGCCCTTGCATATGGGGGGCAGGTATTTTTCTTTCTGTTCTTTGGTTCCGTGTTCGAGGATGAATTCGCTTCCGAAGTTGCCGCTCGAAATTGCCACACCTAATGAGGAGTCGCCCCGGCACATCTCTTCTACTGCGATGCAAGTCTCGAACAGTCCGCATCCTTGACCGCCGTATTCTTCTGGAAAAGACATGCTCGTAAAACCCAGCTTCGCAGCGGCCTTGTACAAGTCCAGTGGATATTCCTCTTTCTTGTCAAGCTCCAGCGCCAGTTCGAGTTTGAACTCTTTTTGGCAAAACTCTCGGACGGCATTCTTGATGTGAAGTTGTTCTTCTGTCAACTCGAATTTCATTTGTAAAACCCCCTTCCAGCTTTCTTTCCAGTCCACCCCTTGCTCACATACTCTTCGAGGATGGGGCAAGGTTTGTACATTTCCATAGTGTACTTCGCGTACAGCTCTTTAAGCTTGCCGACAATTGCGTCTAGCCCTGCCCGGTCTGCGTGTTCGCATGGACCCGAGGGCCAGTATGTTCCCAGTTTCATTCCCGTGTCGATGTCTTCAGGGTTTGCAGCTTCGTCATAAATCAGCCAAGCAGCCTCGTTCGCGGCGACTGCCCATGACCTGTCGACGTCATACTCGTCCAGCATGTTGAACGGTATCCTCGGCCGACCCTTTGTCCAGTCGTAGAAGCCCACGCCCGTTTTCTGTCCGAACTTATGGTCTTTTATCAAGGGGTCGATTACTTCTGAGCACGGTTTGAACCTTTCGCCGTAAGCCTCGTAGAGTATTCTCCCAACCTCGTAGGCTATGTCGAGCCCGACAAAGTCAGCGAGTTCGAACCATCCCATTGGGAAACCGCCCGTGTACTTTACTGAGGCGTCGATTCCTTCCATGGTTGCTTCTTTCCGTTGGTAAGCCCAGAAGGCCTCGTTGAAAACAGCTCCGAGTACACGGTTGACGATAAAGCCTCGCACGTCCTTTCTCACGATTATCGGTGTTTTTCCGAGTTTCCTAGCCAGCTCCGCCAAGGTTGTGATGGTTTCTGGGCTTGTGCTGTCTCCTTTGATAACTTCGACTAACGCCATCATTTGAGGTGGATTGAAGAAGTGCATCCCAGCCACTCTATCTGGGCGTTTGGTTGCTTTTCCCATTTCTGTTATGCTCAGTGTTGACGTGTTAGACGCCAGTATGGCATGCGGAGGGGTTACTTGGTCAAGTTTGGCGAAAACGGTTCTCTTCAGCTCTATGTTTTCGGGAGAGGCTTCTATTGCAAAGTCAATGTCCTTGCCTGCTTGCTCATAGCTGGTAGTGGTGGCTATCCGCGCCAGCGCTGCGTCAGCGTCTTCTTGTCTTATGCGTTTCTTCTCAGCGAGCTTGCCGAGGCTCCACTTTATTTTTTCCTTGGCTTTCTGCAGTATTTCATCGTTTATGTCCACCATGGTGACTTCGCACCCGTTCATTGCCAAGAGTTGAGTTATTCCATGGCCCATTGAACCAGAGCCGATGACCGTTGCCTTCTTTATCTTTTCAGCTGTCAAAATGTTTCCTCCGTTGGACATTCTAGAGTGGACGAAGAATGGTAATAAGACTTGTGAATTTGTGCTTTTAGATTGCAGAGCGAAAAAGGAAGAAGGGGACCGCTACTGTTTGGCTAGGTAGTTGGCTATTGTGTATTTTTGCATTTCGCTCGTGCCTTCGTAGATTTCTGTTATTTTTGCGCATCTGTGGAATCGTTCGACGTGGTAGTCGGCTAGGTAACCGTAGCCTCCGAAGATCTGGATGGCATCGTCTGTCACTTCCATTGCGACGCGGCCTGCGTAGGCCTTGGCCATTGAGGTGGCAACGGCGTTCGGCTTTTCTTTGTCGTAGAGCCATGCTGCCTTGTACGTCATTAGCCTAGCGGACTCGACTTTTATCATCATCTCTGCGAGTTTGAAGCTAATGCCCTCGAAGTTGATTATTGGTTGCCCGAATTGTTTCCGAGTCTTCGCGTAGGCTAGTGCTCGTTCAAAAGCTCCTTGTGCCATGCCGACTGCTTGGGCTGCGACGGTTATTCTGGTTCCGTCGAAGAGTTCGAGCGTGTAGTAGAAGCCTTTTCCCTGTTCGCCTACCAGGTTGGTTTCTGGTACCTTGAGGTCGGCCATTGAAAGTGAGCCTGTTACGCATGGTTTGATGCCCATTTTCCCGTGTAGTTTGGTTGCTTCGAGCCCGCACGTGCCTTTCTCTGCGAGGAAGATGCTTTGTCCTCGGTGTGAAGGCTGAGCGTTTGGGTCTGATTGGCAGAGAAGGATGAACGTGTCGGCGCTGGTGGCGTTCGTTATGAATTCTTTTGCTCCGTTGATAGTCCATTCGTTTCCGTTTCTCACTGCGGTTGAGTCCATGCGTGTTATGTCGCTACCGTGCTCGGGTTCGGTGAATGCTGCTGCAGCTATTTTGTCGCCTCTTGCCAGAGGCGGGATGTATTTCTTTTTTTGCTCTTCATTTCCGTGTTTCAGAAGGACGTCTGGAACCATGAGGTTTCCAAGCGAGATTGCGACTCCCAGGCCTGGGTCTGCTCGGCACATTTCTTCGACCGCCAAGCAGTCTTCCAACACGCCGTACCCTTGTCCATCGTATTCCTGCGGTATTCGCATGCTTGTGAATCCGAGCTGTGCAGCCTTTTTGTAGAGGGCCATTGGGAACTCTTCTTTTTGGTCAAGCTCCAGCGCAAGTTCTGGAGTCAATTCTTTAGTGCAGAATTCGCGAACTGCACGTTTTATCTCCTGTTGTTCATCGTTCAGTTTGAAGTCCATCTGTTCTTCTCTCCTAGTTACTTGCAGGTCCTCTGCGTTTTTGATTCATTTATTTTGTTCCTTAGAGAAGGAACTATTTTGAATAGGTCTTCGACCACGGCGTAGTCGGCGTAGCTGAAAATTGGTGCTTTGGGGTCTTTGTTCACGGCTATTATCAGGTCTGAGCTTTTCATTCCGAGCACGTGCTGGAACGCACCGCTGATTCCGAGGGCGAGATACAGTTTTGGTTTCACGGTCTTTCCGGAAGTGCCCACTTGACGATCTGTGGGAAGCCAGCCTTTGTCCACGATTGGACGTGAACAGGCAAGTACTCCGCCCAATGTTTTTGCGAGTTCATCTGCTACTGGCATGTTGGCGACGTCTTTTATTCCGCGACCGATGCCCACGAGTTTCTCAGCGGCTGTTATGTCAACTCCGCCTGGGGGAGCCGAAACGTACTGTATGAACCGCTTTTCGGCTATTTCCTCCGTTAAAGGTGAGGCGGTCTCAACGATTTGTCCGTTTGCGGGCGGTGAGGGTTTTTGCGGCGCGAACGTCGCCTGACGAACTGTTGTGATATAAGTTTCAGCCTTTCTGGCAGCGGCTTTGACGTTTACCTTGCCGCCGAACATTTGCCGCGTTACGGTGAGCGCGCCGTTTTCAAATGCTAGATCTATGCAGTCTGTTGCGAGCGGCAGGTTCAGCGCTGTTGCCAATCTTGGGGCAAGGTCCACGCCGTAGGAGGTGTGGCCCATCATGACCAGTAGGGGCTTGTGTTGGGTGATTAGGGTTGACAAGATTTGCTTGTAAGCTTCAGAGTTGAAGTTTTCAAGTTTGGCATCGTCAACCAGTACAACGGTCTTCGCGTATTCTGCCAGCATCTTTGCATGTTCTTTCACGTCTTTGCCAAGAAGAAGGGCTGTCAGTTCTGAGCCGGTCTTTTCGGACAGTTCTCGCGCTTTCGTGAGCATCTCATAGGTTATGTCTCTGATTTGCCCTTGCCGGTGCTCGGCTAAAACGAAGATTTTGGCCATTCTAGATCAACCCCCTTGACTTGAGGATTTCAGTTATTCTTGCCGCGATTTCATCAGGGCTTCCCTTGATGAATTCTGCTTGTTTCTCGACCGGCGGAACGTACATCTTCTCTATTCTGACCCACGATCCTGCTGCACCAACATCGTTCTCAGTTAGGCCAGTGTCTGCCAGGGTCATGAGTTTTATTTCTTTCTGCATGGCTTTTCTGATGCCCATTATTGAAACGTATCTTGGCTCGTTTATCCCTGTCTGAACCGAAAGCAACGCGGGCGTTTTCACTTCAACCTGCTCTTCCAATCCGCCTTCAAGCTCTCTGTTGACTTTAGCTGTGCCTGTGGCAAGCTCGATTTTCTTTACCATCGTCGCGTGAGGGACCTTGAGCATTTCTGCAAGAATCGGGCCCACAATGGCCTGGCCGTCGTCGCCTGCTTGCATTCCTGTCAGGATCAAGTCGAAATGCAAAGTTTTGATTACGCTGTGCAAAATTTTTGCTATGGCGTACCCATCCGAATCGTTGAATTTCGGGTCTGTAAGCCTTATGGCTTTGTCAGCTCCTCGGGCGAGACATTTTCTCAGGGTCGTGTCAGAGTCTTCAGCGCCTATGGTTATGGCCGTGACGGTTCCTCCCTGCTTTTCCTTCATGCGCACTGCTTCTTCCAACGCATAATCGTCCCATTCGTTGATGTCAAAGACCAAGCCTGTTTTGTCTATAGCTTTGCCCGTAGAGTCAATTTTCAACTCTGCCTCAGCCGTTTCTGGAACATGCTTGACACAAACAATTATGTCCAAATGCTTTCCTCTCCTAGTAATGAGACATGATTTAGCAGGCTGTTTTCATATAGCTTTTGCTTGTAAATCCTTGCTTCCTAACATCGAAAAGCTTGCGTTCAAGCGGTTTCACACCGTTGGCAAAGGTCATTTTTCAGATGCCTGGCCAGTTTTATGCGATGAGCCTATTGCTTGGGTACCAACCCGATTTCCTGCAGTATTGAACGAACCAGCATTCTCGCATCTATGTCGATTGCCAACAGCAATGCGGCATATATCGCTGCTCCTACGATAACAGCAACGAAGGTCAAAGCCAGCGTCGCCGGGTGAGGAAGCACGTACAGGATAACTGCGGTGACGGATGAAGCGAAAACGTATTTTCCTATGCTTCCCCAAGGAACAACTATTCTCACTGATGTTCCCATGATAAGGTAGGTGAGAAGAAGCATGATAGCATGGGCAGCCATGATGATGATTGCCACGTAAGTGGCTGCTCGCACAGCCTGCCCGTTCGTGAATTGGGTCAAAATGTACAGTGTTGTTGGCAGGGTGAGAGCAGCTTGTATGTAAGGTAATGTCAGCAGCTTGAACATCTTGCTCTTAACGAGTTTTCTGAGCGGTATTCTTGCTTCTTCGTCTAGTTTTTCAACACCGTAAAGCACGTTGGTGTAGAATGTCGATACCAGAGATATGAGGGCATCGATTGAGAGGACGATGAGTACGGGCCAGGCCTCGCGGTAGGATATTTTCAGGACCGTTAGGAGGGATGGTGACATCGAGATGATGATTGCTACCAGTGGGAGCGCGAACATTAGCACCGTTTTAAGAGATGCGGTTATTTCTCTCAAGCTATTTTCAGCTAGCAATTTCGGGTAGAGTGCAAACGCCAAGGATGAGGAGTATCCGATGATGGTTGCAAATGTCGTTGCTGCCAGGTAGTCACCTCTGCCTGATTGGGTTCCGTAAATAATAAGCAGAATAAGAACGAAATTGGCCAATTGCCCTCCAACAGCGTTGTAAACGAGTGCTGCTGAGCCCTTGAGCCATTCTCTAACGTAGCTCCACTGGACTTTTTGTCGGATATCCTTTGACAAGAGCTTCAAATAGAAGAGCGTTTGGAATGAACCGGATAGGATGAGGCTGAGCATGGCGCCTATGAACAACTGCTGAAGTCTCACGATAAACAGGTAAGCCAGGCTAAGTTTGACCACTTCTTCCAACAGGAGGCCATATCCTATTGCCTGGGGTCTTTTCGCACGCAGACAAGATTCAAGCGTGCTAACAGCGTACACGGTGACCATTTGAGCTGAGGCCAAGACGTAAACACTGGTTTCAGTGATGTGAAGACTCGCTGCGATAAGGGGGGCTATTGGAATGTATGCCGCGGCTGAAGCTATGGCCACGGTGAGGTTTGCCACAAAAGCTGTCTTAGTTGCGCCTTCTTCTCCCCGAGCGACAAACCGTATTGCCCAGAACGGGATGAACCCTGAAAACAACAGGAAGTAACCTGTTACGTCGAAGATGTTTCCCCATACACCATATTGGTCTGTTGTCATGTTTCTTGTAAGTAATAGAATGAATGCCATGCCTGTGACCACGCTGATTAGCTGAGCTGCGAATATGATGAGGCCCGAATACTGAATTCTCAGCTCGCTCTTAGACACAGGCTCTCACTTTCCCCAAGCATGGTGTGAATAGGTATTTGACGTTTGAAAACTTTTGCCTCCTCCGAGAAGACATTTTGCCAAGATCTGCGAAGGTCCTGACGCTCGAAAGTGCATCGATGCTTGATTGACTCTGGGCCACGTATTGAAAGGAGCCCTCTACGCCTAGATTTCAATAAGCCCTCAATTTCCAGTGGGGTTTCCTGAAGGTCAAGGTGTCAGGGTGAAGTAGATTCTTCTGTTGTTTTTGCCTTTGTTTTCGGTCTTGAGCAGTTTTATTTGGCCGACCTCTTCCAGGTTTTTGACGTGTGTTCCTCCGTCGGCTTGTTTGTCGAGGTCGACGAGTTCTACGATGCGGAGGCGGGGGATGTCTGGTGGGAAGGCTTCTGCCATTTTTACTACGCCGGGGATTTTGAGGGCTTCTTCTTTTGGAAGTTCATAGGATTTTACTGGCGTGTCTTTTTTGAGTAGTTCGTTCGTTTTGGCCACGTATTTTTCTAGGATTTCAGGGTTGAACTGTTCCAAGCTGAAGTCGAAGCGTATCTTGTCTGTTTCAAGCTGGTTGCCTGTGACAAGCGCGCCCGTGCCGTTGCACAACAGTGAAGCGAAAAGGTGGGCTGCTGTGTGGCTTCGCATGAGCCTGTACCTTCGGTCCCAGTCCAGCACGCAGTGAACTTTGTCACTTGCTTTCAAACCCAAACGATCGACCTCGTGACTGATTTCGCCGGAGAATTTGCCGACATAAACAACGTTGTAAACCTCATTTCCGCTGATGATTTTTCCAGTATCGCAGGGTTGACCGCCTCCCTTTGGGTAGAAGATGGTCTGATCCAAAACGACGTATTTTTCGTCCTTCACCGAAGCAACGACAGCGTCACATTCTTTGAGATAACTGTCCTCCAGATACAACGCTCTAGTCACAGCCTTTCACCGACTTGAATAGGACTTTGTGGTTATGTTTAAGGTTTACTTGATATGTGCTCACGTTTAGCGCCACGCGCGGCAGTACTCAGCTGTCCTTGAGAAGGGTTGCAACTCTCTTTTAGCGTGGCTTGAACCTACGCGCGCGCTATTGGTCTTCTTCCTTTTTCTCCAAAGATGTCAGTCTGAACGCCTTGTTTCGGGAACCCTCTTTCTGGAAGCCCTGTTTCTCTTTTTCTATCTTCATAACGTTCAGAGTTCCTGACATTGAAGTATATCCTTGCGGAACAAAGCAACCGATCTCCGATGAATTTTCTTCCCATCAGTATGAACCAGAAGCAACAAATCTAACGGATGCGCCGACCATTTTTCCTCAAGTTCCGTCTCGTACACATTGAAGATAGGGGTTTTCCCTGCGAGAAGCCTGCAAAGTGGGCGATGCCTATTCTGCCTATGTGAATCGAAAGCCTATCTGGAAAAAGGATTATGATTGTCTTCCTGACCCTTTGATGGGGAGGTGAGTGGGTTTTGAATTTTCGTCTCAATTGCAAACGAAAGAAGATGGGGGGCCGTTCCTGAATATGGACTTTAGATAGATTATTGCACTTTCAATTGGGTTAGCGCGAGCAGTAAAATGCGGAACATTTAAGCCACTGAGGGGCGATAATCATATCATCATAAAAGCAGAAAAAGGAAGATGCCAATGAGCCCGCGAAAAAGAAGCCCGAGAAATGCCAAGAGCAAACGTGGCAGAGGCGTTCAGAACTGCCCAGTTGAGACTGGAAAAGAATACGAAGTGGATATAACCGAAACAAGCCCTCAAGGGGAAGGCATAGGCAGAATCAAGGGTTTCCCAGTTTTCGTTGGTAACGCAAAGCCCGGAGACCATTTAAGAATCAAAATCACGACGTCAGGACCTGTAGCCGCAGGAGCAGAAATAGTCACTAGCACTTAAACGCTCTTTTCAGCTCGACCGATTTCACACCTCGCACGCTCAACTCTCATCACTGGTCATTCCAAAAGCGCGAGCAGTTGTTACAAATGATTTAGCGCGCTATTGAAGGCTCTCAGGTTTTCGTTGTGTGTGCACCGACGTACCCTACCGTTGGTCTACTGATCCAAACATGGTATTGACAAAAAGGAGGCTTTATGGTTCTGAATCCGAAGAAGTGAGGGCTCTGTTCACAGGCCAAGCTTCTGTTTTATCTCGCAGCGTTTTTCTTCTGGAAACGGTCCGAATTTCTTTATCCTATCCGTGAACATTGTGAATAGCTCCGCAGCCTTCTTGTAAACTGGGAGGGGCACGTAGCTGTAGCGCACTCTCATGCTTTCAACATTGTATCTGGCCAATTCCCTTCCCATGTCGATCATTTTCTTCTTCGTAAACTTTTCATCAATTTCCTGTGTTCCTTCGATGACCAGAACACCGTCAGCTCCGTATGCGAATGCGTAAAGCAGATGTTTCAAGCCTAGGATGGCGGTGGTGGGAACGGGTACGATGCGGATGTTTTCAGGATAGTTTGTGCGGTCCAGGCCTAAGAAGTCCATGCCTGTGTAACCAACGTTTTTGTCTACGAAGGCGACGACTCTGACTTCGCCCGGTTGCTTTTCTGCCAGTACTCCTCTCAGACTTGCAGTTATCTGCTTAGTCGTCGCATTCTTGAAGTCAATGGCTTCTTGAGGACAGACGGGTATGCATGCGCCACAACCTGTGCACAGGAACGGGTCAATCTTGGCTTTCCCGTCTTGCATGCTTATGGCGTTTGTCGGACAGGTTGGCACACAGGCATTGCAGCCGTTGCACAAGTCGCTGATGACGAAAGCTTTCTCGGGGCTTGTCGTAACGTAGTCGCTCTTCAGGAACAATGCCGCTTTAGCTGAGGCGGCCAAGCCATCCGAAACCGTGTCTCTGACGTCTTTGGGACCCAACGCGCAGCCGCATGCGAAGATACCAGTGACTAGCGAATCAACAGGGTCGAGTTTAGGATGCTTCTCCGTGACGAACCCGTCTTCACTGATGCTGACTTTCATTTTCTCAGCAAGTTCCTTCAACCCTGTGGGCGGAACCATAGGCGTGGCCAAAGCAATCATGTCGAACTCTTCTTCGGTCACCTCGCCTGTTATCGTATCTTCCGCAACAGCAACGAGCTTGCCATCCTTGGCGTTCTTGTACACCTCCGCCACCTTGCCACGGATAAAGGTGACACCAGCTTCCTGGTCACGCCAATAGAGATCCTCGTATCCCCTGCCCGTTGCCCTGATGTCAGTGTAGTAAATGCTCACGTCTATGCCGAGCATCTTCTTCAGCACAAAAGCCTGCTTCAAAGAATACATACAGCAGATCCTACTGCAGTACGAGATGTAGTTCTTGTCCCGTGAGCCTGCACAGAGCACTATTGCCATGCGTTTAACATCGGTGCCGTCAGCTTTCTTGATGTAGCCACCTGTTGGCCCAGTTGCAGAGACGAACCGCTCCAGGTCCATCATTGTGATTACGTCTTTGTATGTGCCATAGCCGTAGGTTTCAAGTTTCTTAGCGTCATAGAGCTGATAGCCAGTGGCCACTATTATGCCACCAACGTGCAGGTCGACTGTGCTTCCCGGATCTGCCAAGCTTATGGCCTTGGCTGGACAAAGCTGCTCACATTTTCCGCACTTTGTGCACGCGCTGAAGTCAATGGTGTAGGCTGAGGGCACGGCTTGTGGAAACTCGATGTAGGCTGCTTTCCGTTGCGACCAACCCTCGTTAAACTCGTCTGAAACCGTTACCGGACAAACTTTCGCGCAGACACCGCAGCTTCTGCACTTCTGAACGTCAACGCCTCTCGGCTTCATGCGTATTTTTACATCGTAGTTGCCCGGTCTTCCGCTGACCTCTTGCACTTCAGCGTAGGTGTATAGGTTAACGTTTGTGTTTCTGCCCACTTCCGCCATCCTTGGCGTTAAAATGCACTGTGCACAATCCAAAGTGGGAAAAACCTTGGTCAGTTTGGCCATGTTGCCGCCGATACTGGACTTTCTTTCAACAAGGTCAACCTTGTAACCCAAATATCCAAGCTCAAGGGCAGAAGTTATACCTGAGATGCCTCCGCCGATAATGAGTATCTCTCTGGAGCCCTTCTCGCTTATGAGCTGCAGCGGCTCAAGCTCGCGACTTCTCTCGTAACCACCTCTTATTAGACTGATAGCTTTCTTCGTCGCTTCCGGCGAAGGATGCGGTCCCAATATCCATGAGTCTTGCTCCCTTATGTTCACGAATTCAAGCATAAACTGGTTTAGACCAGCTCGTTCCAAAACACTCTGAAAAGTGGCAAGATGCATACGAGGCGTGCAGCTTGCAACCACAACCCGGTCTAGATTTTCCTTTTTCACGGCGTCAAGAATCATTTCTTGAGCCGGTTTTGAGCATAAATACTTGTGATATTTGGCTACGGCAACACCGTCCCATGTCTTGACAGTGTCAACAACTGCCTTGACATCCACAACTTCCCCTATGTTGCCGCCGCATTCACAGACGAAAACGCCTATCTTGGGCGATTTCTTCTCCATCGGTGAAATCTCCTTTTCCAGGATATGTTTCAAACAATTCACGGGAAAACGCTTTAATAATCTTATGCTCCCCATTCAACTAAAAGTGATGGACAATATGAACGCTCAAGAGCTCACTCAGAAACATAAGCTCCTCGAATGCATCCAGTGCGGAACATGCACGGGAAGCTGCCCAGTTGCGCGTAAAGCCAACTTAAACGTTAGGAAGTACATGCGAGAAGTTGCCACAATGGGCAAGCTGACACAGCATTCGCAGAATGAGCTGTGGAGCTGCACAACCTGCAGTGCATGCGGCGTCCGTTGTCCAAAGGATTTGAACCCATACGAGTTTTTGATTGACGTTCGCGGCATGGCGGTTGAGGAAGGACAAATCGCACCGACAATCCGAGACGCGTTAGAAAGCATATTCAAGAACGGCAACCCATGGGGAAGAATCCGCAACAAAAGGTCAGAATGGGCTCAAGGCCTGAACCTTAAACACATGTCTCAGGGTGCAGACATTCTATACTTTGTCGGTTGTACCCCGGCTTATGATCCGCGAGTCCAAAGTGTCGCTAGGAGCTTAGCGTGTGTCCTTGCAAACGCCGGATTGAACTTCGGTGTCCTAGGCGACGAAGAAAACTGCTGCGGAAGCGAAGTCTACGGCATGGGAGAAAAAGGCCTGTTCGACTTCCTAGTTGAAGAGAACATGAAAACCTTCAACAAATACAACGTAAAGCAAGGAGTGACAAGCTGTCCACACGGTTATCACGCGTTCAAGAACAGGTACAACCAGACAAGCTTCGAGATCCAACACCACACGCAACTGCTTGCCAAACTGATTAACGAGAAAAAGCTCACCTTATCGAAGGAAGTGAACAAGAAAGTCATCTATCACGACCCGTGCTTCTTGGGCAAACAAAATGGCATCTACGAAGAACCGAGAAAAGTCATCGAAAGCGTGCCAGGCGTCAAACTGTTGGAGTTCGACCGTTCCCGAGCCCGAAGCGTCTGCTGCGAAGGAGGCGGAGGAAGGATGTGGGTTGACATTCCGGGTCCACGCTTAGCGGAAACCCGCGTGAAAGACGCTGTTGAAGCTGGAGCAGACATCCTCGCTACAGCCTGCCCGTACTGTCTATTAACATTCGAAGATGCTGTCAAGACCACAGGGGCAGAGGGCAAAATCCAAATCATGGACGTTGCCGAACTGCTCAATCTAGCACTATAGAATCCAACTCTTCAAACGGACGCTCAGGATGGCCTTGATTCAGTCTTGTTAGAGCGAGAACCAAGTAGCGCGCTGGCTTGTCCCTAAAATGGTTAAAAACGGTGTTTATTCCTTTTTTGGGGTTTGGGGGCAGTTTTGAGGCGCATGCGCTGTTAGCTTTCACGATCATGCCTTGACGTTCCAAGCGGGCCAAGTGCAGCCTCCACGTGTTATGGGAAAACCCCACTTCCCGCAGGATCTGCGAAGCTCCCATTATTCACCACCCCTCAAAACGGCCAAGATCTACCTGTCAAACAAGCTCAAATTGAGCATAAAAAGGCAAAAGAAGAATTAGAACCATTTTAGACCAATTTCGGGACAGGCCAGCGCGCGCTAAAAGCATGAGTATTTGCTGACAAATTCTTGGTTGGTTTGGATAAAACTTTACGCTTTCTCTCTCTCTTTGTCAGGTCGATGAGGCGCGTGAGTTAGTCCTCAAAATTGTCTTCGTCCTCTGAGTCGTCCCAGTTTTCTTCTTGCCAATTTTCCTCCTCCAAACTTATCACCACACATAGACCCTTGACCCAAATCACTTACTGTCCATGCCTCACGTAATTCATTGTTGAAACGCTTTGTCAAGTTTCTTAGCACGCGCGCCCATAAGCTATATGCGCCTTTATACGCGTTAGCTTTGTCTCTTGAGGTAGGCGACAGTGAACATTCTGCCGTCTGGCAGGCTGATGTCTTGGATGCCGACCAGTTCCCATCCTTCATTGCCTAGGGCGTTCAGGTCATTTTGAACATCGTCTATCACTGGCCTTTTGTCGACTTCGAAATGATCTGAATGAACCTGCGTCTTTATCGGAATCACCTTATACTCCCACTTAACCAATTCAAACGCCACCTTAACAATAGACAGCATTCAAGTTTAAAAGTAAAAGCATTTGCTCGCAAAATCATCTGGACTCACCATTTAAGTCAGACTTAGCCTAATTTAGGGTAAAGTTTTATCCAAACCAAACCCTAGTGGAAACGGTCTAGGACAGGACGTATACTCGTTTCAGGGAATAGTAAACTTGGCAGTAGAGAACAGAGGCAGGAATACAGTTAGAACAGGATATAGGGGGTAGTATACGAATCGAGTATACGTCCTTCAGGTGCAGACAAAAGGACAACGCTTTAGAATGCGTAACGCTTCTATTCCCAGTTAAGGTTGATGAGGTTTTGTCAAGAAGAGAAAAGAAAGCTGCAGGTTTAGAGCAGCATAAAAAATTACAGCGAGAGAAAGAACTGAAAAGAAAAGAGAAAAAACAGGTTTCGCTTCCTGCAAAACATTCGAAAGATAAGAAATAGTTGCGCTTGGGTTTGGGTTGTAAAGTTTCATCGCAACCAGAACACGCAATGAAAAACATTTGAGTGGGCGCTGAAGAAAGGCTCTTTCTGAAGGGAAACACCCTATTTGCTAGGAATAATTGATATGTGTCATTCTCAGTAAGAATTAGTGCCGAGGGCGTTCAGGATGGAAGATTTGGAGCTTGTCATCATTGGTGGGGGTGCCGCAGGATTGACTGCAGGAATTTACAGCGTGAGAAGTGGCCTTGAGACCATTGTTCTGGAAGAAAAGTTGGCGGGGGGTACGGCGGCAGACGCGCCCATAGTTGAGAACTACCCGGGTTTTCCAAGCGTTTCAGGAACTGAGCTTGCGCAGAAGATGGTGGCTCATGCCAAAAGCGCGGGGGTTACGCTAAACGAGCTTGAAGCGGTTGTCAGCCTTGATCTCAAGAGTGAAAAGAAGCGCGTTCAAACCCAGAAAACTGTCTACGAAGCCAGTGCAGTTATAGTTGCTACTGGAAGCCATTATCGCCAACTCGGTGTTCCTGGTGAGAAGGAATTTCGTGGCAGAGGGGTTAGCTACTGCGGAATCTGCGACGGACCTTTCTTCAGAGGAAAACGCGTACTTGTGGTAGGCGGGGGAAACTCAGCCGCGATGACAACTCTCTACCTGTCGGGCATCGCTGCCGAGACCATGATTGTTCACAGGAGAGAAGCCTTTCGCTGTGAAGAAGCGCTAACTCAGAGTTTGAAGAACACAAAGAACGTTGAGATTCTGTGGAACACCGAAATAAAAGAGATACGCGGCGACAAGGTCGTCCAAAAAGTTATACTGCTCGACAAAGACACTGGCGAATCCAGAGAATTGCCGGTCAACGGGGTTTTCGTTCAGGTAGGTGAGGATCCTAACAGTCGAATAGCCAAGGATGCAGGTATCGCTTTAGATGAGGACGACTACATCATCACGGATGCCCAGCAACGAACGAATTTGGAAGGCGTCTATGCTGCAGGCGACGTTACAAACCATCCCATCAAACAAGTGGGAACGGCTGTTGGGCAAGGCATCACGGCCGCACTGGAAGCCTACGGTTTCATTAGAAGACCCTACTATCAAAAGAGGTAATTTGCCAAACACAATAGTTTGTATGAGAAAGGAATGTTTTAGCCTCTTGCCCCTAAACTCTTATATCTGCATATATGCCTTTAGAATTCTTCTCCATACACGAACTGTCAGAGGTTCACTCGGACATGCATCAAATCGTTTCAAAGAAGGAGTTAGCCCCGAAAATCAAGCTGCTTGAAATTGAGGCACCCGAGATAGCTGAAAAAGCCAAGGCAGGGCAATTTGTCATCTTGAGAATCGATGAAAATGGCGAACGGTTTCCTTTAACGATTGTGGATTGGGACAAGAAGAAAGGCACGATAACTCTAATCTTTCTTGAAATTGGAGTTTCCACTGAAAAACTCGGTGCACTCAAGGTCGAGGATGTAATATTCGATGTTCTTGGCCCCTTGGGCAATCCGAGCGACATAAAGAAATACGGTTCCGTGTGTGTCATAGGCGGGGGAGTGGGCACCGCCTCTGCGTTTCCGATTGCCAGAGCCTTCAAAGAGGCAGGCAACAAAGTGGTCTCAATAGTAGGGGCCAAGACTGCGGGGTTGCTAATTCTTGAAGATGAAATGAAGAAGGCTTCTGATGAACTGTTCATTTCCACCGATGACGGATCGAAGGCACACAAGGGTTTCGTCAGCGACGTTTTGAAGACGCTGATTGAGAAAGGTTATGGTTTTGACGTCGTGTACGCGATAGGGCCGACCGTGATGATGCGAGCTGTCGCTGAAACAACAAGACCATACGGCATCAAAACCATCGTAAGTTTAAACCCCATAATGGTCGACGGCATGGGCATGTGCGGTGCATGCAGAGTCAGCGTCGGTGACAAGACAAGATTTGCATGCGTGGACGGTCCAGAGTTTGACGCTCACTTGGTGAATTTTGGTGAATTGTTGAAGAGGCAAATGGTGTACATGTCAGAGGAAAAAGCGGCCTTACAACGTCTGCAAGAAAAGAAGTGCACACACTATGAGTGAGCCCAAAGCAAAACCCAAGCTTCAGAAGCAAGCTGTTCAGATTCCTAAGCAGGCGCCCGAAGTTCGCATACGAAACTTCAATGAGGTTACGCTTGGCTACACTGAGGAGCAAGCTCTTGCGGAAGCCGGCCGTTGTCTGCAATGTCCGAAACCTCAGTGCATTCAAGGTTGTCCAGTTGAGATTGACATTCCCGTTTTCATCAAGTTAATGAAGGAAAAAGATTATGGCGCAGCTATAAGGAAGATCAAGGAGAAGAATTGCCTTCCTGCTATTTGTGGGCGTGTGTGTCCGCAGGAGGAGCAGTGTCAAAAGCTCTGCCTGCTTGGCAAGGCGGGCGACGCAGTAAGCATCGGACGGTTGGAGAGGTTTCTGGCGGATTGGGAACGGCAGACAGGAATCGCCTGCTCGGAGGAGGCCCCATCGAATGGCAAGCGCGTTGCTATCATAGGTGCGGGTCCTGCTGGCCTCACGGCAGCCGCTGATTTGGTGAAGCTTGGACATGAGGTTGTTATTTTCGAAGCGTTGCATCGCCCGGGTGGGGTGCTCATGTATGGAATACCCGAGTTTCGTTTGCCCAAGAGCATCGTTCAGGCAGAAGCTGATTACGTCAAGAAACTCGGCGTAGAGATTCGTGCAAGCTGCCTTGTCGGGAGGACTTTCACGATTCCTGAGCTTCTCAAGCAGGGGTTCGACGCGGTTTTCATCGGAACTGGTGCAGGTTTGCCACAATTTCTGGGGATTCCTGGAGAAAACTTCGGCGGTATTTACTCTGCGAACGAGTTCTTGATTCGGGTTAACTTGATGAAGGCTTACACTTTTCCCGAGTGTGACACACCTATAAGAATTGGCAAGAAGGTTGCCGTCATAGGCGGTGGCAACGTTACCATGGATTCTGCCCGTTCAGCACTACGGCTGGGCGCGGAAGAAGTGTGCATCGTTTATAGACGCTCAAGAGAGGAAATGCCAGCAAGGCAAGAAGAGATCGAGAACGCAGAGGAAGAGGGGATAACTTGCAAGTTCTTAGCCAACCCGACAAAGTTCATCGGCGATGAGAAAGGCTGGGTTAAAGCAATGGAATGCATTTGTATGGAGCTTGGCCCCCCAGATGAGTCTGGAAGAAGAAGGCCCATCCCTGTTAAGGGTTCGGAGTTTGTTATGGACGTTGACACTATCATAGTTGCTATTGGAAGAACACCTAACCCGATAATACAAAGCACCACAGAAGGATTAGCTGTCACAAAATGGGGCACCATAGTAGCAGACGAGAATGGCAAAACAAACATTGAAGGCGTTTACGCGGGCGGCGACATAGTAACAGGCGAAGCTACAGTCATAAGTGCGATGGGCGCGGGCAAAAAAGCGGCAAAGGCAATACACGAATACCTAATGAGAAAGAACAGCTAGTCTGTAACAGCGCGCGAGTTCACTTGATGTAGAATCTCTTTAGAACCCTGAGCGCGTTCAACGTAACCCACTTGTTCGGCTTGCCCTCCTGCTCGATGTTCACTTGAAAGCGTCCGTTGAAGCTTCTTTCCAGCTTCCATCTGCCCAAGTCATCTTGTTTTGAAACTACTAGGTCTATTGCCTCCTGCATACGCTCGTCATGGTAACCCAGCTTCGTCAAAATGACCAATATCTCCAGGGCGTCGGTGTTCCACATCAATGGAAAACCAAATTGCAGCCACTCCGGCTTGGAGACGCGCGTCAAGTCATGGCTTCTCTTGTGAACATGATGTTTCAGGATGTGTTCAGCTCCTTTCTCAATCGTGCACTTCACATTTTCGGACCTTTCCTCTGCTGGGATTTCGGCCAACGCTTTCAAGGTCTTGACCACGCCCATATGGCAACTGTGCCTGCCCCAGCATTTTTCACGCTTGTAATACGGCCAACCCTTCGCCGCCTCTTCCACTCCATCATCAAACCTTTGATACCTGACGATCCATTCTATTCCCTTCCGAACTCGAACATCCTTCAAATAGCCAAGTCTGATCAAACTCCAAACCATGTTTCCCGTGAGACACGGTAACACCTTGTCATGTGCTCCTCCGCGATTAGAAACACACATGTAGGAGAAACCGCCACTCTCACGATCCTGAGAATGCTCAAGAATGAATTCACAAGCATGTCTCACCCGCTCTTCTTCTGGATCTGCCCCAAGCTCCGCCAGAACCATGAGCTGCCAAACTGTCCCCCTGTACTTGCCTTTGACATAGAAATTCTCAGCAACCCCCCAGTAGCCCCCGCTCTTCTGTTTGGACAAAATCTTGGGCACCGCGCCAATCTGCATTATTGCTTTCCTAGATTTCTCCACGTCTAGATCGTTCTCACTCTTATCCAAAACGTCGATCAACGTGAAGCAACGCACGGAAGGATTATCCTCACCCAACAACCACTCCGTTGGATCTGCTTTCAAGACAGATTTCCAACCGCGCAAATCCCTCACCACGCCTTTGTCTCATTGCGAAAGTTCGACAGAATGCGACTTCACGAACGCCAATTGTAGAGGTTGCCTATTTCTTGTGCCGCTGGATCCTCTCGTGTTTCTGCGTTCGCCTACGCCACTCTCGCTTTCTCTGCGTCTTGATCATCATTCGCCCATAAGTGCGCGGGGCTGTCCCATTGTCTTCACGGTAGCGACTGATGTTCCTGTAGAAAGTCTGACAGTCTATTTGATTCTGCTGAAGAGCCACAATGCTCTCGTTGAGCTGCTTCTTGCCCTCAGGATCAACCGTCTTGTCAAACGCCTCACAATAGGTGAGATAAGCAGCATGAAACAGAAAGTTGGAGGGATCATCAATCAAAAGCTTCTCAGGCGAAACCGGCTTGACACTTTCAGATCCTTCACTCATATGATTTCCCAAGCTTCAACAATTCATAATAACAAACCTTCGCCTTTTATAGCTAACGCACACCACGCGCGCGACTTGAACCTTGCTTGGGTTTTCTGCATAGTACTGCGATGGGGAAGCCGCGTTTGATATGCGATTTCATGGAGTTGTATCTCTATCTGATAGATGACTTCCTTATTCCGTATTGCCAAAAGCTCAAAGCAAGTGACTTCGTAGCGCGCATGCGTGTTTCTAAATTGATCAAAAATGGTTTTAGGTCTGGTTCTGCACAGGCAGTTCCAGGGGTTTGCTTGCTGAGCGTATTTTGGCTGTGCTTCAAGACGGCAAACCCAGAGTCTTCACTCAACTTCTAAGTGAAGCGGGTTTCTCCCATAACACGCTAAGGCTGCATCTTGAGAGTTCAGCAACACTTTGAAACCATATTTTCGCTTCGCCCCAAACTTCGATCGCAACGTTAAATAAACAATTCAAGGCTAACGTTAAACGTTGCAAGTGACAGAAAATGCTTGATATCAAGCTCATTCGCGAAAACCCAGATTCAGTAAGAAACAACTTGGAAAAGAGAGGAGACCCTGAAAACCAGAAAATGCTCGACAGCCTAATCGATTATGACAAACAGTGGCGGCAAGGCTTAACCAGACTGAACGAGCTGCGCCACGAGAGAAAACAGATAACCGCCGAAATAGCCACTACGAAGAAAAAGGGGGAAGACGCTGCAGACAAAATCTCCAAGGCAAAAGAAACGGACAATGAAATCAATGCTCTCGAAGGACGCGTCAGCGAATGGGAAGAAAAGGTACACGACCTGCTGATGCGCCTGCCAAACTTGCTCCACGAAACCGTGCCCACGGGCAAGGACGAAAATGACAACGTTGAAATCAGAAAATGGGGCAAAATCCCCAAATTCAGTTTTCCAGCAAAAGGCCACATAGATCTAGGCCTGAACCTTGACATCATAGACATCGAAAGAGCGGGAAAAATCGCTGGGGCACGATTCTTCTACCTCAAGAACGAAGCTGTCTTCCTCGACAATGCCATAATCAGCTTTGCCCTGAAAGAAATGAACAAGAAGGGCTACAAGCCCATCGAACCGCCTTTCCTAATCAGAAGGAAACCCTACGAAGGCGTAGTGGCCTTAGGCGACTTTGAAAATGTACTCTATAAGATTGAGAACGAAGACCTATACCTAATCGCAACTGCAGAACACCCTTTGGCATCAATGTACATGGACGAAGTGCTGAAAGCAGAAGACCTACCTCTAAAGTTTGCCGGGTTCAGTACGAACTTCAGGAAAGAAGCTGGAGCGCATGGTAAGGACACGCGGGGGATTTTTCGAACGCACCAGTTCAACAAGGTTGAACAGTTCGTATTCTGCAAGCCTGAAGATTCGTGGAAAATCCATGAAGAACTTATACACAACGCCGAGGAAATCATCCAGAAACTCGGGCTGTCCTACCGCGTCGTAAACGTGTGCACGGGCGATATTGGAACCGTAGCAGCAAAGAAATACGACATTGAAGCATGGATGCCCGCACAGAACGCCTACAGAGAAATGGTCTCATGCAGCAACTGCACCGACTATCAAGCTAGAAGACTGAACATCAAGTACCGAGAAAAAGAAGGCGAAGCACCCAAAGGCTTCGTCCACACCCTGAACTCAACAGCCCTTGCCACGGGCAGAACAATCGTCGCCATCCTCGAAAATTATCAGCAAGAAGATGGATCAATAACTGTCCCTGAAGCGCTGAGAAAGTACATGGGCGGAATCGCAAAAATAGCCTCCAAACGGTAAAACTTTTAATACTCTGATGTGAACATTCAAGCTGCACCCGGAGGATAAAAGTGTCTTCAAAAACAAAAAAAGTGCGTGACAAGTGGCGAAGCAAGCAATGGTACATGGTAACGGCTCCACCCTACTTCGGAAGCGTCGAACTCGGGGGAGTCCCCGCAGATGAACCGCAGAAACTCGTTGGAAGAGTGATTGACTCGACGCTTTATGACATAACAAACGATTTTGCTCACCAATACCTGAAAATGCGCTTCCAAATAACCGAAATCGACGGCAAAACCGCTAAGACAATGTTCAAAGGACACGAATACTCGCGGGACTACCTACGAAGCCTGGTAAGAAGGAGAACAACAAAGGTTGACGGTCTGTTCAAGGTCACGACGAAAGACGGATACACGTTGAGAGTAGCTGTCAGCGCTTTTACACTTTCAAGAATCAAGACATCACAGGAAAAGATCTTGCGCGCCATAATGGACAAGATAATCAAAGAAAAAGCTTCAGCCCTCACGATGGATCAGCTGGCACAGGAAATCGTTCTCGGAAAAATAGCTTCAGACATATACAACGTGGCAAAGAAGATTGCTCCACTGCGTCACGTGGGCATCAGAGGCTCTAAAGTCATATCCGCCTTGTCCAACCCGCAAGTCCAGCAGAACGCTTAAACCCCTATTTTTTGACAGTTTTTCCGTATTCAAATCCTTTGTCGAAAGCTGCCAAATTCAACTCTTCCGTGCCCTTCGGGATATTCTCCTTAACAGACTCCTTCAGAGCGTTCTCATCCAGCAGTTCGGTGATGGCGGTGAACGCTCCTAGCATAACGATGTTGGCAACTATTCTTCTCCCCAGTTCTTCCGCTATTTTCGTCGCGGGGACACGGTAAACCTTGAAGTTCTTCAAACTCTTCTCTCGCGGAATCATGTCAGGATCCAATATCACTGTACCGCCAGGCTTCACGTCCTCTGCATAATCGTTGTACGCGGCCTGCGACAGCACAACCAAGACGTCAGGCTCAACGACCTTCGGAAAGTCAATGTCCTCCTCAGAAATCACGACTTCAGACTTGCACGCTCCTCCACGCGATTCAGGACCGTAAGACTGTGTCTGAACAGCATTCTTGTCCGAGTGTATGGAAGCAGCAGCCGCCACGATTATCCCAGACTTGATTATCCCCTGCCCACCAAAGCCTGCGAACCTAACCTCAACCCGCACGCTAGCTCACCCCTTCAATCGCCTTCTCGTTAATCTTGGAAATCTTCTCATGCAACATCTTCTCATAGCTCAGTTTCTCAATGTCAACAAACTCACCTACAACTATTCGCTCCGGTGTAATATCCGCCTTTGAGGGATCTGAGAAGTTCTCGACAACCGAAGCCTTCTTGAACCAACTCATCATCTCAAGCCCTGACCGCATCTTGTTGTAACGACCATAAATCTCAGGGCAAGGTGAAAGCATCTCGACAAAACAGAAACCCTCCTTCTGCAACATCTTCTTGATGGACTGCGTCAACCTCCGCACGTGCAGAGAGGTCCATCGGGCCACGTACGTGGAACCCGAAGCCGCAGCTAAATGCACAAGGTTGAACGGATGCTCAATGTTCCCGTACGGACTCGTGGTCGTTACCGATTCAAGCGGCGTCGTAGGACCCTGCTGCCCTCCAGTCATACCATAGTTCAGATTGTTAGCGCACAGAACCTTAATCCCAATGTTTCTTCGGGCCGCGTGTATGAAATGGTTCCCTCCTATCGCGAAGAGGTCACCATCACCGCTTATGACCACGATTTCTAACTCTGGGTTAGCCAGCTTCACTCCAGTCGCAAAAGCCAAGGCGCGACCGTGTGTCGTATGGAACGAATCCGCATTCATGTAACCAGCCGTGCGTCCAATACAGCCAATGCCCGAGACGACGACGAGCTTATCCAAATCTGTCTGAAGCTCATCCAATGCGTGTACAAAACAGTTCAAAAGAACACCGTTACCGCAGCCTTGGCACCATATGTGCGGCATCATTTCGGCTCTCAGATACTTCGAAAACGGATGCACGACAACTGGAACAGTTTCCTGAACCATTTACTTGCTCCTCCTTATAGCCTCAAGAATCTCCAAAGGAGTGTGAGGTTCCTCGCCCAGCTTCGAGAGAAACACGACAGGAGTCTCTTTTGCAACTCTCTCAACTTCTCGCACCATTTGCCCGCAGTTCATTTCCGGAACAACGATCGCTCTTGCTCTTTTGGCAGCTTTTGCGACGCGTTCTTCTGGGAAAGGCCACAGCGTTATCAATCTCAGGAGCCCCGCTTTGATGCCCTTCTCTCGCGCCTTTCTAATCGCGCTTAACGCTGCGCGAGCAACTATGCCATAAGCGACGACTACAACCTCCGCATCTTCCAGCATGACCTCTTCAACCTTGACTATCTTGTCCGCGTTCTTCTGAATCTTGTCACACAGTCGCCTGACCAGCTTAGACTGGACTTCGGAACTTGAGGTTCGCGGATAACCATGCTCATCGTGCGTCAAACCTGTCGAGTGGAAATGATACCCTTCTCCGAAACAGGCCATAGGGGGCACCAAATCGTCATCAGGCTTGAAAGGCAGGTACTTCTCAGGCGGCACATTCGGCTTCTTACGGTTGACAATTCTTATCTTGTCCGGCGAAGGAATTACAACTTTCTCCCACATGTGCCCAACGATTTCGTCTCCCATCAGCAAAGTTGGAACACGATAAGCCTCAGAAAGATTGAAAGCTTCAACGGTCAAATCGAACATCTCCTGAACCGAGCTGGGGGTCAGAGCTATGATCCCATAATCACCATGCGAACCCCACTTGGCCTGCATCACATCCTGCTGCCCGGGCATTGTAGGTTGCCCAGTGCTCGGGCCTCCACGCATAACATCCACGATTACGCATGGAGCCTCAGTCATCACGGCAAGCCCGATGTTTTCCTGCATGAGACTGAAACCAGGCCCAGAAGTGGCGGTCATAGCCTTCAAGCCAGAGTAGGAAGCGCCGATCACAGCCGCCAGTGAAGCAATTTCATCTTCCATTTGTACGTAGATTCCGCCAAACTCGGGCATCCTCTGAGACAAGTGTTCGGCAATTTCTGTTGCGGGAGTAATAGGGTAACCGGCGAAAAATCTGCAACCAACGGCTATTGCGCCTTCAGCGCACGCCACGTCGCCGTTCATGAAATGCGCCCCTGTCAGCGCACTTTTTATTCTGGGCATATCATTTTCCTTCCTTGTTCTTTTTTTCAACCACGAAAATTGCAAAATCTGGACAAACTGCACTGCAGAAGCTACAGATTATGCATTTGTCTTCATCCACAACTTTCGGTGGATGAACACCTCTAGCGTTTATTTCGTCTGACTCTTCTAGAACTTTCTTCGGACAGAATTCAATGCAGTAGCCGCATCCCTTGCACTCATCCTTAATCAAATGGATTTCCGCCTTTGCAGGCTTGATCTGTTCCAAGTCAAGTGGAGCATGGCGAATCCTTTCGGGCATACTTTAGTCGCCCTCCAATGCCTTGGCAAAAACCTTCTTGCCTTTCTCAATCTCCTCAGGCTTAACGTTCTCTACTATCGTTTTCATCTCTCGCATCTTTGAGGCGAATTTTTCGCCTTCTGCTGCTGAAGCCCACAGAAGTTGCAGTCTCTGCTTGTCCAAGCCGTTCTGCTCCATCTTTTTCAATAACCGCTCTACGCGCTTCTGCGTCTGATAATTGGCGTTAATGTAGTGGCAGTCACCCAAGTGACAACCAGACACCAGCACGCTGGCAGCGCCCCTCGCAAAAGCCCTCTCAATAAACTTCTGAGCAACGCGTCCAGAACACATTGTCCTTATGATCCGTGCGTTCGGTGGGTACTGCATTCTACTGACCCCTGCGAAGTCCGCGCCGGCGTAGGAGCACCAGTTGCAACAGAAAGCAACTATCTTCTTCTCCGGCTCATTCTCTGTGATAGCGTCTATCTGAGCCGTTATCTGCTCGTCCGTGAAATGTTTTTGTGTCAGGGCGCCGAAGTTGCATTCCGCCGCGCAGGTTCCGCAACCGCCGCACGCTGCCTCTATGATTTCAACCCGTTTCAAATCCTTGTTCAAACTAATCGCGTTGTACGGGCAGACCTTAACGCAGAGCCCACAAGCCTTGCACTTTTCAGGAAAAGTGATAGGAGTGATAGCCTCGACCGTCACTTGTCCTTTTGCCATCAAAATGCCCGCGCGAGCTGCAGCCGCGCTTGCTTGAGTCACGCTGTCTTTTATGTCCTTTGGAGATTCAGCGCAACCGGCGAAGAAAACTCCGCCTGTGGCAGCGTCAACTGGCCTGAGCTTCGGATGTGCCTCGAGGAAGAAGCCATCTTGGTTTCTCGAAAGCGTCAGCAGACGCTGAATCGTCTCGCTGTCTTTTCTGGCCTCCAAGCCTATCGAGAGAATTGCCATGTCCGCGCTTATTCTGTACACTTCCTTCCTCAGCGTGTTCTCGCCTATGAGCCACACGTTATGAGTCTTCTTGTCCTCAACGATTTCAGCCGGCAGTCCGCGTATGAAAACGACTCCTGCGTTTCTGGCGCGCTTGTAAAGGTCCTCGAAACCCTTACCGTAAGCCCTTATGTCTACGTAAAAAACGTAGATTTCAGTGTCAGGCCAGTGTTCCTTTATCAGCAGGCTGTCCTTAATCGTGTTCATGCAGCAAACGTTGCTGCAGTAGAGCCTTCCACTCCTGTCAGACCTTGAGCCGACGCATTGAACGAAGGCCACACGCTTTGGAATCTGTTTGTCACTTGGTCTTATCAGATGGCCGCCGGAAGGGCCGCCAGCGTTTATCAATCTTTCAAATTCAAGAGTCGTGATCACGTTCGCAATCTTGCCGTACCCGTAGTTAGGCAGAACCGAAGGGTCAAACACGTCTGCTCCAGTCGCAACAATTATCGTGCCCACCTCAAGCTCGTCGGTCACAGGTTTCATCTCAAAGCTAATCGCCTGCCTCTCGCACGCCTTCGTGCACTTGTCACAAACGATTACGCCTTCCTTGTTGAGACAGAGGCTCATGTCAATGATGTACGTCGACGGGACGGCCTGAGCAAACGGAGTATAAACACCATGCCTTACCGCCAAACCCACGTCAAACTCGTTCGGAGCCACAATAGGACAAACTTTCACACATTCCCCGCAAGCTGAGCAATCCTTGGTAACGTACCGCGGCTTCCTCAGCACCTTGACGTGAAAGTTACCGATGTAACCCTTCACTTCAGCAACTTCACTGTTAGTTAGGAGCTCAATGTTCGGATGATGACCCGCATCAGACATTTTGGGCGCAAGAATGCAAATAGAACAGTCCATAGTTGGAAAAGTCTTGTCAATCCTCGCCATCATCCCACCTATGCTTGGCTCCTTCTCCACCAAGTACACCTTATAGCCAGTGTCAGCAAGATCCAGGGCCGCCTGGATGCCAGCCACACCGCCGCCGATAACCAGAGCTTTTCGAGTAATCGGGACTGAAACCTCATCTTCCGGTTCAAGAAGAGCAACCTTGGCCACGGCCATTTTGACAAGGTCCTTGGCCTTCTCCGTAGCCGCTTCTTTGTCGTACAGGTGAACCCAACTGCAATGTTCACGAATGTTAGCCATTTCAAAAAGATACTTATTCAAACCAGCATCTTCGCACGTCTTTCTAAACGTCGGTTCATGAAGACGAGGAGAACATGATGCCACCACAACGCGGTTCAGCTTTTGCTCTTGAATATCCTTCTTTATTCCAGCCTGGCCCTGATCTGAACAAGTGTACCGATTGTCCTGAGCTAAGACAACGTTCGGCAAGGTCGCTGCAAACTTGGCAACCTCCCCGCAGTCCACTGAACCCGCGATGTTCAAGCCGCAGTGGCAAACGTAAACTCCGATGCGAATCTGACCGTCCTGTTTGGGCTTTGATTCCTTGCTCTCACTCATTTTCTCACTCTCTCCTCAGACTTCAAATAAGATTCGATTGACTCTGCGGCCCGCTTTCCGTCTCGAATCGCTTCTATCACCGACGCAGGCCCAGTTACAGCGTCTCCGCCAGCAAAAAGGCCGGGCATGCTGGTTTCCATCGTTATAGGGTTAACCCAAACCGTGCCATCATCGTTCAACTCAACCTGCTTTGGCAAAAACCCCACGTCCGGAACCTCGCCTATAGCAAGAACCACCATGTCAGTTTCCCGTTTAAACTCCGAACCCTCCACAGGAAATGCCTTCCTCCTGCCGCTCTCATCTGGCTCGCCTAGTTGCATGCGAACACACTCTATGGCAGAAACCCTGTCCTTTTCTCCCAAAATCTTCTTAGGTGAGACCAGAAACTCTATTTTCACACCTTCATCCTCTGCCTCTTTGACCTCCCACAGGTTTGCGGGCATCTCCTCCTTCGACCTACGATACAGTATCGTAACCTCTTTTGCCCCTTTGAATAAAGCGGTTCTTGCAGCGTCAACAGCGACGTTTCCGCCTCCGACTACGACAACGTTTTTGCCGATTTCCAGTTTCTTGCCAGAATTTGAACCCCACAAAAAGTCAAGAGCATGAGTTACCCCATTCAAGTCTCCGCCTTCAACCCTCAACCCCTGACTCTTATGAGCCCCTGCACCAATGAAAACTGCCCTGTAACTCTCCTTCTGAAAGTCCTCAAAACGAACATCCTTACCAACTTCCGTACCCGTTTTGACTTCGACGCCCAAGTCTTTTATGAACTGGATCTCCCTGGTCAAAACCTTCTTGGGCAAACGATACTCAGGTATGCACTTCCTAAGCATCCCGCCGAGTTCTGGAAGAGCTTCAAAAATGGTGACCGGATACCCCTTTTTGCTCAATTCATACGTGACGGTAAGACCCGCCGGCCCAGAGCCTATGACCGCAACCTTTTCTGCCGCTTTCGCTGATTTCTCGGCCTTCTTCGTCTTGAGCCATTCTCCGCGAATCTGCTCAATCTGTTCAAGGACTTTCTCATTTTCGAGTCCAGCACGTTCAGGGTGGAAGCAAACCAATGTTGTGATGAGCGGAAGGGGAATGTTTTTCACGATTTTTTGAAGAGCCCTGTCAAAGGACTTGACGTTGCCATGTTCCTTGGCGATTGACCTGATAGACAAGAATATCTCAGGGAGTTTCAAGCCTTGTGGGCAACGTTTTTGGCAGCGGTAACACCAAGCGCACAGCCAAAGCTCATCCGAACCGAGCACGGTTTCCGGGTTCAGGTAAATCTCCTCCAGAAGAGTCCGGGGGTTGTAGTCGTTTCCAAGCATCTCAGCCATGGAACAGCTGGCTGTGCAGATGCCGCATTCGAAGCAGTACTTGAGCTTCTCAGTATCCAGAATCCTTTCAAGAACTTGTTTGGAGACACCAGTTCCTGAACTTTCCAACCCTTGCGCCCTCCCCTTTATTGGGCGTTGCCATAGATATAAAAGTTTACAAACGTAAAGGTTTTAAATTAACATCCAAGTCAAGCGCTGCTCAGACACACTTTTATATGGTCAAACCCGAATAAAACATACGCTCTGAGGAGGGCAAAGTGCTCATGGAGAAGGTAAAGGTGATATCGTACGGGATGGGTGCTGTTGGCGGTTTCATCGCCAAGTTCTTGCTTGAAAAAGAAGGAGTAGAAATAGTCGGCGCGGTTGACGTGGCCAAAGACAAGGTTGGAAAAGACCTAGGCGAAGTCTTGGACCTGAAACGAAAAGTCGGAATCAAGATTTCAGAAAGCATCGAATCCGCGCTCCAGAAGACAAAGGCGGACATCGCAATCCACACAACCTCATCCTTCCTCAAGGACACGTATCCACAGATAGCCTCAATCCTGAAACAAGGCGTCAACGTCATATCAACCTGCGAAGAACTGTCATACCCCTATGGTTCCGAGCCAAAACTCGCGGAACAACTAGACGCCCTGGCCAAGAAGCATGACGCAACAGTCCTAGGCACAGGGATAAACCCCGGGTTTCTGATGGACACGCTGGCAATCACACTCACTTCGGCCTGCGAAAAGATAGAGAGAATCGAAGTAACAAGGGTTATGAACGCAGGTACGAGGCGCGTACCGTTCCAGAAAAAGATAGGAGCAGGGTTAACCGTCGAAGAATTTCAAAAGAAAATCAGCGAGAAGAATATCACCGGACACGTAGGCCTCGAACAGTCCATCAGCATGATCGCCAGCGCCCTAGCATGGAAACTTGACAAGATAGTCGTGCAATCCGTCGAACCGGTGATCGCCAAGAAAACCGTTGAAAGCAAGGACATAAAAGTCAACGCGGGGAAAGTGGCCGGCTTGAAACAGAAAGCAAAGGGCATAATGGAAAACAGAGAAGTGATAAACCTGGATTTCCAAGCGTACATAGGTGCCGAAGAAGAATACGACTCGATAACAATCAAGGGCGTTCCGAACATCAACCAGAAAATCCAACCCTGCGTCCACGGCGACATAGGAACAGTGGCAGTCGTCGTCAACGCAATTCCAAGAGTAATCAACGCGCCAGCCGGCTTGTACACGATGAAAGACATGCCCGTTCCCTCCGCCACGCCGGAGGACATACGCAAATACATAAAGACAGTCTGACCAGAAACAACGCGCAAACCCACAGAACCAGCACAAATCAGCCCTTGGTGACAACATGGCGAAACGAGCGGGAGTTCATCAAAAAGGAACATTCTCTCTTCTTGACATGATAAACAACGCCAAGAAAGAACCCAACTTCAAAAAGGCCGGAGCAATCACACTATTCATCGGAGTGGTTCGCGAGGAAGCAAAAAGAGGCGAAAAAGTTGAAAAACTGCAACTCGAAGCCTACGAGGAAAAGGCAAACCAAACGCTCGCGGAAATATGCGACGACCTGCGAAAGAAGTCAGGCGTAACAGACGTCCAAATACACCACATGCTCGGAGAATTCAGCCCCAGCGAAGATATAGTGTATGTCATGGTCGCAGGCTCCCACCGCCAAAACATCTTCCCCATCCTTCAAGAAGCCGTAGAAAGATACAAGAGTGAAGCACCCATCTTCAAGAAAGAACACGTCATAACCCAAAAAGGAGAGAAAAAAGCCTACTGGCTACCGGAAAAGAACAACCGCTCACTGTAGCTGCACCAAAAAGTGCGAGCATCAATTCTACATGCACACGCCGAAGGCCGATAGACCACATTAGCGCGCGCATGCTTGTTCCTAAATTGGTGTAAAATGGGTTTTATTCTTCTTTTGCCTATCTGCGTTTGATTTGGACTGCTTGATAGTGGGTCTTGGCTGTGTTGAGACGGACAGTGCAAGAAGGTCAAAGACAGATGTGCGCCTCAAAACTGCCTCCAAAGCCCTAAAAAGAATAAATACCATTTTTAACCATTTTAGGAACACGCATGCGCGCTAATGAAACAAATAGAAACAACCCCACTTATCAGGGTTGACCTCCTTAGCCCATTTGGAACAATATTTCTTTCGAAGCTGCTTGCCCTCTATCCACTCCCATTTGAAATTATTGCACTCACAACAATGTTTACCCCAAGGTTGAGGATGCCGGGAATGCTCCTTTATCATCCTTCGAATTCTACCAGTTTCCCTACTTCCCATTTAGAAGACGCTCCTCTTAGTCTTTAGAGGACGAAACTATGCGACAGACGCAAAAGCAAATAAGAATGCTTACCCTAAAAAACATCAGAAGAGGGTATCGAGTTGAAAGTGCTGGTCGTTTACTACGGTGAAACTGGAAACACGGAGAAAATTGCCAAAGTCATTTGTGAAGAGGCTTCAAAAGAACATGTAACGCACCTGAAGAGAATAGAGGATATCACCGCAGATACTATGAATGATTATGACCTAGTTTTCCTAGGTTCTGCTTGTCATTCGGCAGATTTGGCAGCCCCAGTCAAAAGAGTCTTGAACGCGCTTCCCAAATCACCAAGGTTCAAACTAGCAGGGTTCTTCACGCACTCAACGTGGACTCCAGAACAAAACAAACATGCTCGCGCGTTTTTCAACAGATGGGCCTCTAAATGCATAGATTCCTTTGAGAACATAAGCAAAGAAAAGCAAGTCGATTTCAGAGGATACTACAACTGTCAAGGCGCGCCTTGCCTTCCAATTCAGGAATTCATACACACTGAGGTAATCAGGTCAGACGATGAATGGGAAGCTTATATAGAAGAAGCCCGAAAGCATCCAAGTCCAGAAGATTTAGGAAAAGCCAAGGATTTTGCACGGAAGGTATTGTCCAGCTTTAATTGACTCGCGCCACAGCGGCCCGGAGAGATTTGAACCCACACCACAGTGGAGACATCGCGCGCGCGGAAAACAAACTCTAGGACAAATAGAACTAACTTCCATTACTCTCTTAAGCTGGCTTGACCCATGGATGAGGCTAGCGCGCGCTTCAAGGTAAAGGGTTTGTTTTGTTTGTTTGTTTTTGTTTGTTTGTATGTGGGTAGAGAAAGAGAGAGAATGAGAAATAGAAAGAAGTAGATGTGTGTGTTTGGGAGTAAAGTTTTATCCTTAGAACGCACGCACGCTCGCTCTCTCTACTACTAACTCTTACTCTCTGGCCTACTCCTTCTCCTACTCCCATTCTTCCTTACACACTATATATACCGTGCACACACACACGAACACACACACTTGGGGAGAAGGGGTAGGCAAGGGAAGAGACTCCTATAATTTTTCCTAAGGAACCTGGGAAAAATAAGGTTGGGAAAAGAAAGGGAAAAAGTAATGGGGATCGACATGGAATCTTATTTCACAAATCTTTTTAACGTGGCAGGCTGATACTAGAACTTGGAGAGAGGAGATAGTTGTCTAGGAAGACTGTTACCGCAATAATTCTAGTGTTACTCGTAACAAGCGTGTTTATTTCGGCATTTGAGATTCAATCGGTCAAGGCAAGAACGATAAAAGTTCCAGATGACTATCCAACAATTCAGCTAGCCATAAACCATGCAAGTTCGGGAGACACGGTGTACGTAAGAGCAGGAACATACAATGAAAACGTCGTCGTGAATAAAACCCTCTTGGTTATCGGGGAGAATTCTTCGAACACCATAGTTGACGGTGGAAATACCGGGTTCACCGTTTCTGCAGACAACGTGACTCTAACGGGCTTCATGATACAAAATGCGTTGACAAGCATATATTGCAATTCTTCAATTGGCGGAAATATTACTGGCAACATAATGTTGAATAACGCGGTCGGTAGAGGCGTCCGAGTTGACTCTTCATCAAATGGGAATACCATAAATCGAAACAACATAACAAACGGCTACTATGGTATCGAGCTCGATTCATCATCCAATAACACTATATCGAATAACACTATGACAAGCAATGGCGACGGTATACTGCTAAACACAGGCTGCGACAGGAATACTCTTTACAATAACACTGTGTGGAATGATGCCGATGGCATTGACCTTGGCACTAATAGTGAGAACAACACTATAGCTCGAAACAATCTGACGGATAATACAATTGGGCTACTTGTCTCTTCATCACACAACAACACTGTGTCTGAGAACAATATCGCGAACAACAACGAGGGTATATGGTTCGACTGGTCAACTAATAACACTGTGGTAGGAAACAATATAACGTCGAACAGCCAATCTGGCGTCCGCCTCAGGGATAACGCAACTAACAACACCTTCTTCCACAACAACTTCGTTAACAATCATCAACAGGTTGACGATACGGGCGAAGTAAATGCCTGGAACAGTTCTTATCCGCTTGGCGGGAATTATTGGAGCGACTATTCAGGTGCTGACCATTTCAATGGACCCTTCCAGAACATAACAGGCTCTGATGGAATAATAGACAATCCGAACCATCTAGATAGTAACAACACCGACATGTATCCTCTGATGCGGATTTGGTTTCACATTCCAGGCGATATAAACAACGACTGCAAAGTCAACCTTCAGGACTTGGTGTTACTGGCACTTGCCTACGGAACGACCCCTGCATCAGGAGGCACACCTGGAACCCCACACCATTGGAACCCAAACGCAGACATAGATAACAACGAAGCAGTCGGCCTCAGCGATCTTGTAATACTCGCGCTTCACTACGGACAACACAACCCATAACCCCTTTTAAAATGCGCTATACGTTGGAAAAGGAAAATCTAAGACTATATAGGGTAACTGCTAGTAGTAGTTACCTTAACCTGCCTTGTTTTTTGATTTTCAAGATAGATTTACTTGCGTGATAAAATCGGGTGATAAAATCGGACCCGTAAAGGAACCTTAGAGAAAAAGGAAGAGGTGCTAAGCGCGCGCTGGAATTTTTGTTCTGGCTCTGTCTATTCGGGCTTGTTATGAGCTTGTTTGATGCGCAAGTTTTGGCTGTTGAGAGAAGGCACATCCTGGGGGCTACAGAAGATCGTGCAGGAACTGGGGTTTTCTCATACTGAGCCTGCTGAAAAAGGAATGGTGCGCCCATGGAAAAAGAGGATGCCAGCGTGCGGCTACGTTGATGGTGGCGGTCGGGTCTGCAGTTCGACTAGCAAGGTTAGGGTTTGGTTGTTTCTTACTATTGTTACGTTTATTGTTTGGCCTAGAAGAGTGTACTCTTCAAGGTAGGCTGAAAGATCATCTATGCTTGTGATTCTTGTGCCTTCGATGGCTGTTATGATGTCGCCTCCGAGGGTTACCGTTGTTCCTTCGATTTGGGTTTGAGTCGTGCCGCCTTTGAGGCCTGCCTTGTCGGCTGCTCCTCCGCTTGTCACTTGGACGATTAGCCATCCGTAGGTCACGTTGACTTTCATGGCTTCCGCGATCCCGTAGTTCATGTCCGTTCCTGATGCTCCCAGCGCTGGATGGTTGTTGTACGAGCCGTTTGTGATGAGAGACTGGATTTCTCGTAGTATTGTGTTGGATGGGATTGCGAAGCCTATCCCTTGGGAGCTGGTTTCGACGGCGGTGGTTATGCCGATGACTTCGCCTTCATAGTTGAGGAGTGGGCCTCCCGAGTTTCCGGGGTTTATGGGCGTCGTGGTCTGTATGCAGTCGGCTATGAGGTATCCGCCTGTCGTGCTTTCGGTGATTGTTCTGCCGAGTGCGCTGACTATTCCTGAAGTTACCGTTCCGGCTAGTCCGTAGGGGGTGCCGATTGCGAGTACTGGGTCGCCCACGTTTAGGGTTGATGAGTTCGTGGTTGTGAGGACTTGGTATTCGCCCTGTGGCGCGTTCGACGTTAGAACCGCAAGATCTGCGTAGGGGTCTGAACCGATGACTTTGGCCGCGTAGGCGTCTCCGTCTATGAATGTTATCGTGATGTTGTTTGCGCCGTCTACGACGTGGTAGTTTGTGACGATTACAAGTTGGCCTGTTGAGTTATAGATGAACCCTGATCCTTGTACCTCTCCGTATTGGTAGTAGGGTTGCCCCCAGGGGTTGGAGTATTCTGTTGCGGTTGTTCCTTGAACAACGACGATTGAGGTTTTGACCTGCAGGTATAACTGGGACAGGGAAACGTTTTCTCCCAGAAGATAGGTGTTGTTTTGGGAGGATGAGTTTTGCGTTGACTGGGGGTCTGAGACCTGTTCTTGAAGATTTGACACTTGAATTTGTAAGTCGTGGATTTGGCTTGAAGTGGTAAAGCTGCTAATTGCGTAGCCGAGCGTTCCTCCTATGAGCAAACATGTCATTACTGCTGCCGCCAAAACGATGGACAGACGAGGCTTGTGAGTCAGGGTTTTGATTTTTCCTTCCATTTTTGTCACCTCTTTGCGCATGTTTTCAATGGGCTGAGGTGTCTCAGGTCATTAAGACGTTTTTCAAGATTAGACCCTACTCTATACCTAATCCAACGTGCGCGGTTGTTGGCCAGCTGAAGCGGGTGTAGAAATGTTTCTTTTGGGGCTGGCGTATTGATTGTTTCGAGCATTAGTGCGCGCTTTGTGGACTGAACTGTAGGTCCTTTCCGTACGTATGGGCTGATTTGACACCAAATGGCGACATCTCCTGCTGCTTCCCCCTTTTTGGAGCATCACTGCTTTTTGGGGCCTGAAAGGGCAGGAAACGCGGGCATTTTCTAGGTGAGGGGCTAGTGTCTGTTTCTTTGTCCAGTTTACGGGTTTAGGTGTTTTTTGAAGAAGTCTGTGATTTTTGTGTAGCAAATGACTTTGTTCTTGAACTTCATTACATCATGGCCTTCATCTTCGAAGACCAAGAGTTCCACCTCCGTGCCGTTGGTTTTGAGGTATTCTGCGGCCTCTCTTGATTCGATCTCTAGTACTCTGGGGTCGTTTCTGCCTTGAATGATGAGCATAGGGCATTTTATGTTTTTCATGTAGGTTTTTGGTGAACGTTCTATCAGGAAGTCTCTGTCCTTCTCAGGGTGACCCATCGCGAGGTAGAAGCTTGTTTTCCAGCTTTCAGGAAGTCGATTGATGAACGCGATGAGGTCTTGTGGACCGAACATGTCGCAAGCTGCTTTCCACAGGTTCGGGTGTTTCCCCGCTAGTGTTAGCGTCATGTAGCCACCGTAGGAGCGGCCGATCACGGCTCTTCTTCCTGAGTCAATGCGCGCGTCCTTTTCGAGCATTCTCAAGCCTTCAACATGGTCCTTCACGTCGTCTCCGCCCCAGTCGTGGTCGACCAGTTTCATGTATTTCAAACCATACCCTGTGCTTCCCCTCACGTTTGGCACAAAAACGGCGAGGCCGTTCAGTGTCAGATATTGGATGAGTGGCATGGAGAACCATGTGAAGTCGGGGCGTTCTTGGCTTTGCGGTCCTCCGTGAACGTACAGGACTAGGGGTCTGGGGCCCTTGAAGTCTAGTTGTTTTGAGGGTAGGTACAAGCGAGCGGAGATTCTCAGCCCGTCGAAGCTTGTGTAGCTGGCGTCTTCACCCTTGGAAAGCAGTTTCGGCTCGATTCCTAGGACTCGTTCATTTGACAACGTTTTTGGGGCTTTGGTGCGAGTTGCCGGTGGATAGAGATAGAGTTGCGCTGGACTGCTGGCCTTGGCGAGGCTCAGAACGTACGCCGTTTTGGCTCCTTGGAGCTCTTGGTTGTCTCCCATCAGAACGCCCTGATCGAGTGGTGGTAGGCCGCTCAGTGTGCGCTTCACTGTGAGGCTGCGTTTTTCGTTTCCTTCATGGTATATGCACTCGTACAGCCAGCTGCAGCCGTCGATGTTGTATTCGAGTAGGAAGAGGTTACTGTCTGTGTGTCGGATGTCGACTAGTTCGCCTGTGCCTTTGTGCCGCAGGCCATGAACGGGCACTTCGACGGTGTTTTCGGGGTTGTCTAGGTGAAGGTAGGTTGGTGATCCTTCGTCTTTGAAGATGGTGGATCTGAAGAGCAGGCCTTTTTCGTTTTGTGTGAAGTTGCACTGTCCAATGTTGGGCAGTTTGACTTGTTGATTTTTCGTTCTTTTGTCGATGGGTATGCCGTACAATAGTTGTCTTTCTTTTTTGCCTTTGTGCACTATGTAGAGGACGTTGTCTCCTGCAGTGTAGCCGTCTGAGAGTATGACTGTGGAGTGTGTGGGATTGGTGCCGAAGTAGAAGTTGCCGTAGATGCTTGTGCCCAGGGACGTTGTTTCCAGTGTGGCTAGGTCGACGCGCAAGCATTCCAGGTTGGGTGTTTTGCGATCGTCGTGGAAGAAGTAGGCGATGTTCTTTTTGGTGTCGCAGTTGATGCAGGCTATTTGTTGGTTCTTGTATTTGTCTCCGAAGATTGGTTCAGGAATGCCGCCGTGAAGCGGAATGAAGCATGGTTGGTAGTTTTCGTTCCCGTTTTCATCAATCATCACGAGAACCTTGTTCAATTTCGGGAGGATGAAGTAATTATAACCGATTATCAAGTGTGGATTCTGCAGTGCAAGACCGGTCGGCAACAGTGGCTCAGGTATTCCGCCGTCTCGATCCATGGCGTAGAGACTTAGAACTCCACTCATGTCGCTCAGAAAGTATATTCTGTCCTTTGAGATTCTTGGGCTGAGCAGAAGCCTGGCAGAGAGTAGCGATTGAATGGGGAAGTTGTGATGAGATTTCGTCTGAGACATGCGAGATTGTTCTCCTTAGAAAAGGAGATGTTGGGCGTTCGCGGATATAAGCCGTTGCATAGTGCCTGTCGCGCGCTAGCGTGTTGCTAAATTCAGGGAATTGACATGAACTTGTTCGATCGCGCTTGGGCTTGGACAGACATCCATGATCTGCATGTGAAAGTTTGATGGGAACGCAAGTATGCTTGGAAGGCAAGCAGAAATTAACGCAAACAATTCGATTTAGCAATGCTCTAGCGCGCTCGAAAAGCTACACCGTTGGCCCCTCGACTTTTTTTGTTTATGTCTAACATTATGTTGGATTACAAGATCGCAATGTTGGGTTGTCGGCCTCTTCCTTTTGTTGCGTATTTATTGTGCGCGCACTAGAAAAGCCGGTAGCACTTGTTGGCGGGCTTTTTCTACGGAGTTAGTTTCCTTCCGCAGTGGTTGCAGTGGGTGGAATCGGTTACGTTTTCTGCTCCGCACTGCGAGCAGTGCTTCTGGTCTGTTGTGAATGAGAAAAAGGTCGGGGGCAAAGGAGGCCTCTCCTTGGGTGTTGTGGGCGTTTTGATGGAGAAGAATGCCACGGTGGCTAGTATCCAACCGACAAAGAGCAGCACGAAGCCTACGAGGACTATGGTTAGGATGGCGCCCAAGAACAGCAGCAGTCCTGCGGTTCTGAACATTTTCTCTCCAGATTTGTCCGAGAGAACATCAAAGGCTCGCATGTAAAACACGGCTTGCATCACGAAGAAAACCAGTACCATGACTAGAATCAGAACAAGAAGGCCTACCCCACTCACGGCAGTGAACACGGCCACGGGAACAGTACCATTCGACGCAGTGTTCGTTATCATAAATGAAAAGAAGAATACGGCGAAAAGCACGATAGCCGCTACGATACCGATTATGCCGAAGATGAAGCCGTACAGCGCGTTTTTGAACAATGAGTCTTCCTTGTAGTAGTCTGCTAGGCCTCTCATGGCGACTAAGACGAGTATTATTCCGACAAAGCTTAGAAATGGGAAGAAGGATCCAACGGCGACCAGAAGAGCGCCTACTCCACCCAGTGTCCTATCCGAGTCAAGACTCATCTGCGAATGCCCTACATTAACGATAGCGTTCATTTGATTAAACCCTTGCGCTTAGTGTTCTCAGTTGCGCGCTTGTTCATGCAGACTGAAGTTCGTGGACAGGTTTTCTTCGGTAGATTCTGAGCCGCATCACAGGTAATATTCTGGGTTTGTGGTGACGGTTAGCGCACGCGGGCATGTTTGTCGGGCAAATCCTGGCCGCTTTGAGGGATGGCAGATCATAGGATCTCCGGCACATCTTACCTGAAGTGGGGTTTTCCCATGGACAAACCATCTATAAAAAATGAATACTATTTCTAACCAATTTCGGAACAAGCATGCGCGCTAGACATTAACTCAAACCAAGAGAATTTCATTCCAAGTGCTAAGCGTAGCAAAATCTAATAGGGTGCAATACGAAAGTTTTAAGCTGAAAGGGATCCTCCTGTAAGTGGTTGTCATGCCTGTTAACTCTGATAAGCCGAGCAGATGGAAAGTAGACATAAGTAGGTCCGTTGATTTCTACAATGATTGGTTCATGAAATTCGCTCCGAAGGCTTACCGAGATACGCGCAGTGAGTCCACTAAGCAAGTGCAGGAAGCATTGGATCGATCAAGTAATCTCACAAATGTTACCTCTGGTGCATTGCGAGAGAGCTCGCAAATACTGGAAATGCTTCGCATGGCGACTGCTCCGCCGATCGCTCGTGACAGACTCATTGGTTTGGCGGGTGTTCCAAAAGGACTAGTAATGAGTATGGAAGTCCATGGAAGAATCCCGCCGCATATGACCGACGAAGTAGTTGAAACGCAGCTTCAGAAAATCAGCAGTCTGATAATGAAGCTTGCTGACAAAGATATCTTTTCGTGGCTTGAAAACGGAACTACCCCTGATGAAAACGATGTTCATCGAGCAGCCACGATAGTCGCGGACCGTTTGTGCGGGGCTCAATCCGACCCGATTATCAGAAATGCCCAAGAAAAACGCCAACTTGATTCTTTAAAGAAGTGGTTAGAACAGCGCAGTTACTCTTATAGTGAACCAGGAAAAGTCAATTTCAAGGAAATGAAGCCCGGGACCTTTACATTTCACCTTGGTATTTCCGTAACATTAACCGGAGGAAAAAAACAGGTTAATATTCCGGTGGACGTTGCCGTCATGCCTAGGCAAGCCAAGGCAGGGAACTTGCCGTTACTAATTGAAGCCAAATCAGCTGGAGACTTCACTAACCCTAACAAACGCCGAAAAGAAGAAGCTGTCAAAATTTCCCAGTTGCAGGCGACCTATGGAAAACGTGTTCGTTATATCCTGTTTCTATGTGGTTATTTTGACTCGGGCTACCTTGGATATGAGGCTGCAGAAGGTATTGATTGGGTATGGGAACACAGAATAGACGACCTACCTGAGTTTGGTGTGTAGTCATGGTTTCAACAGATTTAATTGAGCGTTCCCGCCTAAAAATCCAAGAAAACTTGGACGCCGCAAAAGCACGAGATGCCCGCAGAAAACTCGGACAGTTCGCTACACCCTCCCCACTAGCGACAGAAATATTGCAATATGCACATTCTTTTTTTTCGCCTCATTCTAAAATCCGATTCCTTGATCCCGCTTTCGGCACTGGCGTATTCTATTCGACTCTCTTGAACGTTTTCTCTCAAACTAACATCAGAAAAGCAGTTGGTTTTGAAATAGACGAGAACTATTGGCGCGCTGCTACGGAACTCTGGAATGACGATTCCTTACTGGACCTCCAACTCTGTGACTTCACACATGCTTCTCCACCTAATTCGGAACAGGAAAGGTTCAATCTGATTATTTGCAACCCACCTTATGTTCGCCACCACGGTATGACAACGTGTGAGAAGCAGCGGCTAATGGACATGGTTACCCGGACTGTTGGCATTAGGCCTAGCGGATATTCTGGACTGTACTGCTATTTCCTGATGCTTTCGCATCGTTGGATGACTACTAACGGCTTAGCTGGATGGCTAGTCCCAAGTGAATTCATGGATGTCAATTACGGTAGACAAGTAAAAGAGTACTTGTTAAATCAAGTATCCCTTCTGCGTATACACAGATTTGATCCTTCTGAAAGGCAATTCGAGGATGCCCTCGTCTCTTCCGCAGTTGTTTGGATAGAAAAAAAGACTCCGCCTCCAGATCATGCTGTTGAGTTCACATATGGCGGCACATTACTTCGACCGGCAACCTCAGAGCGCATTTCCGCAAAAAGACTAAAACAGCTTTCCAAATGGTCACGCCTTACAATCATCTCTTGCAAAGAACCCATTGAACAGGCCTCAATTAGACTTGAGGATTTTTTCAGCGTCAAGCGAGGCATAGCTACAGGCGCCAACAGCTTTTTTGTGTTGAACCGGGAGAGAGCAACAAAGCTTCGTATTCCCCCCGAGTTTCTCATACCCGTTCTACCGCCCCCAAGACATCTTAACATAGACGAAGTTGAAGCTGATCTAGAAGGAAATCCGATCTTGGACCAAAAACTGTTCCTCCTCTCCTGCAAACTACCTGAGGAAATCGTAAGGACGAACTACCGGACGCTCTGGAATTATTTGCAGAGTGGGGTCGAACAAAAAGTAAATGAGCGCTACATTTGTAGACACCGTTCACCATGGTATTCTCAGGAGAAACGTCCGCCTGCTTCGCTTCTCTTCAATATTATGGGCAGACCTGAAGGCGCCAAACGAAGGCCCTATCGTTTTATTCTTAACAAGTCCTTAGCCACAGCGACGAATGTCTATCTAATGCTGTATCCTAAACCTAATCTAAAGGAAATGATAGAAAGGGATCCAGATTTACTAGAGTGCGTTTGGAGAACGCTTAACGACATTCCGCTAAGTGAACTACTAAGAGAAGGACGAGTCTACGGCGGTGGTTTATACAAGTTGGAACCAAATGAGCTTGGCCATGTGGCTTCGGACGAGTTAATTCATTTGCTATCAACGTCTCAGAAATCAGACCGCAAGGAATGGCCTTTTAAATAAATGTGAAAGGGCATGAAAATATCCCGAATAAAGAGAATTAACAACAGTAACCAAAGCCTGATCAGATTTTCAGATCCATAGGTCATTTTAAGTTAGTCATTAAGAGATTGATATTCGGGCCCATCTTGAATTTGGAATTGTTCATCGAAAGTCTGAAAACGTCTGAACTAATTGCTCAATGTCCTAGATGCGATAAAGAGTTCAAACTTAGCAATTCACTGTTATTTGATGGAACGAAAAGTTTTCCAGATGAAGCTGAGAAAAAAAACTTCAGCTCATTCAGGAGCTTGCTGGGCGTCAAAAGGAACTGGAAAAAAGAAAGGCTTAAGCAGACGTTACGGCTGAAAAAAGGGCTATTGAGGTAGGTTTTGGCAAAATAATAGAGAAGTTCATTCCGGCATACAAGAATTTGTAGCTAAAATTCGCTGAATGCAGACCTCGGTATGGCGCTTTCTCTTGTTGGAAGTCCATTCTGCCCTGAGGATTTGTTGTTCAGGCTGACAAAAAGCGCCAAAATCACGACGCAGATCACTGCCAGAACAAGGACCAGCATGATTTTGGATCTCGAAATCGGCAACTGTCTCCTCCTCTACGAGCTTACAACTTTAACGCTTCACTAGTTATGCCTTGTGAAGCAGTGCCGAGTCTGGCCACTGTCAGCTGGCTGTTCGTGACAGAGACCAACTCACCTAGAAAGAATCGTACGCAGACCCATGCGCCTTTAATTCCATGTCACGAAGCTAGTTCAAGGCAGCCTTAGGAGATGTAGAAAAGTTTAATCACGTTGGCTTCGGTCTGTTACGTCGGAGCCAAAATCGATTTTGTCTTTTTACGCTGAAGGAGAATGAGGACGAAAGCTCCGCTTGCAACTTGAACGCGAATATGAAGTGGTAGAATGAGTCCTGTACTAGCATCAGGTCTGCTTTCATTCCCTATTTTAGGCGTCAACGCGGGAGCATGTGAAGCGCCTGCGCGCTCGAGAAGATTTAGATGTCTCTGTTTTAACCTTGAGTATACAGGCTTGAACGAGTCTGCGGAGGTCTCGAGGGGAGTTTAGACTGATGGGCGTGGGTAGAGGTGTAGGCAATCGGGCTGCAGTCGCGTCCTTGATCTTGGGCAGAATCGTCTATGCGGTGAACTGGTACAGCTTGGCCGCTGTGTTCACCTTCACGGCGTCTGAGCTGAATCAGAATGTTTCTGGTCTTGGTTTGGTGACGGCCACATTCTTCGTTGGCATTGGGGTTTTTCAGGTCCCGGGTGGGATTCTTGCGGCGAAGATTGGTCCGCGACTGACGGCGATATATGGAACGGCTATTGCATCTTTGGCTGCGTTGTTGACTGGTTTCGCTGGCAATCTGGTCGAAATAGCGGTTCTTCGGTTTTTTGTCGGGTTGGGCATGGCTTTTGTGTTCGCTCCGGGTGTTATTCTGATGGCCAGGTTTTTGCATGAGGGGTCGGAGGGGTTGGGTGTGGGACTTTATAATTCGGCTTTCAGTCTTGGTGGTGCCGTGGGGCTTTCTGGCTTGGCGGTGCTGGCGGCAGGGGTCGGATGGAGGAATAGTCTGGTGACGGGTGGTTTACTTGGTTTGTTCACGTCTGTCTTGCTGTGGTTTCTGGTGCCGAAGGATAGTCGACGCTCGGACTTCACGGTGGAACTCCGTCACTTGAGGCTCGTTCTGCTGGACAAGTGGCTGATCGTGCTGTCGGTTGCGATGTTGGGTCTTCAGGTGGGGTCGACTGTTTACAGCAGTTTCATGGCTTACTACCTTGAGAGCGTGGTTAACGTGAATGTCGGAGAGGCCGGAGCAATCGCGTCGTTGGTCTCGCTCTTTGCGCTCGCATCGGCTCCGTTCGCCGGGAGGCTGTTTGACAGGTATGGTAATACGAAGAAGCTGCTCTTGGCCTCAGGTGTCCTTATGGCTGTCGGGGTGGGCGTAGCTTTCTTTGGTACAGTCTATTCGGCAATCTTGGCCGGTGTCCTAGTCGGCTTGGCAGCTGGAACTGGGTTCACTTTCGGCTTCTCCGCAGCGAGAGCGGCTAACAGGCTTGACAAGGAATACGAAACGCTGGCTGTCAGCTGGGTGAACAGCATCTCTCTGTTCGGTGATTCTTTTCCTCCGCTGCTCTTTTCTTACTTGGTGGTACAGTACGGATACTCGCCCGCATGGCTTTACATGGCAGTGCTTGCCTTCGCGCTGATTATTCCTGTTCTTTTCACGAAGGTTTCAAGCCAGAAACGAGCGCACGCCGAAACACATTCGCCTACCCCAGAACAAACATCTGGACAAGAAAACGGAAACAAGCGCGCGCTTTTCTGAGTCACTGAGCGGGCTGATTCTACTGGCCAGTTTTGGAGAACGGCATGCGCCACTGGAAAGGCTTATAAGCATGAAGAACTTGTCATATGAAGAAGTTGGCATGTGAGTTGACGTGGATGAAGCGAGGACTATCCGAGATATGCTACGTGTTTTTTAAAGCTCTGGCAAATCCAACAAGACTGGCGATTCTAGAGGTTCTACGCGAGAAACCAAGAAGCGTTACAGAAATTGCAGAAAGCCTGAAGCAAGAACAGAGTATGATATCTCATAATTTGACAACTCTGGAAAGATGCAGATTTGTTTTCTCAGAAAGAAAGGAAAAACAACGTATCTACTCATTAAACCGCGAAACAGTGGAGCCTCTTTTTAAACTGTTTACTTTTCATTCCCAAAAATACTGTCCGACTCACGGTAAATGCCTTACAGAAAAAGGCCTTAGAAAGCTAAGGAAGAAGCAAGCTTCCAACCAACTTCATGTGACTCATGAATGACGATGGAGGTGATATGATGAGCAAAGGCAAAATGAAGATGTTCACATGCCCAGGATGCGGATGGACAGTCAAGACCCCCTTTGGAGAAGACGACATAATGGAACATTCGATGATGCACGCAAAGAAACACCACCCTGAAATGTTGAACACTCCGCAATCAGAACTAAAGAAATTGATCAAGGAAGCGTAGGCACTCATACACGTTGTGAGTGAATCAGTGAAGAAAAATCGCGCGCGCTAATGGGGAACGTGGCACAAGATTAGTAGGAGGTGAATCATAATGGGAAAATATGAGGATACCCTTGAAGACATCAAGCAGACGTTTGGAATTGTTCCCGGCTTCATGAAAGCCATTCCAAAGGACGTGTTGATGCAAGACTGGCCCTTAATGAAGAAATACCAGCTTGGAGAGTCCAAGATTCCAGCCAAATACCGTGAATTCATCGGACTGGCAATCTCTGCCAACATCAAATGCCCCTACTGCTCCCTAATGCACACGGCAATGGCCGTTGGCAATGGTGCCACACAGGATGAAATGGCTGAAGTGGCGTTTCTTGCAAGTTACACGGCAAGATGGAGCGCAATGCTACACGCCCTGCAATACAACTATGACACTTTCACTAAAGAGGTGCATCAGATCAGCGAGCATGCAAAGAAGACAGCGAGAAAGTAGAAACCGAACGACAACTCCAGATTTTTCTCCTTTTTTGAATCTCAAGAAACAGTAGAATACATTCGAAAATTCGATCAAGATGATAGTGGAGGTGAAGAAATAATGTCGAAAAAAACGCAAACATCAGAGGTACATCACGAGGAGCTCGTGAAGGGGCTTTACGATCAGATGAAGGTAATCATGGATTCGTCAGAGCAGCCGATTTTCCTCTACCTAGACGACAATCACAAAGCCTGTAACAGCAGATTTGCAGCTCTTTTGGGCTTCAAGTCGCCACAGGAGTGGGCTGGAATACCAGGTTTTCTGGAGGTGTATGTCGCCGAGAAAAGTCGGGAAACACTATCTTCAGCCTACTGGGAAGCAATGAAGAAAATGGTAGCCTCAACCAGCCAGTTGACATTCAAGAAGAAAGGCGGTGAAACGGTGGACACGACAGTCATTCTCGTACCTATTTCCTACGCGGGTCACCTTTTCTCGATTCACTTCGTGACCAAAGTGGCCAAGTAAGCGATTTCGGATCCAGATGCGCGAGACGTGTCTCCCCAATGGGTCGGGCTCAAATCGCAGCTCTTTTTCTTTCCAAGCTTAGATTACGCCAATGCTTGTCCCATTTTTTCCTTTTCAAAACCCCTGGCTCATCGCGAAACTTCTCAGACAATGATTATATTGGCGCACGCTACGAGGTTGAAAAAAACTCAAGTGCCGGAAACTGAGAAGACGATGTCTTGCTGCAAGCAGTGGCTTTTTTCTCAGACTCTGATAATCTTCATGGCCAATTTGACACTCAAAGAAAACAATTTGAAACTGTTCTTGAGCGTTTGGATTGCCTCTTTAAAACATTTTCTACGTTGTCCGACATATCAGCTAGGCACGCCACGCCGACCAGCGCGGTCGCTTTAAGATTAACGTCATATTGTCTGCTCCGACAAGCTAATACTTCGTGGGCTAAAAAGAAGGCAGTACAAATAACAATGGTTTAGCGCGTGTCGGTGACCTCGAGAATCTTGCTATCTTCGTTAAGAATATGCTTTTAACGAAGGAATTCAGAATACATCGTGTGACGTGCAAATGTCCGCGGAGGTTTTTAAGAGAATCGCCGAGTTTTTGGACTCGAAGATAGGGGAGGAAGATGTGGGTCAACCGTATTTCGGCAATCCAGGCTATGAAACATTGCCTTTTCCTCCTGCGAGTTTCGTTCTGATCAAAGATGCCGAACCGAAAATCCGCACGGCTTTCGTGGACGGCGGAAACCAAGAAATACTCGGTGCACCCAACTTCTCGGCTCAGATAAATAGGATATACTTCAACATCTTCAAGGGGCGGGACAGAATCCTCCCCAAGTCCTTGCCTAGAAGGATAGAGTTCTATTCTGCTACAATGTCTGATTTTAGAAATGACGAAATATTCTATGATACCCGACTCTTTCCTTTGAGAGTTGAGCTCGAGGGCTTGATTCCTGAAGATAGGCACTTGTCGTTCAGTTCCGTTGACAGAACAGTCACGCTTGGAACTCAGAGGGCAGACATAAGGCATGTTGCTTCTGTCGCGCGGCGATTCGCTGAGTGGGAGTTTGCCAAGCATGTTATTGAAAATGAGCTTGAGAATGGTGATTTGATAGTCCATGACGGCAGTTTGCAGACGAGTCTAACTAATGAGCAGACGTACATGGCGCGGGCGTTGGAGGCAGCGATGGAGAAGGGAGTCATTTTCGCTGGGATTTCAAAAACGAGTACGCTGTTCACGACTACTGGTCTTTCACTCTTGGGTGCCGTGCAGAAGTTGGCCGAAGACTACAAGGTAAACGGCCCTTGGTGTATACCGATAGCTAGGGTCGCTAACGTGCAGCATAATGCCTTCATATACGTGGTCAAGCTGCATGAGAGTGCCAACTATGTTTTCAGGTACGAAATCTACGGCGAACAGGCCAGGCGAATGAGTGAGGAAGACTTCTGCTGTGTCACTTCAGCTTTGGCGAACAATTCAAAAGACCTAAGCTTTCCGGGGTATCCTTATGGCCTAATAGATGCGGACAGCTTTGCTCGAGTGAACGGGGACGAGATAGATACGTATAGGGTACCGCTTATGTCCGAGATATCTAAGCTTGGCAAGTGGAAGAAGATTTCGAGGCATATTTGTTCGGGTGACGCGCATAGCGTGTTAGACGTGTTGAAGGGTTGATGGAGAATGGCGTTAGAAATTTCAGGTCAGATAATTGCGGGAAAAACCGGTCAGATATTGGCAAGGGAAAAAGCTGGTGGAGAAATAGAGATAGGAGATTTGCTCGTGGCTGAGGAAGATGATGGAGGATACGTGATTCTTCAGGCTTACGAGCTTGTCTATGGGAGCCAAGTGCCGCAGCTGGTGCGAGAGCTTCTGGCGGGCATGAAGCTTGAGGGCATGGGCACTAACCTGGATTTTCTTGAGCCGCAGCTGCGGAACTATGTTATAGCACAAATCAAGGCACTCTTGCGAGTCTGCAAGAACAATGAGCTGAAGATACCCAAGACTCTTCCCAAGTTCTTTTCCACAATCAGGCACGTTGCCGAGAAGGATCTCTTGTTTCTTACTAAGCCGGGAAGCCCTGTGTATCTTGGAAAAGTCAGGAGCGGGTCGAAGGTGCTTGACGTGGACGTTTATGTTAATGGAAAAGACATGCTCACGCATCACGTGTTGATTCCGGCTACGACTGGAAGGGGGAAGAGCAACCTTGTCAAGGTCATGTTGTGGAGCGTTTTGGCCCAGGATTGTCTGGGTATATTGGTTCTGGACCCTCACGACGAGTACTATGGCAGGCATGGTAAGGGGTTGAAGGACCATTCTGCGGCGAAGCAGAGCTTGCTGTACTATTCCACGAACCCTGTTGCCGGGACAAATACCCTTGTAATAAATCTCAGATCGATTTTGCCTTCACATTTTCAAGGGATAGTTGAGTTCACAGATCCTCAGCATGATGCCATATCCTTGTACTATAACCGGTTCAGGGACCAGTGGATTGAAAACATTGTGCGGGGGACCGATATTGGTGATGCTGTTGCTCCCAGAACGCTTGAGGTGTTGAAGAGGAAGTTCGACAATGTGCTCGGCGTGTTCATTGATGATGGCGGCGATTTTCAGTGTAGAAGCGGTGTTTTCAGCGACACCGCTGGCTTGGCTACCACCAGGGAAATTGCGAAGGCTCTTGAGGATGGGAAGAAGGTTGTTATCGACACGTCAAGGCTGCTTGATGAGGCTGAATTACTCATTGGAAGCATAATTTCAGGCGGAATCTTCCACCGGTATCAAGCTTACAAGTCTGAGGGAACGTTGGAAGAGAAGCCCGTGGTAAGTGTCGTGATTGAGGAGGCGCCGAGAGTTCTGGGTGCAGACGTGCTTGCCGCGCGTGGGGACAACATTTACAGTACCATTGCTAGGGAAGGCAGAAAATTCAAGGTGGGATTAATCGCGATAACGCAGTTGGTCAGCTTGATTCCAAGAGCGATATTGGCTAACATGAACACTAAAATAATCCTCGGGAACGAGCTGGCTGCTGAGAGACAGGCGGTTATGGAGAGTGCAGCGCAGGATTTGTCATCGGACGACAGGACCATCGCGAGCTTGGATAAGGGTGAGGCCATCGTGAGCAGCAACTTCACCAGGTTTGCCGTGCCCATTCAGATACCATTGTTTGAAAAGTACGTTGAAGAGAACCTGCAGCCTAAGGAGAAGAACAAGACGGTTTTTGTGGGGTAAATCATGTTCAAGTTTGCTCACCTCGCAGATTGTCACATAGGCGCGAACAGAGGGCCCGTTCTGGAGAAGCTGGAATTGGCCGCGTTCAACAAAGCCATGGACATCTGCATGCAGGAGACAGTTGACTTTGTTCTGATATCTGGAGACCTTTTTCACGCCAACTTGCCTGACATGTACGTTGCTAATGAAGCCGTAAAAAAGATGAAAGAAGTCAAAGACGCAGGCATTCCCGTCTACGTCATCTACGGAAGCCACGACTACAGCCCAAACGGCACATCGATAATCGACATTCTTGACAGTACAGGCCTGATTAAGAAAGTAGTGAAAGGAGAGGATGTCGATGGCAAGCTTAGGCTGGGAGTATTCACGGACGCGAAAACAGGGGCGAAGCTTGTAGGAATATCAGGTAGAAAAGCAGGGTTGGAACGGAATTATTTCGAAATACTTGACAGGGAATGTTTGGAGAAGGAGCAAGGGTTCAAGATTTTCGCGTTTCACAGTGCAATCTCGGAGCTAAAGCCGGAGTTTCTGGCACAGATGGACTCGATTCCAGTATCTTTGCTTCCCAAGGGCTTTGACTATTATGCAAGCGGACACGTGCACAAGAGGACTGAGTCAGGGTTTGCAGGGCACGAAAGAGTAGTTTTTCCAGGGGCGCTCTTCGGCGGGTACTCAAGAGACTTGGAAGACAGTGCCAAAGGGGAGAAAAGAGGTTTCTACATAGTGAGCTTTGACGAAAAGGTGGAAGAAGTCAAGTTCATGGAAGTGTCTGTGTGTGATTTCGGATATTTCGAGTATGATGTTTCCGACAGGAATTCAATGCAAGCCAAGAAGGATCTGATGGAGAAACTGAGTAAGATTGAGGCCGAGAACAAGATTACAGTTGTCAAGATAAAGGGAGAACTCTCAGGAGGCAAGACTTCGGACATCAGCTCAGGCGAAATCAGGGACTTGATGAAAGAAAACGGTGCGTTAGACGTCATCATAAATCGCTATGGGCTTACATCAAAGGATTACGTTTCAGTCAAAGTCGTAGGCGAGGATGTTCCTGCGATTGAGAACAGACTCTTGAGAGAGAATATTGGAGCGGTCAAGGTTTCATTAGAAGAGCTGAAAGCGGACAAGGGTGCCAAGCTCGCACAAGAGTTGTTGAAGGTTCTGAGGCAGGAGCAGAAGCTCAACGAGACGAAGAAGGATTACGTGGAACGCATCCAGAAGCACGCGTTGAACACGTTGGGTTTAGGAGATGAGGGTTGATGATTCTGAGGTCGCTGAAGCTTGAGAACATCAGAAGCTACACTGAGCAGATGGTCTCATTTCCCTTGGGGACGACTCTTTTTGAGGGTGACATAGGTTCGGGAAAGTCAACTGTTCTTATGGCGATAGAATTTGCGCTTTTTGGTTTAGGTTCAGAGAAAGGAGGAGCCTTGCTCAAGGCAGGGGCAAAGAGAGGTCTGGTGAGTCTCTGTTTCGAAGTCGAGGGGAAGGAATATGAGGTGTGCCGAAGCTTGGAGAGAAAGGCCAAGAGCGTCCAGCAGTCTGGTTGCAGCCTCAAAACTGACGGCGCCGTACTGCAACTGTCGGCCTCTGAGATGAAGGAGAAGGTTCTTGATATACTGGCTTTTAACGAGCCAGCAGACCCTAAGGCGCAGAGTGTCATCTACAGGTACGCTATTTTCACTCCGCAAGAAGAAATGAAGGCCATTATCTGGATGAGGGCGGACGCTAGGCTTCAAACACTTAGAAAGGCATTCAGGATCGAGGATTATCGAATTGCACTGGACAATTCTTCAACTCTGGCGAAGTCTATCAAGGAGAAGTCGATTAGACTGGCTTCACATGCTTCTGACCTTGAAAGCCGTCGAGAAAAATGCAACGCAACAAGGGCGGAGATCGGAAAATGCGAGCAGGAATTGACAGGTCTCAGCGGGAACAGGGACAGCCTTGACGAGAAGGTAAATGCGCTGAGGGAGAAAGTCGATTCGCTGCAGAAAAGCAAGGAGGCGCTTGGAAAGGCGGTAGGTGAAGTTCCTCTGCTTGAGAAGCATATCAGGGAGAAGAATGGTGAAGTAGTCAGCCTCGAACGCGAAGTGGAAGAGCTTTCTGCAGAATTGGGGAAGTTGCAGCCCGAAGCGGATAGGCTGAGCAAGATTCAGCAGCCTACGCCGAAAACTGAAGCTGAACTGAAAGAGGAATTGGAGAGTATGAGAAGGAAAGAGCGAGAACTCATATCGTCGGAGGATGTCATAGGCGCAAAGATAAGCGATTACGAATCTGTGGGAGAAAATGGAGTCTGCCCGACTTGCGACAGACCTGCAGATCCTAGTGAGTTCGAAGAGAAAATCAAGCTGAAAAAAGAGGAGAAGTGCAAGGCGTCAGACGAAGTCGCCACCTGCGAAACAAGAATCAAAGAAATAGAAACCTTACAAGAATCATTCCAACAATTTAAGAGCGCCCGAGACAGATTGCAAAATCTAACTGAACGGATGGAGAGAAACAAGGAGAGAATAGAGAAGCATCGTGAGAAGATGGAGGCGCTGAAAGGACAAGTTGGGGAGGCCAGAGAAAAGCTTGAGAAGGCCCAGCAGGAAGTGGAGGAATACAACAGAATATTAGGGGAGACTGCAGCATTGTCCGAAGAGCTGGATGAGGCCCGGTCACAGCTTGACACGGTGAAGAATAAGATATCTAAGTTTCAGACGACGCGTGACATGCTCACGAATCAGGTGGAGGAACTGGAGAGAGAGATCCGGGACAAGGAAAAGGAAAGAAAAGCCGCAGAGAGACTGAAAGAATATCAGATTTGGCTTGAAGAGTTTTTGATGCCAACCCTAGAGGCGATTGAAAAGTATGTTATGATGAACATAAATCAGGAGTTTAATCAGCATTTTCAAAAATGGTGGGGAATGCTCGTTGAGGATCCTAGCAAGGATTCCCGGATTGATGAGGATTTCACGCCTATCGTTGAGCAGGATGGGTATGAGCAGGACTACAACTATCTTAGTGGCGGTGAGAAAACTAGTCTGGCCCTTGCGTATAGACTCTCGCTCAACACTATCGTGCAGAAGGTTTCAGCAGGAATCAAGTCTAACCTTTTGATCCTTGACGAACCCACAGACGGCTTCAGCAAAGAACAACTGTTCAAGATCAGGGAGATACTTGACGAACTCAAATGCCCACAAGTGGTCATGGTTTCGCATGAGAGAGAACTAGAAAGTTTCGCAGACCAAGTCATGAGAGTCGAAAAGAAAGACGGCATCTCTCAGATTAAGGCAATCTAGAGAGCGCGCTGTTATTGGACCTCCACAATGTTGCTGATGATTGGTGAGAAAGCAGGAATTAAGCACAGCCTCTCTTTAGATGCGTTGTAGCAGTGTCTTCAGCCATGTTATGCACAGAGAGCGCATTCTCAGCCTTTTGCTTTCTTTGCTGCTTTACCAGTGGCAAAGCGAGCCTGTCCTCAAGCATATGCGTTTCTTTCAATGTGTGCCTGCTAGGCATAGCCTGATCATGACTGTTGACTCGCATTAACATTTGGGGCATATTTCTCGCTACTAGTATGCGGAAAAATAGCGCGCGGTTTTGGCATGAAACTTTACCCTCGCTTAAATTATTTTTACGACGACGCGATGACGACGTGTGACGCGTGCGTTACTGTTTAATAGATATGATGATGCTATCATGATTTATTCCAGCTACGGTGAATGTTAGCCCATAAGCTGTACAGTTCTCATTCAATTGCAAAGGAAAGGTCAATATTTGCCCAGCGTCGCTTGCAGCGAAGCAAAAGTGTGTGTCGTCCCCGTAGGTCCAACCATCAAGGTAGTATTTCCATAGGAACTTGTACGTTATACCATTACGTTCATATTGACTTATCGTTCCAGTTTGAACAGTTATATCTGTTTGATTAGAAGTGATGGACTGAAAAAATGAAACTATGTTAGGAATAAAGTAGAGTATTGGGCCACTTGCGATTAGCAGGACCATTACTAATCCCAAAATTGAGCTTTTCTTCATGATGATACACCTTAGAAACCGTACGGATATGTTTCATCATTTTCCTTTGATGTTCAAAAAGAGCAGAAATCAGAACTGGCTTAAAAGCGTTGTTTCATACGCGCGCGTTTCAACAGGAACTGTCAAGTCTTCGGTTGATAGATCGTGAAATTCGTTCGTCATCAACCGACAACTTTACAGAACCTACAAAAGAATGACAGTTCAAACCCTCAAGTGAAATCAAAAGCTGCCCAGAATTTGAAGTCGTTTTTCTACTGCCCAAAGCTTAAAACGAGCGAAATTTGAGCGGAACTGATGGTCTGAAGGTGGTGCGGGGGGTTGGGACCCCCACCCGACTTTACCGGTAAAGACACCGTGGTACGGCAGGTCTGCCCGTCCCACCTGATCGAACAAATTGGCTGGTTCTTGCTTAGCGCTGAACAAAAGGCTGCGTTTCAGACAAAGTATTCTACGGAAAGAGTTTGAGTCCAAGGGCTTTGAGGGGGCTGAAGTGTTTCAAGTCGAAGGTGAAGAGGGCTGCCCCGTTGTTTATGGCCATGGCGGCTATCATGGCATCAGTTCTGCGTATGGAAGTTCCTCTTTCTTCTGCTTCCAGCTCTATTTTGCTGGAGAGGACTGCATCCTTTTTCATATAGTTCAAAACAGGTAACAACAGAATCTCTTTGACTGGTTTTCCATACTTGTGGAGGCCGTAGAGTATCTCATGTATGTTGATGGCAGTTGTGCATATTTCTTCTTCACTTTGAAGAATCTGCATGAGAGCTTCGTCACCTTTTTCTGATTCCTTGTCCAGTATCTCAATCAACACGTCTGTGTCTATCGTGATCATCTTCTTCGTTCAGCCCTGGAAGAATATATCTCTGAAAGCATCTCTTTCTTCTTTCTGAACTCTACACTCGCCCTGAGTTTCGATAGCGTTTCCAGTGGATCCTTATTTTCTGCAAGTCTGTCAAATAGCTCACTGAAGCTTTCATCCTTCTTCTTGATAGTCAGCAATTTTCTATATACTTCTTCTCGGATGGTTATAGTCTTGACCAAGATGGATCACGTGAATCTATATGTTTAAACGTACACTTAAACATTACTGGAACTGTGCCCACAATGAAACGCTGTTAATGTATTGACAGCTTATTCATAGAACAGTTGTCAACGGAGTCACAGGCAGGTTATAAAGATGAGGCAAGGGGGATCTGTCTGTCAAATTGCAACAATTTTCGAGATGAAACAAATAAAACAAGCCACTATTGTGGTTCCTTGTAGATGTTTAGAAAACAAAAGCAGTAGGCATCTGGTTTCAGTGCCAGAGGCTGTGCCTACAAGAATTTTTTGCGCCCTTTTTGCGAGCAATTGTTGGCATTTTGGTAGAATCTAAAACAGGAAGATGTGCGCATGCAAAAAACTTTTATCCAATCAAACACTCTTGAGAAGTGATGCCGACAGTCAAGGATTTCATGACGAAGAATGTTATAACAATCGACGCTAGCAAAACTGTTATTGAAGCCGCAGACCTAATGTCGCAAAACAACGTAGGCGATTTGGTGGTCATGGACAAAAATACGCCTGTAGGGATCGTCACTGAACGGGATTTCGTAAGGAGAGTCTTGGCGGAGAGAAAATCGCTAAACATCAAAGTTTCAGAGGTAATGACCACACCCCTCAGAGTAATCGATTCAGAAGCTCCATTAAAAGAAGCTGCCAGAAGAATGGTCAACAAAGGAATCCGACGACTTCCCGTAATAAAGGATAACAAGCTGGTTGGAATAATAACCGCTACCGACTTCGCTAGACACCTAAGCAAGAAAACCCTTACCGATGACATACTTGAAGCAATAGGCCGCAGCCACTACCCCGTTCCAGAAGTTTTCGAAAAATAGCAGAGGCCGCAGCGCAAACAAACCCAAAATTACAGTAAACCTTCAAGGGTAGAAGCTCAATTCTCGCTTATGGCCCCAAAACCCTATCATCCGCGCCTCATAGACAGAGTACGCACATACTGTAAAATGAAATCTCGGCAAGTCTTCCCTGATCTTCGTCCTTGTGGCTACCAAGATTGTTCAAGCCCGAGTCAATAATAGGATCAGAAGCAGAGCGGTCATGCCTAGAAGCTTCATGAATATGAGAACCGAGGGGCCTGCAACGTCCTTCAACGGGTCGCCTACAGTATCACCAATTATTGTTGCCTTATGGGTATCCGATTTCTTGCCCCCATACAGCCCACTTTCGACCAACTTCTTAGCATTGTCCAGCAGGGCGCCTGTATTGTTAAAGAAGAAGCCTAACATGGCGGCGGAAGCCGTAGCCCCGATGAGCATCATTCCCAACTCGGTCGGACCAAATAACAGACCCACCGCGATGGGAGTTGCTATGGCAATAAGCCCCGGCAACACCATTTTGCTGAGCGCATTCTTGGTTGCGATATCAATACATCTGGCATAATCAGGAGCAACTTTCCCCTCTTTGAGCCCTTTAATCTCCTTGAACTGCCGCCTCACTTCATCAACCATTTTGAAAGCCCCATCGGAAGTCGCCCTTATCGTCAGAGAGGCCAATGGCAAAGGCAAAACTACACCTAGGAACAGTGCAGCGATGGGGTATGGCGATCCAAGCGAAATGACAGAGATCTTAGCCGTTGCGAAATACGTTGCGAAAATCAAGAAAGACGTAACCGTACCTGATGCCATGGCATAGCCCTTGGTTGCAGCCTTCATAGTGTTTCCCACAGCATCCAGAGAATTTAACGTCTCAGCTGCTTGCCCCGAGATTCCAGACATTTCAGCTATTCCCGCAGCATTATCGGTTATTGGACCGAACGTATCAGAAGCCATAATAAACGCAATACCAAAGTCCGTGCCAATGTTTGTTATGACTAGCCCGTAGAGAGATTGACCAGTTACTATGAAAGAAACCACTACGGCAGCCAAAACTGCAATCATTGGAAACAATGGAGTTGCCAGTCCAGTTGATATGCCAGTTATCAGGTTTATTGCAGGGCCTGCTTGCGAGGATTCAGCGACATGATGTACAGGTCCACGCTCCAGACCGGTGTAGTATAGTGTACTTAGGACACAAACGAGCACAGCTGCAACACCAAGTAAACCTGCAAAGAATAGTGATATATCATTCATAAACAGCGTAGACAAAAAGAACAAGCCAATCGAGCTTAGAACTGTTGTGACCATGAGACCGACAACCAAAGATCCTGTAGCGTTTATCCGCTTCCACCGTCTAACCAGCGATATCCCAAACATGGAGGCCAGAACACCAACAGCTTCGAGTATAAATGGAAACACTACCCCGTTAGGGCCGTATCTCGAAATAAAGAGAACGCCCATCAACATACCAGTTATTATGTCATCACTGAAAGTCTGGAACAAATCTGAACCTCGCCCCGCGCAATCGCCCACGTTGTCGCCAACCAAATCAGCGACCACAGCCGGATTTCTTGGGTCGTCCTCAGGGATCTCCATTTCGATCTTACCCACCAAATCGGCCCCAATGTCAGCCGACTTTGTATATATGCCGCCTCCGATTTGCGCAAACAATGCCGCTAGGCTTGCTCCAAATCCAAATCCAACAAGCGCCGGAATATCATTCAAGGCTATTCGCAATAGGAACAACGCAACCAAACTTATCCCTGGGACTGCCAGACCCATAACTGCACCTCCCAAAAAGCCTGTTCTCAGAGTTGGCCCAGGTGAACGCGTAGCGGCACTTGTGGTTCTCACGTTGGTTCTAACTGCGACGTTCATGCCAACGTACCCCGCCAATAGGGAGAGAAGGACACCGCACACGAAAGCCAATGAAGTAGTCCAATTGAAAAGAAAGAGAATTATTAAGGCCAGCCAGGGAATGATAAGAATGATTGTCCCTAATTGTCTCTTGATGTAAGCGCTTGTTCCTATCACAATATACCTGCTCACCTCTTGCATACGAGCGGTACCAGAATCACGTTTGAGAATCCAACGAGTGATGTATGACGCCACCAAAATGGCAATCATCCCAACCACGAAAGCAAACAGGAGTGGATCTGCCATAGCAATTCCTTACACTTTCTCGTTTTGCACCTTAATGATGTCTGGCATAACAGTTGGTCGCGTCTTCTTTCCCTTTCATTCGGTAGCCTTGCCCCTTGCCTGAGAAGAGGAGCTTCTTCTTGATAAGGCTGACCCTGAATCGACCGTACAACATGTTGATCCATTGGGCATTTTTGACCTAGTGACTTTTTTTTGAAGAATGCTCTGGACCTTTTGGTATATCCAGATTGTAGGGGCTTTCATTCTACGTTCATCACTGGGTTCTGTTCATATGAAGAGTACGCGTGCCACCACGGGGACTTATCCTTGGCGATGTTGGAAGCGCCGGGGGGTGGGACCCCCACCCAAGTTTACAGGTAAAAACACGATTATGTGGCAGGTCTGCCCTTCCCGCATCCACACGGGTTCAAGTCCATTTCACAGAGGAAGCACGCTAAGCAATTCCCTCGAATGCTGGACGACATTGTAAAGTCGGGCCGCTAATTCGATTCCCATTTTGGCTGTACGTAGACTCCTCGCATCC
>JBEKXL010000006.1:0-122438 GCA_049512075.1 Bathyarchaeia archaeon | reverse complement strand
CCCGGCCTCCATCTCCAAGGTTATCTCCACATTTTCGTAACACACGCTCAGTATAAAGGCTTAAGTGGGGGAATTCACCGCCCGGGGCAAGCCCCGGGGTTCTCTTCCCCCACACCCTTGAAATAGATGAGAAAAAAAGGTATGAATTAATACAGGAAGATTCACGAAGTGAGGAGTTAATTAAACCGTTCTTAACTGGGGCAGAATGTAAACGATACGTAGTGAAATCAAAGAAGAACTATATCATTCTTACGAAAATTGGCGTAGAAGTGAAGAATTATCCTGCTATTTACAAGCACTTGTGCAGTTTTCAAGAGGCTCTCGAAAAGAGATGGGACAAAGGGAACTATTGGTATGAACTTAGGGCGTGTGCTTACTATGATTTATTCGGTGTACCGAAGATTGTATGGGGTAATCTTAGCACGAGGTCTTCTTTTTCATTAGATGAAACGAATGGGTTTTATGTTAATGCTCCAGCATGTATTCTGCCAACCAATTCTAAATACGTTTTGGGTGTCTTGAATTCTAAACTAATGTCCTATTTCTTGAAGTCTATATGTGCAGAAAGACAGGGTAACTTTATTGAGCAAAAGCCAGTTTATGTTTCACAGGTTACAATCAAAAAACCGACAAGAGAGCAAGAAATTGAGGTAACTCAACATGTGGAGAAAATTCTTCAACTGAATGAAAAGTTGCTCAAGATTGGCGATAAACTAACAGATGAAAGAGCGGTAATGGAAGACGAAATAAAGAAAACTGACTCCGAAATTGATGAACAAGTGTACAAGATTTATGAAATAACGGAAAGCGAAAAGAAGACTATCGAGAACAGTCTCAAGTAAAACCAGACCTTTAAGCCAATTTCTGGTTTTGCGGAAAAGCTATAGCTATGAAACAGACGAAAGAAAAAGGGAATTTGCGGGTTTAGTGTGATGCGTAGGTTATTACGTCTGAGTCCAGCGTTTCTATTGCTTTCTTGATTTCCCTCAATGTGGCTAGGATTTGCTTCAAGAGTTCGACTTCTTGGTCTGTCATGGTTTTACTTCCTTTTCCTGAACAATCTCGCATCATCAAGTTCACAGATATATTCAAATCCGTTTTCAATCAGTTCTGATGCTTCTTTCACAGTCTTAGCCGCCTTGCACACATATTCGTCTTGAATAGTCGCAACAGCATTTGCCAAATGTATGTACCTTAGCGTATTCTGAATGTTGACGTGTCCAAGACTTTCTTTGACAAATAGAATGTCTTTTGTTCTATGATAGAGCATTGTCGCTTTCCAATGACGAAAAGTCCTCAGACTAATCAACTTGATTCTAGGGTTTTGCAGTTTATTTGCTACTCTGGTTCTTGCTTTGACGAAATTCATAGCGAAGTACTCCAGTTCGTCACCGAATCTTTCTTTTTGACCGCTCGGAGAGAACACATATTGGTTCTTTTTTGGCAGGGCTAGAAGCATGTTCAATGTCTGCTCTGTGATGCCGAGTTTTCTTGCATGACTGTATTTTGCTGGTGTGATTGTTACACATTTGCTGGTTGTGCTGATGTCAGTCCATTTCAAAGTCCATGCCTCGATGGGTCGTGCACCAGTATCTTTTAACACTCGAAGGAACGTTGCCATCTTCGTTCTAACACTTGAAATGACGGAATCAAGTTCTTCTTCCAAAGGAACAAAAGGTAATGTCTCTTCTCTTCGTATATGCGGCAACTTGACTTCCGTCAACCCCAGCATGTTGAGGTAGTCTCGATAAGCGTCAATTGTAATGTCCTTTGTTCCGCTAGCCCAACTGCAAGTATTCAGAAAAGCAATCACATTATCAGGGTTAGGCAGTTCCACGCCATGCTTCAATAGGCTCTTAATCGTCTTGACCTTTCGTTTGATAGTAGCTGGCTTCAATGCCTTCTTGCAGAGCAGATAGTTCAGATACTTGGTCAGAATCTCGTTGATTGCGGGGTGTTCAATGATGGTGCGGGGGGTGGGACCCCCACCCGACTTTACCGGCAAAAATATGCTCAGATTATGCTTAACGAGAGTTCGAATCTCTCGCGGGCGCATAGCGGTAAAGGACGTAAACGCCCAAAACCATTACTAGTCCGGCTGTCATTTGGATGGGACTGAAAGACTCTCTCAACATTGCAAACGCGAAAACGGCTCCGAAAAGTGAAGATGTAGAATAGATGACTCCTGTTCGCATCGAACCTATTTTTCTAAGGGCAAAAAGAAACAACAAGATTGAGAATGCGACGCTGAGGGCTCCCACGGACAACAGGTAAGGTATCGATGCCAATGATATGCTAAAGCTAACGCCGAGCAGAAAAGAGATGATGAGCAAGGCCAATCCTCCGAAAAAGCATTTCAATGCGGTCACCAATATGATATCTTTCTTCTTGCTGAGAAATCTACTTAGGTTGTTGTCTATTCCCCAGAACAGACATGCGCCAATTATCAGGAGATTGCCGGGAATGTTTTCTGTTAGAGTGAGTCTCTGGAATTCTCCATTTGTGGCCACGAAGACCACGCCGACAAGCAGAATGAGAATTCCAAGATATTCACCTCTCTTTCCTCGTTCGCTCAAGAATACAAAAGCTAAGAAGGCGGTGAATAGGGACTCCGCATTTAGAAGTAGCGATGCGTTTATGGCTGTGGTCTGGTTCAGGCCGTTCAGGAGCAACAACGGTGCGATCAACGAGCCGCATACAATCACAAGGGTTAGAACTCTCAAGTCCTTCTTCAGTATTTTCTCCTCTGTTCCCGGCGTTTTGAGCATGGAAAGAATCTTTTTGGAGAGTGGAGTGAAGTGGATTCCGAGGAGGAGAACCCCGCCGATGAAGTAGATCATTCCCGCTACGAGGGTGGGATTAACATTCTGCAATGCGATTTTGTTGAGGGTTGAGCTTATTCCGAACAAAATTGCAGAAGTGATAGCGCTTACGTAACCCCAATGATGAGACATTAGACCTCAACACGGTTGATTTTTCTTTTCGCAACTCCTGACAGGGCGAAGACTAGGCAAGCAGAGAGCAGGACTACAGTGGGTGACAGAAATAGGCCAAAGTACCCAAAGCTCGTTCCGAGGATGAACCCTCCGACTATGGGACCAATAGTCTGCCCGATGTCCATCATGGTGTCCAAGAAGCCTGTCGAGGTGCCGATGAACTCGCACGGTGCCAGCTCCGTTATCAGAGCAGTTGTGGGCGCCGTCGCTGTAGCGAAGCCGAATCCATAGATCAGAGCCAACAGCAAGAGAACTCGAAGGTCCGAAGAAAACGGCATGACAACCAACGGTACGGAGCATATCAGCAGGCCGACTATTATGGGCTTTCGTCTGCCTGTTCTGTCCGAGACTCTTCCCATGTAAGCTCTTACGAAGATAGCAAGCACAATGATGCTGCCCGAAACAGCGGCCGTTGAGAAGAAGTCAAAATGCAGTGTATCCTTCAAGTATCCGGAGAGAAAATAATCCACCGTCCCGAACGAGTAGTACAAGCTGGCCTGCACAAAACTGACAGCCAACACTGCATGATTCTTGGCCAAGGCGCCCCATCCAGCGTACATTCGCCTTAAAGTGTCTTGTTTTTTAGATGCAGCGAGCATGCGTGGCTTTCTTTCAGCTAGAAACAGCAGTGCCATCACGAAGGCAGCTAGCCCGGCCGCTGCGACCGCAAGGTACATGACGTGATAGTTGTACAGGGGGTCGGAAGTGCTTGCGGTGCTGTACAGTATGTATCCTCCGAGGAAAGGTGCGATGCTTCTGCCGACGTACGTTGCAGATGTGAAGAGTGATATGCGTTCTCCTCGCTGTGACGGATACAACTCGGCCATCGAGGCTTCGGCTACGGGAACGAAGATGGCAGTTGCAAACCCGTGGTAGAACCTGACGAGTATGAGCTGCCACCATGTTGATATGAAAAGGTAGAAGAAAGGTGCGGTTGCAAACACGAAGCCTGATGCTAGCAGGAACTTCTTTCTGCCGTAAATGTCGGAAAGCGAAGACGCAGGGAGGCTGATTAGAATGCCCGGTATGGTTGAAGCCGCACCCACAAAGCCTGACCAATCAGTAGGCGTGCCCAGCGCAATAGCAAAGGGATTAAGCAGAGTCTTAGACATTGTCGAGCTCAGGATTGCAAAGACTCCCATTACGCACAGTGTCCAAAAGACGGCTTTTCCCACTTTGTCAGACGTAATATTCATGCTGCAAACCAGCTTGAACTCATCTTGACGTCAAACTTATGTAAGTAGATATTCTACTGTGATAAGTAGTTAATCTACATAAGAGAGTGTGAAAAAAAGTATGCATGAAGAACATGGCGAAGAACACCATGGATTTGGCGGGCGTTGTTGGCGCGAAGGCCACCACGGATATGGACAGTTCACTCGCCGCTTTCTAACGAAAGAAGAGAAAATCAAGAAACTAGAAGAGTACACACAAGAACTGAAGAACGAACTTGCAGCAGTACAGGAACGCATCAAAGAACTGAAAGCCAAATAGTGTTGATGAAAAGCATGAAGTGGGTAACAAGACTATTCGTGCACGTAGACAGAACCGCATGCCCATGGTTAATAAAACGATTCATAGACCCGAAAGCCGAATTCCTATTCGTTCCCGTAGAAAAGATTGAGGAGACAGTCAAAAAAGAGAAGGCAATACCCTACGATGCACCAGGAGTCGAACTCGGACATCACGGAGACAAGTGCAGTTTCGACGCTATTATAGACAAGTACAAGGTAAAGGATCCTGCAGTCCTGGAGTTAGCAAAAATCGTCCGAGCTGCCGACACGGACAAAATGGAGATGGCTGCCGAAGCCGCCGGAATGGAAGCCGTCATGACAGGTTTCGGCATCGTTTCAAAAGACGATTATGAAACCATCGCCAAGACAAGCCCCGTATATGACGCGCTGTACACGAACTGCAAGCTGAAACTGATTCGTGAGAAATACAAAGCAGAAATCGAAAAACTAGAAAGAAAAGACCGAAGAGAATTCTTGAGAAAGAAACTGGCGGAGTAAACCAACCACCATCCTTTTTTCTTTTTGTTGGCTGGGGAGGAATAACAGCAGTGTACGCAGGAAAAGTTTGAACCGAGAGTTTGAAGCTATCCCGCGCTCCAGAATGCAAGGTTTTACCGGTAAACGTGTGTTCAATTCTTAACCCCCGCACAGGCCTTCCACAACGTCATAAATTGAGTTTGATTAGCTGAAATAAGCCTGAAGTGTGCCTGAAATTAGAGTGTGGGGGGTGGGACCCCCACCCGACTTTACCGGTAAAAAAGCATACTGGATATGCTTGGCGAGAGTTCGAATCTCTCCTGGGTTACCAACGCTCAAGCGTGAACTTATACTAAATTCCCTCCTTTTTTGGAAGTCTAGCCTTGAAGTGAGCTGGCCGCTATGCTCGGCAGGGGCTGGAGCACCGAGGAGATATCGAGAGATCTGACTGATAAGATGTATCGGCGCGAGGGCACCATAGAAAGAAAAGCCCTCAGACCTAAACGTCGAACGACAGTCCTCCTCAGCGCGCGCGGCTTATGTTGGATGTGAGCCCCCGTGTTTGAGTACTAAGATTGGAGGTGTTTTTCAATGGCTTTTGCCGCATGCTCGAGTCCGAGTTCGATGAGTTTTTCTCGGTTCGGAATTCCTGTGTTCTTGTTCCATCCTCTCAGCTCGTAGTAGTTGTCGAGCATTTTTTGGAGTTCCTCGTTGGTTATGCGTTGTCCTTTTGATGGACCGTCGGGGAGGGGTTCTTCTGTGAATCTCGGTGGTAGGTAGTCGTCCTTTCTGGTTGTGCCTTCTCTTACGTTGAAGCATCGGCATAGGTTGTTCATTCTTTCTCCTATGGTCATCAGCTCGTTTACTGTGAAGTTCATTCCCGTGATGGCGTTCAATGTTTCAACTAAGAAGGTGGGTTTCGTGTAGTCGAACCCGACCCATGCGGGTGCTGTGCATAGCAGGAGAGAGTTGGTGACGGCGACCCAGTCTTGTGATTTCTTGACCATGTCGACCTTGTCTTTGGAGGTATCGTGTCTGTTCAGCCCTTTCGAAATTCCGATTTCGGGTGCAACATTCTCGGCTTCGGTATCCGTGTCATGGAAGGCCTGCATGTGGCATGCTCCCCTTGCGGAAATCGCATACGCCAAGCCGACGCCTTTTTTGCCCCTGGGTTCATGCATCGGAACCTCCAGACCCTTGACTTCCATCGCGTACTTTTCTGAGCCTCTGCCTATTTTCTTCGCTGCTTTCTTGATGCCTTCGGCGAGGAGATTCCCTATACCCTCGCGAGTAGACGTTTTTTCGATGAGTTTCATCGCAGCTTCAGCGTTGCCCCATGTCGCTTCTATGCCATCGATGTCTTCCTTTGAGATTATTCCCCTCTCGTAGCACTCCATCAGCCAAGCAATTATTACACCTACCGAGATCGTGTCTATTCCATACGCGTTGCACATCTGGTTCTCTTTTGACACTGCCTCCAAGTCCCCTATTAGGAGGAGCGATCCCAAAGATGCGACATTTTCGTATTCTGGGCCACCATAGCCTGCGTCGATGGGTGCGTAGGATCCCCGATCGACCTCCACCATCCTTTTGCAGGCGATTGGACACTGGGAGCAAGCGTTCTTCTTCTTGAGAATTGTTTCGGCCATGGTCCTTCCGCTTATTTTTTCGTAGTGCTGGAACGTTCCGTTCTGGAAGTTTTTGGTTGGAAGTATACCGCTCTCGTTCAAAACATCCACCAGACCAGCTTGTCCATACTTGGAGAAAAGGACTAAACTCTTGTTCGTCGTGCATTCGGTGACCGTGGCCTTCGTTAGTCTTTTCAGATTTTCTGGGTCAGCGACTGGAATGTTCTTGGTTCCGCGAACTGCGACAGCCTTGAGTTTCTTAGAGCCCATCACTGCTCCCAAGCCTGTTCTGCCCGCGGCTCGATGTGCGGTGTGCATAACGTTTGCCATTTTCACTAGTTTTTCTCCTGCTGGACCGATGCACACGATCGCCGGGTCATCTTCCTTACGTGTTTTTATTCCAAGGTCGTGAGCTATGGCGATCTCTGTGTCTAAAGTCATCTTTCCCCAGAGGTGGGAAGCGTTTTTGACTTGCACATCATCGTCCATTATGTCGATATACACGGGGGATGTGGATGCGCCCTCAACAACCAGTGCGTCATAGCCAGCCTTTCTCAACTGGACCGCAAAGGTGCCGCCGCAAGCAGCTTCGCCCCAGATTCCAGTCAAGGGCGACTTTGCGGCCACGATCCAGCGAGAGTTCAACGGGAACCCCGTTCCAGCAAATGGTCCTGCCGCGTAAACCAGCTTGTTTTCCGGCCCCAACGCATCAATCCCTGGTCTGAGCTCATCGAACAGTATCTTGATGGCTAGACCTCTTCCACCCAAGTATTTTTTTGCATCAGCCTCTGTGAACACGTCTTTTGTGGCTTTCTTACTGGACAGATTCACCCGCAATATTTGTCCGTTAAAACCTAACATTTTCCATCATTTCCTTTGAATGCCGCGCAACGACGTTCAGACCAGATTTGATTGCTCAGTGTTTGGAAGCTGAAACGAACCCCGCTAGGAGCAGCACTAGTCCGATGACCGTTGCGATTAGCGATAGTATTTGAAATGTTCCAAACAAGAAGTAGCCCTCAAAGCTGACGTAACCTGCCAAACCTATGAACATCAAAAGAATCCCTCCGCGTAATAACGGAGTCCTCTTGTCAGTACCTGCCACGTATATCTTGTAGAGAACTTCACCGATGCCGATGAACAGTATCGCTACGCCCGGGAGTTCCCAGAAACCGAATCCACCGAGCAACCACCACAGAACGGCAGTTATGATTATTCCAACGACGATTGTTGTGAGTCCGCTGATTATGCCACTCATCTTCCGTTTTCGCCCAACATTTCCTGTTGTCATCCGGGTCATCTGCCTACACGAATGGGCCTTGAGGATGTGCTATGAATGCTTGTATTTCTGCAGAAGCGTAGTTCCATGGTCCCACGGCTGAGCCTAGGGCGTACTCGACGTACGAGATGACCTCATTCACCCTGTCGGCTAATGTCAGCATGTTTAACAGGGGGTATTCTATCTTGTACTGGACTATGTCTTCTGTGTGGAACAAGCTGTAAATTATCACATAGTAGATGCCGACGGGCCATGGTGAGGTGATATTCTGGTACAAATCTGATAGTGTTTGGTTTGTTTCAAGAGTGTATGCAGTTTGGTTTTCACGGTTCAATATATTATACTCTCTGTACACGACTGAATAGTTCTGTGCCAACGGGTAAAGTGATGCATTGGTCTCATTATCGACGTAGTCAAATATGTGAGGAAGGCTTTCAAACTTCGTGGCTTCATCGGCCTGCGTGAACGGCATGAATGGGCCGTCTCCAGTCCAATCTGTTTGTGTCACGGTGTGCGGCTCCGGGGGCAAGTTTTCTGTATAATTGAAGAAGTTGCTGATCATTGCTTGACCGTATTCGGCAAGGCTCACGAGTTGAGGGTCGCCTTGCACCATGCCTTTAAGCGTGTTCAGTTTGGAGTATTCGTATTGGAACGTTACAGTGTATCTCTGCAGGTCGTTGAGTTGATTGTAAGCTTCTTTATCGAATGATAACAAATCTTCATCGACCGCATTTCCCAGAACGTTGTAATAATCTCCTGTTCTCAGGTTTACGATATTTGCCGCGCTTCTAGTTGCATCCTCAAGTGTAGGTTTGATCTGGTTGACGGTTGATTCTATAGTATTGACACATTCTGATATTGCGCTCTCAGACATGATTTCTTGAGATGCTGCTGGCTCTAAACGCGAAGGCTTTGGAGTCTTTGCAATATAATACAGTGCCTGCGCGTACATGCGCCCGACAGGGCCAGGATACTCTGGATGAGGTCCGAACACGACTACCTTGCCGTCGTAGTAATCTGCAGCAACGACGGCTGCTAATCCCCACGTGTTATTCACACTCGGCATCACCTGTTGCGTAATTGGCCCAGCGTACGTTGCGAGGACCGTCGTGTTGGCCCCGAGGTCGCACAACGCAGGGCCACCGAGGTAGTAGATTGTGGTTAGTGGCCCGTATCCAGGTCTAACGGCATCAGATCCATAACCAAACATTACTGGGTTGCTAGGTTGCGTAATATTAATGTATAATGGTCCTTGAAGTAGCCTCCAATCCAACCCCCACATGTCCCGCGAAGTCATGGATGCGTTGACGAGGGGCAAGTAAACGGGTTGAACACCTTGCAATGCTTCGACTGTCCCAGCACAGACTCCGATGTATCCTCCTCCGTTCTTGATGAATTCGGTCAGGTTTCCTATGCCCTCTGCAAGCGCCTCATCTGTTGGAAATGACCAGAAATGCACTGCACCTCCTGGAATCACCACCACGTTTGCCTCGTTCAGAACGCTTCCTGACTCGTTCCAAGATTTGGTGTACAAATCTTCAGCGTTTGCCAAGACTATTTTGAAGCCTAAGCTTCTGAATCTCAAGTAAGTTTCTAGGGCGTTTTCGTACGTTGTCTTGTCGTAGAAGAGCGCTATCTGTGGAAGGATTAGCTGTTTTGAATTGACCGTGAAATTTTCTGTCGTTGTGTCTATTCTCCACACTCTGTTCAATTTTGCCTGCAGCATGAACCAACCCATTGTGTCATCGCTGGAGACGCCCAAACGTGTAGTGAACGGTGTCCTTATGTAGAATGTTCCTGCAGGATACGTAGTTCCTGCTACCGTGAAATTACTCAATGCCCAGTAGACAGGCACTTCTTCTTGCAGTAGCATGTTGACCAGTCGTACCGCACTGGTGTCATCGTTCTTGATCCAGTCTTCAATTGGAATGATGTACGTCGTGGCCTGTCCATCTGACAATTGGACAGCGTTGATTCTCAGGAACAGGGCAGAAATCAAGACTATGGAGACAATTAAGACCAGTATTTTCGATCGGTTATGCGTGACATTATTCATCTATTTTGCAACCTCGACTTTTTTCTTGAGCAAGCTTCGCCACATCAACGCAAAAAAGGCTGCGGCAAAAACTACGGTGGCAGCAACTGCAACTATGCTGCTAGAAGCGTATGGAGCGACTACATACCACCATTGTATGCCCCCGCTGAAGAAATTGTACCATATGCTGAAACCCCACACGACGAGTCCCAGCAGTATGATTGATAGGATTAGACCTGTCCACGTTCTCCTAGTCGTTTTGGCATCTTTCTCTGGTGAGAAGGCTTGCGGTCTTACGGCTTTGTTGAGGAATACTGCGAACACTCCCACAGCTATCCAAAGTATGAGAAGCATTTTCATCTGTGCCGGGAGTCCCACTAGGATGAACCAAGAGCACAGCGCGATGCCTGCCCAAGGAAGAATCGCGTGAACAACCATGTTCTTTATTCCAAGCCCTTTTTTCATATAGGTCCAAAACGCGAGAAAGTTAGTGATTATGAACGCGGGTATTGCACCGACTGCAACGGTGTAAACAACAACTTCCCAAGGTGCGAACTCGCCGAGGATGAGTGCAAGCAAACCCATGAACAAGATTGCGACTACGGGTGTAAGGTATTTTGAGTGGGTTTTGTGGAAAGAACTCGGTATGATCTTGTCTTCGCCGAGTTTCTGCAGCAGTCGACTCCCCGCAGTGACTGAGGCCAGAGCAGCTGTGAACCCTCCAATCATTCCTGCTAGGTCGATGACTCCTCTGAGATTATTTCCCCAGATTACTGCTGCCATGTCAGGAACTGGGTTTATGTAGAACTGAAGTGAGAAGAGTCCCCTGCTTGGGATTGCCATTACGAACGCCCACGCGAAGAACGTGTACAAAATCGTGCCTACGATAGCTGAGATGATTATGGCTCGAGGAATATTTCTTGTCGGCGCCTTTGTTTCCTCCACCATGTTTGCTGAGGATTCGAAACCGATGTACGAGAAGACGGCCACAGTTCCCCCGACCATTATTCCTGCCCAGCCAAAGAGTGATCCGGCTGGCGTTATCGCATCTACCGACATGTATCCGAAAGTGCCGAGGTTGATTGAAAAGAGTATCGCGCTTACCGCAAACGCGAGAAGGATACCGATTTCAACTAGGAAAAGCCCGAGGATAGCTCTGAACGAAAGTTTTGTCCCGCGGATCACAAGCCCCATGAGGATCACGACACCTACCAGCACTGTTATCCAAGGCGATATACCGAGCCAGTCGAGTGCAAAGAACCCGACAGGTATCAAAGCAGCTGCTGGAATCACAAGAATCTCCAAGAAGTAGAGCCAAACCGCGAACTGTCCGAATTTTGGACCTACAGAGTTGGATCCGAACGTCCATATGCTACCTCCCTTTGGGTAGGCTTTGACGAGTTCAGCGAAACTCACTGCCGTTATTATGGCGACTATTCCTGCCACTAGGTAAGCTAATGATGTTGCAGCCCATGTGTATCCTGCCACCAAAACAAGGCTGAATGTTGCCAAAAGAGAAAAAGCCGGCTCCATGAAGGCTAACCCGAGCATTACGTTTTGCCATAGCCCGAGTTTCTTGTCGTCTCCCTTTTTGGACATTATCCCTCTCTATCGAGAGTATCTAGGCGTTGCGCTAATATGTTTTGCGGTTTCTGCTTTTGCGGGTTCTGCAATTCAACGATTCTAAAATACACCAACATTGAAAACTGTACAGTAGCTTTGTGTCATTAAGAATAGGAACTCGTGCAGCGTTGCATTTGAGAAATCTTAAAAGCTGCCCGTTTATTATAGTTAGAAATCAGGCGAATGTATGACTCCTGTCGAGAATGAGGTAGGGATTACGAAGCTCATTGAATTTCAAAACCCGCAGAAAATAATCTTCGGCGTCGGCGCATCAGAAAGGGTTGGAGAAGAAGCTAAACGGCTTGGAGGAGGCAAGATACTCGTTATAAGCGACGAGAATATCGAAAAAGCCGGGATTCTGGGTACCATTCTGAAATCAATCAGAGAGAATGGGTTAGCCGTTAGCCTGTACAAGATTCCAGTTGCCGAACCGACAATGGACAACGCCAGAGCAGTTGCCAAAGCATCCAGATTGGAGAAGTATGATGTGGTGGTCGGAGTCGGAGGAGGTAGCTGCTTGGACTCAGCAAAGGTTTCGGCCACGATGGCCACCAATCCTGGTGACCCACAAGAGTATTGCGTTCACGTCGGAGTGACGCCAAAGGAGGTCAAGAATAAGACCTTACCGAAGATACTGATACCGACCACGGCAGGAACAGGAAGTGAAGCTTCCAATACGCTGGTGATAATAGAACAGCAGTATAAGACATGGATAACCGACAACAAAATACTCGCTGAAGCGGCAATAGTAGATCCACTGCTGTGCCGTGGCTTGCCGCCTAGGACGACGGCTGGAACGGGCATGGACGCTTTAAGCCACGTTGTCGAGGCTTTTATGTCGGCGCAGGCCAACCCCATATCGGACGCCTTATCCCTAGCGGCTGTGAAGCTGGTTTTTGAGAGCCTGCGCAGGGCCTACCACCATGGAGAAGACATCAAAGCGCGGTGGAACATGAGTCTAGCTGCAACTCTTGGTGGTTGGGTAATAGGGTTTCCGTGGGTAGGCGGGCCGGCGACGATTGGTCACTGCATATCAGAAGCGGTCGGTTCTAGGTACAAAATTCCCCACGGCGTTGCTTGTGCAATAGCGTTACCGTATGCTATGGAGTACAATTTGCCGCTGTTGGAAGACAAACTTGCGTCGCTGGCAACTGTTGCAGGAGAGGACACAGCAGGTTTGACTGAACGCCAAGCCTCTTTCAAAGCTATACACGCCGTGTTGAAACTGATGAAAGACGTGGATTTGCCAGCAAACCTGAAGGAAGCAGGTGTACCTGAGAAGGATTTGAAGCCTCTCGCGGAATACATAGTGAAGGAACGGCAATTTCTTTACGACTTGAAAACTTTCAACCCTACGAAACCGACATTAGAAAACGTCAGTGAACTCCTGGAGAAAATGTGGGAGGGAAGAATAGGCAAGAAGTAAGGCATGTAGCGCGCATGCCTGTTCCGAAAATGGTTAAAAATGGTTTTAATTCCGTTTTGGTTGTTTCTGCTGTGTTCAGAGTAGACAGGTACTCGTAGGAATCAAGGACAGATATGAACCCCAAACTGCCCTCGACTTAAGAAAGACGAATAAAAACCATTTTAGACCAATTTAGGAACACGCATGCGCGCTTTTCACCCTTAAAATAGTAGTAAACGAGCATATTTGAACGAGCGTTCGAACCTATCCCGTGCCGCAGAAACCCAAGCATTTTTACCGGCAAAGGGATGTTCAATTCTTAACCCCCGCACAGGCCTTCCACAACGTCATGAATTGAGTTTGATTAGCTGAAATAAGCCTGAAGTGTGCCTGAAATTAGAGTGCGGGGGGTGGGACCCCCACCCTATTTTACCGGTAAAACCCCTTTTTTGGCAGGTCTGCCCGTCCCTAAACCCGAAAGGGTTCAGAACCTGCTGAAACTGGAAGACTTCATCCTACAGTTGCAGTTAGTCCGCGCCAAGATTACCGTAAACTTTGCCAAATAGGTTATGCGCGCGCGCTATGTTCCTCCGCAAGAGCGTGACCGCATTGTAAAGCTGCAAAAGCCTGCGAGACATTTGAAGAACCAGCAAAGAAAAAGTAAGTCTCGCCAAAAATCCAGATACTTTTCTTTTTTTAGAAAAGTCACTCCTGAAGGGTTAATTCTGTTTAATACAACAGCGCGCTAAACAGTATTTCTATTTAACAAAATTCATAAACAAAAAACCATAATTATTTGTTCTTAGCGAGGTTTGAGCAAGATGCCAAAGAGCAAGAAGAAAAAAGGAAAGAAGAAGTAGGCGCGCGCTCCTGGATTTGCCGCGGAAAAGCTGCCGACAAGTTCAGACTGAACTGTAAGCTGGAAAAAAGCAGCTCGGCTGACGCTTCACGTTGACGTTATTATTTTGTATAGCGCGCACTCTATTTCTTGCCCGCGACTGTCTCTGTGAGTGGAACATCGGCGAATCTTTCGAATCTATCCAAAACTGCACCATACTTCGAGAGGATGTCACCTATGTAGAGAAGACTTCTCATTATCTCCTCTTTAGAAGGATTTTCTTTCAACTGTTGAGCCTTCTGAGCAAACATACGTCTATGACCCAAAAGCTCGGTAACTGCGAAAACTGCTTCTTCCATAACTCTGCTTCTGGACTCAAATCCAGTTGTTGCTGCGTAGTGGTCGATTAGTTGAAGGCACTTTGTGCCAAGTGACATCGTTACCTTTTTCCTGCCCATAATTTCTACGTCCTTGGAAATACAAAGCCATAATAAGTATGTAGAATTACTTGGACTTTTCGCCTTCAACATCCACTATCAACCTTCAGGAATAATTGGGCCGCCCATCCCCATACCCAAACGGGTTCAAGTCCGCCTCCCTCCAAGAACCGCATGTGTGCGAGAGTTCGAATCTCTCCCAGGCTAACAAACTCCAGAATATGTATTTTGGCTTCGCAAATCAAGTATAAATGAGGGTTAATTGCACTGTGAGAGTGCAGACGCACCCTATTCATATACGACCCGACGCTAACGGCATACACTCTACTATTCCCCAGTCTAGCGCGCTTTTGCTATTCAGAAAAACTCAAAGCTTCATAGAGCGCGCGCTTGAATGCGATGAAAACTCAAGTTTATCAGATTGAGATACTTTATATCTGCAAACATGAGCGGATCGAAAGAAATGGAAGTCTCCGAATTATCGAGTGCATTTGATATCGACTTTGTTTTTCCAGATGGCTTCTCGTTCTTTGAACCTTATCTTCAATATTTCATCAGGGAGGTTCTCGAAATAGGGGGTGAGGCTTACGTATCTAGGACTTCTGAAGATAATGTTTCAGGCATATTCATTTACGACGACTTTGAGAAGGCTGGAACGGTTTACACGAGATCGAGGGAAGTGTTTGACTACTTTTATGGATTGAAGCCGTTTAATTTTCTCTTCGCGGAGTTGACAACTGAGTTTGAAAGTGAGATTTATGACATTTACACTATAGACTTGGAGAATCATGACATTGTTCACAGGTTCAGCCATGAAATCTCCATGGCGGATGAGGGGCAAATAGGTGAGATAGAGCGATTCATGGCTTTGGCGCACGCTGGAATGAACAGGAGATGGGTAAAAATCGCCCTAAAGAATGGAGACAAATGCTTTGTTGTCAGGTTGGGCAGCGAGATTGCTGGTTTAGGATGGGTTTCATTTGTTAAGAGTATCGGAAGGATACACTCTCTTTTTGTGAAACCTCAGTTCAGGAGGTTAGGCATAGGTGAAGACATCCTTTATGCGCGACTTCTATGGCTGAAGTCAAAGCATGCACGTTCAGCATTTTCAGAGATTTCTCGTTATAATCCTTCATCTTCAAGAATTGCACTGAAGGCTCAAATGAGGGTGTCTGGGCAGGTTTTTCAATATTTCAAGAAGAATCTGGCAAGGAAGGAGCCAGTGAAGAGCTAGCAGATGTGTCTAACTTCTAGGAGCTCCGCAGAAAGGACATTTCTCCGCAGTGGAATCTATTAGTGCTCCGCAATAACGACACTTTACTTTCACTACCTCCTTGATGACGATTTGCTGCACTGGAGCTTGTTTTGGAGTCAGATTGATATCTTGTGGCGGTGGTGGCGAGGGAGGTTCGCTTGGCGGTGTGTACACCGGTTGTTGGGACGGGTGTTTCTGGAGTCTTCTCCTTCTTCTCGAAGCTGCATAGATGATGATTAAGATGATTGCGATGATTATGACTATCGCTGCAATATACAGGGCATCCTTCATTAAGTCTGAGCTTCCGTTAGGGCTGGCGGTGGGAGCTGTTGTCAGCGGGTAGCTGGCTGAATTAATGTATAGATTTTCAGTGTACGTGAACCCTGTTCCTGAAGGGTTACTGTCGTGTTCAGTATAGTCGTACCCTATGATGTATCCTGAAGACGGATCAAAGTACGTGTCCCAGGTGTATGTGGCAGTGAATTGTCCGTATACGTCGTTTCTCTCGTAGCTTGACTCTCCTTGAGCGTAAATCGCGTACACGCTTCTGTTCTGTGAGGGAAGGAAATAGCTGTAATTCGTGGACTTCACAGTCATCAAGGTGTTCAGAAGGGTGAAGGTTCCGCCCTCAGGGATCGAGTTATCCATGCAGAACCAGACAGTTGGGTTAACGTATCCAGTCTGGTCGTCGGTTCCGTTAATGTAAAGGAAGTTGTTTGAGGAAAAAGTGAAATTTCCTGACGAGCCTCCGGTTTCTGTTGAGCCTGAACTGTTGCTGAAATCATACGAGTAACTGTAGTAGGCAGATACTGTTCCGTTTGCGGTGACCCCGTTGATGGCTCCTGTTCCGTTAATGATTGTCTGTTCCGTATATCCAGAATAATCGCCGGTGCCGCTTCCCAAGTTCTGAACTTCATAATAACTGAAATAATCTCCTTGATGAGGAACATAGGCTGCGAAGGCCTGAACCGAGAACAGAGCTAAGGACAGCAAAAGTGCGATAACAACAAACGATTTTGAAGTCAACCCGTGAAACCTCCAACACCGTGCACGTGAGCAGGGTGAGCACCGCCAAGCGCGCTGAACGTAGAATGGTATGATGAATGTGCGATAATCAAGGGCGTATGGTACCTGAAGAAGACTATTGACGGGACATACGTGAACTGGACAGGAGTTTCTGCAATTTTCGCAGTTGGATCAAGTTCTTTTACAAGTTCGTTCTTGATTCCGTGAATCATTCTGACTGAGAGGCTTATCAGTTCAGAACGTTCTAGGCTGGGCGCGAAAGTTCCAAGCATGGCAGAAGCTTTTTCCATCAGGTCAAGAGTTTCATTAGCTTCAAGCGTCGGTATCGAAGTGAGAATTGCAGTGGCTACGAGCGGATATTCCAAGTAATTCTTAAGGGCATCTAGGATTATGGTCATCTTATCTTTCACTTCATCTCGCGCCAAATCAGAAATTGCCAAGAAGGCTGAGGCGATTTCAGTATCCTCTGATTCCTCATATCCCCAAGAACTGAACAGTGATTTGAACTGTTGGAATTTGCCACCAATTTCCTCTAACGGCGCGTTGATTACAGACAGTATTACGGCTGCTTCACATGAAAGGGTTCTCTTTGAGAATTCTACAAGGTTGTCAATGGGATATGTGCCGTCATATCTTCTCGCAAACAAAATAGTAGCGGCAACACCAACCGAAAGCTCTTTGGGAACGTGAGCGTCACGCCTGACTTTTTTTTCAAGACTCCGCAGGGTCTCTGCCAAGTTTTGAAGATCAGAGTTTGTAGGCACCTGAGAAGGGTTCACCTTAGAAGCAGTCATGACTTCCGCTGCCATCATCTTGTTTTCAAGGTTAGATTTGAAATGCTGAACGATGCCGAGTGAAAGGAGAAATCTCTGGTTAATCTGATTTGGGTCGCCCTGAAGCTTCCCCAATCCTATTGAAACACACCACAATTGAGAGAGATCTGCGCCAGGAAAATCGATCTTAAGAGCGGATACGTAAAAGCTACCCTTGTCTGCTATAGATCGCAGTTCTGTATAAGTAGCCAAGCGCTCCTGAATGAAGTCTGAAAACTCAGTTTCAGAGACCCTGTAATTTCTGACGTTGAGATCGTTCAGCGTCATTACCCCGAGGCCAGTAAGCGACAGATACAGCCCGTTGTATGGAACCATCCTGTCAATCATGGATTTTTTCTTAAGAAGCTCATTTATTCTGGAGTCTTCTTCTGCAATGTCAGCTTTTTCTTTGGAGACAACGCTCCTTTCAGCTTCAACGTTTTGCATTTCGGCTTCTTTCTTCTCCTTTCCTTCAAGATGAAACAGGATTGAATGGATTTTTCTTTCTTCTTTTGTCAGAGTGGCCTCCGCGGTCATTTCCTCCACAGTTTCATCGTGTAGATCTTCGGTCATTTTTGACAGGTTTGAGAGTTCAGCCAGAGCCTGATCGTACTGGTCTTTCTGAATGACCGAGACGTAGTCGTTAGTGGCAAGAAAATCCAAGTCGCTTTGTGAAACTTGCATTGAAACTTGCTTTCCAGCTATTTGAGAAAAGAATGTTCTTGCGGTGTTGCACTGCATTTTTACTACCAGTCAATGATTGGAAATTTCTTAATTAAGCCTTGCTCTCCCAGAATGTTACCTACAACAAGCATTAGACTATGTCCCTCACGCGCGAGATCGACAACTTCATCGTCTTTGAGAGCCTCCCTAAGAAGACATTCAAAATGAGTTTTCCTGTCTGTAACTTGCCCGAACCTTCTAGATCGTTCTCGTTCTATCTGTTCGTAGGCAAACATGAATTCGTAGAGTGACCTGTATATTTGATCGTCTATCTTTTCATGGACTTTTTTTTCGTGAACAGTTATCCATTCCAAGCCTTCAAGATCTACAAAGTAAATGGTTCCGTCAGGAGCGAGCACTGCATCTTTGTCCAGCCAGACATCATAGAAATCTAGCCCACTGAAAGTTCCATCCTCATTGCTCTTTATTGATCTAGTGAACAACGTTAGGAATGCAAGCCCGCTTTTGATGAAGTTTTTCAAAAACTGTAATGCTTTGTCATTTTCATCTATTCCGAAGAAGTTGAAGATTGCGCTTATGTTCCCGCCGATTGTGGTTTTGGAATGAAAATAAATCCTCACATTGGAAGGAACAATTCTTGTTTCCTGAACAATCCTTCCAGCAAACCTGCGGTACCAATATATTTCTTTGATTTCGTTCTCAACATCTTTAGGAATGAAAACTATTTTGACAAGAGGCGCGACTCGAAATCCATGAATGGAGGTAAGGTCAGCCATTTCTGAGATTTTCATCGAAGTAGACGCGTGCTCAAGTCCCTGTCCTCCATATGGGGAGCCTCTTAGCCATAATTCCCCTGTGAGGTATCGCGGAATCTTTTCCTCAGAGTTTATGATTCTATCTTTCAGTTGGGTATCTTTCAGCAGGCTGCAAATCTCTGCTTTCCCTAGAAGCTGATGAGAGAAGGGATTTGCTGTTGAACCTACGCCCTTAACTGAAAGGTAAAAATCAGTGCCGTCCAATTTCAAGGAGGGTAAAGCGGCAACTGCTCCTCTGTTGTCGTCTACGATGAACTCTTTCGTGTCTAAGGGGTTGAGGATCATGAAAGGTCTCATGCTTTCGGGAAGGTAAACCACTTCAAATTCAGGCATCTTAAATTCTTTGAAATGCTTGTTCGTCAGCGTCTCAGAAGTTTTATACATGTCTAGATTGAGCGGTAGACCCTTCAACCTCATGAGAGTTCAAAAGTTACGTATGAACTATTCAACTCTTAAACGTTCTCGTTTCGTAGATGCGCTCCACAAATGGAAGCTTCAATCAATAAGCCTTGTCAAGAAGCGGGTCATTGCGTGTAAAGCGCGCGCTGGATTTTTTTTGATGAATCTGAAATAGGAATTGAAATTCACAGTTCTGAGCGCGCGCTTGTGGAAACGACTCCCCAATTTCTCAGCGCGCGCGACTGTATCTGAACCTAATTAGGTATAGATACCAGCGACCTACAATCTAAGGAAAAAAGGTGGAATTCCGGTATAAATTACAGTCTGGGAACGGTAACTCCCGGGCTACCAAAATCGCTATGTTTTGACTATAATTCATAGCCGCACGTAGGAGAATGGTTGGTTATTGCGTTTTCTCTGTTCTGTCTAACTTTGGCTTGTTTTCACGCCTTTCTTTTTGTAGATTATGACTGTTAGTAGTGTTAATAATATGAAAAACATCGTAGCTTGAATCGATGGAAACTCTGGAATTACATATTGAACCATAAGCGGATAATGGTCAGTATTGTTCGTGTCGATGACATAAGGTGTGTTCCAGACGCCTGAGCTGTCTATTTCAGCGGCGTTCGGATACTGCGTCAGATAGTCGCTCCAGTAGTTACCCCTGATCCCGTCATCCCAAACGTTAGCCAAGCCATACGTGTTCAGGGTGATTTCTCTGATATCATGTCAAAGGCCATGGCTGTTGTTCAGCGCGCGCGCTCGATGCTAAAATGCGCGGGTGGACGCGTACAGCCCAAAACGATCCCTTCTATGCTGGGTCTCAAGAGCTGGGAGCACACCTGAGTGAGGCGACTGGGTGTGAGGTGATCGTGGGATTCAACGAATTCTGTGCTCCCAGTGTGGACGATGCAGTCAGCCATGCCATAGCACGGGGAGCCGAGAAAGTCATTGTGGTAACGCCGATGATGACACGCGGGGGTGAGCACGCCGAAGTGGACATCCCTGCTGCTGTAAAAACCGCGCAAGCACAACACCCTGAAATTCCGATAACATATGCATGGCCCTTTAGGGTCTCCGAGGTGGCGAGTTTTTTAGCCACACAGATAGCAGGTCTCCTTTGACGAGGAAAGCGCCGCCCTGAATTATGGACTTGGTTAGCATGATCTGGCTGCTGGACTCGACCCCGTTTGGGGTCTAATCCTAGCGGACTCGCTCATATATAGTGTGTGCTTCTTCTCTGAAACACTGCAAAATTGAGTTACTCGGTCTCCAGTGTGCGTACAATCAGAGTCGCATGGAGACTGCTATAAATTCTCGTCAATAAAATGTGGGATAACCTTAGTATTTTACCGGTAAACATGTGTTCAATTGTTAGCCCCCGCACACTAAAGTCCTAAAGTGAATTTATTTCGGCTAATCAAGCTCAGAATAAGCCTAAATTAGAATGCGGGGGGTGGGATTTGAACCCACGAACCCCTACAGGATAGGCGCCTCAGGCCTACGCCTTTGACCATGCTTGGCAACCCCCGCTTTGAAGGCCAATCGTTCTATCTTCTAATTTACGGCCTAAATTAAATCTTATCTATTCTCCGGCAAGCTAAAGGAAAAACGAGGTATCTAGCCATGCCGGCTAGACTGTGCGAAAGCCCTCTCTTGTGGTTGTCAACACTATATTGCATGTTGGCGTTCTGCACGAGAAAGTGGAAGAGGGCTGGAAGGGGGTAATACGCCGACTTCAAGATGTGAGTGTTGAAAAGAATGCAAAGCTGCAGGTGTCGGTTGATAGGAATGGCGTAACTTCATGGGAGAGACAGAGGTTTTTGCATTCTTGGCCGACGGTCTGTAGGAAGATCTGCAGCTAGACCTTCGGCTTCTGCATCAAATCATCAATTTTTGCTTTCTTAAGCATATTAACATGTCTGACTAGTTCGTTTATGACGGCTTCGAGAACTTTTCTTCCCTTTTCGGCTGAAGCGGTTGACTGCCTTCCGTAGACGCCTGAACTTGTTTCGTCCACTGTGCTCAATGGCAGCGTCATGCCTTCTATTTGCACTGCGTGCCTGCGAGGTTCCTCATCCAATGCTTCACTCATGTTAACAAGGTTCGGATGCAAGGCCAAATTCACCGATGTCTCTTCAGCGCCAGCATGCCTCCTCTCTTCATACGTAAAAAGGTCGGGCAGAAGCTTCGCCACGGCAGGCCACCACTGGAAAACGGACATGAAAACACCGTCCTCCTTGAATTCTCTGGCCAAATCCGCGAGTGCGGCCAAGTTGCCTCCGTGGCCATTAACCACCACGATTTTTCGCACACCGTAGTAGTTAAGGGACAAACACGTTTCTTTAACGTACTCCTTGAATGCCTTAGGAGAAATGAAGATGGTCCCCCAAAACTGTTTATGATGCGAGCTCACGCCGAACGGGATGACCTGCAGACACAGCACTCCTGTTCGTTTCGCAGTTTCCTCAGCGATGCTCTTGGCGATTAGGTGATCTGTTCCCAACGGGTTCGCTGGTCCGTGCTGCTCGTTTGCACCCACAGGGAGGATTGCAATGTCATTCTTTGCGAAGTACTCTTTAGCTTCTGGCCAGCTCATTTCATGAAGCAGAACCTTCATAACTAGACTCTCCTTCACCAAACTGTTTTATTGCAAGCACATTGAATATAAACCTACAGTCCAAGGCGGTGAAAACTCTGAAAGCAGTGATTCTGGCAGGGGGCTTTGGCACAAGGCTAAGGCCACTAAGCTGCACAAGACCCAAGATACTCTTTCCAGTGGTCAACAAACCCCTGTTGCAGTGGACTTTCGAAAGACTTGCACGCAGCAAAATAGAAGATGCCATAATGGCTGTCTTTTACCAAACCGAGGTCTACATAAAACATCACCGAGTCCCAAGATCCGGAGTGCATGTCACGTATTCACACGACCCTTTGAGAAAGCCTTTGGGAACTGGTGGCTCAATAAAGAGGGCTGAAAAGCGAATTGGACACAGCGGACCGTTCATAGTGTTGAACGGAGACATATTTGCAGACGTGAACTACGCCGAACTATTGGAAGCTCACCAAGAGAAGAAAGCGGTGGCAACTATAGCCGTTCGCAGTGTGGAGAATCCGAGCAGATACGGGGTTGTCGAATTGGCCGAAGACAATCGCATAGTAAGGTTTATTGAAAAGCCTCCGCCTGGAACCGCCCCGACAAACTTGATAAACGCTGGAGTGTACGTTTTCAGCCCTGAAATCTTTAACTATATTCCAGAAGGACGCGCTGTTTCCATTGAACACGAGATCTTCCCGAAACTTGCAGAAGAAGGCGCACTTTACGGACACGTCTTCAACGGATTGTGGATGGACATCGGCAAACCCGAAGACTACATGGAAATCAACCGAAAAATGCTCACCTCAGCCCCAGACCGACAGAAAAGCAAGCTGGGCAGGAACATAGTGATCAAGAAGCCCGTGGCCATCGACAAAAACGTCCGCATAGGACAAGAATCTGCCCTAGGACCCTACACAGTGGTGGGCAAAGATGTCATCATCGGAAAAGGCGTGCACATACAAGATTCAATCATCTTCGAAGGATCGGTCATATCGGACTTTTCCTCGATAAACGGCGCAATAATCGGCGAAGGCGTGACAGTTGGAGAAAGGGCCAAAATCGAGAAAGGCTGCGTAATCGGCGACCACGCCAAAATAAAAGACGACGTGTCCCTCGCCGAGGGAATATCAGTCTGTCCAGCAAACGAAGTTTCCAAAAGTGTATTAACGCCTAACCGCATCTGATTGAAAGAGGTCTGTCAGACCATGTCAAGCTCGAAGCACTTATTCGGCACTAACGGCATCCGCGGCCTTGCCAACAAGGAACTAACGCCTGAAATGGCCATCAAAGTTGGCAATGCAATAGGCACCTTTTTCAAACGAGGAGAACTCATCGTCGGCTACGACGCGAGGACAAGCGGACCAATGCTCGCGAAAGCCGTTATCGCCGGCTTGAACTCGACAGGATGCAACGTTCTCCTCACAGGGATGGCGCCAACACCGGCACTGCAATTCGCAGTGAGACGTCACAAAGCCGATGGCGGAGTCATAGTGACAGCATCACACAACCCGCCGGAATACAACGGAATAAAAGTGATATGGAACGACGGAATAGAAATATCCCACGAGCATGAAATCGAAATCGAAAACATCTACTTCGGCGAAAAAGCAAAGCTCGCCGAGTGGAACACGATAGGAACGACACATGAACTGCCAGGAATAATCGACGAATACATCGACGCCGTAAAAAAGCACGTCAACATCAGAGCAATAACGCAGAAACACTACCACATCTTAATCGACGGAGCAAACAGTGTAGGAAGCCTAACAGGGCCGCGCCTTGCACGAGAACTAGGATGCAAGGTCACCACTATAAACGCAAACATAGACGGAACATTTCCGGGCAGACCGCCTGAACCCCGCCCCGAAAACCTGGGAGACTTGGCAATCACGGTGAAGGCCACAGGTGCAGACTTGGGCGTGGCCTATGATGGCGACGCTGACCGCTCTATTTTTGTCGACGAGAAAGGCAAGATCATCATGGGAGACCAGACCTTCGCCCTAGTGGCGAAGTATTTTCTGACAGATAATCCAGGCGAAAAGATCGTCACGCCGGTGAGTTCTTCAACCATAATCAAGGACATAGCCGACGAGTATAACGGCCAAATCGTGTGGACCAAAATAGGAAGCGTAACAGTCGCTCAAACCATGAAAGAACTGAAAGCCAAGCTCGGAGGCGAAGAAAACGGAGGAATATTCTACGGACCTCACCAACCAGTCAGAGACGGCGCAATGACAACCGCCCTAATCTTGAACATCATGGCCAAAACAGGCAAAAAACTCTCAACGCTGATAGAGGAACTACCCGAATACTTCATCGAAAAAACAAAAATCGAATGCAAAGAAGAAGCCAAACAGGAAGTCCTGCAGAAACTCATCGAACAAACCAAAGGGCTGAAAACAAACACTCTTGACGGCGTCAAAATCTGGTTCAAAGACAAGAGCAGCATCCTGATAAGGCCAAGCGGCACCGAACCAATCTATAGAATATACGCCGAAGCCAAAACCAGCCAAAAAACCAAACAGCTCGTAAAAGAATACAGTTCGAAACTCCAAGCAATAATCAAAAAGCTAAGCTAGGCAGTGACTCTAAAGCCACGGAGAACAGTCGCATGTCCACGCCGATAATGCAAGCCAAACCAGAGGAAATGGATACCCCTGAAAAACGGGGGAACCATGTTGTAAGCATAATTGGATGCGGACAACACGGCATTCTGCAAGCCGTCCTCTTTGCAGACGCAGGATTCAAAGTAACATGCGTAGACGCCGACCAAACCACGGTCGGCCGTATTGCGAAGGGAAGAACTTCTCTGAAACTAGAAACAGGGGCTAGACTGAAAAGCCATGCAAAAACAGGACACTTGAGCGCAACTAATGATATTGGAGAGGCAGTTTCCCACAGCGACATAATCGCAATCACAACCCCCGTCAAGATCAGCTCGAGGAAAAAGGCAGAGTACTCAGATTTAGAGAACACCTGCAAAAAAATAGGCTCAAACCTTCGGAGCGGATCCCTTATAATAGTTACGAGCCTAACCGGGATTGGCCTCACGGAAGGCCTGATAAAAGAAACATTAGAAAACACTTCAGGACTCAAAGCGGGCAGGGATTTCGGGCTGGCGTACAGTCCAATTCAAACCGTGCACACCTTGACTTGTGAGGAAGCCGCGAATTATCAGCGAATTGTCGCAGCAACCGATAAGGACAGCCTGAGGATTGCATCATTCGTTTTTGAACTACTCGCCAAGAGAGGCGTTAGAAGAACAGCCAACGTAAAAGCGGCTGAAGTGGCCGCGCTCCTCGAAGTCTTACAGCGAGATATCAACATCGCTCTCGCAAACGAAACTGCTCTTCTCTGTGAGAGAGTAGGCGTGGACTACACTGAAGCCCTCAAAATCGTCGGGACAGACACTGACAAGCTGCCTCCCACACCCGCACTTGCGGACGACAGCCTCAGCGACGAACCATACCTTCTGTTGGAAGATGCGGAAAGCTTCAACGTAAGATCTCGAGTAGCAACGGCCGCAAGAGACACGAATGAAGAGACAGTTAAACACGTGGCCAACCTAGTCAAGGACGCGTTGAAAAGCTGCGGAAAAACACTGAAACGAGCAAGGATTGCGCTGCTGGGAGTTTCACAAACCCCCAACGCCCAAAGCCCTATCAAGAGAACAGCAAGAAAAATCATTGACACTCTGGAAGCAAGGGGGGCCAAAATCAGCCTCTACGACCCATACGTTTCAGAGAACGAAATCGCAGAAACCTCGTATCACTTCAAAAAAAACTCAACTGAAGCCATGGAACGCGCCGACTGCGTAATAATCCTGACAGCACACGACCAGTTCAAACACATGAATCTCAGGAAAATGAAGCTCACCATGAAAATGCCAGCCGCCATAATCGACCTGGAGGGCGTAGCGGAGCCAAGCAAAATTGAAAAGGAAGGTTTCGTATATCGAGGGTTAGGAAGAGGAGTCTGGACAAAATGAAGAAGGTAAGAACAGCGGTCATAGGAACAGGTTTCTGGGGAAAAAACCACGCGAGAGTATACAAGGAACTGGCAGAAACCGAACTCCTAGCTATATGCGACATAGATGCTGAAAGAGCCAGCAACGTGGCCAAACAACTAGGCGTCACACCTTACAACAGCGTGGAAAAAATGCTCAAGAAAGAAGACATCGAAGCAGTGAGTGTATGCACCTGGTCAACTAGCCTAGCAAAAGAAGCCATCAAGGCTGTAGAGAATGGGAAACACGTCCTCGTCGAGAAGCCAATGGCTGCAAACACGAAACAGGCGGAAAAACTTCTCGCCGCATCTGAAAAAATGGGAGTACATCTGACCGTCGGTTTCTTGATGCGGTTCATCCCAGGATTGCAACACATGAAAAAGGCGGTTGAAAACAAATCAATCGGAGAACTCGTATGTGCTACGGCAAAGAGAGTTTCTCAATGGCCTGAGAGAATAGGCGACGTTGGCGTGGTCAAGGACACAGCGATTCACGACATAGACGTAATGTTGTATCTCTTCAATCAAGACCCGATTGCCGTTTACGCCAAGACTGGAAGCATGAGAAACAAGAAATTTGAGGATTACGCTCAGATAATGCTCGCGTTTGAAGGAGGAAAAAGCGCGTTCATCGAATCTAACTGGCTAACACCGTACAAGACTCGAATTCTGATAGCTACGGGCAGCGAAGCCATAATGAGGCTTGACTACATCACCCAAGAGTTAACGGTTGAAGACGCGAAGGAGACAGTGCAACCGAGATACCAAGTTCAAGAACCCTTAAAACTTGAGCTTCAACACTTTGCAAATTGCATTCTGAAGAAAGAGAAACCGCTGATAACAGGCCTCGACGGGCTGAAAGCGCTCAGAATAGCTGAATCAGCGATAAAATCCTCATCAACAAACAGAATAGTCAAACTGAAATAGGCACGGCAAATCCTCAGCGCTTCCCGAGGTTGAACGGCTTGCCCTCTCGCAGAATCTTCTCCGGAGTTTTAGCCTTCCACTTCTTCAAAAAAGGCAAGTCCTCCTTTTCCGTTCGCATCTCATCCGGCAGCATTTCAGGAATCTCGTCGCGTATCGGGTACCACCTTGAACATTTCGGACAGATGATCAACCCTTCCACAATCTCCTCTTTTTCCTCAAAGACAAGCAGTTCTAAGGGGTATTCCTTGTCAATTGGACACGCGAGTATTTCCATCAATTTCTTCTTGATGAGCCATTCCTCCAATTTCCCTTTTGCTTTGCAACTATAAAACTCTTTCACGAAAACCGCACTTATTGTTCGCCCAAACCAGGGACCACTTTACTCAAGGTTTTTCCACGGGCTCAGCATCACTAGGAGCGCGAACTGTTCCTCTTCCTCAATCAGCTCACCTATTGCAACAGTCGACTAATCGCAACACCTGCACATGCTTCAACCACTTCTATCCCGTTCGGAGACTTCGATGTCCAAGCCCACTGGGTGCCAGTTTGGACCCGTTGCTCCAGCGCGCGCCAGGAATACAGAAACCTCTGGAAACATTTAAAAGCAAAATGGATTTCCTTGTTAGGAAGAGGAAACAGCATGGAAAGGGCACCAGCGGGCATAGTTTATGAGTGCGTAAGGTGCGGAGCGAAGGTTCCTTCGGAAGAACTAGAGCTGCGCGGTGGGGAAACTAAATGCATAGTTTGCGGCTACAGAGTTCTGCGCAAGGTGAAGCCGCCCGTTGTCAAGCGTATCCCAGCCACGTGAAGCAGAAAAATAAAGGGAAAACGATTTTTCTGAACCTCTAGCGCTCTCACTGTTGAAAGCTCTGCTTCAGAATATCTCCTTCTCTCCAATCCTGCGAAGCGCTCTGCCACGAAGCTTTATCGCCGGACCTACGACTTCGTCCGGCTGTTTCTCAACAGTTTTTCTTTTTATGCTTTCTCCACACACTCCCTTCGGCAACAGTCGCCTTTTCATGCACATGGCATACGTGCAGTTTGGAATGTCGCACATCTCTTCTGTCCATCTGCACCACGCGGCATCCCCACGGGGGACAGTTGCTTCTTTTACACATTTGAAGGATTGACATTTTGGAGAACAAGCTTTAACCTGTGCCAATGCATGCACTCTCTTTGACCATTTCATTTACAAAATTACGTCGCTAGCTAAGTCTCTTAAGCAATATCTTGCCTTAAACATCATATAAACTTTTTTCTTCAAAACTCCTTATTCTGGCTCAACTGTCTGTTTTTTGACTCTTGTTTCTTCTTCTCCTGTAGACTTCCAATGAAAGAACCAGAAGCACACTCAGCACGATGATTATGACTACCGCCAGTTGACTTGTTTCAACTGGAAGCCCAGCCAACAACACGTACCTGTTCATTGTAATCGAAACCGTTGTTGAACCATCAACAAGAAGACCCTCAATCATGGTTGGTGGACCCTGATCTGACAAGTAGACCGAGACACTGTAACTGTCACCTACCAGATTGGCAAACGTAACCATGCCATTGGCTTGTGTCCGACTCGAAATCGGTTCAACGCCGTTTTCCTGCAACGTTACGTTCGTGTTTGCAAACGGTTGTCCAAAGTAGTCAGTCACCGTGACCGAAATGTTCAAGCCGAAGAGATTACAGTTCACGGTCACGTTTTGATCTTGGAACAGGTTTACTGTCGTGCTGTTAAGCTCCTTTCCTGCACTGTCAAGAATCTCCACATAGTACTCGCCAAGAGTAGCATTTTGGAAAGCGACAGTGCCATTCGAATCAGTGTTTCCGTCATAGTTAATGCCGCCAACCAGCTCTTTGGCCTCCACCGCAGCATTACTGAATGGCTGCCCATCTGCCTTGAAGGCTTGGACTTGCAATGTGTACGAGGGGCAACTAATGGTTACGTTGAAGAAGGGCACTGGGCTTCCACCGACCAGTAGACTTGTAATCGTTCCGTTGACAGTGTTGTTTGAAGAAGACTCGATAATCGTTGTCACGTTAAACGGCGTGTTGTACCGCGATGCGTTCAGAGTGTAGGTACTATTTGGCAACAGTGATTGTGCCACCACGTTTCCAGTGACATCCGTTGTCAAGGTCACGTTCTCCGGTGTCAGGTAGACTCCCGCTTCGGGGATGCCTACTTCAGCACCGTTCACAATCGCAACAACTCTAACGTTCAGATCTGTAAGATTGAGTACAAGATTACTTGCTTCGGTGTTGTTTACCTCAAAATGGCCTTCTCCGACCTCCACACCTTGGAAATATCCTTTCAAAGTGTAGTTTCCAATTTCAAGCATCAACACTGTCGTACCATTCGAATCGGTTGTTTGATTGTTGACAGACGTCCCGTTTTCAAAGGCGCTAACGGGGGCGTTTGGCACGAGGTCTCCAGCCAAGTTCCTTGCAGTCACATTGAGAGCAAAACCTGGGACTGCGAAGTTCTGAGTATCTTGAGGAGTCTTCACTGTCGGAGATGCAGCTACTGAAACAATGTTCACATTATAGGTGCCCACTGAAGCATTCAACGGCACTGCAAAGCTCGAATAATTGATTACACCGGCAGAATCAGCGGTCATATTCACGGAATATTGAATGTTGTTTCCGGACACGTTAAGCGTAACGGTTTCGTTAGACGCGTAGACTGCCTTGATGTTAACTGTCTGCATCCTGTGATATTCCGTCGAATTCGTCAAACTCACGATGAACTTCGTTGGGGCAACTGTCAAGTTAGCAGAAACCGCGTAATTGCCAACGTAGTTGGTGTTAGCGCCCGTCGAAAAATCTCTAGGATAAGTCAGTGTTACGCTACCGCTTCCACGGGGGGACGTTGAAATGCCCAACTTTTCAGAGTATGTCGAATTGTCGGGGTTTTGAACATCAAACTGAGCACCGTACGTCATGTTGGCAAACTCACCAGTTACATTCAAAAAGATCGGTACTGAGTCACCTTCCTGCAACTGTGTTGGGGTTGGAGGCACAGTAACATTCATGTAATATGCCGTTGAAACATAGAAAGGATATGTGGCGTTCTCAAGGGGGTTGCTCACATCAACCACCGCCACCGTGTGGTTGCCAAACGTTGTCTCTGGAACTAAAAACGAGGCGGTCACGTTGTTTCCAGTAGCATTTCCAACAACTTGAACCGCCCCATCAAAAGTAACGTTATACGCCCCATTTGTCGTCGTCAGGTTTGCCGTCAACGTAACGTTCGTACCAACATTTCCCGTGGCAGGACTGATCGAGAACACCTGCATCACAGCCCTAGCTCTAGGCAAGAATGAAAAACCCAGCAGCACAGATGTTAACATCAAGAACAAACACATTAACTGTTTGGCCCTAAGCCGAATTTTTGCCAACTGTCTTCCCTCGAACTATACATCCAAGATTGTGAACATCTCTAATACTGGGTGCATTTTAAACTTTACCTTTTCCCCCGCAATCTCTGACGCGCGCTTGGCACGTGTGTCAAATGAAAAGCAACTTAAGCCCGAAGTAGATAGTATTGAAGAGCTGAGGCGTGCAGGCATGATTGAGGATATTCTAAGCCTAGTCAATAGGCATGAAGAGTGGCGCGGCAAGCAATGTTTGAACCTCATCCCATCCGAGAACATAATGAGCCCAACCGCGCGCAGACTTCTTTCCTCGGAACTTGCACATCGTTACACTTCCAGAGATCGATTCTACATGGGAACACGTTTCACGGATGAAATCGAACAATACGGTGAAAAACTGGCAAAAGAAGTGTTCAAAGCTGAAACTGCAGATCTGCGACCGCTCTCAGGGCACATCGCCGACACAATTGTCCTGGCAAACCTCACGAAACCAGGCGACACGCTCATGTGCATCTCCCCGCAAGACGGAGGATACCCCGGAATGTGGAGCGAAGGCCTCGCCGGACTGTTTAATCTTAAACCTGTTCCCTTCTCGTTCTCGAAGAAAGATTGGAACATAAGAGTTGAAGAAGCAAAAGAAGCCATATCACTTCTCAAACCTCGAATAGTGATTTTCGGTGCAAGCCTGATTCTTTTTCCGTATCCAGTCAGCACACTGGCGAAAGTTGCCCGCGAAAACGGCGCAATCGTGGGATTCGACGGCTCACACGTCCTCGGGCTTATTGCCGGCGAGCAGTTCCAGGATCCACTGCGGGAAGGCGCACAAGTCCTGTTCGGCTCAACCCACAAGAGTTTATTCGGCCCTCAAGGAGGCATACTTCTCGCAAATAAAGAAATCGGAGAAACCCTGAAAGAGAAGATCTATCCTACTTTTGTAGATAATGCCCATTGGAACCGTATCGCAGCGCTTACGTTAGCCTTGGCTGAAATGAAAGACTTCGGCAAAGCGTACGCAACACAGATTGTCCGCAACTCAAAATCCTTGGCCAAAGCACTGCAAGACTGCGGCTGCCCAGTGATTTGCCAACACCTAGGCTTCACCCAGTCCCACCAAGTCATAGTGGACTACGGAGACTACGAAAAAGGCAGAACCGTAGCAGAAGAGCTTCAACGCGCAAACATAATCACAGACTGCGTGATTAGATTTGGCACATGCGAGGTCACAAGACGCGGAATGAAAGAGACAGAAATGTTGAAAATAGCCGAACTAGTCAAAAGAACAATCATCGACAAGGAGAACCCGGAGACCATCAAAAAGAACGTGGCGAAACTCGCCGCCGAGTTCCAGAAAGTCCAATACTGCTTTGACGCGTAACACCGCATTATCTCTCCATCCTCACCCTCTGAAACATCTGCGCAACACGCCTGAAAGTGGTTACGTTGGAAACATGCGTCCCGCCCACTGCAGAAAGCCGCGTTGTACTGTTAAGCAAACTTGAGAGTTCAAGGAGATTTGACAGCGCGTAATATTCTTTGCAATTAAGTCAGCTTTTGAAGCCGAGTTGACTCTTGGCCGAGTTGACTCTTGGCAGGTTCTTTTTGAATCAAATGAGAACAAAGCTTAAATATTCCCTCGAGCATTACCCTTGCTCTTGAACCAAAGATTGAATCGAGGTGTTGATGGATGGTTAATGATGGACGAGGGCGCCTATTCAGGAGGAAAGACGGCAAATACCTCATCTACGTGCCGAAAGATTTAGCCGAAGACAGCATGTTTCCGTTCAAAGGCTCCGACTCTGTATTTGTAAAGGTGTCCTTCAGACCAAGCGGCGACAGCAGACTGCTGATAGAGGAATGGAAAGAAATAGTACCAGAGGAATGAGCAGGGCACGGCACAGGGCAACGGTCGCCCGTCCCTATTTTTGAGGATACGATAAAATACTCGTTTATTCTACATATTCCAAACCGAAAAAGGTGCTGACGTAATGGACGCTCTGAAAACTATTCTAGATGAAACAAGAAAAGAGCTAATGTGCAAGGACAAAGTGCGTGAAACAGCTTACAGAGATCTGAGAGAAGCAACGAGCCTTTCGAAGCAAGCAATACTTCTCATTCATCAAAAAAGGTTGAAAGAAGCAGAAAAATTCATTGAAAAAGCACGCAAAACTATTTCAAGAGTCAACGACATGTCAGCCTCGCATCCCAGCATCATTTATTGCGGCCTGTACAGCGCCGCGCTTCAAGAATACTCGGAAGCAAACATATTCCTGAAGCTAGTCCAAGAATCGAGGTTCATAACACCTAAGGAGATTGGTGCTCCTTCGGATGATTACGTGCTCGGACTGGCTGATGTAATAGGCGAATGCAGACGCGCTGTGCTGGACGCTCTACGCGAAGGCGACACAAAAAAAGGGGAAAATTACCTGCAAACGATGGACCAAATCTACATCGAACTCATGGCTATGGACGAATCTTACATGCTTGTGCCAGGCCTAAGGAGGAAATGTGACGTTGCTAGAAAACTCATCGAGATCACTCGCGGAGATATAACCCAAGAAATCCGGAGAAACGAGCTTGAGAAACATCTGAGACAGTTTGAAAAGTACGCAAGAAGCAAGAAATGAACTCAATGCAGCGCCGAAGAAGCACTGGTGAGAATAACTTCAAACATCGCTTTTCTGTCAAGAAAGCCCATGAAGCTCAGCTACGCATGTCAGAGAAGATTACTTTCGAGGACAGATTACCCAAGAGAATCTGCTTAGTGGCGGGTGTAGACATCGCGTATACTGATGACGTGTCTATAGGAGCCGTAGCAGTTCTTGACTATGACTCCTTCAAGCTCGTGGAAAAGCAAACAGCCTTCTGCAAGACTCGTTTTCCCTACATTCCAACCCTACTTTCCTTCAGAGAAACAGAACCCGCGGTCCTGTGCACTCGAAAACTGCACACCCAACCGGACCTATTCCTAGTCGACGCCCACGGATTTGCGCACCCTTATCACTGCGGATTTGCAAGCCATCTGGGACTCATTCTGAGAAAACCGGTAATCGGTGTTGCAAAAAGCAAATTGATCGGCGAAGTCAAAACTGCCAAATCCAAAGCCGATGCGAACCTCATCGAGTATGACCAAAGGACCATCGGCGCGGCTGTCACCACCAAGAGCGGATGCAAACCCGTCTATGTCAGCGTTGGACACATGATTTCGCTAGAAACCGCCATCAAAATAGTCAAGCACTGTGCCACAACTAACCGAATGCCAGAACCTGTTCTCATGGCCCACAGCATAGCAACAGGCGAGAAACGAAAAATCAATATCCTCTCAACAAATAAGAACCGTGATAGTGAATGAATTGCTAGACCCAAAACTCAGTGCGATAGCAAAAAAGATTCGCAACGAACCCCTTCGCCAGAAGGTCATTGAACTGTTGAAAAACCCCACTATCGAAATCAACGGCAAAACATACTCAGGCTTGCCTCTTGAAACATCGCCCGCCGGTATATCACGTCACCACAGCTACTCGGGCGGATACATTGAACACGTCGCTTCAACAACAAACCTCGCACTGGCAATGTGCGACTCCGTGGAGAAGACATACCACGGCAGTGTAAACCGCGACCTTGTCATATCCGGCGTACTGTTGCACGACATATTCAAACCAGCAACATACACTATCAACAAGAACGGAAGCTACAGCTCAGCACGCTTAGCCGACTACTTGGACCACCTATCACTCGCAACTTCGGAACTCGTTCGCAGGGACTTTCCGCTAGAACTGGTTCACATAGTGTCAGCGCACCACGGCGAGGCGAGCCCGATAAGACCGAAGACCATTGAGGCCCTGATCTGCCACCTGGCAGACTCGACAGATTCACGTTTGAACAGCGAAATCTTGAACGCAGCAGCATACCTTTCAAGAAGAGCTGTCGGTCAAGAACTTTCCAGGATGAACTCGAAGGAAGCATTCGAAATAGTCCGTTCGAAGTCCGTCGAAGACTGGGAAGGCGTTGCAAAAACCATCGAAAAAATAAGTCGCAGAAGAAAAACGCACAAAACTTAATAGCTCAGCCCGCGTGAAAACTGAGAAACAGTGACTTAAGATTGGAAATCTCCTTTGATGAATTTCAAAAACTCGATCTTCGTGTTGGAAAAATAGTGGAAGCTAACCAAATCCCAGGGTCACGAAACCTCATAAGAATGATAGTTGATTTTGGAACTGAAAAGAGACAAGCCGTTGCCGGACTCTTGCAGTGGTACAAACCCGAGGATCTCGTGGGCAAAAAATGCGTCTTCATTCTCAACCTTCAGAGACGCAAAATGATGGGCGTCGAATCCCAGTGCATGATCTTCGCCGCCGAGGACGAAAAGGGCAACGTCGTGGTCTTGCAGCCAGAAAAGGACATCGCACCGGGAAGCAGAATACACTAGCAGGCAACCAGTCGTTAACCCATAAGTTTGATGATCGCTTCAGCTTTTTCCTCGCTCTCGACGAGATACTCAACCATTTCCTGGTTCAAGTCCAGCCACTTTGCCAGTCCAGCTGCCATCTCAGCATTATTGTCGAACATTATCTTCAGGTACGGAATGACTTCCCTCGAGGCTCTTCTAGCTGAAATGTGGTTCTTCTTCTTGATCTTGGCGCCTATGCTTAATTTCATGGCACGTTCGGCTCTGGACCTAGACAACATCTGTATTCGTTCAGGGAACTTGAACTGGATCCACCCTGAGGTTCTGGTGTTCTTTCTAGCTAGGGCTACACCAGCCGTCATGTAGTCTATCACGTAACGCAAAAAACCCCACTCCTGCGTCGCGCGGATTCTGCCGCGATAAACATCTGCAACAGACAGTGCATCCATCGCGTCGGCCAGATCATGCGGGTCCGTCAAGTGCGCTGGAACATTCTCGTAGATCCACTCGAAAAGCATGTCAGTGTCAACGTCCACCATGTTGGCAGCCTGCTTTGCGCTGGCGCAGGTCTTTCCGTAGAGTATCATTCTTAGAACGTTGAAGATGCTGTCTTGCCTATCTCGGTAACCCTGCCAAGACACGTCCTCGTACGTCAACGTTTTCTTACCCTGGCCCAGCGCCTGAAGATCGTTCACTGCAGAACGCACATCCCCTCCTGAGCGTTGGGCAATAAACTTCAACGAAGCCTCGTCTGCTTGAATCCCCTCGTCTTCACTTATCAACTTCAAACGCTTCGCAACTTCGCCTGCAGGCGGTTTCTTAAACTCTATCAAGAGGCAGTAGCTGCGGAGGTTGGAGAAGCGAGGGTCATATGCGCTGTTAGCAATCAAGACTATTGGGCACTGTGCAGCTTTGACCACCTCAGTGATTGCCTTCACCCCGCCTCTGTCTGAAGTCCCGGTTAACCCGTCCAATTCATCAAGAAGAATTATCCTTTTTCCACCGAACAGCGAACCGTATTGCGAGGCCAGCCCTGCAAACCGATTTATCGCCTCCTCAGTTCGATAGTCGCTCGCGTTATTCTCTACGAACTCCATGCCATAATCATGAGCCAGAGCTTCCGCAGTAACCGTTTTCCCAACGCCCGGCGGCCCATAGAGAAAGGCGGCCCTCTTCTTGGGAATTCCTTTTTCCCAAGATTTTGTCCATTCACTGAGCTTTTCAATTGCCTCAGCGTTCCCAACGATGTCAGCAAGTGACTTCGGTGTGTGCTTAACGGTCCAAGCAAAGTGCAAGAATCTGCACCTATCTTGCGCTTCTCAAATCGCAGCCAGCTTCAACGAGCCTAGCCAGCAACGCGCTTAACTGAATCTCTTCATCAGCTCCTTCAACAAGCCTGAAATCCGCCTCGCCCACAATGTCAGCCAGTTTTATCTTCCACTGCTCAGGAAGCTCAGCTTTGAAGAGTTCTGTGTGAATCTGACGTATCACGTCGCTCCCAGCCACACCGTACTTCTGGATCATGTCACGCAACTGTTTTCTTGCTTCCATGAAGTCACCCCCCATAGCCACTTTAATCATCTTTTGCACGTCTGCAGGGCTAGCTTTTCCGGTGATCGAATAGATTACCTTTGCATCGACAGGTTTGCCCAACGAAGCCGCGGATTGCAGAGTGTTAATGGCCCGTCTCAGGTCTCCACCACAAATCTCAAAAATAGCGTCCAAACCCTCACTTGACAGCTTCACCTTTTCTTTTTCAGCCATCTCTATCAAGTAAGAATCGTGAGCTTCTCTCGGCAAGTAGGTAAAACGGAAAGGAGCACACCTAGATTGAATAGGCTCAATTATTCTCCCACTATAGTTAGCGCACATAATGAAACGGCAAGTCTCCGTGTAACGCTCCATCGTCCGCCTAAGAGCCTGCTGAGCATCAGAGGTCATGTTGTCCGCCTCATCCAGAATCATTATTTTAAACGGAATTTCACCAATCGATTTCACCCTCGCAAAAGTCTTCACGGTCTCCCTAACGACGTCAATTCCTCTCTCGTCGCTCGCATTCAACTCCATCATGTGCTCTCTATAAGCATCGCCGTAAAGGTCTCTTGCCAAACAAAGAGCCGCAGTGGTCTTCCCAGTGCCCGGCGGCCCCGCAAAAATGCAGTGCGGCACGTTTCTCGATTTCGTGAAACTCTTCAACCGCTCAACAATGTCTTTCTGGTCAACGATGTCGCTCAGCTTCTTCGGCCTGTACTTTTCAGCCCACATCTCGAAACTCAACCCACATAAGCCTCCTGTCTATACGTTATTTCCATGCACTAATAAAAGTTATACTTGCATCGAAGAAAATGTGCCTCCGGACCCCGACCATCCGCTGAGCAATCCACACAGCGGTCGATTGCTTGCTTAGAAGAGCAGCACTTGAATCAGGTTAGACCGTGAGAATCGCAGACTTTCAAGCACGACAGATGCTTAGCTGGGGGATAGACGTTCAGAGTTTCACACATACACTCACCGTGGGTCCATGTTCATAAATGTTCATTTCTACGCCCTTCTAAGGCAACGTTTAAATGCTGATTGAGTCAAACATCCTAGTTCCAAAAAGTTTACAAATGTAAAGGAGAGAGAAAAATGTCAGAACGTACACATAAAAACAGCGCTTACCTGAACGGCAAATCAACGACCGGAAGCCAAACACGTGTCAAGGATACAAGCCCGACAAGCGGAATGTGCCCCATATGCATCCGTGACTGCCCATTCCTGTGCGAGATAAGCCTATCAGCTTTCAGAGGAAGAGAGGCACTTTACCCTGAACCAGCTCAGTTCGGCACCAGCACCGCAGGCGCTCTGAAAGACTTCGGATTAGACTGGTCGCACTTCAACATACAAGCAGGTCTTTTCGAAGCAGAAGGCACTGAACCCATCTCCGACGTTATGATATTTCCAAACGTCAAAATAGAAACTAAAGTCGGAGGCATACCGCTAAAACTTCCGATTCTAAACGGCGCGTTCGGCTCAACGGACGTTGCAAGACTGAACTGGGAAGGCCTAGCCATAGGTGCAGCTCTCGCAGGCACATCTGTGATAGTAGGGGAAAACGTTGGCGGCATGGACGCAGAAGCACAGATCACTGGCGGCAAGATTACACAGTCGAAAGAACTGAAGCGAAGAGTAGACTTGTTCCGAAAGTTCTGGGACGGAAAGAACGGAGATATAGTCATACAGACGAACGTTGAAGACCAGAAGCTGGGCGTCGATGTCTACGCCATTTCCAAACTCGAAGTCAACGTCATCGAAAGAAAATGGGGACAAGGCGCAAAGGCCATCGGAGGCGAAGTGCGCGTAAGAGACCTGGAAAAAGCCATTCTGCTGAAAAAGAGAGGCTACGTAGTCATCCCAGACCCTGAAGATCCCAATGTTCAAAAGGCATTCAAGGAAGGCGTGTTCAGATCCTTCGAGAGACACAGTAGGGTGGGCATACCCAAAGAGAAGAGCTTCATAGAAGACATAGAATGGCTGAGAAAGCAAGGAGCAAAACACGTAACACTAAAAACAGGAGCATACAGACCATCAGCCGTCGCTTGGACAATGAAAATGGCCTCGGAAGCCAAAATCGATTATGTTTCCTTCGACGGCGCCGCGGGCGGAACAGGCATGAGCCCGGTACCAATGATGGACGAAATGAGCATCCCAACTGTCTATCTCGAATCCATAGTCCTCAGATGCGCACAGATACTGAAAAAGAAAGGACGCTACGTTCCGGACCTGATAATGGCCGGTGGATTCATAGAAGAAACATCGATGTTCAAGGCTTTAGCAATGAGCAACTTCGGAAACGGCCCCTTCATAAAAGCTGTTCTGCTTGGACGTTCACCAATAACTGCCGTCATGAAGTCCAGCTACTTCAAGCAACTGTCTGACGAAGGCAAACTGCCAAAAGCCTTCTCTGACAAGTTCGGCGCCACACCCGAAAAGTTCTTCATCGCCACTCCCGAACTGAAGGCAAAATACGGCACACGCTTCAAAGAAATACCCTGGGAAGCCATAGGGATGTATACATATCTAAACGACCGAGTAGGCGTAGGACTGAAACAACTCTTGGCCGGCAACAGAAAATGGAAACTGGAACTCGCTAACAGAAACGACTTGATGAGCCTATCCGAAAGAGCCACCAAAGTCACAGGCATACCAATGGCCGACGACGTAGAAAAAGACGCAATCGAGAGAATCCTCGAATAACACACCTCTCTTTTTTTTTAGTTTTCTAAGCAACGTTTAAATGCGTTAAGTCCTCTAGCCATAGAAACTGGAGGAATTATCCATGGCAGTAACACAAACAGCACTGGCTGTCGCCCTAGAGCAGCTGAAAATAGCGGCGGACAAACTGAAACTTGACTCAGGATTACGCGCAATGTTAGCAAATCCAAAACGGTCACTTATCGTTTCCATTTCCGTGAAAATGGACGATGGGAACATACGTGTCTTCAGTGGTTGCCGCGTGCAACATTGGGATGCAAGAGGACCATTCAAAGGCGGCATAAGATACCACCCGAATGTCACTTTGGAAGAGGTGACGGCGCTGTCAATGTGGATGACATGGAAGTGCGCCGTCGTAGACATCCCCTATGGAGGAGCGAAAGGGGGAGTCTGCTGCAACCCGAAGAAAATGTCAAAGGGCGAGCTGGAAAGAATGACAAGACGCTTCACAAGCTTGCTCTACGATTTCATCGGTCCATACCGCGATGTGCCGGCTCCTGACGTCTACACAGACTCGCAAACCATGGCGTGGATAATGGACACTTACAGCCAGATAAGAGGCTACAGCGTCCCAGAGTGCGTTACCGGAAAACCCCTCAGCATAGGCGGCTCAGAAGGAAGATCGGAAGCAACCTCACTGGGCGTCGTCGTTTGCGCAAGAGAGGCTGCGAAACAAATGGGACTGAAGCTAAAAGGAGCAACAGCCGCCGTTCAAGGCTTCGGTAACGTGGGCTGGAACGCTGCCAAAATAGCATACGACTTGGGCTGCAAGATCTTGGCAGTGAGCGATTCAACGGGAGGAATCTGCACCTCCAAAGGTTTGAACCCCTACGAAGTCTTTGAGCACAAGTCTAAAACTGGCTCTGTCCTTGACTTCAAAGGAACCGAAAACGTCACGAACAAAGAGATACTTGAGACAAAATGTGATATCCTCATACCCGCAGCATTGGAAAACCAGATAACTAGAACAAACGTGGACAAAATAGAGGCAAAGATAGTAGCTGAGGGAGCAAACGGGCCAACGACGCCCGAAGCCGACAGGGCGCTTCACGAAAAAGGAACAGTCCTGATTCCAGACATACTGGCAAACTCGGGAGGAGTCGCAACAAGCTATTTTGAGTGGGTTCAAAATCTGACACGCGAGCACTGGTCGCTGGAAGATGTGAACAGGAAACTGGAGAACAAGATGGTCAAAGCATTCAACGATGTCCACAGAACAGCCAAGAAAGAAGAAAGCGATTTGCGCACTGCCGCTCTGATGCTCGGTGTGGGAAGAGTTGCCGAAGCAATAAAGACTCTGGGCCTATGGCCATGACAACATGAGGATAAAAGATTCTCTTCCATTTTCTATTCCAAGAAAGGAATCCCAGGATCTTGATCGTGTCAGAGTCTCTAATCTAAACTTTTAAGCAGCAGTCTTCACATCTTGTCCTGCACTGAGTGTTGGTATCGAGGGTTGGGAAGGAGAAGAATTTGCCACGGACTGTCGCGTCAAAGATCGAATTTCAAGATTTCTGCTTTGAGAACTCGTCAGTTAGGATAATTGCAAACAGAGCTTGCCCTGAAATCAAACTCGGAGGCCTATGCGTGGGCCCTCTTGAGGAAGGAAACGAATATGAAGTTTATTATTGGGCAGCTTTAGAGCTTGAAAAGTCCGGAATCGCCCATATTCATGAAGAAGAGCAAGTTGATGCTGCCAAGCTTAACAAGATTCAATGGACTGAGCGCATACAAAGCCCTGGCCAAATATCTAGACTGCCTGAGAATTTCTACCCGAAGGTTCGAAGATACCTTACGAAATTGAAACAAGAAATTGTGCGAGATCCTGAAAAAGTGCGCGAATACGAAAGAGTCAGACAATTGGCTCAGGATATCATAAATTCAAGACTGAAGAAAATCATCTCAATCGCCTCTGCCCCCGCTCAAACAGAAAATGCGTTGAGAAATCTTGCAGACGAGGAAAAGTTTCTCTATGAGAAGCTGTTCAAGCTTATCTGTCAGTGGAAGACCCAAATAATCGAACAGCAAGAGGGACGCAGATGACTGAAGAACTGGAGGCAGTAGACCCACAAGAACGATTCCAGGATTTCCTAAAGACCGAACGATACCGTCAAAGGATCTCACAGATGGCATTGGCAGGCACGACATCATTGACGGTTGACTTTGAAGATCTTCTGGCCTTTGATCAAAGGCTTGCGGAGGAGCTTCTGGAAAAACCTGAAGAATATCTAAAGCACGCCAACAACGCCGCTTATGCGCAACTGCAAATAGAAGATCCAGAATACGCCGAAAAAGCTGCAACTGTGAATGCCCGGATTGTACGGCTGTTAGAGGCGGAGGTGCTGCGCAAACTCGGTTCACGGCAGATTGGCAGACTTGTAATGGTTGAAGGAATCGTAGTTCGTTCATCACCAGTCCGCCCCATGGTCATGCAAGCGGCATTCAAATGCAAAAGATGTGGAACATTGAACCCCGTGAACCAGACAGGCCAGTACCTGAAAGCACCTTTCGCATGCAGCAGCCCAGATTGCGGATCAAAAGGCCCATTTGAATTCGTCCAAGAGGAATCGACCTTCATAGACTCTCAAGATTTACGAGTTCAAGAAAGACCAGAAGACTTGCCACCGGGACAACTGCCTAGAACGCTGAGCATCAAACTGGTGGGAAGCGAAATCGTTGACATCGCAAGACCTGGCGACGACGTTTCCGCAGTTGGAGAAGTACACGCTTTAGCGCCAACACTGCCAGGTGTTGGAAAGCTTCGAACCTTCATTCTTCACTTGGATGCCAACTCGATCGAGGTTATGGGCAAAGAACCAGAAACAGCACAGCCATCACCGGAGGAAGAAGAAAAAATCCTCGAACTGGCAAAGGATCCTTGGGTGCATCGCAAAATCGTAAGCTCGATTGCCCCGTCAATCTATGGCTATGATCACATCAAAGAGGCAATAATGTACCTCCTGTTCGGAGGTGTGCCAAAGACGCTCCCAGACATCACGATAAGGGGGGAGCTAAACGCACTTATAGTCGGGGACCCCGGAACCGCAAAATCTCAATTATTGCAGTACGTAGCGCGAATCGCACCACGCGGCCTATACACGTCTGGAAGGGGCACCACAGCCGCGGGCCTGACGGCTGCAGTAATCCGAGAAAAGGGGGGCGGAATGAGCCTTGAAGCCGGAGCCTTAGTGCTGGCTGACAAGGGAATTTGCTGCATAGACGAAATGGATAAGATGCGCCCAGAAGACAGAGTGGCAATTCATGAAGCCATGGAACAGCACACTGTTTCAGTTGCAAAGGGCGGCATTGTTGCAACACTCAACGCCAGAGCGGCCATACTTGCGGCTGCAAATCCCGCATTGGGAAGATACGAACCGCATCGCACCGTTGCTGAAAACATCTCTCTGCCAGTCACAATACTCTCAAGGTTTGACTTGATCTTTGTGTTGAGGGACGTGCCGAACAAGGAATCAGACACCAAAATGTCGGAACACATCCTCGAGATACACAGAAAAGGTTCTAGCCCTGTTGAACCCCCGATACCGGTGGAACTCCTGCGGAAATACATCGGCTACGCCAAGGGAGTAAAGCCTGTTCTAGGCCAAGAAGCTCTTAAACGTCTCGGCGATTTCTACTTGGCGATGCGTTCAGCCAGCGAAGCAGAAGGTTCACCCGTAGCGATCACGGCACGGCAGCTGGAGTCCCTTGTACGCACAGCCGAAGCAAGAGCCCGCGTGGCTCTCAGAAAAGAAGTAACAGCCGAAGATGCAGAAGCTGCAGTGGCAATCATGAAAAGATCACTCGAAGAAGTCGGCATAGACCTATCCTCGTACAAAATAGACATAGACATAATCATGACAGGAAAACCCAAAAGCATGAGAGACCGGCTGCAAATAATTCTCTCGGCGCTGATGGAAATGGAGAAAGAAACGGGAATGGTCGAAAGAGCGGCACTGTTCAACGAACTTGAAACGAAATACAAGATTCCAAGAGGAGAGTCAGATCGTCTCATAGGACAACTGCTGCGCGAAGGAACGATTTACGAGCCCAGAGAAGGCTACCTGAAAAAGACGTAAACAATGCTAGCTGCCCGACGAATCGACCTCAATTTCCTAGCAGGCATCAAGACAGAAACCAAGCCAGCGAAAACACAGGCCACGATATTAACATACCTGCCGTCATCATGCCACTGCTAGCGCGCGCGACGTAGACGGCAACGGCGAACTGAGCCTGCCTGAACCCGCCGTTCTGGCTTTGCACCGCGGGCAACACTACCGTCCCTGTCTATTACATTGAAAATTACATCTGACATTACAAATAAAAGGGCGAGTCAACTCTGAACAGCCTTTCAGCCTGTTTTTCTTCATGGTTTGTAACAGTACACATTACATCTGACCTTACAAGTGAAAAAGGGGAGCGACTTTGCTGGACCATGATGCAAAAGGTGTTTCAGCATACTTGGCGCAGCGCGCGCAAGTCGTTGGCACAGAAAAAGAAACAATACCAGAAGAAATGAAGACCGCATTGGAACGGCCCAGAACCCTGCCGAAGACATCTCTTTATGGAGATGGCAACGCTGCCGAAAGAATCGTGAGGATAATCAAGGAAGACATGTTATCTTAATGGTGTTTAGGAAATGTAGGTAACTTTCTTGTCTTCTTCTTTCCGTGTTTCCTCAGCTTCCAACGTTCTTTTTTCTTCGATGCTCTGCAAACGCGTAACCATCTTGTCCGCTTTGGCGATTTCCTCATCAAGTCCAGACAAGCTTACCTCAAAACCGAGGAGTGACTGCAACACTTCCAAGACGCTCTTGGCTGACTTCGGATCTGGCAGGTATCCTCGCGTCTCCCCTAAGAGGCAGAGAGCATCGATCTTCTTGAAATGCGAGAGGCCTAAGATTAGTCCAGCGGTACCCACGATAGGGCTTCCTGTTGGACTGATCTCCGCACCTGCCTGTTGTGCTTTGTTCAGCAATTCCTGGCTCGTGGCAGCGGCGACAACCTTGGGCTTGTCCGTGGCTTCCATTCGGTAGCCACCTATCGTTATGATGGTCTTCACGTTGCATTTGCGGGCAAAGTTCAGTATGCTGTTAGAAATCTCGTATTGCCCTTCAATCGTCTGCGCCTGACTGTCACCCGTGAAGAGCACGAGGTCGTTCTTTCTGTTTTTGTTCTTCCAGAAATAGAACGTTCCACGCAAGAGCCTCACGTTTCCCTTTTTGTTCACAAGCACGAAGTATGGAAAGTGCGGTGAATAAATATATGCAAGCTTTTCTGCTTTCAGCCACTTTACTAAATATCGTATAGCGATTTTGCCGACAAGTCCTAAACCCGGCAATCCCTCGACTAAAATGGGGTTGTTCAAATCGACCTTCTTGAGTTCTTTGATGACCGTCTCTTTCACTCGTTTGAACTCTCCATTTTCAAGGCCATTCGATACCTGAGGTATTTGTCGTCAGGTGAGAATTTTGGCGGGTGAGGCACTCTAAGCCCTCCGCCGCAATATGGACATACACCCTTCTTCAGTGTGTAGCTTCCACATTGCTCACATTTCCTCAGCAGCCAAACCATCACTTTTCCCTCTTGAAACTGCCCTGTCCGCCGGCTTTGGTGACGTTTGTCACTATGTTCTGAGCTACCGTTTGAAATGTGTCTTCGGCGTGTTTGTAGTCCTCAGCCAAGACTTCAATGCTGTATTTCGGAGCAGCAATAACATAGAAACGAAGCTTCGTGCTGCCAAGTTTTTCTGCCTTCTTGGCATTCGAAAAAGCTTCCCTTATGATTTTCACTCCGTTCGGCTTCATGCATCGAAGCTCGATCGTTCCTTTCACTCTGACCATTGGCACGTGTATCCTTTCTTGACCGACCTCGAAAATTGCTTTGGCAATTTCTTCAGGTACGCCGATTTTCGTCAGAGATTCAGCGCCTTCTTTTACGGCCTTTTCGAAGCCTTCGTACAGCCCGTACTCGTTCTCCATGAGCCCTCCTGCTTTGTCATAGATTTCCTGCAAGGGCAAACCTGTTTTGTCGGCGACGCCTCGAATCAGAGCTTCGGCTTTCCTCTCCTTTTTCCAAGCCATTGTCTTCTCGATTTTTTCCCTCTTCGTAACTCGCCTTAGGGACAAGTCCACGTGCCCCTTTTCAGGGTCGACACGCAGAACCTTCAAAACAAGCTTCTGTCCCTCTCGGACAAAATCGCGAATGTTACGAATCCACGATGAAGAGATTTCTGAACGGTGCAGCAACCCTCTCTTGCTATACTCATCTAATTTCACGTAAGCACCGAAATCGGTGACAGTTTCCACAGTGGCCATTACCAGGTCGCCTGTCTCGGGCCACTCCAACTTTTTTAGCGACATTGTGAACCTTCATCCCTACTCGAAAACCGCGACTATTTCGCCCTTAATCCTTGCTTTCCCGCTTGACGGTGTGGCAAGCTCGATTCCACAAACGTTGCAGTTCACTTTGTTCACGGCGCTGCTGAAAACTATTTGTTCGTTCCCGCATTTCAGACACTTCACACGGACGAAACTACTTCTCGGTCTCGGAATGAGTCTTTCCCAATCAGACATACACATCCTCCCTAAACAATCATACAATAGCCAATTTTCTAAGCCGTATACCGTCCTTGTGCCTCATGAAACCGCAGACCCTGCACTTCAACTTCAAAGTCTGCTTCTTCGTTGTCTTCGCAAACTCTCTCTGAAGCGGATACTTCTGCCCACCGTAACCCCTCTTTTCTCGCGCGTGTTGACGCTCACCCTTGGCCAAGGCTCTCCGCTTGCCAGCCTTGTAAAGAGTGACAGAATGAGCCTGATGGTGTTTACACTTTGGACAGTATGTTTTTATTTCCTTAGGAACGTTCACGTTAGGCACGACCGGCTTTGCATAAAGAAACGACAGATCCTCTTATACTTTTTCGCCTCTTATCGAGGCGGGCCAATCACGAATAGTTTCCAGTTCTTTGCAGAAATCGGTTTATTAGTTGCTGAATGTTAAAACTATGGCAGCGAAGAGGGCAATGTGGGGATTTCAGCATGCTGAACGACATGTCCAGGTCTCGTACAATAGCCAACATATTAATGAAGATCTTACCACTGCTCGCTTTCGTTATACCCATCACCGTGTTGTATTTTCTGGATCCTGTCGTTTTCGAGAAAACATGGAAGGGCAGAATATTCTACACTTTCTTCTTGTGGCTAGTTTCGTTGGAGATAATCCTGAGCTGGGAAGAACTCCAAACAGGAAAAATCAAGAAGACGAGGTCTATACAAACTGGTGCCTTCTTTTTATCCCTTTTGTTGCCCATCGCATACGTTGTGGTTTCCAACTTTTACGGACTAAATACCCTAATCGAGAATCTTGCACTTGGAAGAGGCATTTTGCACCCTTGGGCGGATGTGGTGCCTCTCTCAACCGAGTACATGGTGTTTGCAGCTCTTTTTGCGCTGATAATCCTGCTGGAATACGGAGTTCGCGGTTTAAAGGTGCATTCAATATCTGCGCTTTTCTTAGGGCTCATCGGAGTGATATACAGTATAGACAACTTCTTTCCCTACGGGAGCTTCACCCCTTTCCAGATTTTTGTGCCAACCACGGCCTCGTTTGCAGCCAATTTCTTGAATTTCTTAGGGTATCGGACAATATGGGCGGGCATAAATAATGGTATGCCCGAATTGATTGCTATCGGTTCCCATGGAAGTTACCCTGCCACTATAGCTTGGCCTTGCTCGGGCATCGAGAGTCTTTTGATTTACGCTGTCACAATTCTGTTGTTTTTGAGAAATAGTGCTATTCCTTGGAAGCAAAGAACAGTCTATTTCGTGACCGGTGGTGCCGTCACGTATTTCATAAACGTCCTGAGGATAGTGACTATCTTCATGATTGGAGCCGACAGCGGTGCCACTGCTGCTAACACCTTCCATGATTATTACGGTCAATTGTTCTCCATTGCATGGATAGTTTTCTTTCCGTTGCTGATTATGGGCAGCCGCGCATTTTGGGGGAAAACTGGGGACATTGACACTGCAGCCGTTAAGGATGGTGCCGACTAGTTGATTTCAACTTTTTCAGCCAGATTCTGCTTGGCCAGAATCCTTGCATTTTCGGCAGGCAGGGATGCAACGTCCTCGGTTTTGAACGGCCCGTAGGTTTTCATGTCTGCGCCGATAATGGCTGGAATTTCTTTCAACATGCGCATGATAATCCTCTTGTGCTTCAAGTCGCTCATGGTTTTGGGTTCATGCCCATGCAGGATTTCCGATGCAAAATTCGACACTATCTCAGCCAGCGGTGAAATCTTTCCATAGATCTGTTCGTCCTCAACCGTCAATACGTCCCGAGAGACCTCTTCTCCCCTCGCTGCTCTGTTAAGGATTTTCCTATATCTTGCCCGTATCAGTTCCCTTACCATGCGTTTCATGTTCTGCATTTCTTTTTTCAGAAGATTCGCCTTGACCGTTCTCTTGTCCAGCATTCGGCTTTCTTCTTTGAGCTTCTTCGCGTATTCAACGATTCCCGCGTAGAAGTCCGGTGGGAGCCGGACCAGTTCAGGGTCTTCGAGTTCCTGTTTCCAAATCTCATACAATTGACTGTACATTTCTAGTCTATCACTTCCGCTCTTTTCCTGCAGATGAGGAGTACAGCCGCTGCGGTCGGCAACTCAATTTTCTGATTTGTGTAAGGGCCGAACGTTTGATCCCCCAGCCTAAACTCAGGTGCATTAGAGACGAGAACTGTGGCTGTGCCCTTTTTAAAGGCTATCGCGCTCTTGAAAGGGTCAAAGCTCTCTATCGTCGGAACTGGAAACTCGGTTTTTTTTAGTCCCGTTTTGCCGTGCAATGTACTTCCAAGTCTGATCAGACGGTGAGTGTCCGTTGTGACCACCGTATCCACGCTGGCTGATTGTGATATTACGAAGTGTTCAACAATCTTCTTCCACGTTTCGGGACCCACTCCTTTGACTGCTTCCCAGGGCTTTGATTCGTTCAGGTTCCTCAGAACTGCTGTTCTGTTCTTGACCATGGTCTCAGCAACATTTCCTTTCAGCCCTATGTCTCTGTAATCCTCTGCTTTGGCTTCGGCGACGAACTCGTGGATCCCTCTTGCGATTCGTCCTCGCCAGCCAGGATCAGTCACATTGAACATTTTCGGGCCTCTCTCAATCAGCCCGTAGAAGGCAGTGTCTAAACCTAAGCCGCAGACATAATCAACGATTTCCTTGCGAGCGATACTATCAAGATTCATTACAGCTTCATGTTCCACGTGCACGTGATAACCTCTATGTCCTGAGAAGAATACACGGAGTTCCTTGTCAGAGAAGCCGAAATCCTTCATCAGTATGTCCAGAAGCTTCACAGTTTCATACTTTGCAGAAGCCAGACAGACTTCGCAGGGCCAAGTGCTTTCGTCGAACTTTTCACTACCGCAGACCGGACAATTCTCGGGTACGACTCCCCTTCCTGCGAAACCGCACTTGCCGCAGGTCCACTGGTCGTGAACCTTGTCGCAGGACGTGGGGATATGGTCAGCATCGATATCGAAAATCAAGTCCGCACCCAACCATCCCTTCCTTTCCATCTCAGCCAGTGGGTCTTCATAATAAGCGCATGAGAAATAGGCATCTCTGGGCACGGAATCGCCTAGGAAGGAGATTAACTCGTTTTTGGCGTCAAAGCTCTTGTGGCGGAGCATCCATCCTTCAAACGTGGCGAAGCCGAATTCGCGTCTCTCAATCATTGATAGGTTTTCACTGAAAGAGAACTCTTTCGTATAGTGTTCTCTGAACGCTTGCTGTACAAAAGCAATTGACTTCAAGTATGCTCAACTCTAAATTTGATGCAGGGATAAAAAGCATTTCGTTCTAGGCCAAATTCGCCAGTAAGCCCGCTAACATCGCAAATCCTTTCATTCCGAGAAGAATCGTGCATCCGAAAGCTATGTCAGGTTTCTCAACCAGCTCGGAAAGACTCTCCACCCAAGCTAGTAAGGAATGTCTGACAACGCGCGAAAAGACTTGCTTCTCGGAGCGATTCATAAAGGTCGGCATGGATTCTCCATAGCGAAGGTTTCTGGTCATTATTCCTTTGACTGAAACTGGTTCACAGTGGTACAGCATGGATTGACAGGAGACTTCCTTGGTGTTCCTTTCTTTTAATCTTTGATAAAGGTCATAATCCTCACCCCAAAGCAGAGAAGCATCGAACATTCCCACGCGAATCAACTGTTCCTTTGCAAAAAAGCGTGGTTTCCCCGAAAGAATCTTTCCCCGCGTCCCGTACCTCTGTTCGACCTTCCCATAATAATTCTTCCATTCCGCTGAACAGGAGCCCCAGAATCCCTCTCCGATGAAAAGTTCTGGAACCCTAACCATTCCTGCCTTTTCTTCCTCGCATTTTATGACACACTCTTCAACTACACACCGAGATAAGACCTGATCTGAATCAACAAAAAAGACATATTTTCCTGCGGAGTTGACAATGCCTGTGTTCCTGGCCGATGCAGGGGTTGATTTTTGTTGCACGACTTTCGCCCCAAAGGCTCTTGCAACATTCATTGTTGTGTCATTGCTGAAGTTGTCAACAACAATAACCTCAACGCGAGAGTAACTCTGATTGTGTATGCTTTTGAGACAACGCGTGATCGTATCGCCGGCGTTGTACGTCGGAATTATTACTGATACTTTAGACCTATCCATAGGTTCATTCCTTCCAGCAGACAGTCAACTGCTCAAGTATTAATGACGATATCACGACACAGGCCATATTCTTGATAGCGCCAAAACCATGATCTGCAAATCCCAGACGAAAGTCATTCGGCGATGTTGAACTGAAGTTCTGCAATTAGCGCATGTCCCCGAACACGCAGATTTCGCCTTGAGCGCAAAGTTGTTTTCACTCGTATTTCTCCTATTTTAACCTGCATTAAAAGGTTATAGCATTCTTTCCCCCAACAATTCATGATAGGCACTTATGATCCGCCTTGAATACTCTGGCCACTCAAGGAAGATATTGTCATCTTTTGAAAATCTGGGCGGATTTCTCCTTAAAGCTTCCGAAAGCGCGCGTGCAATTTCCGGGGGGTTTAGCGAGTCGACGCCTATCGCCAACCCGGTCCTGACCAAATCCTTCAAAGCTCCGAAATTCAACACGACAGCAGGCACTCCAATCAATAACGCGTCATAAACGACTCTGCTGAAACTTTCTAAATGTGAAAGGAGAATGAAAACACTCGCTCTCGCGTATTCATCCAGCAGCTGCTCCCTTGACAATCCATGCTTCCATTCTACGAATAAGTCAAGCCCCAAACTGCGAGCGTGGGCGACCAAGAACTCGAATTCCGGACCATCACCTACTATGACGAGTTTCGATTGGTCACTTTCTCTTCTCAAAAAACATGAAAAGCCTTCAAGAATTTTGTCAACATTCTTGTAACGTTTCAGGACCCCCACGTAAAGAATCCGATTCGACTTTTCAGGGTGACGTTTTATGTGTCTAACCTCGTTCGCATCCATCCCCTCTGGAAGCAATTTGATGTTCCTGAACTCTGGGAAATCTTCGCGAAGTGCCCTTTCTTCGTAAGATGAATTGGCTATGGCAAGATCTGCTCTTGGAAAAACGATGTTCTTAAGAGCATATTTGTAGAGTTCAAACAGTGAATGCCGAAACACGGACTGGCCAAACCGATGATAATGCGGTTGCAGCAACAATTTTTGTTTCGCGTTTTTGGTTAGTGCTGCAAGAAAGGGCGGAAGAGTGTGAACATTGTGAACATGGATTATTTCGGCTTTTTCATGCAGCAAGTCAATCAGGAATCTGGGTTCAGGAAGAAAAAGCGGATCATCTAACACGGGGCGGAAACGCTTAACGAAGACTTGATTGATTCTTTGCTGCCTCGGGAGTTGTCGATTCAAGTCAACCGAATAGACGGTAACGTCAATGCCGTTTTCGACAAGTGTCTCGCTGATTTTCTTCACTACCGTTTCGACACCTCCGATGCTCGGAAAATACTTGGGAGTCACTTGGAGCACGTGCATTTGCTAGTTCTCCATCAACGAGACGTTGCTGCGTTCAGATTGAGGCTTTTGTGCTTTTTATTGGTTCCCAAGCGAAGGGAATAGTGCCTTTGCTGAAAAGGATTCTGGCTTCCAAGTAGGCGACGATTTCTAGAAACCCTCCGGGCAACACATAAATGGCTTCGTTTCTTTTCAGTTTGAAGATTGCGCGTAACATGTTTTTGAAGCTCGACGTTGAGACCTTGTACCCGGTTGTGTTTTGCAGTTGCATGTGGCCGATCCATATTCGCTTGCGCTGTTTTATTATATCGACGACGTTTGTTGGACATCTTATGTACACTAGGGCTTCAGGTGTGTAAAGTGTGTTCTTGTGTCGCTTTTGAATCGCGCCTTCGATGTAGGGCTCGTCGGTTGCGGTGTTTTCTGGGATCTCTTGGAGATATGCTGCGCGCAGCGCGCAGAGTTCTCCTGACAGCTTGGGCGTGTCAAGCATTGAAATTATGTGATGTAAACGCCATATCAGTCGTGTGACCCCGTAACAGGAGCTGTTACAGTTTTTCAGCGGAACTGGCTGTGCAAAGACCGCCCCGATGTCTGGCGTGGTAAACTTTGTGACGAGCCGGTTTATGCTGCCTTTCTCGGGCAGTGCATCGGCGTTGACGAGGATTAATATGTCAGCTTCAGCTCTCGCTGCTCTGAAGATTTCGTTGAGTGCACTTGATTTTCCTTTGCGAGCATCTTCAATTAACGGCTCTATTCTAGGATCTTTGTTCTGGAAACTCGCGACAATTTGGGGTGTTCTATCGGTGCACCCAGAGCATACTACCAGAATCTTACTTTCTTTCGGTATGTTCTGTTCTGAAATTAGATTTTGAAGAAGACGCGCTATGTTGTTTTCTTCGTTGTAAGCGCATACTCCAATCATAATTCTGTTCAGGGACATTCGGTTCACGAAAGGCTAGTTAGCCGAGCCTTTAAGCCTTTTGATTTTGAAAATGTATGAAGTGAACTCCATGATTTCGTTCGCAGAGAGTTTTGATTTCCCATTCTTTCTGTTGACAAAGGTCATTGGAAACTCCCTTACGTCAAATCCTCTTTTGCAGGCTTGCCGTATAGTTTCTATTTGTATTTCGTAGGTTTGACTGTGCAGGTCTGGGACCATTTCTTTGACAAGCCTTGTCGAATAGCAGCGTAAACCGCTAGTGTAGTCATGGATTTTTGCTCTCACTAGGACGTAGGCAAGTACGTTTGCCACGCGACTTGTTAAGCGTCGAAATATGCTCCATTTCACTACTCCGCCTCCCTTGCAATATCTGCTGCCTATTGCCAGGCCTTTTCCTTCTTTTGCGGTTGAGATTGCGCGTGGAACTTCTTTGGGATTGTGTGAGTAGTCAGCGTCCATGGTGACTATGTAGCTTGGAGGGTTTTTCAACGATATGAGCGTCTTGAAACCATCTGTTATGGCTGTTCCAAGCCCAGATTTCCTCGGTCTCACAAGGAGGAGAATGTTCCTGTACTTTTTCTGCAGTCTTCGAACTGCATTTGCCGTCCCATCTGGGCTGGAATCGTCTATAACTAGCACGCGAACATCAATATCCAGGTTCTCGATGTCGCCTATCAGCTTTTCAATGTTTGAGACTTCACAATATGTTGGGAGGATCAGTCCTATCTCCGATTTTGCACTTAGGTCTCCTTCGATGTGCGTGAGGTTTGCTGTTCTTGTTCGATTCATCTTTCCCGTTCCTGTAAGACGAACTGATTTGTAGCAATGTCAATATTAAACTTTTGACTGTTCTAGCATACAAGCATCGCGGCTTTAACTCTTTCTAGTGCGGGTATGTAACCTTTCTTCTATAATAGCCCAGGGGATGATGTATCCTTCTGCACAGGCTATCAGGATTAGTGCAGACCCCATGGGTTTTCAGCGTGTCACATTTCGGAGTGGTGTAGTGGGTTCTGGAGCCTCTTTCTCCTGCTATGTGTTCAACTTGGTAGCGGGTCATTCTTTCGTTGAAGTCGGAGATGTTTTTGAAGAGTTCTATGACCTTCTCCGAAGGCATTCCGATGTTTATGAGGAATGAAGTCAGGGTGAACCTGCCGATGTGTGAGAGGTGGCGTCCGGATGAGAAGGCTTGGTACAGTGTTTGTATGCAGGGCGGGAAGGCTGTTTGCGTTATAGCCTTCGGAAAGCCTTCCATCTCGGTTTTGCCTATTTTCTCTATCGACAGTTTCTTAATCCTCTCGGCTGTCTCCAAGATTTTGGTTGGAAACTTCGGCAGGTCTCTTGCTTCTGTTCGCTTTTCAACGTATCTGCGAACTTCTTCCGCGAGCAGTCTGGCCGCCTCACTCCCTGTTAGGTAGACTTTCCCGTTTGTCAAAGTGCGGTTGATGAGCTTCCATTTTTTTTCTCGCAGGTGGGTTGTGTTCCTGAGGTAATCGGTGAAGTCAAGTGCGAACTCGTATGGTATTTTCAGGTCGTTATTGAGTGCCAGTTTCCATTCGAAGTTCTGTGCGATTTTCGTTAGTTTTTCTTTGGGTTCGAGTTTGAAGTCCTCGTATGCCTGTTTTGCTTCCGCCAGCGCGTATCTCTTCTGGATGAAGGAGTTTTGGGTTGCCATCGCAAGGACGATGGCAACTGTGAAGGAGAGGATTTCCAGGTCTTCGTCGTGGTGCGGGTTTCGGGTGACTCGGGTGTATAGTATCGCTTCTTCAACTCTTTCTTCTGCTCGGTTGAGAATCTGTTCGAGCTCGCTGTTTGCCAAGTCTTCAATGTGCAGGTCCGGCAGCTTCAGATATTTCGCTGCTTCTCTTAGAAAGGGGTATTTGGTGTAGTCGTTCTTGGCGAATTTTGAGAAAACGGTTTGCATCTTATTTTTCTCGTTATTCGCTTTCGATTCTGGGTGCGAGGTAGAAGGTTAGTTTTCCTTCTTTTGCCTGTTGGAAGTCGAGTTTTATCGGCATGTCTGATGAGAACTCGAGCGTTGCTATGTCTGAGGTTGCGGATGCTGTTTTTATTATCTCTGTCAGATAGCTGAGGCTGAAGGTTGCTTTTTGAGGTTCTTTGGCGTCCAGTTCGAGCAGTGTGTCGCTTCCTTTTTGAAGGGTTATCGTTGCGCCCATCAGGTCTCCCGCGGCGTTGAAGACCACTTTTTCAGGGTCTGCCTCGATTCTCACATGATCGCTCACGAGCTGGGCATCTTCGATTGCTTGGCTCAGGCCTTCCGTCGTGGCTTTTATTTTGACGTTGAAGGTGATTTTCGGGGTTGGAACTTCCTCTTCTGAGGCTTCAAGAGTGGGCATGGTAAAGTTGCGCGCGTATTTTCCGGCGATTGCGACCTGTAATTTACCGGTTTTTTCGTCTATGGAAAGCTCAAGTGTTTCGCCTTTGCCCGCTCTTTTTAGAAGTTTGAGCAGTTCGGTTATGTTTATGCACATTTTTGTCGGTTCTGTGCACATGTATTCTTCGAAGATTGTTTTAGGCCATTCGAAGTCTATCATGGCGACGCGTGACGGGTCCATTGCTCGGAGTTTCATGCCTTCAGCGTCAAGCTTGAACGTGGCTTCGTCTACGAGTATGGAGATGGATGTAATCATGTCTCTCAGTTGTTTAGCGTCAGCGACTTTGAGTTTGAACATGAATGTCACCTTTGCAGGTTATGCTTAGTTGTTGATTATGACTTTATTTAGCTTTAGGTTCCTGCTTGTTGAGACTCTCTGTGTGTGTCACGCCGTTTGAACTGTTGCGCGCAGAATTGCTGGCAGGTTTGTTGCCGTGGCGGGTTGATTCGAGCCCCTACTTTAGAGTACTTTAGCTGTGTTCTTTGGGACTCAATCTTCTGCCTGTTTTTCCTACTTGCCGTCTGTGGACGTTCTCAGGGGTTTGCTGTTTTTGTTCGGTTGTTGCGTTTGGTCTTTCGCAAGGTTTTTGTGATGTCGATTCTTAGCAGTATGATTGTTATGGCGATGGTTAGGATTAGTGAAAGGACTATTAGAGCTTCCTGAGTTATGAGAGATGACAAGGCACTTTGGCCGAGTTGCCCGAGGTATGCCCCCGGTACGGTGATCGAGATTTTTCCGAGGAACATTGCCAAACAGAATTTTGCTGGGTTGTATTTCATGAGTCCCAGTGGGATTATGACGGGCTCGTCAGGTATTGGGGTGGCAGCCGCGATGAACAGGGCTGCAAAAGCCCATTTTCCTACTCTTGAGTTTACCTTGCCCAATTGTTCTCTGCGTTCTTTACTTAGAAAGCCTCCGACAAAGAAGGTGACCAGGTAATGTATGAACTTCGCTGAGGCTGAGCCCAAGGCCACCAGAAGGCCCAAAGTAAACGGATCTGTGTGGACAAGTAACGCTGCGTTCGAGGCTATCAGAAGATTCGACGGGCCGGCAAATGGAATGAGGTTCAAGAGAAAAGAACCGAACAGAACGCTCAGGAGTTCAGCGCCGAATGCCAACCCATTCCAGCCTGGTTTCGTTTTCTTCAATTAGTATGGAGTACGGCTTTAATAAACGCGAGATGTTTTTAACGGCTCATCGTCTTTCTGCGATATTTTTAAGTTAGGCTTGCCTGTAGGCTCTTGTATGCACGAATGGGCCTTGGCTGAAGCAGTGATCTCCGCGGCCTCTGGAGCAGCTGAGAAAGAGGGTTTTAGGGAAGTCACAGAAGTGAGGATAAGAGTGGGTGAGCTTCAGCAAATAGAGCAGGATGTGTTGATGTTTGCGCTCCAACAGATCAAGAAGGCCAAGCTCGAAAGTGCAGAGTTCAAGATAGAAGAGGCAAGGGCAAGAATGAAGTGCCGCGCCTGCGGTCACACGTGGATTTTCAACAAGAAGAAGCTGGATGAAAGCGTGGTTGAGGCTATCCATTTTGTTCCAGAGGTGGCACACGCATATGTTAAGTGTCCAAAATGTGGCAGCCCGGATTTTGAGGTAGTCGAAGGACGTGGGGTTTGGCTTCTTAGCGTGAAAGGAGTGAAATAGGCGTGGTTGATCCTCGAACCAGCATAGTAAATGAAAGGTTGAAGGGGATACGCCGCATCATAGCTGTTTCAGGCGGCAAAGGCGGAGTCGGCAAGAGCCTGTTTGCTTCAACGTTTGCCTTAATTCTTGCGAGGAAAGGCTTCAGAGTCGGATTGTTCGACCTGGATTTTACAAGCCCATCCACACACACGATCCTAGGCGTCCAAGACCTGCAGCCGAGGGAAGAAAAGGGCATAATCCCGCCACAGTTCCAAGGTTTTGAGTACATGTCAATAATCTATTATTCAGGCGACCACGCAACTCCACTGAGAGGAGCAGATGTCTCAAACGCGCTGATAGAACTTTTGTCGATTGTCAGATGGGGGAAACTGGATTATCTCATCCTCGACATGCCACCTGGAATAGGCGATGCAACTCTTGACCTGATAAGACTCGTAGAAAGAATAGAATTTCTGATAGTGACGACACCCTCACAATTGGCCTTTGAAACTGTAAAAAGACTGGCTGGACTATTGCAAACAATGAGAATACGGGTTATAGGCGTCGTGGAAAACATGAAATTTGCTCATTCTGATACTATACAGCGGGAGACCAAGACGTTGGGTTTAGCATTCATTGGAGAAATTCCCTTTGACACAGGGATAGAGGAGACCATAGGGAAAACTGATAAACTGCTGGACACTGCTTTTGCCGAAAAAGTGAAACAACTAGCGTTAAAAATCTGACAGTAGCCAGTCAAACGAGTCTGTGAAAAAAGACTTTATGAAGGAAAAGTGGGACAGGGTTTCGCCAAATGAGGAGATGACACACTGCAACGTTCTGGCTAGATTCCCAGGCTGACCAGTATACCTGTGAGTATGCCCGTTGCGATTGTCAGCGTTAGTGCGATGACGAGGTTTTTTCTCATCATCAACGATTCAGTCTCGTGCGACTCGTCAATCGTGACTACGGCATTATTGATTTTGGCAGGAGTGACAGCGCTTGCTACGCCCCCCGCAACAGCGTGACTGCTATAGACTGTCATGAACTCGGAATCTAACCCGAGATTGTGAGTCGCGGTCTTCTGAATGCTGTAGAAAAGAACGTTTGAACTAGTCTCAGAACCAGCAACTATTGCACCGAACAAGCCAAGCGAGGCAGCCACGAAAACGTAGTCCGCACCGAATACTGAAGCAAGTGTGGTGCCGAGAATCACATTCATGTTGAACTGGTTGAACCCCGCTGGATTAGTGTTCAAGACACCGTTTGCGATCTGCATTGCCGAGAATGCCATCACAAAAGATATTGAGAAGTACAGGCTGTACGTCAAGAATGGCCCAAAGAAACGTTTGAGCCAGACACTTGTAGCAGTTTGCATCTGTCTTCTTGTCGGCTTGAGGGTGAATAGTGACAAGAGAATGGTGATGAATATCCAAGTGTAAGGCTGAGTGAGAAATTTCAGATTAATCGGTTCGTTGGAGAAAACTCTAATCACTTGAATGTCTCCGGGAAGATGCAAAAGCCAATCATTAATCTGACTTATACTCGTTAACCCTGCCAGCACTGAAAGGAGTATCCATGGAGAAAAAGAGCGCCAAATCTCGCCTTTCGACGGATAGTCAGCGTCTTTGGCCACTCCTCTAGCTGTCCGCTTGAGTCTCTGATACACATGAAGCGAAAGCATTGCGGAGAGTCCTGCTATGACCCCGACAAGTGTGAGAGGAACGTATTGCACTCCGGTGAAATAGTCGAGGCTGGTGGTTGCAACGCACGCAAAAGCCAAGACTAAACCACAAACCAATGCAGGAACAGCGCCTTCACGCATCGACTTCTTCCCGCCCACTAGCCCAAGGAGAGCAAAAGCAAAACCCGGTGAAATGACGGGTAAGAAAATAGCAACCTTGAAAGCTAACGCCATCGGGTTGAAACCAAAATTGGAAGCTGGGAGAGTTATCGGAATGGAAAGCAACGAAAAACTCGTAGTAGGATTGTAGCCGAGAACAGCGATCGCAATGGAAGACATAGGGCTGAAACCCATCGCGAGAAGCAGAGGAGGAAACAGTGCAGGAGTCACTACACCCAAGGAAGTGAGAAAAGAGCCGAAGCCGATCCCAATGTACAACGCTCGGACCTCGTCGCCTATCAATTGCTGCTTGATCACTTTTGAAACAGTCTGCAACGCGCCTGCTTCCTTCATCAAGTAAATCATCAGCATGGTTGCCGCAACCGAAATTGAAACTCCAAAACTGCTCACAAAACCATGCAATGAAGCACCGAGAGCCACCTCAAACGGTGTGCTGAACTGCAGAATTGCCAATGCAATTACAAGCACTAAGCCAACCACGGCCATGAACAAACCGCTTCGACGCAGAAAAGCGACGCCGAACAGAATCACAACCAGCGGAAAAAAGGCAAGCAAGAATTTCCAGGAGCTCGACGGGCCATACCACGCCATGAAAAGTGAAAAAGCCCCAAGTATCAAAAGAAACGTAAGCGAAGAAGCAAAGACACTCTTCTCCTTCAATGCAACGCCATCCACCGTCTACGATCTTCCAATTCGAGGCAATCTATCAGACTAGCTCCATATACGTTTTAGCCTTTTTTTAAGAATAAGGCACGTGTCATCACTGCACATGGTTAAGTCGCCGTAATGCGATCCTTGGTCGGTTTTGCGGTGAAGATGTGTCAAAAACGGAAAAATGTCTTTATAAACCAAGGTGTTCTAGTCACTTTTCATGAGAGTTGGAGTGCTGTTCTCAGGTGGAAAAGACTCCTGTTTAGCGTTGGACAAATCGAGGAGTTTCCATGATGTGACTTGTCTGATCAGCTTGATATCTGAAAGTCAGGAGAGCTACATGTTTCATGTTCCCAACATAGAAGTAACCGGAAGACAAGCTGAAGCCATCGGATTGCCGATCGTTCAAAGAAGGACGAAGGGCAAGAAAGAGAGGGAGCTTGAGGATTTGGAAAAAGCCATTGGTACGGCCAAGGCCGATTTTGACTTGGAAGGAATAGTGACAGGCGCTGTGAAATCGATGTATCAGTCAACGCGGGTGCAGAGAATTTGTAAACGACTCGGTTTATGGTGTTTCAACCCACTCTGGTTGAAGGATGAAATAGAGCTTTTGAACGAACTCGTGAAGGGCAAATACGAGGTGGTCATATCAGGTGTTTTTGCTTATCCATTGGACGAGAAATTCCTTGGCAGAAAGCTGGATAGTGAAATGATACAGAAGCTCGAAAGATTGAGGGACGAATACGGCTTGAGCCCTGCTGGAGAGGGTGGGGAAATAGAGACAACCGTCATAGACGCCCCCTTTTTCAAAAAAAGACTAGAAATCTTGGATTATGATGTCTCTTACAAAGATTACTCTGGAGTATTCAGGATAAAGGATGTTAGGATGGTCGACAAATGATTCTGATAGTTAACGTCTGTTCAGACAAGCTCAGCTATTTCGAGTTTGTTAAGCCGGTTGAAGACATCCTCAAAAAGGCCAAGATAGACTTTTTTCCCATAAACTTCCAGAGTTTGGATCACAAGGACATCAAAAGAGCGGAAAAAGTCATCATATGCGGAACAGCCTTGAAGGATTTCAAATACTTGGACAACGTTGACAGATTCGAATGGATAAATGAAACGCATACGCCGATCCTCGGCATCTGCGCTGGAATGCAGATTCTCGTGGGACTCTCCGATGGCGACATCGTTGAAAGAACAAGAATCGGCAGATACAAGGTTAGGACTGTTCAAAAGAACACTCTTTCATCCAAGCATGAATTCTATTCATATTTCCTGAATTCTAAAGCCGTGGAGCCAAGTGAAGACTTCGAAACACTGGGTAAATCTGGTGACTTGAAGTGTATGATCAGGCACAAGCGTAGAAGATTCTACGGTTGCTTGTTTCATCCAGAAGTCTTGAACCCAGAAATCATCACGAATTTCATACAGCAGTCGGCACCAAGTGTGTGAGGAGTAAGAGCTCTTTTCTAGGGCGGATTTTCACGTCTGTTATGAAAGAAACATCTTGCGATCCTTCGACGAGACAAATCTGTTGCCATTCAACGTACGTCAGGAGTTTCAGTAGCATCTCTGCCTATCAGCTCAATGCGTGCGCGTATGCGTCCAGTCTCAAGCAGCTTTAACATTGTATCTTTCTGCTCCTTTTGTTTGTCCAGCTGTTCTTCAAGAGTTGCCAAGACCTTCGCGATGTCCAGCGGTTTCATTATGTAAGCGTCCGCTCCCTTGTTCAGAGCTTCAACTGCGTTTTGAAGCGACGGATTGCCCGTCATAATGATTTTTCTGGTTCGCGGACGCGTCGGCTTGAATTTAGCCAGCAGTTCGACTCCGTTTATATCGGGCAACATTATGTCAATCAGTGCAAGGTTGTAGTACCGTTCATTTGCCTTCTTGATCGCCTCAGCCCCATTTTCAGCAGAGTCTGAAGTGAAGCCGTTTTCATTCAGCGCTGTTGTCAACAGCTTCCGTATCCCAGCTTCATCATCTACTATCAGCACCGAAGGCCTGCCGGCACCAGAGTTTCCGACACTCAATTCATCCATTACTCCGTATCTTCGCGTGCATCAAATTACAAACAATCATCCCATTCCAGAATTATAAGAATTACTAACGACAAATATTTATTTAGAATAAGTTGAGAATCAAAGCTCCGTCATGATGGTAGTAGTCCTGACATCCCACGGAACATTGAAATTCATGTAGTAGCTCGCCTTATTCTTAACAGAGAATCCTTGGTGCGGTCGCCGAGATTTGAACCCGGGTCGTCAGCGTGGCAGGCTGATGTCCTAGACCAAACTAGACTACGACCGCCCATTATCCATCGGTAAAGGACATTCTGCAGAGGTTCCTATTTTCCTTTTCTGCGTTAACGCGTTAGCTTCGGTTCTGCGTCATGATTCTGGCTTGAGGGCAGACTCAAGGCTCTAGATCCTATTGATGACAAGGCTTAAGTGAAATCTTGTCGAAGGGCTTGGACTTTCAATAATGCCTGTGCGCGGGCTCACTTAGCTGGCGAATATACGGCGATGTTTCCTCTTTCCGAGATGACCTTGACAGAGTAGGGCTTTTCGGGTAGGTTTACGTCAGCACGAGAGATTGAGACTGTGTCCCCGGAATTGATGTATACGCTTATGTCATATCTTTGATGTAACGTCGAGTTATCTATCCACAAGGCGATGAGGTGGGATGTGAAGGAGCCGTCGTTTTCGAAGGTGAAGCTTGTCACGTCTGTTGCCACTCTCACCGCTATGAAATCCATGTCAATGGTTGTATGGTTTGCATCGGTTCCTTGGTCAAACACCTTTATCCATACTGTTCCGTTGCTGCTCATGTAGCTGTTCCATTGGTCGGTCAGGTTCACGGCGTAATTGTCCCATCCTGTTGTGGGAAGGCTGCCGGATGTTGAGTTGAAGCCAACGTCGCTGAAGGCTGATGATGTCCAGTTGTAGGCTTCTAGATACCACTTCTCGCCTGCGTCGCTGGATCTGTAGGTCATCAGTATTTCAAAGGTTTGGATGCGATTGAGAGGATATGCCGAGACATCTACAGGAAAAGTGCCGTCGATTTCAAGCTTGTTGTTCAATTGGCTCTCCTCTGCTCCTAGAGAGGCTGAAGGCTCTGGACTAGCGATGTAACGGATGAGTATGTTGTCAAAGTATGTCGTGTCGGATGTTCTCGAACCTGCAAACCCAACTTCGCCGTAACCTCTGGAACTCCCACCTCCGAAACTTCCATTCACTGTCCACGTGTCAGGTTCAATCGTTCCAACGGGCCATACTTTAGCTTCACCAAGCCCGCTTGACGGGTTGATAACCCTGAATCGCATGTAGTACCAGGTGTTCAACGACCAGCTGTAGGTTCCATGCGTGCCCCAAGAGCGCAGATCATTCAGAAGATTTAGACTGTTTCTGTCGTTGTGAAACAAGCCGCAGTATCCACTACCCTCAGGGGGACTCCCGTCCATGCAAGAGGATAGTCCCATCCTGCTAAGGTCACCGCCGGCAAAGGAAATCACATCGATTTTCACGAGCATATCGACGGCAGCAGTGACATTGCCCAGCGTGGTGATTATCAACTTGTTCGGGTCTCCGTCAGCCCCAACATTCTTGAGTGCGCCATTTTCAATGGACCAGGTACCGCCGCCGGTCTTGACTTGATAGGCAGCTTCTGTGGTAATATCCGATTTATCTGCTCTGTTGAAATCGTCGAACCATAGGTAAACGTTGCTCTCGTTCGTGGGTGGAGTTCCAGCGTTCGGGTTTCCATAGTACATATAGTAGTTGCTGTCCGAGCCGTTTGCCGGGATTGATGCTTGAGTTTTGAACCAGACTTGGGTTGAAGAGGTGTCCATGCCGTCGACTTCCCTGTCAAGTTCAACCCAGCTGCTTCCCACCTGATAGGCTACTCTAAGGTCATGGCCACTAGGCATGAGCTTGCCGGAAGAAACCAGCGAAGCAGTGTCCAACGTTACAGAAACCGAATAGTTCATGATGAGAGTTGACGAGGCGTTGTTCATTATAGTCACCCTTCTGCGATAGACATAGTCCGTATCCCACCAATTCAGACCTCCCGCACGCGTCATGCTCTCTGAAAAGCTCTCGTATGAACCGTCGATGCTCTGCGTGTCCATGTAGGTGCCCGACACTTTGTTGCCAGCGTCTACGGTGAATTCCTCCTGGGTTGGAAACCAAGAAGAGGAGCCGTTGACGTGGGCAACGTCAGTAATCTTGACGTCTTCATGCATTCTTTCCAGGTCGAACTGGTTCATCTGATAGCTCCACAGGATCACATTGACAACGATGGTGACCACTATGATTAGGCTTAGCATAACCACTACTACGTTGCTGAGACCCTTCGAATCGTGCCCAATTCTAGATATACCGTTCCCACCAATGCAAACCATTAAGGCTATGTCGTTCCTGTCACGCCTAAGGTAAAAGAATTACGAAGCCCAAATCCATATTCAAAGACAGCAACAGGAGGTAAATTGAAGACGCCAAACTGCTCAGAAAACCAAAAAACAGACCAAAACACAAGCAGATTGGCTCCAACACTTCGCAGACTTGATACATAGTGCCATGCTTTCTAAACATTAGTGGAATAACGTGGAACAAGGCTTATGAGAAGAAAGTTTGACACATAAGTAGGAGGATTAGAATGCTGCTGAAATTCCTCGAGAGCAAATACTTGGTCAGCACACCTATCGAAGAGTGTTCTTCTCTGGTGCAGAAGACGTTGAATGAGGTGGGCTTGGAAAACGTGATGATAAAAAAGGAAGTCCCACCGCATTATTTGCTAGTAGCATACAGTCCCGGATGGGTTGGGAAAGCATTAGAGATAGAGTTCGTATTCAAGGAAAGACAAAATGGTACGGAGGTTCACGTCAAATGGCCTTATGCAAGAGAGATTCCACAAGACAATGAGAATCTCACTGAATTCTACAAACAAGAAGAGGAACGGAAGCAAAGGGCCGAACGCCTTATCGAAAAGTTCAAGGGCAAGATTGGAGCAACTGACATTCCAACACGTTAGCCTTCATTCAAGAATTTCTCCTTCATGCTCTCGCTGTTTCTTCTCAACGTATGACCAAAGGATTTCATAACATCGAATTTCAGCGATTAGAACAAAATGAGCTTGTTCTCACACATCAAGAATAAATTGGGCTCATTGGTGCCGAGGGCCGGGTTTGAACCGGCGACGACTCGGTCTTCAGCTTCGCCCCCAAAGCACGGATGCGTTGAGTCGAGCGCTCTCCCAGGCTGAGCTACCTCGGCAACGGTAGTAGTTCAAAAGAAAGGCAAGTGTGCTTTTAAGTTTTCTGAATTGAATTACTAGAAGAGAGAGGTGCAAGCTTGTTTCCTCTTTCTATACGAGGGAGAAGGGGAAAGAATCACCTTATAAGTGTTCTACTTGCACCTCTGATTAAATCAGAGTGAACATGACCACTTAAAAGGTTTATGACACATTGTTTCACAAGTTTCACCAACCTTTTTTGTTTACAGTGTAGGCTGAAGGTGGGGGACCATTAGACCGATTTTGGGAATACGTGATTCCGATTCTGTGACTCAAAAATGCCAGAGAGCAGTCGACAAGGATTTTGAGAAACGACTAGAAATGCAGAAAATGAATTATCCCATAGCCAACGACAGCTGACACCAAAAAGAACAAAGTCAAAAAAACCTTGTCAATCCTCTGCTCCTCGTCAAATTTTCTATCACTGTAAAAAAGGCTCATGTTGCTCACATCTCTCCTGTTCAAAGCTCTTAAGGAAAGGTTTTATGAAGCTGGAATACTTATTTCAGAACCTGAATCCGCAGGGTTTAGGTGCCTCATAGAAAGTCTAGGAGGGCTCGTAGTCTAGCTGGCTAGGACGTCGCCCTCACGCAGTTCAAATGCTGGAGGAAGCGGCGAAGATCCCCGGTTCGAATCCGGGCGGGCCCACCAAGTGTTTTTTTGTTGAACGCGTAAACAACAAGGTTTATTAAATATTAACATTTAATATATGAATTCAGGGGCTACACAGAATGCAGAGAGAACAAGACCTATGGAAATCTGACGAAGAAGACTGCCCCAAAAAAACTCGCGAAAAAGACTTCACGTGCGACGAGTGCGGAAGAACATTCCAGAGACCAATCTTGGCAACAGTCTCAACAGGAGGCCAAACACAAACCTACTACGCATGTCCACGATGCATGACCAAGGTCCAAAGCTTCAGAGTGTCATCGAAAGAGAATGAAGAAAAAGCCCCAATTTTGCCCATGGGACTGGGGAAGCTGAAGACAGAGCCAGAAGGCGCTGTCAAATGCGGACATTTCGTCGGTTACCTAAACAAACATCAAAAGAACACGCCTTTTCCCGACGACTGTCTAACATGCGCAAGAATGGTTGAATGCATGCGCCACTAAGCGCAACTGCAGCGCATTCGACAGAGCCGTTGAGGAGCAGACACCTTTGATGAGCATTGTGCTGTCTATTGCGGCCGGCGCAAGGACTTTGCCGAGTCCAGGTTTACACCGCATGTTAGAAGCACAAAACGGCATCTTCCTGACAGGCATGGCCTCGGCCTTCGCCTCTCGATCAAGACAGAGGAAGTGCTGAAAGCGATGACCGACCTTCACAACTAAATTTTATCCGGGGTCTGTCCGTCATAAGTTCTTCATCTCATAAATCAGACTGGGACGGCTACATCATCCCCCAGAGGATCGGATGACCCTCCCACAAATAAAGTCTTTCCCTTCATTGTCCAGCACCAAAAAACCGAGTCAATCGGTGCTAAACATCGATCAGCGTGTGCTAGCGTGGGAATGAAAGCTGAGTGCTATCCAAGACATGAAAAAGCAGCTAGGAAACTGAATGTTCTTCCAGTCTCTTGTGAAGTGCCTTTATCGTCCCTGAAACCGCCAAAACGTGCAGGGCGACAGGCTTTTTTCCGATTTGGCTTATTGATGCCAATGCAGTTCGAACCATTTCAAGCGTCTTGTGCCCCGTGCGAACAATCGCCAACTTTTTTGTCTCATCATAATCAATCAGGCTTAAGCCAGCTTGGCTTGCACCGTACTCTCCGAAAAGCCTCGAAACAGCACCCCAGACAGCATCCATGAAATCGCGGGAACCTAACGTTTCATGAGAGTCCATCGACACGGCCAGATAACGACGTTTCAGTACTTTCAACGGTTTTTCCCTCTTCTGATTATTCGTATTCCAGGCGCCACAAACTTTGACCCCAGCTTCTCCCTGTTCCTTTTGACTATCGCAGCGGGATTCTTGGAAACCGCTTCACGAGCCTGGACTCCGCTCAAGTCGAAAAGTGAGGCTAGTGCCGCAAGCTCTCTTGGTCTGCGCATCAGCATTTCGTCTGAGACTCCGCTCGAGATGACGACTGGAACATGAAATTCTCGAGCTGTGGCCACTTCTCGGCGTAGGCTCGACAGAAGCCTAATCCTCGCCGGTCCTTCCAACGTTAGCAACGGTTTCACGTCTATTTCAAGAGAAGCCAGACAGTTTGAGGCCAATTCAGCTTCAGCCGCATCGAAGAAACCCCTGCGAAAGTCGGGTTGAGGAAAGTTTAGAAGGTCCACGCGACGGTCTTTTGCCGCTTGCCTCGCAACACTTTTTGATTCGCACATTACAGCAACTATCTCAAATCTTCGTCTGAGTTTGCGCAAGAAGCTGATGAGCTCTTCCGGCGTACGCGGCCTCAGATCCACGCGGGACGCAAAGTCCACGTCGCTTCTCTCACAGGTTTCCCGTACCTGCCGAATCTGTTCTTCGGAGAACTTTCGGAACGGAACAGCAATTAAGGTGTAACCGAGTTTCGATGCCTTGCTCACGACACGTGAAAAGTGCTCCATCCTGTCACAATCTATGCATAGATGTAGATCCGCGTAAACCCGTTTCATGGTAGCAACCCGAATTTTCTACAGATGTCTATCACTTCTTCTGCACTGGGTTTCCTGAAGTGCATTCGCAGATGGATGGGATCAGTGGAGCCAAGCCTAAATTCGCCTAGGTAAGCAGATTGCTTGTCGAGGCGGATGTACAGGTTCCCGTTTTCCAAGTGCTGCGTGATTTCGCTGTTCAAAGCTTCCTTGTCCACCATGCTTAAGCCTGAAGCCAGCTTCTCAGGAAAGGCCCGAGCCACCTTTTTGTTCTTGATTCGCGCTTCGAACAGTGTTATGGGGTTTCCATGATGCCCCGTCAAAGTCGTCTTCTTGAAGGTAACGGTATCTGCCGATTCCGGTGGCAGAGTGTTGCGAACAGCTCTCAGGACTCTGTCCAAATCCTCCGTTGCGTGGGCAAAAACTCGCAAGTCAATGTACACAATCGGAACCACGGAAGACAAAAACACATCACTAGAATCTATTGACGCGTATCAGCTTTTAGGTTTTCTTCTCGGCTTCTTTGGTTTAGAAGCGGGTCTCCTCTCCTGCAGAAAGGTCTTAGCAGCTTCAACGTTCTCGTCGTGACCTGTTTTTCTCTTATCATCCACTAGTAGGCCGAGCTTTACGGCTTCTTTCAGGCTTGATCCAGCCTTTTTCAGTTCTTCTCGGCTGAAACCCCTTCCGAACCGTTGTTTTCCATCGTTCTTGAATACTTTCGGCCTTGTTGTCGTCATGAGACTATTTTCCTCCTGCGCCCGCTTTCAAGCTGGGCCTAAACTTTTCCGCTCCGCGTCCTCTTCTTCTCAGAGCCCTAACCTTCTTGCCCGCGCTGGTTAGGCTTCTAAACACTCTTCTGCGGTGTTGCTTCTGGCCTATCCAGTTGATGTTCTCGTCAGCCTTTATCACTGGATGATGAGGGTCAACCATTATCACTTCAAACCATTTTGAAACGCCGTCTTCCCCAACCCAGTAAGAGTTCAGAACCTCAAGGTTGGGAAACTTCCTTGCAACTCTTTCTTCGGCGATCAGCCTTAGGCTTTTTGAGGGCTTGAACTTATTGACACCCATCCGTTTCGGCCTTCTTCCCGCTTTAGGCCTCTGCTTCCTCATTCCTCCTCTTCTAATGCGGACGCGCGCCAAAACGAAGCCTTGCTTCGCCTTGTAACCCAGTTTTCTCGCTTTGTCCAAGCGTGTCGGTTTCTCTATGCGGGTTATTACCGACTGCCTGCGCCATTCAATCAGTCTCTGACGCATCAGCTCGTAAACATAGGAGTTCTCATGCTTAGCCCATGCCTCAGCAATGTATTTGTACGCCAATCGTTTCCACCTTAACACTAGTTTATGGTTCAGCCTTCACGGCCACATCCCTGCGGACGTCTATCCGCCAGCAGCTTTGAATCATAGCATCAAGCAACAAAATAAACCTTTCCAGAGTGCACGGGAATTGACTGCTCAGCACTGAGAGTGGCCAGAACTCGCGACGCGAGAAAGGCCTATTTTACGATTTTTGAATTGGCTTCTTCAAACATGGTTACGGTCTGTAACCGCCACTTTTCAAAGCCTTCCGGAATTACGGGATACGTTTTGTAGTGAGCTTTGACTTGCCTCATCATGTTCACCGTGAGGCGCAGCCTGTTCAGGAACCGTATTCTCTTCAGCCCTTTGAAAACGCGTTTTGCAGTTTCCGAAACGTTCAGATGGAAGTCTTCGCCCATACCAGCCTTCAGGACGTCTTCCTCTTTCAGAAGCTGATAGTTCATTCCATAGTTGAGGTCTTCGTCGCGACTCTTCAGGAGGAGCAAACGGAAAATGTCTAGGCCGGCCTGTTTTGCCCCATACATTTCTTTGTACCTGCAATTGTAAGGCCACAGTGCTTTCTTGCTGAAATCATCTTTGTTGAAGGCCTCGACGACGGTTTTGCCGACAAGGTGACCACTCAGCATTGATGGGCCTATGCCCCCGCCGTGAATCGGGTTGACCAGGCAGGCTGCGTCGCCGATTATGGCCACCCCATTGCCCACCATGTTATCAAGAGGCCTGCGCGTGGGGTCGTACCACGCGCCTCCAGTTAGGAGTAATGATCCCTCAAACATGGGTCTGGCCAGAACATGGTTGTAAAACTGGTTTTTGGGGTTCGGAAACTCGCCTCGCATGCAAATCCCGAGGCCAGCGTTGACTCTCGCTCCGCCTTTTGGAAAAATCCAAGTGTAGCCTCCGGGACTAACCCTCTGATTCAGATAGATTTCGCAGTACTTTGTGTTTTCAGTTTCCTGCTTGAGCTGCCGTATTTCGCGATAGCACGCTTCAACATCCTCGTTTGCAACGTCGTTTTCGATTCCCAATTCTTCTGGGAGCTTTTTTCTGACCACGGCCATAAACCCACTCGCATCCACGACTATTTTGCTCTTCAATCGGACATCTTTGCCGGTCCTCAGGTTTTTGACCACGACGCCTGTTACGTAATGTTTCTCAACCATCGGTTTCAGACATTGTGTTGAATCCAGAAGACTTGAACCTTCATCCAGCGCTTTTCTCAACAGCCATTGTCCGAAGAGGTGTCTGTTCAGCAAGTAACCGACAAAATCTTCATGTTCAATAGTGAAGACCGTCCGCAAATCGGGTGAATATATCTTGATGCCCTCGATTCGCTTCTCCAGTTCACCGCCCTGCGGCTTCTCCAAACCCAAGGCTTTCAGATGATGCTCGCCCAACGCGTCGCCGCAGACTTTCTCTCCAATCTCCTCGCTCTTCTTTCTCTCTACCATGCAGACCTTCAAGCCTGCGTCAGCCGTGGTTTTTGCTGCCAAGCATCCAGCGGTTCCAGCACCAACAACTATCACATCGAATTCTTCCAAGCCAACACACGCTCAACAGTTCTATTCTAGTTCGCCCATCGCGGCTCATAACTTTTGCTGAATCTTCTTATGCTTACTTGCCATTTGCCTCCCTCAACATCGAGCAATTCTCGCAGGCCTAGGCACGTTAGCAATCTATTTGTTATAGTACATCAAGTAGCAGAGTGCCTGCTTGAAGGACGCAGAAATGAGAGTCTATTTATAGGCAATATGTAGTTCTAATACAGATTAGTGGTTCATAATCGTTAATATACTCAAGAGCAACCATGGACACAAGAATCAAAAAAGGTGTGCTTGACGATATGATGAAGAAAGCCGCTGTTAATAAAAACATGGTTTACACGATTGACTTGACGAAGATTGATGGAGACGGAGCTTTTCCATGCCCGAAATGTGGGTCTGTAATATCTCCAGACGACGGAACTGATACGACATACGAGATCGTTGAGACCAGAGTCAAGGGCGACGATCTGGAAGAGCTGGTGCTGACCTGCAAGAAATGCAGAACCACTATTAAGCTTGTGGGCTTCATGTCACAACCACCAGCTTGACCTCGATAGCTTCCGTCTAACCCTCTTGTTCAAGTTTCCTACTTATTCCAGCAAAGACCGCCCATACTAGAGCACCGTAGAAAAGACCGTTGAAAGCGGCACTCAAATACAGAGTGTATTCGCTTATAGCTGGTCCTATCTTGAAACATAGAAAGTTTCCCGGAAACATGGGAAAGGGAGCCAACAAAGACGCAGTAGTAAACATCAAGAAGAAAATAATCAGAATCGGCGTCCCTCTCATTGTCGATATACCTCAAAGGTTTTGAACGTTTGTTTTTGACGGACTGAATACAAGGGTCTCGTAAGATTTAATAAACGTTTTTGTCTGCATGTGCAACAAAAATACAGATTACAAATACCTAAAAAATCGGCTAAAGCGGCACGAAGCACAAAATGAATATGCCCACCAGACCAAGCGCCACCAATTTTCTACCCGCAGACAGGCCAGAAACGTCATCCAGCGGCCCCGGATGCCTGAAGAACAACATAAGGAGCACCAAAAAGGCCATCGGAATCAACCCCTCAACTGCCAAGTACACGATTGACAGGGCGGCAAGGACAAGTCTCAGGCCGAGTCTTTCACCAAACACAGATCGTGCCACGTGACCGCCGTCCAGCATGGCTGCAGGCAGCAGGTTAAGCGTTGTGACGAGCATTCCCACCCAGCCAGCAAACGCCACAGGGTGCAGAAGCAGATCCCAACCTACAGGGCCCTTGGGAAAAATGCTCAAACTTCGCATGAGTCCTTCAAGAATATTCCATACTACCGGCACGCCTATCGTATTTGCCGAAGGAGGGGAAGGAGTGCTCAACATTAATCCAAAAATGCTGACGATAATTGCTACTAAGAAACCTGCGATAGGGCCGTCCGCTCCAACGTCGAAAAGTGCATCTTTGTTTGGAGGAAGTGACTTCTGCATGATTACTGCGCCGAAAGTTCCAAATGGGGGTGGGCCAGGAATGAAATATGGCGGCGTAGCATCAATGCCCTTCTTGTTAGCAGTTATCTTATGGCCCATTTCATGAGTCCCAAGCACTGCCAGCATGGCTGCTGTGAAGGCTACTCCGCCAACGTAAGGGTTGATGACGTCAGAGGAAAGAAGGTAGCCTGTGACGAAAGTCGTCGCTACGGTTGCGAAGAGCAACGCCCAGTTTATCAGGATGTTGCTTTGTTTGACAGCTGGCCGTGAGACAACTCTCAGAACCACTCTTCCATCGATTCTTCGGAGAAGAGCAATCAGATTCATCGGTTGCAATTTCCTCAGGAGCCTGAGGAAAGCCTGTTTTGTTTCTTGTGGCTGAGCGAGAAAATATGTGGGAATGCCATTGTCCATCAGAGCTTCTTGGACCCGAAACTCAGACGAGACCACGCCGGTTACTTGCTCAAAACTAACCTGCGTGGAAGAGACTTCAACGTTTTCGTTGGGCAATGCGCTCATGATGATTGTCCTTTTTGCTGCACTAGAGTCATCAGTGATACAAAAGTTTATTGGAACCACACGCTCACACTCATTGTGACCCGAGACTGTGCAGACAGTTTAAGGAACGCACGTCAAGGCCAGATTTTGCGTGCATAGCTTACGTCAGAAGTGCTTTATGAGTGTTGTTCGATTCATCTATTGCGGCTTACTGCTCAAAATGGCGATAGACATTAAGTAAGTTTTATATTATGTGGATACCAAATCTGTTGGTCAAATGATTGACCGTTGTTCATAAGAGGCAAAAGAGCACATGAGATTAGCCAAGATCAAAACGTTCCTTGCTGTAAACCCCGGAGCAGTGTTCATAGTCCTCTTTGCCGCGCTTGTTCTCACGTGTGCTTATCTGCTAATTCAAGGAAACCCAGACAATCCAATCATTGACTCCGTGGCCATTGTTGCGTATTCTTTTCTAGCTGTCGGCATTGTCTTGCAGACAGTGGGTTTCATCAGAGCTAAGGCTCTGGGAGAGCGAGTGTAAAATGGAAGATGTTATTGATGTATCTGTAATTTTGTGTGCGTATAATGAAGGGGACGTCATAGAGGACTCCATTGGCAAAGTTGATAGTGTGATGATGAAAACCGGTTGGAACTATGAAATCGTAGTCGTTGACGACGGCAGTTTAGACGACACCAGGGAGAGAGCTCTCAAGTGCAGACGTGAGAACAACAATGTTCATCTGAAAGTCGTCGGCTACAAGAAGAATGCCGGCAAGGGCGCCGCCATAAGGACGGGTTTTGCACACACACAAGGCAAATTCGTCGTGGCGATAGACAGTGACTTGGACGTTGACCCTCAGTTGATTCCCAACTACGTTGAAGCCTTAAAGACGAATGACATTGCTGTTGCCTCAAAGTGGAACCCCAAGTCACGCACGGTGATGACGTCCAAACGGAAAGTTCTGAGTTTCGGATTCAACGCACTTTCCAGATTGCTCACAGGAATAAAACTGAGAGACACTCAGACTGGATTGAAAGCGTTCAGGCGGACAGTGTTTGAAAGAATGGCACCCAAGTTTCTGGTGGAACGTTATGCCTTTGACTTGGAAATGATGTCCGCGTGCAATCACGCTGGTTTCAAGATCGTCGAGTTGCCCGTTAATGTTCATGTTGAAAGCATGGTAGGCTTTAAGGAAATCCTCAGAATGAGTAGAGACATGGTTGAAGTCGCATACAGACTAAGGGTTAAGAAATATTACCAGCGCAGCTAGTTCAGTTCAGCGTATATTGCGGTCTGAGAATGGATGCAGAGACTCAAAATTTTAGTTTTCAATTGGCGATGCTGGATGAACCCTGAGATGGGCGGAGCAGAGGTTTTCACCCGTGAGGTCCTCAAGAGGTGGGCTGCGGCTGGGCACAAAGTCACTTTGTTTACTGCCAAGTTTAGAGGTAGCAAGGGAAATGAAGCTGATGACGGAGTTGACATCATCCGGAATGGTGGAAGATATTCTGTCTATTGGAAAGCAAGAGAATATTACAACAGGTTCTTTTCAAAAGAGCAATATGACGTCGTTATCGACGAAATCAACACAGAGCCTTTCATGACCCCAAAATTCGTTAAGAAAGGAGAGAGAATCACAGCTTTGATACACCAACTAGCTAGAGAATATTGGTTTTATGAGACTCCGTTTCCAATAGGCTACTTGGGCTATTATTTTCTCGAGGAGAGATGGTTGAAGAATTATAGGACGATTCCGACGGTGACTGTCTCGGAGAGCAGCAGGAAAGATTTGGTTGACTTAGGGTTCAGCAGAGTTTTTGTAGTCGGCGAGGGCTTAAATTTCAAGCCATTGGAAAAAGTGGATGAGAAAGATGCTCATCCTGTCGTGGTTTTTGCAGGCCGCCTGAAGAGAGCAAAACGGCCTGATCATGCAATCAAGGCGTTTAAGATTGTTAAGAACAAGATTCCTGAAGCAGAGCTTTGGATGATTGGAGATGGTAGCTTCAGCGAAAAGTTGATGAGAACTTCCGTTGAAGGCGTTAGGTTTTTTGGGTCTGTCCCGAATGAAGAAAGGAGGGAGCTTATCAAGAAGGCTTGGGTCTTGGTTAATCCAAGTGTCAGGGAAGGCTTCGGTTTGAACGTGATTGAGGCCAACGCTTTGGGCGTACCATGCGTTGCTTATGATGTTGCTGGCCTCAGAGACGCAGTTATTAATAACGAAACGGGGCTTCTGGTTAAATCAGGCGACATAGAGGCTTTGGAAGAAGCGATCTCTCAGGTTTTGACGAGTAAGGCTTTGAGGGTCAAGCTTTCGGAAAATGCCTTGGCATATTCTAGGAGTTTCAGTTGGGATAAAGTAGCTGACGAGTTCCTGAATGTCATTAAAGCCGCTTGACGTGAATTCGAATGCAGAAAAACGGCACAGAACAACCACTCGTTTCTGTTATAATTCCAACCTATAACTCTGACAGATTTCTGGTAAAATGCCTTGAATCATTAAAAAACCAAACATGGAAAAACGTAGAAGTCATCATTACCGATGATGGCTCCACGGACAACACTCTTCAAACTGCCAAGAAATACAAATGCAATGTGATAAAAAACCCCAGAAGAGGGAGAGCCGAGGCAAAGAACGAAGGAATAAAACATTCGTCAGGACAATACTTGCTCTTTGCTGACTCGGATATGGAACTTACGCGCAACGTGATAAGTGAGTGCGTTGAGCTTGTTATGGAGGATCCGCACGCGGTAGGAATCGTAATACCTGAACGCTCTGTCGGGAACAGCTTTTGGGTGAAGGTCCGGGACTTTGAGAGAAGCTTTTACTGTGGATCTATCGTTGAATCTGCAAGGTTCTTTCCGGCAAGGCTTGCCAAAGAAGTTGGAGGGTTCGAAGAAGGACTGATTTTCTTTGAGGAATCCACTTTACCTTATAAGATTCAAAGAAAAAAGCAGGGTACATTTCCACGCATTAAATCGGCGATACTTCATCATGAAGAAGATTTCCTGCTTGCGACGTGGCTTAGGAAGAAGTTCTACTATGGCAAGACCAGTCATTTGTACAGGCAAAAGTACAATGATTATTCAGCCGTGCAAACAAGTGTATGGTTCAGGTCTTCACTTTTCTTGAAAAACTGGAGAAACTTTTTAAGTAGGCCGAAGCTAGCATTCGGTGTAACTCTCTTGAAAAATCTAGAATATTTTGCGACAACTTCGGGTCTGATTTATTCCAAACTGGAGTTGTAACCACGAAAGCTGTGCTTGGAAACCTTTCACATTTTCTGTTTCGAATTCACTTTAATTGATCTGAGTTTGTGACAGAGCAGGCAACGGATTCTCTTTAGCTCTTTTCTGCTCAAGAATGCTAATAACAGTGCAGGAAGAACTAGAGAAGCAACTACGGATACCAAAAAAAGGTTTTGTGTTTCATATTGGATCGATATTGCAAGGTCTCCTGTCTGATCTATTAGCCAGCAGTTGGCAAAAGCGTTCACTTCTTGATGGTTTTTTTCAGACACGGGATTCCCGTTCACGAATACCTTCCAGTGTTCATCATAGCTTTCTAGAAATGCCAGAAGAAAGGCACCGGCCGATTTAACATGTACTTCATAGTTCGTTGGAGATGGTTCTTCCCAGACAAAATTTTCCGGCAGTGTTAACGCTTTGTCTGCCAAGTAGTAGGCAGAAGTTGAATTGAAGAACACTGAACGTTGCAATGTCGTCCACTCGGTGTTTTTTGTGACTTGATACATCTCATCGAGAGTCGAGTAGTTCAGGATGTTGTCGGCTACGTAGAATCTCTCCAATGCATGTGTGTTATTAATCAGTGCAATCTCATCCCATTCTTTTGCCAAGATGAGTCGCTCGTTCTGCGTCAGCTCAACTTCATTCACTGAACTTGCGTTGCCAAATATCATATCCTTCTCCAGTACAAGATGCTCGATTCCAACCATGCCTAAGAATTTGGGAACCCCATCAGAACCTTCGATATTTGTTTGTATCAATCCATAAATTTCACCTATCAGATCCAAGTTCGAAGGTGACACGTATTCCGTTCCGGTTCCGGTTACTATGGGTTTTGAAAAAATAAGTGGGTAAGGATTTCCACAAGCAAGCGGGCCCTCGGTGAAGTTGTAGACGACATAGGTAGCCCGTTGGGGGAGCAAAAGTGTCCAGTATTTGTTAGAAAGTGCATCATTGAGTTCAGCATAGGAATTTGGGAAAAATGAACCTTTAATATTGGGGTCTAGCCAATTTCTTGTCACATCGCCTGTTGCCAAAGGATACGACGAAGAAAACAGAAGTATTACTACTAAACTCAGTGTGATTATCTGGAATACCTTTTTTCTAAATCTGTGATACAAGAGGGAGGAGACAACGCCAATCAAAATGCTATAAGAGAGTATAGTGAAAAACAGCCATTGAGCAGACTCTCTGAACGCTATCATCAAAGGGAAGTAAGACACAAATGCAGAATACAGCTCAGGTATGGCGGCGCTTACCAGAATCAAAGAGAGAAACGCTATTGCACTGAAATAGACAGTTAGTCTACGTGATTTGGGGGCAAGCACGCTTGCAAACGCTAGGATTGGGGGGAGATACGACAACACTATCAACAAAGGATTATGCAAGTAGACATCTGCATAAGGAACATAGGGACTCCCAAAGGCACCCGAGTAGAACCCCCATTTTCCAATGAGCCTTAATATATCATGGATTTGAATGTATTTAAGAACAGAAACCGTTGACGCCATTTGGCCATAACTTAGGATAAGATAGTGGAAATTTGCTGAGACCATAACGATAATCCATATTGAGGCGAGAAGAACGGCCAAGACGGATACTATTAAGTACTTCAGATAATCGCGCATTAAGTCCGTATTGAGAGAGATATTCAAGAACCCTGAAATCCTATTCTTTTCATGATTGACATTCAACCCATTTTGCATATAGATGAAAAGAAGCGTGAGTATTGCGGTAACAAAACATAAGAACGTTGTGCGATAGTTGGGAAATGCCCCATAGCTTAAAACGAACAATACCCCAGAAAGCGTTAACATAGCATACGATTTTTTCTTGATGCCCTCTGTGAAAGCGACGAGGAAGGGCAAAATCATCAATATCGTATCGATGAATCCTATCGCTGTTTGCTCTCTATCTGATACTAGATAAATGTTTGAAGTTAGAAAAAGTGCTGCGATGAAAGCTGCTATGATGTCGCCATCAGTGAGTTGTTTAACGTAGACATACATCAGTATGCATGCGACAAAGTACATCAAGAAAACTGCTGTCAATTGTGATGAAAACAAATCCATGCCAAGATTCTGGAAGACCGTAACAAAGAAGTAGGACGGAATGAGAATTCTGGGCGGATAGACTGAGGGCATTCCAAAGTCCGTCTCATCCCAAGTATAGATGATACGCTTGTTAAATGCTTCTTGAACTAGCGGTGGACGAAGATCCCCGGTAACCATTACGTATGGATACTCAAACCAATTAATCACACGCAAACTGAACAAGAACAAAAAGACAAGTATCACTATTTCAGCTCGTCTCGAACACAGTGCTTTCTTCAATTTCCCCAATCTAACACCTTTAACTACCATCTCTTAGGCATCGATGATCTACTGACTTTTGTCGTGCGTGCTTTTTTGCTTATTCTCGAAGCTTATTTAACCCATTTTACCATTCAGTACAAGCTATATATTAAATGCCAGCGATGTGGCAATATGCACGAATGCGTGGTTGAGTTATGAAGAGGCCTTCGCCCACTTTTCAAGAGAACATCTACGGCAAAGGCGTGCCTCGAAGAACAGTTGAACTGAAAGATCTAAGAGTCAGAGAAATCGCAAAGGTATTGTTAAGCGACAATAGATGCAAAGTCTTGGACGTGGGATGTGGTGATGGAAGCCTACTCGAACCATTCTGTAAGTCTCAACAGTGCTATGGGGTGGACATCTCTGAACCCCAGCTGAAGAAAGCACGAACAAAAGGAATAAGAACCTGGCGCATAGACCTAGAAAGCGAAAGGCTGCCATTCGCGAATGATTTCTTTGATTTGGTAATCTGCTCTGAAACTATTGAGCACTTGCTTGATGCAGACAATCTCTTGCAAGAAATACACAGAATATTGAGATTGGGGGGAACTTTCATTCTGACGTTCCCAAACGTGAACCAGCCCGTTTCTTGGCTAATGCAAATCCTATTTGACCTGCCACCAAGGTATTCCGCTCGTTATAAGTCTCCTCACGTAAGGGACTACACTCTTCGAATAATTAAGAACATTCTGGTGAATTTCGGATTTGAAATGTCAGGCGTTACAGGAACGTACATCTATCCATCCGAAGATAGAATTTCGCAATGGCTAGCGAAATGTTTTCCTCGACTAGCAGAAAAAATAGTCGTTGTATGCAAAAAACATCTGAAGACGCCGAGAACGCAGCCTAGAAAAGTAGTCTGGAACGTTTTGGAACTCATAAAGAAGAACGAGTAAACCGTGCTATCTGACGGAAACTGGAGTGCGCGCAAGGTTTTTTGGGCGCAATGTTGTTTTTGTCTCGCGCATAAGCACTGACGCTAAGCACGCGACATGATGCTCTTTTCCAGATAAGGTATCTGATGCTGAGCATTCCCAGAAACTGCGAAAGAATCTTGGCATATGTTACTACGTGGAACATAAGGTTTTCCAAGGACACTTGGCAGAGGCTCCATTTTGCAATAAACCTGACTAGGTTGTAAGGTTTGTTGGAAATTCTAGTGTCTGGTAATCTTTGGTTGGTTGGCGAAATAGTACGTTAGCCTAGCGAGGTTTAGTGCTCATTTATCCTTTCAAGAGACGGAACAACAACGTGATCCAGATTAATAGAAGAACTGCGATTAACGGAATCGGAGAGGGTATTTCAGGTATGTAATGAAGTGGGAATTCGCGTAGCTCACCGGTATACGTAACTCCGCTGTCATGTATTGGACTTCGGTACTGTCCACCTCCTAAGCCATCTATCTCGAAAGTTAAACTGTCATCAATACAGTTGTCCACCAAGTGTGGAGACAAAGTGGAGTTCGGGGCAAACGTGGTGGCCAGAAACTTGTCAGGTTTCTGTTTGTTGTATTCAATGTAGCTTACCACTTTGTCGCCAATCCTCGCTATTCGAAAACCTTGACAATAGTACCACTCGATTTCTTGGCCGTCGTAGGGCGACTTGAAATTGAGCGAGTAGCTGGGAGTAGTCTCATATTCACTCTTGAACCATCTGCTGAAATCTTCGCAGGTCCAGAAATCGTAGTTTCTTGTGGAAAGCAGTGTCTTAATCCAGTCTTTAACGTAGTTCTGCACGTTATGCTTGCAATGCAAAACCCATTCGAATTGCACGGACGCGAATCCAAAAGGTTCAGCTTCAAGAGACCTGTCAATGAGATTAAGGAAATAATCTTCAGCTAGACTTGTATTTCCTTCAAAAAACGATATGAGGGACAGTGGATGAGTGTCTAAATTATGTGTTACCGTAAAACTGCTAGCCCAATCCCACACTTGATGAGGGAGAACAACAATTCCCTGCGGACCCTGGTCGTTTGGTATCAGGACATGGTCCTGAGAGGCATAATAGGGTAATTGCCATCCCCCCCTTTCCGTCATCCAGTCCACTGCATACTGGTCAAAGCAATATCCAACTACATACTCTATGCCTTTTGTCTCACAGTAATTCACTGTGTACGTATCTGGCTGAAAATCAAATATCCCCTTCGGAGCGTAACCCACGATATTCTTCCAATTATCGATCAACTTGTCTATTATGGTGCGGCGTTCTGAGGGTTCATGTTGCTGCACCCAGAAAGTCTCGGGGATTAGTATTCCATACTCTTTTAGAGTATTAAGCCTTGTAGAGTTTAGTAGCCAGTAATCACTGAGGTTCGTTCCGTACCAAGATTCCGTCCACACTGCAAAAGTGAAATTATGAAAATTAACATCATCTAGCCACGATTTCAATTCTTCAAAATATCCAGGCTGATCGAGAATTATTAAGAGACTCACAAACTTAGGGTGAAAACTGGCGCTCACTCGCACAGCGGATGATGTAAAGACAAGTAGGAGAAGGAGGCAACACGCAGGTGCTTCTTTCGCTCTCACTAATTCCCTCCTTAGGACGTGGTCTTATCTCATTGTTCTTAAATTAAATCTTTGCGATCTTGAGCACGCCCTCTATTGAAAGCGCCTTTACCTTGTTGTTTAAGAGCCAGTCCTTCAGGGCAAACCGCCAGTATGCTAGAGGAGCAATACCGGCTGTCATAATAGCCCCACATGAGGCCGTAACTGACTGCCCTAATAATACTGCCCATCCTGTCTGCGCGAAAATTAACGCGCATGCGTGTTCCTAAAATGGTTAAAAATGGTATTTATTCTTTTTAGGGCTTTGGAGGCAGTTTTGAGGCGCACATCTGTCTTTGACCTTCTTGCACTGTCCGTCTCAACACAGCCAAGACCCACTATCAAGCAGTCCAAATCAAACGCAGATAGGCAAAAGAAGAACAAAAACCATTTTACACCAATTTAGGAACAAGCATGCGCGCTACTAATATTCTGTCCCTCTTGTGTCCCCCACTCTGAACAATATAGTAAGAGGACCTAATACGGGTATGAAACCGTGCCTACGACCTTTTTAGCCTCGTTATGTTCCTTTTGTCCCACCCAGCAAATGCACTTACAAGCACCAAGACTCCCCCTGCTATGACAATTAACGATCCCCACGACAAGGACCATCCCGCCTGAACCAAAACCAGGGCCGAGGCGAATCCAACCAAGGCAGAAGCCACTATTACCAGCTGCAACACAGGTTTTCTCTTAGCGTAAATTTCCAAAACAATCCCCAGCCAAACCAGAATGGCAGTCGCATGAGCCAGTAGACTTGTCATAACAAAAGTAAACGTTGATATTGAAAACAATGATGATGCTCCTAGTAACACTGGAAGACTCGATGGCAGGTATACTTGAGATTCCATGAGTTGAGACCACGGCAATAAGACAGACGCCAGAATCAATAACGCCCCTGTGAGACTCATGTAGAACGAGGTTTTTTGAGGGCTGTTCTGAGACTGTTCATTCCTCATCGATGCCCTATGTTTTCGCAATCTCAGCTTGTGCAAAGCCCTGCGTGTCCCGTCAATTGCGGTGCCTGCTGGAAGGACAAGGGTTGCTGTTGGCAGTGCAATGTCAAGCAATGTTCGCTTTGCGGAGAAAGGATAGGTCAGTGAGGTTAATTCTTGTACGATCATGTCTCCATACGGGCTCGGGACCCAACTTTCATACACTAGTATGCCCGAGTCTACGCTGTAGATGAGGTCTAAAGTCCCGTATTCCCAGCCTACCAAGCTCAGGGTCAGATTGATGGTTTTGAAGGAGCCTGCCGCGACCGTGAAGCTCTGAGTCTGGCTTGTTTCGTTGGCCACAGTTGCCAAGGTGCCAAATTCCAAATGCATTATCCAGTCCAGCTTGCCTTGCAAGCTTCTGGCCAAGCATTCTGAAGGCAGGTATACAAGTGCTTCCAGGAGGTCGGCATATACTGGAATTCCGCCATCGTATTTTATGTGAAGAGGACCTTCCTCAGGGCCACTTGTTCCGTTGACTTGTAGAGTAACCATTGTCTGGTTGAGACTCGTGACGGTGAATGTTACGTTACCAGTCTGGCCTCCGCCCGTTGAGCCTACTCTCTCATACTCGTATTGCAGCACGTCACCTTCCATCATCCTGAACGCGTTTGCGTATACTGGTAGCACGAGGCAGAGAGCCAACAGTAACGATATTGCGACAAGATAGAACCTGATTTTCAAAAGTTCACACCAATCTGTTAGGTTTCACAAAAAATATGGAAAAAAGAAAGAAAAGAGGATTTGCGTTTAGTTGAAGTCTACCTTTGCTGTGGATATCGTCGGAAGCTTCTGATACCACCAAACGTGCACTGGACCGATTATTGGCAGCGATGCTGGCGTAACCAACTCATTGGTCCATGTCAATGCGTGGTTCTGATCAAATGGTTGGCTGCCGCTGAAGGTGACGTAAGCATTAGTGCCGAATTCTGTGATTGTTCCTAAGGCTTTGACCACCGTGAACGCTGACGGTTCCATGTTTGGTCCTCCGTATGTCATTTGAAGTATCAGAGCAACTGTTCCTGATGGTAGGCCCGCACTCGATAATGTGGTGTTTCCGAGAAGGTATTGAGAAGCCCAGGTCGCAGCCCAGTAGGTGTCTCTTCCATTCCAGCCGTATATGGATAAGCCGCGTGTTCCGTTGACATCTTTGACCAAGCTGATGACGGCATAGTTTGCACCGTAGCCGAAGTGCGTAGTGCCCACGTTCCACGTTGAGACGGGGAAATAGTCGAGTGACAACAAGCTAGGATCACTTGTCGGTGCTGTTCCTGCAACTGTGCCTCCATTTACCAGAGCGTAGTAACTGCCACTTGTGCCTTCTCGGGAAATCGCGAAGCCGAAGTCGTTGAAATATCTTGTCAAGCCGTTGGCCTTCGGACCGCCCAAGCTGAGTATGCCATTTGGATGGTAACTTACGGTTGGAGCCAGTACATAGGGAGAATAGCTCCATGTTAGGTTTAGCGGATCTATCGATGGGTACCATGTGTCGTTGTCATAGTCAAAGCCTCCTGCCACCGGTTGAGGCGGAAACGTTACCCCGGTTTCTATCTCTTCAGCGGTTCCGGGGACGAAGCCTAAAAGCCCTGTTCGCTTGTACGTCGTCGTGTCCGTGCCAGTTGCTTTGCCGCTGTTGCTGAAAGTCTCGTAGTAGTTGCCTCCGAACGAGTCTAGCCCGTAGGGTATGCTTCCAAGCATGCCTATTCCTCCGGTCCACGGGAACATTGTGTCGTTTCTGTCGAACAGTCCGAGTGCCGTCTCATTTGCGCCGTAGGCTCCCCCAAGAAGGCTTGAGCCCGCGCTGTCGGTTGTAGCTGCGCTTTGTCCCAGGCCAGTCCACATGAACGGGTTTGGTGAAGTCTTCAATGAATTAAGATCCGTAGGGTTGAACACTTGGTTTAGCGTGTAACTGACTTCAGTTTCAATTTGATTCGCTGCTCCAGTTTCGTTGAAGTCCACAGCTGGACGCGGATCAGTACTATTGAAGTCGGTCATGCCCACGATCTCAACGGCCCTGAATTGCCTCTGTGCTCCCTTGGCAAGCCAAGTAGTAAGGTCAGGATATGCTGTGCTGTTGTATCGCCATTGAGCAATCACCCATGGGGTGCTAGGCTCCTTGGGACTTGATGGTGTCCCGCTTGGTCCGGGCATATCCGCGATAGCGGTGCCGAAAGGAAGGAGATCAAGGCTGCCACTCGCCGGATTTGGAAGCAGAGGGTAGTACACAGTGTACTCGGTAGTGTTTGGCCAATAGCCTGCAAAGAATATGTAATTTTTGCCTACATCGTAAGCCTGCAATGTGTCATAGCTGCTTGCTCCCGTTAATGGATTCTGGTAAACAGTGCTGTTCGAGTTATGGTAGTAGTGTATGTAAGCTGCGTTTGAGGGGTTCAGGTTCGCGGCAATGTCAAGCTCGTATCTTTCGCTGAAGGCGAAGTCATTTATCATGTCCAATATCTTCGGTTGAAGCAGTATCTTAACATCCTTGTAGACTATAGCATACTTGGCGTCCTTGAAAAAGTTGACCGTTATGAAAACTTCTGCGACATCTTCATTGTAAAACGTGTCATGAATTACGGTTCCTGTTCTTCCAATAACGAGCCTTGCACTGTCATACAGTATTTCCACGCCTGTAGGCGTCAATGTACCTTCGGTCAAATTAGCGGAGGGACTGCTTGGGTCGTAAAGGCTATTCCAGCTGTAGGCTGATCTTGCACCTTCCGTCGTTGAAATGTTGCTGTACATCGCCCAAGCTTCTACTGCTCTGAACACTCCTTGTGTGGTGTAGTTTAGGTAGAAAGTCCAGCCTTGGATCCAGAGTTGCGGAGGGATTTCAGGATTAGTACTAGACCAAGATTCTGTGAGATTCCACTCGGTGTTGCCTGCTCCGTATGCGATGCCAGCGTTTGCTGGGGTCGCCATTTCACCGTATTCCGTTAAACCAACTCTGAGGCTCTTGTCCGCACTGAAATAATCCTGTGCAGGGGTTCTGGCACTATATAGGCCATTACTGGTTGCCCATTGATTTACCATGTACGAATACTGCATGCTGTCATAGTAGTCGTTACCTGCGGTGCCCTCGAAAACGGCGTAATCCGCTCCTGCGCCTGATTGTCCACTTCGAAAAGCCAGCGATGGTATCATTATTGCTGAACACAGTATCACTAAAGCTGTAAGTATCGCAACAATAGTCTTAGTATGATTCACTATTTTCAATTTTTCATTCCTCTCATATTTAATTTCGTCCTTCTATAGTCTTAGCTAATCCGTTTAAAAGTCTTTCCCCCGAGGAAAAGAGAATACGCCGCATGCGCTTGCACGGCTCTGACCTTGCTTGTTCAGAAGCCTGAAGAAAAACAAAAAATCGAAACGCATTCGAAACGCAGCTGGGACAGCGTTGTGAAGACAAGCTTCCCACCGTCGCGGTCACAGTACGTTTCGGAAAAGATCTTCCTTTCTCGAAATAGACACTTCTTCGATGTTGCATTTTTCATGTGAGACTACAGACCTGTCTAGTCCCTTGAAGATGACAACTGGCCTTCCCTCTTTTGCCTGGCCCATGACGAGTTCGGCCGCTGCCGCAATCTCATCAACCACTGCAACGTTTTTAACCTTGAGAACTTGTCCGAAAAGATCTTTTGTCCCCCTATAGTCTCTGAACGGGTTGATCCCTGCGATGCCTATGGCGAAATTTACTTGTCCCCGCCTGAAAGGGCGACTGTAAGTGTCACAAACTACCACAGAAACATCTCTTCCGGTTAGCTGGTGGATTCTCTTGCGGCACTCTTCTGCCGACCTGTCAGGATTCTCGGGCAAGAGTGCGAACTCGCCTCTTCCCTGCACGTTTGACTTGTCGATTCCGGCGTTTATGCACACCAAGCCGCGAACGTCTTCGACGAGCAGTATTTCACCAGAAGCCTTCAGCACCTTCTTCGTTTCCCTCAGGACCAGTTCTACGAACCTCGGATCTTTCCTAACCGTCTTCGCCAGTCTTTGAGCCCTTCTCGAAGCCACAACATCTCTCAGCTTTACCACCCTCCCTTCAGCCTTGGAAAAAATCTTCTGTGCAGCCACTATCACATCCCCATCTTCAAACTCCAAACCATTCTCCCTTGCCGTTTCAACAATGATTTTAGCCAAGTCATCACCTGAGCCTATCAAAGGGAAGCCTTCAAGAGCAAACGCCGCGAAACTTTTCACCGGATTTCCTCCTCACCGAATTCTACAATGCCCTTACACTCTGTTAAATCTCTTTGCTCATTCTAACATTGCGCGGCGCTCAAGATTTCCAAGTTTGATTGCGAATTCATAATGCTTAAGCTGAGCCCAGCCAGAGGGATAAAGCAAACCAGAATGCAAAATGGATGCATGTTTATGAAAAGAAAGTATCATCCGTTGTTTGTTCTGCTTGCCACGTTTCTTGTTTTCAGCGTATTCACCAGCGCTTACAGACTTGTGCCCACAGCCAGGGCAACATACGTTAAAGGAACCATAACACAAGATACAGATTGGACTCTGGTTGACAGCCCATTCATAGTTTCTGATAATATCACGGTCAACCCAGCCGCGAAGTTAACGATAGAGCCTGGCGTTCAGGTAAGGTTCGGAGGAAACTTCTGGATTACGGTAGACGGGAGAATCATTGCAGATGGCACGGAGGACAGAACGATATTGTTTACATCTAACGATGTGAATGCCAGCACAGGAGACTGGGGAACAATCCAGATTAGCAGCACCCAACAGTCCTCGATCACAAACTGCATAGTTGAATACGGGCAAACCGGCGTAACGCTAGAAGGCGGCTCCCTAAACCTTCAAAACGACCTTGTTAGATACAATTTGAACGGCACCGTATTGAACGGCGGCAGCATAATCATTGAAAACGACCAGATAATCAACAACACCAAAGACGGCATCAACATAGCCGGAGACACTCAAGTTACCGCACAAAACAATGTCGTAAGTTCAAATGGAAACGGCATTGATCTAACAGGAGATTTGACAGGAAACGTAAACATAGCACAAAACAACATCTTACTAAACGGCCAAAGCGGGATACTGCTTGAGGCTGACGCATACGATAATATGGCCATCATTCAAAACAACGTTTCATTAAACAACTATGGATTTCACGTGACAACCAACACGAGCACGATCATCACCCGTAACTACATTTCAAACAACACAGAGGGAATCTTCTACGAAGCCGGAAACGGCCACGAAGCCCACTTCAACGACATCTACAACAACACCATGGGCATGGACGTTTCGCCCACAGCCAGCGTAAATGCAACCTACAATTACTGGGGTGACGAAAGCGGCCCGTTCCACAGCTCGCTGAATCCATACGGAAAAGGAAACATGGTGGGCGGCGACGGAGTAGGCCTTGACTTCATATTCTTTTTGTCAGAGCCCTTCGACTACAACAACACGCTGCCCACAGCCGTCCTTCAAACTGACAAAACCCTTGTTGCACAGAACGAGAACGTTACGTTCATCGGTACAAACTCATACGACAATGGACGCGTCGACCAATACTTCTACGACTTCGGAGACGGAGCCAACAGTGGATGGACAACATTATCCCTCTTCAACCACACCTACACCGGCGTTGGAGCCTATAATGCAACTCTTACGGTCATGGACGACTTCAGCAGCATGAGCCAAAACCCCACGACAACAACCATAGCGGTCCAGGATCTGACACCCTTAAACGTTTCAATGGCGCTGAGCAGTTCAGTCGCCGATTACAACGCGAACATAATAGTCACAGTTTACGTGTCAGATCAATCTGGAGCAACAGTAGCGAATGCAGCCGTCACGCTTCTCTCATTGAGAGGTGGAAGTTTCTCGCCGACATCAGGGGTGACAAACTCAACAGGCCAATTTGAAACAACATTCACAGCACCGAACGTCACAGACACTACTTATGTGAGACTAATTGCGATGGCTTCTGAGACCGGATACGCGGACGGCTCCGGCCAGACATACTTGAAGGTTCTTCCTCTGTTGCACATTCACCTGACCACCGAACCAGCAACAGTCAAATCTGAGGAGACGGTAGCTGTAACTTTCTACGTTAGTGGCGGCTTTGGTCAACCTATCGCTAACGCCTCGCTCACAGCAGGAGCAGACAACGGAACATTCTTAACAAATACAGGAATAACCACCGCAGACGGCACCGTAGCATTCAATTTCACGGCTCCCTACACGCTTAGCCCAGCTAATTTCACGTTCACGGCAGCAGCCCAGGAGCAAGGGTTCACGGACGGATACGACCAAGAAACAATCACAGTGTTTCCAAACGTGCTCGCTGTGGAATTAACTCCTAACCTCGCTACAATCATTTCTGAAGGAAACACAAGCGTAACCGCCCTCGTAACATGTGACACGAGTCCAATACCAAACGCAAACGTTACTGTATCATCGGGCAACGTGGGCAATTTCACTTCAATCACCGGAATTACCGATCCAAATGGTCTCGCCAACTTTCTTTTCACAGCGCCCCAAACAACGTCACCCCTTAACGCTACAATAACAGCGACAGCAACAAAGAGCCACTACATAGACGGGGCAGGCCAAACGATCGTAAGCGTAATATCAAAAGTGCTGACCGTGTATTTGACAACTCAAAACTACACGACGATTTCAGAAGCGAACGCATCTATAACTGTCCACGTAACCTACAACGTTGCTCCAGTTCAAGACGTCAACATCACTGTAGCATCCGGGAACGGAGGAAACTTTTCGCAGCCTACAGGAACAACCGACGCTCACGGATTCGCCACCTTCTTTTTCACGGCACCCCAAGTCAATGAGCCCACAAGCATCACCCTCACGGCTGAATGCTCAAAAACAGGATACGCCGACGGAAAGGACTCCCTAACGCTAACGGTCAACCCTGGAAACATTAGCGCTCAAGTCACCGCCAGCACATACGCAACTATGCCGGACAGCAGCGTTGTTCTGACTGTAAGCGCTACAGCCGACTCGAGACCCGTTGCAGGCGCCCAAGTCATCATTTCAACCAATTTTGGAAACTTTTCCAGCACGACCAGTCTCACGAATGCAAACGGAACGTGTTCATTCGTGTTTAATGCTCCATCGACGAACGCGCAGCTGCCTGTCGTCATAGTCGCTAACGTCACCAAGAACGGATACATCGGAAACGGGAGCCAAACAACGATAGACGTGATTCCAGTAACGGTCACTCACAATGAGGGAGGCTTGCCGGTGCTGACCATGCTCCTGATAATCATCCCTGTTATCATTGCTGTCATAGTTGTCGTTCTGATCAAGTCAAAAGTGATTGTCGTTTCCACCGGACAAGAGAGCGGGGCCGAGTAAGGTCTCGTGAGACGCAATATTTAATAGACTCTTCCCGCCATTAAATACATGTACAGGAGAAGAACAATGACACAAGTACGCCTCAAAGGGACATTAGCGAAACTCAAGAAAGTGCAGATTAAGCTGAACTTCAAGAAACATGAACAGCCCGCGCCCGCACTGGCCACTCCGAAGGCTGTGCCCAGAGGGTTCAAGATAGCTGAGAAGTATCCGCTCTACGAGCCCTTCGCACACGTGGCCATTGCACAGAACCCTAAAACTGGAGAGTTCAAGTACATTCTGGACGAGCTTCAGCTTGATCCGCTTGAGAGAAGCGTTTACCAGCGAATCTTGGATATATTACTCGCCGAGATAGAATCGCCGAAAGAAGAGATTGCTGATCCGAGAAGGTTTTTCGCTGATGAAGCCAAGAAAATTGTCGGCAAATACCGGATAAGCTTAGGTTGGCTGCCGGACGTTTCGTGGTACAAGATTCTCTACCACGCTGAGAGAGACCTCGTAGGTTTCAGTTCAATTGATCCGCTAATGCGAGACCCGAACATTGAAGACATCTCATGTGATGGAGTTCAGAGGTCGGTTTACATTTGGCACAGAAACTACGAGAGCATCGAAACGAACATCCAGTTCGAAAACGACGAAGAACTCGACAACATGGTTGTCAAGCTTGTTCACATGGCTGGAAAGCACGTGAGCTCAGCCTTTCCAATAGTGGACGCCTCATTACCAGGAAAGCACAGACTGGCAGTCTGTTACAGACGTGAGGTCACACCCTTCGGAACCGCCTTCACCATCAGAAAATTCAGAGAAGATCCGTACTCGATAATAGACCTGATCAACATAGGCACTTTCTCAGAGGAAATGGCCGCCTATTTCTGGCTGTGCCTTGAAAACAGATCGTCAATCATGGTTCTGGGTGGAACGGCCGCTGGAAAAACCACAGCCCTAAACGCCCTAGCCTGTCTGATTAAGCCCGGAAGCAAGATAATCACCATCGAAGAAACGGCAGAACTGAACCTGTCTCATGAAAACTGGATTTCACTGATTGCCAGACAAAGCTACGGTTTAGGCGGAAACAGCATAGGTGAAGTTGCACTCTTCGACCTTGTAAAAACTTCGATGAGACATCGCCCAGACATACTAATCGTAGGCGAGGTCCGAGGCCAAGAAGCTTACGTGCTGTTCCAGGCGCTGGCCACGGGCCACGGTGGAATGTGCACAATGCACGCTGAAAACCTAGACTCAGCACTCAAACGTCTGACGCAGAAACCCATGGACATCTCGCCAGCCTATCTTCCGCTGATGAACATAATACTGTCAATTCAGAGAGTTCACCTTGTGAAAAACAATGAAAGAAAAGCCTTCAGACGCGTGCTCAACGTTAATGAAATCGCGGATTATCAGGACTACAGAGCAATCTTCAAATGGCAACCGCCTGCGGATGAACACACATCATCTTTTGACAAGAGTGTCATGCTGTCGGGCATTTCTGAACGAATAGGTTGGAGCAGAAAAGAGCTGCTCGATGAGATTGAAAGGCGCAAGAACGTCTTGCACTGGATGATAGAACGCAAGATCAGAAGCTACAAAGACGTAGCCGCGATAATTGCAGAGTATTATGCAAGACCGAAGCAATTTTACGAAAAAGTCCTAGCCGGGGAGGAGGTAAAAGTGATTGCCACTTCTAAAAACCCTTGAGGCATGGTCATTCCGTCTCTTCGGACCCATCGCACCCTCCTTTCTGAAAAATGTCTTCGAATTCAAGGATTACCTGGAACGCGCAAAAATCAAGATTTACCCAGAAACCTACGTCTCACTAATGTTCTTAGCGGCTGCGATGACACTTCCATTGTCGATAATCTCGGTGGTGATCGTGCTTCTCTACGGTTTCATGCCAGTTATTTTCTTGATACCCGCTCCGTTCTATGTGATGATAGGATTCCTAGTTGTTCCCATGTCCAGATCCGGCGAGAGGGCAAGCAATCTGGAAAGAGAAATGCCGTTTGCCACAGCTTACATCAGCGTCATGGCTTCAGGAGGCATAGCGCCATACACCAGTTTTAAACGACTCGCACAGGTCGAACTCATGCCAGCGATGAAGGTGGAAGCAAGAGAAATATTAAAAGACGTGGAGATATTTGGAATAGACCCGTTAACCGCGATTCAGAACGCGGCAAAGAAAAACCCGTTAGACATCTTCAAAGACTTTCTCGCAGGGTACTCATCAACCGTAATCATCGGCGGAGACATCGGACACTTCTTGGAAAGGAAGGCAGAAGACATTTTCAAGGCCAGAGCACTGCGCGTAAGAGCTGCAGCTGAGCGGCTCGGAATGCTTCTGGAAACTTTCATAATAGTCAACGTCATGATGTCCCTCTGCTTCTACATAATGTTCAGCGTACAAAACATTGGCGTCGGCGGCGGATCTGGCGGCGACGTTTCAACCATCATTCTCTACACATTCGTCCTAAGTCCAATGCTGTCAATAATGTTTGTTTACCTGGCGCATAGCATGCAGCCCAAGACACCGGTTGTTGAAATGCGCCCGTACAAAGTGTTTGCGGTGTGTACTATAGCGGGAATAGCATTGTTCCTCTTCCTCTTTCTCGGTGGCAGTTTTGGCATACTAAGCCAAATGCCCGTAGCACTTGCGTTGGCATTGTTCGTATCAGCTGCACCGGCAGCTGTTGTGCACGGCAAACTCTCAAGCAAGAAAACAAGCACAGAGCAGGGCGTGAACAGTTTTCTGAGAGACTTGACGGAAGTCAGAAAAACAGGACTCTCTCCCGAAAAGTGCATTGAAAGCCTTTCACACCGCGAATACGGCGTGTTCAGCAAGGAGCTGCGCAAAATCAGTTCAGAAATATCTTGGGGAATACCGCTGAAAAAAGTGATGATGGATTTCATAAGCAGGACGAGAAGTTGGATGACGCAGATCGTCATGTTCCTGCTCGTTGAGACGGTGGATGTCGGCGGGGGCACGATTGAAATGATAGAGTCGCTTGCCAGATTCAACAATTTGACCCAAGAGGTTGAAAAAGAAAAGAAATCTTCAACTCGACCCTACATAATGATGCCCTACTTTGCAGCACTGCTTCTCGTTGTGACCACATCGATGATGCTGGGTTTCACGACTGGCACTATAGGGGTCGCTGGTGCCGCGCCTCCACCAAACATGGACTGGATTAGACAGATTTTCATGACGTCAGCCATTTTCTACAGCTACATGGTGGGAATCGTGGCTGGAAAAATCAGCGAAGAATCCATATCAGCAGGGTTCAAACATGCGGCAGTTCTAGTGATAATTTCAATCGTAGCAGCAGAACTATTGCCCATGTTCATCAAGCTCTGAGCTTAGGAGAGAGACCGGACATGGCCTTGAGAAACTCACTTCGACGGTTGCGAAAGAACAAACGAGCTATCAGTTCGGCGATTTCCACGACCATATTGACAAGCGCCATCATAGTAATGCTTCTTGTGACCATTAGTTTTGTGAACAGCTATTTGAACGGACAAATCGCTCAAAACGATTTCAACTCCATGAAACAGTTCATGCAGACTCTCGGTCTCCAAGTGGATGATGTGGCCTGGATTCCAGGACGCACTCAAACCTTGACATATGCAAGCAAATACGGACAAGTTACGTTCCGCTCTCCAGCCCTGACCTACAGTTTCTACTTTGACGGGTCACTTGTAGCCAGCTTTAGTGTTGGCGTAATTCTTTTCAACATACCGACAAGCGATTATTCCATTGCGAACAACTACTTTGAAGAGATATTCCCATCGTCAAACAGCTTTCTGCAAAACGGCACTTCCGCGCCCGTATGCAGAGCCTTTGTCACCGAGAAAGTACCCATGCAGGATGGAAACTACATCAGAGTAGTGGTTGCGCCAATCGTCCGTCAGCTTAATGCACTCATAAACGGTGTCAGCTACGCGCGGTTCTATCTGCCGATTCTTAATCAGGGTTCATCCCCAGAGCTGTCGCAGTCAGTGACCTTGACTGGAATAGACGTTGCACATGAAATATTCGGCAACGTAAACAACGTTACGATTCGTGTAGTTTTTCCGAACGCTGTGGGGATGGGTTTAACGTCGGGCTTTTTCAGCTTTGCGGCTACGAGTCAAACAGTCATCCTCGGGCCTAATTCGGTTGTTGAAATTTACGGGGGGAATGTGACTGTTTCGCTAGGAGTTTCCTCCTAGAAGAGTTAAAGGAGGTTCATGTATCCCGCACGTAACCATTGAACACGTTATTATGATTCCGATTCTCATATTACAAATATTCTTGTTTCCCATAGTCGCAAACTATATGATGAATGTTTGGGTTGATTCACGAAGGACACTTGTACTTCAAGAAGCAGCCAGCAATATGGGCAGTACAATACAGCAGATGTACTTCGCGCTTAATCATCCCACGATACCAGCAGGAACAACTTCCGACCAGTTTGGGCTTCCCTCGTATATAGATGGGTACTTTTACACGGCAAACGCAACACTTCAGCCTTCAGGTGTTGCGACAACTTCGAGCCAAGTACTCGAGATAACCGTCAGACTGGTAACCACCAAGTATGAGGTGACCTCCTCAGTCCTCTTGGGTTCTATTGTACAGTGGGATACTGCGACGACCTTTGTGAGCAACTCCACGAATGCGAGCGCTTACGCCGAGAAGTTTCAAAACGGAACCATAAGGTTAGGGTTTGGAGGATAGTCAGAGGCGGTACACAGTGGCAGGCGCAACGATAGATCATTTGGTTGCTTTCACGATTTTCTTAGCCGCTATCTTGCTTTTCATCGGATTCTACAATCAAATGAATCAAACTGCAATCGTGTATCAGTACCATAGATTCATCGCGACGAAGTGCAGCGATGTCCTCGACAGCATGCTGTTAAACCCAGGCGCTCCGTCCGATTGGGGATTCTCGAGCAGCAGTACTCAGAAGCTCACTTTCTTTGGCCTGCAAGACCCAGAATTCCAGGAGTACAGGCTAAGCCCGTTTTCTCTAATGAGACTACTTTCTCCGGCAGCTCAACAATACAATAACGTGTCATGGAGTGTGAATGGAGGATACTTGCTCGTTCAGGCAAGCGAGTGCATCAGTTACCACAACGTGACCAGCTTGTTGGGAATAAGCGGAGCCTACGATTTTCAGCTGGCAATTACACCAACCCTGACGGTGAACATATCCGAGGTACCCGATGCGCATCTGAAACTTGAGATTCAGGTGTACGGGACTGGGTTTCCACTCAGCAACGCATACGTGAACTACCTGATGTTTTGGGCGAACACAAGTGCCTCAGGTAATTATCCCGTCTTGAACTACAATTTCACATCTGACCTTCTTCAAACCGACTCCTCTGGCATTGCATTCAAAGAGTTTCCATACCTGAGCAATGAAACCGCATTCATGTTCATAGCCAAGGCGGATACAGAAGGAATTCGCGGAATAGGCTATCTTTCGCATGAAACCGTGACGAACGCTGGAAATCTAATTCCCTATGTCCAGAGCTACGATAATGGAACAGCAAACATAATGCTCGCCCAGAATCCGCAGCCTAGCATGGGCAACCTGTATTTCAACGCCTTTTTTTATGTCCTGCCAGACAATTTCTTGCCAATCCCAGCCGGAAGCTTTGCTGGTAGTGTGAATAGCGGCACACCCTATCAGAACTTGCAGATCATCACGAATAATCAAACTGGCTTTCTTGTTGTCGCCTATGGCGATGGAAACAGCTACGGCATGGTGATCACCCCTATCGGAGTCAACTCGATAGGAACATCCGTGATCTTCGGTGCCAACGCTTCTGGAAAAAACTGGGTCGCCACGGACTTGCGCCAAGTCCTCATCGGAGACATCGCTTATCAGGCGAAGCTTTCCCTGTGGAGTCTACAAGGTTACGGGGTGACAGGCTAAAATGATGCGCACAGTCGAGGTGTTAATCGTAATCATGATAATGACTGGAGCCTTCTTAACAGCCTCGTTCTTTGCTGTTTTGCCCTCGCCCCGGCAGGTTTCACCCATAAACTTGAGCAGACTTGCCCTGACAACGTTGCAGACCCTAGATGGACAGAACGACCTTAGCACAGTTGCTTTCGACACAACAAACGATACTGCGTGGAACCAACTCCAAATCGCGCTCTCAGCCTCTCTACCGTCAAACGTAGTCTACAATCTGACAGCCTACGACATATCAACTCAAAATGGACAGCTTTATAATGTAGCAAGCGCGCGTTCGATTTCCAACGCCCAAAGCCTAGGCGTAGGTTCCGATGTCGCATCCTACTTGGTTGCCTCATCCAACGTAACCTTCAGCGTCACACCTCAGAAAATAGCAGCAACACTGTACATTTTGAACTGCAGCGACTCGAACGGCTGGTGGATTACCGGGTATACCGTTCAAAGCATTGCACAAGAATTCGCACAGATGTTTGCCTCTTACTTTCAACCCTCCTCTATAGTGATGGTTCAAAATACGACACAGCTTGGACAGCTATTGAATGGACAACCCCTACAGAACGAGACCATGCGGAACGCCATCGTCATTAATACGAATGGAGAGGCCGTACCGATGCCTCAGAACTTTGCAATCAACTCTTCAAGCGACTACGCTCAGTACGATTACCAGCTGGGCAGACTGGTCAACCTGTACAATTGGACCTGGGTAAGCATAGTCGGCTACCCGCTCTATTACGTTTCAAACACATTGGCGCTCAACGGAACACAGAACACGTATGGCATTTACGGGATGAAAGTAGTCGGCGCTGCAGGACTCAATGGTTTCCTCGAGGGCATAGACGCCCAGCCGTACAGCTACAATAACAATTGGCTTACCTCGGACGTCGGTGTTGTCACCCTTTCACCACCAGCTCTTAGCAATTGCAGCTATTATGGCATCTTTCCTTCACCCACTCAAACCGCCACAAGAGCCTTACCTGCATCAATCACCAGTCAATACAACTTGACGGCCACGAACATGGTTTTCAATGCCAAGAATAACGCTCTACCAGGAGCCGTGTTCAATCATGCTTTCAGGGGAGACACCAACATTACAGGTTCTCTCTTCACGTTAGGAGTAACGCGAGTCCCAGACATCAGACTCGCCGGCCTAGGCATCTTGTCAAATTACAATCCTGTACTCTACAAATCAGAGTACACGGCTGCAGGCACTTCCAAACTTGTCGTTCTACAACTTGGATTAGCGGGAGGAAAGTAGTTGAACAACAGAGGTCAGTTTTCAATTATCGCTGCCCTGCTCATTTCCATAATTCTCGTGTCAACCGTCATGTTGACGTACACTGTTATACTCAACGATTCGATTCAGGTTCAACCGCAAGTCCTGACAGCCATCGACGAGACCAACTTCGCCATAAAACAACTACTCAGTTTTAGCGTGGGCTATTATGGCTCTGTCATCCGAGTCACTGGAGATGCATCATTTGCAAATCAAAGCACGTTGAAGTACACAACCAGCGGACTGGAATACGTCGCAAACACTCATCCAGACTGGGGAGCCGGGTTTAGCCTAACAAATCTGACAGTTGACACCTATTGGTTTAACAATACTAGTTTCAGCACAGGATACCTCAGCGTGACTTACAACCTAACGAAACTCGGCATTTATGGAGTGCAGTATGCACCTTCATGCGGACTAACGGTGCAGATTACAAACACAACGCAGAACAACCAAACAAGTCTAATCGTGACCGAGGACCAAAATGAACCTGTAACAGACCTTGAACAACACAACTTCCAATTCTTCCAATATCAAACCGCAAACTCAACTTGGAAACTAGTCTCTTCCAGCACCAGTCCAATAGCCTACGCGAACGGGACATACCAGATTCAACCACCCGTAGGAATAGACCCCAATTCCTATGTCGTTCAAGTAGAAGATCAAAGAGGCATAATCGTCGTGGCCTCACCATTTTCCTCTTATGTGATGAACTTGACATGGCCATCAGTTACATCTAATGCAACATCACCATCGTACTACTACGTCAACAACGACGTATCGGACGTGGATTCGAACGGTGACATCGGCACACACTTGAACTTCACAGCACAACAATACGGTCCAGACAACATCAACGATACCTTAATCGAAACCGACGTTCCCACGATTCAAGGAGATACTCAACAGTTCGTGCAGGGCAACACGTCTGATGTCGACGGCAACGGCAACACTGGGACGGCAAGCAACTTCACAACCGAAAAATATAGTGAGGGCATTTTTGACACTCTTACCGAAGCTGACACAAACAGCAGCAGCCCAGAAAAGTACTCTTACTTCAGCAACAACGGGGGCGTGTGGACCAGTCCAGCAAGCGCCTACGACAACAACACAGGAACAGCCGCGACATATTCTTGGAGTGCATCCGGGTACGGCGCGTATCTGACACTCAATCTCACCTATGTAACTAGAGGTTCGAAAATTCAGTACTGGGTGGCCAGATCTAACAGTGCGATAGACACTATGGACATTGACATTGCTAATCAAACAGGTTCATGGCTCAATGTTTACAGTGGAACTTTCACTCGGAACGCCTACGCTAACGCTTCAATCGCGTTTTCTCAGTACACAGCTGTACGATTCAGATTCTCTAAGACGGATACTTCAAGCAGGACTGTTTCCATCTTCGAGGCCCAAGGAGTAAATGACAGTGTATATGCAAACTACAGGATTGATTTGGAGAGGCAATGGACATCTGCTCCCTACAACACTAACGGGTCAGAACTGCTCTGCATAAAGACTGGAACGTTCAGCAATGAAAACTTGGAGGTTGACGTGTGGAATGGAGTAAGCTGGACAGTTTTGAACAGCAATCTAGCTGCTAACGCATGGAACAACATGTCAGTGTCTTCATATTTGACTTCCGCGACCTTCACGATAAGATTCGTTGATACTGTAACAACAGGCGACACTGTGCAATCAACATGGCAGATAGACTCCGTGCTTCTTCACACTTGGAATAGCACGGACAATTATCGTCTTGACGCTGAAGAGCAATGGACGAACGTGAACTATTTGGATCCGCATCAGAAATTTCTATCCATCAAAACTGGAGCATTAGACGCTGAAACAATCAGCGTCGACGGATGGAGCGGAAGCGGCTGGGTTAGCATCTTGAGCAATTTGGCAGCAAACAGCTGGAACAACGCCTCAGTCTCCAGTCTTGTCCAGTCGTCAACCTTTACAATAAGATTCAGAGACGGCAACATAAACTCTGACCCCACTCAAAACAGCTGGCGGATAGACGCAACACTTCTCACCTTCAATGGCACAATTCAATCAATGCCCACTACAGACACGCTTACAATAGAACTCCTGCAGAACGGCACCATGCGGTGGCTTGGACAGAGCCTGCAGCTTACGTCACAAGCTATGCCGATTCCCCCGCTTCCCGTGAAATCAATACATGTCAACCAGACGATAAACGGTGTCGATTCTGAGGTACCGTTCCAGATAGAAGACTGGGCTTCTAATTACTTGGTACCGTTAGGCTTGACCGGCAATTCAAGCGTCTTCAGCGACGGAAACATGATAGTTTTCCTAGCGAACAACAACGTTTCAAGAGTCACAATTTGGTGGAACGGAAGCGATCTAGCGACTCAAACCCCGTACGCCTTCGTCAACAGATACTTCACAGGGGACAATCCTTCCACAGGGACGCTAACAAATAGTATGCTGACACTTCAGTTTGGAGGAAGCTTCACGTTGACCTCCACTGTTGGAAGCTCATCATGTACGGCTACTTTCATGCGACTGAACGGCCAGGCAAGCACCTACGGCGCCAGCCCCGCATACGTAATCGCCTCTGGAGTAGTGAGAGACATAGTTCAGCAGGAAGCTGAATGGAGTAATGGCGCGCCCAACTCTCCAAACCTTTACGCACACATCGTGATAACTTTGCCGGCAAACGCGACCTACTACACTTACCAACTGAGGGTAATGTTCGTACAATCGCAGCAGAGCAGAACGGTCACAGAGCTATGCCCGATTGAACTTCAAGGCCTATTCACGCAGGCGCAGACCGAAAACGGGACAGCAGGCGGTTACCCAATAGTTTCAACGGCAACAGGCACATTCTACAACCAGTCTGCAATCTGGGCGCATCACTGGAGCCAACTGATTTCTGGGGCAAACGGGGCAGGTATTACGTTTACAGACGTTGGAAACAACGAGCTATACAGCTTCGACAGTTTGGCCGGAACCCAAACTGGAGGCCTAAGAGTAAACGCGGCAGCAGGAACGATTGAACTGCATCCGGTAGAAATGGCTCCCGCGAGTTTCACGTATACGTTAAACACGATATGGATGGGCGCAGTGTCGACGTTCAGCAACACCACGCCAATCTATCAGATAGCGAGCGGCCAAGTCAGCGGTTCTTGGCTAAGCGTTGAATATCCACCGACTGCGGCAGTGTTCACAGGACACTAGCCGACAACCTCAAAGTGGGATGTTTAAGACTGTGCCAGGGCAAAGGTGATGGTATGAAATGGAAAAGTTTGCTGTACCTGTTGGTCGACCGTTGTGCAGTGGACTTTGATCAGAAATGCAGATTGAGGGTTCATACATGTTAAATAACAAAGTTGAATCATTCTTAAACAACAAGAAGGTGAACAGTTTGACACATAGGCTATTCAAATCAAAGAAAGCCATTTCGCCAATACTTGCAACGTTACTGCTGGTTGTTATAGCCGTAGCGGCCATAGTGGTAACGTACGCGTGGGTAATGACATATACTGGTCACTTGACTGGACAGGCAGGCGTGGTTCTTTATACGGCAAACGTGAACTTCTATGGAAATGGAACCAAAATAGACATTGACGTAGGGGATTCCGGGACCTCAGGCACCACGATCATTCAAGTTTACATCGGACCATCATCGTCCGCAATGGATAACCAAACAATCACACCGGTGCCACTCCAAGCAGGCTCTGTTCAGAGAATAACAGTTGACTACTCTTGGCAATACGGGGTAACATACTATTTCAAAGTGCTAACGTCAACCGGACAATCCTTACCATGGAACGAACAAGCACCAGCATCCTAAAGACTTCATTCTCAATTTTCTTTGACCTCAAGCAAGACAACGTGGAAAGACAATTAAGCAAAGAAGACAATTCGATGCTTCTGACGGTGTCACTTTGCAGTCTCTGTTGGATTTGGCAAGGACAACATTGGCCTTAGTCTTTCTTTTCTATGCGTCATGGAGCGACAACAAAACACGTGAAGTAAGCAACACCGTTTGGATGGTGCTAGCTCCGCTTGCTTTCGCGCTCACTTTTGCAGAAGTTTACCTTTACCAGTTTGCACAGCTGCCCCTCTACGGAATTTGCTTCGGCTTCACCGCCCTCTTCGCCATAGTGATTTTCTACGCCGGCGGCTTCGGAGGAGCTGACGCAAAAGCACTGATGTGCCTGGCACTCGTGTTACCGTTTTTTCCGATAAGTCTGCTTACTCCCCTGTACGGAGTTTCACCAATCCAACAGACACTCTTTCCCCTGAGTATTTTCAGCAACTCTGTCTTGCTGGCGGCGTTGATGACGCTTGTCATGCTCGGGTACAACATCGTTTGGCGTACAAGAACCGGCAGAAAACTGTTCGAAGGACAGTACGAGAACGGGTCCATCGGCAGGAAGATCCTGATCTTGATAACTGGCTACAAAGCACCCGTTCAGAAATTGAAGGACAAATGGCACGTTTACCCCCTTGAGGATGCAAACGAGGATTCCGAAAACAGTCTCAAGAGAAAACTAGTTGCCCTGCCCAAGGACGAGGGCAGGGATGCCGTCGTTGAAAGATTGGACAAGGCTGTCAACGATGGAAAAATCCAAGACGACATTTGGGCAACCCCCGGCCTACCCTTCCTCATCTTCATAACAGCAGGTCTAGTCCTAGCACTGTTCGTGGGCGACATCGTGTGGATTTGCATAGCGCGCCTGCTCGCGCTCATCTAGCACCGAAGAAGAGTCTTGAATATCCCAGTTTTCTAAAGAGAAATCTCAAGACTGATCCTATTTTCTGTGCTTAGTTTTTTAAGAGCAGACATGGTTGTTATCTTGTCTCTTAGCTGTTCGGGAGGTCTGACGTTGCGGTTATTTGGCAGCTCTGGGGTCCGCGGTTTAGCCAACGTGGAGTTGACGGCGGTTCTGGCGGAGCAGGTGGGTTCAGCTGTGGCGACCTTCGCCAAGGCCAAAGAAGTGCTTGTCGCTAGAGACACGAGGGTTTCTGGGGCGATGCTTCAGGACGCATTGGTTTCTGGCCTTGAATCGGGCGGCGCCAACGTGAAATGCCTGGGAGTAATGCCGACCCCCGTCTTAGCTTTCTTGACAAAGAAAATGAAGGCTGATGCCGGCGTGATGATAACGGCTTCTCACAACCCGCCTGAGTACAACGGCATCAAGGTTTTCGACTATAACGGCCTGACCTATGATGAGGAAAGCCAAAACATGATTGAACGAATAATCGAGCAAGAACGTTTTAGGCTCGCAGACTGGGAAAATGTTGGCCACGACCAGTCTGCAGACAAGAGCAGTCTGTACGTTGAAAACATAGAGAAAAGTGTAAAGCTTTGCAGGAAATGGCACGTCGTAGTTGACGCTGGATGCGGAGCCACCTTCAGCCTTGCGCCAGCAGTTCTGCAGGGTCTGGGCTGCAAAGTGACAGCGTTGAACGCGCAGCCAGACGGATGGTTTCCAGCAAGAAGCCCTGAACCGAACGCCAAGTCTCTGACGAACTTGGCCGCAGTTGTCAAGATCCTAGGTGCAGACGGAGGTTTGGCTTACGACGGTGACGGTGACAGAGTGGCCTTCATAGATGAGAACGGCAGTTTTGCGGATTTTGACCAAGTTCTAGCCGCCTACGCCGCTCACGTTGTGAAGGAAAATGGAGGTGGAACGGTTGTGACGAGCGTCGAAGCTTCGATGGCCGTGGAAAAAATGGTTGAGCGGCACGGTGGGAAGATTGTTAGGACAAAGGTCGGCGACGTTTACGTTGCGGAAATGATGAAGAAGCGCAACGCCTTGTTCGGCGGTGAACCTTGCGGCGCGTGGATACATCCGCAACTCAATTACTGCCCAGACGGCATCCTCTCGTCAGCCCTGCTTCTGAAGGCGCTAGAAGACGAGAACGAGAGCTTAGCCGAGTTTGTTGCTGAAACGCCCAAGTACCCAATCCTGAGAGAGAACTTCACCTGCAAGAATGACCTGAAAGAAAAGGCTGTGGAAAAAATCGGGGAACGCTTGAAGTCTGTCTTTCAAACGTGCCAGAAATTCTCAAAGGTTGACGGGGTTCGCTTGGTTCTCGAAGACGGATGGCTGCTGGTCAGAGCTTCGGGCACGGAACCCGTCGTAAGGCTGACGGTTCAGGGTGAATCGTTAAAAGCAGCAAGAGAGATAATGGAAAAAGGAGCAAATTCCATCAGGAACCTGCTGGGAAATGATGAGAGATGAAAGCCGCAATCTTGGCCGCGGGAGAGGGCGTCAGGCTTCAACCCATCACGGCAACTAGGCCTAAACACCTGATTAAGGTGGCTGGAAAACCGATACTCGAGCACTGCTTGAACGCACTGAAGAGGGCGGGGATAAGCGAAGCGGTGATAGTCGTTCACTACATGGGAGATGCGATTCGCCAATACTTCGGGGACGGCAAAGACTTCGGGCTCAAGATTGAATACGCAGAACAGCAAGCAGTCCTTGGAACAGGCAACGCCGTAAGCGTTGTTGAGCCTTACGTCAACGACGATTTTCTGCTAGTTAACGGTGACGTGCTGTTTGCCGCAGAGGCTTTGAAGACAGTTGTCGACCTCCATCAATCAGAGAAGCCTGCCACAACCATGGCTGTCGTGCCTGTTGAAAAACCGGAGAACTACGGCATAGTCGAACTTGAAAACGGCAAACATGTCAAACGCATAGTGGAAAAGCCCACTCGAGAAGAAGCCCCGACAAACCTGGCCAACGCGGGCATCTACGTTTTCTCAACAGAAATATTCGCCAAGATAAAACAAACCTCCGCCACGTCCAGAGGAGAATGGGAAATTCCAGACGCGCTCACGCTTCTCATAAATGAAAAAAAACCGGTGCTAGCCGTCAAGATAGCCGGTGAAGACTGGATTGACATCGGAAGACCCTGGGACCTGCTTGAAGCGAACCGATGGGCGCTGACAAGAATGAAGCACAAACCCTTCGGATTCATCGAGGACGGAGCACACCTAGTAGGCCCTGTAACGGTTGCCGAAACCGCGCGCGTCCGTTCAGGAGCATACGTGGAGGGGCCGGCTTTCATAGATGAGGAAGCCGACATAGGGCCCAACTGTTACATCCGCCCATGCACGAGCATCGGCAGAAAGGTGAGAGTTGGAAACGCCTGCGAAATCAAGAACAGCATAATAATGGACAGCACGCACATAGGCCACCTTTCATACGTTGGCGACAGCATAATAGGCGAGAGAGGCAACTTGGGCGCGGGCACGATAACGGCCAACTATCGACTTGACGCTGGCACAATCAAGATGATGGTGAAGGACAAACATGTTGACAGCGGAAGAAAAAAGCTCGGAGCAGTTCTGGGGGACGACGTGAAAACAGGGATAAACGCGCTTCTCATGCCAGGCGTCAAGGTGGGAAACGACAGTTGGATAGGTCCCAACCTCATGGTTCAGAGAGATTTGCCGCCCAAGAGCAAGTTGTTTTTGAAACAGGAAGTCGAAAAGAAGAACTGAAGCCAGCGTATGGCTGGTTCTCCGAAAAAGATAAAAGCTGTAGTACACTGATTTTGGTTCGAGACCATGAAAGAAGAGAAACTTGTCAAACTTCTGAAAGAACTAATTCGAAACTCCAGGAGAAGCGACAGGGAACTGGCAAAGACCCTGAGAGTGTCGCAGCCCACAGTTACTAGGAACAGAAAGCTCGCAGAAAGCTACGTGAGAAGCTACACAGTTGTGCCTGAGTTTCAGAAGATTGGATATGAAATCTTTGCGTTCACGTTCGCGAAGGCAAAGACCTACGATAAGAAAGAGGTAGAAACGAAGCTAGAGGCGCAGAAGAAATGGGTTATGCAACATCCTAACGTCTTCTTTGCATCCGACGGAGAAGGCCTCGGGAAAGACGCAGTGATACTCTCGCTCCACAAGGACTACTCGAAATACGCCGATTTCATGCGGGAGTACACCATCAATTTTGCAGAGTTCATCAGCGACGTCCAATCATTCATCGTGAGCTTGAAGACAGGGATGATCATCAAACCGTTTGACCTGAAGTATCTGGCAGAAGATCTGTAAGCGCCTTTGCCAAAAACGGTTTCCCACCTCCATTTTTCGAGAAAGCCCAGTCCTTGACGCGTAGAATGCTAACTCGACTAGTGCCCTGCGTAGCCTTGATAGAAACTGGAAGCACGCACTGTTAAGCCAGAATTGTTCGATTCAGCCGTGAAAAACCAGGAAAAATAAGTGAGATGACCAAGGCGAAAATCTGGGAATTATCATTTTTAAATAGTTGTTTTGCAATCTCGTTAGGTAGAATGGGGGTTAAATGATTGTCTGTGGCGCAGAGAAAGTTCTTCACTGAGGTTTCAGCGTTGGCGGATAGACACGTGATTGTGGGAACGACTACTGGAAAGACGTTTACAGGAACGTTGCTCGGCATTAACCCTGACAATTTGAGCCTTTGTCTCTCGGAAGCGAAGGATGAGGAAGGGAAGGCGTTGCACAGGGTTTTTCTGAACGGAAATGTTGTCGCCCAAATTTTGAGCGTTGAAAAACCCTTTGATTTGAAGGCCCTGGCTGATCGTCTTGAAAAAGTGTTTCCGACAATGATCAAGCTCTACGAAGACAAAGGGTTCATTTGGGTCATGGACAAGGTTAAAGTGACGGAAAAGGGCGTGGTTGAAGGCTCAGGCCCAGCTGCCGAACGCGTGGAAAAGGTTTTTGCGTCTTTCATCACTGAATCCAAGGGAAAAACTTAGATAAACCAGCGGAACTGCTGTTCCTCTTTCTTCTTTTCAGTCCCGACAGTTCTTATCAAACCGAAGGATTCCAAGATTCTCTTGGTCTCTTCTGCGGCTGCGTCTAGTTTGGACAGGTCGACGTTCATGTTCAGGAACTTGTTCAGTGCTATCAACACGTAACGCGTGGCGTTTGCATCGGGATACATGCCCAAAGTGTCCACCAGGAGCGAGAAGCTCTTTAAACCTCTGAGCTTAGCCAGTCCGACCGTGAGCCCTGCGATTCCGAATATTTGTCCAACCATTATCTTTGTTCCGAGGCCGAGGGCATCGTTCAATGTTTCATGGTCTGAAGCGGCGGTGTAAATCTGAGGTATACCCTTAATTTCTTCCTGTCTGAACCCGCCCAAGGTCACGACGCAGTGGCAGTCCAGCTCTTGAGCAACGTCCAAGATTCTGCCGCAGAGCTCGTACTGCCCTGAAGTGGTCAAGGCCTGCGTGTTGCCATACCAGATTATCAAGTCGCGCCCACCATTCTGGCTCTTGTAATGGTACAGTTCGTTCATCGGACACTGCGCCCCACCGTTCTGCGTTGTGACCGCCAAGTCTTGGAAGGCCGAGGAGTGAACCTCGCCGAAACGTTCTGCCTTCAACTCGCGAATCAAATGTAAGGCCGCGATGTTGGCTACGAAGCCTATTCCAGGCAGGCCTTCAATTAGAACAGGATCATGAAGCTTAGGTTTCTCGAAGATTTCAATTACACAGACCACTAGTTTCCCCTTCTAATAGGGCAGGCACGTAGTAGAAGAAAAAATGGTGATATAAGTGTGTTTGGCTGAAAAACGTGAGGCTAGGAGAGTTCGACAAGCTTGGCTTTCTCAAGGTCCCGCAGAAACTTCAACACGTGTTCAGGGTTGGTTTCGCTGTACTCCGCCGAAACAGCTTTCACAATCTCGTAGACGCTTCGTTTTCCATTCATGAAGTTCAATATTTCAGCCGACTTCTTGTCAAAATCCCCGTCTGTCTCGCGCACTTCTTCATACCACTCAAGCTCTTTCTCACTCAGTGTTTTCTTCAGAACACTAGAATCAAGCGTGCCCTTGAACAGTCGCTTTGGAACAATTCTGAGTTCCTTGTCTGGCTCTGGGTGTTCAGGCTGGCTAGGAAGAGTCAATAATGAGGTTTTAGCTATGAAACTCAGTGTCTCCTGAAGTCTTGCGATTTCTTGATTAGCTAGATCGGCAATGTTTCTGCAGTGTTCACTCAAGGAAGCGTTCAGTTCAGGGCTTTCTCCGAGTCTTCTCACTGATTTGACGGCTTCTTGTTCACGCCACGCGAAATGTTCTATCCTGTTCTTGTAGTGAGAAGCTGTTCTCTCCAGTTCTCTAACTAGTTCCTCAGGCTTGTCTTTCAGCTTCGGGTCTTGCCTTCTCTTGAACAGTTCTTCAACGGCTTTTCGCTTGGCTTCTTCGATTCTGATCATGCCTTTGGAGGCGGTTTCGCTCGCAAGCTGAAATGCTGTTTCGAACGTGGCGTTTGCAAGAGTTAGCGTGGCATTTGCCACTATCCATCCGACTCTTCTTAGGCTGTCCTCGCTCACTTTGTCAATGGTGTCCATGCTTGTGTGATAGAACAAGTCTGGCCATTGAAGCAGCATGACGCATGGAACTCCTATCGTTGAGTCGGTGAATTCTGCGTGGTCGCTGCCGCCGCTGAAAGCCCCCGTCGCGTACCGGAACGTGGATGACGACCCGAACGGAGATGGTGCATCAAATTCTTTGACAGATTCTTCCATGAGACGAAAGACGAGATCATTCAGATAAGATGGCAGCGAATCAGGAGTGCGGTCAAGATTGAGCGTGGACTTGCACAGTTCCTGGTTTTGACCCACCATGTCCAAGTTTATGCCCGCGACCAACCTTGTGGGCAAGTCCTCATGGCTGTAAAGGTAGCTTACCGAACCGAACGTTTCGGGCACCCATATGAAGCGCATTGTCCGAGCTGGACGCTCGATTTTTCCTGATTCAATCAAGATATTGATTGTTCTGGCAATCTCCAAGAGCAGACCGCTGCCAGAAGCATTATCGTTGGCGCTGGGCTTGGGGTGGCAGAGATGAGCGACTAGAAACACTTCCTCGTCCGGCTTCGACCCGCCTTGTATCGTGGTTGTAACCAACTCCAAGTTGCCAGGAAACAGCCGAGCATCCACCTTCGCTTTGAGTTTCACCGGTTTTCCGCGTTTAAGCAAAGCCCGCAACTGATTTCCTTGCCGTTTGCTCAGAGAGAAGCCAAACGTGACCCTGTCCAGTACTTCTGCGGTAGGCCATATGGACTGGTACGCGTGAGCGTCGGGAATGTCCAGGCTTTCTCGGACGCCGGGTATTTCGAGAGTCACCGAGTCGGTGATTACGCCGGTAGCTCCATACTTGTAAACGGCTTGTTCGTGAACAGATTTAGCCCTGCCCGTGGCTAGGACAAATTTACCCTTCACGTCTTTTCCCCCATAATCGGCTGGTTTGGTTCCAGCGCCGACATCAACAAGCTCGGCCGTCACGCCCTCTGGAGGCGTTGCGTTACTGTAGGTGTGCAGGCTCTGAGGCGTGTCTTTGTAGGAGGCCAGGAGCCTTTCCTCAGGTTCTAGGAGTCGAAGCTCAGCACTCTTCACCGTCCAGCCCATTGGGGACGTATAGGTCCAGTATTTCTTGGCTCCATCAGCCGGAAACTGTTCTATCGCGGCGTCCTTCAACCCTATTTTCAGAAGCTCGCTCTTCACGTATTCTGCGGCTTCGTGAAACATCGTTGAGGCTTGAACCCTGTGAAAACGGGAGATTTGTGCCACGTATGATTTGGCGACGCTTCCAGAAATCTCTTCTTTGACAATCTCATTTAAACTCATGTCCGAACCCCGCATTCTCATCTGGTTGTCATTATCTAGTGAATGTTTTTTATATGTGTGCTTGTTTTTCTCTTGTCTGAGTTCGACGATGTCTTTTGAGATAAAAGAAAAAGATCTGCTGGCAAGAATTGGAAGACTTCAAACTAAGAGTGGAACAGTAGAGACGCCCCTACTTTTCCCAGTCATAAACCCCATCGTGCAGCTCATTTCTCCGAGGAGGATTAGGGAAGAGTTCGGTTTTGAGGCGTTAATAACCAACGCGTACATTTTGAGGAAACATTCGCAGAAACAGCCTGCCAAGAATGGTTTGCACAGCTTCCTGGATTTCAACGGCACCGTAATGACTGACTCCGGCGCCTACCAGATTCTCGTATATGGCGACATAGAGGTAACCCCGAAAGAGATAGTGGAATACCAGGAACAGATAGGTTCGGACATTGCCACGATACTTGACATTCCAACAGGCTGGAAAGTTACAGAAGACTGTGCGCGACAGACAGTTGACGAAACTCTCAAACGAGCCAAGGAATTCCTTACGTTCAAAACAAGAGAAGACATCCTCTGGGTAGGACCGGTGCAAGGCGGAAAATACCTGGACCTCGTGGCCAAGTCCGCTAAAGAAATGGGGAAACTTCCCTTCCAAATACACGCCTTAGGAAGCCCGACTGAAGTTATGGAGCGCTATCGTTTCGACGTCCTGGTCGACATGATAATGACCGCGAAAACGCATCTGCCCATCGAGAAACCGCTTCACCTCTTCGGCGCGGGACATCCTTTCATGTTCGCTTTGGCCGTAGCCCTAGGATGCGACTTTTTCGATTCCGCAGCCTATTCGTTGTACGCCAAAGAAGGCCGCTACATGACTGAAACAGGCACTTGCAGACTGAATGAACTAGATTACTTCCCGTGCGCTTGCCCAAAATGCGTGAGGGCATCTCCGAAACAGGTTATGGAACTGTCTCCGAAAGAGGTGCAGATGTTCCTCGCCGAACACAACCTTCACGCGTGTGCTGCTGAATTGAAACGCATTAAACAAGCAATAAGAGACGGCAGATTGTGGGAACACTTGGAAATGCGGGCACACGGACACCCAGCGTTGTTTCAAGCAGTGAAAAACCTGAAGAAGTACGAGGATTACGTTGAGAAACACGACCCAGCCACAAAAAGCAGCGGATTGTTCTTCTTCAGCTCCGTCGGGCTTGCACGACCGGAAATCGTCCGACATAGGAAGAGGCTGGCTGAAAGGTACACCCCGCCCGGCGAAGCGAAGATTCTCTTGTTGTTGCCTCAAACACGCAGAAAACCGTTTCACAAGTCAAAGCTCTTCGCGGATCTCATGGGGCAACTCCGTGCACTGGAGAATCCAAACAGACTTCACGCGTGCTTCTACAGTGCCCCATTCGGTGTCGCTCCAACCGAGCTTGACGAGGTTTATCCGCTCTCACAGCATGAAACAGTTCTCACACCTGACAAGGAAACATCAGAATATGTAGCAACTCAGCTAGCTGATTACATCAGCCGCACGTGCTATGAAACAGTTGTACTGTTCGACGACGCTGAAAACTGGGAAAAATCTGTTCTTAATGCGTGCAGAAAAGCCTGCGCAAAGAAGAAAATCAAATTCAAATGCATTGACACCAGAAAAAAGCAAGGGAAGAACTTGATAGCTGATTTGAAGGATGTTCTGTGAGGAGACAGCAAGAAATCTTGATCCGCGCGCGCAACAAGCTTGCAGAGGAACTGGCTAGGGAAATGGGCTTGCCCGGCGTCGCTGGCAGTGATGCCCATAACATCGAAGATTTATGGAGTGTTTACACAGAGATCGAAGCCTCGCTGAACATTGACTCGATTTTAACCGCGATAAGGAAAGGCTTCGTCAAAGCTTCTTCAGGCCGCAAGTCAATACATTTTTAAAAGAGCACAAAGCATGAATAATGAACTAGCGGATGAAAAGAAATGGGACAGTTACAGGTAGGTTTTTTGGGCGGGACCCGGGAAGTCGGCAGAATAGCAATTTCGGTGAAGACGGAAAAAACGCAGATTCTGATGGACTATGGTGCCATGTTGGATCATGAGCCAGGGTTCCCCATGCACGTGCCTCCTAAGGACGTTGATGCCATAGTTTTGTCACACAGTCACCTGGATCACTCTGGGGCCATCCCGATATTCTATATGCAGGGTAAGAAACCCTTGTACACGAACAGGGTGAGCGCGGAACTGAACCAGTTGTTGATTTCAGACTTCATTCACCTGTCCAGCTATTACCTGCCTTTTGAGTATCTCGAGCTCAAATCGATGACGCAGAACAGTAGGCATGTGGATTTCAATGTTGAACAGAGAGTTGGAGATATAGCATTCCAGTTCAGGAACGCTGGACACATCCCTGGAAGCGTGCAAACGCTCGTTGAAGCTGAGGGGAAAAGGCTGTTGTACACTGGAGACTTCAACATCGTAGACACAAGGCTTCTCGAAGGCGCGAAAATGGACTACCAAGACTTGGACGCTGTGATAATTGAAAGCACGTATGCCAATGAGGAGCACACCGAACGCCAAGAACTTGAAAAACGGTTCGTAGACACGTGCAGTGATGTTGTGGAGAAAGGTGGCACGGTTCTTGTCCCGGCTTTCGGAGTTGGAAGATCACAGGAACTCGTGTGCGTACTGGCCGCTCATCATTTTGAGTATCCAGTCACGCTTGATGGGATGGCACGCGAAGTGAGCAGAGTGATGATGAACTATCCACAGTTTTTGAGAGACGGAAGAACCTTCGCTGACGCTGTACACTCTTCAAACTGGGTTGAAGGATGGAGGGATCGGAGGAGAGCCGCAAGGATGCCGGGCGTAATAATCTCGCCAGCAGGCATGCTTAAGGGTGGCCCAGCCATGTTCTACATTTCGAAAATCGGAAAGAAATCAGATAACGCCGTCTTCTTGGTAAGCTATCAGATTCCAGGCACTCCAGGAAAAGAGTTGATGGAAAAAGGATTATGCGTCATCGATGGAAAAATGCGGAAAGTCAAGGCTCAGGTGCAGCATTTCGATTTCTCGTCACATTGCGGAGCAGGCGAGCTCAGAGAAGCGCTCAGAAGACTTGGCGGAAAACCCAAGGTCTACGTGGTTCACGGGGCAGAAGGAAACTGCGAACTGCTGGCAAAATGGGCAAAGAATGAACTTGGTCTAGAAGCAGTGGCACCCAAAACAGGGGACATCGTCAAAATCTAGAGAGAAAGAAACGATGAAGATTGGAATAGTGCGGGTTGGACCAGTGGATTCTGGCGTGACAAGCAGAATCCAAGAAAACTTGGACACGATTTTTGCCGATACAAAAACCACCTTAATCGCGGAGACTCTGCCGCTGCCTGAGGAAGCCTACGCTAAGACGAGACAGCAATACCGTTCAGACATAATCTTGAGCGCAATCCGCAACTTTGCTGAAATCCACAGTTCCTTCGATCGTATCCTGGGAATCGTGGACGCTGACCTTTTTGTTCCGAGACTCAATTTCGTCTTCGGAGAGGCGGAATACCCTGGAAAAGTAGCCGCCATATCGCTGTGGAGACTCAGACCCGAGTTCCACGGAAAAGCCTCAGACAGTCAGGTTCTTGCTGAAAGAGGCACAAAAGAAGCAGTTCATGAGCTCGGGCACACACTGGGATTGAAACATTGCGCTAACCCGTTTTGCGTCATGTATTTTTCCAACTCGATCTTCGAAACTGACAGAAAACAAAGCTTATTCTGCAACAAGTGTTACGTGAAAGCGATGACAACCGCGGATAAGGGTAAGGTTCTTGAAAGGCGAGTTTAAAACCGAGCCAGTACAATTGCTGCCTGTGCTAGGAAGCCTAGTGTTCGGCATAGTCTGCGCCTACTTGGTCTTGACATCGGATATTAGCCTTTACGCAGTCACACCGTTCCCAGAAGGTCCAGAATCACTCATCAACGCACTCTACTTTGTCATACTCGCAGGAATCGGCGCCACACTGCTGTATCTACTCATTAAACGCAAGAAACTGAGGGCGATAAGCCTAATCACAGGCTTCGCCTTGACAGCTGCAATTCTCATGCTTTCAATCTTCTATCTGTCTGCAGTATTCTCCCTGCTTGCAGTTTCCTCCACCGCTGCCCTGATTCTGACTTTGGCAGTGGCTGCATCTGTAACGGCCTTGGCGGATTTTGCGATTTTCAAGGTTCAAGGAAGGATTTCCAACCTTGTGATTCTTCTTTTGGGTGGAGCTCTAGGCGCGTTTCTCGGAATCTCGATACCGATTATAAGCGCGGTCTTGATTCTGGCTTTCCTAGCTATTTATGACGTATTTGCAGTCTATCGCGGTCCCGTGGGAAAGATAGCTCAGCAAGGACTTGACCAGCTTCGCGGACTGAGCTTCTCTTTCAGGGATGTTCAAATGGGGCTGGGTGACCTCACGTTCTATTCAATGCTCACAGGCCTGGTTCTCGCAAACGCAGGTCCAATCTTCTGCGCTGTCTCAGCAATCGGCATAATGGCGGGGGTTTTATTGGTTCTCAAGATGCTGGAAAAGAGAGGCATGTTCCCAGGATTGCCCTTCCCAGTGTTTCTCGGCCTTCTGCCTCTGATCATTTATCTTCTTCTAAGTCGGTAGGAAAAGTCAAGTATGAAACCAAGCAGCGACGGAGTTGAAATCCCCTCATGCGGGCCTCCAATCCATCAGACTCTACTCTGAATCTATATCTCAGGGGCTTGATAGGACTAAGCGTGTAGAGTTCACGTCGACTTCTAGTATTTTGCAGTTCTTGAATTCTTTGGATTGCCCGAGGACATCCTTGACGCTTACACTGCTGCCTTTGACTTTGGCGAGGACGACGTCCTTGAACACTGTTTCTCCGTTAAGAATCACTTTGAATTCGCACATTTTTGCCTACCACGCTAAGTAGAAAGAATCGAGTTGGTTATAAACCTCTTCTTTGGAAGACTGTTGGATTGTTGTTCTTATCCTCTGCGGAGGGAGTTTTGGCTTGTTGTTGTTCTACTTTATGTTCTTAACTATTTTCAGTGCGACCTCTTCGGCTTTTATGGCGTCTTCAGCTGTGACTTGAGGTTTCTTGTTATGAAGAACACAGTCTATGAAGTGTTCGTCCAGTTGACGGTGTCCCCAGACTCTGGTGCCTTTAACATCCAAGTTCCATTCCTGTGGTTGTTCCCCTGACCCGTACAATAGAATCTTGTTGAAATTAATAGCGTGGATAACGTCCGTGTTGTCGCCGTAGACCTCCAGCCTGCTGAGGCTTGCAGAAGGTGTCACTGACGCACTGTAATGAAGTGAACCCACGGCGCCGTTTGAGAGTTTTACAATGCCCATCGTGTTGTAGCCCAGTATTCCCCCGTACTTTTCAAGTTTGGGGTAGCTTGCCATCCACTGGACGTTTTCTATTTCGCTCTTGAACAGCCATCTGAACATGTCTATGGACCAGACGGAGAGGGTGAAGTCAGGGTATCCTCCGCTTTTTTCGATGTTCCAAGCCCAGGACCCTGCCGGCCACTGTTCAGCGATGCTTGAAGCGGGTATGAATTCGCGGAAGTGGAAAGCTACGGGTTTGCCGATCAGGCCGGATTCTATCATTTCCTTCGTCTTTGTGTATATGGGCGCGAATCTGAACTGAAGAATCGGCATCAGAATCACCTTGTTCTTTTCAGCGGTCTTCTGAAGCTCTTTGACTTTGTCTATGGTTGGGGCAAGGGGCATCTCACACAGAACGTGCTTGCCTTTTTTCATTGCTTTCATAGCTAGGTCGAAATGCATCGGCGTTGGAACAGCTAGGGCTACGGCTTGAATTTTTGGGTCTTCCAAGAGTTTGTCGTAATCTAAATAGTATTTGACGCCGTACTGTTCCGCAAGAGGTTTTACACGTTTTTCCGTGGTGGCTCCCAGAGCAATCAGTTCTGAGCCTTCGATTTTCTTGAAACTGGGTACGTGTGCCTGTCCGCCTACGAATCCAACTCCAACAACGGCGACACCGACTTTGTCTGACATCAAGTCTCACCTGTTTAGTTCTTTCAAAGAACTATCACTCTGTATAAAACACTTACCCTCCGATGTAGGAGGAAAATGTCATACGGAAGCAAATTCAAATCGATTTGTGCTGAGGAAGAGATTTGAACAAATGGGGCAGACTGAGGATGATTCAGAGAATCTGTTATCTCTGTCCGTCTCATGCAATTCTCGGTGCGCTGGACCAATGCACATTTAGGGTTCAGATCTGATAATTGTAATTCATAAGTCTGACATACGTTTCGATGAGCACTAGCTTGAAAGATGAAGCAGATGCCCAAGAAAGGCGAGAAGTCTCCGAGCGTCGACATATTCGAACTCTTAGAGGACACTGGAAAAAGAGATAAGAAGAAACGAAGGGAGGAAATTCTCGCACCTTTAGGCGCGAAGGAATTCTTCGCTGAAGGAACCATAACCATAAACAAGAGGATTTGTCACGGCGTTGAATGCAAACTCTGCATCAAAGCATGCCCAACAAATGCCCTGTTCTGGAAAGCGGGAGAAATCGGATTGACCGAGGAGCTTTGCATATACTGCGGAGCGTGCGTATTGAGCTGCATCGTTGATGACTGCATAAAAATCACGAGGAAAAGATTAACAGGCGAAGTTGAAACCTTCAGCAAGCCAAGAGACTTCATAACCCAACAAAGCAACGTCAACACAAGAAAACGCCTGGAACGAATCAAAGAGGTCTTTCCCGAACCTGAAGACTACCTCAAGCGACGCAAGAAGAAGGCGCCATGAAGAATTTGTATTAACCCTTCATTAACTAACTCTTTCAGCAACAAAGCGTCTTCTGGAAGTTGCTTACGCTAAAAGGGAAAACATAAAGAACTTGACATGCTCAGATTTCTCATGTGGAACAGGCTTGAGCCCGATGGATAAAGAGAAAGCGTTAGCTTTGGTTTTCGTTTACAGCGGAGAATTTGCGGAACGCGTGATAAGGAACCTCATCAACGATCCAAGCTTCTGCAAACCGTGCGGGCTCTACTGTGACTCCTGCAAGTACGGTGGCTACACTCATGTTCAGAACATAAAGGCAGCGATAGAACTGCCTAGTCCTGCAGACCTTCCAGCCTTCATCGATAACCCGGATGAGCACATGTCGAAGAAAATCCCTAAAGTAGACTTGTGCATAGCGTCGGGCCTGCACAAAGATTTGCTTTTGGAGTTGCCGAATCGCCTGCACACGGCAGGAGTGAAGGGGTTAATCGTGCCCGTAGAGGATTTTGTAGAGGTTCCGACGGGCCTGAGGAAGCAGGTTGAAGAAAAGTGCCGGGAACTTGGGCTTGAAAGTGCCTTTCCGAAACCCTTCTGTTCGCTGGAACCCTCCGAGAGCAAACCGACGATATCGAGATGCGTCACCGAATTAAGGATTGGAAAACCCGTGTTAGAGATTTCGATTGCGAAGAAAGACAAGTGTGAGGTCATAGAGGCGGCGGTTGTCATGCGAAGCGCGCCCTGCGGCTCCACGTGGTACGTGGCAAGAAAACTGACCGGAGTGGATACAGAGAAGGGTATTCTTTATGACGCGATAGCGAAAGCTCATCACAGTTATCCATGCACCGCGACGATGGGCGTTGACCCTGAAACAAAAGAGCCGATACTGCACCTCGGCGGCTTCATCATACGAGAATCAGTAGAAAAAGCGCTAGAACATGGTCGTTGCACACGTAGACGCTGAATTGTTACTCGATGCCCAATGTGTTGCCGGCGCCAACTACTATTATGGTGTCTCCTTCCTTCGTCCTCTTGCGCACTCGCCCTGCGCGCGCGCCGTCGCCTACTCGTTTGCCCTGTCTGAAAGCATCCAAGAACGAAATGTAGGCTTCAGCCTCCTCAGATGTCACATCTGTCTACGAAGAAAGATTCATGTGCTTTAGACAATCGGAATGGCGCGCACTTCTAGTCTTTACGGTTAGCTTTCGGTTTTCTTCTCCCTTTCCGTGGAAACTGAGGGATATTCCTTGAGCTTTTCTGCCATTTGTTTTAGGCGTTTGTCTACTCTATCGTTGACGGTTCCTTCTTCGAACGTTCCATCCTTCTGCTTCCCACCAGCTTTGACGCCTGTTAGAACTTCTATTCCTTCGTCGATGGTTTTGACGGAGATGATGTGGAATTTTCCTTCTTTGACGGCATCGACTATTTCTTCTTTCAGCATCAGGTTTTGCACGTTGCTTTCGGGCATCATGACTCCTTGTTTTCCAGTGAGACCTTTGGCTTTGCAGACCTCGAAGAAGCCTTCGATTTTTTCGTTCACTCCGCCAATGGCTTGAACTTCGCCCTTCTGGTTCACGGAGCCTGTGACGGCGAGGTTTTGCTTTATTGGTAGCTGAGAGAGAGCTGAGAGGATAGAGTAGAGTTCGGTGCTTGAGGCGCTGTCACCTTCCACTCCCTCGTAGTTCTGTTCGAAAACAAGGCGGGCTGAGAGGCTGAGAGGCTTGTCTTGTGCATATTTCTCGTTCAGGTAGCCGCTTAGAATCAGAACGCCCTTGGTGTGGATGGGTCCTCCTGTTTTGGCTTCACGTTCGATGTCGATGACTCCTTCGCGGCCGAGGCCCACGCTCGCCGTCACGCGTGAAGGAGTGCCGAACTCGAAGTCACCCAAATCTATTACGGAAAGGCCGTTCACCTGTCCCACGCTTACTGCCTCTGTGTCGATGAGCAGAATGCCTCTTTCTATCATCTCGTCTATCTTCTCCTGTATGAGTTTTGAACGGTAAACCTTTTCTTCGATGGCTTTTTTCACGTGAGTTCCAGTTACAACCTCGGAGTTCTCTTGCGTGGCGTAGAAGTTGGCTTCCCGAATGGTGTCTGCAACTTCGGCAAACCGGGTTGACAGTTTCTGCTGGTCTTCGGCCAGTCTTGAACTGTGTTCGATTAGTTTGGCCAGGCCTGAGCCGTCGAGGTGTTTCAGGTTTTCTTTCTGGCACAGTGTGCAGACGAAAGCAGCGTATTGTTGTACGTTTTCTTCCGTCCTATCCATAGTTGTGTCAAAATCTGCTTTGACCTTGAAGAGCTGGTTGAATTCCATGTCCAGGCTGTACAACTGCTGGTACAGGTAGGGGTCTCCGATGAGGATAACCTTAACGTTCAAGGGAATCGGTTCGGGTTTCAAGCTCTTTGTTGCTATGAATCCCAGAGTCTCTTCTGCCTCTTCGATAACTATGTGGTCGTTTTTGAGGGCTCTTTTCAAGCCTTCGTACGAGAACGGGTTGCGAAGCAGTTCTTCAACTGGAAGAATCAGATATCCACCGTTAGCCTTGTGCAATGTTCCGCCGCGGATCATGGTGAAGTCGGTAACAAGGGCGCCGAACTGGGCTTCCTTCTCTATTCTGCCGAAGAGATGCGGGTAAGTGGGGTTAAACTCTGTTACGACGGGGGCTCCGCTGACGTCTGAGTTATCAACGATAACGTTTACTTCGTACTTTTTGAAGGGTGTCTCCCTCATCCAACGAGTTGGAAAAGGGAGTGGTGGAGACTCTTCCGCGGGCTCCTTTATGAAGTGGGGCAAGTTGCTTAAGATGTCAGTCTGCACCGCATCGATGTAGGTGATCACATCTGGGAAGTCTTTGTATTCCTCTTTTAAGTCAGCTACCATGTGCCCGATGGCAAAAAGTGCAACGTCGCGGTTGAGTTTCTTAAGCGCTTCGTCGGTTTTTCCTTCCAATTCTCTGAGCTGTCTCATGGCGCTTGTGAATTGGTCGGTCAGTTGCTGTCTTTTCTTCTCTATTCCGTCGCGTATTTTCGGGTCTAACGCAATGAATTCTTGATCGTTCACGGGTTTTCCTTTGATTACTGGAATCATGAGCCAACCGATGGGCGACGCCTGCAGAATGAAACCCTGTTCTTGGGCCTGTTTCGTCAGTTGGGCGATGAGTTTCTGTCTTTCCTCTTCAACAGTTTTGATAGCGGCCGCTCTTCTTGTGCCGTAATCCTCGCTTTCAAATGCTTTCGGCAGGGTCCTCTGCGCTTCACTGACGAAAGTGCCCATGGCATCTCGGAGGTGTCTACCCTTTCCGGCGGGAAGCTTCAGGGCTTTGGGCTCGTATTGGTTGTGAAAGTTATTCACGTAACACCAGTCATAGGGGACCGGTCTGGTTCGGGCCAGATCCTCCACAAAGTTCTTAACAGCTGTCGTCCTGCCTGTTCCAGGAAAACCTGCAACGTACATGTTGAAACCGCGGTCCTTGATTCCCAGCCCGAATTTAAGAGCTCTAACAGCCCTCTCTTGGCCTATAATCTCTTTGAGAGGCGTCAACTCTTGCGTGGTCTCACAACGCATAAGGTTAGAAGTACATTCTCTTCTAATCTTCTCTGCGGACAACTCGTCTGCCATCTCACATGTCCTCCTTGTTCTTAGAAACCCAATTTTTCACTCATACAGATAAAAGTAACTCTTTTATCAGTTTCGTTTCCCACTTCAAATGTCAAAATCTTCCTGCGCCCGCTTATTCAAATGGGAATAGCAAGTCTATTCCAAGCACCCGCGCGCCGAACTGGATGATTCATTTCAAAGAACAAGTTGGACAAGAGGCCTGCCTGCAGTGCAGACATCCGCCAATTTAACTCGACAAAGCAAATACATGTTTGGTACAGCTGATTGACGAAATCATGCCTGTTTTTGCCATTTTTCCTGCAGGAATTTGGGAATCTCCGAAGAGTCTCTGGGGCCGACTAGTACTTGCCAGCCGCTGAGCTCTTCGATTTCGCCGCTGAGACGGGCGGATTTTCCGGGAATTATGAGTTTCTTGTGTTTGACTTTGCTTTCAATTCCCGAAGCCTTTATAGCGTCCGCGATTTTCTCCGCTGTCAGCTTTCTCCCTGCCACTGCGCTATCTACGGCTGTTCCTTCCGTGTCTACGACAAGCACGTACGCGCTAATTTTCGCAGATTCGATGTCCGAGGCGACAGTGAAGTACGTGAGCGCAAAGTTTGTTGTGAACATCACCGGCGAGTTTTCTTCAGGAGTGCCGAACACTTTCAGGCCTGATTCAACAGCCACCGGCTTTCGGGGGTCGGTGTAAATGTTTTGCCGAAGTATAACGCTTGGAAGAAGTGACCAGCCGTCAACGCTGTGCATGACAACGATGTCCGCGAAGCGGACGATAAGCATCGATGCCAAGTAGGCCTCTCTCCACTTCACGATTTCGTCCACGGCTTCGCCCCTTTCCATCCAGGCGACCATAGGCACGCCTATGAGAGGAAAACCGCAGAGCTCGTCTCCTTTCTCGCATGCGGCCCTGCGAATCATCGTGAAGTTGTTCAGTGTGTCTGCTAAACCGTCGCTTGAGAAGGTGCCAGGATCCAACACCAAGTCTTCAACGCCGTATTCCATCAGGGTCTTAGCCAGGGATAGGAGCATTTTCAAATCGTTTGGCGCAAGAACCGCGAGAGGGCAATTGTACATCAGGGCAAGCTCTGCCATTTCCTTCCAGTTGTCTTTCGTAGCCGCGTACAAGAGCGGTCTAGATTTCGGAATGGCCATCACTCCTGCTTCCAAAACGTTGGGGTCCAACGAGCACAGAATGAGTGGCAGGCCCGTGCTTTCTGCTACTTTCTTGACGGTGGCTGCGAACTTGTCAGGGTCGTTTGAAGTGGAGCGGACGGCAACCATGTTGAGTCTCAATGTCTGCCCTATGTACTCGAAGGTGAAGCCTTCAGTCCGCTTCACCCTGTCCAACATCATTTCATCAGGCATTTCATCAGTCACGTCGATGGCGATGGCCGTCGGGTTGGTGTATGTGAACTCGTGTCTGTACATGACGAGTTTTCCGCCGATTTTCACAGCTTTGTCACCGACGCCCACGGCGACTTCTTTTATGGCTGGTTTCAACATTTCCTTCAGCTGTTTGTAGGCTCTCTCCTGCATTTTGGCTAGGAGCGGTTTGCATTTTTCCAGCGTTACTTCGCGGTTGACGAGTTTTGTTGCAAACGCTAAACAGTTTTCTTCTCCGCACTCTTTGCAGTTCGTCTTCGGAAGAAGCTTGTAAACGTCTATCGGGCTTAGCTCTTTTATGCCGACTCTTTTTTTGCCTTCCTTTTCACTCATATACGTACACCTTGAGATCTAGACTTTGGCGGAGACCCATTCTGCAAGTTTTCCAGCGTTGCCCGAACTGCCGCATTCGAGTTCTCTGATTATGTCTTTGAGGGTTTTCACCGCGGCCGGGTGCATCATCATGAACAGGTCGACGCCCGCAAGTAGAAGCGTCACGGCTGTGGTCACCTCCCACAGGGGACCTCGCAGTTCCCGGGGTTCCCATTCGGGGGCCATTTTCAGCCAAGCCTCTCGTGCTGCCCAGGCGTTTGTAGTTCCTGAAGACATTGGATGCGCCAACTCAGGGTCTCCCATTAGCCCGCCGAGTCTGGCCCTCTCCATGTTAGTAAACGCGTAGTCCAGTCCATATCCGAGTGCCGCCGTCGTCAAATCCATCACAATGTCCTCTTTGGGCATGAAGTCATAGAGTCGACGGTTGAGTTCTCTGGCCAAGTTTAAGTCCATCGGAGTGAAGGACAGCGCCACGTGCCCGTTCTTCTTTATGAACTTTGCGCAGCGTTCAACGTTCATGTCCCTAGTCACTGAGCTGATTAGAAACCTCTCACCTGCAAAGGTTTCAGCGATTTCTGCAAAGGCCTCAGTGTCTTTGATTGGATCTCCGCATCCGCCGATCACTAGAGGCACGTCCACTGCTTGAACGACCTTCTCAACAGTTTTGACCGCCTCTTTCGGTGGAGCGTCTTTCAAGAGTGGATCAATGCTGATCAAGTGTATGGTTAGGAGGTCAGCTCCAAACTTTTCGACCGCGAGCTTGGCCCAGGCCGCAGGATCGCCCACCACTTCTTTGACGTGCATCTTGACGGCCTTTGGAAGGGGAACTTCCATGTCGAAAATGTCCAACGCCACGACAGGAGTGTGCAACGTGGGTTTCTCAAAAGTGTAGAAAGCGGGTGCGGTTTCGCCTCCTATGACGACGGATTTTCCGCGGGTTCCACCTTCTTTTTTAGTCGCTCCAAGCTTCACTTCCACAATTTGGCCGGGATACGTTTTGACTGGTGGAATGAATCCGGTCTGTATGATAGTTTGAGGCTTAATCTTTGGCGGTGTGACTATCTTGGGTTGCGAGATTACGCGCGAAGCAACCGTGCCTGGTTGAATCGAGATTTCCAAGTTGCCGACTTCCATCTCGAAGTCTTCGAGTTCTATTTCTTGGAGTTTTGCGAGCAGCTCTGTGAGGCGTGGACTGAACTTCAGCCCAAGGGGGTTCTCTTCTTTCTCCTTCTCTTTCTCTTTTTCGGGCAAGCTTTTTCACCTGTTCTCCGATTTTTCACTTCTGAGTTGACGGATGATCACTTTTTTCGCGTAGATTTTTGCGTCCTTCAAGATTATCTTGAAACCGCCGGCCGTTATGGGTAGTGTTGCCGCCGTAACGGCGGGCACTAGCTGAGCTTCCTCTCCTGCTTCTTCTGATGTCGCTTCTGCGGCTTCTGGCGTTTCTTCCTTCCAGTTTGCAACGACTGGGTGGTTGTGCTCTTTCAGGAAAGCCTTCAGCTCGTCAATGGTTTTTGCGTTCTCTTCGGTGGCAATTTTGTCGACAACGTCTGGCGGGATGAAGTTTTTGACTCTGTCTTTCACTTCTTTGGGCAGCCACACGATTCGGTTCCAGCCGCCGTCGGCCTGCAGGAACTTTGAGGACCTCATATACTCTATTGACAGTCCGTGGAAACCGTCCACTTGACGGCCGCCCGCCGTGGAGTCAGCCAACGTTGAGAACGCCAGTCCGTTCACGGTCACATCTTTGAATCCTCTGTGCACGATGCCGAACCCGTCTGTCTCCGGTACGTAGAAGGCTACGCTTTCAAAACAGCCGCACGAAGTGTGTGGATGGCCGAAAGCTGTGTAGAGTTGGACTTTCGTGATTTCCCCTAGGGATTTTTTCTTAACCGCTTCGTTCACGCCTGAATATTCTCCTTTCTCGGCGTCCAGCTGTTCTCCCCTTTCGATTGTGAAGATTGGGCCCTTCGGGTCTATGCTTGCCGCCGCCTTCCCGTCAAACCAGCTTATGGCACCGCAGTTGGAGTATCGCTGAGGCGTAATGACGCACACGTGGGTTGGAGCGAACGATTGGCACAGAACGCAGCCGTAGAACTTGTCAACCTCTTCGTCCTTCAATCCTCTGGCTCTGGCGTCTCTGGCTTCGTAAATCTGCAGAGACTCGCCGTACATCTCTTTCACCCTTTCAGGGTCTGTGATGAATGTCACCTGCATTTTCTCGATTATGGGCAGTTCGCTCTTGAAGAGTCGATGCAGGACTTTTCCGATGTACTCGAAGGAGTTCAGCCCTTTCTGGAAGGATTTCTTGCTCAGTCTAAGCCAGATGTCGTAGCGTTGGTTGAGGTGCATGAAGCCTTCGATGAAGTTGCTGAAAGCGTGTATGCGCCTTTCTATGACACCTTCAAGTTCCGGGTCCAGCTTGGCGCCCGTAACTTCGATGAGGATGCCGAACGGGTAGGCCTTTCCCTCTTCCATGTCCTTCAAGTCTGGCCCTACGATGGTCACTTTTCCGTCTTCGATTTCCTCCGGCCCCTTCACTCGTGCCAACTCAAACTTTTCTTTAACGTCTGGTCCTCCCAGCTCCACCTGCATGTCTTTTCTTCGAATTCGTTCTCCCTCATAGATTACGCCCACGTCTACTGGGATGTCTTTGAACATCGACATTTCTCTATTTGCCTCCTACTTCACACCTGTCAATTATGACCTTGAGGTTTTCCAGCCAGTCCTTCGCTGGGATGTTTGGGAAAGACCAGCTTGCATGCGAGTGATAAACGTTGTCCAACGTCACCGTTTTGAGATTCGGCGCGTAATGTTTGAGTCCGGAAAGAATAGTTAACTCCATGTAATAGGGCAACCCGACGAACAAAGCCAAATCATGCGGCCCTTTGCCGTCAATCCCTTTCCACTCCGGATCTACAAGCCTGTTTCCAATGTCCACCGCGGGCATCCACCCTGCGGGTTTGTAGGACCTTTTCAAAAACTCGCTTACTGTGTGGGCTGTGGCGACGACTGGAATCTTCGTTTTCTGGGCAAAATCAACGATGAAGTCAATCAGCTTTCTGTCTTCGAGATCTATTTCCGCGACTTTGTGGCCGACCACGAGTATCGGGTGTTTAGCCTTCTTAATCATCGCAACGACGACTTCAGGCTTTGTTATGACAGAGGCTTTTTTTGGGCCTGAGACTTCGGCTGTTTGCCAGGGTTCCGCTGCCACGGCTCTCTCACTCCTTCCTCTTTCGGATCATTCTGGGCAAGAGAGTTGGGTCAGGGATAACTGTTTCCTTCCACTTCTTGTCCTGCAATATCTTCATGATTTCGTCTTTCATCGTGACAGGTATGTCAGTAACGGTGCGCACGAACGGTGGAATGTCTTCAGGCATTGTTCCAAACAGCCTCTTGTGCAAGTCGATGTAATGGGTGAGTTTTATCGCTCGACCCTTCGACGTGTCATTAGGCCTCATACACAGCTTGGCAATCATAACCATTGCTTCTTCCTTCGTCTCCACAGCACAGAACAGGTGTTCAGGCGAAGGCCCAACATACACCTTCTCTCCAGTTCGCGCATCATAAACATACCAGTCCTCTTCACGGTCAGCTCTTCCGAGCAGCATCCGACGATACTTTGTTCCATGCGGACCCACTACCACGGGTATTCCGAGCCTCCAGAAGCCGCTTGCAATCGCCGCTGCCTTCTGGGACATGGCGCCCCATGCCACTCCGACCGCACCGACACGGTTCAATATGTAATCGGCTATTTCCTCGTAGTTGCCTCTCAGATTGCGTTTCGCAAAAATGCTGGCAATTTTAATTGCAGCTCCAGCGATGTGCGAATTTGCTACACACGAGCCGACGTTGACGACGCCGCCTGCGGTGAATTCGCCCGTGAAGTTTTCGTACGGAGTCTTGCCCTCTTCATTCTTGTACATAGCAGCAGACATCGCTGAGCATCCGGAAGTCACAACTATGTAACGTCTGTTAGCGAACTCGGTCACCATTTCAGCAACTTCTGCCCCGCCCTTGGGGTAATTGGCGCAGCCCACAAAAGCAACCACGCCAGGA
>JBEKXL010000005.1:0-133846 GCA_049512075.1 Bathyarchaeia archaeon | reverse complement strand
TAGCCCATCTTGAAAGTCAAGGCACACAGAAGGGCTAAAAACACATATGAGCCTCAAAACTGCCCCTAAACCCGAAAACAAGAATTATTACCATTTTACACCAATTTCGGGACAAGGCAGCGCGCTAATACCCAAACCAACGCCGTACACGCCTGTGTTAACAGCTAGAGCCAGTTATGCATGTCACCTCACAACATCGAATTTTACAATTCAACATTACATCTGACATTACAAATAAACCGAACGGATTAGCTCTGAAGGGCAGTCCAGGCCTGTCTTCTTCATGGTTTATTACAATCCACATTACATCGGACATTACAAACAAAAAGAGGGGGGGTCAAAAACACAGCATCGCGATCTTGTAAAACAACATAATGTCAGACGTAAATAAAAAAAAGGCGGGGGTCGCTTTTGAAGAGTACAAAAAAACGCGCGCGCTGTTGATACTCTCTCTTCTTCACATGATTTTTTCAAGGATCTTCTGCCCAAACAAAATCATTGACCTTATTTCAACTAAACTGAAGGTTATTTTCTTCGGACTGTGATTGTAAGCGCGCGCTGTTCTGAAAATGCTCGTTTATAGCTGGGCTAAAAGAGAATTCTGGGGTGTTGGGCGCTTTTGGCGCAGATGTGAGTGGCCTATCCTATCTTTGTTCTGGATACTGTGCAGTCATCGCAGTAGACTGAAGTGGCACCGCAGTTGTAGAGTTCGGGCAGCCCGAACCGCGCTTGATTCGCGTTTCCGTACGCGGCTGTGTTCTTGCCAGTGATGGAGCATACTAGTGTGCCGTCCACCCAAAGCTCGCCAACACCGCCTGAAGCGCTGTTCTTCCAGTGAAGCTGAACAGTGTACCACCTGTTCAGCAGGGGACTAGTCGCAGAGTGGACTGTCGCCCAGCCTGTTCCATCCCTGACGAGCAAGTTCCACCTGACGACGCCGCCCACCCTTACCCAACCAGCATACGCCACAGGGTTGCCTCCAGCAGTGAACACGATTGGGAAGAAACGGTTACCCTCACTCGCAATCCCTGACTTGGACACATAGAAGTATCCGCTGCCGTAGAGCTCGCCTGAAGAAGCAATGCTCTTGTAACAGTAAGCATACTCAAATCCGCCGGCGCCGTTTGACGTGAACTTGGCAGAATAGGCTCCCTGGTGTGGGAGCGTTTTGACGACGGCTGTGGTCTCACCGGAGGTAACTCCTGTGCCCGTCCAAGTGCTGAAAGTGCCGGACTCAAAGCCGTCTGCAAAGAGAACAGATGTGCCGACCTTGTAAACGGCCCTCAGTGTTCCAGCGCCTTTGACAGTCACCGTTGCCGGGTTGACAGTTGCGCTCGTTACGGTGACGCTGCCCGTTGTTTCCCAATGATCGAAAGCGTATCCTGATGCTGCGTAGAACTGTGCCTGATAAGTCTCAGCAGTTTCAGAAATGTTGCTCGGAAGACTGTGCGAAGTGCCGCCAAGAGTTATGGTTCCAAGGTTGACGGTTGCGCTCGAATTCTGCTTGGACTCCAAATGAACGGCGTAAGTGGGACGGGCTCCTCTCATCGTGGCTATCTCAGTCCAGGTCAGCTGGTCAGATTCGTCTATGACGCTCGTGACGATGTAGCTCGTGCCCTTCAACCCTCGTGCTACGAAGAGGGGATAGACGACTGTGTAGTCGCTTTCGTTTGCGTCGTCGAAGCTAACGACCACGGTTGCTTTGCCCGCCGTGGCGGTGCTCCAGTAATCGTATGCCTGGGCCACCGTCATAACCGTCAGTTGGCTAGCACTTTGTTTCTGAACCAGATAGTCCAACATTTGCGTAAGTATTGCCGGAGTGCAACCGTATTCAGACGGCTTCGATGACACATCATGCGTGAATATGTGCAGCAGCGCCTTGCGAGCAATACAGGTGTCTATCCAACCCTTAATCTCGCTGAAGGTTGTTGTGCTGACCAACGCGCGCGCTAGAGTTGCCCTCGTTTTCGGCCCAAGAAGTATTTGAGCGTCACGAAACTCTGTTAGCACACGTGTTATTGGCTGAAGGTCTATCTCAATAAGAAGGAGACCCAGATTAACCGACGCTCAAGTTGACAGAAGAAACTCTATACACATGCTCGATTCTTTCACTTAACAATAAACTTGCCTAGGCCTTTCAAGATATTGCTGTAGTGCTCAAAATAAGTCTGATTTGTGGCAAATTTGGCTGACAGTAGCTCTCCTGGGCGGGAGATCGGGACATGACCGAGTTCTTGGCGGACAAAGTCCTCAAATTTGGTTCTTGAATGCCGCGAACAGTGCGCTATTCTGTTCCTCACCATTTTCATCTCGCCCAAATCCTCTTGGAAACTCCCTATTGCCTCGGCGAAGGGTCCTCCATTCTCGAAATATGTGTTAGCGCACGCGCTTTAGAGTGGTGGTAGCCACAGCACTCATAGTGAACAAGGCGATATAGAAAAAGAGTGGAAAAGGATGGTCCGCTTAGGCTTCACTCAGTTGCGTGCCCTTTAGCTGATGGCGAAGTTGCTGTCGCTAGAATCTGTGATCGCCGTGATTGACGTGCTCGTTATCCTGATCTTGTAGTCGCTTCCTACCATCTGCGTGGAAGAGATGGTCCAGCTGTAGGAACCGTCATTCGCCGTGCTCGACGATATGACCATGTTCAGCACGCCGCCCTTCAACAACTCAATCTTGACGTTGGCCCCGGGGCTGCCCGTAGAAGCCCACGTTATCGTGTGGACGGAACCTCTCGCCCATGTCTGTCCTCCGTTCGGAACAGTAACGGTCAATGCCCCCACAGTTATGGCAAAGTTGCTGTTGCTGGAGTCGGTGATCGCCGAATTGCTTGCGCTCGTGATCCTTATTTTGTAATCAGTTCCAAGCGTCTGCGTGGAAGAGATGGTCCAGCTGTAGGAACCGTCATTCGCCGTGCTCGACGATATGACCATGTTCAGCACGCCGCCCTTCAACAACTCAATCTTGACGTTGGCCCCGGGGCTGCCCGTAGAAGCCCACGTTATTGAGTGAACCGTGCCCCTCACCCAGCTCTGTCCGCCGTTCGGAGCAGTAACGGTTATAGTGCTTGTTCTCATTTTTGCGATTTCGGCCCAGCTGAGTTGGTCTTGCCAGTCGATATAGCTGGTGACGATGTAGCTTGTGCCTTTCAAGCCTCGCGCCGTGAAGAGTGGGTAGACTACAAGGTAGTCGCTTTCGTGGGCATCGTCGAAGCTAACTACGACGGTTGGTTTGGGTTGAGTTGCGGCGTTGTGCCAGTAGTCGTATGCTTGGGCCATGGTCATGACGACGATTTTGCCGGCGTTTTGCTGTGTGACGAGGTTGTCTAGGAGATATGTGAGCATGGCTGGTGTGCAGCCGTATTCAGACGGGTTTGCTGAAACATCGTGGGTGAATATGAGGAGTAGTGATTTGGTGGAGATGCATTGAGCTACCCAGTTGGTGATGTCGGTCTTTGTTGTGGTGGCGACGAGTTGGGCAGCGTTCATCTCGTACCAGTTTGTCACTGGATATTTTGTCATGTAGTCTGAGACGGTTCGCGCTGACTTTCGGTATCGGGATACGATGCCTTCGACGGTTGAGTTGTAGTCGCCGTAGGGGTATGCCATGTGCTGCGGAGGCGGGTAGCCGTGTGATTGAAAAGCGGTGTTGACGGCTTGCAGCTCCGCGATTATCGCGGCGGTACTCATGTCAATGAGGCTTGGGTGAGTGTTCGTGTGGCACTCGAAATCCCATCCGAGGGAGGGATCCCATGTTGCGGCCGATACTGACTTGACCTGTATCAGCAAGCCAACGGACGCTATCATAAGAATTGTTGTTATGATAAGACTATCTCGGACTTTCCTATTGCTTCGAACAGATGACATTCTGTCCTTCTCCCTCGAGTATTCTCAACCCGTGATCTTTTTAAGACTTATGAAACTATCTTCTACCCAAGCTTCAGACTGCGCGAGTTGGGCAGGGTTCTTCAGTAGTTGGACCAGCTCTGAAAGTCAAGCATTCGGCTGTGCGTCTAGCAGCTCAACGAGCACATACTGCGAGCGGGTAATAGCGCGCGCGTAAACGAAACGGATGGAGTATTATGTGGAACGCGAAGGTTTCAGAATTTGAACTGTTTCCGTGCGTCATTAGAGTGTTTGCCTCGCGCGCGTATCTGGTTCGGCCCAGACGCGTTTTGAAGGCTGCAAAACAAGTTCTGGTTCAAACGACTCCATGATGTTGGAGCAGAATTGCTTTGTTGTCAGATCGCGTGGATGATCTTTCCTCCGCGTGTAAGGTGTATTCCTCTCTTGGTTACGAAGGCTAAGACCATGCATACCAGAAGCAGGTTCATCATCAACTGGTATGCAGCATAAAGCGGCATCAGAAAGGCGAGTTTTGATTTTTCACCTTTGTTGAAGAGTCTTACGCCTATGGCTCCGCTGATTCCCAGAATGGTCAAGGGCAGCAGTCCATACGTGAGGAGAAACAAGGGGAAACTGTTACCCAGGAAAAGGTATTGCAAGGGAAGAGATGCAATGAAAAGCAGGGCGAATGGACTTAGGAAACATTCAAGCCAAGCTTTTAAGACCCAAGGGTTTCCTTCTTTTGCAGCCCACTTATGAATTGCGATGGTCTGCAAACTTCCGTACAGCCATCTTTTTCTTTGGGTTATTAAACTTCTCAGATTTCCTGGGGCTTCTGTATAGCTGACCGATTCAGGTTCTTGGCAGATTTTCCATCCTTCTTTCCGGACCGAAAACGTGAAGTCTGCGTCCTCGGTTACGGTCCTGTCCGTCACAGGGATTTTTCTTGTTATATCCGTCCTCACGGCCGTGCAAGCGCCGGGACATATTAGAACGTTCTTCTGTGATGATTGACAAAATCGAATAATCGTCTGACTAAGAAGATATTCGATCTGTTGCAAGCGTGTCAACAAGTTTTTTTCGTTTCCTACCACAACCATCCCGGCTACCATGCCAACTTCAGAGTCTTTGAAGTGAGAAATCATCCTGGAGATGGCTTCGGGAGCCAAGACACTGTCCGTGTCGGAGAACACCGAGATTTCACCTTTTGCCTGTGCAAAACCCATGTTCAGAGCGTGTGATTTGCCTTGATTCTTCTCCAGTCGAATGGCTCTTACGTTAGCATGTTTGTCAGCGTATGTTTTGGCGATATCATAAGTCTTGTCTGTGCTTCCGTCGTCTACGACGATGACCTCGATGCCGCCTTTGTAGCGTTGGCTCAAACTTCGTTCGATGGATTTAGCTATAGTTTTCTCCTCGTTGTAGGCGGGGAGTATTATGCTGACCATGGGACAGTGAGGATTCCACTTTGCATAAGGCTTCCGCTTTTTCATCTTGAAAATAAGCGCCCACGGTAGCATGACGACTATAGGGAAAACGAACAGACTTGTTGAAATCACCCAGAGAGCGTCAATCATGGTGTCAGAAAAGAAACTGTTTGAGCTTCCCCCTGTGTACGGAGAAGCCGGGATTACTGCCAAGACTAGGCTGACGTTATACGCAATCGCGAGGTCTACCACTTTTTTGGTCGCTTCCACATGGCTGTCAAATGTTATGTCGTCCAGCCGAATAATTCCTGCGTTACCTTGAAGAAGGGCGTATTCTTTAAGCAGGTTGAGTGTCTGGTTTGTTATGTCTTGGACGTGTACCAAAAGTAGGCTAGGCTTGTCCTGGTAAAGCTGATTCAGCGCGTCCTGGAATTGTTTTTCGGAAACACCGTCGCGCCACATCCAAGTGTATTCCCTGAAACCGTAGTAATCGATAATATCTGTCAGGGAGGAATTTGCTGTCAACCCGAGTCCTACCAGCTTTGTCTTGTTATATACTGAGGCTGTGGGGGCGTAATTCCTTAGGACGGAGAGTATTCTTTGATCATAATATTGGCCTGGAAAAGCGTATGTGTCAATTTCCAGACCGCACTTTTCGAATATGTCGATGCCAGCTTCAATTCGTCGGTTTATTTCTTCAAGCGAAAGCTGCCCGGTGGGACATAGAAACTCGTACCCAGTCGAGCCATCGATGGGACACTTGTGATCGTAACCGTGAACAGCGAGAAAGATGTTTGGATAAGATTGAACTTCTCGCAGGTAAGAGACAAGCTTTGTTTGCTTGTCCAGAGTTGTGAGCGGCAGGTTTCCAGAAGCAAAAGGAACTATGAAAAACGGAGGAACAAAAATGACTATCGCAGTCATAATGATTCCCAGCATTACGATGGAATATACCTGTCTGCGACTCATCCCTGTCCACCCGCGCATTGCTTTGGCTTCAAGAGTTTTCATTTCGCCGAGAAGAGTTCGTTTTTCATTCTCCAGGTTGACTATGGTCTGATGCAACTTCCTCGTCTGTTTGGATGCCTCCTGTTCAAAGCAGACGGGCACGTTATTATTCGCCTCATTCGCAGTCCAAGCTTTTTGTGGCTGACCAGTATGAACAAATGAGCTAGTGCTTTTAGCCATGCGCATTAATCACTCTGACGATTTTGCTGGTTCCCCAGCTTCTCCTTTCTGGTTCGGGTTCTGTACGCAAGAGATATATTAGAATCATGGATTCTAGTTCTAGAGGAATCTTCTATTCGCGCGCCTGGGCGATTGCAGAACTTCGGAAAAGCCGGATCTTGGTTTTCACGCCTTACGGAGTTGATTCGGGAGCTTGATGTAGGCCAAGAGCTGAATTACAAAAACCCCGACAAATGGGCCACCTTTCAGCTCAGCTTCCTAGCCTTCAACCTGTACATGGGAGTCGCATGTTTCTGTTTTTGACATACTAGCGTTATCGCAATTTCGCTTATATCCATTCAAGGCTTACAAACTTGTTGAGGCTTAGGGATGCGGAGAAGGAGAAGGCTCTCACGAGAGGACTTCCTAAAGACACTGGACGCAATCAGGCAGGACGGCCCAAAGGTAGAATACAAGAACCCCGACAAATGGAGAAACCCTTAACATATAGCAAAGAACCCTGGCTTTTCAAACTCCAGAGTTTAGCCTGCGGTGAGCTTTGGAATTCTATCTGTCCAGAAGATCGTTTTTTCAACGCGCATGAGAAAAAGGGGGAACTGAAAATTGCGTTCCTTTATAATTTGTGTGGCACTATTTTGCGCGCCGCCTTGTCCCGAAATTGGTATATAATAGTTTCTATTCCTTGGGCAGAGCTAAAACACGCTCATCCAGCAAATCCATAATGAACCTGTACATGCAAGAACGGACTGAAGACCATTTTCAACCATTTTAGGAACACGCGTGCGCGCAACAGCAAGCCTGCCAGCTCCTGAGATAAGCCTTAACTAAATTGCCAATGCTCAAAAAGAGAAATACTGCCCCTCTGCCCTTCCTCATACTATATTACAGAAAATCAGTCTGTAACATCGTCTCCTTGAATCTCGGCTGTGAAGGCTGAGATACGCCTTGTTTTTCATGTCAATCTCGCGCGTTCAATTCCATTGTTGATTCTTCCACAAGTCACGAGAACTGAGACCGTTCAACAGACATGTTACAAGGTGACACACTGTGTTAGAGGGTGAAAAGACAGTTATCTGGTGGGGTTGATATTTTCAGCTATTTCCGTTTGCGTCCTGTTCAACATATTCTGGTACACGCTTGCGATTAGCACAGGCTTGGACTTGCGATACTTGACACCTGAAATCTTCGGCAGCATTGTTTTCCTGCTTGTTGGATTGTACATGATGAAGAACGGAGCAAAGAAGGAAGGAGGAAAAACACAACTTCTGGGCAAATCAGTCTCCTTCAAGTTTCGCACTCAACAATGGTTTCAGGAATTCCACAGAATGCCTGGAATGCGGGACTCAGATTTGTGGTAAGAGGGTGTTCTACAGTTTGGATTCTCTGTTCTAAAACATAGTACTAAGAGTGTGTCTGCTCAATAGTTGTCCATGGTGTGTGGGAGACGGTAGAACTCTCTCCTTTCTCCGTCTACTGCTCTCCTCACCAACACTAGCTCTAATCCAACACTATTGCTGATTGAACAAAATGTTTTTCAAGAAAACATTACTGGAGGAATATCGGGTGTTCTTATTGTCAGCGCGCTGCTCTTGCCAGGAGTAGAAAAAGAGGGTGCAGAGAAGTTCTTCTGGAAAAAGAGAAAGGGCATGTGTTCTATCTTTCACTTCTTTCTGCAGATAAACAGAATCTTCCTGCCTTCTTCTCTCAAATTGGCTTCAACGATATCGAAATGCGTGGAGAGAGCAGATTTCATCTTTGCAACGGGGTATATTGTCTCTTTGAACTTGTATTTGTTAAGCTGATAGAGTCCATTCGGGAGTTTTTCAAAGATTCTGGAATCCCAAATCAGTGTATTGCCCTTCACCGTCTCTTTGTCATAGTAGTATCCTTTTGGGAATTCCTTAACCGATGAAGTGGACCTATTGTATTTTTCCAACCAATGAAGCGTATCTCTCAGCATTTTTGGAGTATAAACGTCAAAGATGAACAGCCCATCTCTGTCGAGATGCTCATTTACTGTTTTGAATGTTGATTTCCACTGGGCAAAGTCTTCCAGAAAGTTGATTGCATCGTTAGCGGAGAATATAACATCAAATTTCTCGTCAATCTTGAAGTTGTGCATGCTGGAAACAAAGAACTTGCCCCTCAGGATCCTCCTTCTGCAGACCTCAATGTAACCCCTTTCAATGTCCAAACCATACACAACGTATCTCCGGGGAAGATTGACCAAGACCTCTCCAATCCCACAACCTATTTCCAATATCTTCTTCGCCGGTTTGTGATATGCATTTATAGGTTCCAAGACACAACGCGCCCTCTCTCTTGCCCCTTCCTTGCTCGTAAGCGATTCCCAAAAACTCACAAAGGGTTTTGACGTCTTGCTTCTGCGCTCATATTTCACCATGCGCAACCCTCAGACCCACAAATAGTCAGTTTTGACCCAGATTGTATAAGACTTTGCTTCAGACTGCCATCCGAGGCCGACTATAAGACAAATAAAGATGATTATGCTAGAATAAGAAAGATAGAACATGCGATGCGATGCCTGTGGAAAGAAATTTTCAGGCTCCGGACTGAGCTTGACGTTAGATGGAAAACAGAAGACTTTTTGTGCTGACTGTTACGCAAAAATCAAAGAGGAATACGGCAAAAAGAAAAACTGCGATGATTGCACACACTTTGACAAAGATTCTTGCGAATTAACTGGAAGCAAACTGACGCCAACCTCGATTGGATACATGGACTATTTTGTTCAAGCAGAAAAATGCGCTTACTATAAAGAAGAAGTTGAGAGCGAGCAGAAGGCTGTTGACAATCTTGAAAAAACTGGACGCTACGACGAAGCAGCTCAGATGTGTGAAAAACTCGGAATGCCAGAAAGAGCAGAGCATCTCCGACAAAAACAAGAAGAGATAACTGCTTTACGTGATGATCTCAACAGCCTTATCAGACAGCTGGTTGACAGAGGACAAACACTGACCTACCACTGCTGTCACTGCGGGACTCCTTTAGAAGTTGGATCAAAATCCGAGGAAGTACTCAAAATCTGCCCAAACTGTGGATACAGCCTCGAAGCAATAGATATGGCAAGACTCATCAACCAACATATGACCTAGAGACAAAACCTCACTTTCTAATCAGGAAAAGCTCTTGGTTTCAGGGGGCACGTCTTTACAAATTGGACAGCGAGTCGCCCAGGATCATCCGCAGGCTTATATTCGATTCTTTGAAAACAGTAGAATGTAAGAGGAGCTTGTACGTACAAAACCCTTGAGGTTCTAGGCCCAGAGCACGAGTTTTCAGTGGTTGACAATGATTTAAGAGTCTTACCAATTGTTGACGAGATACTGAAAGATTTTCGTGGGCGTATAGTCAACTCTGTAGAACGAGGTGACTTCACTTTTGGAAAAGAGCTGCAATTGCACGTTATGGAAATCAAACCCAACGCGCCCTTCAGATTACCGGAAACCTTCGAGGAGAATATGCAAGCCGCGGTGTTGTTGATCTCGGATTTTCTGCGGCGAAAACACGGAGCACGTCTCCTTGGAACTGGAATGCACCCTCTGCTGAGGCTTGAAGAAACGGGCATCTGGCCGCACCGTCACCGCCAAATTTACGAGGCCTACAGCAGACTGTTCAACCTCAACCAGCACGGGTGGCTGAACATTCAAAGCTTCCAGCTGAACCTTCCATACTGGAACGAGCAAGACGGCGTTAAAATGCACAATCTTCTCGCCAACATCATCCCCTATGTGCCCACGTTCGCAGCTTCATCCCCCATCTGCGAAGGCATGTTCGGAGAAGACGTCGACAACAGACTGCACTTCTACCGGTTGAACCAACGTGAGATTCCCTCAGTCACCGGGGACATAATCCCGGAATATGTGAACTCCTTCGGCCAATACCGCACCGAAATAATCGAAAGATACTCTTCAGAAATGGCTCGGGCCGGCGCAGACCCGTTGCTCCTTCACAAGGAATGGATTAACTCTCGAGGCGTAATCTTCAGGTTTGACAGAAAGGCACTGGAAATACGAGTGATGGACGAACAGGAATGCATCAAGTCCGACGTAGCGATAGGCTGCTTTATCAGAGCGTTGCTGCGAGGAGTGTTCAACGAAAACCTGCAGCTTCTACCCCACGAAGTCCTAGTGAACGATTTGAACTCCGTTGTAGCCGAAGGCCTCAACGCACGACCGAGCGGGCGCTCCGCACGCGCTGTCTGCGAATCTCTATACGCGGTCGCGTGGAAAAACGCCTCGCGGCAAGAGAGGAAATACCTGCCAATCGTCAGGAAAAGAATAGACAATGGGAGCCTGTCGGAAATTATACGCGAGAGAGTGGAGAAGAAAACTCAGAAAACGGATTTCAGAGAAGCAGTAATCACCGTCTATTCAAAGCTCGCAGAAAGCCTTATGGACAATCGGCCCTACTTCTGACTTGCAAACGGAGAGCCAAACGTTGAGCAAAAATGCAAACAAAAGACAGAGCAATTTCTTCGACGTATGCAGCAACTGCGGAACCAGCTATTCCTGCTGCAACGATACGACACCGCCAGTGACGCCTGAACGCAGAAAACTCATAGAGGCTTACTTGAAGAAAAACAGAATATCCATCTCAAACTCGTTCCAGCGGACGGAGTATGTTTTTCCAAGGCTAGTTGTTGGCGGCTACTGCGTGTTTCATGACAAGAAAACGAAAAAGTGTGTCATTCACCCCGTGAAACCCGAAACTTGCGTGGCGGGACCCATCACTTTCGACATAAACGTCAAGACACGAAAGATTGAATGGTTCGTCAAGATGAAGAGTATATGCCAACTCTCAGGAGCGGTGTACCAAGACAAGCAGCTGCTGCGGAAGCATCTTGAAAACGCAAAAAGAGAGATACTCCGACTCGTGACTCAGCTTACGGCTGAAGAACTGAAGGCCATACTGAAAAAGGACGAGCCTGAAACCTTCAAGATAGAAGAGGAAACCCTCGAAATGGAGCTGATGCACAAACTGACAGGCCAGTATTAGCGTGGTTTTTGGTTCTCACCTACTGTTGCGCTCTCATCAGCAGGTCGTCGCGCCCGTTTGCGCGCGCGTATCAACAAGAAAAAAGGAATGGTTGTTTGCTAAACGTATTTTTTTTCTTTGTCGCAGTACCATTTCTTGTATTGCTCGATGTATCTTAATGGTCCGCCGCAGGTGGGGCATGTTGTTGCCGTGCCCGGAGGAGGTGGAGGAGCTGCAGGGCCTCTCTGGAATTGCATTCTCAGGAAGGATGGCATCGGCGTTTTCATCTCGTGAATCATGCCTGCAAGGAAGCCTCCTATCGGGAAGAATATCAGAGCAAACACCATGAGCACGACCCAAAGCTCCACTCCTATTCCTAAGTCTAATCCCATGTTTCCCCAGATGCCAGTTTGGGCGAGCGTCACTATCAAGGTAATTATCAAGTATACTATGAAGGACATAAAGCCGCCTGCTAAGCCTTCCATTTTTCCTTCCGCTTTGAGCAGCTTATAACAAAGGTATCCGGCCAGGAAACCCGCTGGGAGGAACGCGAAGATGCCGGTGATAACGTCAGCTCCTACTATTCTTCCCCAATCGGGACCTACGTACCTGAATGTTGCTGCTGCCACACCTGAGAATAAGCTCTGGAATCCACCGACGCTTGCGATTGCTTGTCCGATGACAAATCCTATCACTCCGACAGCAATGTAGTCAATCAAGTAGGCTTCTGCTTTTTCAGTCATACAAATTTCCTCAAGTCGCTAATGCACCATATTTCGTCGTTGAGTATTTAACATTTTTTGGTGCATCTCCATAGTCAGTGAAGCGCGTGATAAAATCTAAATACGTAGAACTCGTGAAAAAAAGTTCATTGTGATGCAGTGGTGGTCTGAATGAGTCTCACTGAAGGTTATTTGCATGATTCTCTTGCCGCGAGTCTGACAGGATTCCTGTTCGGTGTCATTGTCCTTAGCGCTGCTGCGCCGGCTATTGTCGTGGAGGGACATGGTGAAGTTCACAGGACTATTCGTCGTCAACAGTTTTGTTCTATGCGCGCGCAAACCTGCGGAAAGCGGTTGACCTACGTGCACAATACAACCGCTGGTACTACACCAACTGCAAAAAATATCCTTAAACAAACCCTTTTTTCTTTCAGAGCAACACAGAAACTAGTCATACACAAAAAGTGTAGATTTTCATGTTCCTTCTTTGCGCATCTTAGACGTACTTCTTGTCTTTGTAACAGTACCATCGTTGATACTGCTGAATGTAGGTCAGAGGGCCTCCGCACGTTGGGCAGGTTGGCGTTTGTGACTGCTGAAGCTGTTGGCCCATCGGTTGGCCACCAAAAGGTCGTGCTTGTGCCGTTTCGGGCTTCAGAACGACGAAGTCTCCTGCAGCCTGGATTTCTTCCCACGGGATTTCCTTGGTTTCACCCTTTTTGCTTTCAACAATCAATGTCATGCCCACTTTTCCCACGGTGAATGCGATGTCCTGAACGGTTCCAGCGTCGTTTCCCTCATTGTCGATTACCTGCATGCCTATCAGGCGATCTTTCGTCATGACTTTCTTCTCTTTTTCCTGTCTCGCCATTCATATCGCTCCGTTGTCTGAATCTTTAGGTGGGTGACGTCTTATAAGTTTTGGCGCGCACCACAAGTTTTTTGGGAGTCCGAATTAGTCCCCTCGGTTGATTATCCTGTAAGAGTCTGATTGCCGTGCGCACACATATAGCCAAAGCCAGTACCGATTCTGCGTTAGCATGCGCCTTTCCAGCGCCAACAGGACATGGAGTAAAAGCCTGAGACAACAAGGCAATGGAAAAGAGCGCAAGCGATAATAACGAGTTGCGATGAAATAACGGGAGAGATGAAAAGATGTCTACAGGAAGCAGTTCACAGTTCGATATGAACCATTGGCTCTTACGCCTTATCGCATTCATAATCGATAGCATAATAATCGGCATCGTAGCAAGCATCATTTACTTCTTCGTAATTCTGTCACTGATCTTCGGCGGCGGCCTTTTGTTGTTTGGGTGGGGATTTTACCTAGGTCTTCCCTTTCTCTTAGGCATACTTGAACTCCTTTACTTCATGTTTATGGAAGCTTCTTATGGCGCAACACTGGGGAAGAAAGTCTTGGGATTGCAGGTGCAAATGGTAAACGGCAGCAAAGTAACGTTTGACAAAGCATTCATCCGCAACATAAGCAAGATATTTTGGCTTTTCCTCCTACTAGACTGGATATTAGGAGTCGCTACCCCTGGAAACGACCAACGCCAGAAATACACTGATCGTATTGCTGGAACTACTGTGGTCTCAGTGAAACAAGCATTCTCCTCTGTCTCAACGCCTCCACCCCCTCCACCAGCGTCCTAAGCTGAGTTCCTATAATTAAGGTCAGGTCCAAAGGACTGGTGCGCGTCTCTAACCTCCACTTTTCTTCTATTTTTGTCTACAGCACGTGTATTAAGCCAAGGCTACAATCTGCTTTCACATCATCCCGTTAGCATGGGAGCAATCAAGTCATTCTGTCCCTGTCAACAATGTGTGTGCGGTTTGTCTAGTTGATTCAAGAAACTGGCGGGCCCGAGGGGATTTGAACCCCTGTTCTCCGGCTTTCTTCCATGCTTGATGCCCGGAGGCTTGCGCACCGGTTTGCGGTTCGACGCCTTAATCCTGACTGGGCTACGGGCCCAACACAAACATAGTCACAACTGAAATTAATTGTTGCTGTGCCAACTACATCTCGGCCAATTCTTCGTTTATCCACCAAGCCTTTTTCTTGCCTGACCTTTCCCCAGGATAATAGTCTATTATTGATTTTCCGAGCTGTTTCTTGGAAGTCTTCTGCATTCTTCTCAACCTGTTCAAGACCAGCCACCTGTTCGTCTTCAAGTACTGGGCCAGCTCAGGCGTAGTTGCCCCTTTGTAGTGCACGAGGTAATCGATCATTTTGTGGTCTGTCTCGTCCATTCCGAAAGCGTGCGGGTTGGTTTTTCCCCGTTCATATGTGAGTAGTTCAAGGTCTCCGAGGTACTTCTTGATTTCTGAAAAGTCCTTCTCCATCTTTTCAAATCTGCCCTCGAGTTCTAGAATTCTATCGGGCTTGGGCGTTTTCTGCAGCTTCTCCAAGATAGCGTCGCGAATGAAGTTGCTTCGATCTCCTTCAGGAATGCGCAGAATCATTTCCTTGTAAACTTCATCAGGAATCTTCGCAGATATGACTCTCAACTCACCCATAAGCACGCCCTCGCAATCCAGTATTGGAACTCTTATTATTTCACGGTTTCTTCTATCAGGTTCTTCAGGAACATCTTTTTAAAAGCGCGCGCTAGTAAGCTTGCCAAACTAACCATTCTGGCTTTGTGCCACGGGCAACACTACCTACAATCCCTGACTAATACAATGAAAATTACATCTGACATTACAAATAAACGGGCTGAGTCAACTCTGAACAGTAGTCCAGCCTAGTTTTCTCCATGGTTTGTAACAATACACATTACATCTGACATTACAAGTGAAAAAGGGAAGCGACTTCGAAAGGCTATGATGCAAAAGGTGTTTCAGCATACTTGAATTGACAACGCGGGCACCAAGCCGCGCGCCACTTTTTAGAGCAACATATATGCATTTTAGGAATTTTCATTACGAAAAGTCTTTGGGTATTTTGCCCCTGCTCGTTCAACGACTTCTTTTGCCGAGTTTTCCTTCTATAATGTCGTTTTGTACTGCAGCTATCCACTTGCCTGCGCGCGCTAGATAGAGTATATGACGTTGTAGCAGGTTCTTCAGAAGCTTAAGGGACGGTTCAAGCCAGCCTGATTTTGGTTGAAGGCTCTGGCCGTAGCGCCGTGTTCCTTGTTCTTGCCAGCAGGTCGCAACGGGTTTTCACTATTTCGTAGAGCTTCTTGCGCAGGTCCTCTCCGGCTATCTTTTCTTCTCGGACGAGCAGCGTTTTCCTTGCGAGTTCTGCATCGCCTAACCCGGCAAACCAAGCTTCGAAATCGCCGCGGTCGATGTGAAACTCTATAGAAGACAGGTCAACTTTCTGGATTTTGTCGCAGAAGTCACCCAGGCTTGCGGCATGAACGTTGAGAGGCTTGCCGATGTCGGCGTAGAAGTGGAACGATTTTTCCATTGGCAAGTACGCGAGGATTTCAGCCGCCTTTTCCCTGCTGATATCGGGGAGGCCGAGCATTTTTTTGCCGCTTTCCGTTATGACGTACATTCCTTTTTCTGGCATTTCAATGTGTCCCATCTTTGTGAGTCCTAGAATGTGCATCATAACCGGCGGAAAACCCAGTCCAGCCTCTTTTGCTATCTCCGTGGCCTTTGCAGGTCTGTCCAACAACCATATGGTTTCAAGAACTAAACGTTTAACAGGCGATATGCTCATACTGTTGCACTCGTCTTAGTTTGTCACATGTGCCTAATAGGCTTTTCATGGTTCTTCCGTGACTTCACGATCATTGACTCGAAGCTGGTTAAAAGGCAATTGATGGGAAGCTTCGAGGACTCTCGATAATGATTGCAAGTACGTAAAGTCCATTAGGAAGGTAAATAAACAATGGCTCAGTAATCAATAGACACCATTTGTTAGAAGGAGAAACGTCGAAAGATGAAGATGGCTGTTCTCGTCTACGAGTATCCTCCGAAGATCGTTGGCGGTTTAGGAACCTACGCTGCCGAGATCACGAGAAAATTTGTTCTAACGGACAATGACGTCACGGTCTTCACGATGAATGACGATGCTGGAACCCTCCCAACACGGGAGATATGGCGCGGCATTGAGATACATCGCCCCCTACACATTGACATCTCTGATTCTCTCCCAGACGTAATTGCTGAAGACATCAGAAAATGGGGCCGAGGCCTCCATCTGTTCTCTAAAATTCTCATCTACAACTATCTGAGCGCTTCAAAACTCGTCAACGAACTCATCAAGAAGGAGAACATTAAGTATGACCTTGTCGTTGCACACGACTGGCTTTCAGCCATCGGCGGCATCACAGTCAAGAAAGAAGTCGGACTGCCCTTCGCTTTTCACGTGCACTCTACGGAGAAGGGGAGGACGCTTGGAAACGGTTCCGAGGTGGTCAGCAACATTGAACTTCACGCTGCAAAGGCAGCTGACATGATTGTTACGGTTTCTTACGCAATGAAGGAAGAGCTCACAAAGCTCGGATTTCCCAAAGATAGAATACAGGTGTGCTACAACGGCGTTGATGCACAGAAATATAACCCACAAGACGTGGCGGCTGAACAGGTAAAGAAGATTAGAAGCCTCTACGGTGTCAAGGACGACGAGGTCATGATTCTCTTTATCGGCAGACTTGTCGGCGTCAAGGGAGTTGACAAGCTCATAATGGCTATGCCTCACATTCTTCAGAAGATACCTAAAGCCAAACTGGTCGTCTTAGGTTTGGGCGATCTTCAAGACTACTTGAAGAACTTGGTCAACTACATGAGACTGAACGACTACGTGAAATTCCGCTTCGAATTCCTCCCCGAGGAGGAACGCATTCTTCATTACGCGGCCTGCGACGTGGCCGTATTCCCAAGCCACTATGAACCATTCGGCATAGTTGTCCTAGAGGCTATGAGCATGGAAAAACCCGTTGTCGTCGGCGCAGCAGGAGTTAGCGGAATGCGAGAGATAGTTATATGTTGTGGAGAAGACCAGTGCGGGTTCCACATAGATCCGGGCAACCCGACGGACATCGCCTGGGGGATCATCAGCGTCCTAGAAAGCCCAGAGAAGATGAAATGGCTTGGAAAGAACGGCAGAAAACGAGTCTTGGAAGAATTCACCTGGGACAAGATAGCTGAGAAAACGCTGGAACTGTACGAGCAAATGGTGAAGCATTAGATCTTATGGCAGGCTTGAGTCTAGACGGCGCTCCCACTAGTATTTACTGGCGAAATTTGAGGATTCTTAAATATTGGTTTTTGCAAAAGACAATATGAGTGAATGGACGCTAGAAGGGAAGGTGCAAGTATGGAATTGGACAGAGAATCCTTGAAGAGGATGTTCCCTAACCTGGTCAAAGACTTGCAGGCTGATGAAAACAAAGTTCGAGTGAACTCTGTTCGAACTAACCAAGAAGACGGGGAAAAGGCTGCAACCTCACAGAGCTTCGATGACTACATGCCGGACGTGATAGACTTCATCAGGCGATGCGACACGAAGGAACAGGCTGAAGAAATAGTCTGTTACTTGGAGAAAAGGGGCGAAATCGACAAAGAATACGCTCAGAAGCTCAGGGAGCAGCTCAAAGAGAAGAGCGTTAGAAGCTTCGGCACCAAGAAAGAGCAAGATTACTACCTCAAGCACAGAAGACGATAGCTGAATCGTGCGGGGGCGCGGTACTATTTCTTTGTCCCCTGGAAAGAAAAGCTAAGTATATACGTGACCGAGATGGTCTAAGTCTAAAAGTAAATAAATGAGCGTATCAATAAATACAAGCCTCATATGAGTGTTAGTCTGGTCGGAGGAATAAGCGTGAAGAAAACCGTCGCCGCGTTCATCATCTTGGCCTTGGCTATGGTAGTTCTTGCTTTGGCTTCTTTCAACATCACGTCTGCCAGGGCAAGCTCCAGCTACAGTATAGAAAGCGTGAACCACACGGTGGGGGTCTTGTACAACGGATACGTTCTTGTGAATGACACGATAGCGATATCCGGGCAAACAGACAGCTTTCTGCTTGGTTTTCCGCACACTTTTGGTCCGAGTGTAGTCAGTGCGATTGCTTACAGCACCAATGACACAGCTAACACGTTTCCAGTCTCACTTAACGTGCCGCTTGAAGATCGTGTTGGTTTCTACGGAGTGAAAGTCGATTTTTCGAAAGGAACACCGCAGGTCTTCAGCGTCATATCTGTATTTTCAAACAGTTTTCAGCAGGCCTATTCGAATGCAAGTATGTTTCGACTTGTTTTTCCAGCATTTCCAAGCCTGACAGAAACCGCCCCTGTTTGCAATTGCTCGGTTGTTGTCCCAGACGCACAGTACATAAATGGAACGATTAGCAGCCTCACTTACAACGTGGAGAATTTGAGTGCCTTCACCTACAATACGTCTCAAGTGATTTTCTTGCTGCCAGCAGGAAGTGTTCAGATTTCTGATATTAAACAGCTCACTCGTGAGGTGAGCATAAACGCGTTCGGTCAGGCGAGCGTTTCTGACTTCTATTATGTAACGAACAACTCGACGTTCACGATGGAGTCAATGGATTTCGTTGTGCCTCCTAACGCGTCGAACCTAGCCGGGAATGATCAAGTCGGGATACCAGCTGTGACACCGGCGGCTACTGGTAACAACCCGAATCGGTACACAATTAGCTTCACGTTGCCAGTGGACCCTAACAATGCAATGAAGTTTACGGTGAACTACAATCTGCCTGATAACGTCTACGTTAGTAAACAGGCTGGCAGCTTCGCTGTAAACATGAGCTTTTTCCAAGACTCGATTAGCTACATTGACCAGGCTTCAGTCGGCTTCGTCTTGCCTGAAGGTGCGCGACTGTCAAGTTTCGAAACCACCCTGGCAGGCAATTTCTACGGTGTCAACCGTGACGTTTACCAGGAGACCATGAGTGTAAGCGAGCAGAACGTAATCTCTCTTGACAGTTTCACCGTGAACCTTAGCTACACGTATAATCCCTTGTGGCTGGCTTTAGGTCCCACAATGTGGGTTTGGGCCTTCGCGATTGTTGGCTCTGTGGTTGTCATGATTTGGAAAAGGCCCAGGGCTCCAAGCGGAGTCGCGGTTCCTTCAACGACTCTGAGGCTTCGTCCAGAAGATACTAGGGCCTTTGTGGATGCGTATGACGAGAAAATGAAAATAGAAGGAGAGATCGACGCTCTTGAGGCCAGGGTGCAGAAAGGAAGAATCCCCAGGCGAAGGTACAAGGTGCAGAAGAAAACCTTGGAAACTCGCCTCAGCGCGTTGGATAGAACGCTGGCAGAGGCGGGGGGCAAAATGCACTCGGCTGGCGGTCACTACTCAGATCTGATGCGACAGCTTGAAGTTGCCGAAACCGAAATCGACGAAGCAGAGGGTAACATTAAAAGCATTGAAGCCCGCCAAACTAGGGGAGAGATATCGTTGGAAACCTACCGTAAGCTTCTGGGAGATTACGAGCGCAGGAAAGACAGAGCCAAAACAACGATTAATGGAATCCTCTTAAGACTACGTGAAGAAACCCACTAAATGCACCTAAACACTTTTATTCCACTTTCATTTTTCACTGAAATTCCGGTCTCAGGGGAAATGAAAATGGTGAAAATAGTCATAGATAATGCTAAGTGCACTGGATGCGGCACGTGTGCTGATACATGCCCGGTAGGTGTCTACGAGGTCAAGGAGAAGAAGTCCGTCGCTGTCAAATCTGAAGAATGCCTCGTGTGCAGAGCATGCGAAGTCCAATGCCCCGAAAGTGCAATCCAAGTGGTCGAGTAAAATCTCAGAGTTCATTGTGTGCGTTTCATACACTAAACTCTGCTGACGCATCTTAGACTCTTTCGCACTTTTTTATTCACTCTACACACGCGCTATGCTGCCCTATACCGTGCATTACGGAAGCATGGGCTTTACCGTTCGGAGTGCGTGCATTTTTCAAGCGCGCGCGCATTATGTTTTACAAGATCGCGATGTTTTGTTTTTGCCCCCCCCTCTTTTTGTTTGTAATGTCCGATGTAATGTGGATTGTAACAAACCATGAAGAAAACGGGCCTGGACCTCCGTTCAGAGCTAACCCGTTCCGTTTATTTGTAACGTCAGATGTAATGTTGCATTGTAACATTTCGATGTTGAGCTTCCCTCCCTCTTCTACTTGCGTCAGATGTAATCTGTAATTAATCTGTGGCAATGTTAGGTCGTGTGTCCTCTCCTTGTGCTGTTGCGTCAGGTGTAACATTTTTTGGCAGCAGTTTTTGAGAGAGCAGACATGCGTGTGCGCGATTTTGGGTCAACTTGCCTGTCAGTCAAGCGATAAACGAAAAGGGATCTAGTCGTAAGATTGGCTCTGTTATCAGTGCGTGCCAAGTCACTTTAGTCGTGAGGAGCTTGTTCCCCGAAAGTTTTTTCAAACACTTTCTCGAAGTATTCGGCCATTGGCACCCCTTCTTGCTTGGCAAGTTTCTTGAGGGCCTTGTTTATGCCTGTCGTGTACTGGATAGCTCTCTTCGGTCTGTCCACGATTGATTGTGGCAGCAGAAGATCTTTGGCCACCCTCCTCAGGACGAGCTTCCTGAGCGTGTTGCTTGTTCGTTCCATCTTCAGCTCCAACGGTAGATTTATCGCGAATTTCGCCATGCTGATCGTTGCGAAAGGCAGTCGGAGCTCAACGTTCAAGTGGTTACAGATTTTGGAATCTCTCTCTAGATTGTCTTCATACATTCCAATGATATCGTTGAAAATTGCCTTTTGCGCCTTCTCACTGCCACCTCCTAAGTATTCGTCTAGGTACCGCTTGTAGCCGCCGAAAAGCTCGTCCGCCCCTTGCCCGGCCAGCATCACCCTGAAGTCCATTTCGGCGGTTTTTTCGGCAGTCCAGTATATCGGGATGCCTATACTCACTTTGACGGGTTGTGGTTCCTCAATGGCGCCGATGACTTTCGGGATTGTCTGAAGGACTTCGTGCTCATCGTGAAGGTAACAGTATAACGGGAGTTTCAGTTCTTCTGCTGCCTGCTTGGCGTATTCTACTTCCGGCTCGTTCTCCAAACTTACGTGAATCAGAATGACGTTACTCCCGGCTTTCTTTGCCAAAGAGGCAATGATGCTGCTGTCCAAGCCGCCGGAGAAAGCAATTACCACTTCCTTCAAACCTGAGACCCTTTCTCGGACAGAATGCTCTAAGAGCGTTCGAAGCCTGCGTGCCGCGGTCTGCATTGTGATTCGCTTTGGTCTGGAATAAGTGATTGTTCTCGCGACGGTGAATTTGAAACCGCTTCTCTCAACTAGTGACACACACCCTGGCGGAAATGAAGCTGTCTCCCTCATTCCGATGCTCCACAATGCTTTTCGTTCAGAAGCCAAGGCTGCAAACTCTGCGTTCTCGCCATAATAAAGCGGGCGAACGCCCATAGAGTCTCTAGCTGTTATGATTTTTTCAGGTTTGGCTATCGCAAAGGCGAAGTCGCCGTTTGTTTTCTTGACAAACACTGTGGCCGCCTGTTCAAGGTTCGCCTCCAGCTTTTTCGCCGCGATCTCTGCATCGGGTTTTGCAGTTTCAACGGGATAGAGTCTTCCATCAAAAACCATTGCCGCATCCTCTAGCTTCAACGGTTGAGGCTTGTCTTTGGGAAGAATCTTGGAGAACGCGTAACCAACGGCAGTCGAAGACTCTATGTTCGTTTTCTTGAGAATCGAAAGGGATCCTTCTGTCCTCACGATCGTGGATGAAGCTATTCCGTAGGCTTCAGAGTCATTAGAGTTCATTGCTTCGACCATGGCGAGTGCTGTTCCTACCGCGTCCTCGCCCCTCTTGTTCAGAACTGCCACTAGTGCGCCCATTTCAAAGGAACCTTCAGGCCAGTCTCTACACAGTGTTTGGTAAAGCATTAATCTTTAGTCAGCTTACTCTGCATGAGGGACACTGAAGTTGCCAATTCTCCCCGTTGACACGGGCCGCTATGGCACGCCTGAAATGAAGAAGATTTTTGAGGAGGAGACACGGGTCCAAAAAATGCTCGACGTTGAGGCTGCATTGGTTTGGGCGCACGCCGAAGTGGGGGATATACCTCGAAAGGACGCGGAGAAAATCGCGTCTGTGTGTTTGCTGGAACATGTAGAACTGCGCCGAATCAAAGAAATTGAGCGTGAAATAAAACATGACGTTGCCTCTCTAGTCAGAGCGTTGGCTGAGGCTTGCGGACCAAGCGGAGCTTACGTTCATTTGGGAGCTACAAGCTACGACATCGTGGACACTGCGACTGCTCTGCAACTGAAGGATGCGCTGCAGCTCATCGACATGAGATTAGGCGACCTTGAAAAGATTCTGATGGAGAAGGCCTTGAAATACAAGAACACGTTGATGGTCGGGAGGACTCACGGACAACACGCGCTACCAATAACGCTGGGTTTCAAATTTGCCGTTTGGATACGTGAGGTTTCCAGACACATTGAGCGGCTTAGACAATGCGAGCAACGGGTTGTGGTTGGAAAAATGAGCGGTGCCGTAGGCACACAGGCGGGTTTGGGAACAAACGCTAGAAAAATCCAGAACCTCGTCATGCAACGTTTAGGCATTGAACCTGCCGACATCTCCACCCAAATCGTACAGAGAGACCGTCACGCTGAAATGGTGTGCCTGCTGGCCGGAATCGCTTCCACACTGGAGAATTTTGCCACCGAAATTCGCGAACTGCAGAGGCCCGAAATCGGCGAGCTTTCCGAATATTTCGAGGCAGAAAAGCAGGTTGGCAGTTCAACGATGCCTCACAAACGGAACCCCGAGACTTGTGAAAGAATTTGCGGCTTGGCAAGAATTGCCAGAAGCCTGGTTATTCCAGCATTGGAGGATGTCACAACCTGGCACGAACGAGATTTGACCCAATCATCTGCTGAACGCTTCATATTTCCAGAAATATGCATACTGACGGATTATATGCTTTTTCTGATGACCACTATCATCGATGGCTTACACGTTGACGAACAGAAGATGTTAAGCAATATTGGATTGACCCAGGGACGCCTTATGTCTGAAGCCGTGATGATGGCGTTGGTACAGAAGGGTATGAATCGACAGGAAGCTCACGAACTGATGAGAAAACTGGCTTTGAAAAGCGAACGAGAGATGCAGCCATTCAAAGAAATACTTCAGGAAGATAAAGTTGTGAGTAAAAAGCTAGATAAAAAGGAGATAGACAAAGCCTTGAACCCCAGGAATTACTTGGGCACCGCAACGAGCCAAATTGACTCTGCGGTCAAGAAAACAATTGAGAAACGCAGAACAAGAGGATAAGCGCTTTCAACGCAAATACTATCATCGGAAGCCTGCGAATGATTTTTGGGGCTGATGACCCAAGAAAAGCAGTCAGTTGCTGCAGGCTCATGCCAATCAGTATTCTGTCAATGCTTTCTGTTTCCATTCAGCTTCTCTTTCAAGTTTTTCCAGCGCTTCTCTCTTGAAAAAGCCGCCGACTTGTTCCTTTATCTTCTTGGCAAGCTTGGGCCCTATCAATGGCAAATTGGCCAGGTCATTCAGGGATGCCCGTTTTATCTCTTCTGCCGATTTGTATCCGGCGTTGTAGATTATGCGCCCGCGAGCCCTGCCAACTCCTTCCAGCTTCACTAATGGCAACAGCTCTTTCTTGACTCCTTTCTCTACCCTCCGATTCACTTCAAGAATCTGGGGCAGCATCTGTCTGTTGCCGAAGAGCTGTGCGATTTCATCTGTGGCGTGGAGTAGCCACTTGGCGTTTTCAATCGTCCTGTAAAGGTCTCCTGGTTGCACTCTGAACTTTTCTATCAGTTGGTCTTCGCTCACCTCTTCAATCCACGCGCCCAGGGTCATGGCTGTTTTGACTTCTCCGAGAAACTCTTCATAGGCTATGCTGTCCTGCCACTCGTCTGGTGGGGCTATTAGAAGCTCTTGTTTGTGCTGCTCTAGAAAGACCCCAATCTCATCCAGCTCCCGCGTGTACGGCCGCAGTACGGGACCCATGTCGGGGGTGTGGGCGATCATCTGTAACAAGCTGAAATCCGTCAGGAGTGCAGGTTTTTGCCTCAGAGCGTCGCGGATTATGACGGCTGAGAACGGGTCGATGTAGAGTTCGCTGACTCGTTTTCCGAATCTTGTGGCGTTGATGTCTTCGCCGAAGACTTCTATCATGTCCTCATCATAGAGATACTTGAGAATTTTGGCTACTATGCCCTTGATTGCGTTGACGTCGTACTGGAAGGCATAGAAGGTCTTGCCGAAGAACTCGTAGATTCCACGCTCCGTGTGAGCGTAGTCCGCTGCAACAGTGGCCAGCACGTGAGTCCTCATTATCCTTTCAACGGCGAGCCTGGACCAGATGCGTTCTGGCCTCGCGAGAATGTAGCTTTCCAGCAGATAATCTGCCTCGTCGTTGGTTTTGGCTATGAGTATGGCTTCGCCTGTCTTGTCGTATTTTGGTCTCCCAGCCCTGCCGGCCATCTGCTTGTACTCCAACACGCTGATTGGGTAGTAGCCGTAACCTGCTTCGTATCGCCGGTAATCTTGTATGACGACCGTTCTAGCCGGCAGGTTTACGCCGAAAGCCAACGTCGGCGTTGCTGTCAGAACCTTGATTCTCCCCTGTCTGAACGCATCCTCTATCAACTTTCGGTGGCCGCCGCCTAAGCCAGCGTGATGGAAAGCGGTGCCGCACTTGACCGTTTCGGCAAGCGACTCGCCGAGCGACGTTCTTTCTCCAACAGCTAAGATGCGATTTGCATCGTGCTCCAACGACCGCTTGGCAGGCTTAGACAGGACTGGTCCGATTTCGCCAGCAATTCTCTTGGCCAGAACAGCCGCGTTTTTCCTTGTCGAAGCGAAAACCAAGGCCTGTCCTCCCGTCCTAACAGTGTTCAAAACCAAGTTCAAGGTTGGATCGCGCGTTTTCTTTTCTAACTTTCGGGAGTCCCCGTCGCGGTATTGGATTTCTTCATTAAGCAGAACCCCTTCCTTGAGAGCAACGGGTCGCCATTCGGTCGTGACGTAATCTGCTTTAAGCCACTGGGCGATCTCGTCCACGTTGTTTATCGTTGCACTTAAGGCCAAAATCTGCACATCAGGATTGGTAAGCATCAGTCTCGCCAGAACCACCTCAAGCGTCGGTCCGCGCTCAGCTTCATTCAACAGGTGAATCTCATCCGCAACTACGAGGGAAATTTCATCCATCCACTTGGTCCTGTGCCTCAAGAGTGAATCGGCTTTTTCGTTCGTCGTGATGATTACGTCAAATCTTTCCAACCAAGCGTCGGTGCTGTCAAAGTCGCCTGTGCTTATTCCAACCCTTATCTTTCTTCCACTCTTCTTCGTTATCGAGGTGTACTTTTTGAACTCTTCAAATTTCTCGTTTGCCAATGCCCTCAGAGGTGTCAGGTAAATGGCCTTTCCGTTTCTTTCCAGTACGTGTTTTAAGGCGCAAAACTCCGCCACCAAGGTCTTCCCGGAAGCGGTTGGACTGGCCAAGACGAGGTTTTTTCCTTCAAGAGCCCCTGCCTTTATCGCCTCCTCCTGCGGCGGATAGAGTTCAACAATTCCAGATTTGATTGTCAATTCTTTGACGGCTTCTGGTATCGATAGTTCCTCTATTTTCACTTGACCGCGTCCATCTCTTTCGTTACAACAGGTTTAGCAGGGTGGTCATTTAAAGCGTTGCGCAAGCTCGAAATTTCGGTTTTTCTGGGTTAGGCTTTTTTATTAGAGAAAGTGAATAGTGAGAGTGAACAAAAGAATTCGTGCGTGGAAGGCTTGAGTCCATGATGATTGAGAACGTGAAGGAGCTGTTGAAAGCGCATGAAGGTTTGGAATGTGACGTTTACTTAGACAATGAAAATTCGAGCAGGGTTCCTGATGAAGTGGTCAGGGCGATGCTTCCATATTTTAATCAGCGTGCATACGGAAATCCGACGCTGACTCATAAGCCTGGCTGGGAAGCTTTCGAAACGATAATGGAATCAGCACAGAAGATCGCGTCCTTCCTCGGCTGTAAAACGCTCGAAGAAATCAACTTCACGCCCGGAGAAACTGAAGCAAACAACTTGGCATTTTTGGGAACGGCACCTTCAATGAGGGATAAGGGCAAGAAGATTGTGATTTCAGAGATTGAGCCGATAAACGTGTTGAACGTTGCGGAAATGCTTCAGAAAAGCGGCTTTACGTTGACGAAAATTCCTGTAGACGGCGAAGGCTTCATAAACCTTGAGAGATTGAAGGAAGCGGTTGACAAGGAAACAATTCTTGTAAGCCTGTCAACAGCAAACCACGAGATTGGGACGATACAGCCGATAAAAGAAGCGATAAAAATAGTTAAGGACAAGAACCCTGCGACGGTTTTTCACACGGACGCCTCAGACGCATACGGAAAGATTCCGTTCAACGTGCAAGACCTTAACGTAGACTTGGCAACGCTCAGCAGCTACAAGATATCAGGGCCTCGCGGAATAGGCGCCTTGTACGTGAAAGAACGCGTGAACGTTGAGAAAATCTTGGAAGGCCAGATAGGAACACAAAGACTGTGGCCCGGCGTTGAAAACACTCCGTTAATCGTCGGTTTCACAAAAGCATCCGAACTGGCTTTCGAAAACTTCGAAGAAGGAACGAATCGCCTGCGAAAGCTTCGGGATAAATTGACCGAAGGGATTTCCAGCAGAGTGTCTGACGTGCTGCTTAACGGACCGAAAAGACAGAAGAGAGTTCCTGACAACGCGAACATAAGTTTCTTGAGATGCGAGGGAGAAGCGTTAACGATCGAGTTAAGCCTGAGCGGCGTCTACGTTTCAAGTGGAAGCGCGTGTTCGAGAAGGCTCTTGCAGCCGAGCCACGTTCTTGTTGCCATAGGCAGAAAGTTTGATCAAGCTCACAGTAGCATATTGATGAAAGTCACCAGGTATCACACCGAAGAGGAGATAAACTGCGCTTTAGACGTTATTCCACAAGCCGTTGAAAGGATAAGAGGGATAACTGGGTCCACAGGAGTGGAATAGTATGTCACGTGCACCGCTACCGTACAACCCTAAAATACTTGAACTGTTTAAGAATCCTAAAAACCTGGGAAAAATGGAAGACGCCACTGTTGTTTCAGTTGCAGGAAACCCGATGTGCGGGGACATGATAACCTTCTATCTGAAAATCAATGATCAAGACGTTATCGAAAAAGCGTCCTTCGAAAGTTACGGTTGCGCAGCAAACATAGCCACGTCAAGCATAGTCACGGAAATGATTAAGGGAATGAAGCTTGAAGACGCTTGGAAAATCTCCTATCAAAGTGTGACGGAGGCGGTGGGTGGACTTCCCAGCGTCAAGTTTCACTGCGGCATATTGGCAGTTGGAGCGCTTAAGAGGGCCATAAGAAAATATTTCGAAAAAAAGGTGTGTCCGAGCTGGTTGCAGACGGAGCCGAGCTTTGAAGAGAAGCAGGCTTTGGAAGAGGAAGAACTGGCAAGAATGCTTTCCAAGAGGATGAAGGCGGCTGAGGGAAAATAGTGCTGGATCCCCGCGAGATTCGGGAAGATTTTCCTATCCTCAAGCGAAAAGTGAACGACAATCCGCTCATTTACTTTGACAACGCAGCAACCTCGCAAAAACCAAAACAGGTCATTGACGCCATTAAGGATTTCTACGAGAACCACAACGCTAACGTTCACAGAGCCGTCCACACCCTTTCACAGGAAGCCACAGAACTCTACGAGAGTGCACATGAAGAGGTTGCGAGGTTCATTAACGCAAAGGGGATGGAAGAGACAGTTTTTGTGAGAGGAACGACGGAAGCGATAAACCTCGTGGCTTACGCTTGGGGGCTTCACAACCTCAAGAGAGGCGACGAAATCGTCGTGTCGTTGATGGAGCATCACAGCAACATCGTTCCTTGGGAAATAATCTCTGGAATCACCAAGGCAAACGTGAAGTACGGTGAAGTCCACGACGACGGAACCTTGGATTATGAGTCCTTTGAAAATCTGATATCAAGAAAGACCAGGATGGTCTGCCTTTCCCACGTGTCAAACGTCACTGGAATCATAAATGACGTTAAGAGGGTAACAAAAGTCGCCCATGAAAACGGCGCTTTGGCACTTATAGATGGAGCCCAGTCCGTTCCGCATATGCCAGTTAACGTTAAAGAGTTGGACGCTGATTTCCTCGCTTTTTCCGGCCATAAAATGTTGGGTCCAACGGGAATAGGCGTGCTCTATTGCAAGAAGGATATTCTTGAAAGCATGGAACCCTTTCACGGGGGAGGAGAGATGATACGAGAAGTCTCCTTCAACCCGAAAACAAAGCGCTGCTCAATCTCTTGGAACGTTCTCCCCTGGAAGTTCGAGGCCGGAACACCAAACATCTGCGGCGGCGTGGGTTTGATGGAGGCTGTGAGGTACCTCAAGCGAATAGGCATGGAAAACGTGAAGGCACATGAAGAGATGCTGACGAAATACGCTCTTCCACGTATGAAAAGCTGCAAGAAATGCAAAATCTTTGGAACGCAAGACACGTCTGTCAAGTGTGGAATAGTCCCGTTTGGAATAGACGGGCTTAGTTCACATGATGTTGCCCTGTTTCTTGACAATTATGGCATAATGGTCAGAAGCGGCTTCCACTGTGCCCAACCGTTACATGAGGTGTTCAAGCTGAGCTCAACTGCAAGGGCTAGCTTCTACATATATAACACTCGTGAGGAGATTGACCGGTTCGCTGAAGTCCTGAAGGAGATTGGCCGGTTCTAATGGTCACAGTAGAGGATTACGTGGCTAGAACTGAGGGCACGTGCGGCAAGGAACAAGACGTCATCGTGATGTTCAAGTTCGACAAGAAAGATGAGGCAGTCAAGAAGATTCTGGCAAAGGCCACTCTTAAGAAATCCATTGCCGGGATAGTTTTCGAATTGACGTTTGGGAAATTTTCTTTTCGATTATATGGAAGCGGCAAGGCTATTTTCCGCGATTTGAAAGACAAAGAAGAATTGAATGCTCTCTTGTCCGAGCTTCTGTCCTAGTGTCTTTCAGTCATTCCTGAAGCGGAAGGCCATTTCTTTCCTTGCATCACTTGGCCAGCTAGAATGACGAAGCGACGTATCCTTATGGTTTGCGAAAATAGAGAGCTGTGTTTTCTTTATCTGGCCCTGAGTTCCTTCAGTATGAACTTGGGTAGCGTTCTGGCTTCTTTGTCGATGGCCATTATTATGAGTATGTATATCAGTCCGCCGACTGCGGTTTCAACCAAGATTGTGAGTGTTCTTGTTGGGTGTGGGATGATGTACAGGATGGCTCCCATGGCAGCTGCGGCAAGGACGTATTTTGCTGTGGTTCTCCATGGGATTTGTATCTTGATCATTTTTCGGACTATGGTGTACAATATCAAGAACATCGCAAAGCGAGCCACCGCATTTACTACGCTCACGTATAATGCAGCTTGAAATGCTTGGTTTCGGGCATAATTTGTAAGAAGGTAGAAGGCTGCTGGAAGGGTAATCATAGATTGAATGTATGGTAATGAGAATGCTAGGAAAAGTCGGCTTCTGACCAATTGCCGTAATGATAGTCGTGATCCTTCATCAACATTTTCGACTCCATATAACACGGTGGTGAAGAAGCTCGAAATTACGAGAACGAAAGAGTCCATTGCCAGCACGATCAGTATTGGTCCTGCGTCCGTGTATTTGTCTGTCAGAATTCTTATGTAGGAATCTGACAGTGCTATTGCACCGATTGTTAATGGAATCGCAAACATTAAGACCATTTTGAGGGCAGTTGTTATGTGTTCACTCTTTCTTTCTGCCAGAAGCTTGGGGTATAGGGCGTACGCCAAGAATGAAGAGTATGTGATCACATTCACTATCGTTGCGCCTGCGCCAAGCTCGCCTCGGCCATTTTCACCGCCATAAATGAACAACATAATGAATACAAGAGAGGCTAATTGGCTTCCAACGACATTGTAAATGTTGGCCAGGGATCCTTTCAGCCATTCGGTAACGTATTCTCGTCTGAATCTCTGCTTCAGTTCCTCTGCAAGAAGCTTAAGATAGTAGAGTATTTGAGGAGCGTATGCTGCCAAATTTGCGACTACGGCCCCAAGAAGCAGTAGATGGAAATTGATGATCAAAATGTAGCCCAGTACGACTCTGCCAATTTGCTGCACGATAAGTCCATATCCTATCGCTTGTGGCATCTTTGCTTGGAGACTTGCTTCTATCATGTTGACGGAGTAAGTCTCTATTATCAAGATTGCAACGACAAAATATACACCAAGGTATGCTGGGCCGATGCCAAGACCTGCGGTTATGAAGGGAATCAGCAAAAGATAGAAAAGCGCAGCTATTCCTGCAATCGTGAGGTTTGCCAGAATTCCCGTCTTGATTGCTCCTTCTTTTCCTCTCGTCGCAAATCGCATTGTCCAAAAGGGCAGCACCCCAGCCATCAATGTGAAATATGCCGTTAAGTCAGTGACGTTATACCACATGTCGTAGTAGGTCTTTCCCGTACCTGGTGCAGTCACTAGTAACTCGCGGGCTACCATGTACGCAAAAACTAATCCGCTGATGACGCTAATCATTTTGGCCGCGAATATCACGAAACCAGAATATTCCATCCTGATTTCTTTCTTTTCCAACTCAAGCCCTTTCCGCTGTTTATGCCTAATGTTTGTACATAATTAATCTTGCGCAGTGAATTTCATTGCACCCCTTCTTCTTGCAGAAGGAACTTTGGCAATTTGGTTTTGAGAATCTAAACAACGGTTTTGGGTTTTGAGTGGAGTCTGATCTTCATTCTAATTCTGCTCAGCCAGTTATGAATCGGAATAAAGATGTGCTTCATTGGCTGTGGTAGCCTGTCCTTCACTTCCTTGTGTAAGCCTAGTTTGGTGGCCACTTTCCCTTTTCTCGTTATGGGTACGTAGTACCGAGTAAGCTGGATTCGGGTGAATCCGTTGCTTTGTTTAAAATTGTCCAACGATGGATGATTTCCCATTCCGCCGTACATAATCCACTTAACGCCCTTGCCAGCGCAGACTTCAATCGCCTTAGCCAGCAGTGCATTGTTCACTGCCTTGTCCAAATGCTTCTGCATCGAGAGTATTTGCGATATTATCGCTATGTTGTCGCCGTTGACGAGCTGTATGAATCCTGCAAGCTCATCTTGGAAGTATGCTCCGACGTAGGTACAGTTTTGTCGTGGAAGTATGTCTCTTGTCACTTGCTGCAAGGAAATCCCGTAATGCGGGAAACCCCTTTCTTGCCGTATCGGCGTTTCATTGTAGATTTTCCATATGCCTTCAGCCAGTTTTCCGTTCGGTTCGGCAAGACTCGTCCTTATCCCGCTTTTTTCTGCTTTGCGAACCATGTTGCGCGTTTTTTTGCCTATGTTTTTCAACCATTCATCGTAACTATTCAAGTTTAAGAGCGCAAAGTCTTCGTCAGCTTTCGCCCAAGACTTTTCAGGGTTTTGAATTTTGCAACACCAGCTTCTCTCAAGAAACGTGAACAAGTCTATTCTTCTGTCCTCGAGTTTCTGAAGAAGCCCTGCGGTTGGAACGATGTTCCTCTCGTACTCCATCTGATCTCTGGCTATTCTAATCGAGAATTTCTTGATAATCGTTAGATAGTCAAGTTCGCTATCGACTGATAGAATCCGCTTAAAAGCTTCGTAGAATGGCCCTCTGTGGTTCAGTTTTCCCCGCTGAAAAAGCCATATTGGATGGAAGTATACTACGTCGCCTTTTCTGATGTGGTCTTCAGCCTTTCTTAGGGCTTGGTCAAGTGAGGTCGTATGACACAAGCTGTCCAAGCCTAGCGTGGGGAATTGGTGGAAAGATTGCAGGGGAAAACCTTCTGGAATTCTCGGGGCCCGTCTTCTCCATCTTCTCCACATGAGTCTTCCGAACAGTCTCTCTGTCCCATGGATCGTGTAATGTCTGATCCTCTGGCCAGTTAAGTTCTCCAAGTTCTTCAGTTCGCCATAAGGATCATTGACAACATGAAGTGCCACTTCGTGCCTTTTATTGTTCAAAAGTGCTAGCAGTTCTTTGTCAGGAACGGTCTTCGGCGTGAAGAACCAGTACGCTTTGACCTTCCGAGGTGATTCATTGATCATCCTTGCAACGATTTTGGAGTTCTTCAGATATTCCTTGCTTGTTCTGATACCTACGCCCGTGTACAGAAAACTCCTCAGTCTCGATGGATAAGGGTAGTCTACGTCAATTCTCAGTGTTATCAATGGTTTTTCCATCTGCATCACTTGAAACTGTGGCTTCGATCTATATGCGATTTGCTGCTTCCCTTAACCACAGGAGAATAGTTCAGAGCACTCTTCAAATGATCATCCATGCTCAAGCATCCGAATTCGGCCTTTGCTGCGCTTTTAAATAATGCAATTGCCAAAGTCTCGGCTTCAGTCGGTTCTTTGGAGCGCGCGCGAATTAAATCTTGTCTCAGGGGGGTATCCGCGAATTCCGATAGGCCATTTGACCGGGCACAAAGGCCACTTACGTATCTTCCGAATGGTGCAAGCAGTAATCTCGACTCTTGTCAGTGTTCAGAAACGGGATAATAAACGTTGATATACCGCACTAGTGGGGTAAGGACTAACACGATACTAGGCGTTGATGCACGTGCGGAATTGGCACGTGCAGGTTGTCGAATAGTATTTATTAATAGGTCCGATCTTGATAGTGCGTTGCCAGTAAAGAGAGCGTTTCGTAATGGTAAGAATCTATTCAGAAGGTTGAAGAGTATTCTGTATGAACTCAAACGCTTTACCGAATTCGATACTTTGTCGCTTTCTATGTCCGTGTTTTGTTATTTAGACATGCAATGTCGAAGGATGTGTAAACTTGAGAATATGCTATTTGGCTAACGCATCGAGCATTCATACCCGCAGGTTGGCGAGCTTTTTTGTCAAGAGACATGAAGTGCACGCCATAAGTTTTGAAGAAGGAGAGATACAAGGGGCGAAGGTTCACAGAATAAAGATGCCCGTCATGGCTCGTAACAAGACATTTCCATTGAAGCTTCTTTATGTCGGTAGAATAAGAAGTCTGGTGAAAGAAATAGATCCGGATGTGGTTCATGCTATTTATGCGACAAATTATGGCTATTTTGCATCAAAATCCGATTTCCATCCATTTGTGTTGACGGCACTGGGTTCTGACGTGTTGTCTTTAGGTGTTGAACTGGGACTGGTTCGATGGGTCAAGAAGAGGCTGGCTAAGAGCGCTTTGAAGAAGGCTGATGTCATAACGACAAACGGTATCAATACCGCCGAGCGCATGCAGCAGCTTGGAGTCAAACCTCAAGAGATAAAAATGTTTCAGTTCGGGATAGACATGAACAAGTTCAAGCACAGTGAACGTGGCGCGCTAGTAAAGAAGAAACTTGATCTCTCCAGTCCAATAGTGATAAGCTCAAGGAATTTCTATCCGATATACGATGTTGGAACATTGATAAGAGCGATTCCGGCTGTACTGCAAGAATTCCCAGAAACATCATTTTTGGTAGCTGGCAAGGGATCAGAGGAAGAAAAACTGAAGGCAGCGGCCCGTTCTTTTGGCATCACCAACAATGTAAAGTTTATGGGCCATATATCAAATGATGAGCTTCCTGATTATCTAAGCGCCGCGGACGTTTATGTTTCTACGTCACTCTCAGATTCGAGTATCTCCGTTAGTACGGCTGAAGCCATGGCATGCGAACTACCGGTAATTGTCACTGACGTGGCGGACAACAGGAAATGGGTAGACGACGGTGAAAACGGGTTTGTTTTTCCAGCTAAAGATCCGAAGTCCCTCGCAGAGAAAATTATCTTCTTGTTGAAACATGAAGATACGCGAAATAGGTTTGGAAAGATTAATAGACAGATAATCGAAGATAAGGATAACTACGCAAAGGAAATGGCGAAACTGGAACAAATTTACGAAGAGGCTATAGAGGAACACAACGCGACAAAGCAGGAAAGATGAAAAATGAGGATGCTGATAACAGGCGGAGCAGGCTTCATCGGCAGTCATCTTTGCGAGAAATATACGAAAGACGGCCACTCAGTGATCTGCTTGGACAATTTCTTGAGTGGTGATGTAGCGAATGTCAAGCCTCTTTTGGACCACCGGAATTTCAAGCTGATAGAAGGCGACATCAGAGATGCTGTTCTTTTGAAAAAGACTGTAAGAGACATTGACGTGGTCTTTCATCTTGCGGCGCAGGTTCACGTAGATATGTCATATGCTGAGCCGAAGCTTACTTATGATATAAACGTCATGGGAACGCAGAATGTTCTGGAAATTGCTCGATCGCGTGACGTGAAGAAAGTGATTCATACTTCTACAAGTGAGGTATACGGATCTGCTCAATACATTCCCATAGATGAAAAGCATCCCCTTGACGCGCCTCATCCTTATGGTGCCAGCAAGATAGCTGCTGATCGAATGTGCAACGCATACGTTAAGACGTATGGTATGAACATTTCCATACCTAGATTCTTCAATGTTTTTGGGCCTCGGCAAAGAGACAGCGGGTATGGGGCTGTCATACCAATGTTCACCAAGAGAGTTCTGAGCAATATGCAACCGATCGTGTATGGCAAGGGTATGCAGACAAGAGATTACACGTATATAGAGGATATAGTGAGAGCATTTGACCTCATTCTTAACCATAAACCGAGCCTTGAGCCAGTCAATATAGGTTATGGCAAAGATGTCAGCATACTTGACCTGGCCAATATGGTCATTAGATTATGTGGCAAAGAGGGAAAGATTAAACCTATCCATGATAAACCCAGAATTGGGGAGGTTAACAAGCTAGTTGCAGACACGAGGAAGGCAAAGAGAATCCTTGGGTGGAAACCAGAATATGACTTTGAGACTGGGCTTCGTATGTTCATCAAATGGTACAAGAAAGAAAAGTTTGGAAGAAAAAGCGCTGAGCCAACTCACGAAAACTAGCATGCATAAACGATCCACCTCTCCTTTTCGAGTCTAACTGAATATCCTTTGTCCTCGAGTTTTCTGGGCAGTGAGCGCGCGGTATAATTGGGAAAGTTCTAAATTCCGCTTTTCCACATCCTATCTCTAGAATATTGTTATAATCTAGTTTTTTCATAAGCTCGAGTGTGATTTTAAAAGCATGATCAAATGTCGCTCGATCGATGTAGAGCGGCGCGCTATTCACGGCTCAGTTGTCTCGACTGGCAACTCTCTCGAGTTCTATTCTGTTGCTTGTGCTCTGCCGCGTGGTTGGAGGTTTTTTCAGGTATATCTAGAATACTTAGGGTTCGTTATTTGTGTTCGAAGAGCCTCGAGTTCTGAGGCGCGGGTCATGTGCTATTAGCTGAAGTTTGGGAGTTGAGCTCCACCGATCGGAGCAGACGGGTTTGGATTTGTGTCGTTCACTGGCTCTTGGCTTATGATTATAGAGTCGTAGATGAAAGGGTTAACCATCAACTGCTGGAAGCTCAGCCTAGTGCCATTGTTTCCACCCAGCATTCCGAGGCTTAGGCTGTAGCTAGCATTTGAGTTAACCAGCCAGCCCTCAAAAACAGTGTTACTGGCAGGAGTTATGTTTAACGTGGCTGTGACCGTCACGAAATGACTGTCAGCTACACTGAGCTGATATTCGCCGATCACATCGCCACCGAAAGGCGAGCCGTTGACAGCGGCGGTAAGCGTGCCTTCAACGTCTACCTCTTGTTTGCTGAACCAGTTAAGAATTGCTTTCAGCAGGTTTTGAGCCATTTGTTTTCCTTCGTCTCCGCGAGCATTGTAAATGAAGCCATGGTAGTCTGGGTCAAGGCCCGTTGCAACAATTTTGCCCGCGCCGAGCGTTTTGGCATAGAGGACTGGACGGTCCGGATAACCCTCATGCACGGCTAGTGGCGTTTCTCCAGAAGTTAGAATAAAGTAGCCGTCTGCACTGCTGCCCCAATTGGAAAGATCATAATCAGTAAAGTTCTCAGTTATCGGATGGTTACTGTCAGCTATGCTAACCCACTCAGTGGACACGCTAACAAAACCCGGCTGGCCTGGCAGCCACGCGTAGTACCCGGAACCCTGATCATAGCACAGTGCACCGTTCAGGTCAAAAACGCTAGCGTTGACGTACTGCCCTGAGACCATTATGCAACCTCCTGAGGTGACCCAAGCTTCTACCTCTGCCGATACGCTGTCCAAATACGAGTCCACTTCCTCGGCCGGTCCAATTTGAGTTCCGACAATGATGATCTTGTATTTTGAGATGTTCATGGTTGCAAACTCGGACACGTTAACGGTGTCATGACTGATTCCCAGCTGGTTCAAAGCGTTATCCGTGAACCAAAAACGCTGCTGCGAGTTCTGAACAACGAGGATCGTTGATTCATTACTGGCTTTTATGGGTGTAGTTGTTGTCGTGAGAACACTTGAGGACAACGCCAACATCACGATAATCAACGTCAAACTCACTATTGATGTTACGTGGACTTTCATAGAAGGTTCTCTTGCTACGTTATGCTGTCCTGCATATTTACAGATTTCGGTGATAGCTTTGCGCGCCACATGTTATTACACTCCACTGTCGATGCACGGAAAATGTATTGAGATGCTCCGCAAATGCGTTTTGAAAAATGGCCTTGTTTGCACCGTAGTTTTTGCTAAAAATAGGGCCAAAAAAGGAATTTGTGCGCGAGTGTTATCGTGTGTGGAGGGATTTTGAGACTTCCGAGACTACCAGTTCTTGGTCCCTTTTGGTCATGATGTGACACATTGGCAATGCAAGCAGATTTCTGTACAGCTTCTCTGCTCTGTCTAATTTTCCGACCTTACGTGTCTCTGCATAGCTTGGTTGCAGGTGCAACGCGTATGTTCCTATCTGTGTTTCGATATTTCTCTTTCGCAGGTCTTCGATGATTTTGTTCCTTACTCCTTCCTTCTCAACATAAACCGCATAAGTTTGATAGGTGTGCTTGACGTTCTTGTTCCGGGTAGGCGGTCTCAGCATATCGACTTCAGCAATCAGCTTGTCGTAATAGGCGGCTAGTTCGATTCTTCTGTTTATTATTGAATCTATCTTCTTCATTTGCTCTACACCGATGGATGCCAAGACATTACTCATCTTGCAGTTCGTTCCCATTTGCGTGAATATGATTTCTCCGTTCTTTGTCTCCATGCCGAACATTCTCAGTCTTTGAAGTCTCTCTGCAAGCGCGGGATCGTCTGTGACGGTCATTCCTCCCTCGCCAGTTGTAATCACTTTTCTCGGGTGGAAGCTGAAGCATGTGATGTCGGCCATTGTTCCGGTTTTCCTGCTGCCATATTCAGCTCCCAGGCTGCAAGCGGCGTCCTCTATGACGGAGAGGCCATACTTGTCTTTTAGCGCGCTTATCGGTCTCGTGTCTAACGGGTTTCCGCCCCAAGAGACCGCGATTATACACTTGGTTTTTTTGCTGAGGGCATTCTCTATCTCTTGAACGTCTATATTGCGAGAGGACGTGTCCACGTCAACAAGGACTGGGGTTGCCCCCATCCATGCTACCACGTTTCCCGTTGCTGGGTGGGTGAAGTCGGGTACTATTACTTCGTCGCCTGGGCCTACGCACAGCGCTCTTAGGGCTAACTCCAACGCTGTCGTGCAGGACGTTGTGGCAAAGGCGTATTTAGCACCGACATATTTTCTTACGATTTCCTCGAATTCCCTTGTTTTTTCTCCTTCTGTGAGCCATCCCGACCGGAGAACTTGTTTTACCGCTTCAATTTCTTCTTCTCCAATAACGGGCTCGATTAGTTTGATTTTCTTTTCAGGCATATACATTGCCAGCTTTCTTGTCTTTAGTATCGCAAGGTTTTCCTATTTAAGGAGAAAACGTTTTTAACATTATTGTTTCTGATACATGTTGAGAGTAAAGACCATGCCGAAGAATAAAGTCGTAGTCACAGGAGGCGCAGGTTTCATCGGCTCACACCTGTCACACAAGCTTGTTGATTTAGGATACGATGTTGTTATACTGGACAATCTGACAAGAGGAAGATGCGAATACATACAGGATCTGGTTGACGCCAAGAAGGCGAAATTCATTGAAGGTGATATAAGGAATTCGCAGACTGTCCGCGACGTTGTGAAAGGCGCAAAATACGTTTTTCACGAAGCCGCTGTCTGCATTAACTATTCCGTTGCGCATCCAGAAGAAAGCATCCAGATAAACGTAGACGGAAGCTTCAACGTTTTCAAAGCAGCGTCAGACACAGGGGTTGAAAAGCTAATATTTGCTTCTTCAGCCTCAGTTTATGGAAATCCACAGTACCTTCCCATGGATGAAAAGCACCCCTTCAACCCCATAACTCCGTATTGTGTTAGCAAGATCGCCGGAGAATATGCCTTGAAAATCTTTGCGCCTAAAGGACTGAAATATAACATTCTGAGGAACTTCAATGTTTACGGTCCGAGACAGAGCGTTGATGCCTTTTATTCGTCTGTGATAATTAATTTTATGAAGAATGTTCAGGGGGGAAAGCCGCCGGTCATTTCCGGTGACGGTAGCCAATCAATGGATTTCGTGAACGTTTACGATGTGGTAGACGCCAACATTCTTGCCGCAGAAAGTGATGTTTGGGGCGAAGCATTTAACGTGGGGAGCGGCGTTTCAACTTCAGTCAAAATGCTTGCAGAAACCGTGATCAAGCTGTTCAACAGCAAGCTCGAGCCGGATTACCAAAAAGAACAAAAGATTATTGTGCGCAGACGGCAGGCTGATATTTCAAAAATAGAAAAAATGTTGAAGTTCAAACCTAGAGTTGGATTTGAAGCGGGCTTGGCTGAGGTTGCTAAAGACATTACGAAACATCCAAAGTTCTACTAGAAATGCAAAGCCCTTATCTTGAACGCGCGCGCGACGTTAAGAAACATCCCGAGTACTATTAGAAACCCATGCAGAAAAGATAATAAGAAAAACCGAGTACTGTTTGGTATTCAGTTAGCACGATCCATAGTCAGTTCATATATATTGATGTGACAGTCGTGGAAGGATGGCTGACAAGATAACATTTGAAGGCGAAAGTAGTATCGAGGGCGAACAAGTGCAGCTGTGCAAATCCCTAAAAATAGGGAGGAACACAACCATTAAGGGAAAGGAAATACTTGTCGAGGATAATGTCGTGATAGGCAATAACACCACTATTTCAGCAGACCATATACACATAGGCTTTGGATCAAAGATTGAAGATAACTGCAGGATACAACTGACTGGGCAGAATAGCAAATTCTCAATCGGCGACAACTGCTTCATTGGATATGACAGCAAAATAATTGTTTCTTCTTTTGAGGCTGGAGATTACGTTTCACTGCACAACCATCTACTTGTTAATGGTTACAAGCCTTGCACGCTAGGTCATAATGTATGGATCGGGCAGAACTGTATTTTGAACTCCACAGACAGGTTGACGATAGGCAATGGTGTTGGAATAGGGACATACAGCTGCGTATGGACCCATGGCTTTTTTGGAGAACTAATCGAGGGCTGTACGATTTTCAAAGTGGCTCCCGTAACTATCGAAGACGATGTTTGGTTGGTCGGTTCTTTCAACGTCGTATCACCAGGGATAACCGTGGGAAGAAGATCGGTTGTCTTGACTGGTTCAGTTGTAACGAAAGACGTCCCACCTTATGCGTGTGTTGCTGGCAACCCAGCCAAAGACATAACAGAGAAATTGCATCCTTACAAACAGGTTACTGTCGAAGAAAAATATGAGATGATGAAAAAATTCATGAAGGAATTTGTGACCGCAGTCAAAGCGAATAATCTTACAGAACTGGAAAATGGCTGGCACATAGAAGAAGATCACCAATCATACAACATTATCTTCCTTGAAGAGGCAAACGACCAGGCAATTAAGGAAGATGCGAAAGAAATTATCTTTGCCAAGAAGAACACTACAAGTAAGTACTGCTATGAGACAACAATCTTTGATCTCTCAAACAAAACATACACGAAGAGAAGGACAGAAATAGAGATTAGAGTAATAAGATTTCTGCTTCCTACTAAAGCAAGGTTCTTGCCGATGACCACCAGGAATGGATAGTGGTTAGCTTTAACGTGAAACGTCATCCGAGAATCGATGTCAGTCCTCGTCGCGTTTCAGCTTTCTCACTGATTTGTCATAGGCCTTGACTTTCGCGTTTTCGTGCCAAACTCGTAGCCATTCTTCTTTATATATTCTATTTCTTGCTGCAACTTCATTGAACAAGTTTGCTAAAACAGTCTCTCTCTTGCAGGCATTTTCTGTCCACAAGAATGGATGAATCAGCAAATGCACACGTGTGGACTTGAATTCCAGAAGCCTGGACAGGTCTCTCAAGAACCAGGCTCTGCAAGAGTCGGAAACGTAATTCTCGCAAAATCTAGGGTCGTAAACATTGATGTACCCTTTGACATTTCTAAGTGGGTCTTCTCCGGTAATAAGAGACACATTGTGGCAGGCAACGCTGAAGATCTTCCTGTTTAAGAGGCGTTCAAGCATTTGAATTTCGTTGTGCATTGATTCTCTAGGAGTTCGCCCGTAGCTTTCGTAAGTTTCGACGTCGTAGTGAAGCCCGATTTCATGGCCCAATCCTGAAATTTCCTTCAAGGTGTTTAGGCTGTCTTTCTCCAGAAGGTTGTAGAGCTTGTGAGAAAACAATACAAAGTAGGTGGATTTGATTTCAAGCTTTTTCTCCCGTTCCGCCATTTTTAGCGCCGCTTCAAGAGAGGCATCCACGTCGTGACGAAGAATAAGGAAGGGCGCATTGGTGTCCGTGACTTCGCAGAAGGGTATTATTCTGTATTTCTTCTTTAGCAGGTTAATGAAGTCAATGTAGGCGTCGTAAGTGAAATCTCTGAGCCTGTTGAGCAAGGCAACGTCTCCTACTTTTTTGGTTCCTTGTCTAATTTCGCCACACCCCTATCACGGTACCTTCAACTCCGTCTTCGCGTGCGCTGTTCCAAAAATCGCGGGCGGGGTGTGCAGAATTTTTGAGCTTGGTGATCATCGCAGAATCTTCCAACTCTTTCCCTATGCATAGACACCTATGTGTCAAAAAGCTCCCTTCCGAGTTTTGGAGGGATTGAACGAAACTGTCTCGAAAAAACGCGAATACCATAATGCCTCAAAAAATCTCTTAAATCATCAGTAACTTCATCATCTTTCCCGCTATATGTATAGTCTGAAAGATTTATCAAGAAATTTTTGTCTGAAACCGGCATGCTCTCGAAAGTTAGAAAGACATTCCTTAAGCTCTGATCATATGGTTTGCCTCTGATGGAAGGTGAAAAAATTATCTGAAATTTTCTGGACAGGTACTCTCCAGCGATGATTAAGGCATCATCGCTTTTGGTGAGAGTTACCCCATCTACTTTATCTTCGAGTAGTTCTGCGTATTTCTTCAGCAGGTCCTCCATTATCTTGATCTTGTCTTCGAATGTCAACTTCTTGGGGTAGTCTGGTTGCGTCTTTATTACCTTTGCAGGTACTCCCCCGATGACACAGTAGGATGGAAAACTCTTGGTAACGACGGCACCAGCACCAATAGTGCAATAATCTCCGATTCTTGCTCCGGGTAAAATCACAGCTCTGTACCCTATAATCACGTTGTTTCCAATTTTGACGGGTGCAAATTCACTGCTATATCCTTCTATTACCGAGTTCCAGAAACCGTGGGTTATGATCGTTGAACCTCCGCTGAAACCAACATTGTTTCCTATTTCTACAGGCATGCACACGTTTATGAAACTGTCATGAATTACGCATCGTGAGCCAATTTTTATTTGTGCGGTTGGGCGATCTGCACCACCGCCACCTATTATTAGGGGAGTAGGGTTGTCGTCTGAATAGAAGAAATCGCCTATCTCAATGTTTCTTGCCTTAAATCTAGCGTTTCTTCTTATAATGCTATTCTTTCCTATTCTTAGCTTCTCGTACGCAATTATCCTAGTATCGGCGTCTATCCTTGTGTCTTGATCAACGTAAACATCATGCGAAAATACACTTGTTCGTAGTGCAATTTTCACATTTTTGGCGAAATGCACTTTTTTGCTTTTTATAACCACGTCAGGTTCTATTTTCACACCTTCATCTATGAACAAATCATCTGTACATATCTCTGTGTTATCTCCGATAGTGCAGTTCTTTTTTATCAGAAGCGTTCTGGCTTTGATCTTTAGATTCGCTCCTAACGTTACTCCAGCTTCAATCTCACCAGTTTCGTATTGTATTGCATGCTGCACAGTTCCACCTACCCATAATAACCACCATTAATATGAATTACTTGACCTGTAATGTATGCGGCTTCATCGCTGCACAGGAACACAATTAGACTAGCCACCTCCTCTATCTTTCCAAAGCGTTTCATGGGGATTTCTTGTAGAACTTTTTGCCTCGTTTCTTCTGTCAGTCTAAGGTTCATGCCTGCCTCAATATAGCCAAAGGCGACACAGTTGACAGTGATGTTTCTATTAGCGACCTCCTTAGCAACTGTTTTTGTAAAACCAAAAAGACCAGATTTTGATGCAACATAATTGCTTGCACCGAATAATCCTGTCTGCCCGACCACTGATGAAATGTTTACGATTCTTCCCCACCCTTTCTCCCTCATCACAGGTACTACATGTTTTGTGCAAAGAAAGACTCCTGTGAGATTGGTGAACATTACTTCATCCCAGATGTTTTTATCCATTTTCCAGACAACTCTATCGTTATGTACACCAGCATTATTGACTAAGATATCTACAGTCCCAAATCTCTCCTTTGTTATTTTGACCATCTTAACAACTTCTTCCTCTTTCGAAACATCTGATTTTACAATTTCTACATCAGTCTGATATTTCTGAACAATCTCATTTGCAGTTTCCTTTGCCGCGTCTTCTTGAGAGCAATAGTTGATTACTGTCTTTGCACCTTCTTTTGCGAATGCTGTTGCGATTCCCTTCCCGATACCTCTGGAGCTTCCAGTTACTATGCATACTTTATCTTTCAGACGCATTGTTCAACACCATTACCTTCGCGTTCGCAATTTCTCCCACGCGCTAGCATATAAGAAATCATCCTCTGTTCATAGCTTTTTCGTCATGCACGCCACGCACTATGCAAATGCATAGCTCCATCTGAGAGGCAAGATGCAAAACCTGACGTTTGAAGTAAGAGGTTATATTGCGTCGGCTTTGTTATATTTTGTCTAATGATAAGACGAAGGCCTTGAGATGGGACTAGATTTGCTGCCTTCAGTGTTCCTTGGCGCAATCGTTTTTTTTGCGAGACTTACTCAGTGGCACTTCTACCTAGGCAGAAGACTGAAGGGAATGTTTCTGTCCAGCGCCGATACCTGGATATTTCTGATTGATGCCAAGAAGATAAGAGAACACGGTTTCAAGCTTTCCAGCAGAATCAGAGGAGAAAGCGTTGAAGCGGACAAGTATTATCCTCCGCTTTTTTTCTATTTGCTGGCTGTTATTCCAGAAAACTTCGTGAAACCAATGGTGAAATACGGTCCGGCTCTTGCAGACGCTTTCATCTCGCTCATTCTTACTATTTCAACGATTCTGATAACGAACAATGTCGTGCTCGCGGCTCTGGCTGCGGGCGTGTACTTGAGTTCTCCTATGATTTTTCAGCAGACTTTCTGCTTTTGTATCCGACCGCTTAGTATTCTTTTGGTTTCATTCATCTACCTCTTTTCCCTCAATTTTTCGTGGTTCAATTTCCTTGTCATTTCCGTATTAGTCGCTTTCATTCTTCTGCTTCACAAGTTCGCGGCTCAAGTAGTACTCTTCACGTCCTTGGCGTTCCTGTTCATCGGAAGATTTGACTATCTGCTTTCTGTCGCAGCGGGCTTCCTCATCTCCCGGGCTATCTCAAAGGGGTATTATCTTAAAGTGCTAAAAGCCCACGTTGACCACTTGAAATCAAGCTACTTGAAACAATTCGTATACAGTCGCACCGAAAGCCCCCTGAGAAAGACAGCAGCGTTGGCAATCTATTGTCCTTGGATCCTATTCTTTACTGCCTCGATATTTGTCCTCTGGGGAAACATTTTTTCAGCCTCATTGATTTCCTCATTTGTATGGATCATCACGTTAGCGCTATTCGCAGTATTGACCAATTTCTGGAGGTTCAGAATAATAGGTGAGGGATGGCGGTATCTGGGGTACATGGTTTTTCCATTGGCTTTCTGGGCTGCGTCCGCAGTTAATTATTCATCAAATCTGTTATGGGCCTACGCCCCTTTCATCGTTGCGGGCATCGCTATAGGCTACTACTACGTGTTGAGACTTTTCGGCAGACATCAGAAATATCTTGTCAGTGAGGCCGACACAGAGATTTTCAAGGAAATATCCGCGATTGAAGGACGCACCATAGCCGCTTTGCCCAAGGAGTTCACCTACCCTATCTCGTATTTCAGCGGAAAAGACTACGCTACCAAATTGGAACTCGACTTTGAAGAACGAGCGGCAGAACTCGCGGATATAGTTGTCCTCAACAAGGAGTACGCTGGTGCGCCACTCTACGAGGGACTCAGGAAGAGAGGGTACACCGCAAGGCTTGAAAAAGACAAGTGGATAGCTTACGCCCGCTAACCTCGCATAGACTAGCACGCACTGATACAAATCGGCAGGGTGGGCAAGCACTCTTAATAAACGAATTGAATTCATGATTATAATGGAGTGTTCAACGATGAAGAATGGGCGAGCTCCTGACCCCCAGATGCGAAAGCGCGCGCGCTGGCATCGAACTACCAAACTATTTAAACTTGGCACTTGTAAAATCGTAGAAGCGGGAAAGTGGACTTCATGCTGAAGCCGAAGATAGGAAAAAGCGTTGAGACAGGAGAAAACGTCAAGTTCGGCAAGGACGTCACAGTTTGGAACTTCGTTGTCTTAGGCGACAACACGAAAATTGGCGACGGAACCGTGATCGGCAGCTTCTGCGACATCGGCAAGAACGTGGTGATCGGAAAAGACTGCAGCATTCAGGCGCATGTGACGATTTCAAACGAATGCAAGATAGGCGACTCCGTCTTCATAGCTCCCAACACAAGTCTCTTGAACGACAAATACCCCAAGAGCGGTACGTTGACGCCCGTCTTCGTCAAGAACAGGGCAATCATAGGCGGCGGCGTCACAATCCTGCCAGATGTCACAGTTGGAGAAGGCTCCGTCGTCGGTGGCGGAAGCGTAGTGACCCGTGATGTTCCGCCCAAGACGGTTGTGATGGGGGTTCCAGCAAGGCCAGCGATGACTTTGGAGGCATATGAAGCCAAACGTAACGCCTTTCTGAAGCGCCCCGGCAGGTGAAAGAATGAGGGTGTGGTACGATGCCTGTACGGGCAAACACGTCAGGTACGGCGCCGCCATAGCTAAGCAGTTAAGGAAAGCGGGACACGAAGTTATTTTTACGACTAGGGAGCATCCTGACACCTTGTTTTTGGCCCGAGTGCTAGGTGAAAACCCCGTTGTCGTCGGAAAGTACTCCCCCACATCACTTTTTTCCAGGTTAGAGGAAAGCGCTAAGCGAATGGTTCAGCTCGCAGAATTGTTCAAGGATCGCTTGCCCGACGTGGCCATATCGCACCAGTCTGTCGAGCTGTGCCGTGTCGCATTTGGGCTGGGTGTGCCAGTAATCTTGACCGCGGACACGCCGCACGCGAACGCGGTGAACAGGTTGACGGTGCCTCTAGCGGAAACCCTGGTTATTTCTGAAGCCATCCCTCAGGGGTTTTTCAGAAGATTCGGGGCAAAGAGCATCGTCCAGTTCAAAGGAGTAGATGAGGTCGCATGGATTAAAGACTTCAAGCCCATTGGAAAGTTCGAGTTTGAGAAGCCGCTGATTGTGGTAAGGCAGATGGAGACCAGAGCCGCGTACGCGCTTGGAAAACGTGATGAAACAGTGGAGCTCACCGAGAAACTGGGTTCACTGGGAAACGTTCTTTTCATCTCTCGATATGAGAGGACTGAAAAGGAAGGCGCAGCTACCGAGTCAGATTTTGTGGATTCGGCCAGTGTTGTTGCGCATGCGGACTTGGTTGTTAGTGTAGGCGGAACAATATCTAGAGAGGCTGCATTGCAGGGTGTGCCCAGCATAGTAGTCTCTGAAATAGGACGCACCTATGTTAACAAGTATCTCGCAAAGCTCGGGTTTCCCTTGTTTATAACAAATACACGCGAAGCATTGAGGTATTCGAAGAAGTATCTTGGCAAACGGTTTGACGTGAAATCCAAGCTTGCTCGTCTGGAAGACCCCGTCGGCATCATTGGAAGAGTTGCTGCTGAGCTGACGAGGACAGAAAAGTAAAATGGCTTGATGAGTGTTAGGATAGTGCAAAAGGGCCGGTCGTCTAGCTTGGTGAGGACATTGGCTTTACGAGCATGTTCTAACATTGACCCAAACCATGAAACAACATTAAATCTAGATGAATTTGACCACTGGGTCAAGGGCAAGTATGCAGAATCCTACCATCATACAATAATGTGTTATGTCAAGAGATACTACAGATTTGTATTCTCTGATAACCTTAGGGACCTAGACTTATTGCCTCAATCCATCAAAAACAACTGCGTCAAGTCTCTAACAATTCTCAGCAAATATCTAGGAGTCTATGATAACTTTGCATCTAAGCTGAAGAATCACGGTATTAAACTATCGAGTCCAAGTACTTTCAATGCCTTCTTAAGAATAATGAACGGAAATGACTTAGATATCCTAAAATGGTATGCTGAAGTTCAAGATCTACTCAGAAATAACGAAAGGACTTTCCTGAAGTATCTGCTGTTTTCTGGACTCAGAAAAAATGAGGCCATCAAGTCTTTCAACAGGATCATCGAATTAGCCAAAAACCATAGATTATCAGAATACTATGATTCTAGCCTTAACTGTTTATGGCACTTCAAATATCCCAAAGACTTCATACGAAAAACTAAGAATTGCTTCATCACATTCATAACAGAAAACATGGCACAGGTGAGATAGCTAACAGCGAGCCCATAACCTATGAGATGATTAGGAAAAGATTATTGAGAAACAAACAGAGATGCAGGATAAACGAATTAAGAGATTTCTTCGGTACCTATCTACTGAGACATGGAATATTGGAACAAGAGATTAACCTCTTACAAGGCAGAATACCACCAAGCATCTTTGTGAAACATTATTGGACTCCTAAAGCTGTCAGAGTTAAGAGACAGAACACTAAAGGCATTGTCAGAGCTAGAACAAACATTCAACAAAACTACCTAATCGAAACAGTTCGACATTCCACTTTCTTTTCATATAGCCCTTAGAACTTCGATGAAAAACTTCTAGGGAGTCTCTGAAATCCTCCTTTTCCCGCTCATAAGGTATGTTTATCTTCTAGAAGATAGTTCTATACAGTGGGGGAGAGTGTTATGGACCTGACTTTCCCGTCGAAAAGGAGAAGTTCTTTGATCATTTCTGTAGCCATTCTGAAAGCTGCAAAGAAGGGCATCAGGCAAATACACTTGCTTAGTTCGGTTTCTCTAAGTTACGGACAATTCACCAGGTATATCGAGTTTCTGAAAGCCCATGGTTTTATTGAAGAAAAGGGCAACATATACCAAACCACAGATGAAGGGTTGAAGCTGATTGAGGAATTTGATTCTTCATCACTGATACAAAGTGTTCTGGTTACCTAAGACCCAGCATTTTCGCACATCACTAGTTCCCTCTTTTCTTTGTCTGTAGAACAGTTGAAACTTCGATGAAAAACTTCTAGGGAGTCCCTGAAATCTTGATCAATAGAAATAACTATCTAGAAGCATAAGCATTACTGGATAAATGAAACATGCCTAGTGGATGAAGTAGATGGCTCGAAAAGAACGATGTTCCCAATGTGGAAGTAAGAAAATAATAGTTCAAGCTGGTTCCAAGAAGTGTGAAGTATGTGGATACCAGTGGAGTGGAAGAAAAGGAAAGAAACCCTCCAAAAAAGAGAGAACAAGATACTAAAAGAAGATTAAATGCTTAGGCTCTGAACTTCTATGGAGCCTCTAGCTTTTGGAAGAGCAACTGGGGATCTGAGAATTATGAGGAATTGACATTATGATCTCCGAACAGCCTTATTCAATAGTTTATATGTTAATAACAGACAGAATCTTTCTACTTCTTCTCGGTTCTTGTTAGTATTTTTGGTTCCTTCCATTCTTCTCTGAGAATGCTATACAAACAAGCGTCTCTGAGTTGTCCTCTGAGGAAAAAGAGTTTGCGAATTGTTCCTTCCTTCTTGAAACCTGCTTTTTCCAGAACCTTCTGTGAACCCACATTTCTCACATCAGTCTGGGCTTGAATACGCTCTATATTATTTGAAAGAAACAAGTAGTCCACCATAATGTTGACGGCTTCTGTGCAGTAGCCTTTCCCCCTCTCACTCGGCACCAAAATATAGCCTATTTCCAGTTGCCTAGCTGCAGGATGTAGGACGTAGAAATGGGATACAAAACCGATTTTGCTTCCGTCTTTTTTCTCTATGATAAATGGTTTCAGTTCAAGATGCTTTGGAGACTTAACATTGACCACATCCATCTTAGCATTGATCTCAAGGATCTGATGTAGCAGAAAGAAAGATAGAAGATAAGATAATGTTATGTTGAAGATAAGATAATGTGGTTCTGTTAACTCTTAGGGCTTGCATGGATAAAGATATGCCTACGTTAACCAAAGAGGGAGAACCGATTTTCTTAAATTACTAATACAGCTTGAAATGACATAATATAAGAAAGGCAAGAGTCAACAGAACCAATTTCAGGATTTCAATCGAAGAGTCTTCCAAAAGTCTTAAGAATTGTAAAAAGGACTAATTAATGATGTGCCATGGATAAAATGAAAACTATCGATAACAAACTTCTGTGTGAACTGATGAAGAATAGCCGCAGGAGTGACAGAGAATTGGCTAAGGTTCTCGGAATTTCTCAGCCCACTGTCAGCAGGAAAAGGGTCAATCTTGAAAAGAGCTTTATTGATGGGTATACGGCGATACCGAAATGGGAGAAAATTGGTTTTGAACTTGTTGTGTTCAGCTTTGTAAAACACAATATTAAGTATACCAAACCTGAAGTGAGCGAAGCAGCTTTCAAGAGAGTGAAAGAGTGGATGATGAAACAACCGAATGTTATCTTAGCCATAGAAGGACAAGGAATGGGATGGGATGGCATCTTTGTTTCATTCCACAAGAGCTATTCAGACTATGTAGAGTTCATGAGAGAGCACAACAGTGAGTTTTCAAACTTATTGATTGATAGTCAAAGCTTCATCGCAAACATTAACCCAACAAGTATTAGAAAACCATTTCACCTGAAATATCTGGCAGATGCGAAATAGTGTAGGAGTCTTTATTTTTCCATTTTGAGTTGTGCTAGTAATTCAGGAAGATCTTCCATCACTCAAGTCTCGAAAAGTTAACAGAACCGATAGTGTCATGGATCTTTTGTCTTCTGTCTCTATAGGATTTAATACTGTCCTGAAGACTAAGGCTATACTGCAGTTTAAGATGTATCCTACAATGTGTACCTTTTACATCCTATTAACGAACCCTGAAAACTTCTCAATGGTCATTATATCCTTGAAAAGCTCTCAGGCTGAGTGCATAATGGAAACTAAGGAGGTGAAATAGTGAGATTGAAATGTGAACAATGTGGAATTGAGGGATTCTTACAGAAGGTAGGCAAAAACTACTATCGGATAAGGCACTATAAAGGACTGAATCCTGTCACTAAAAAATCAGAGTTCTTCTATCATCAACAGAGTAAAGATTATGTAGAGAGGATACCAAAGGAACTTGGGCCTAATGAAAACTTGGGCACTAGCAACAACGGCCAGTGTTCAAGTGTTCAATGTAGAACCGAAAATACCATTGAACATAAACTCAATGATTTAGGCTTAGAATCTAAAAATGTGGGCCGGTCGTCTAGCTTGGTTAGGACATTGGCTTTACGAGCCAAAGGTCGCCGGTTCAAGTCCGGTCCGGCCCACCTACTGCGCACACTTTTCTTGAAGTCATATTTGTATCATAGTAGACCGGGGTAGGTTACGTCCAGAAAACCTGACAAGAATGGCTTGCTGGGTTTTGCGCCCGCCATGGTCTTCGACAGACAGCTGTAAATTCTTCACCTGTGATGTTCTTTTTCACCTTAATGAAGGCTTCACGAAAGCGCCATACCCCATTTTTCCCACAACCTCGCCCTCTTTCGCGACGATTCGTCCCCGAACCAACGTCACAGCATGCTCTGCAGCCACCACCCACCCTTCGTAGGGCGTGTAGTCGGCGACGCACTTCATATCCTCAGCCTTGATCCTGTGCTGCTTGTGAAAGTCAAAAACCACGATGTCTGCGTCAGCGCCCTGCTGCAAAACGCCCTTCTTCGGATACAGCCCGAAGAGTTTAGCCGGGTTTTCAGAGGAAGCCTTGACGAATCTTTCAAGCGAAATCTTTCCCTCTTTAACTCCCTTTCCCAGCATCACTAGAGCAAGCGTTTCGAGTCCGGGTACCCCTGGCGGAGTTTTCCAAACGTCTTGCAAACCCACGTCCTTTTCTTTCTTCTTAAAGGCACAATGATCAGACACAACTAAGTCTACGGTTCCATCATACAGACCGTTCCAAAGCGCATGTGCGTCATATTTTGTCCGTAGAGGTGGAGTAGTAACGATGCAGGGGCCCAGTTCACTGTACGAGTCTCTCGTGAAAAACAGATGATGCGGACAAACTTCCGTCGTGACGTGCAAGCCTCGGGCCTTTGCTGCCTGAATCAAGCTCACGCCTTCCCTTGTTGACAAGTGACACACATGAAGACTCACATTCACCTTCCTAGACAAGATCAAGGCCTTGGCTATGGCCTGCGCCTCCGCCTCGCTGGGCCGCGAGTCGGCAAACGCCATCACGTCTTTCCTTCCCTTAGACACCATCCGCTCCTTCATATCGGTCAGCACGGAGTTGTCCTCAGCATGCACAGCCGCTACTGACTTCGCCTTTGAAATCAACCTGAAAGCCTCAAACAGTATCTCGTCGTTCTTGACAGGCATGTCGCCGCACATCATTATTTCGCCGAAACCGACCACACCTGCCCTAACCAAGTCTCCTATTTCCACCAAGTCCTTCTCATCAGCGATTTCCCCTCCGTACAGGCCGAAGTCCACGAAAGATTCCTTTTGAGCCATCTCCTTTTTCCTGTTCAACATTGCCACCGAGGAAGTGCGAAGCTGCGCGGAGGAGGCCATGTCGATTATGGTTGTCACTCCGCCCGCAGCCGCAGCCGCCGTGCCTGTCCTGAAGCTTTCACGGATGAACCCTGGATCGCACACGTGCACATGGGCGTCAATAATTCCGGGCAGCACGAAAAGCCCGCCCACATTCAGCACCTTGTCAGCCTTGGGCAGATTGGTTTCTTTCGAGATGGCAACAATCTTTCCCTGGTCCACCGCTATGTCAGCCTCGGTGACGCCAGTCGATGTCGCTATTTTTCCTCCCTTCAGCAAAAGATCTACAGTCATTTCCCCAGAACCCCTAGTCTGCAAACATCAATTGTCAATGAATAAAGTTATATTTTAGTAAGGCGGTGAAGGCTTAAAAAAAGAGATGCTGTATACGTGCCTGAAAATCTCAAAACTGCGATAATTCTTGCAAGCAAAGCGTTTGGCACTCTTGAAGGAAAAACTGCCAACGACCTCGTGATATACGGGGGCAAATACAAAATCGTAGCGGTAATTGATGAGAAGAAAGCAGGAAAAGACGCCGGAGAAGTCTTAGGAATAGGCAAGAAGAAAATATCCATCGTCGGAGGCCTTAAAGAAGCATTGAAGTACAAGCCAGACGCCTTAATCATCGGAATCGCTCCGCCTGGAGGCAGTCTTCCAGAAGAGTGGAAGAGCATCATCAAAGAAGCTATCAAGAACGGGTTGGACATCGTGAGTGGGCTGCACTATTTCTTCGGTGACCAGCCGGAATTCAGTGACCTTGCAAAGCAGCATGGAGTCAAATTGATCGATCTAAGAAAACCTCCTAAGAATCTTGAAGTACTCATGGAAGTATTAAACATCAAAGTGCCTGTCGTGGCAATCCTCGCCACCGATGCTGCCACTGGCAAGAACATAGTCATGATGGAACTCGTGAAAGAGGCCGAAAAAAGAGGCTTGAACGTCGGCGCCGTAGCAACAGGGCAGACGATGATGCTGGTAAGAGGCGACGCTGGCGCAGCCATAGACGCCATTCCCGGAGACTTCATACCTGGAACCGTGGCCAAAATGACTGCTGACGTTGCGAAGATGGGAAAGGACCTAATCATCGTTGAAGGACAGGCTTCACTCTCTCACCCAGCCTACGGAGTTGAAACCCTGGCGATACTCTACGGTTCTCAGCCTGACGCTGTCATAATGGTTCACGATCCATTCAGAGGAACACGGGACGGCTTTCCAACAATGAAAGTACCAAGTCTCAAAGAGGAAATACGTTTGATTGAAACGTTGTGCCCCAGGACCAAGGTTGTTGGAATTGCAATTAGCTATATTTACAATTACAACGGTTTGAAGTCGGATGAAGAAATCAGGGCGGCCATAAGGCAAGCCGAAAAGGAAACGAATTTGCCCGCAACTGATGTCCAGAGGTTCGGCGTGGAGAACTTGTTTGAGGCAATGGCCGAACGCTTTGAGAAAGTCAAGAAACCGTTGAGGAAAAAGTGAAAGTGTTGAAGAGTGAATCCTAGTTCAGCTGCCTTTGTTACATGATCGCGGCCATTATTGCTTTTTGGGCGTGCAATCGGTTTCCGGCTTCGTCGAACGCGACGCTTTGAGGTCCGTCGATGACTTCGTCGGTCACTTCCATCCCGCGGTCTGCGGGCAGGCAGTGCATGTAAATGGCCTTGGCTGTCAAATCCATCTTCGCCTGATCGCAAATCCAAGATTTGTTCTTCCTAGCGTACTCTAACGCCAGTTGTTTGTCCGGTTGAGCTGGGCCTCCCCATGGTCCTGGCAGTGCAGCCCTCGCAGTCCAGCTTTTAGGATAGACCACGTGTGCCCCTTCAAAAGCCTCTTCCATGTTATCCGTCTCCGAGAAGCTGCCCCCATACCTGTCCGCGTTATCTTTAGCCCATTCAATGATCCTATCATCAAGTTCAAAGCCCTTAGGCCTGGCAAAGACGACGTCCATACCCATTTTCGAAGCTATCAAGACACAGCTCTGAGGTACTGCAAGCGGTTTTAATCCTTCGCTGAAAGCCCACGACATAACGAACTTCTTACCCTGGAACTTGCCAACGTGTTCGTCTACAGCCTGAATGTCAGCCATTTCTTGACAGGGATGATAAACATCATCTTCCATGTTGATGACCGGAATCTTTGCCCACTTGGCAAACTCTTCAACGGTGCGATGTCCGCGTCCATACATCCACTTGGCAGCATCACCGTAAATTCTGATGGCGATAGCGTCTCCCATCTCGTCAAGTACGCGGGCCACGTCAGCGATCCGCTCCGTCTTGTAAGCCTCTTCATCCTCGGGCAAAGCAGGGACGTAAATGTCTTGGGGCGAAAGGAAATGAGCATGCCCGCCCAGTTGAGTCATGCCGGCTTCAAAACTGTTTCTCGTCCGCAGTGAGCGATTGAAGAAAATCATGAACAGCGTGCGGTCGCGGAGAATTTCAGCTGTGGATTTTCTTGCTTTGTACTTCTGCTTCAAGTCCTTGGAGGCCGTTATGAGCAGCTTAAGATCTTCTTGGCTCCAGGATTGTGTCTCGAGCCAATCTTTTCCCTTAAAAGCTCCAATGTATGGCTTCATTTCGTACACCTTGGGTTGAGGAAAAACAGTAGGTGGATTTATAAGTTTTATCTCTTCAGAAAGGACGAAGGGCGGTATAATTGATAGATCTCACGATGAACGAAGAGCAGCTTGAGAGAACAGTTCAGAGGTGCAGAGAAAGGAAGATAGTGGTTCCCACCTTTGCTCAGCTAAAGAACCCCAACACCGCGCCGAGTGCAATCAAGGAACAGCTTAGGAACACAGGGCTCTGGGACGTTGCCCCTCAAAACCTGTTCAGAATCATTTGGAAGAACGACCCTGTACCCAGCGGCGGGTTGTTTCGGTCCGCAGCCAATTATATAGAGTTGCCGTCGGAACTCACCGGCGTTGAGGCGAGAATAATCGCCCTAGTCGGGAAGTGGTTTCCAACAGGGTCACACAAGGTAGGCGCGACTTTCGGTTGTCTGGTTCCCCCGCTTGTGACAGGCCAGTTCGATCCCACAAGGCATAAGGCAGTATGGCCCAGCACTGGGAACTTTTGCAGAGGAGGCGCCTACGATGCGACGCTTCTCGGATGCGACAGCATTGCGATTCTTCCCGAGCAAATGTCCAGGGAACGATTTGAATGGCTGAAGACCGTGGCAGGTGAGATAATTGCCACACCCGGAAGCGAGAGCAACGTGAAAGAGATATACGACAAGGTGTGGGAGCTCAAGCGAACAAGAAAAGACATTTTCGTTTTCAACCAGTTCAGCGAGTTCGGCAACTACCTGTTCCATTATGACGTTACAGGACACGCGATGGACGAGGTCCTCAAAAAGGAGCTTGGAGGAGGCGGATTTCAAGGCGTATGCCTAACAACCGGATCAGCAGGGACGATTGCGTGCGGCGACTACTTGAAGCAAGTGTACCCCGCTTCAAAGATCGCTGCTGGAGAAGCTCTTCAGTGTCCTACGCTTCTGCTCAATGGGTACGGTGCTCACAGAATAGAAGGCATAGGCGACAAGCATGTTCCCTGGATTCACAACGTGAGAAACACGGACGTCGCCATTGGAATTGACGATGACGACCCGCTCAGCTTGATGAGACTGTTCAACGAGCCTGCAGGACGCAGATATCTAACAAAAGAGGTCGGCGTTCCCGAGGAGCTGGTTTCTAAGCTTGACCTGCTGGGCATTTCCAGCATAGCCAACGTGCTCATGTCAATAAAATTCGCAAAATACTACGAGCTCACCCGCAAGGATGTTGTGCTGACGGTGTTTACGGACTCGATGGAACTGTATCAATCCCGCCTGCGAGAGGCGCAAGAACGAAACGGCGAATACCATGAGAAAGATGCGATCCGAGATTTCCACAGGCACCTGATGGCCGTGAAGACTGATTCGATGATGGAACTCACGCATTACGACCGCAAACGAATACATCACCTGAAATACTTCACATGGATAGAGCAGCAAATGTTCAGTCTCCCCGAACTGAACAGTCAATGGTACGATTATGACTTATACTGGGCCGAGAACCAGAAACTAGTACCCAAGATAGATGAACTAATCAATCAGTTCAACGAGAAAGTCGCCTTGCCATAAAACAGTCAAGGACGCATGTGCTGGTGTTGTGATTGGCCTTCGTCGCGAAAATGAAATGTGCTCGCTGTGGACGAGAATACTCAGCCGATGAAAAGGTGTGCATGTGCCTCAACAAGGACAGAGGGCGCCTTGACATATACTACGACTATTCGGCCATAGCAGAAAGAGTAGATAAACCAACCCTCAGCCGAAGAGCCTCAAACGTTTGGAAATACTACGAGCTTCTTCCAATCAAAAACAAGAAAAACATTGTCACCCTCGATGCTGGAGGAACACCACTCATAAAAGCAACCAAACTTGCCTGGAAACTCGGACTCAGAAACCTCTACCTCAAAGATGAGACTCGAAGCCCCACCGGCTCCTTCAAGGACCGATCGATGACTGTCGGGGTTTCGAAAGCCGTCGAGTTTGGCGTTGACACGACCGCCACAGCGTCAAGCGGCAACGCTGCCGCAGCCCTCGCCGCTCACTCTGCAAAGGCAGGATTGAAATGCTACGCTTTCGTCCTAGAATCCGCGCCTGAAGTCAAGCTTGCTCAAATCCGCCTCTACGGAACAAAAGTCACACGGTTGAAAGCTGCCGAAAAAGGCAAAGATCCCACAGTGCAAATGCTTCAGATGGTCGTTGACAAATACGGATGGTATCCATGCCCCAGCTTCGGCCCGTTCAACCCTTACCAAGTCGAAGGCCCAAAGACGATGGCGTATGAAATCATCGAACAGCTCGACTGGAACACACCGGACTGGGTAATAGTGCCCACGGGCTCGGGATGCCTCCTAGCTGGAATTTGGAAAGGCTTCAACGACTTCCAAAACCTTGGCTTCATAGAGCCCACATCAAAACTCGCTGCGATACAACCTGAGGGCTGCGCCCCGCTGGTCAGAGCCTTCAAACAGAACAGGGGTCCGTTTGAAATAGAACCTTGGGACCGCCCCACAACGATTGCAGGCGGCCTTTCAGATGTATTCCCATGGGACGGAGATGCTGCTTTAGTTGCGTTGAGAGAAACAGGCGGAACGGCTGAGGCAGTCTCTGACAAAGAGATACTGGAGTCACAGGGCCTTCTGGCTTCGACTGAGGGGATATTCGCAGAACCCACAGGCGTCGCGTCTCTCGCCGGCCTCGTCAAACTCGTCAGTCTAGACATGGTGAAAAAAGATGAGACGGTGGTTGTGCTGATAACAGGAAGCGGACTGAAGGATCCAGAAGCGGTGATAAACCAGTCTATGAAAGCCCCTACGATAAAACCCGATCTCAAAGAGTTCGAGTCCATCAACAAAGACTAACTCGGCTTTGCTCTCCCTTAAAACAAAACTAAAATACCCTGACAGCCTATAAAACCATTAACGCGCTCTTAGCGTTGGCGGAATTTCACAAAACTAGAACGCTCTCAATCCTTTGTTGGGCGGTAAAGATGTCGAGCTTGTTTGGAAGGGACCTGATAACAACCCAAGACTGGAGCATCGACGAATTATTAACCACGATGAAGCTTGCTGAAAAACTGAAGAGCATAAGAAAGAAAGGCAAACTTCCGCCAAAGATGCTGGACAGGAAAAGCTTTTTCATGCTTTTTTGGGCGCCGTCAACCAGGACACGGGCGGCGTTTGAGGCGGGAATGGAACTGCTCGGCGGACACGCTGCGTACATTGACGTTGCCACCACGAGGATCGGAACTGGAGAAACTCTGGAGGACGCGGCTCGCATGTACAGCACGTTTGGCGACGGCATTGGAGTGAGAGTGCTGGATGAGACCATCGACTTTGTCTACGGCAACGGACGAAGAATCGTGGAGCAGTTCGCAAGAGCCGCGAAGGTTCCGGTTATAAACATGGCCTGTTGCACGTACCATCCGACTCAAGCTATCGGAGACATAATGACTCTCAGAAGAAAACTTCGAAACCTGAAGGGAAAAAAGTACGCTGTCACTTGGGCTTACTCCAGTAAGCTTAGAGGAAGATGCAGCATACAGGAAGAGCTGCAGATAGCTACAAGGTTCGGAATGGACGTTGTGCTTGCCCACCCGCCTGAGTTTGAAATCGACACCAGAATCATTGAAACAGCAAGAAAGAACGCGAAAGCAAGCGGCGGAAGCTTGGAAACAAGCAACGATTTCAAAGAAGCCTTGAAAGATGCAGATGCGGTTTTCCCGCGAAGCTGGGTCACCTCTGAACTTGGCAAGAAAGGCTTAACCGCTTTTGGAGCAGACAACGAGATCAGAATACACAACAAATACAGGAATTGGAAGCTGGATCAGAGGCATGTCGATGAACTCATGAGCAAGCAGGCTATCGTCACCCATGTGCTTCCAGTCTTCAGAGGCGAAGAGGCCACCGACGAAGTTGTGGAGGGACCGAACTCCGCTATTTTCGAACAGGCTGAAGACAGTTTCTACGCCAAAATGGCCGTTCTTTCTCTGACAATAGGACAGGAACCAAAACTAAATGTGGCTTGAACGCGGTCGAACCTGATGCACAGTACGCGTGACAAAACCGTCGGTACTTGAAGAAGACGCGCTCATATTTATAGGACAATGAATATTCCTACAACTTACCCCTCAGCGTATAGGTGAAAAAGCACATGGGAAACGTAGCAGTCGTGGCCATCGGTGGCAACTCTCTTATTAAGGATAAAAACCATCAGACGGTGCCTGATCAATTTGAAGCAACCCGTGAAACTTGTACCCACATCGCTAGCATGATAGAACAAGGATGGAAAGTGGTCGTAACTCACGGAAACGGCCCTCAAGTGGGCTTCATTCTCTTGCGCTCAGAACTGGCAAGCAACGTCCTTCACACGGTCCCGCTTGATTCCTGTGGAGCTGACACCCAGGGAGCCATAGGCTACATGATACAACAATGCCTCTACAATGAACTCAAACAAAGAGGAATCAAAACAAGCGTCGTGTCAGTCGTGACTCAGACATTGGTCAAGAAGAACGATCCCGCATTCCAAAACCCAGCTAAGCCCATCGGCCCCTTTTACGACAAAGAAAAAGCAGAAAAATACAGGAAAGAAAGAGGTTGGGACGTCATGGAAGACGCAGGCCGCGGTTGGCGCCGCGTAGTACCCTCTCCGATGCCCGTTAGGATCATCGAGCAGGACGTCATCAAAGCCCTCGTCAATAAAGGAATAGTAGTCGTCGCCGTCGGAGGCGGAGGAATCCCAGTCATCGAACAAGACGGCAAGCTCAAAGGAGCAGAAGCAGTAATCGACAAAGACTACGCTTCGGCGCTTCTTGCCATCGGCATAAAAGCCGACCTCTTTCTAATTTCAACAGCCGTGGAGAAAGTAGCTCTAAACTTCGGAGAGCCAAACCAGAAATCGCTTGACAAGATGACACTGACGGAAGCCAAGGAATACCTTGAACGGGGACATTTCACCGCCGGCAGCATGGGCCCAAAAATTGAAGCGATAATAAGCTACCTGGAACACGAGGGAAAAGAAGCTCTTATAACCAACCCAGAAAATCTTGAGCGCGCTCTGCGAGGAGAGACTGGCACACGCGTCGTGCCCTGAAACTTGGACCTGATAGAATCTGCAGTTTCTCCATAACAGTTATGTTAAGGCAGAGCGCTTGATACCCCTGAAAGTTAGGCGAGATGATCTTGGTTGTCTCTCAGTAGCGAGAAAATGATTGAATTGTACAGAGGAATGGTGAGAATAAGACGATTCGAGGAGAAAGTCAGCGAATTATTCTCCAAGGGACTGATTCCCGGCTTCGTTCATCTTTACATCGGAGAGGAAGCAGTCGCCGTCGGCGTGTGCGCAAACTTGACGAGGAACGATTACATAACGAGCACACACAGGGGTCATGGACACTGCATCGCGAAGGGTGCGGATCTGAGAAGAATGATGGCTGAACTCTTCGGAAAGAAGACAGGCTACTGCAAGGGCAAAGGAGGCTCAATGCACATTGCAGATTACAGTTCAGGAATACTGGGCGCAAACGCAATCGTAGGCGCCAACATACCCATCGCGGCTGGCGCTGCCTTTGCAGCCAAATCGAAAGGAACCAATCAGGTAGCAGTTGCTTTCTTCGGCGACGGCGCATCGAACACTGGAGCTTTTCATGAAGGAATCAACATAGCAGCAGCGTGGAAACTGCCCGTGATTTTTGTCTGCGAAAACAATTTGTACGCAATTTCCACTCGCACAACAAGATCCACGCCGATAAGCAACATAGCCGATCGAGCTGCTTCCTACGGCATCCCTGGCATAATCGCAGACGGAATGGACGTAATGGCAGTTTACGAATCAGCTCACAAGGCTGTGGAAAGAGCAAGAAAGGGACAGGGCCCAACGTTGATTGAATGTAAGACTTACAGGTTCTACGGATCCTTCGAAGGCGATCCGCAGCGTTACAGAACGAAGAGCGAGAGAGAAGAGTGGCAGATGAAGGACCCACTCAACTTCGGTGAAAAACTTGTCAACATGGGCGTTCTGACAGATGCAGACCTTCAGAAAATCGATCAGGAGGTCAAATCGGCCGTGGAAGAGGCGGTAAAATACGCACAGGAAAGCCCGTACCCCGAACCTGAAGAAGTGACAAAAGACCTGTTCGCATGAGCAGGGGTGAAATGGAAATGCGAGAAATAACATACGTTGACGCGCTTCGGGAAGCTATACGTGAAGAAATGTTGAAGGACGAAACGGTGTTTGTTCTCGGCGAAGACATAGCAGTGCACGGCGGCGACTTCGGAGTCACGAAGGGGCTTCTGGAAGAATTTGGAGAAAACAGGGTCAGAGACACTCCCATATCTGAGACAGCCATAGTCGGCCTTTCACTGGGAGCAGCTTCGGTTGGAATGAGACCCGTGGCAGAAATAATGTTTTCCGACTTCCTCGGCGTGTGCATGGACCAGATACTCAACCAAGTGGCAAAAATGCGCTACATGTCCGGTGGACAGGTCAAAACTCCAATAGTCATCAGGACAGCGTACGGTGCTGGAATAAGCGCCGGCCCACAACACTCACAGAGTCCTGAAGCGTTTTTCATGCACATTCCTGGACTGCAAGTCGCTATGCCCTCAAACCCATACGATGCGAAAGGACTGCTCAAGACCGCCATTAGAAGCGACAACCCCGTGATTTTTTTTGAACACAAGCTCCTCTACAGCAGCAAGGGCCAAGTGCCTGAAGCTGAGTACTACGTTCCCTTCGGCAAAGCTGAAATCAAGAGAGACGGCAAAGACGTCACGATTCTAGCCACTGGGCTGATGGTGAGTAAGACTTTATTAGCAGCTCAGAAGCTTGAAAGAGAAGGAATCAGCGCGGAAGTAATCGACCCCAGAACATTGACTCCGTTTGACAAGGACGCGCTCATGAATTCAGTTAAGAAGACAGGCAGGTTCGTAGTGGTTCATGAAGCGTGGAAAAGAGGCGGCGTGGGCGCAGAATTCGCATCCATGGTGGCAGAAGAGGCTATGGATTATCTGGATGCGCCCATCAAGAGAGTCGGCGGAATGAACACTCCAGCCCCATTCAGTCCAGCCTTGGAGAAATGGGTCATTCCGAACGAGAACGACATCGTCAGGGCAGTTCAAGAAATCGTTAAATAAAAACGAAGGATGATCTTTGAAAATTGGAGGAGAACAGAAATTGGCAACCAAAGTGATTATGACTAAGCTCGGTCTCACCATGAAAGATGGAACTGTTGTCAACTGGCTCAAGAAGGAAGGAGAACGCGTCCAGAAAGGAGACCCTCTTCTTGAAGTAGAGACTGAAAAAATATCTACCGAGCTGGAGGCTCCAGCATCCGGTGTCCTTCTGAAGATTACAGCCGGAAAGGGCTCGATTGTTCCAGTATCCGGGCTTTTGGGAATAATCGGTGAGCCCGATGAAGATGTTTCAATGATTCAGAACGATGTAGCTGAGGCCGAAATCTCCGAGGCAGCGCCCGAAACAGGAGGTGTGAAGCCACCCGAGGCTATGGCCTCTCCCGAGAAGATGAGAATTTCACCGTTGGCTAGGAAAATTGCTGAAGAACAGAAAGTCGACCTGACAAAAATCACGGGAACAGGTCCGGATGGCCGAATAGTCAGAGAAGATGTCCTGAAAGCTCTAGGAAAACAAGAAGCGGTCGGTCCATCAACACCCTCTCTGTCGAAGGAGGGAGTTGAGGTAGCTGAAATCATTCCGCTAGTTGGTACGAGAAAGACGATAGCCGATCGATTGTCTCAAAGCTACAATTCAGCTGTGCACACTACGGTGGTAACTGAAGTTGACATGACTGACGCTTCAAACTTCCGCAAAGACCTCCTAGTCAAAGTCAAAGAGGAAACAGGAGTCTCCCTGACTTACACCTGCATAATCGTTAAAGCAGCAGCGTTGGCTCTCAGGGAGCACAAGATTGTGAATTCAACGCTGGAAGACCACGAAATCAAGATTCTCAAAAACGTTAACTTAGGAGTCGCCGTCGATGTTGAAGAAGGACTAATAGTCCCAGTAATTCGCGGGGCAGACCAAAAATCGCTCACTGAAATCGCAGCACTCTTAGCAAGACTTGCCGAAAAAGCGAGAAATCGAACCCTTTCTATGGAAGAAGTGTCGGCTGGGACGTTCACCGTGACCAACCTGGGCATGCTGGGAGTGCACACTTTTATTCCGATAATAAACCCGCCTCAAGCAGCCATTCTGGGAGTAGGGGCTGTCGAAGATAGACCGGCGATTGTCAAAGGAAAGATTGAGGCAAGATCCATACTCAACCTGAGCCTCGTGTACGATCACAGAATCATCAACGGGGCAGAAGCAGCCCGATTTTTGCAGACGATGAAACGAATTCTGGAAAACCCATCAGCGTTGAATGGCTGAAACAGTTCCAAAGCTGCTGACTCCAATGAAGTACGAAGAGACTTGGCGACTGCTTGACGTGGAATATCCAAACCCATATATGAACTTGGCCCTGGAAGAAGCCATTCCATCCAATGTGGGAAAGGGCGCGTCTCCGAACACTATACGTTTCTGGAGAAACCCGAATGCCGTTGTCGTAGGCAACTTCCAGTCTGCAGATACGGAAGTCAACCTAGACCGTTGCAATAAGCATAAAGTTGCCGTTGTGAGAAGGTTTACGGGAGGAGGAGCTGTTTATCATGACTTTGGAAATCTCAATTGCGCAATCTCTGTGCGGAGATTTCATCCTTTGATCAGGACAGAACTGGGAGAGACCTTCGCCAGGCTATCGCAGGGGGTGATCGAAGGTCTCAGATTACTCGGTGCGCCTGCAAGGTTTGAATTCCCAAACAGTATTCAAGTAAATGGGCGGAAGATTGCCGGAGGGGCTGGGGCCGTGAAATCAGGGTTCGTTTTTCATCATTGCTCCATCTTGGTCAGTTCAGACTTGAAAACGCTCTTGGAGGTTTTGAATTCTGACGAGAACTCAGCTGAAAGACCCCGTGTGCGCAGCGTTAGGAAAGAGGTTTCAACTCTTTCGATCGAACTCGGCAGAGAGCTAACTATTGCAGAGGTGAAGGATTCGCTCAGAAGAGGTTTTGAAAAGGACTTTATGATTAGGCTTGCAGATGGCGAGATGACTGAAGAAGAGGGAGCACTTGCCGAGAAGCTGCACAATGAAAAATATTCAACAGAAACATGGAACTTCAAGCAATAGGCCTGATTCCTGTTCGGAGTTCTGTAGAGTCTTCGGTAAAAGCGAGCCTACGCGCATACCTGCACGTTACGCCTTCCCAGGGCGGGCCAGAATGCATGTCAATAGTCTTACAGAGACCCTGTTCAGCAAGTTCTATAAGCCAGAAAGCATTTTGTCTAGCCTCTGACTTGAACGTTTGATTTATTACAGGTGAATAGAGTGAGAAAACTTGGCGCTGAAGAGATGAAGAGAGCTCTGAATATTCATCGAGATGCTGTCATAGTTGATTCTTTGAACGCATCAATCATGTCAGATGAGTATTTTAAGAAACTTCAAAAGGGAGGAGTCACGGCCACAAACTACACCATCGCTATGATGCACAACATGTCTGAGACTGTCAAGAGGATTCTGGACATGCAAGATATGGTAACTGGAGAGAGCGAAACTGTGGTTCTTGCGACTACAGTAGAAGATATTGTCAAGGCAAAACGGGAGGGAAAGACTGCTATTATTTTGGGCTTTCAGAATATCCAGCCACTTGAGAATGATCTGAGACTGTTGAAGCTCTACCATTACTTGGGAGTTAGAATAATCCAGTTGAGTTACCATTTCAGGAATGCTGCGGCTGATGGCGGCGGAGAGCGAACAGATTCCGGCCTTAGTCTTTTCGGGATCTCACTTGTCAAAGAGATGAACCGCTTGGGAATGGTTGTGGATTTGGCGCATGTCGGAAAAAAGAGTGTCCTGGAAGCCGCGGAAGCCTCAGAAGATCCCGTGATAGCTTCGCACTCGAACCCCAGAGCACTCGTGGACGAATATCAAAACAAGACAGACGAAGAAATAAAAACGATAGCTGAGAGAGGCGGCGTCATCGGCGTGACTGCATTCCCGCGACTCATAAGCAAGGATCCAGACAAATGTACCGTCGACGACCTACTCGACAGCATCGACTACATAGTTAAGCTTGTCGGGGCTAGCCACGTCGGGATAGGGTTGGACTTTGCGGAAGGGTGGGCAGAGTATCCACCGACGAGAATGACCCTCATGAAGATAGACAAGAGAATCTACAATTGGCCAAGAGGAATTGAGACCATAACGGATTTTCCAAACATCACCAAAGGCCTGGTCGGGAGAGGTTACTCGGACACGGAAATAAAAAACATTCTAGGCGAGAACTTTGTGAGAGTATTCAAGAAAGTATTTGGGAAGTAGACCTCAAATCATGACGCAGCACGAGGTCGTCGTGTTTCCAAATTCCCTTTTCCGAATGGGGCTATGTTTTTACGCCTATTCCTGCGGCTACTCCTTTCTTGATTCTTTCGGAGAAAATGATGTAGAGTATCAGTAGGGGTATAGTCGAAATCAGTATTCCTGCAAACAGGGGGCCATATTGGGGTAACCTGCCCTGGAAATCGAAAAGAGCCAGCTGTAAGGTGTTGAAATTACGTGAAGTGATGAAGACGAGTGGGTACAAGAAATCGTTCCACACGAATATGGCTTCCAGAATCATGGCTATTAGGACTGTTGGCATCGCAAGTGGCAGTGTCACTCTCAAATAGGTCTGGAAAGTCGATAGACCGTCCACTTTAGCCGCGTCTTCCAATGATGAAGGGATGGTTAAGAACCCCAGTCTAGATATGAAAACTGAGTATGGAAGACCTGAGGCAACGTAAACCAGTACTAGGCCAAATAATGAGTTCATCAAGCCAAAATTCTGGAGCAGAACTGCGAGGGGCACGATTGAGACCTGAGGGGCAATGTACATGCCAGCAAGCAAAAAGTACAGTATTGGCCCTTTGAGTCGATGTTCTGCTCTGCCTAAGGCGTATGCTGCCATCGGAGAAATCAAAAATAGTACAAGTATAGTAAGCCCAGTGACTATCATGGAGTTTATGAAGGCGGTTCCCATATTGCCTGTTGTCCAAGCCTTGGCGTAGTTTTGCCACTGAGGACTAATTGGGGGGCCCCATATGTTGGTAAAGATTTCTGAATTCGTCTTGAGAGAAGTTAGAGCAGTCCATATCAGAGGATATATCGCTAAAATCGACCAGAGTATCAAGACAGCGAAGCCGACAACGAGGGTAAACCGTTTTCTGAGCGAATTTCCCCGGCCATATTCTGAACTCATGGCTAAATCACTTCTCCGTCCGAATAAATCTGGATTGAAGGATAATGAGCGCAACGCCTATCAGTAGTATATAGAACGCGACCGCCGAAGCGTATCCGGCTTGGAAAGATCCAACGTACCTATAAAGATATGTTGAGATGACGTCGGAGAGGCGACCTGGTCCTCCCCCTGTCAACACCCAGACTAAATCGAAGATTTTGAATGATGATGACATTACGAGGACGAGCGCAAGTGCAATCGTGTCCTTCATCATCGGCCAGATCACTCGTCTGATCTTCTGGGTGTCAGATAGTCCGTCCACCCTCATCGAGTCGTATATTGATGGGGAGATGGCCCGTAGACCTGCAGAATAGATGACTGCATACAATCCTATTCCTTGCCAGTTTGCTGCCAAGAGTATTGCCAGCAGAGGCGCGGTAGAGGTTAAAGATGTTGGAATTGTGGGCAGGCTGAGAAAGTTCAGTGCACTGTTTATGCGAAAGAACGCAATAAGAGAATTCAAGAGTCCATACTGAGCGTTGTAGATCCATTGCCACATAAGGCCTACCGATACGAACGATAACACTATGGGAATGAGGGCCACTGAAAGAAAGACATTTCCGACCCTGCCGTATTTTCGTGCCAACCATGCGAGGCTGAATCCCAACAAGAACTGTGCAACGGAATTGGCTGCCGTTATAGTGACAGTGTTGTACAAAGCAAGCTGGAACTGAGGATCAGTGGCGATGTCAACATAGTTTTTGAAACCTATGAAATACTTGACTTGAGAAACGCCCGAGTATCTGTAAAACCCGAAAGATAATCCATTTATCACAGGATAAATGAAAAAAAGAATGTAGATGAAAAGCGCAGGACCCAGTAGCACGTATAGCGTCCAGTTTTTCTTTATGCCCGCCTTGACTAGTGCCACCGGCGTGCGTGTGCTTTTCTTAGGAAGGGCCAGCGTCGTGTACAAAGTTCTGCTTTTTCTAAGCTGAGCCTTAAGGGGGGCCATGCTTCTCTTTAATTCAGCAGGAATACGAAGCTTCACCATCGTTATCTGTGCCTTGAGTGATCCTATCCGTGAACAGGTCCGATTACACTGACTGCCTGGGCTTCGTCAGCTTGAGCTGCGGCTAACGGTGTTGCTTGACCTGTGAACACGAGTAGGTTTTGCGTGTCCAGCGTGCTCGCTAATGCTGAGGGTGCTTGGCTTCCATATCTTACGATGAGCCCTGGGCCATTGTTGACGGCCGTCTGAATCGTCGTCATAACTGCTGGGTACGTGTTTGCGGGTAGAGCTACGTTCTGAGCGACTGGATTGTACGTCTGCTGAGCGTAGCTTATTATCCATTGTGGTTGTGATATGAATCTCAGGAAGTCTTCTGCTGTTGACTTTTGTTTGCTTGCATTTGCAACTGCGATGCTGGTGTATTCGCCAAAGATATACTTGTTTGCTTCAGGGTGATCTGCGAAGTAGGGCCACTGCACCACACCCAACTGGAACGGTATCGAAGAGTTATCCTGAACCATTCCAACGCCCCATGTGCCTTGGACCCACATTGCCGCCTGTCCATTTTGAAACAGCGGCAACGCATCTACATCATAGTGGGCCGTTGTCCAGCCTGCTTGAAAGTCGCTACTGTTCACCCATTGCTGTATTTTCGAGAACGCGTTCTGGTAGTAGTTCGTGAAGTTTGTTTGACGCGTGAGGGCTTGCCCAAAGGCGTCAGGTCCATTTGCACGCTCGAATATGTAGCATTCTGGGAAAGTTAATGACCATGTGTCTGCGCCACTCATGGCAACTGGGACGATGCCGTTTGCTTTGAACGTATTGCAAGCGTTCTGGAATTGATCCCATGTCCACCCAGTGCCGATAGACGGAATTGTAACGTTATACTTGTTAAATAGTGCCTGATTAATGAATAGCCAATCGGTTTGCAGTTCGTACGGAATCGCATATTGAAGGCCGTTTCTGGTTTCTGTGGCTTTTGCGTTAGCGGGGATTTGCGTCTGAGCCCAGCTCTCGCTGTACAAGGCAGATATGTCTGCTACTGCGCTTTCGTTGACGTATGTGTCAAGTTCTCCTCCGCCGTATGTTGAGAATAGGTCGGGCGGAGCGCCGGATCCAAGCGCCGTTGTTATCTTTGTGAAGAACTCATCACCTGTATACATCGAGACTTGAACGGTAACTCCAGTTGCATTCTTGTATGCTGCGCTCACGTTGCCCCAGAAGTTGTCGACAGACGGTTCTCCTGCGAATGGAGCCCAAAACTCAAGTGTGACTCCTGATGTCTGGTTTTGCCAAACCCAGTAGACCGCAACTGCTGCGATAAGTATGATGACGATGCCGACGATTGAGTACATGTATTTTCTTTGCATTTCTAATTTTCTCCTCCTTGCTTACGTTGTTGCATATGCGTCGATATAATACTTGCTGTGAGCTGGCCAACGAAACTGTTTAAAAGAATATCGATGCAGCGAATTGATTTTTCATAAATAAAACCCAAGCCTCCCAAAAGAAACACCAGAATAAGCAAACGAAGCTTACGTTGACGGTCAAAACTTGCCTTTTGAACGGAAATGACGTTGGGTCAGTCTTTCCAAAATTCCCGTCTTATTAGCGCGCGCTTGCATCTTTCCCTCTATCCCAAAATCTGCCGACTTAGCGCGCATACAAGGTTTAATCTTGACACCACTTGCTTTTTTACGAATTTTGGTGGGGAAGAGAGAATCATGGTTTTCCATGAAATGTTCGCGCGCGCCTGCTGCGCGCCCAGCAAAATCACGGAAAGACAAACCGAATTTAAGTCTGAAACTCGAAACGTTCTTTAACTTTCTCTTCTGCCTGCTCAATGACGTTCTTCTCGTTCACTGTCCGGACAGTGTCTTCTTGCACGACGATTCTGCCGTCCACGATGACTGTTTCAACATCTCCTCCGTTGGCGCAGTAAACCAAAGTGCCGACTATGTTGTTGAGCGGTCTCAGATGAGGCTTTTCCAAATCAACCAAGATCACATCCGCCTTCTTATCTACTTCCAACGATCCTATCTGGTTTTCAAGACCAATTGTCCTAGCGCCTTCAATGGTCGCCATCTTTAGCACGTCATAGGAAGACATGACTGAAGCGTCTAGACTTGAGACTTTGTGCAGAAAAGCCGCCGCTCTCATAGCTTCAAACATGTCCAAATTGTCGTTGCTTGCACACCCATCGGTGCCCAGGGAAACTGTTATACCTTTTTTCAGCATTTCCGGAATGGGAGCAACTCCTGATGCTAGCTTCATGTTACTCTCAGGATTGTGTGAGACGTTGGTGCGAGTTTTTTTCAAAAGATTGATCTCTCGATTGGAAACCCAAACGCAGTGGACGGCGGAAACATCGTTTCCTAGAAAGCCTAGGCCGTAAAGATATTCCACGGGTCGCTTACCAGTTTCTTTCGTGACCAGATCGCGTTCGTATTTCGTCTCTGAAACGTGTATGTGAATGTGCATTCCGTTTTTGTCTGCCAGTTCCCTTATTTCCTGCAACAGTTCTTTTGAACAGATGAAGGGCGTTGAGGGGCCGTACATGCACAGTATTCGGCCATTCTCAGCTCCGTGCCACCGACTGGCAATTTGGTTGAACATCTGCATCATCTGATCTCTGGGAAGCAAAACTTCAGGAGGAACCCACTGGTCCGCTAAGCTCATCGCGTATACTCCTCGAATGCCGGTCTGTTTGAATGCTTCTGGCACTTTGGGGTTACGCAAGTTCATGTCAACGATGCAGGTAGTTCCAGACCGAAGCGCTTCGAGGCATCCGAGCATTGCTGCATGGTAGCCGATTTCAAAGTTTCCCTTCAACGAGCTCTGGAACTCCTCTTTGATCAGAGGCATCGTCACGTCGTAGATCCAGTTCACTAGCGGAAGGTCGTCTCTCATTCCCTTAAGCAGGTTCTGGTATAGGTGACTGTGAGTGTTTACGAAACCCGGCATGGCAGCTTTTCCTTTGGCGTCTATTATGACGTCTGAAGAATATTGTCTTGTGAGTTCCTTGCTGTTGCCTACTGCAACGATTTTGTCGTCTTCTATCGCCAGTGCACCATCTTTGAGAATAGTTCTTTGTTCATCCATCGTCACGATGATTGCGTTCTTGATCAGTATGCTGGCCATGCCGTTTCCTTCTAGCATCTTAGAGAATATCTTCATTTGGCACATCTTTTATTCTTTGCGCACCAGTCAAGCTGACCCGTAGATGCCTGGCATTCGCTAACTTCAAAACCGTGGAACGGAGGATAAGCTTTTAAAATAGGGCTATGTGATTAGTCCTCTTCGAGATTATGGAGATTTGGAAAATGAGCTTCATGGAAAAGATGCTGAAACGCTGGGAAAAAGTGAGCATAAATCAACGCTCACTTGATATCGTGAAGGAAATGATCAAGAACAGCGATAGATTGAACGTCGCTGTAGAGGAACTAAAGAACGGAACAACAATACTGGACTGCGGCGTAAACGTGTCTGGAGGCTACAAAGCCGGAGAGCTGACCACAAAAATCGCCTTCGGGGGGTTCGGAGAAGCGCAAGTGACCGCTGTCACGTACGATGACCTGACTCTACCTGTTCTCATCCACTACACAGATTTTCCACCCTTCATAGCCCTTTCCATGTACGTGTGGGTCGGGGTGATCCCGCCACCGCACGTTGGAACCAAAAAGTTCACAGCCTGGATATCAGGACCGGCGAAGGCTATAGCTCAAGAACCAGCCAAGATATTTGAGAAATGGCCCTACGAAGATCCTCACCCTGACAACGCGGTCCTCTTGGTCCAAACACGTTCACGCATGGACGGTCTTCCAGATGAAGAATTCTCAAAAATCATCGCAAAGAGGTGCAGAATCGACCCGAAAAATCTATACTTGGTTGTCATTCCCACAGACAGCATAACGGGAACCACTCAAACCTCCTCGCGGGGTGTGGAAGACATGTTCTGGCGACTCACTGAATATTACAAGATTCCTTATCGTCGCATAGAGAACGTTATGGGAACCACACCGATTTCGCCGGTTTCGCCGAAAGCTCTGCAGCAACCTTGCAGCTGGCCCGATGACATGATCAGATATGGCGGTACAGTTCACTGTTGGGTTCGTTCAGAAGAAGGAGAGGATTTCGGGACGATGGTTAAGGAATCAGTAATAGAGAACTATCCGAACACCTTCGGCACATCATTCTATCACATGGCAGTGGAAGAAAAGAAGTACATCGATCCGACGTTGGATTTGCACAAGCTCGCCAAAGAAGGACTTGGTTTCATAATTGGAGAGTTCGCTATAAGCGACACTAGGACAGGAAGGATGCACAAGGCTGGCAGAGTTCACAAAGACATTATTGGAAGACTCATGAGCAATCCTTGGTAAAACGTGAGCACCAACCACCACGGACCTGCAATCTGATGCTGAAGATCAATGGCGTGGACATCGAAGACACTTACATAGAATCCAGCGAAATAATATCCTCCGAAATCCTCGTAACCAGCCTCACAAGAGAAGCTGCGCTGGCCAACGCTCAACGACTGTGCAGGGGAATCATAACCTTCTCGCCGATCGAAGGCTTTCTGGGCAACTCTGTATCGCCAACGAAAACCCCTGATAGGAGACCAGGCTTCCTTGTCCTTCTGCGAGGAAATAGAAGCATGAGCATTGAAACTGAAGACGGAAGGAAAATGTTTGAAGACGCATTCACCAACATGCTCTGCCAAACTCCACACATGCCTACAGTTGCAGTTTTCAACGCAGTCCCGAAAAGAAAAACACTTGCTACAACGAACTCGGGCGAAACGGTCAGGCGCTGGGGCGACGGCTACGAGACGGAAGACCAGCTCGAAGGAAGAAAAATATACCGCATTCCAGTGATGAGTGGCGAATCGATAGTCGAGAAATCCTTTGGATTAACCACAAGTTTTGATGGTGCGTTTGAACTCTTCTGTCAGGACATTTCTTGCGCTCTATTGGCAACCAGAGCCGCAGCCGAGAGGGTTCAAGATGAGGTTGATGGAGCCTTTGTGATGCACCCGTTTGGAGGTTTGAATGGAGCGAAAATTGGAGGCGTTAATTACACAAACGAAAAAGCGACAAGCACGACTTTCTTGTGCCCGACTATCCGTAACAGGATCGCGGAAACTAGAGTTCCTCTAGGAGTCAACACTGTTATTGAGTATCTGGTCTGGAGTCTAGACCTGGAAACCGTGAAAAAGGGCTTGAGAGTCTCCTTGGACACGATCACAAGAATACAAGGAATAACAGGAATAAGCAGCTTCAACCAAGGAGGTCTCTGGGGGAAAAACAAGATATACCTGCGAGAACTCGTTGAAAACTCGCATGAGACCTCCGATCCCAAGTACGCGCAAGAAACCTGATGAATTCAACATGCCTAGAATAAAAGTGAATGAAATTTCTTTCAGGATAGTTAACGGAATTCTGGAGTGCCCCGAGAAGTTCGGTGTAGTAGTCACAATGTCGGACAGTGGAGCCACCATATTGGATTGTGGAGTCCATGCACGAGGAGGGTTTGAAGTTGGCAGGCTGATCATCGAGATCTGTCTCGGTGGACTTGGCAAGGCATCGTTGACCATGGTACAACTCGGAGACCTGATACTCCCCGCAGCAACAGTAATGACAGACTCGCCTGCTATTGCTACTTTGGGCGTCCAAGCGGGCTATCCCTTGCTTAAACAGAAAGAAACAACCTCAATTGCCTCTGGTCCTGCAAGAGTTCTGGCGCAGAAGCCTAAGGAACTCTTTGACATGCTGGATGTTAATGACGATTCCAGGGTCGGCGTGATAGTACTTCAAATGGACGACCTGCCTTCCGTGCAGTTGTCCAAAAGAATCGCTGTGGAATGCAATATTGATCCTGCGTCCTTGTTCATGCTCATTACTCCCCTACGAAGCATCGCAGGCGCGACCCAGATTGCAGGCCGAGCAATAGAGGATGTTACATTCACAATGTGGGAAATTCTCCACTATGATGTGAGAAAAGTCAGACAAATGGTTGGAACAGCTCCGATAGTTCCCGTCTGTCCATCGGACGAGATGAAGACGTTTCCAGATGATTTCCTTTGCTATGGTGGAACAGTGTACATGACCATAGAGCCAGACAATGAAGACATACACAGACTTGCGAAGGAACTAGTGTTTGAGTCCACCCCTATCTATGGAAAAACCTTTTCAGAATTGCTGAAACATGCAAAAAACGATTTCAGGAAAATCCCCGGCTACCCCGGTATCTTTCGACCAGCCCAGGTTATGATAAACAACCTGAAGACAGGGGAAATATGTGAGGCCGGCAAAGTGAATCCCTTAACGATAAGAAAATGCCTCAGACTGAGCAAAGCACAGAATCCGCGGGTTCACAATGTCATGGGCAAACCTTAAGAAACAGAAAAGAATCATGGTTACCAACAAAAGCTAAACAACGTGTGAAAATAGTTGGTAAAAATAACCCTTAAGGATCTCTGCAAACACTTCAAGAAAGTGAAGGCTGTCGACGAGTTGAACCTTGAGATAGAGGACGGCGAGTTCCTTGTTCTGCTTGGACCTTCTGGATGCGGTAAAACAACGACCCTCAGGATGATTGCAGGACTAGAGCAACCGACGAGCGGAGACATCTTCTTTGATGAAAAACGGGTGACTGACCTTGAACCGAAGGAACGAAAAGTTGCCATGGTTTTCCAGGACTATGCTCTTTATCCACACATGTCAGTTTATGACAACATCACTCTATGCCTCCAAGTCACAAATGTTCCGAAAGAAGAGATTAAGAAGAGAGCCCAGGAAACGGCGGATCTACTTCAGATTGGTGACCTCATGGAACGCAGGCCTGGCCAACTCAGCGGAGGACAAAGACAACGTGTCGCTTTAGCCAGGGCGGCAATCAGGAAGCCTTCCATCTACCTTTTGGACGAGCCACTTTCAAACATAGACGCGATCCTGAGAATCAAGATGAGAGGCGAATTGAAGAAGCTGCACGAAAGGCTGAAAACGACCACGGTTTATGTCACTCATGACCAGGCTGAAGCAATGGTGCTTGCTGACAGAATAGCCGTTATGAAGGACGGTTTGCTGCATCAAATTGACAAGCCGCTGAACATTTACGATCACCCAATCAACAAGTTCGTCGCTACGTTCGTGGGCATACCAGTCATGAATTTCGTTGATTGCCACTTATTGGAAAAGAACGGTGAGCCATACGTGGAAACTGGCGCGTTCCAAATGGAAATCTCTGAAAGCAGCAGAGACTCAATGAAAGAGAAAAAGTTCACTGAGCGCGACGCAGTGATGGGCATCAGACCCGAACACGTTTACGTGAACAAAGAACAGTCCAAAGGCGCAGTTGAAGCCAAAGTCTGGCTTTTCCAACATTTCGGAGACACCGGATACGCAAGCCTAGAAATCGGGTCATCCATAATCACAGCAAAAGTTGATCCTCTCTTCAGATTCGAAGAAGGAGAAAAAGTCTTTGTGAAGTTTAACGACCAGCGTATTCACATTTTTGACAAAGCGACTGAGAAAACCATTTTCTAAGTGACTTCACCTTTTGCCTAAGATGTTGACCACCCGCCATCCATTACCAAGGCGGCTCCAGTCATATAGGAAGATTTCTCCGACGCCAAGAACAGTGCTGCTTGGGCGATTTCTTCAGGAGCTGCGACGCGTCTAAGCGGTATCTTTTCCAGGTTTCGGGCAAATGCGATGTCATAGTCTCCTGAAGCAATCATCACTCGTTTAAACGTCGGAGTGAGGACAGAGCCTGGACAGATGCAGTTCACACGGACATTCTCGGAAGCGAAATCCAATGCCATGGCTCTCGTAAGCGATATCATGCCCCCCTTTGAGGCGCAATAAGCAGCTTCACCTTTAGAACCTACCAGACCCAGCACTGAGGCAATGTTGATAATCGCACCGCCCCCACTTTCAATTATTCTTGGCGCGCAGTACTTTGAGCAGAGAAAAGTGCCTTTCAAGTTGATATCGATGACCTTGTCCCAGTTCTCCTCCGTAACCTCCACGACAGAGCCTGTGGATTCGACTCCCGCATTGTTAACGAGTACGTTAAGCTTCCCGTATTTTTCAACAGTTGCTTCGACCATTCTCTTGACACTAGTAGACTTGGATACGTCTCCTTGGACAAAAATCGCGTCCCCACCCTCTTTCTTGATGAGCTCGACTGTATTCTTTCCGTCACCTTCACTCACATCAGCAACAGCCACTTTCGCAGCTTCACAAGCGAAAAGAACAGCAATGGCACGTCCAATCCCAGACCCAGCTCCGGTAACCAAGGCCACGCTGCCCCTTAGTTCTCCTTGACGCACCGAGAATCCCTCCAGCCTCATCCAAGGTTAATGAGTCACTAATAATACTTTTTCAACTCAGAGAATGCCGTTCTGAGCCTATCGGAAGAGTGTGTTTGATGTATGACAATATTTATGAAGGATCACAGACGCAATTCAAACACGCGTGAAGACGCGCGTGTAGATAGAGGGCTGAGTTTGAAACGAGGTTCGCCTATGAGAGGTAAATTGGCTGAAAAAATCGCGGATGAAATCTTGAGCATCCAGAAGGCATGGGTGGACACAGTCAAAAAGGAGCGTGGTGGACGGTTTAAGGTAAGTGATTGGCAGCCGATGCTTCATGCGAAGGAGCGCTTTGTCCCCTGCGGGAAACAGTCGAAGGACGTTTTTGACCTCTATTCGGTTTCAGCGAAGGCCGCGTACGATGTTATCAGCAGCCTCACGGACTATGTGCGTCCTGAAGATGAGCCTTGGCTGGAACACTATCAGACGACGGCGGTTTTTGAAATCCTGTACGAGTTCGACCGAGATTTCAAGCGCGCCTCCTTAAAGGTCGCCGAAGCTGTTGACAAGTCCACCGACTTGATCACGGAGGAAGTTCTGGCCCGGTTTTGCGGTCGCTATGGGCCGTCGTGGATTGCAGATTATGTGGCCACTCCCGGCTCATTCTCAAACCTGCTCAGAAGAATCATTGACAACCTTCCGATGAAAACTGAGTACAAATGGGCTTTCATCAACGCGGTATCGGCGGCACGCAACACCAGTTACAGCGTAATGTTCGGTTCAAAGTTTCTCACCGTACTAGCGGACACCAACGATGTCCACAAAGCGGCTGAGGCTGAGAAAGAAAGAATGAAAGAAATGTGGCTAAACCCAATCGCAACGCAAGTTCAGCTAATGAAAGAAACGGGACAAAAATCCTTCGACTACGAGAAATGCATGACGATGTTTAAGGACCGAATTTTCGATGCAACCGTTAAGGCTGCTGAGGCAGGCGTACACTACGCAAACCTCAGCTTGATTCCATTCTGGGCTGCCGGAGACTTCCACCACGTCTCTCAAACCACTTACAACCTATGCAAGGGCGACATTGAAATGGCCATCCTTGAGAGCCTGACAGAAGCCTATGAAAGCACAATCAAAAGAGCGGAAAAGAACGGAAAGCTCGGCAACCCTTCAGAAATACCAACGTGGGAGGTAACAGCCGCCGGAGCTGCACACATAATGCGGCTTGACGGGTTCACGTCGGAAATGGTGAACGACCTGTTCATGAGAAGATACTTCAACCTACTTCTCGAAAATCCTAAAAAGTTCGAGTATGAATGCATGAACGATGAATTCGTCAGCTTCCTATCTCAGGGAGAACACTTGATTGAGAAGCCTCCGACTGGTCTGGGCGGTCAAATTCACGGCGTCAAAATCGACCTTCAGCCCATAGATGACAATGAAGTCTTGAAGAATCCGCAGAGATACTCATGGCCAGAATGTCCCATCACGGCACGTTTCAGTGGATTGCTTCGGTTTGCAGACGACCCTTTTCACCTGTACAGTGATCCCATGATATGCCTGTACGGCACTGAACTCATCGCCTTGGAACCGCAAAAGCCTTACCTTCCATTCTTCTACTGCAAACAATGTCCTTCAGCAAAACTGATGCCGAGCAGATGCAAATACTGCCTAGCCGAAAAACCCATAAAATAGAAAGCGAGCGCACGGACTTGCAAGACTGGCTTCCCGCTCCGAGACGACCTGGCACTCTGCTGTTCTTTCTACAAACCCTTTCAGAGCCTCTTGGATCGAGCTTTTCCATGCACAACCTTGGCTATCGCTTTTGTCATAGCCTCTGGGTTCTCATGCTGCCACACGTTGCGCCCGAAAGCCACTCCGACTGCTCCCGCGTTGACGGCCTCCTTCGCCACTTTCAGCGCTTGTTCTGCGGTTTTCATCTTTGGGCCCCCAGCGATGACTATGGGCACCGGACAACCCTTGACAACTTCTCTGAAGGTGCCTTCAGTTCCAGTGTAGTGAGTCTTGATCAAGTCCGCTCCGATTTCAGCCCCCACGCGGGCCGCGAGACTGACGATTTCGGCGTCGTACGGATCTTTGATTTTTTCACATTGAACGGGGATCATCTCTGCCACGAGTGGCACGCCGAATTCTTCGCATTCACGGGCGATGAGACTGAGGTTTGCCAGGGTTTCATTCTCTTTCAGAGTTCCCATGTATCCCATGGCGATAACGGCATCTGCACCCATTCTTGCAGCGTCTTTGACGCTGGCAATTCTGCGGACGTCAAAAAAATCAGGCCCATACGCCGTGGTTGCCCCGTCAATTCGAAGTATGATTCCGGCCTTGCCTCTTACTTCTCCAGCGATCAAACGGCATACACCGGGGGTGACTACCAGAGCGTTTGCACCACTTTTCAACGCTTTTCTGGCGACTTCGAGGGGTTTTTCCAGCCCCTTCACGGGCCCCATGAACAGGCCGTGGTCCATAGCTACAATAAGCGTTCTGTTGGTTTTCTCATCGAATATTCGGCCCATTCGAAGGATTTTGCCAACTTGAGACACGTTATTCCCTTCTTTTTTCATTGAGCTAAATTGTCACAACGGCTTTAAGCCCTTTGCGATCTGCTAACACGTCTATGGCTGTCAGGACTTCATCGAGTTTGAACCTGTGTGTTATTAGCTTATTCATTTTAACGCTTCTTGTGCTTATCAGTTGAAGAGCCCTAGCAAAATTGATGTGTGAGAACCCGAAGGTTCCTGTTACTGTGACTTCCGAATAATGAATTAAGTTGGGGTCAAGCTTGAGTTCTGACTGGCCAGGAAATCCACCGAAGAGATTCACTATCCCTCCCTTTCTGACCAGTTTCAGGCCTTGGTCCACCGCTGCCACACTGCCTACAGCAACAATGACCACATCCCCCCCTCGGTTGTTCGTTTCGTCCATAACCTTTTTGACAGGGTTTTCCTCGGTTTCGTTGACCGTCACGCTTGCGCCAAGTTCCTCCGCCAACGTTAATCGGTCATTCAGCTGCCCGCTCAGGATTATCTTCGTCGCTCCCTTGACTTTTGCCAGCTGCAAATGCATCAGGCCTATTGGGCCGTCGCCGACGATCGCAACGCAGTCGCCTACACCAACGTGGCATTCTTCGATTCCGTGAAGACAACACGCCAAAGGCTCGGTGAGAGCCGCTTCCTCGTATGAAACTGTGTTCGGAATTTCAAGCGTTCCTTTCTTCACAATGTTAGGCGGCACCTTTACGAATTCAGCAAACCCGCCCGGTGTAGGTGATTCTTCATAAAGCCCAGTGCACAACGTGTATCGCCCACGCAGGCAGTAGTAGCATGTGCCGTCCGGAACATACGGGGCGACGACGACGCGCTCGCCTATTCTGTGCTCCGTGACATCTTTTCCTATCCTGATGATATCGCCTGCAATTTCGTGCCCAAGAACCGCTGGAGGTTTAATCAGAGGATGCCCTCTCAGGACCGTTTTAACATCTGTCCCACAGACGCCGCAAACATGGACCTTAACCAATAATTCTTTGTCACCGATTTCTGGGACTTCTTTTTCTTCAATTCTCACATCTCGAGGCCCATAGTATACCGCTGTCTTCAAGTCCCTTGCCTCTCGCGCATAACAATAAACATGAAGGTATATATCCTGTTAGGCGGCACGCCGTGGTCGTCGAATCGGGGTTTCTGGCGCAAAAAGGGCGCAAAATCGACAGCTTAGACGAGACCCTTTCTTCTCATGAATCTTTCAAGTTCTTCTCGCGTGGGCAAGGCTTCTTGAGCTCCTATCTTGGTCGTGGCCAAAGCTCCTGCACAGTTCGCGTAGACTACTGCTTTTTCCAAGTTTTCTCCTGAAGATATCGCCACTGCCAACGCGCCACAGAAAGCGTCTCCCGCACCGGTGGTGTCCACCGGGTTTACTTTGGGACTCTTGACGTGGACTATTTCTCCTTTTGCTCCGACTAGGGCTCCTTCTTTTCCCATCGTGAGAACGATGTTTTCGGTACCTTTTTTCAAGATTTCTGTGATCGCCTCTTTTGCAGAGTTTAAACCCGTTATGTTAATACCGCTCAGTTTCTCTGCCTCACTTTCATTCGGAGTCAGTACGAACACTTTCTTGAGTAGAGATTCAGGCAGTCTGTGAGCTGGAGACGGATTCAAAATCACCTTGACTCTGAATTGAAAGGCTTTCTGGATAGCGTGTTGAACAACCGGGAAAGGTGTTTCTAATTGTGCGAGAAAAATGTCAGCGGACTTTATGACTGAATCAGCGTGGTCAATGTCTTCTTTGCTGCACCTCAGATCTGCGCCTGGAGCAACGGCGATAATGTTGTTGCCGTTCTGGTCAACCATTATCAACGCTAGCCCTGTCTGTGTTTCTTTGTCTTGTACGATAAACTTCGTGTTTATCCGGTGCTGTCCAGTATTTCTTATCAGGTCAGTTCCGAAAGCCTCAGTTCCGACTCTGCCGATTAATGTGACGTTTCCCCCCAGTTTTGCTGCGGCTACAGCTTGATTCGCCCCTTTTCCTCCGGGGGACATCTTGAACTCGTCACCGAGCACTGTCTCACCTAGACGGGGGATTGTCTTGGCCTTGATCGTCAAGTCCATGTGTAGGCTGCCGACAACTACGATGTTCGGCCGTTTGATGTGGTCAGGAATTTCTTGAGAGTTTTCGAGGTCTTTAACGAATCCTTCGGGATTTATGTTCATGCCCTCCGTCAGTTCGAAACTGCGTTTCCAGAGGAATAGTAGCGTTTGAAGTACTTTTTCAAATGTAGATAGGCGTCTTTGTACATTCGGAACGAGAAGTCGTATTTCTCAAAGAGGCTTTCTCGAGGGTTGATTCTGCATTTTGTGTGCGCCATGTTTTCAGCGGCCTTTCTCAGATTTGGATAGAATCCTGCGCCGACCGATGCGAGTATGGCCGCGCCAAGAGCGGAGGCTTCGATTTCCCGCGGAATAACCACTGTCTTCCCGGTTACGTCAGCCTTGATTTGTCCAAAGAACCTGCTCTTTGCAGCTCCGCCACAACTTCTGATCTCATCTACCTTCGCACCCAACTGCTCGATTATTTGCAAGTTGTGTCTTATGCCGAACGCGCACCCTTCAAGCACGGCCCTTATCAGATGCTTGCGAGAATGATTTAATGATAAGCCTATGAAGACCCCTCTGGCGTATGGGTCCCATAACGGGCTTCGCTCTCCCATTAGGTAAGGTAGAAAGATGAGCCCGCCGGATCCTGGGGGTGCTTTTTCAGCTTCGGCGTCCAAGTCTTGGTAGGATGCTTGGGGTTCGACGTTGTCTCGGAACCATCTCAGAGAAGCCCCAGTTGAAGACATCGTTCCCCATGTGATCCAGAAATTGGGCAATAGTGGAAACTTTTCACACTGCACTCTCTTCTCAGGATCATGAACATCCTGTCTTGAAGGAACCATCAGGCACGTGGAGCTTCCTGTTATCTCACATGCTGAGCCCACGGTCAATGCGTTTGCGCCTATTATGGCTAAATAGGCGTCGATTCCACCCGCCGCCACTGGTGTGCCCTTCTTAAGACCAGTTTCACGAGCGGCCACATCAGTCACAGTGCCGACAATTTCTGAAGAGCGCAAAACCTTTGGGAGTTTCTCGACTGATATTTCAAGCTGGTTCAAGAGGCCAGTGGGCCACTCATGCCTGCGATAATCGAAGTGAAAGGTGCCTGCGTTAAGCCAATCGGTGACAAAGTTGCCTGTCAACTTGAATTCGATGAAGTCCGTTGTTTGAAGAAACTTGTAGGTCTCCTGGAAAATCTGCGGCCTGTTTTCTTTAACCCAAATAGCTTTCGGCAAGTTCATAGAAGCGTCATCCGTGATCCCAACAGTCTCGGCCATCGTCTTGGACTGCTCAACCGCACGCCGGTCCATCCAGATGAGGGCATTCATTAACGCATTGCCGCGTCTGTCAACTGGAACCAAAACTGGAGATTGACCCGAAACGGTGACGCATGCAATTTCTCCTCGACGATTGGAAGTTTGTTTGACTACATCTGCCACGCTTTTTCTTACAGCCTTCCACCACAGTTGAGGGTCTTGCTCCGCCCATGAAGACTGAGGAATCGTGATTGAATACTGTTGGTACGATCGCGCGAGAGATTCGCCCCTGAGGTTAAACACTATTGCTTTGCAGCCTTCTGTTCCGATGTCTACGCCAAGCAGGCAGGACGATGACCGCATAGTCTTAATCGCGTTCCCAAACCTTCTTGGACAGTCGTGTATTAAAAAGATCGGTTCACTTCCCATATGCAACGATTGCAAGGTCAGTTGCCTGGCCAGTTCAGCCAAGACCTGCCATGGTCTTGATCAACGTGCTGTTGACGCTGCCAGAGTGGTACAGTTCGCCAGTTGACAAGTCGTTAACATAGACCTCCGCGGGAGCAAAGAGATCAAGGTCTATTCCCCTCAGCCCACCATGTTCCTTTATCAAATCTGAAAAAGATCGACCGTAACACTTTGACGTCCTTGAAGGCATCTTGTAGGCGATTTGCTCCAAATCCCTTCCTTCATCAGGCATTACGTAAAGGTGGACGATGCTCCCGTACGAAAGCATATCATCCGGTACCATCCGCGTCGATTTCAGCGGAGGCAATGGCGCAATTCCGCACGCGTTTTCCACGCTGTTCCCATCATAGCCAAGAGTGTGCAGCTTCACCATCGCGTTTTCAACGCTCCTTCCGGTCACCTGAATGAGTCCAGACATGCTTGAAAGCGGAGCAAGAACCAAATATAGATTCTCCGGGTTGACCCCACATTTTTCTGCCAGCAAATCAGCAGCCTCCTCATTCGGATACTGCTCCGATTGAAGGACTACCACCGCTTCTTCAGCTGAGTCCAGGTACGGAATCATTTCAAACAGTTTCTTGGGTTCGTGAACCAACGCTCTTGCCGGTCCACTCGCAATGGCATTGTACGAGCCGACGTTGAAGTTGATCCAGCCTTCCATCGCCTCTCGGTAGCCACCTGATGCTTGACACAGGAGACAAAGAATCGGAAAATCTGTTGAGACCATTACAGCTGGAAGTGATATTTCTTCCAAATCCATCGACGTTAACGATACGTTTCCCACGCCTCCTAAGCATATCTTGGTCACATACAAGCCTGCCTGTATTCCCCCTGTGGCTTTGTTTCCGGTGTCAATCAAGTATGCTCCACTCTTGAAACGGGTGCATTTGATGTTCAGTTTCTCAGGTTCATCCAGCATCTTCTTACAAATCGAAGCAGCTGATTTATTGACGCTCAGCATTTTTCCACCATTTTAATATTTCTGAGTGCCGACTTAAGCATTTAGACAGGTGAAGACAAACATGGCTCGCACAAGAACTTTTGGACTGAACCTCGCTGGTTTCGCTCCCGCCTTGGACACGGCGAAACTGGCCAAGGCAGCTGAAACGCATGGTTTCAAACACGTTTGGATTGCGGACGAGAATCCTTCGCCTCTTTGCAGGGACGTTATTGTAAACATGACAACCGTGGCTCTCAAAACATCCGAGATTAAGATTGGAACGGGCATATGCAACTTCTACACGAAACATCCGGCGCTCTTAGCCGTCTTTGCATCCACGCTCGAGGAAATGGCGAATGGACGCGTTGTCGTCGGTTTGGGGCCCGGAGGAGAAATGCCTCTCAGACCGTTGGGAATAAAGATGTGGGAGAAACCTTTAGCCACAGTTCGGGAGGGTATCAACGTTATGAATCGGGTATTGGCTGGCGAAACTGTGGACTATGATGGAGAAATGATAAAGGCAAACGGCGTTCATCTTTCTTTTCATCCGAAGACCAAGGTTCCAGTTTATCTGGCAGCCAGAAGCCCCAAGTTTATGCAGATGGTCGGCGAATTGGCTGACGGTTCTCTATTGAACACGCCTTTTCATTACATTGAGAACGCGTTGAAAACAATTGAGGAAGGGGCCTCAAAGGCGGGGAGGAGCATGGATGAAATAGACGTGGGCAACATTCTCCCTTTTGCCATCGCCGAGAATGACTCTGAGGCTAGGAAGAGAGTGAGACATTTGGCCACTTTTATGACTGCTTTCACCGCGAATTCAGTGCATGAGGCATTGGGCACTAAGATAGAACGTGTAGCATCTATTCGAGAAGCCTTGCAGAAAGGAATGGACGCTGAAGCGATGGGCTTGATGACGGATGAAATGATAGATGAGTTTTCGGTGGCTGGGAAGCCCAACAAATGTCTCGGAAGAGTTGAAGAATTCTTCAAAGCTGGAGTGACACAGATGATCTTCGTTATGCCTGATGGGAAAAAAGGGATAACGTCAGCTGGGACGGACATCATTTCATCCTTCAAAACCTAGTATATTGAAAGCCGGCATTTTGCCTTTTTCCGTAAGCAAACTTATCTCTGGCAAAACGCATTGATAAATAACACGTTCGGGAGTATCAACAATCGTGACATCCGGTTGGACGGGAAAAGCACTAAACGTAGACTTGACTTCAGGCGAAGTTCAAAAATATAGCCTTGAAAAGCCAATGCTGAAGAAGTTCTTGGGTGGACGTGGCCTAACTTCGTACTACCTTTTCGAAGAGCTGAAAGAAAAAACAGACCCGTTTTCACCTGAAAACATCCTGCTCTTTTCCGCAGGACCACTAGCTGGAACCATGTGGCCGACTTCTTCAAGAATAACAGTGGCAGCAAAATCGCCACTCACAAACGGTTTAGGGTACGCCCATGCTGGCGGTTACTTCGGTCCAGAGCTGAAATTCGCTGGGTACGACCTGATACACATATCAGGAAAAGCAAGAAACCCCGCGTATCTGCACGTTGAAAACGAAACTGCGACGTTGAAGTCAGCCGCACACATCTGGGGGAGGACAACGAGCGAGGCGATAAAGGCAGTTCAGGAAGAAATAGGTAAGTGCCGTGTTGCCTGCATAGGACCGGCGGGCGAGAACTTGGTTCGAATAGCCTCAATCATAACCGACAGGGACAGAGTAGCTGGCAGATGTGGACTGGGAGCGGTTATGGGTTCCAAAAACTTGAAAGCAGTGGCAGTGACCGGAAAAGACAAGGTTGAGGCCGCATATCCTGAAAAATTCCGCGAGTTATGCACGGCTGCTCTCAAAAGCTGGTCTCCTCAGAACCCACAACTGAAAGGCCTGTGCAATTATGGCACGCCGTGGCTTATTGCCACGAAGAATGAGACAGGAGACCTTCCAGCCAAGAACCATCAGATCGCCAGGTTTCCATGGGCTGAACAGATTTCAGGAGAAACGATAAGGGAGAGATATTTCCTCAAACCAGAAACATGTTACTCATGTCCCATCCACTGTCGAGCATACGCAAGAGTCACGGAAGGGAAATACGCGCCTCTGGAGGGCTCGAGACCAGAGTACGAAAGCATAGACTCTTTCGGGCCGATGTGCTGGATTGCAGATTTCAGCGTGATCATGAAGGCCAACCAGCTTTGCAATGAACTGGGGTTGGACACCATCTCAACCGGCGTGACAGTGTCCTTCGCGATGGAACTCTACGAAAAGGGTTTGATATCCAAGGAGGAAACGGGACTCCCCCTAGAATGGGGTAACGCTGAAAGCACGCTGGAACTCATCCGGATGATTGCCCATCGCAAGGGATTCGGCGATGTCTTGGCGGAAGGCACGGCGAGAGCATCTGAGAGAATAGGCGGACAGGCAAGCAGGTTTGCGATGCACGTTAAGAGAATGGAGATACCGAGACAGGAGTCGAGAACTCTGAAAGCCTTCGGCTTGGGCCACGCCGTATCTAACCGCGGTGCAGATCACCTCTACGCTCTGCCAACGATTGACTCTGCACGAAAAACGGAAGTTGCGAAGCAGCTCTTCCCCCGAAAGCCTTTGGAAAAGATCTTGGACACGAGGAACCCAACGTACAAGCCTGAAATTGTAGTTTTCACTGAAAACTATTGCGCAATCACGGACGCCTTAGGCGTCTGCAAATTCACCACGACCGAAACCTACGTTTTCATGCCTTCAGATTTTGCAAAAGCCCTCACAGCGTTGACAGGAGAGAATTTCACCGAAGAAGAACTCTTGAACTGTGGAGAAAGAATCGTCAACCTGGAACGATGCTTCAACGTACGAGAGGGGTTCTCTCGAAAGGACGATCAGCTACCCCAGAGGTTCCTCAAAGAACCACTCGAAGGAAGCACAGTCGAACTGGACAGGATGCTCTCGAAATACTACCGTCTTAGGGGATGGTCCAAGCAGGGAACCCCCCGAAAAGAAAAGCTCAAAGAACTCGGGCTGAAAGCCTGCAACGCCTACCCACCATGAGTTTTCCTATTCCTCATTGGAAGCTTCCCCCTTCTGCCAAGATCGTCTGCAACGTTCTTCAGGTTGAGTTGTTCCAGTTTCTCTCGGGGGATTAGACCAGTTTTGACGTCCCATCCGCGTGTCTGATAATACTCGTCCAGCATCATTTCGAGTTTCACTTTTTGTCCCTTGCACGGCCCGTCCGGACTCGGTTCTTCGGTAAACCTCGCCGGCAGTTTATCGTCTTTCCGAGACAAGCCTTCGCGAATGTTGTATGCTCTCTGGAGATTGACTATGCGTTCTCCGGCTGTCCGCAAGAATTTCTCAGTGGCTTCCATCCCTGTTGCGGCTCTGACGGCTTCTGCGAGATCCTTGAAATAGAAGATTGGCGGGTACGCATACCCTCCAGTCAAGCAGAGACCTAGCGAGCTCACGACGGCTGCAAAGTCTTCACACTCCTTAACCATCACTCCCTTGTATGTTTCGTCCAGCCTGTTTGCCATTTCGGGCAGATAGCGTTTGCCAAAACGTTTCTTCACAGCCTCTTCAAAACCTATTTCGTCCAGAAAAGCCGAGGCGCGCAGATGATCTGCCCCTCTTGTGGAGACTGCGTGTGCCAGCCCCATCGATTTCTGTGCTCTGCCATCCTGAGCGGGAATGTCCATTCCTTTAACGTGCATGGCGTATTTTTCCGCACCGCGATCAAGCCGCTCTGCAACTCTCTTGGTTCCCTCGGCCAGAAGGTCGCCTATGCCCTCTCGGTATGCGATCTTGCGTATCAGGTCCAGAGCCAGGTCTTTGTCTCCCCACCTGAAAGCAATGCCTCCTGTGTCTGCTTCGCTGATTATTCTTTTCTCGTATAGTTCCATCATGAACGCTATTACGCCGCCGGTTGAAATGGTGTCGATGCCGTAGAGGTTGCAGAGAACGTGCGCCTCAATTATCGAATCGAGATCGTCGTTTCCGATTCGGCCTCCGAAGGCACATATCGTTTCGTATTCGGGATGATCCAGTGTCATTCCCTTGAAGCGGCCTTTCTTGACTCTGATGACGTTCTTGCATGCAAGCCTGCAACCGAAGCATGCCTTGTCCGCTATTTTATATTTCTCAACAAGCACTTCGCCACTGATCTTGTCAGCCGCGGGAAAAACTCCTGTCTGGAAGTTCCTGGTCGGAAACCTTCCGATCTCGTTCATTGCTCCGACAAGAATCGTCGTACCGTACTTTCTGACTTCGGGCACAAAAGGGTCTGCTTTGATTCTCTTATCTGCCTCGGCGACAAGCTCAGTGAAACGCTCTGGGTCCGCAACTTCTACACGAAGACTTCCTTTCAAAGCGAGGGCTTTCAGATTCTTGGAACCCATGACTGCCCCCAAGCCCGACCGAGCTGCAAGGCGGAAACGGTCCGTGACTATTCCCGCGTAACGCACAAGGTTCTCTCCACCTTGGCCTATGCAAGCTACTTGAGTTTTCTGACCATGGTCTTGGCTTATTATTGTCATGGTTTCCTCAGTGTCTTTTCCCCAAAGGTTTCTTGCGTCTAATATCTTGACCTCTCCATCTTCTATGTAGACGTAGACCGGTTTGGACGCACGACCTTGGAAAATAATGGCGTCGTAGCCGACCCGTTTCATTTCAGGTCCGAAGCTTCCTCCAGAATTTGCTCCTCCAAGAATGTTGGTGAGCGGACTCTTGCCGCCAACTTCGTATCTTCCTGACTCTGGCCACGTTGTGGCTGATAGGGGGCCGACTGCGAATATTAGGCGGTTTTCTGGTCCAAGGGGGTTCGTTTCTGGGCCAGTCTCATCGTAAAGAATGTTCGTGCAGAACCCTGTGCCGCCTAGAAACTTCTCGGCATCCTCATTCCGTAAGTCTTGCTTGTGTATCCTTCTTGCCGTCAAATCTATTCGGAGGATTTTCCCCATGTACCCCTTGTATTTGAGTGTGATGCGGTTCAGCTCCTGAGTTTTATGGCGTGCCGAGGACAAACGGAATAGCATAGACCGCAGCTGAGACAGTCTAATTTGTATGAGATTACTTTTCCCTCGCTCAAAGCCAATGCCTGATATGGACAGAGATTTGCGCAAAGTCCGCATGAAGTGCAGGCTTCACGATCGATCTGTGGATGTAGTCTTCTCTTGCTTTCTTCTTTCTGTTTCTCCAGATGTTTTAGCGTGATTCCGCGCAGCTCCTGAATGGACTTGTAGCCCTTCAGTTCCATGAATTCGACAAGCTCGTTCTTTATGCGATTGACGATTTGCAGTCCATGGAGGACGGGGGCGGTGCACAGTTCAACACAATGGGCGCCTGCCATCATCATCTCAACAGCGTCTTGACTGTTTGAAATCCCGCCTATACCTATTACTGGTATCTTCACTCGCTTGGCTATTTCGGCAACGCATCTCACGGCCATTGGGTGAATAGCGGACCCGGAAAGCCATCCTTCGCCGTTCGCATTGCCAAGAAAGGGTTTTCCAGTTTCAACATCTATCGCCAACACGGGACCCACAGAGTCTATCGCTGAAACGGCGTCGGCACCAAACTTCTCAGCTTTGACCGCTATTCTCAGGAAATCCGGCCAATTCGCGCTTACCTTAGCTATCACAGGAACTTTCGCTCCGGACTTGGCGGCTTTAACCGTCGGCAAAACCTGATCCGCGTCGTAAGTGACAGTTTCGATGAAGTCAGCGCCAGCCTCTTCAACCAGCGGAGCGATTTTTCCAGCTTCTTTCTCTGTGAACCCGATGCTGGCGATCACCGGCACCCCAAGATGCTTCACCGCAGGTATCTCGTGCGTAACCCACGTTTGAAGAGGAAGGTCAGACCATTTCTCAGCGTTAATCAGCGCGTCCCTGCCTATCCGGGCCATGTTAGGGAAAGGGTTTCTGGCCGCAACAAGCCTAATCGTTTTTGTCGTAACTGCGCCAAAACCTGCCCTCACCGCGCGTTCCAAGGTCTTGCCGTCGCGTCCGTACGGTCCCGCGGCGAGAATCAGAGGGTTTGACAAACTTACTCCGCACAATGAAAGTGACGTTCGAACCGTTCTTACCATCACCATTCGCTCAATCAGGTATTCCACAGACTCTCTGCAGCTTCTCTACACTTCGTCCTTGCCATATCTTCATTCATGGTGAGTATTTTTCTGTTTCTCATTATTTTCTTGCCGTTTATCAGGACATCCTGAACCATTTTCCCCTCGCCAAAGACGACGAGTTGTGGAATCAGGTTTTCCGCTGTTACTGGCGTTGGAGATTCCAAGTCTACCGTTATGATGTCGGCTTGTTTTTTGGGGGTTATTGAGCCCACGAGGTTTTCCATGCGGATCGCTTTTGCAGCGTCAACTGTGGCCATTCTAATAACAGCTTCGGCAGGCATGACGCTGGCGTCTTGGAGGTTTCCTTTATGTATGAGGAATGCGACTCGCATCACTTCAAACATGTCTTGGATATATCCGTCCGTTCCAAGTCCGACTGTAAGACCCGCTTGCAGAAAACTTGGAACAGGCGCTATGCCACCGCCGACTTCACAGTTGCTTAGAGGCATGTGCGAAATCTTGACATCGTGTTTCCGTAATAGTTTGATTTCTTTTGGAAGCGTGTGCACGCATTGAGATGCCAGAACGTCGGAGCCTAGGAAACCTATTTTTTCGTAAAGCTCAACCGGAAGTTTCCCATACTTCGTGAGGCAATACTTTGATTCATAGGCGCCTTCTTCCAAGTGAAGGTGTATTCCTGTCGGATATTCGTTGGCGAGGTCTCTCACCTTCCTCAGAAACTGCGGGCTACAAGTGAACGTGGTGTGCGTGCAAAACATACCCTTTGTCAATGAATCGTTTTTTCTGTTATACATTTTTATGAAGTTGAGGTTTTCTTCAGCCCCCTTCCACCCGTTCTCTTCGCTTATTCTTTCAGTGGCCTCGAAGCTCAGCACGGAACGCAAACCTACCATTTCAGTCGCTTGAGCCTCAACCTCCAGAGCTCCTGGAATCGAGTTTGGAGCCTCCAAAACGTCGGCGCAACACGTTGTTCCCGTTTTCACCATTTGAATTGAGGACATAGAAGCAGCGGCGCTTATCTGTTCTTTGTTCAAAGCATTTTCAATGCGGGGCCACCAGAACTTCTTCAGAAAGGCTATGAAAGTTGACGTTGTCTGGGAAACGGGTATGCCGTGCGAAAGAACGCCGTACATGTGATTGTGGCTGCAAATCAGTCCCGGCATCACTACGCATTCTTTAGCATCAATGATTTCATCAGCGCTGTAAGAGCTTTCGATTTTTTTTGCAGGTCCAACGTCCAGAATTTTGTCGCCTTCTACGAAAACGGCTCCCTGTTGGATTGTTCTGTACTCTCTGTCCAGCGTTAAGACATATTTTCCTTTGACGATTAATGATTTCACTGATTTACTTACTCCATTGCTCCATAGAATTGGAATCTTCAAGAATTAATATTTAGTGCCAGCCTCTCCGACACCTTGACGTCATAAAATACGCCTACAAAACTGTTCTATTCACGTAACCAAGACAGATTTAGCATCACATGGCACGCTGGGTTTGGTGTGCGCTATGGTTGTAGGCGTATATGACAATTTTTAAATGTTAGGTTCTGAGTAGAAAGAGTATGCCTAGGCTCGTCCTTGATGGAATGTTTGTCCCCAGCGTCACACCGTTCACACGTATGGGTCGACTTGACGTTAAGGCGCTCAGGGCGTGCGTGGGATTTTGGTTGGAAGGCGGAGTCTCGGGGTTGGCGCCGTGTGGCAGCAACGGTGAAGCCCCTTACCTTTCTAGGCAAGAGAGGATAAAGGTGATTGAGACCATCTTGGATGAGGTTAATGGAAAGGTTCCCGTGATTGCTGGCACGGGCAGCATGAGCACCCAAGAGACGGTCACCTTCACCAAGGACGCGGGTGATCTCGGCGTCGACGCCGCACTTGTAGTAACACCGTTCTACTTTAAACTGTCAAACAAGGAAATCCACGAACACTATCGAACAGTCTCAGAAGCTGTCGACATTCCCATCGTCGTCTACAACGTTCCCAAGTTCACCGGCGTCTCTTTAGAACCACCCCAGATTCAAGAACTCGCGGCGGAAAACGAAAGGATAATCGGCATCAAAGACAGCAGCGGAAACATCGGCACGATAACGGAAACCGTGAGGTTAACAGGTGACAAAATTTCAGTTCTGGCTGGAACGGCTGACGTAGCGCTGTCCACGCTGCTAACAGGGGGGAGAGGCGCAGTGCTAGCGGTCGGAAACGTGTTCCCCGCCCTGTGCAGCCACTTATACGAGGCTTTCAAGAACAGGCGATACGAAGAAGCAAGCAGACTGCAAAACTGCATATCCTTCGCAAACGAGGTACTTGTGAAACGTTTCAATCAAATCGCAGCAATAAAAGAGGCTATGAGGCTGCAGGGACTAGCAGGAGGCTACCCTCGAAAACCAGCATTGCCATTGGACAGGGAAGGAAGGAAGACCCTTGAAAACCTGCTGAAGGAAATGAATCCACCCGCCTGAGCACAAAGCCTTGAGAGTTTCCAAAGAATAGGCTTTGCAGCCACTGCAAGCAAAGCGCGCCTTTTTCGATTTTCTCAATAGAATCCTTTACTAAGCGGAGCAAGAATGCTAGATTGCATGGCAACCAGAACGATCAGTCCTCTTAACACTGTTCTGATGCTGTGTCTGATCACATTTTGGGGCAGCTCGTTCGTAGTTGTGAAAGCCACACTTGGGGAAGGGTTGACCCCTATCGCCATAGCTACCTTCAGGTTTCTCATTGCTGGGGGGATCTTCATCGTAGCTCTTGTTCTAAACAAGAGCAGAAACCGTGATTACACGGTTCTTATTGAAGGAAGAGATTTTCTGAAATTCTTGTTCCTCGCCTTAACGGGTGTTACATTCTTCTTCGCCGCACAATACACGGGAATACAGATGGCCAGCGCTTCAATCGCAGCGATTTTGGTTTGTCTTCTCTCACCGATTCTCATCAGCGTTTTTTCAGCTCGAATGTTCAAAGAACAGTTGATGGGGAAAAATGTCCTTGGCATAGGAATTGCCGCGGTAGGAACCTTTGCTGTGATCACAGGCGGCGCTTTGAGCATGCAGGGAAGCAGCGGCAACTTCCTGCTTGGAAGCTCAATCTTGCTTTTCACGCCACTCATGTGGGCCGCCTATAGCTTGATGGGGAAGAGAATCATGGAAAAGTATGATCCATTTCTCGTCGTGGCTTATGTTAACATACTGGGAGGACTTTGTCTGGTTCCCTTCTCTCTGGCAGAAAACTCTCTTCACGAAGCCTTTGCCATGAGCATCAACGAGTGGTCAGCAATTCTTTACTTAGCTTTCGTCTGCTCTATTCTGGGGTATTTCATATGGTTCCGTGTGATGAACCAAGTTAAAGCTTCAGTGACCAGCTCGTTCATGTTCGGAGAGCCGCTGATAACCGTGCTTTTCGCAACAATTTTCGTTGGCGAGGGCAAGGAAATCACGCTGTTCACTGTCGCAGGAGCCTTCCTGATCTTCGCGGGCGTCTATCTTGTCTCTAGGAGATAGGCAATGGCAACTTGTTTCCAAAGAAAGTGAAAATCCTCCTCGGACTGAACACTGCCAGGCTTGCGTTTCTCAGGTTCTTGCCAATCCTCGGAATTAACCCAACCGCGTCGGTTCCGAGTTTGCACACAACTGCATACTCAAACCCCCCCAGCGGTTCGATGTTGACCACATCGCGGTTGAACCCCGCCTCTTCTACCGCCAACTCAATCCCGCTCAGAGATGTTCCCAAGATAAACAGTCTGTCAAGCAGCGACTCTGTCCACGCTATGTACTGCCTTCGCTGCTTCTCCGCGACTTCGGCCTCAATGAGACTCTTGTCTCTGTCGACGCTGTCGATTTTCACTGTGAAGGGCAGGTTCTCACAGAAGCCGAACAGTTCAACAATTTCCTTCAAGGAGATCTTTCTTCCATCGACGAGCTGAGCTTGTAAGCGTGCCAACGGGATTACTGCATCATAGATGCTTGGAGAAAAAACTCCCATGTCGACGCGCAGTTCATTTCTGCTTTTGTCTAAATTTGTTATGCGGCCTTTGATTGTTGAGAATCTGTTGATGTTGTCCAAGCTGGCCGGGCATAGTCCTATTCTGTCGTCCAGGTAGCGCAGAGCCACATTTTCGTCCTCTCCAGAAACCGATATTTGAATCCACCCGCGAGCGGTTGCTCCGCAGGTTTTGACTTCAACCTTAAGGCCTTCCAGCGTAGACTTTAGATTCTTGTCAAAGTTGTCCAGTCGACGATTGTTGTATGCTTTTGCGAACAACGTTACGGTAGGCATTCGCAGTCGCCGACCAAGATTAACATTTCTTCATGCAGTTTCCATAGTCTTTGGATAGCGGACACCGGCAGTTCTCTGGAAAGCTCTTCTATGGTCACCTCTATCGGCACTCGCCTCGAACCTTCGATTAGCTTGTCCGCGTAAGAAACTATTTTTTCTTCAAGTATTAACGGAACGTAAATGTCTCTTGGCCATCCGAGTTTTCGAGCTTCTCTTGCTGTTATTCCTCCACCAACATGCCTCTTGATTATCGATACGACAGGTTCGGGCAGACCAAGGGATCTTGCAATGTCTGCTCCCAAGACTGCGTGGTGTACGCTGTGAGTTTTAGCGCGTCCAATGTCGTGCAGGAGCCCTCCAATTTCAACAAGGTGTACGTCAACGTCGTATCCTTTTTTCCTACAGGCTTCTGCTATTTCAACCGCAAGCGCAGAAACCGCTTCAACGTGCCTTATGACGTTCTCGCGGCAACCACTCACTTTGAGAAACCCCAACGCTTGTTCTCTCGTTGGGAGTTTTTCACTCACCAAGCTCCTTCCTTAGGATTTCGACCTTCTTGGTCAGTGATTCAAGAATTTTCTCGTTGTTGTAATGCATCAACGGTTTTCCACATGTTGGACATCGGAAAACGAGTTCCACCGCCTCTTCGAAGGGGATTCGCCTGCAACCCGGCGTGTAACAATAGTAGAAATCATGGTTTTTTTCGTACTCCAGTCGAATGTCAAGTTTCTCAAGCACTCGACGTTTCTGGCTGAGTATGAAACCCTCAAGCTGATCGGGCTGCAGCCTCCAGTGAAATATGAACCACCCGGTCTTCGGATCGCGCGTGCGTCTAAGGCTTACAAGAGAGTGGTCGTACAGTTTGTAGAGGATTTTTCGAACAGAGTTCAATCTTATGCCTGTCTTGGTTGCAATCTCGTCGTCCGTTATTTCATTCGAGTTCTTCAGAATGTCAATTAGTTTGACCGCGTCTTCTTCTCCCAACGCCTCAGCAACTTTAAGCAGCGTTGCATCATCTATGTTAGATAACATAACAACCCTTTGCTTCCAGTACTCAGCACTGTTCTCTATATTATATATTTTGCAAGGTTTGATTTAAAGCTCTTTACGGGAGAGCCGGTTTCACGGTTTTTCTCCGTCACGACTTTTTTTCCTCTCCGTTGGGGGATGATTTTCACATTTGCATTCTGAAAGCTCTTAGCCAATTCCTCTCCTTTGAAGAGGCGGTCAAGGAAAACCGCCACGCTTGCACATTCCGAGTGCGGCTGGTTCCCAACTGCCACGTTAAAGTCTGAAACGGCTTCCGAAAAGAATTCGCCAGGGACTTTTTGGCTTCCAACGATGACCAAAATGTTCTTTCCAGAATCTCTAATGCGGTTTAGCACATCCGTAGTTTCAACGTTTTCTCCGTATGCTGTCAAATGGACAACTACGCCGTTTCGGGTTTTCCAGTCACTTACAGCTTTTCTCCAAGGGATTCCCATTTCGAAAAAGAAGGTACCGCCCCAGCTTCGGGTGACCTCGTTTATCGTGTCTTTGATTTTTCGGTCTTCCGTGTCTGACAAGATAATCCCAGAAGCTCCTAGGGCGCGGGCTACGAGGGCAACGTGCGTCGTGAGCCTTGCGTCTCTGGTCGGCCGGTGACCCCACCTTAACACAACGATTTCAGGCGCAGCTTCTCTTTTCAGATTTTCTCGACCTTCCTGTTGAATTCTGTTTTCACTCGGCTTCTGACCTTCTCCGCAAACGTGGGAGCTGCTTCGAAAACCACACGTACAGAGCTTTCGTTGTAATCCGCTTTCTGAACGTCAGCGTTTTCGAAAAGCCACGCCATAAACCGCATCGTCTTGTCAGTCACTGGTATGGTGAAGGTTGCCCTGACGTAGTTCTTCAGTATCTTCAATATCTCCTGTTTCAGCTGTTCAAGATTGGTTTTGTACAACGCGGATATCGGAACAAGGGTCGTTGCCCTTTCCTCCAGTTTTTTTATCTTCTGCTGAACTTCGGTTTCCGGCATCAGGTCAATCTTGTTCAACACCGTAATCATGGGTACGCCTGAGGCTCCTATGCGGTCTATCGTTTCCAAGCATGTCCCAAGTTTCTTTTCAATAGCGGTCATCGATTCACCCGCGTCCACCAACAAGAGTATCAAGTCAGAGTAGATTGTTTCTTCAAGCGTTGAGTGGAACGCCTCTATCAGAGTTAACGGCAGGCGATCTATGAAGCCGACTGTGTCGGTTAAGAGAAACTCTTTCTTGGAGAATGTTACAAGCCGCGTCGTCGTGGAAAGCGTCGTGAACAGAGCAGCGTCCACGGGAACCGTCTCTTCCGCAAGGGCGTTGAACAGTGAACTTTTTCCGGCCTTCGTGTATCCTGCCAGTGAAATTGACGTAAACCCCAGTTCTTCCCTTCTTTGGCGGTGCAAGACCCTCTTTGCCCGGATTTTTTTAAGCTTTCTGCGTATAGCGTGAACTTCTCTCTTGACACTCTCATAGTAGACGTCGACTTCATAGGCTCCGAGCCCCATGAAACCTGGCTGTTCTCCCTTCGTGGCTAGGCGCACTCTCTCCTTGGCCTGGGTCAAATCGTACCGAAGACTTGCGAGTTTGATCTGCATCTGCGCCTCAGCAGTAGTGGCTCTCTTGGTAAAGATTTCTAGTATCAGCTGAAAACGGTCAATGATTTCGACGCCTGTGGCTTTTGCCAAGTTGTAGGACTGAAGCGGCCTTAGCAGATTGTCGAAAATCACTTTCTCAGCGTCTTTTTGCTTCACAAGTTCGGCGAGTTCTTCCACCTTTCCAGAGCCTATCTGGTAGCGCGCGTCTGCCTGTCTGATCTGTTCCAGCCTGCCCACAATCGTGTAGCCTGCCGATTCAGCCAGACTCTCAAGTTCGTCGAGGCCGTTCGGTTCGTATTGTTGACGACGTTGAACTATGATTGCCTTCGTCCAGCAGTATCCTCCTTCTCACTGCCCTTCTTGTCCATCTGAATCAGGTCTCCAAGGGTCAGGTCGCGACCTGAAGCTCTGGCCAGCTTGGCCTGCGGAACTTTTTCTTCTTTGGCTGGAACTATCAGCTTGATTTTCAAAGCGTGCTCGAGCATCGTTGCAAGTCTGTTGTCAGGCGTCATCTTTCCAGTTTCAATTTTCCGGAGAAGCGACACTTTCTCACTTATTTTCTTGCCCAATTCCTCGTGAGATAGCCCGAGTTTCTCTCTGGCCTGCCTTATTTTTAGGTCGAAATTCTCCACGAGTTCCAAGCTTGTGTCCACCTTCGGAGCCTGCGGTTTCTTGGTCTGAATTATCAAAGGCCTTGGCGTCGTCCCAAGCCGTGGACTTGCGACTCTCTGCTTAGGTTCCTCGTAGTATATTTCTCCGAGTTTGGAGCATTCACTGCACACCGTCAGCTTTGCCCCTTCAATGATGACTTTGAAGGGTTTTCCGTTGATTCTGCGTCCACAGACTTCACATCGCAATTGCCCATCCACCTGAACTGCTTTTATTATTAGTGGTGTTTATAGTTGTCGAAACAGAATTTGGCCTTTGCTGGTGACCTGCTTGGAAGATGCCTTGAGAAGGATCAGAAGCGTTGCAGATTATCAGTTCGGTAAAGGAGTGGGCGCGGCACTTTTTCCCGAAAACGTGAAAATCGTTTTCTCAAGGAACACAGGCCGAATCCGCTACGTCTACCTAGAGGGTAAACGACTTGGAACCATGCGCCCGACAGACGGCTTCTTCTCCTTGAGCATTGACGGAGCTAGGAGAGTTGTTCACGGCAGGCAACCTGCAAAATGTTTTGTCGCTGTCCGGAGCGATGTCGCGAAGTTCATAGCTGAAGGTGGCGACGTTTTTGCTGCACACGTCGTGAGAGCTGATGACGAGGTTCGCGCCAAAGACGAAATCATCGTGCTTGACGAAGAGGGCAATATCTTGGCAGTAGGGCGGGCTGTTCTTTCGGGTCAAGAAATGAAGGCCTTTAAGCGCGGCGTCGCCGTGAAAGTTCGGCGTGGATGTCTTGAGGAAGGTTAAGTATATGAAGTTTGAATTGCAAATGTTACGCAGGTAGAGTGAGACTATGCACAGGCGTGTGAATCCTCGAGAAGCAAAGCGCATGATGCAACGTATGGGCCTGAACATGGATGCGGTGACAGATGTTGAGCAAGTCATCATCAAAACGAGCAGCAGAGAGATCACCATAGAAGAGCCTGAAGTTGCAATGCTTGAAATGCAGGGACAGAAAATTTTTCAGGTGACAGGTGGAAAAATCACCGAGAAAGCGGCAGAGCGCAAACCGTCAGGCGTAGCTGAAGAAGACGTCAGGCTTGTAGCGGACCAAACAGGAAAAAGCTTGGAAGAAGCGAGAAAAGCTCTGGAAGAATGCCAAGGAGACCTAGCGAAAGCCATCCTCCTACTGCAATCGAGCATCTAAGAAATGAGGCGCACACAAGCAGTCTGAACTGGTCGATGACCGTTAGAATGACGTCAAAACCGCTTATCGAAGAAAGCAAGATTGAGGAGACCATCAAAAGCAAACCGAAAGAAGCATTCACGGTAAGGGACTTAATTGAAACGCTAACAGGCTTTACCCTGAAGAGTGGAACGACCAGCGAAAAGGTTTGGACTCCTCGGAGAAAAAAGAAGGTACACAGTTTCAACGTACCTTTCAAACAGGTCTGACGTGCGCTCGCATAAACCACATTCAACTCTCACCACCTTCACCAGGTATTCAGAGGACAGATTCACGGACTATCGGACGACCACTGACGAAGAAAGAAAGGCTTTCGTAAGCCCGATAATGATTGTCTTCAGAAAGAGAAAAGAAACAAGGAGATCGTAGCACACGCAGGATATCCGCATCAGAAGCCAACCCAGAATACCTATAAGCAGACTCGTCTTTGGGTAATCCGACCAGATGAAGGGACCTTCGTGAAGTACAGGAAGTTTGGCAAGCTGGGCTGGAAAGCTTCGGCTCTGGGATTTGGTGCGATGAGGCTGCCCATTGTCGATGGAGATGCCTCGAAAATCAACGAGCCCGAAGCTTTAAAGATGATCAGGTATGCGCTCGACCACGGCGTGAATTATCTGGACACGGCGTATCCTTATCACAGGGGAAACAGTGAAAGAATTGTTGGAAAGGCGCTGCAAGACGGATACCGTGAGAAAACAAGATTGGCCACGAAGATGCCGTCTTGGCTTATCAAGTCCCGAGAGGACATGGATAAGTACTTGGATGAACAGCTTTCGAGGCTCCGGCTGAACTACGTGGATTTCTACTTATTGCACGGACTTGGAAAAGAAGGCTGGCAGAAACTCAAAGAGTTGGACGTGTTGAAGTGGGCTGAGAAGAAGATGGACGAAGGGAAGTTCAAGCACTTGGGTTTCAGTTTCCATGATGAGTATAGCACTTTCAAGAAAATCGTAGACGGCTACGACGGTTGGACACTTTGCCAAATCCAGTACAACTACATGGACGAACAGTACCAAGCTGGCACAAAAGGGCTGAATTATGCCGCTTCCAAAGGTTTGGCAGTTGTCGTGATGGAACCCATAGCCGGCGGAAGGCTGGCTACTGTAGCTCCCAAAGAGATCCAAGAATCTTGGAACAAAGCCAGTATCAAGAGAACACCGGCGGAGTGGGCGCTTCAATGGGTCTGGAACCATCCTGAGGTCTCTGTTGTCCTCAGCGGAATGAGCACCATTCAACAGGTGAAAGAAAACTTGGACAGCGCAAACAGATCAGGCGCCAACATACTCACCGACAAAGAACTGAGCATCATCAGGCAAGTCAAGCGCAAATACAAGAGACTAGGCTTCATCGGATGCACAGGCTGCAGATACTGCATGCCCTGCCCAGAAGGAGTGAGCGTGCCCGAAATATTCTCACTTTACAATGAATACTACGTAAGGAATAAGGACGACGAGATAAAACGCAAGTACTGGGAACACATCACGCCTGAAAGCCAAGCTAAGAGATGTGTGAGATGTGGCAAATGTGAAGAGCTTTGCCCTCAACACCTGCAGATTAGGGAAATTCTGAGCAGAGCCGCCATGCTCTTTGAAGAAAAGACCTGAGAAAGGGCATATACACGAATAAGGATGGTTGCGTAGAAATCGTCAATCTCAGCGCCCGCACATACTCTGAAGACAGAAGATAGTCGCCTAAACTGCTTGTTCGCTTGGAAGACCTTGAGTGACAACGCCCACGACCCCGCGGTTTGTGTTCAGTTTATGTCATCGATTTTGGCGTGATCTTTTACAGGTGATTCACTTTTGTGGGAACCTGAGAAGACAATCACTGTTCTTTTTGCATTATTTGAGAACAAAGATTAAATAGTCTCTTCCCTATGAGTTAGCTCTTAAACTTTGGATTTAATCGAGGTGATACAATTTGGTGAGCGAAGGAAGAGGACGCTTGTTCAGAAGGAAAGACGGGAAATATTTGCTTTACCTACCCGTGGACTTGGCTGAGGACAGTATGTTTCCGTTCAAAGAATACACCAGGACAAAGAGGGGAGCCGATTCGATTCCTGTTAAGATAAACTTCAAACACGGAGAGAACAAGCTGACAATAGAAAAGTGGAAGGAACCAACTGTGCAATAGTTGCACGCATGGAGTTACAGCACACCACACCTTAGAGTAGGTTCTCTACTTGTTAGGCATCACGTACACTTTTTTAAACAATCGCTCCCAACTTGTTTAAGCATACAAGTCACTGGCCATAATCACTCGCGCGCGCATTTTGTTTTGATATACTCGTATGCTAACAAGAAAACATAAACGAGAATGATAAGGCAGACTAGGTCTTGGACAAACGAGTATACTCGTCTCGGTGACGAACGCTCAGGCCTAGCTTTGAGACTTTTTCCGCGTTTTTCTCTGTGCGACAGGTATCCAACCAAGGCAACCTTCGAGCCAGCACTTATTCTGCATGTGTATGTCGATTGAGAGCACAGAATAACGGTATCTATCGATCAAAAAAAATGGTCGAAGACAACGTTAGGAGTAATACGTACTCGAAATTCATAATGGATAAATCATAAGGCCTAGTCAATTTTGACTGCCAACCGGGAGTCTGCTAGCAGAAACCTGAACATGCAAGTTTCCTATGGTAGAGAGGTAGAACATGGCATTTCGCCCCAAATCTGAAAATAAAATTGGAAAAACAAACAGAAAATCGGATGCCATGTTGCTCGCCGTCATGGACGAAACGCTAGAGCAAGTTTTCAAAGGAGTAGGTATTCAAGTTATCTATGCTTCTTTTGAGAAAAACTTTCAGTTGAAACGAGAAGACATACTGAAGAATCCTGACGTGTTTTCCGCTGGTTTGGAGAGGCTTTTAGGTTCAGCCGCGGTGGTCATCGAGAAATTGATCATAAGGAATCTCTGCCAAAGGATTGGACTTGATCATGAAGAGAAGGAGGGCTTTCAATTTTCAGATAGAATAAACGAGTTAAGGTGGAAAATGAGTTTGATAGAAGAAAAAACGAAAGACGATTCGAGAAAAGAAGAAATAAGGACAGAGAAGTCTTCTCCCGATAATACCGTTGGCTTCAAAGTTGCCACAGAAGAGGGAATCGACTCCGAGGAGACAAGAAGCTATGCCAGGCTTTGCGAAAGCATACTCGACAGCATGCAAATCGGTTTGGATGTTTGGAGCCTAGAAAACCCAGATGACACGGGATCTCTTAGACTGATTTTCAGTAATCCTGCAGCTGAACAGATCACAGGACTGCCGAAAAAAGCTGTTCTAGGAAGAACTTTGACGGAAGTCTTCCCCAAGCTGCTTGACACAGAGTTTGCAAGAATATGTGCTGAAGTCGTTCGGTCCGGCAAGGCGAAAGACCTAGGAGAAATCCATTATGGCGACGAACGTATATCCGGAAGCATCTTTTCAGTCAAGGTCTTTCCTCTTCACAACAACTGCATTGGCGTGACACTTGAGAAACCGACTCCGCGCCAGCAAAAAGAGGAAACTCTTCAGGAAGGAGAAGAACGTTACTGCAATCTTGTCGAAACTGCGCCGGAAGCAATCTACACAATTTCAGCCCAGGGCGGAACCATCACTTCATTGAACCCCGCGTTCGAGACGATAACAGGCTGGCAGCGTTCCGAATGGCTAGGCAAATCTTTCATGTCAATAATTCATCCCGATGATCTGCCCCTTGCAATAGAGACTTTTCAAAAGACATTGGCCGGAGAAGTTGTCCCGCCCTATGAGCTGCGTATCCGTTCAAAATCTGGCGAATACCTTACTGGAGAATTCACAAGCAAGCCTCAGACTGAGAAAGGCAAAATCATAGGCGAATTGGGTATCGTCCGTGACGTAACTGAACGCAAGAAAACAGAAGAGCGAATGGAAAAGCTGAACAGGTGTTTTCTAAGTTTCAAAGCTGACCCTGGTGAGAACATCAACCGGATCGTTGCTTTGTGTGGGGAGCTTTTAGGCGCAACCTGCGCTCTCTACAATCGGCTTGATCAAGGAATGTTGTGTTCCGTCGGAAGATGGAACACTCCTCCAGACTATAATCCTGTCGACAAGCCCGACGGACATATCTGCTACGACGTGATTCGGCAGGGCGCAGACAACATTACGGTGATCAATAACTTGCAGGACACATCGTATGCCAAGACAGATCCAAACGTTGCACATTACAAACTGCAGACATACGTCGGGATGGCGGTAAAATTCGATGAATCATACATCGGTTCCCTGTGCCTCGTCTACCAAGAGGATTTCAGCCCGAGCGAGGAGGACAAGAAGATTATCGGGCTACTGGCTTCAGCCATCGGCGTTGAAGAAAAGCGTAACCAGGCACTGTCTCAAATGCGAGATAGTGAGGAAAGATTCCGCGTGATAAGTGCCTCTGCAATGGATGCGATAATCTTGGTGGGTGCTGAAGGAAAAATCTCGTATTGGAATCCTGCAGCCCAAAGAATTTTTGGGTACACAAACGAGGAAGCAAGCGGCAAAGACCTATTCAGACTTATCGTTCCCAAACACTTTCACAAGGACATCCACAAAGCATTGGATGGGCTCAGTAAAACCGGCCATTATTCCCTTGTCGGAAAGAAGATAGAATTCGCAGCAAAGAACAAAGACGGAAAAGAACTTCCCGTAGAGCTTTCTCTCTCGGCCCTCCAAATGAAGGGCGAATGGCAAGCAGTGGGCATAATCAGAGACATCACAGAACGAAAAAGAATGGAACAGACGTTGAAAGAAGACGAGGAGAAGCAACGGGGCATCTCCAAGAAACTCGAAAGCCTGATGAAAAGCTCTGCGTTAATGTTGCGCACCATGGACATGCGCAAACGACTCAAGACAGTCGCCGAAGCAGTTCGCGAACAGGGCTGGAGAAGAGTAGTCATATCCCTGCGAGATGAAGACCTAAACACCACAGACATCGTGACAGCAGGCTTAACACCAAAAGAAGAACAGTACCTCAAGGGACACCAAGCACCAGGAGACCTGTGGCGAAAACGTTTGAGCTCAATGTTTGAATGTTACCGACTGGGCGAATTTTATTATCTGCCCTGGAGCGATCCACTCGTCCGACAACAGTTCAAGTATGCACTGTCCAGCAAGGTTCCCAAAAAAGACACAGTTGATTGGAACCCAGACGACTTGTTGTACATTCCGTTGCGGTTGCCAAGCGGTCAAGTGGTGGGCATAATGAGCATGGACGACCCAGCCAATGGACGGCGTCCGACTAAAGAGTCGCTTGCCCCACTTGAACTGTTTGCTCATCAAGCTGCAGTTGCAATAGAAAGCGCCAGACTGATCCAGCAGTTGAACGACGCCAAGAAACAACTTGAAGGATATGCAAACCATCTGGAGGAAAAGGTCAAAGAAAGAACTAGAAACCTGAAAGAAAGCGAAGAAAAACTCAGAAGCATATTTGCTGCTTCGCCAGATGCCATCACCGCAACTGATCTGGAAGGGAAAATCATTGAATGCAACGAGCAGGCAGTTAAAACTCACGGTTATTCAGCGAAAAAGGAATTGATCGGAAAGAGCGTCCTCATGCTGATTTCAAACAAAGATCATCAGAAAGCCACCGAGAACATGAAGAAAACGTTTGAACAAGGATCGATAAAGAATGTTGAGTATACATTCGTAACCAAAGACGGTCGTGAATTCCCCACTGAGCTCTCTGCCACAGTCATCAAAGACGCTTCTGGCAAAGCGATTGGATTTGTGGCAATGACGAAAGACATAACCGCACGTAAACAAATGGAACAACAACTTTTCAAGTCCGAAAGACTTGCTGCGATAGGAGAACTAGCCGCAATGATTGGTCATGACCTGCGCAATCCGTTGACCGGTATCACCGGTGCTGCTTACTATTTGAAGATGAAGCTTAGCAAGAAAATGGATGCCAAAGCAAGCGAGATGTTGGAGATTATTGAGAAGGATATAGAATACTCGAACAAAATCATAAACGACCTACTGGAATACTCAAGAGAGATTAAGCTGGAACTTGTGGGGATCACTCCAAGATCGCTAGTGCGGGAAGCCTTGTTACTTGTGACGGTCCCAGAGAACATTCGAGTGATAAACTTCAGCAGGACAAAGCCGCGGATGGAGGTCGACATTGACAAAATGAAAAGAACCTTTGCCAACATGATCAAGAATGCGTTTGACGCGATGCCCATAGGCGGCACACTTACGATAAAGAGCAGAAGAGTCAACAACAACGTTCAGATTGCCTTTTCTGATACTGGAATCGGAATGTCGAAACAGGTGCTGGACAAGCTGTGGAGACCACTTTTCACGACTAAGGCTAAGGGAATGGGCTTCGGTCTGCCAATCTGCAAGCGCGTTGTTGAAGCTCACGGCGGCAAGATCTCTGTCGAAAGCGCTGTTGGGAAGGGTACAACCTTCACCATAACCGTTCCTATCGAGCCTAAAGTTGAGGGGGGTGAGGAAATTTGGATGAACGTGCCAGAATCCTTGTCGTCGACGATGACGAAAGCATAAGAAAAATCTTGTCAACAATACTGGAAGACGAAGGATACGTTGTTGAGACGGCGGAAAATGGAAGAGAAGCTATTGACAAATCTAACATGAAAGTCTACAACCTTGCGTTGATTGACGTGCGCCTTCCAGACATTGAAGGAGTAACGCTTCTCGCAAAATTCAAAGAAACCGTGCCTAGAATGCGAAAAATAATCATAACAGGGTTTCCATCCATCCAGAACGCTATAGAGGCTGTAAACAACAAGGCAGACGGATATATGCTTAAGCCTTTTGAGATTGGAAAGATTCTGGAAACAATCAAAGAGCAGCTGGAAAAACAGCGGGAAGAAAAGGAATACAACCAAAATAGAGTCACTGAATTCATTGAAACAAGAGTCAGAGAGCTGGAGATGGAAGACGCTTCAAAGACATCCCAGTGAGAACCCTTCTAATTATTCATCTTTTGCTGATACCTGGCAGCTAGTTTCCACCCTTCACACTACCCCAAATGTCTTCCCCATTTGAATGTTTGCCAAATCAGCTCCTGCACTAGGGCACGTTAATTTCTCTTTCTGGCTCTATGGGACGAACCATATTGCTTCTTCAGGATTTCTACGAACCATACAATTTCGCGCGTTTGCACTCGTTCGAAGTCTTTTATACATGGATTGACAAATAGCCAGCCAGAGGAACCAGTTTGGAGGCTTACATTCTCATGAGTACAGAGGCCAACGCACTCTGGAACGTCGCGGAGTCCACGCTCAAAATCGAAGGCGTGAAAACGGCACATGCGGTGACGGGGGAGTTCGACGTTGTGGCTTTGGTGAGTTTCCCCAAAATTGAGGATCTTGGAAAGATAATAGAGAAGATCCAACGGCTCAAGGGCGTGCGCGAAACGGAAACCCTGATTGCCATTCCACCTCCAGTCAGAGAATAAGCGAACAGAATCTTCCGAGCACGTAAGATAATGCTTGCCCCACAAAGCGAAATGGAATACTATTCCATGACATGTTCAGCGATCCTGGACATGTCAAAAGATATTTATCTCTAAGAAAAAACACTCTTTCAATGCTCCGGTAGTATAGTCCGGTCAAACTTTGTCAAAGGACCAAGTATAGCGGCCTCTCGACACCAGAAAACTGGGAGACAGTCGCGGACCCGGGTCCAAATCCCGGCCGGAGCACCAATTCTACTGGTAAACCCGTGTTCCGATTCGGATTTACGCGCCAACTTGAGTGTTTAGCGAGGCCAAAGGTGGGCGTATGTATTGCGAATTTCAATGTTTCTGAATGAGTTGGCATTGGCGACCTGATTATTGGTGTATGGTGTAGTAGTGGCCTTCGAGGCAGAGTATGAACGTTCTGGTTTGGGCTGGGTTTGCTGTTGGAAGCAGGAATATGATAGTTATGTGTTGGCCTAGTGTGAGTTCTGCGTATTGGCTGTCGTTCAGAATCGCGTGCTGTTAATGAAGTTCTGCCTTTCTGTCCAAGCTGAGTCCCTAGAGATTAGATGAGTCCCGGCAGGTTTGGTCAAGACTTTGGCGTTGCCACTATCATGTAGTGGTAGAGTCCTTCTTCCTTTACCTCATCTATTCTGAAGCCTGCTTTCTCGATGAGATTGGAGGCTTTCTTTTCGTTGAATCTTATTCGTAAGGGTGGGCCTAACTGCATGAGTTCCTTTTTCCAGTCAAGGTCTATAAGTCGACCAGTGGGCTTGAGCATTTTCTTGGCGTTTGACAAGACTTTGCTTGTATCCGCGAAGTCGTGAAGGACTATTCCGAAGAAAACAATATCTGCGCATGAATCACAGAGGACGGTTTGTTCAGCCATTCCCACTTCCAAGATGAGGTTTCTCAGTTTTTGTTTCGCGGCTTTTTCCTTCAACCTATCAATCGCCTCAGAATCAGCGTCCAAACCGTAGACTCTCCCTTCATTGCCCACAAGCCTCGCGGCCGGAAGCGCAAAGAATCCGTGCCCACAGCCCACGTCCACTAATATGAGTCCGGGCTTAACGCCCGCGTCAACCAGAATGGCTTCTGGGTTTTGCCATTTTCTCCTTTCTTTTTCATCATCGAAGAACCTGTGAACGTACAAGTCGTCTGCCTCGAACACTATTTAGATCCAACTCGTAAATAATGTTGAACACTACCTTTCAAGGCTTTCATTCAATGTAGTCAAATCGACGCAGACTAGGGAGCCTGTTTGATACACAAAGGAAATAGACCAGAAGCTAGAAAAGGTATTGAAGCTTCATAACTGATTTGAGAGGCGTAGTGTTTGGTCACTCTCAGAGCTTTGGCACCTTCGTTAACCAGGATCACCGTCGCCGGGGCTGTTGGAGCAGCGATGCATATCGGCCAAGGTAACGAGGACTTGATAGACTCGAATGCAGTCGAATTCTCAAGAGCGGTCTTGGCTCAGACAGACGTTGAGGGTGAGGTGATACTCTGCGAGGGACCTAAGGACAACGCTCCCGCATTCACACGTAGAGAAAAGGTTGGAACCGGCAAAGGCCCGAAAGTCGAGTTTGTCGTTGATCCAGTGGACGGCACAACCGCTGCCTCCAAAGGTAGAAAAGACGCCATCTCTGCGCTTGCCTGTGCGCCCGCTGGCTGCTTCCAAGTTCTCCCCGACGATGGATACTACTTCAAAGTGGCGACTGACCGCCACGCGATTGGAAAGATTTCCTTAGACATGTCGATTGAAGAGATCGTGCGCACAGTCGCTCGAGAAAAAGGTTTGCCTCTTGAAAACTTCACGGTCATAATGCTGGAGCGTGAGAGGCACATTGAGATTCTACATTGCCTAAGAAAGCTAGGCGTGCGAATCATCCTCATTCCAGACGGCGACATCGCAGGAGCAGTCGTCACGTGCAGACCAAGTTCAGGCGTAGATCTCCTCTTAGGTGCGGGCGCAGGACCCGAGGCAACTATTGCAGCCACAGCCATCAAAACTCTGGGCGGCACCATGCTCGTGAAGGTCTGGAGAGACAAGAAAGACGATCCAAAAAGACTGGACAGACTAAAGACGGAAGGAGTTGATGTGGACAGAACCTATTGCCAAGACGAGTTGGCTAAAGGCAACGAACTTGTCTTCGCCGCCTCAGGCGTGACGAAAGGCGAACTGCTGGACGGCGTGCGATTCATCCCAGAAGGAGCAATCGTCAACTCTCTTTGCATGAGATTGCCCAGCGGAACCGTGGAAAAGTCAGAAACAACCTTGCAGTTCAGGGGACACCCCGTCTACAAGAGATTCATGCCCTAGAAACGTAGGCTCACTCTCGTACAGCAAGAAGGGAGAAGGACAACGTGCGACACTACATGAACCATTGACAAACGGTGCATGAGCATGGAAGAAAAGATAACAACACTGCCTTGCGGATGCAAATATCAGGACAACGGATACATGGTAATACGAATCCAAGAATGCGCCTACCATAAACGGAAGAGAACCTCAAAACGGCCGTATCGACCGAAAGCCGAATGTGTGAGACCCTGAAATTACATCACTAGCTATCAACAGAATCTGACAAATATGGAGAGAGTTTAACGATGGATTACAAGATTCCCAAGACAATGGAGAAGGAGCATGAAGAGCTTCATGCGGAACTGAGGAAAGCCACGACAGCAGGTGACGCAACGGGGAAGAACTGCGAAAAGGCTAGCAGGGGTTGTCCATCCACATTTCGTGAAAGAGGAAGACTTCGCCTTGCCACCACTCGGGCTGTTGCCTTCACTGTCAAAAGGCAAAGTAACCTCAGACATGAAGGACATTCTGCTGATGACCGACAAGCTGAAGACAGACCTCAACCAGATGCTTAAGGAGCATGAAGAAATAATGGCTCTGCTGGAAGAACTGGTCACTGCAGCAAGGAAAGAGAAGAAATTGAAGTACGTCCGCTTTGCCGACAGACTGACCTTACACGCACAGACCGAGGAAGAGGTTTACTACCCTGCCGCTATCCTGATAGGTGAATATTTGAAACTGAAACTCGCACGCACGAGCGCGAAAAAATCAAGGAAGCGAATGCCCAACAAGAAACCTGGGGCTCAGAACGGCAAAAGCGAAGTAGAAAAAGCGCGCCGCTGGCTTTAAGTTTACTTCAACACAATATTCCAACAGAGGCTTGGAGCATACTTGTTTGACATCGTGTCCGTCGGTCATTTCAGCATAGATTCAATTTTCCTGCCGAGTCGACAAACCGCATTCACCGTTCTAGGCGGCTCGGTCGCCTACGTCTCGTTTGCGGCAAGGCATTTAGACGCAAGAGTATCAGTCATCTCAACAGTCGGTGCTGATTTCCCAGCAGCTTACAAATGGTGGCTCCAACAAGAGGGCGTAGATTTGTCCGGAGTGACCGACGTGCAGAATGCGCTCACCACCCGCTTCGAACTGAGATACGACAATGACCTGTCGAGCCGCACACTCTGCTCAAAGAACAGGATGCCCCCTATTCGTGTCGAGGACTTGCCTAACCCTCTGAAAGCCAGGATCATACACCTTGCACCAATTGCCGGCGAAGTCACACATGAGGTGGCCGAGAAACTGAGAAGCTGCACAGAAGTCATGTCCCTTGACCCGCAAGGACTCGTACGAAATTTCGACGAAAACGGAAATGTCACACTTAAACAGCCAAGGGACAGACGCATCCTAGGCCTCATTGACGTTTTCAAGTCTGCGCCGAGGGAAATCGAAACCCTAACGGGCCTATCCGACGTTGATTCAGCCATAAAAGCTGTGCACAGCCAAGGCGTCAGAATAGTCATCGTCACTCTAGGAGCGGAAGGTGCCTTAGTTTCCGTTGAAGACACGATCCACAGAGTCCCAGCCCACAAACCTGAGAAATTCGTCGACCCAACCGGAGCCGGAGACGCCTTCATCGGAGCTTTCCTAGCAGAATACGCCCGTGGTGAAGATTGCGCCTGGTGCTCACACGTAGGTTCTGCAGCTGCTTCGCTAGTCGTCGAGGGAATCGGCCCGACATCATTCGGCGACAAAGAGGAAATCTATCGAAGAGCACGCACGTTGGCTGAAAAAGGAATTTAGAAGATAAACTTGAATGTTCAACAAATACTTGCGTACGACAGTTCGCAGTGCATTATTATTTTCTGGCGATACTCCAAATAGTGAACCCTATGACAGGTGTTTTCTTTTGGGTCGCTCCATTTGAAGTTGCTGGATGACTTTTTCAGCTGGAACCGATTTTTCCCAGTGGTCTTCGAAGTATCGATTGAGCAAACTACTTATAAATGGATCTTGTACCACTAACCCGTATCTGAACCTTCCGTTTTCATCTTTGACAAGAAGGGCAACGGTGTTGGCATCAATTATCCAAAATGATTCCTTGGGTTCGACTGTTGGAACCATATGTTTGGCTCCCTTTCCAATAAAGTCTAGATACAATTCGAAATCCACGCTACTGTCTAATGTTTGAATTAGCTTCACGTCCACACCTTTTTCGAGTGCCGCGTAGATAGCGCCTATTCGACTTCTGTATGTGTCTTGACGACTTATACCACTTGCCGCCGAAGTGAATGATCTGAAGCTTTTACTGCAATTGAGAATTAGCTCAGTAATGTTGTTTCGGAAACGTTCCTCATTGTAATACACCCATGCTATGTCTTCTGGTCCAATGGACCTGTTCGGTTTCAATCTGGATATCTTTTCAAGAACAGGTATAACGCTTTCAACCTTACTTTCCATGCCTTTGATCTTGCGGTCGGTCTCGGTTCTTAGCATGTAGAGTCTGTATCCGAATGCATCCCTCGGTGGAACAGCTTCATAAACGGTTGGTTTTCCAGGCTTCATTGAGGCAAATCCCTTCGAAACCAAGTCGGTGAGAACCTGGTAAATCCGTGATCTCGGCACTTTGCACAAGGGGAGTACATCTACTGCCGATGACGAACCTATGGATAGAAGAGCCATTAAGGCATCTATCTCGTAGGGGCTTAAACCCATCTCTCTAAGGAGATTGTAGACACTTTCCTCCACTTTTCCACCTTGACACAGCTAATAGAAGCTGGGTAGGCAGGTATAAAAACTTCGTCATAAATTCACACCGATAGAGGTGTAACAAAGCTAAAAGCTTAAATCCCAAACCGAGCATCTGTATCATGAGGGTCGGTAATGAACACGAAATCTTTGCTTCTATCCCTCGCTATCGTCATATTACTTGTGCAGCCAGCATTAAACATCGCAAGAAGTGTCAACGTCGAAGAGCAGCCACAAACTGCAATCAGAATTCTTCCGACGCAAACCGGAAACCTTGCCATAGGCGACTCCTTCAGTGTCAACGTTTCAGCCGAAAACTGCACCGACATTTATGCCGTTCAAGTAGACATTCACTATGATCCCACGGTACTAAAACTAGTTGACATAACGCCCGCATCAGTATTCCAGTTTCCTTTTATCATTAAAAACGAGTCCATCATCTTCGACGCATTCTCAAACCTGACCTACAACGGGCCAACATATGGACAGGTCTACTACGTAGCGAGTCGTAGCGACACGTTAGATGCTTCAGGCGTAAACGGAGGAGCTGTTCTGTTTACAGTCACTTTCACAGTGATTTCAGACGGCTCTTCATCGATACAGCTGATCCAGTACTTCGGGGGCGGCACTGCTGCCGGAACCTATTTCATGACCACACAACCTTCCAGCGAAACAGGTTATGTTGAGGTCGTCCCCCAGCTTTACAGCGCAAGCTACGGCGAACCCATATCTCCGCCAGCAACCTCTCCTTCAAGCACGTCGGACAACACTGGTCACGGACTATCGGCCGCAATATTGCCTTATTTGATGCCATTTGCATGTGCAGCACTGTTTCTCATCGTGATAAAACGAAAATTAACGAGAAAAACACCAAATCAATAACCCTTTTTTCTTTCACCCCACTTATTGCAATCCAACAAGAACATAGTTCTTAAGCAAAGTATTGATCTCCTGGGTCTGCTCTAACCAAGGCTTATTCTAGGGGGAAGAGTTCTTTTTGAAGCTGACCCATTCTTTCATTTCTCTTACGTTTCAATGGGCAGCCTTCTTCTGAGGCAGAGATTTCATAAGTGTTCAGTTTGGGAAGCCTTCGATTCCTATCATTTGCTGGTCTTCTTTTAGGTGTTCAAGCATGTTCTCAACCATCTCCTTTTGCGTCGCCAATCTGCCGACAGCATGGTGGGTTCCGTTGGTTTTTGAAGCAATAAGTTGTGTCACCTCGAATCCGTAGGTCTCACGACCGTAAGCATGCGGGTTGGTGTTCACAACTATCGTGTGTATTCTTTCGCGTTTTATCATTCTGGAGACGGATAATACATCCCTTACAGCCAAATCTTCATACTCTCTAACGATTACCCGAGCTTCCTCTATACGACGAAACTCGCCAGTCTCCAGACTCTTTTTAAGAGGGACATTCGCGCTGCCATCAGTGACGATTACCATCACAGGCACGGTCGAAGGATCTCGTCGTTCAGCCTCCTTCAAAACCTCCCAAGCCTTTAACATTCCAGTGGCAAGTGGTGTGTAGCCACTCACTCGCAAACCGACAAGCTTGTTGGCTACAACCCTCAGGTTTGTTATGGGATGCTGAACAACAACGGCGCCAAGATCCTTCAACGCTACTATTCCAACGCGATCTCTGTATCTATGAGCGTCACCATGAAGCCCAAGCAGCGCCTCTTTGACAGCTCCGAGATTGAAAAGCATAGAACCGCTTAAATCAACCACGAAAACCATCGTTAGAGCAGCTTTATGATATCTTAACTTTTCGCGCAGGTCTTCAACAAGTATTCTTAATGCAACATCTGAGGGTTTCTCGCGACTCTTCTGCTTTCTCGAAGCTTCTCGGATCGTGGCTGGTATGTGTATGTCTAAAGCCCTTCCGTGAGGGAACGCCCAACCGTAAGGTCTGCCTCTTTGGCTCGCGGTTACTGCCTGGGCATGCCTTCCGATGTGAGCGCCGCGTCTTCTTGTTTTGATTCCTCCCATTTTTAGATAGAACTTGGACGGCGAAACGACCTTCGTCCCTGGCCCAGTCATGATAGGATAACCTTCGGAAACACTTGAGCTAGCCGCGTTGCCAACAGTGGGAATTCCAGATCCGCCTTTTTTCGCCTCAACCTTCTCTTCGAGGACTTCCCCCCTCAGCTTTTTGGTTCCCTTAAGCAGCCCTTCAGCTGCGGTTGCATTCTCGGGGCTTTTCTTCAACTTTCTTCCCATACCGAAAATAACGCCCCCAAGGACCCTATTGAGGACTAGGCGCATCTTTGTCCAAACATTGTTGGTTTTAGTGGAAGCATTATCTTTGTTTGCCCGTTCTTCTTCCTGTTCTTTAGCATCCTTTTTCACCCAAAACATGGTTTTTCCTTTGAACACATGCTTCTTTTCCGGTTGTTTCTTCGTCGCACTGCCAGATTCCTCAAACTGGAAGACACTCTTGAGAGATGCTGAGAAGGTTTCCTTTATTTCTTGGCTGGTCGCGGGTTCTATGAAGCCGCCTTCCCTCGTCCTATGACTCAGAGTGAGATCGGCAGCAACCAAGATGTCATTAGGGGTGACTTCTGTTCTGCCTTCAAATGCCGCTAAGGTTGCGGAAGCCTTAGCAATAATGATATCAGGCCGTAAACCATCGACTTTCAAATCTAAGCATGCTTTGGAAATACTCTTGAGGATATCTTCTGAGAAAGCTATTCGGTTCAGCACTTTTCTTGCTTCAACTATCCTTCTCCGCAGTTCGTCCTGCATCGGCACGTATTTTTCATAGAACTTTTCAGGTTCAGCTTCAAACCCCATCGTTCTCTTGACAACTTCGACCCTGTCCTCGATGGACGTTATGGTTCCGACAGTAACTGACAGCGGGAAGCGATCAAGAAGTTGTGGTCTTAGTTCTCCTTCTTCTGGGTTCATGGTTCCGATGAATATGAAGCGGGACGGGTGACTTACAGAAACGCCTTCCCTTTCAACTATGTTCCATCCAGTAGCTGCAGCGTCCAATAAATCGTCCGCTATATGGTCTGGCAGCAGATTGACTTCGTCCACGTAAAGGATGTTTTGATTTGCCTCTGATAGGATTCCAGGTTCCAGCGCTTCTATCCCCTGCTTTATTGCCTTCTCAACGTCCAGACTTCCTATTACTCTGTCCTCCGTGGCTCCAAGGGGCAGGTCAACAACAACCATTTCTCTCTCTTCAGCTGGCACCTTTTCGTCCTTTTTGTATTTTGCAAGGCATAATGGACACATGTTAGACGGGTCGTCAGGACTACAGTTGAATGGACAACCCTTAACGGCTCTTATTCTTGGAAGAATATCTGTCAAAGATCGAACTATCGTGCTTTTCCCTGACCCTTTCGGCCCTCTTATGAGCACTCCACCAATCTTAGGGTTGATTGCGTTTATCAAAATAGCCAGTTTAAGCTTGTCCATGTCTACAATCGCAGAGAATGGAAGAACTAACCTTTTCCTTTGAGCAGCCAAACTGGACTCACGAATCAATATATGATGGGACTCCAAGCTATTAGTTTTGGCTTCATATTAGACCAAGGGCGAAAAACTACTAATGATGATGACCTGTAGAAGAAAGAATTTCAAGCATTCAAAAGCTAGAAAAAGAGAAGCCCATGGGGGCGTCTTCATTGCGGCGCCGGTTCAAATTCATCGCGCGTGAAAAGCCAGCAGGTTGAAGTCCCTCGTCTAGGATGCGAGCTGAGGATTTTCTTTCGGAAAAAGAGATTAAGGAATTACGCGTATTGTATGCGTCAAACATCGGACAAAGCTGAGGCGTTAAATGTGGGACGCATTGATAAGGGCGCGAAGTGCAGCGTGTCAGGCTGCGGGCGAGAAGCAGTTCGTTCACTCTCAGGTGAAAAGGTAAAGGCTGCTAGTCTCAAAGTGGGCAACGAGAAGCGGGCTTACCTCTGCAAAGAACATTACAAAGAGTACAAGAAGAAGACAAAGAAAGATAAGCAGTTTGAGAAATGGCGCTACAGCGCCTAGAATCGGGAGGCACGTGTTCCATGCGAATATTGCAGTTGCACTCAGACTTCATCGTCTACAGACCTGTAAAGAAAGAGGTTGCTATGGCTGAAGAGGCTGAAAAGAAAGAGGTTCGCTTAGAAGAACTGCTCGTGTTGTTCACGGCGGTGGAGGAAGGCGACGACAAGACTGTAGGTCAGAGAGCCATCGACGAGGTTCAGACCTTCCTTGTAAAGCAAAAGATAAACCGCATTTTGATTTACCCCTATGCGCACTTGAGCAGCAATCTGGCTAAACCGTCAGAGGCATTGAAAAATGTAAAGGCCATGGAAGCTTACGCGAAGAAGAAGGGCATAGAAACATTCCGCGCACCTTTCGGCTGGAACAAGCAGTTCACAATTTCGATAAAAGGACATCCTCTCGCCGAGCAGTCCCGCGTAATATTGCCCGCGAAAGCTGAGAAGAAGGAAGAAGAAAAGATTTCTGAAGCAGCCAAAGCTGAAGAAAAGCTCAAATCTTTCTGGTACATTCTCCAGCCAGACGGAAAACTCGTTCCAGTTGAAGACTTCAACTTCAAAGGCCACGAAAATCTCGAGAAATTCGCAAAATATGAAATATCCAAGGTTCGGGCAAGCCAGCAGATGCCGCCCCACGTGACTTTGATGAAAAGACTAGAAATCGCAGACTACGAACTTGGAAGCGACCCTGGCAACATCCGCTGGTACCCCAAAGGACGGCTTGTCAAATCTCTGCTCGAACAGTTTGTAACTGAAAAGATGAACGAGTACGGCGCCATGGAAGTTGAGACTCCGGTTATGTATGATTTCCAACACCCCAGCCTAGCAGATTACCTGAATCGTTTCCCCGCAAGACAATACCTACTCAAGTCAGAAGACAAAGAACTGTTCCTGCGTTTCGCCGCGTGTTTCGGACAGTTTTTGATGGTTCACGACGCACAGTTCTCGTACAAACAAATGCCCATGAAAGTCTACGAGTTAACCCGCTACAGTTTCAGAAGAGAAAAAAGCGGAGAACTCGTGGGCTTAAAACGTTTGAGAGCTTTCAGCATGCCCGACTGCCACGCCTTCTGCACGGACTTGGAGCAGGCAAAAGAAGAATACGCGACAAGGTTCAACCTCTGCATACAAATCCTAGGAGAAATAGGTCTATCCGAAAAGGATTATGAAATTGCAGTGCGATTCACCAAAGACTTCTACGAAGAAAACAAAGAGTTCATCGCCTCATTAGCAAAAATGGCGGGCAGACCGGTTCTGGCTGAAATGTGGAACGAACGCTTCTTCTACTATGTGCTTAAGTGGGATTTCAACTTCATAGACAATCAAAACAAGGCTGCAGCTCTTTCAACGGACCAGCTTGACGTTGAAAACGCTGAAAGATACGACATAACCTACACCGACGAAAAAGGCCAGAAAAAGCACCCCCTAATTCTGCACTGCTCCCCGAGTGGAGCGATTGAAAGAGACGTTTACGCGCTGCTTGAAAAAGCGTACAAGGAACAGCAACGCGGCAAGTCGCCTATGCTTCCGCTGTGGCTCTCGCCGACACAAGTCCGCATAATCCCGATATCGGAAGGTTTCTTGAAGGACGTTGAAAAGATGGCTGAAGAAATGGAAGCGCACTGCATGCGGGTGGACATTGATGATCGAGCATTGACCCTGCAGAAAAAAGTGCGCGAGGCCGAGATGGAGTGGGTCCCCTACATAATCGTAGTGGGAAAAAGAGAAATTGACTCCGGCATGATTCCGGTAAGGGATAGGGCAGCGGGAAAAGTGCAGAGCATGAAACTTGAGCAGTTGATGAGCGAAATCGAAAAAACAAATCTTAACAGACCCTTCAAAGCACTTCCACTGCCAAAGTACCTATCAAAAAGACCACAATTCCACGGTTAGCAATGACCAAAAACCAGTTTTTTTATCCAAAAAGCATATCAAACCTTGCTTTAATAGACCAGTTTCTGGGTGTTGGGGGGAAGAATGTTGGAGAAAGAACTGCAGGTTTACATCGATGGGGCATATTATCCGAAGTCACAAGCAAAGGTTTCAGTTTTCGATCACGGACTGCTCTACGGTTAGCGCGCGCTATAACCAAGAAGCTGATTGAAGAATTCTGGAAACTGGTTTCAGATCCCAAGCAAGGTATACTGATTTAGTTCACGCTTAAGCGCGTGCGGGTCGATAGACTCAATCCTGCCCTTTGTTCTTCATGAACCCTTCAACTTTGTCGAGAGCTTCCTCAAGCGTCTCAAGCGGCGGAAGAACGACACCCCTTACGTGACCAGCACCGTAGTCTGGGTCAAACCCTGAGCCGTGCACGAAAAGAACACCCGTCTCTTTCAGAAGGTCTAACACAAACTCCATGTCTGTTTTCCACTTTGACCCTATAACGTCGATTTTGGGGAAAACGTAGAACGCGGCTTCTGGTCTGGCGCAGCTCATCCCTTGGATTTCATTCAGTCTTTTCCAAGCGTATTTACTTCTTTGCCGGAGCTTTTCAACAGTCACTTTGATGTGATCTTGCGGGCCGTTCAAGGCAGCTACTCCCGCCTTTTGAACTGGTGTGTTCGCGCAAAGTCTTATCCTTGCTTCTTTTTCGACACACTGTTTAAACTCTTGCAACCGCCCATCAGGGCTGTGGAAGTACAGATAACCGAGTCTCCAGCCCGTCATAAGGTATGCCTTGGAGAAACCGTTCAGTCCTATCACTGGAACGTCCCCTGCAATGTGCGCCGTGCTGACAGACCTCTTTTCGAACACTAACTGATCATAGATTTCGTCTGACAAGACCGGAACGTCGTACTCTCCCGCCAGGTTCAGAATCTGTCTAATTACCTTTTCCTCATAAAGCGCACCGCAAGGGTTGTTGGGATTGATAATCACTATTCCGCACGTCTTTTTTGATATCTTGCGTCTAAGATCATCGATGTTCGGTTGCCAGCCGTTTTCTTCGACCGTCTCGTACGTTACCGGTTTTCCGTTGAAGAATTTGGCGTAGGAAATGTAGGGCGGATATGTCGGTCCTGGAAGAAGAATTTCATCCCCTGAGTCGATGAGGGCCGCCATTGCCATTTGGATACCCTCTGAAATTCCCGAAGTGACAATTACGTCTTCGGCTGAGACTTCAACGCCGTTGACCCTTTTTTCCTTGTTGCTGATTGCTTCTCTGAGCTCGGGCAATCCTTCGGAAGGAGAGTAAGCGTTGGCTCCCTCTTCGACAGCCTTCACCAATGCCTGCTTGATGTGCTGCGGAGTGTCAAAATCAAAAGCGTTAGGGTCTCCTATGTTCAAATAGTAAATCTTCTTCCCAGTCTTTGCAACTTGTCTTGCGTGAATTACGACATCGCGTATCGCATACTCTATGGTTCGCACCCTTTCAGTGGTCTTCACGTTAGTCAAGATCATCCACTTCCTTGGCAAGGGTTTGTCTGAAAATGAAATAAAGATTGTGGAAAGTCTGCTAGACTTTCAACGTTATTGATGCTTGGAACCCGTCCGCCGTCTGAACGATGACGGTTACGTCTTGGCCAGCATAGGGGCTCCAGTTCCATGGACAAGTAATCGTCTGTTCGGTTCCTGCAGCAAGTGGGTATTGTGGGCTAATCTGAGGGTACGATATCGTTCCATCAATTGTCTGTGTCCCGTTTTCAGTTTGTATGAATATCTGGGTGATGTTCGCATTTGCTTTGGAGAACTGGCTGTTACTGACTGTGACGTTCATGTATGGGTTTCCAAGCGAAAAGTCTGAGAATGAAACGCTCGATATTTCGAAGTATGTCACGTTCGCTAGGAAGGGCAGAAGAAGAGAATTGTTCCCATCGTCGTAGGTTGCATGGACCGTTATATTCGCGCTCTGTCCGACGAAGCTGGACCAGTTGAATTCGCAAACAAAGGCAGCTTGTCCGCTTGCGGCCAACAATGGTGAGCTTATGTTGATTGCGTTATTGTTGAAATCTATTTCAGTTACGTTGATTTGCCGCAGTGAATAGGGCAGGTTTGTTACGTTTACCGTGAAATGTCCAGTGTCGCCTAAGTCAAATTCTGTTTGGTCCACTCTCGCCGCAACCTCCGCGGGGGTTGTGAACGTTGCGGTTTGCGAAACAAAGCCCTGAGTGGTGAAGGCTGTTACGCTAAGGGTCATGTTGCGGTAGCTTTCGTTGGCCCAGTCCCAATCGCAGTTGAGGGTGACGCTGGCATTCACGTTGAGAGGATAAGGAAGAGCCGGGTTCGAAAGGGTTCCGTTGATCACGTCGGGGATGTTGCCGTGTGCGATCGTGATGTTTGCTATGTTGACAGGTGTTGTCGATCCTGGAGAGTTAAGAAGCGTGACGTTGATTAGGCCTGGATTTGTTTCGCTAAACTGAACGTTGTCAACCAGCAGGAGCGCGGATGCATTAACCTGTTCTGTGACCTGGGCATTGTAACCTTCTTGTGTTTCAGCTACGATGACAGGCGCAGAGTGTCCTTGCCAATCGTAGAAGCATGTAAAACTTACAGTGTTACTTACATTGATAACTTCTGGAAGAATAGTGCTCACAGCTGAAACAGCTGCGCCGTCAATTGAAACGCCAGTTAACGTCAAGTTTATGGCTGAATTCGCGTCGTTTTGAACGGTCATAAGGAAGGATTCCACGGTGTCCGTAGCGTTGAAGTATGCGTTGTCTGTTAATTCTACAAATGCAGGTTGAACCGTGTGCGTAGCCCCATTACCGCTTTGAGGGGACACGTTTACGGTGATGTTTTCTCCCGCATAAGCGCCCCAATTGAAGTTACACTGAATGGTCACAGATGCTCCGGGATCAAGAAATACAGGAAGTACCGGATTGGTGTTCGTTACATTGAACAGGTTGGTTTCATTGGCAACTGTGACGTAGATGCTGGTAATGTTCGTTCCAGATGATGAATAGGACGGGTTCAGAACTGTCACGTCGAAGTGATCTGCGTGATACAGGGGAAAATTGGCACTCGTAATGGATAGACTCACATTGTTCGGAGTTGCGAAGAAAGGCGCTATAGCCCACATGTAAGAAATAAGCCCACCTAATATTGCTGCAGCAAGAATTAACAACACGGCAAGAATAGTCGAAACCGCCCTAAAATCCTTTTGTATCCGCAAATTATGTCCTCCGATTTCCAGTAATGCTGTAAATCATATTTCTCGGAAGTAGATAAGCGTTCTCTTATAATGTAAACTTAAATCAGTCAAGAGAGCTAAGTTTAAATCTTCTCTTATTTCATAATTGGCTTCCAAGTTTGGGGATGCGCCATGGCAGAATATGATGTAGTCACAGTGGGCGCAGGAATCATAGGTCTGGCAACAGCCTATCACCTGAAAACCCGAAACCCCGACCTGAAAATCCTAGTTATCGACAAGAGAGGTGCTGCGGGCCAAGGCAGCACTGCGAAGAGCGCAGCCGCATTTCGCTGTCTCTTCGCCTCTCGGACAAACTTTGCCTTGGCCGATTCATCTGCAGAATTCTATAAACACGTACAGAGCGAACTGCACATTGATTTGAAGCTGCGGTGGGCCGGCTACTTGTGGTTTTTTGACGAGGATGGCTATCGCAAAATGCTCCCCGTCCTGAAGGAACTGGGCGCCAAAGGCTTCGAATACAAAGAATACGACGAGGCTGAATTAGCCAGAAAGCTTGAGATGAGAACAACCTTTGCGGATGACGAAGAAGCAAAAATGATGGGTTTAGGAAATGTTCACAAGGGAATATTGATTCCCAAAGCAGGTCTAATCGACGTTGACTCCCTCGTGAAGTTTTACGAGTCAGAGTTTCTGAAGCTTGGAGGAAAGATTCAGTTCAACACCGACGTTAAGGAAGTAATTGTTGAACCCCGTCAGCCTCTAGGTATACCTGGTGAACCGTACTTCTGGCAGGACGCAACAATAACGGGGGTTAAAACCAGCAGAGGCCCGATAAAAGCCAAGAAGACGATAATCGCAGCAGGGGCTTGGGCTTCACAGTTCCTGGACCCGGTGGGAATTGAATGCTTCATCAAGGCCAAGAAGCGGCAGGTCTTCTCGATTAAAGCAAAAACCGAGGGGTTGAAAAAACTGTTGTTGTCAAAGGAGTTCACAAACGCCGGATGCTTACCGTTCACGATTCTTCCCAAACCTACAGCCTACATTCGACCCGCTCCTGAAGAGGATGCCTTATGGCTGGCGTACGCTGACGAGTTTCCGAGAGCGTTCAAGATTGAGGAGGAACCTGAGCCCGAAGAGAACTACTACAGGTACGGCCTGTACCAAGTCATGGTAAAATACTTCCCACAGTTTACGGACTGCCAACCCTTCTCAGCCTTCGCCGGATTGTACGAAATAAACAGTATCGATGGCCAACCGATAATCTTCGAAGAAAACGGTATGATGCTCGTCGGAGGTGCAAGCGGGAGCGGCATACTGAAGGCCGATTCAATTGGAAGAATAGCAGCAGCACTCTACGAAGACGAAGAATACGCCCTTCTGTACGGAGACAGAAAATTCCGAGTGAGCGACTTAGGTCTGAAGAAAAGAAGTGTTGAACCTGAAAGGCTGGTAATATAGGTTTCACGCACAAGTAGATTTATCTGCTTACAGACAGAAGTAACTATACACTCATTCTAGGGCTGGTTATCGGCATGGTCGGATGGACTGGCAAGTTCTTGCACGTAAATCTAAGCAAGGGCAAGGCAGTCGCAGAAGCTTACGGGGCAAGCGTGGCTCGCGACTTTCTCGGTGGCCGAGGATTCGCGGCCAAAATTCTCTGGGAAGAAGTCAGACGCGGAGTTGATCCGCTTTCGCCTGAGAACAAGCTTGTCTTTGCTGCTGGCCCGTTGACGGGTTTTTCACTGCCAAGCAGCGGCAAACTCGTCGTGGCATCCAAAAGTCCCTTAACCAGTGGCTACGGAGACGGAAACATCGGTACCCTTGCCGCTGTGCAGATGCGCAAGGCAGGTTATGACGCGGTAATCGTTGAGGGCAGAGCGAGGAAGCCGATCGTTCTAGTTGTTCGAGACGAAACCGCTGAATTTCTTGAGGCAAAAGATCTGTGGGAGTTGAACTCATTTGAAACCGAGAAAAGACTGAGCAGCATCTACGGACGCACCGCCGGCATTCTTTGTATCGGCCAAGCGGGAGAGAATCTTGTGAAATTCGCAATGATTGTTTCACAAGAAGGCCGCGCAGGTGGCCGACCCGGAATGGGCGCTGTTATGGGTTCTAAAGTACTAAAAGCGGTCGTCTTCATAGGCTCACATGATTTGCAGGCTGCCTATCCCAAAGAAATGCAGGAGCTGGGCGCCGAAGCCTACCGAGAAGTCTTGACAAAACCCAACTATGTTTTTTGGAAGCGACAGGGCACGATGACCACCATAGAATGGAGCCAAGAAAACGCAGTTCTCCCAACATACAACTATAGAGAAGGCGTTTTCGACAAGGCACAGACCATCGGAGGCTTTGCCATGGAAAAAATCAAGGTTTCAAACCGTGGTTGTCCCCAGTGCAACATGACCTGCGGCAACATTGTGAAGGATTCCGACAGGAAGGAATCGGAGCTTGACTACGAAAACGTTGCGATGCTAGGTTCAAACATCGGCCTAGCCGACCTGAAAAAGGTTGCAGCTCTCAACAGGGCTGCCGACGAGTATGGCTTGGACACGATTTCTCTGGGAAATGTTCTTGCCTTCGCTATGGAGGCTTCTGAAAAGGGACTAATTGACCAGAACATTCCGTGGGGCGGGTTCAAGACAACCAAGGCGTTGATAAAAGACATCGCCTATAGAAGCGGTCCGCTGGGCGACGCACTCGCTGAGGGTGTCCGGTCTGCGTCGGAAGCGGTGGGCGGAGGCTCAGACCGTTGGGCCATGCACGTAAAAGGACTGGAGGTTTCAGCCTACGACTGTCACACCGCGCCAGCTATGGCCTTGGCGTACGGAACCTGTTCCATCGGCGCCCATCACAAAGACGCGTGGGTGATATCCTGGGAAGTCAAAGCCGGTCGAGAAGGCTATAACGCTCAGAAAGTTGACAAAGTCATCGAGTTGCAACGCATTCGCGGAGGAGTCTTCGAGTGCCTAACTGTCTGCCGGCTTCCATGGATTGAAGTGGGCCTGGAGCTTGAATGGTACCTGAGGTTTCTGCACGCGGCAACAGGTCTGGAAATATCGTGGGATAACCTGAACACTGTTGCAGACAGAGTGTTCAACCTGACGCGGGCCTTTTGGATAAGGGAGTACGGTAAGAAGTGGGGTAGTCACATGGACGTTCCGCCTGCAAGATGGTTTGAAGATCCGCTGACCAAGGGTGCCTTCAAAGGCAGAAAGCTCGACAGAGACAAATATGACAACATGTTGCAAATGTACTATAGAAAGAGAGGTTGGGACGAAAGAGGAATACCTAGAAAATCCACACTGAAGAACCTCGGTCTGGAGCATGCTGCAAACCAGCTTGGGGGACGAGTAAAACTGTCGGAGTAGGCACGGTGAAGGAATTGCGGAAGGAAAGCGGATTTTTGTCAGTATGCTCTGGCGAAGTAGACAACTTCGCTCGCCTTCTCACCGCAGTGCACGCATTTTGAAAAAGGCTCCTTCTGTTCTGTTGATATCACTCTGATCGTAGCGCCTGTCTCCTCCTTTATTTTCTCTTCACACTTGGAATCGCCGCACCACGAAGCCCTGATGAACCCACCTTTCTCCTTCAGAACTTCCTTGAACTCGTCGTAGGTTCTTACGGTGGTGATGCTCTGCTCCAAAAAGCCTTTGGCTTTTTTTAGGAGGGCGTTCTGAATTTCTTCAAGCATGTCTGTCACTGCGGTTACTGTCTCGTCTTCTTTCACGGCGACTTTCTCACGGGTATCCCGTCTGGCGAGCGTCACTTGCTTCTGTTTCAGGTCTCGAGGACCAATCTCTATCCTTATCGGCACGCCTTTCAGTTCCCACGCGTTGAATTTCCAGCCTGGAGTGTATTCTTGGCGGTCGTCCAACACTACTTCTATCCCCTTCTTCAGCAGATCCTCAAAGAGTTGCTGGGCTTTCGCCAGTATCAGTTCTGCGCCAGCGTCTCTGTATGGGATTGGAACTATTACAACCTGCACTGGGGCTATCCTTGGAGGCAGTACGAGTCCTTTGTCGTCACCGTGGACCATCACCACGGCACCTATGATTCGTGTCGATATTCCCCATGATGTTTGCCATACATAGCGTTCTTTTTCCTGTTCGTCCAGAAACTTGATGTCGAAGACCTTGGAGAAATGCTGTCCGAGGTTGTGCGAGGTCCCCATTTGCAGTGCTTTTCCGTCGGGCATCATGGCTTCAAGTGCTATTGTGTAGAGAGCTCCAGCGAATTTCTCTTTTTCAGTTTTCTTTCCGGCAAGCACAGGGATAGCGAGATAATTCTCCATTATGTCTTTGTAGGCCTCCAAAATCTGCATGGCTTCTCGGTCTGCTTCTTCTTTGGTCGCGTGGGCCGTGTGTCCTTCTTGCCAGAGAAACTCTCTTGTACGCAGGAACAGTCTGGTGGCTTCGGTTTCCCACCTGACGACGCTGCACCACTGGTTCAGTTTGATCGGTAGGTCTCTCCAACTCCTGATCCATTTTCCGAATGTTGCGTAGATGATTGTTTCAGAAGTCGGTCTTACGGCAAGCCTTTCCTCCAGCGGAGTCTCGCCGCCCATCGTGACCCATGCAACTTCCGGCACAAATCCCTCGAAGTGTTCAGCCTCTTTCTTCAGGAAACTTTCAGGTATGAAAAGTGGAAAGTACACGTTCTTGTGTCCTGTTGCCTTTATCTTCCTGTTGAAGGCTTCCTGAATCCTCTCCCAGATGGCGTAAGAATGCTCACGGAAAATCATGCACCCCTTGACGGGGGCATAGTCAGCTAACTCGGATTTTAGAACGAGTTGGACATACCACTCTGAGAAGTCTTCAGTTTTCTTAACAGTAATTCCCATATCTGACATTTCTATCTCTTCCTTCGTCCTCTGCTGATTGAAACAATTCTTGCAAAACAAATCCTAACATGGGCTAAATGTTGTGAGAATCTAGCGTTGCGGAAGGCAATCGCCCATTTTCAACCACTTTCTAGGAAATTACTAAGAGAACCTATTAAACATTTTCTTTGTCGGTTCTGTTAACTCTTCGGGTCTTAAAGAAGTTTGTTAACTCGCGGGGCTTTTTCTATTCACTAGTAACGTCCTAGAAATTAGAACGATGCTGTTCCAACAATTAGACTTAAGAGACGCTCATGTTACAGTATTTTTGGGTAAACAAGTTGAAGCCAATATTCAAGAAGATAATATTGTTTTCAACGCTTGTCGTGCTGATTGGAGTCGGCATATTCTTCGCTCTAACCTACCTATATAAACCTAAGAGTCCTTCACAAACGCTTCCGACGGCACAAGGAGTTTATGACGGGTTCCAACTTACTATGACGCTTGAAAAGACCAATTACACTCGTGGAGAACCAGTAAACATAACACTGACACTCACAAACATCAGCAATCAGACAGCTAGCGTTTTTTTTGATGAAGAAGGGGGTGGTTTCGACTTTCAGGTTTACAACAGCACGAACAGCACAATATACCCCTCTCTGAACCCAGGACCTCTTGAAATGAGTATACCTTTGGGGATTTATGAAACACTTGATGCGAAACAGAGCTGGACTACATACCTTTCTTGGGGACAGGGAGGCGTTTCCGTCTCAGGAACATACTACATTGTCGGACAAATCGGTTCTATACCCATCGAAACAACACCCTTACAGATAACAATCAGCTAACCTAACTGTACCGTTTAAGACCTTGTCTCAAACCTCTGATGTTGACTTGCCTTCTTGATCAGGGACATCCATTTTGCTTCATCAGACTCGATGTTCGCCTTCTGTGCTGGCGTTTTTCCGTTCAAAGCACTATGGGGCCTCAGGAAATTGTAGTATATTCTTAGGCCGTCCATCATTGTCTGTGCTGTTTCAACATCATCGAGCCCTCTCATGACCTTGTTTCTCTGTCTAATAGTGCCATGAAGCCTTTCGACCATGTTGTTTTGAGCGGTCTCCGATGTTTAGTATTCTCACGTACTGTGTTCTCGGTTCCTTTACAGCGAAAAATTCGCGCGCGCTTTGGTCAACATGGACAAACATTTATGCGTGCAAGACCCGAAGAATTGACAGAACCTCTTTGCCTATCTCTTCTTCACTTTTCAACCTATAGGATGCGCAAATGTTTTAACCGCAACAATCCAAGATTTAGTGCGTTCTGACGTGAGACAAGCTGTGGATCAAGTTTGAGAGCAGTTCTGGTTATCGCAGACGGAATGGCCGATAGGCCGATTAAGGAATTGCAGTGGAGAACTCCTCTGGAAGCGGCCCGTAGGCCAGCGTTGAATCAGCTGGCCGCTAATGGGGTCAGTGGAATACTGGATCCCATAGCCCCTGGGATACCTCCTGGAACGGACACCGCCACTCTAGCCTTGCTCGGATATGACTCGTTGAAAGTCTACTCTGGCAGAGGTGCCCTAGAAGCTGTAGGTTCTGGTGTGGAAGTTCTGCCTGGGGACGTTGCGTTCAGGTGCAATTTTGCAACGGTAGACCAGAACTTTGTGGTTCTGGACAGGAGGGCGGGTAGAATAGCGAATGAGGATGCAGCCAAATTGGCTGAGAGTCTGCAGAAGGTCAAGCTCAAGAAGTCTCTTAATGTTGAGTTCTTTTTCAAAAACACTGTCCAGCATCGTGCAGCCTTGGTCATTCGCGGACACAGTCTTTCAACGGCCATCAGTGACTCGGACCCAGAGACAACTGGGAAGCCTGTTTTGGAAACAAAGTCTCTGAGCGACCTTCCAGAAGCTAAGCGCACGGCAAGGATTGTCAACGAGCTGACGCGAGAGTTTCACAAGGTTTTGAAGAAACATCCAGTCAACAAGAAACGTGCTGAGCACAAGCTGCCTGTCGCAAACATGATTCTGTGCAGAGGCCCAGGCACCATTCCGAAGATAGCTCCTCTTTCCGAAGTCTACGGAATCAAAGCCGCATGCATCGCCGCCGTCCCCCTAATCCGCGGGGTCTGCAAGATTGCTGGGATGAAGTTGATTAACGTCAAAGGCGCCACGGGCACGGTTCAAACCGATTATATGGCCAAAGCAAAGGCGGCGGTCGAAGCGCTAAAGACCAACGATTTTGTGCTGCTACACGTGAAAGCTACTGATGTTGCTAGCCATGATAGAAATTTCAAGTTGAAGATTGAAGTCGTGCAAAAGATTGATGAGATGCTTCGCTTCATGCTTGAACATGTGAGTTCAGACTCAACTTATTTGGCCGTGACTGCCGATCACACGACTTCGTGCATGACAGGGAACCATGTTGGAGACCCTGTTCCCGTCGTGATTAGCGGACCGTACGTTCGAAGGGACGGAGTCGCCGAGTTTGGAGAAAGATCATGCGCCAGAGGAGACTTAAACAGAATAAAAGGCGCGGATTTAATGCACACTCTAATGGATTTGCTCGAGAAAACAAAGAAATTTGGAGCATGACGTTACTGGACGGACATGAGCCGCCATTCCCTATAATCAGTTACAACTCTGATGTATCCCCTCAACATGTTATCCGCATCCGTATCGCCAGTGTCGACCCTCAAGACTTTTCCTTCGATATTTTGAAGCTTGCTCTTGGTTGCTAACACTACTATCCGTTGCTTTCCGACGCGCTTTATGATTTCTGGGCTTATCTGCTGGTTTCCCCTTCCCAAGATTATTCCCTGGTGCCCAATAGGCGAAACAACTATCCATGTGCTCTGCCAGCTGTTCACATCTTTCAGGATTCGTTCTTCATCTACGTCAAGAATCACCCTGCCATCCCTGTAGATGTCCACACCAAGAAGTGTTTTTTCAACGCCGAGCAGTTCAGCAACACGTTTGACGGTCGTTCCTGGACCAAAAATCCAAGTTGCTCCTGGCTGCTTTTCCTCAATTATGAACATTGCAATTGCTGTTTGATTGTCCTTTTCGTCCGTTGTTTCTGGGCTTGCCTGCTTACTGCCCTGCATGTGAGCAGGAAGAAAAGGTCCCTTCATGTAACCATGAAGCTTCATGGCGAAGGAATCATTTCGGATAACCTTTTCATCAGCGTCCACAATTTCAAACTCGGCTATTTCCGCTTCCTTTTGCGCGAAAGCCAAGACCACGTCCACAGCGTCTGCAGGGCTCACCGCGAAAATGCCGCTGTACATCTTCACCCCCGAGGGAACACCCAAAACTGGCGGCTCTCCGCAGCCCCGCTGTGCATCGAAAATATCCTTGGCTGTACCGTCCCCTCCGACAAAAACTATCAAATCCACGCTTGCACCTATCAAAAGCTGCACTGCCAACTTCGTATCCTCAGCAGACGTGCTCCTGCCAATCTTCATGGTCAAAGTCTTAACTGGAAAATCTGCCGCTTCCGCTTCTTTTTCCCCCATGATTCCGGGACAAGTGAGAAGCTCAATCTTGGCTTCTGCCAAGTTCTCCTTCAGCTTCTTAAGAAATTCTTTCGCTCTTGTTGGCGCCACCTGCCGTGCACCTCTATTCAGAGCTTCGTGCAAAACGTTGTCTGTTCCTTTAAGACCAACTTTCCCACCCATCCCTGCTATGGGGTTTACGATCAAACCCAGCCTCATCGTTAATCGATGATAAAATTTGCTGCGCGGGGTATAAACCATTTTCACAAACTTTGAAACGATCGGAGGAAATGTGTGCAAGATTCGGAATAAGGGCACGACCACGCATGGGGAGTGACGTGAAAACAGCGTCTTCGTTCGAAAATTCTTATATGCCAAAATTCCAAACGCTTGCTGAAGAGAGAAGAGGTTGTGAGATGCCGACGAAAAGGATGCAGAAGATTCTGGTTACGGGCGCTACTGGCCAGATTGGTTCAGAGTTAACATTGGAGTTGCGGAAAAGATACGGCGGTGACAACGTTGTTGCGGTAGGACACACTAAGAAACCCAGCGACAATCTGCTCAAGTCGGGCCCGTTTGAAATCGTGGACTTGAATGAAAAGGCTGACATTGAAAAGGCTGTGAAGAAGCATGATATCGACACGATCTACCATCTAGCGGCAATCCTTTCAGCTACTGGCGAGCAGAACCCGCAGCTTGCCTGGAACGTGAACATGGGAAGTCTCTCTAATGTGCTTGAAATTGCCAGTGAGCAACAGTTGGCCAGGATGTTTTGGCCGAGTTCCATCGCGGTTTTCAGTCCGCCGGCCCCTCGGGTTAACACTCCCCAGGAAACCATCTTGATGCCCGGAACAATGTACGGGGTCACTAAGGTTGCCGGTGAGCTTCTGTGCAATTACTATTTCCACCGCTTCGGCGTGGATGTTCGAAGCATCAGATACCCAGGCATCATAAGCAGTGAGGTCCTTCCGGGCGGCGGAACGACGGATTATGCTGTGGCGATTTTCTACGAGGCAATAAAGAACAGGCACTACACGTGCTTTGTGAGAGAGGACACGACTCTGCCGATGATGTACATGCCAGACTGTATCAAGGCCACCGTAGGCTTGATGGAAGCTGACCCGTCTCGGATTAAACGTCACGATGGCTATAACGTGGCCGGAGTCAGTTTTTCAGCAGGCGAGCTTGCTGCCGAAATCAAGAAGCATATTCCAGAGTTCAGGTGCGAATACAAGCCTGACTTCAGGCAGAAAATCGCGGATTCCTGGCCCATGTCAATTGACGACAATGTGGCTCGCAAAGAGTGGGGCTGGAAACCAACGTACGATTTGGCCGCAATCACGAAGGACATGATAGAGAAACTGTCGAAACGCTTCTCCGAAGGAAAACTGTGAGAAACGCTTGGTCTAGCCAGAAAGAGTTAAGAGAACGAGTGCCAGACTAGGAAAAAGAGGCATGATGGAAATGCGTGACCCCACGACGTTTTTGCGAGAAGAGTATCAGGATCTGGTGAAGAACGCGCTTGACTGGAAAATAAGGGTTCTTGAGGGTCCAAGTTCACCATGGTGCAACGTTGATGGAAAAAAGGTTCTGATGTTTTGCTCCAACAATTACCTTGGCCTGAGCAACCACCCACGACTGAAAGAAGCTGCGACAAAAGCAGTTCAAACTCACGGTGCTGGTTCAGGTTCTGTTCGTCCCATAGCCGGGACGATGGATATTCACATTGAGCTTGAGAAGCGGCTTGCGAAATTTAAGCACGCAGAAGCTTCGCTGGTCTACCAGACGGGTTTTGCCGCAAACGCAGGCTTGATTCCCCAGTTGGTTGGCAAAGAGGATTTGATAATAAGCGACGAGCTTAACCACGGCAGCATAATCGATGGGGTCCGACTGGCCCACGGTGAAAGAGCAGTTTACAGGCATTCGGACATGCAGGATCTGCAACGCGTCTTGGAAGAAGCAGAAAAGCATTCACCGCCGTACAGGCGAATCTTGATAATCACAGACGGTGTCTTCTCTATGGATGGTGACATTGCATCTCTAGACGAAATAGCCAAGCTTGGCGCGGAACACGGTGCAATGGTTTACGTTGATGACGCCCACGGTGAAGGCGTCCTCGGCGAAGGAGGCAGGGGCATCGTTTCACATTTCAAGCTCGGCCGAGATAAGGTTCACGTGGAGATGGGCACTTTCTCAAAGGCTTTCGGTGTCGTCGGCGGACACGTTTCAGGTTCCAAAGATCTAGTCGACTTTGCCTATAACAAGTCCCGAACCTGGCTCCTCAGCGGATCACACCCGCCAGCAGTTGCCGCCGCGTGCATAGCAGCAATCGACGTTCTAGAGAGCGAACCGCAACACGTCAAGACATTATGGGATCACACCAAGTATTTCAAGAAGGCAATGAAGGGCCTAGGGTTTGACACCGGAAACAGTCAAACACCTATTACGCCCATAATAGTGGGCGAGAGTGGCGTTGCTAAGAAGCTTAGTGCACGGCTATTCGAGGAGGGCGTGTTTGCTTTGCCTATCGTGTTTCCAATGGTTTCTAGGGACAAGGCAAGGATACGGACCATAATGAACGCTGCTTTGACGCGGAAAGACGTGGATTTCGCTATTGGCGCCTTCGAAAAAATCGGGAAAGAACTTCACATAGTCTAGTCGTAGCTTATTCTTTCCAAAGCTTTTTCAACGTCTTTGAGCCCGAGTTTTCTTAGAATTTTCGCTGTTGGTATGCCGTTCTTGTCCCAGCCAACCGCTTTGTAATACCTGTGTTTGTACTCTTCAACCTCGGCTTTGTCGGCAGCCTTTCCTTTGTAAGGTCCGGTGGGTAGGGGTTTGTAGAATTTTGGAGGATTGTCATCGTGGATTTTCGGGTTCCAAGTTAAGTCTGGGCCGCCTAGGAGCAGCATTATCCTTTGCAGTTGCAATATTCTCAGGGCGTTGGTGAAACACCATTCTTCCCGCGTGAGGCTCAGACCCGTGACCGCTCTGTAGAAGTCGAACCTGATTTTTCGTGGTACGCCGAAACTGTTGAAGTTGCAATAGACTCCTGAATCGTTAAATATTTGCATTGTTTCTCCGCCTCCGTCGAGTGGGAGGCTCGCTAGGGACGTGTGGTCTCCGCATTGTACTGAGCAAGCGTAGGAAATGATATCAGGGAAATCTTGCCCACTACGGATTCCATGGGCGCCGATGCTTATGCCCTTGGATTGCACTGCATAGGGCAGCAGATCCATTTTCTTTAGCTTTCCAAGCTTCAATGCCGCACGGTACGTTCCTTCAGCTAACGTTTCCCCAATGTTTTCCTTGTAGGCAATTTTCTCAGCCAAGGTTGCAAAAGCTTCAGTGTCCCCCCATTTGAGTTCCAAGCCGTCCAAGTCTTTCTTGGTCAATATTTTCTCTTGAAAGAGTTCAGCCGCAAAGCCCATGACGTTGCCCGTCTGTATGCCGCACAAGCCCAGGTCGTCAAGCAGAGAAGCGAGAAACACGTTTTCTTCGGGTACGAATATTCCCAGGTTCGGACCCAAATACGCTTGCATTTCATAATCAGGATTGTCGGTTATTGCTCCCTTGAATTTTCCAGTCTTCACGACTGCAAGTTTCAGACAGGTGGTTGGACACCCGAAATCACCCCAATACGGTTTCATCCAGAGCCTGTTCTCAAACTTGTCAACCCCATACCCTTTCTCGTCGTGCCATTCTTCCTGCCAGTTGCGTATTGGTTCCGAGCTAGTTTTGTGTCCAAACTCGTACCCTCCGCCTCCGGTTCCCCAGCGTCTCCACAATTCTCCTTCGTAAACGTTTTTGCACACTTTGTCTATGAGCCTTTTTACCTTTTTGATGTCCGCCACTTCAGGCAAGGGCCCCGTGCCCTTCGCAACCACCGCCTTAAGCTTTTTTGAACCCATCACCGCGCCGTAGCCGCCATACCCTGCAGCGTGCGCCCATTTGGAACAGACAACCGCTGTCCGCACCTTGTTTTCTCCTGCCGGGCCTACGTACAGCATTGCAGGTTCCTTCCATTCGCCATACTTTGGATAACGCGTCCCAAGAAGCCCTCTGCATTCCCTAGTAAGCACCGAAACAGTTTGCTTTCCATCCTTCCCCCAAACATCGCTTGCGCTCCTCAATTCAACATCGGAATCCTTGAGAAACAGGTAGACTGGTCTCTCCGATTCGCCTGATACTATTATGCCGTCATACCCTGCGCATCTTAACTCAACCCCGAATTCTCCGGAAAGGGTGGAACCTACGACACCGTTGCTCTGCGGAGACTTGCCCGACACGCACGTTCTCCCTCCCGGATAGAACCCTGTGAGAGGTCCTGTCAGGAGGAGGAGCAGGTTTTCAGGTCCCAACGGGTCTACAATTTCCCATTTGGCGCCCAACCTGTCCCAGAGAATCTTTGTTGCCAGTCCTCTGCCGCCCATATAATCCTTCAGGATTTCATCGCTGAACTTTGTTTCCTTGATAGCTTGGGTCGAGAGATCAATGTCGAGAAACTTGCCTGCGTACCCAAGTATCACAGGTATTCTCCTCCTGCTTCCCCATAAATTTTCGCAGCCAAATCCTTGGTTATCTCGTCCGGTTTCCGCGCGTAGAGCCTGTAGGGCTCGTCTCCTCTCTCAACTACTCTGAGAACGTTCCAACTTCCTTCCTGACAAACCTTGACACACTGAGGGTTCCCGTTGCATAAATCGCAGATTACAATGTGCTTCTCTTTGGGGTGCATGTGAGGAACCCTGCCTGGGCAGGCGTCAATGCACTGTCCGCAGGCGATGCAAGTCTTGTTGTCTACCAGCACCGCACCTGTCTTGTCACTTATTGAGAGGGCTTTCACGGGACATGATTTCACGCAGGGATAGTCTTCACATTGAGCGCACAGGTGCGGAAATTCCAGTCCTGGGACGAGCATGAAGACCCTCACCCTGGAAGCATCGGGCCATATGCGATTCTCATGGGAAAGCGAGCAGGCTATTTCGCATTTTCTGCATCCGCTGCACTTGGACAGGTCTCTGGCTATCCAGATGGGTTCTTTCTTAGTTGGCAACTTTGCACCTCTAAGAATTCGTGGATTTCCCTTAGTCAATGCTTTGATTTAAGGATGGTGTAACATTATTACACTTCGCGCAGAGTCCTCAAGCAGTCAAATCGCAACCAAGAAATTTCGCGATAACCTAATAATGTCGAACCTGACAAGAGATGCGGGGGCAAAGGGACGCTTGAGGGTAATAGCCGACTTCCACATGCACAGCCGTTACAGCATGGCAACGAGCGAAAGAATATGCGTCAAGGAGATTAATCGTTTTGCAAAGATTAAGGGTTTAAACATCGTGGGCACAGGGGATTTCACACATCCAAAGTGGCTTGAAGAACTGAGTGAGACGTTGGTTCCTGAACCAGATACGAACCTCTACAAAACTGTTTCAGGTGACAATTCGACCGTGCGGTTCATGGTTACGACCGAAGTCAGCACCGTTTTTGCGGCCAAGAGTGAGGTTAAGAAAGTTCATCATGTTATTCTGACGCCAAGCTTGGAAACCGCAGCGCAAATTAATGACAGGCTGGCAAAATACGGAAATTTGGCTTCAGATGGAAGGCCAACCTTGGACGTTAACGCGGCACATCTGGTCGAGGAGGTCATGGAAGTTACAGGTGAAAACATGGTTTTCCCTGCTCACGCATGGACGCCCTGGTTCAGCATCTTTGGTGCTTTCAGCGGTTTCGACAGTGTTGAAGAATGCTACGAGGACATGACTAAGCACATCTGCGCTTTGGAAACCGGTCTTTCATCAGATCCACCTATGAACTGGAGGCTGAGCAGCCTTGACAAGTTTACGCTGGTTTCAAACAGTGACAGCCACAGTTTCTGGCCGTGGCGCATCGGAAGAGAAGCAAACGTTTTCGAACTAAAGAAGCCAGATTATGACGAGGTGCTGGGTGCCATCCGATCAAAAGACACAGGACGCTTCAAGTTTACGATAGAAACAGACCCGGCTTATGGCAAGTATCATTGGACTGGCCACAGGAACTGCAATGTGTCGCTCTCTCCGCCGGAGGCAGCAAAGCTTGGGAACATTTGCCCAGTCTGCCGCAGAAAACTCACTAAAGGCGTTGAGCAACGCGTTGAAGAGCTTGCTGACCGCCCTGCGAATTTTAAGCCCGAAAGCACCCCCGGGTTCATGCGTCTGCTTCCGCTCTCCGAAATCATTGCCACACTATTAGGTGTTGATTCTCCATCCGCTGAGAAAGTATGGGGCATTTACAATCCGCTCATAGAAAAGTTCGGGGACGAGTACTCTGTTCTGATTGATCGTTCGAGAGACGAACTGAGCTCGGTTGCAGGGGAGCAGGTGGCCGAGGCAATAGTCCGTGTTCGAGATGGAAAGGCCAAGGTCGTGCCTGGCTATGATGGCGTTTATGGACAACTTGTCCTTGATGAGCAGATGCATGACAAAACCTTGCCGAAAAGAGTCCAACAGTTGAATCTTACTGATTTCACTTTTTAGGCCTTGGTCCGTGCTTTATCTGTATGTGTGATGTACGCGTCTACGACAAGCCTTATTAAGTCGCACGATGTACGATGATGTTGTGGTACCTGATGGAGATACTAACACAACAAACATCCAACAATAATGATGCCGTCCTAGCAATAATAGATAAGGTCCTGAACCAGGTCTTCGGGAAAGAAGCGACCATTCTGATCTTTAGGTACATGGAACACAACTATTCCTTGAAACGCAGTGAGATCAGCGACAAGATTGAACTGTTCGCACAGGGGCTTGAGGACTTCCTAAGATCAGGCGCATACGTCATTGAGAGAAAAATTCTCGAAGACATAAATTCCGACTGCAACCTGCTCCGCAGAATGGAACTTGAGAAGGTTGAAGACGAAGCTAGTTTTGTCGCTCAAATGAAAACGTTTATGCACAAAGCGTAACCATGTTCCATCTGATGTGCCACGCATCTCGGGGCACATGACTATTTTTCCTTTCGTAAGCTGTGCGGGCGCTGACAGTTTTTATAAGTCCTAATGAATATTCTTCCAAGAGTAGACGTTTCGAACTGGAAGCGGAGCAGATTTGAAAAATGTTTTAGCCAAGGTGATCAACACTGCCGTTCAAGGTTTCAAGGCTGAATACGTTGAGGTTCGTACCCAGAAACTCTAAAAGACTTAGATCACTGTTAGGGAAGCCCGTGTTGAAGCAGCAAAGCAGGAGATTGAAAATGGGGCGGCACTGCGTGTCCTTGTGAAAGATGCTTGGGGTTTTGCGCGCGCGACCTAGACGGCAACGGCGAAGCAAGCCTGCCAGACCTGACCGTTCTGGCTCTGTACCACGGGCAACACTACCTAGTCCCTGACTATTGCAATGAAAATTACATCTGACATTACAAATAAAAGGGCGAGTC
>JBEKXL010000004.1:0-158165 GCA_049512075.1 Bathyarchaeia archaeon | reverse complement strand
CTGATGAGTACGGCTACACTCTGGATGAGCTGAAAGTCTCCCCCGACCACATACACGTCCTACTCAAACTACAACCCAAACAGGCCATACCCGACGTTGTGAGAACCCTGAAAAGCATAACCGCCAGAACCCTCTTCCAAGAGTTTCCAGACCTAAAAAGGCACCTCTGGAAAGGAAGCCTCTGGGCAGAAGGATACTGCGCCAACACAGTAGGCGGACTAAACCTCGACGCCGTCAGAAAATACATACGAGAAGAACAAGGAAGCAACACCATAGAGCCCCGGAGCTTGCTCCGGGGGAAACTACTTATCTCCCCTCAACTTTATTACCGAGAACTCGTTGGCAGAAGTCAAGCCAAGTAGGCGTCTCCCTCAGTGAGGGAGCTCACGGAAATCATGTCTGAAACAAAAAGAGCGATCAAATGATGTCTAACTCTACTGGTCAAATCCGCCAGAACCAAGAGCTTTCATTCAATGGTAAGCTGACGCGCGCCACAGTCAAAAAAGGTTTGGAGGATTTTGGTGAGCGCAACGGATAAGATAGCTGATTGGGCGTCGAAGAAAATCGAGGGCGTCCTCAAAGAGCTTGGGACAGATTCTGAAAAAGGGTTAACCTCTGAAGAGGCAGAGGCTAGGCTGAAGAGATATGGTGAGAACGTTCTCGTCGAGGAGGAGCAGGAGAGCTTTCTGGACGCACTGAAGGAGGAGGTGAGAGAACCGATGATTCTCCTCCTTCTATCAGTGGGGGTATTGTACAGCATTTTGGGTATCGATCACGTCCTCGACGCCGTAACCATCTTTACGGTAATCATTGTACTAGTCTCCGTCGAGGTTTACAACGAATACAAAGCTGAGCAGGGAGTAGAGTCGCTGAAGAAGTTCACCTCCCCGACTTCCATGGTGCTTCGCGACGGGAAGCTGAAAGAGGTGCCTTCCGCTCAAATTGTTCCAGGTGATGTTCTTATGCTTAGCGGAGGAGAAAGGATATCCGCAGACGCTCGGTTGACTAGGGCCTACGGTCTTCAAGTTGATGAGTCTTCCCTTACTGGCGAATCCCTCTCAGTTATGAAGGACGCTGAGGCAGTCGTGCCCACGAACGCTCAGGCAACAGATTTGACCAACATGGTTCTAGCGGGAACGCTCATAACTCAGGGTGAAGGGCTTTCCGTCGTCACTTCCACGGGGAAGAACACCGAGCTCGGCAGGGTTTCGGAGCTGACTAAGCAGGCGGAAGAGCCTGATACACCGCTTCAGGTTACTATGGGACAGGTCTCTAGGACTCTCGTCTGGATCGCACTCTTCTTCAGTATCCTAATTCCAGTCTTGAGTTATCTGCGCGCATCTACGGGCGGCTACCTAGAAGCGCAGCCGCTTCCGACCTTGGTCCTAACAGGTCTGTCCCTCTCTTTCGCTGTTATCCCTGAGGAACTGCCAATAATAATCACCATGGTCCTAGCCGTGGGCACGCACGCCCTCTCCAAGCAAAATGCCCTCGTCAAACGCCTCAGAGCATCCGAGACGCTTGGAAGTGTCACAGTGATCGCAACAGACAAGACGGGAACGCTGACTGAGAACTCTATGAAGCTCGGCCACTTGTACGTTGACGGCGAACTGGTAGAACCTTCAGCATCTCCAGATGCAAAAGGTCTTCTGAAAATAGGTATACTAGCAACTCATGCACAGGCAACGATGGAATACGAGAAGCTGCAGAGTTCCAACCCGATGGGAGCAGCCATTCTCAGCTCAGCAGAAGCCACAGGGCTAGATGTGAATGAGCTACGTGACTTCAAGCTTGCAGACGAGTTTAGCTTTGACAATAAAACGAAGATGGCCTCGTACGTATACCAAGAGGGTAATAGAAGAATCATCTACTCCAGCGGAGCGCCAGAGGCCATAATAGAAAAGTCATCCAAGATCCTAATAGGAGGAAAAGAGGTCAAGTTCAACGATTCCGAGAGGAAGAAGATATCCGAAGTAGCAGGCAAGGTTGCTTCAAGCGGCGAGCGAACAATCGCACTGGCATATCGCACTCTTGGGGCACAGGAGAAACGTGAGACATTTGTAAAAGACCTTGTTTTCGCCGGCATGGCTAGTTTCTTGGACCCCCCCAGACCCGAGGTCCAGGGCGTCGTGTCTATGTGCATGGAGGCTGGAATAAGAATCATAATGTTAACTGGCGACCATCCGGAGACAGCAAAGGCAATAGCGACAAAGGTCGGTATAGCCAACGACGGAAATCTACTCACTGGTGGACAAATCTCGCTTATGAACGATGAACAACTGAAGGAAGCGCTTAAGAAAACTTCTATCTTCGCCAGGATCACGCCTGAACACAAGTTGAGGATAGTTAGGCTTCTCAAGGATATGGGTCAAGTAGTCGCGGTCACGGGTGACGGAGTCAACGATGCCCCTGCTCTCAAGGAGGCTGCAATAGGCATCGCAATGGGGCAGAAAGGCACAGACGCTGCCAAAGAGGCGGCTGACATGATATTGACAGATGATAACTTCGTGTCTATCGGCAGCGCGGTCAGGGAGGGGAGAAAGATTTTCGACAATCTGAAGAAGGGAGTCACGTATTACCTCTCGGTCAAAGTGGCACTCGTCCTGATATTCCTGCTACCAATTCTATTGGGCATGCCGCTACCCTTTGCACCTATTCAGATAATCGTGCTGGAGATGTTCATGGACTTGGCAGCCTCGAGCGGATTTGTAGCCGAAGGGATGGAGCCGGACATCATGAAACGACCGCCCAGGAACCCCAAGGAGAGGCTGCTAAACAAAAGGACCTTGACAAGCATCTTCGTAGGTGCTGGGTGTTTGTCCGTGGCTGTTTCATTATGCTACGTCCTAACATACTACAGAACGGGGGAGAACCTCGTGTATGCACAAACGGCAGCTTTTGCTACGTGGATATTGTCCCACATCTTCCTCGCCTTTAATACAAGGTCCGAGACAGAGCCGCTCGTTAAACGCGGATTATTTTCCAACAAAGTTATGGCCGTGTGGGGACTCGCGGCAATTGTCTTGCTCGTCCTGGCCACGGTCACACCTATCCTACAAACGCTGATCAGGACAACTTCCCTTGGGTGGCAAGATTGGCTTCTTGTGCTAGGTACATCGTTCGCTGCCACGTTCTGGATTGAGGCTGCAAAGCTGATTAGAAAACATCCCTAGGCCAGTCAAAAAGAGAAGTAGTCTTTGGGTCCTACTCTTGCAGTTTCTTTCTCAGGAACTGTCTTCGCTCTTTTAGGTTCATCTGCTCAATTTCTGTCTGGTGCTTCTCCCGCAAGAGCCTCAACTTGCAAAATGTGTACAAAGCATCGTATACCGGTCTAGCCTTTTCAATCGCTTCTTGATCATCTTCTGCGGCGATCGATATCCCCGTCATGACTGCGTCAAGTCCAGGGGCTTCAAGGTCTTCAGGCCTGTCCGTGTCTGCGGCGCGCACGATCTCTGCCAGCCGCAGCACTGCAGGATCTTTGATATTGTATTTCTTAATGAACGCGTCGAAACTGCACTTCTGACGTTTATGGCCCAACTCGACACCGGGTGCGTCATAGGGTATGGCTTTCTCTCTCTTGACAACTTCGGATATTTCTTCAGCGGGCACAAACATGAATTCGGCTTTTGAGTCTATGAACCTCTTTATTAGCCAAGGACAAGCCGTTCGGTCCACGTGCACGTATTCTCTAGTTACCCACTTCAAAATTCGCACCTCTACCGAATTGTTTGTTCTAAGTGGAGTTAAATCTTTCCGAGGGCCTTTGAAAATGACGTAATCAAACAAGTTTGAAAGCCTATGAACGTAGGCGATAAGCGCCAACTTGTTTTCACTCAGCGCGCGCGTATCCATCTCAGCCAACGCTGCCAGACCAGCTCGCGCAAAAGAGAAACCGATTCAGGAACATAAACGCGAAGAAAAGGTGTCGAAAACTGGGGACATTACGTTCACCGCTTCTTGCTATGAACCGTCTCTTTCTCCAGATCCAGCTCTCTTACTCTTGTTTCAATGAACTCTGCGACTTTGTCTTGACCGTACTTCTTCTCCTGTTCCTGCTTTCTCAGTTGCTCGCTGATTGTGCTCAGGACTCTTTCAACGTCGAACGGTTTCGTTATGTAGGCGTCCGCGCCCCTGTTGACCGCGTCCACAGCGTTCTGCAGCGTGGGGTAGCCCGTTATTATTATCTTCCGTATTCTGGGCGTTGTGTCCCTGATCTTCGTCAGAAGATCTATTCCTTCCATGTCCGGCAGTCGGATGTCTATTAAAGCCAGATTGTAGAACTTCTTATCGGTCTTTTTTATCGCCTCTCTAGCTGTACCTACTGCTTCCATGTCGTAACCTTTGTCTTCGAGTATTGCCATCAGCACCTTTCTTATGTTTTCGTCATCGTCAACTATGAGAATTTTTGCGCTGCTATCCATATTTCTTCACCTCCATGCTACGTTGTTGGTCTGATCCGCGAGGTCACCCTGAGGCAGCAGTGCGTCTAAGACGCGCGTGCTCATCGCCTCTACGGGGCGAGATCCTTCAATGAAAAGTTCCTCGATTTCAGTTTGCATCAACTCTATTCCGTTTTTCATTTTAAGGTAATCTCTCCTTTTTTTATGATTCGGCTCTTCGCTGTCTGCACGTATTCGAGAAAATCTGTGTTCTTGCCCTCTTCGAATCGCAAGCCAAGTTTTTCGTGAAGGCGCTTCACGATGATTTTCTCAAGATAATCGGCTCCAGGCCCGAAAATGCTGTCTAGGGCTTTTTTGAATTCTGTCAGGTTGGACGGAATGTTTTCTTCCTTCACCTGAAAGGATGTCTCCAGGTGGAAGAGTATCGCCTGTTTGGATGAGTCTCCGAGTAAGCATAGGCCTTCGTCGACGGCAGACAGAAGAATCTTGTTAAAGTCATTTTGGGTCAAGTGGTTGTCCTCGCTGACAAGCGTGCCTAGGTCTTGAATGAAACTCGGCAAGCATTGATAAAACGTTTGTGAACTTCCAATATAGATTGTCAAACAGCACTCCGTGGCAAAAAAAGCGTTGAAAATGTTGCAAGGAGGGATTTTAGGTTTTCTTCGTCTGCAAATAGGCCAGTTGTGCTGCTCTTACGTAGTCGACGAACTTGAACTCTTTCCCTTGATCCAGTCTCAGAACCTTTCCTCTCGAGCCCATCTCTTCATAGAGCTTCTTCATTATCAGGACTTCCAAGAATCGTGTTCCCGCCCCAAAAATCCGTTCAAGTCCATGGTCGAAATCCTCAATTCGACCCGGAATTTCGTCCCTTGTTATGTCAAACTTTTTTTCGAGGTGGAAATAGACCGACTGTCTCGCCGAGTCACCGAGCGAAGACAAGGTTGAATCCACAGCCTCAAGCAACAACCTATGGAACGCTTTATCTGTCAAACTCAAGATTCCTCTGAGGGAAACCCAGATTGGGTAGCTATGGTGGGAGTCCTATAAATAAATTCTCCATGAATTTCAAAATCTAATTTCCGAATCAATTTGTTTTCACGGTTAAAACGAGTCAAGAAGCATGACAATCTCATGAATTTCATTTCAACAGATTCGAATGCGTTACTCAGTTGAGATTGACCTACAACTTGCCCTCCTGCCGTCCCTACTGCCTAACACAGAAAAAAAGGAATTTATGCTATTTCAGCGTTTCTTCATCGAAGCAATGAATTCATCAATGGGAACTGCAGCCATGCTGGTAATCCTAACTGTCCCTCTAGAGCCGAGTTCGATGGAAACTCTACTTATGGTTTTGTTGTCTGGCGCTTCCACGACGTTTGCGAAATCATACGGGCCGAGAACAGCGTATTGACTTATCACTCGAACTCCGAAACCTTCGAGTTCCCTGTTGACTTCCTTGATCCTCTCGGGTTTTTCTTTGATCGTCTTCCATCCTTCATCCGTCAAATTGGAAAGCAAAATGTAGTAGGGCATACGAACCACGCTCATATCTTATGTGCCAATTAGGATTTCAGCTTTTCGATGTCCATAGACAGAAACTGAGGATGCCTCTGTTGAAGTTTTTGCCTGTCCCGCAAGCAAGTGAGTTGGCTTACTTCAGATTATTGGAAGAGTCGCACAGCTAGGGAGCACACAACTCTTGGATAGTTGTCGAGTAGATACGCTTCCTTTTTTCATCCCCTACGTCTAGCTACGTGATTTGCGCTCTATGAGGCTCAAGAAAAGAGAAGCATGCTCGGGGATCCGTCGCGGTCAATCCTTTTCAAGGTTGGGCGTGCACTATGCTGCTTTGCTATCATAAAAAAAGGGGTATTGGCACTAAGGTTTCTTGCAGTATCTACTCAATGCCCCATCTCTTAGTGACTTTCACCAACAAGAAGATTACGAAGGCTACGATAATGAAGGTTATCACCGCTACAAGGAAGTCTCCTATTCCGAATATTTGCCCTCCGTAACCAGTCGGCGGGTTTCCTTGGGGATCCAATGTTGTCGAGGGGATTGGAATCTTGAAAGTCGCTAGATTTCCAAGTCCAGGTATGGCAAGACCTATTATTGGCATTATCAAGTCTTTGACTAGTGCCAGCACTACAGCCCCTAGGTAAACGCCGATAATGAAAGCAACAGCAAGCCCCATAACCTTGTATTTGGATATGAAGTCAATGAACTCGCCCCATAGGCCCTTTGGTGCTGGTGCTGCTTCAGCAGGCTTTGGTTCTAGCAGTGTTCGAATCTTTTTGAGTTCTACCAGCATTTCGTCCTCTTTTGCCAATATTGTCACCTGGCAGTCCCTCTTTTCATTAATCTAATAAGGATTTGGGTCGAGGGTGCTGATTCGGATTCGGGAGTTTCAGCAAACTGATTCATTCGGGAGCTAATCCCATTTTGTCACTGTAACAACAAAAAGAAGCCCAAAAGCAGTAATGGTATAAGAACAAAGCAAAGACCTGAGATAATATGGCTGCAACAATTATCAAAAACCGTTCGCTGTACGCGCTCTCCATCAATAATGATTTTGCCTTTAACTTCTTTCTCACAAAAATCGTATATTCTCTTTTTTCTAATTCTCCTGTACTCCTTTGGATCATATAAACATGCGTTACCATACACGACCACACCCGCATATATTCTGGAAAAACCAAATGGTGCTAAGGACAGCAAAGCAATTAAGAAAATCTCGGCGAGATTTGCCAAATCTACATTCGTGGTGACTGAAACCATGCCAAGCTCAACATACAAGAACGAAAAATAGGCAAGTGGCAGAAAATTGAGCAAAACCACGCTTACGATGAGTCTTTTGAAAGCTGGCGACCTAACCCCAAAACTCCATGCTTCATGGGTTGAAAATGGATGAAGCCAACCTGTTTGAGCCACTGTAGTTCCATAAAAAATTGCGAAAAAGAGAGTGAATACCTCCCGTGCCACGAAGTCCATCAAACTCACCGTCTTCATTAGAAAGGATCGCGTATTTCAAGGTTTTTTCTTTTGTGAGCCTTAATGGGGAATCATAGAAAAACCCCTAAGCCTTGGCTTGTCGTCAGAAAACAAGGCAACAAACCTGTCAAGGTCATAGCTGGAATGCATTTTCGCCTGAAGAAACGAGCCCAGAAAGAAGCAAGAGCCCTGAATCGAGCTTACGAGCCCAGAAAGGACATAAAATTCGTCGTCCGCAAAGAAGGATGGAACAGAAAACGCTGGTATTCATAGAAAGCACGAATAGAGTTTTAAGGCAACTCTCATTAACTGAGTGGATAAGAGCAAAGATGTCCTCACCCCAAGAAGTATCAGCCTTAATTGAAGTTCTTAAAGCCCTAAATTTGGGAGCACTGATTCCATCAGCTTTCACTCTTGCTCTGCTCTGGAAACTCTACGGGTTTTTCAATGGGCTTTCGGAAAAGCTGACTAGAATTGAAACCAAAATTGATGGACTAAAGGAATTGACACCATACCTAGTCAAGGAACAAATAGAACAAAGAGACAAAGGAAAGGCTGAAACAAAGCCACAAAAACATAACCCTAGCTTCGAGAAAAGTGATTGGGCAGAGGTTGTTGGCATAGCGTTTGGAATCTTGAACCTATTTGTCTTTTTCCTCGTGCTGATTCAAGGTTTGATTATGCCTAACCATGAGATTTTTTGGTTGATATTCTTTGTAACAGGCGTTTTGGGTGTTCTGCCAATCTTTGTAAGCAAGAAAACAATATCGCAAAATAAGCTGGCTCTTCTTAGTCTCTTGAGTTGGATACCTTGGGTCTATTTAATCCTAGTCGGATATGGGATAATCCCTCCATTTTTATGATTTCTGGAGAAAAATCGTAACTAGCTTTTCCTACCTGCATTTTGAATTAATGTGAGCCACTTGTTTTTCCCCAGTTTAAGGTTTATGTTAGCTTGTTGCGCGGGGGTCTTTCCGCTAAGGGCGCTGTGCGATCTCAGTAGGTTGTAATAGTTGCGGAAACCGCTAACCTTCGATGACATCATAAACGACCTGCTTGACAAGAAACAAGGCTGAAAATCACCATTTTTCTCTTGAGATTACTTGCAGAACGAGAAACAAGGATACCGCATATTCGGAACACTTCAAATCAACTTTATTCCAACGCTAATTAATATTGTAGCAACTATTTGCAATACCCAAGGGGATGCGAAACTAGCAAGAGCAACCCAATACCGCCGTCGGACTGGCTCATTAAGGTGAACCACAACAGACCATGCTACAGGAACCATTCCAACAAAACTCAAGATGAGCATGAACGCATACAGAATCGTAATTGGTTGCAGTATTATGTTTTGTACAAACACTGCGTGAATGATATAATATAAGATTATTCCATTAATGATTTGAAACCATGCTATAGAAGCCAACAAAGCAAGTCTAATTCCGACATTCAGTATGATCTTAATGGCTTTTCCAGCGAATATGTTCGTTCTAGAGGAGGGATCAATTAAAAATTCAGCAATTCTGATTATGTAAAGAAACCCAAAAAGGAAGAAAGCTATGGCATAAACTAACATACTACTCTCAATCGGTGGATAGTTAACTCCAATGTTTAAACCGCTCGCAAATATCCCATACGCTAAGCTTGAAAGTAACGAAACAAAAGAAAAACGTGTACAGATTTTTAACCACTGGAGAGGGGACTCAAATTGAAGTAGTATTTTACTGTCTTTTCTCCTCATAAGTGTACGGATTCTCTGTTCAAGTGGCAAAACTGCAATAACCAATGCAATATCACCCGCCAAAATTACTAAGTTAATTTCAGAGAAACCCACCAATGCAATAACTACCGCCATGAACAATATCACTATTCCTATGCCAGACGGTGCGTATTTATCATTTACTCCATTTTTCATATACATCAGATACATTCATTGTTTTGCTTTCAACAATTTTGGAAAACTTGAAAAAGCAATTAGGTAACTTAACAGCACCTCGTTTAGCTCCCGAATGAATCAGTTTGCTGAAACTCCCGAATCCGAATCAGCACCGGGTCGAGTGGGTCAAGAGAAATCAACTCGACCCGCAGAGACTACATGAATAAGGTCATTCCACCTTCTTTGAAGGAGATGATTGGCGCAGGCGCTAGGACAACAGCGTTTCCCCACGCTGACCATACGGTCTAAGGAATGAGCGAAAGGAGCTTCAAGGCAGTCAAAGTGGGCCGGGAGAGATTTGAACTCTCGACCTTTCGGTTATCAGCCGAACGCTCCAGCCAAGCTGAGCTACCGGCCCCAGATAATGTCAACTATTATAAATCGTTGACCGTTTTTAAGTGTTTTCGGAAACCCTTGAGACGTGAAGATGCCGTTCTGTGTTATAGGTCCCGAAGGCGGGTCAACGCTTCCGTCAGCAAGAATACGGATTGTTCCCGTCTACGCCTTGGCAGGAGGGACGTCTACCTCTAATGATAGTAAGCGCGCGGACCACGGCGCCGTTAATTAACGGCAAAATCAAGACATTTGGACCAGCCGTCGAAAGTGATGTTGAGAAAGCGATACAAGAGGAAATTGAGCAGTTCAAGAAATAGTGTCTAATCAGCAACGCAGCTCAGCGCGCGCTGGAAAGCATACGGTGAAACTGGACTAAATCGTTCAGATAAGTCCAGCACATGTTATGGGTAGTGTTGTCCGTAGTGTTTTGCTAGTGCGGTGAGGTCGGGGAGGCCGACTACGCCGTTGCCATCTATGTCTGCGTTGGGGTTCCACTTTGCGTCGCCTGGTCTAGAGCCGTAAGCCTTTGCGAGGATGGACAGATCTGCAAGGCTGACCTTGAAGTCGCCGTTGATGTCGCCTGGAATCGTTACTAGAGCTTGGCCATCAATGAAATTGTTGTCGGTCGTATCTGTTTCACCAGGGACTGGCGTCGCATAAACACTCATTGTGTAGTTACTCTCTGCAAAGCCGGTGGTATGCCAAGTGAAGTTTAGAACGATGGACGTTCTGGCTGCAAGAGTGACGCCTGAAGCCTTATCGATGGTCGTGCTGTTTGCGTAGATTGTCACGTTAAACACCTCAGCGTAACTGCCGTAGTTCATAACAAAAACATTAATAGACAACGCGAGACCCAGGCCTATGACCGTTTTCAGGGGGAACACCGATCGGAAGTATACATACCACACTTTGCCAACGTAGGTTACTCCTATGTCATGGGAGTTCCAGGGGTAAGGTTTCATAAGCGGGTAATTGTCGAGGTTGTTCTGGTCCAATACGTAAGGCGTATCGCCTATGCCGTCGCTACCGGTCACATTCTGGGAAGGGCCTCGGTACAAATCTTGTCCAGTGTAGTCGCTCCAATAGTTTCCTGCGGCCGGGTAACCGTCATCCCAAGTATCGTTGAACGAGTCGTAAGTCGTGTAAACATGCTGTGCGTTGTTGACGAAGTTGTTGTGGTAAACGTTGTTGTCGTGGGAGCTGCTGAGCCAGATGCCGAAGTTGCCGTTCTGCCGTATGTTATTGAAGTACACGTTGCTGTTTGAAGAGCTGTCGAGCCAGATGCCGAAGCTGTTCTGTTCAAGGTTGTTACCTGTTATGGTGTCGAAGTTCACTGAAGGTGCGAAGATACCTATAGAAAACCCGCTTACAGTCAAGTTTTCGACCGTGACGTCGCTTGTGCTTGTCAAATCGACGCCGTTTCCGCTGGAACTTCCCTGAACCGTGTGGCCGTTTCCGTCAATCGTTATAGCGTTTATTTGAACGACGATTCCGTCGCTGTCGCTGATGATGTCGTCCGTTAAGGTGTAGACATTTCCCGTCTGTTGAATTGGCGCGCCTGTTGGAGCGACGCTTCCGTCAGCCTGAATGTAAACCGTGGACCCGTTCCAAGCTTTAACCCTGGGGGCATTAAGCACCAGTGATTGCACACTGGCGAGTAGCAAGGCCATGAGAATTCCGCTCGCGATCTTCGTTCGCATTTGCGGTCTAATCCAAAATGAACTTAACCGATAGATATTGTTTGTGGAAACAAGTTCTATTACGTTCGGGATAGAAGAGAGTTTCACAAAACTTATAACTAATGACAGAGCTAGGTTTAGTGCCGAGAAAGGAGTAAAAAGAAGAATTCTAAGGTGTTATATTTGAACAGAAAAATAGTGTCAATAATAGCTATTGCAACGATGCTACTAAGCTTAGTCGCGTTCTTGCCAATGTCAAGCGCTGTAACCTCAAACGCAGCTGCACAGCCAAATGTTGCCAAGATAGCGCCTAACCTCAAGGCCCAGATGGATGCAGATCCCGCCAGCGGCAACCGCATCATAGTCGTGCTGCAACCAGGAGTCGCCCAATCCGCAGCGGTGAATGCAATCACGAGCTTAGGAGGAACCGTCACCGCACAATTCCACGTCATAAACGCCATCGCAACCACACTATCAGCAGACAAGATCCTCGCCCTATCGTCACTGGTGAGCGTGGACCAGATACTCGTAGACGGAAAGAAGTATCTTCCACCAGACGTGTCGGGAGACGACAGCGGCAATCAACCTGTTGCCGGACCGAATGCAAGCTGCTATTATGCACAGTTTCCATTCGTGATAGGCGCGGACCAAGCATGGAGCAGCGGAATCAACGGAACAGGCGTAGTGGTTGCTGACCTAGACACAGGAATCTATTATCAACATCAAGATTTGGCAGGCGTCGTTACCGACTACAAGATATTTACAGGCGAAGTGGACACGGCTATACATGATGGTAATGGTCACGGGACAGCTACAACAGGTTTAGTCGCGGCCCAAGGCATTCTCACCTACTACGGTTTCCTCAAAGTCATGGGAGTCGCACCTGGCGCCAAAGTCATCGGAGGCAAAGTGCTCACAAACGGAGGTTGGGGATGGGACTCATGGATAATCAACGGAATCGACTGGGCCATTGCTGACGGAGCAAACATAATCACCATGAGCCTCGGAGGTTTGGAGATTCCGAACAACGGATACGACCCCACATGCCTAGCACTAGAAGCTGCCACACACCAAGGTGTCACATGCTTCGTCGCTGCAGGCAATGCTCAAGGCGCAGGAACCGTTTCATCAGCTGGCGACGCCAAGGACATCATCACAGTAGGCGCCTCAACAGATAACTCGGGCGAATGGAACCTCTACGGCTACTGGCCAATCAATCCGAGCCCCTATTGGTATGGGGGCCCTGTCACTGGCTACGAAAACGACCAAGTGATCTTCTGGAGTAGCGGTGGTGCAACTGCAGACGGCAGACTAGACCCGGACGTATGCGCACCGGGCGCTTGGGGCGAGACCCTAGCGCGGAGCTCAACAAGCGCTTCTCTGCAGTTCGGTGGCACGAGCATGGCTACGCCAGTCGCAGCAGGAGCAGGCGCCTTGGTCTGCCAAGCATACAAGCAGGCTCACGGCGTCTTTCCATCACCAGCAGTCGTGAAAGACATCCTTATGAACACTGCAAAAGACCTTGGTCTACCCGCGAATCGCCAAGGAGCTGGCCGTGTCGACGCCTACAAAGCCGTCGAAGCTGCATTGAACAGTGCTTCATACTCGAACACAGACTACATAAGCAAACTGCTTCCAGCGGGATCGAGCTTCACTACATCGTCTACGTTCACAAGTGCCATAAGCAATGCTCAAGCTGTCTGGCTCCAATACGTTAGCACCACCAGTTTCACTACATCAGTGTCAGGACCGGGAAGCGGCAACACAAATGGCGGCAGCACATGGATACCCTTCACAATTCCAGCAGGTGTCGACTATGCGGATGTCCGCGTAAAGTTTGACCCGGTAATTGCGTATGGAACGCCAATCCCCTCGTACACCGGAGCCACATGGACAGACATTCACATCAACACGGCGCTCTACAAGGAAAGGACGGAAGGAGATCCAACCGATCTAATAATGATAAACTACGCGTACGCCCACACTAACGTTCAATGGTTCGACGCAAGAATTGACTTCGGCCCTGGAACATACGTCCTCAGATTCTGGAACGCCTACCCAACTATAAGCACTGTAGACGCCCAAGTTACCTTCTACAAGTTCGCAGCTTGGAATTGGGTGTCAACATCAATATCCAGCACTAAACTGAAAACCACGGTGGCAGTTCCAAGAGGCACGGCGCCTGGTATCTACAGCGGCTTCGTCAAGACAACGGTCAGTGGATCGTCAATCGACATACCAATCGTCATCACAGTGCCAGCCACGCTCGGACAGGCATTCACGCTGCAGGCAAACGTTATGAACGAGCCCAGAACGGGCGATTCAGGAGACTGGTACTACATACCCGTACAAGCCTACACCTTTGGAAACCTAATGCTTACAGTCAGCTGGACCACCCCAGACGCGGACTTTGATGCCTTCCTTATCAACCCAGCAGGCCACGTTGTAGCCGCATCTGAGGCACCACCTGCCTCACTAGGATACAAGTGGTACACTACAACGGGCACGACGATGGAGATGCTGTCAACATTCAGCCTGTTCCCAGGCTACTGGTACGTTGGAATCCACGCCACATACTTCGGAAACACATTCGGCCAGACAGTCACATTGAAGCTGAGCCAAGGCACGCCGATAGACACGCCGTTGCTGCTCAGCCTCACGAAAAAGCAAACAAGCAAGACGTTCACGGTTTCAAACGACATACATGGAGGCGTAAACGTCCAAACCATGGCTTTGTCACTAGCAACTGAAGCATATTCACAATCCATAACCGACACGGTAAGCTCCAACGTCGGTGGATACACTGGCTATAACGTCTATGGCATCGCAGTATATCCCGACATGATAACAATGAAAGTGACCCTAAGCTGGGTCGGAACCCACTCGCTGAGCCTGATGCTTTGGGATCCATTCGGCCACAACGCCGGAACGATAAACACAAACGGAGGATCAATAACCGTCAACAACCCAGCCATCGGCGTTTGGTCACCCATAGTAACCATCAATGACGTCGGAAGCCAAACTTTCACTCTGACCCTTAGCGTACAGCACTTCAAAGCATTAAGTGGAGTCACCATAACGCCGTCCAGCTTCACACTGTCAGCGATGGGAACACAAACAGTGACCGTGACTGACTCGCCTTCAACACCCAGCGGACTGGGCGTCATAGTCTACTACGACATGACCAGCGGAAGCACATACGCAAGAACACTTCTGCTCATCACGCACTAGTACGAAGCAGCAAGACAACAACCATACTCCCCCTTTTTTGTATTCAGCTTCAAGCAAAGTGTGAACTTCGCACAAGACATCTACGTTGTAATCCAAGCGCGCGTTGTGATGGCGCCCGCGAAAGCCTGAAATACGACCTTCAGATAGACAAGACTTAGAACAGCTAATAGAGACGCGGACAATGAAGGAACGAATCATGCTTGTCTTGGCCCTTGCACCGTTGTTGATGAGCCTGCTCTATGCCACAGTTGGAACAAGGATGAACATCGAAAATGACGCATCCAATCGTGTCCCATACCGCAACGTTAAGCCTCAAAACGCCAACGTGGAACCCCAAGCAGTAGTTGGCCAAAACTCCGCAACACTAGCAAGGCCTCACAATGTCACGGAGGCGAATATTCCCGCAAGTAGCTGGGAAATCAAAACCCAACTTCAACGGAACAAACCCCTAATCACACCAATCCCGTTCACTACCAAACCCGATCAACCTAATGACGTACCTCCAGGGCGCATTCGCCGGCCAGGCTTATTCCCCGTTTTCTATGATGGTATAGGCGACCCAGCGTGCGCGAGTTAGGGTTTGACAACGACCGGCCTCTTAACCGAATCTAAGAACCAAAACAACACTAAACACAAGGTTGCAGCACTTTTTTTCGCATCCACCATGAGTTGCTTTTTTGCAGAGTCGCGCGCGCCAACTCTTGAACCACGTATTACTTTTTTCTGCAGACACGGTTCAAAATTCGGGGGATGCTGTACTGAACGAATTTCGCGCGCGCGGATTCGAGTACGCCATGCAGAAAGACAACTTGGCATACTTCAGAAAGCGCAAATAATTAAAGGATTGCCGAAAATCGTTAAAGGACTTTCGGAACTCTTTTAATTGGTTCGTAACTATTCTTGAATGGGCCCGTAGCCCAGTCTGGATTAAGGCACCGGCCTTCGGAGCCGGAGATCTGAAAAGACCGGACACCCGGGGTTCGAATCCCTGCGGGCCCGCCATCCAGTCACGACCATGCCAGAACATAGGGTTTTTTGCGACCAGATAGGGAAGGGCACAGAAAGTTTAAATGAACCACGCGATAAATCCACTTCTCAGACTTGACATGAACAGCCTCTATCTTCTGATAGGAATCCTTGGCATTGCAATAGGGTTCTTTGCCTATTATGCAAGCGTCCATGACAAAGTTAATGCGCTAGGAAGATACACTAAACCAGCGATAGCGTTTGTTGTCCTTTGTGGGGTTGTCTTGGTGGCCTTTGCCCTCGCTTCATAAGTGCTCACGCTCAAGCGAGTTTGCATGCCTGAGAGAAAGACGGCGCGCGCTGACGGGTCACATGTATTAAACAGCCTAAGGAGGTACTTGCACTTAGTCAACTCGTTTTGTTAGCGAAACAAATGGAACCGTGGTACTCGTGTCCGGCACGCGTCAATCTTAGCACGCGCGCTAATTTCTTTGAGACCTTTGGCGCGTCACGCTATAATTAGTCTCCCAAAAAATGCCAGCTGCAAAGCCTGAATATTATCTTTGTACAGAGAAGAGAGCGCGCACTCCAAGGGAGCACCTAAATAGCAGGGGAACCCAACCTAGAATAGGTCAGGGTGACTGCGATGAAGCTTCTGCTTGATGAGATGTATGCTGGCCTGAAGGAATACTTTGAGACCTTGGGGTGGGAAGTGCAGACAGCTCAAGACGCTGGCTTGAGAGGAGCAAGTGATAGGGACATCGTTGAATACGCCAGGACTCACAATGTGCTACTGGTAACCCAAGATCAGAAACCGGCAGAACTAGCTGAATTGGTCGGAGTGAAATGCGTGCTCATATCAAACGCGATGATAGCAAAGATAGCTGACGAAAGAATAAGAGAAAAATACTTGAACAACAGATGATGAGTTGAGGATTCGCATGTCTATAGTTGAAGTTGCAGTAATAAGTCAAAAGGGAAAATGCGTTTTCGGGCACAAGGTAGGTGACAAAATTGTGTTCGACGGAAGATCAGTCAAAGGCGACATTTGTTACAGTGCTTTAACAGTCTTGCTTCCCAAGGTTTTTGCGATGAGGTACGATGCGAGTTTTCCGTGGGCTCAAGACAAAGACATAATCCTCAATGCCTGTCCGGATGGGGAAAACCCCGTTATTTTCGAGATTCGAAGAGTCAAGGGGAAGGCTGTTGCAAAGCAATCGAAAAAGGGTCATTGAAAAAGCGTTCTTTGTTTTTCGGTCGAAACCAAACTTGACACTCTCACGCCTATAAGTCTGATTTTTCGTTCGGGTCTAAGATAAGGCTGAAGAAGCTCGCGTGCCGCTCTTTCCACGTCCAGTAAGCGGTTTGTGATGAAAGGGAATGTTTTGCCGTGGGTGTGAGTTTCAAAGTTTGAATACCTAACCTTGACTGTGACGGTTTTGAAATGAAGCCGCTGCTTCAAAACATCTGTACACACCTCTTCCGAAAGCTTGTCAAGGTTTCTCAAAATAGAGTCGAAATCATCCGTGTCTTCTTGGAAGGTTAACTCGCGGCTTATGGATTTAATCCAGTTTCTTTCCTGGACATCGCTTTTGTCTATTCCAAGGGCCATCAAATGAAGCTGTTTTCCCATTTCGCCGAAAGCGTCAGTCAACACTGTGGGGTCATAATGGGCCAAGTCTCCTACAGTCTTTATGCCCATGTCTTCTAGTTTTTGCCCGGTCTTCCTGCCAACCCAGAGAAGCTTACGTACCGGTAACGGTGTGAGGAATTTTTCAACGTCTTCTTCTTTGACAATGGTTAGGCCGTTGGGTTTTTGGAAGTCGCTGGCTATTTTGGCGACTAACTTGTTCGAGCTTATTCCAACTGAAGAGGTCAGCCTTGCCTCGGTGTAGATTTCATCTTTTATCTGTCTAGCTAGAGCTTCAGCTGAGCCGTAGTCGTTGACTTTAGAGGTAACGTCCAGAAAAGCTTCATCAATGCCCCACTGTTCAAACTTGTCGGCGTGTCTTCGCAGCATATCCATGATTCTGCTCGAGGCTTCCAAGTAAAGCTTGTAGTTAACAGGCAGGTAGACCGCTTCTGGACACAGTTTCCACGCCCTGGAAATAGGCATGCCTGACTTGACGCCGAACTTCCTAGCCAAATAATTAGATGTGCTTACGACACCCCTTCCAATTCCTCCCTTCGGGTCGGCTCCTACAACCACTGGCTTGTCTCTGAGCTCAGGGTGTTCCCTCTCCTCAACAGCAGTGAAAAAATGGTCCATGTCAAAATGGAATATTATCCTTCTTTTTTCGTTCATATGGTTCCTTTTCCGGTTGAAATGCCCTTGTGTTAGGAAAGATGCCTGTCGATTTGAATTTATCTAATTGGCGAGGCGAGATAGGCGTCTGGAGCCTGAGGTTACGCGTACCCAAACTAAAGATTCTGCATTCATAACCCTTAATGCCTCCAAGAGAAACAGTAAGACCAATTTGCCCGAGGAACCGCAATGAAGGAAAATATCATTACCAAGGAAGCAGCGGAGCAGATAACGGTTGAGCTTCTCAGGAAAAGGAAGTGCACTGAGAGGGTTGAGGTTTCCACAGTTGAGCAGAATAACGAAATTTGGATCGTTCGCGGAACGTGCCCTATAGACATGGAGGGGCACCCGTGGGCTGAGAAATTCGAAGTTACATTGGACACGAGAGGAAGAGTCAAATCCGCTGATTTCGCGTTGTTGTGAAAACTCGCCAACGTTAGCGCATGAAGTTCACTCACTCGGCCTTCTAGTTTTAGAGAAACACAGAAAGATATTTGTGTTTAGTCGACTAAACAGTGAATTTCTGAGCGTGTATTTTGATGCAGAGGAAGGAGATTCTCCGAGAGCCAGTGAAGCATGTGAAGATTAACGGAACACTTACTGTCGACCAACTTATCAAGCAGTTCAAGAATTCAGGGTCCTTTGAGGCTGGAAGACTCGCGACGGCGTGTGACATCTATGAGCGGATGTTGCGTGACCAGAAATGTACTGTGTTCTTGGGTTTAGCCGGAGCTGTCGTCCCTGCTGGGATGCGGACGTTGATTGCGGACATGATACGGGAAAACCTCATCGACGTGGTCGTGACGACGGGCGCAAACATGGTTCATGATACAGTTGAGGCGTTGGGTGGTCACCATTATAAGGGCCACTGGAACGTTGACGACCACTTGCTCTACAGGAACCACATTTACCGAATTTACGATATTTTCGTGCCAGAAGAGGACTTCATAAGGCTGGACATGAAACTCGTGGAAATGTACGACGAAATAGCGGCTGAATACAGGGGAAAAAGTTTGTCCTCAAGAGATTTCGCCTGGGAAGTGGGCAGAAGGCTCACAGATTCGAACTCGATTTTGCGCGCAGCGTATGAAGCGAAGGCACCAATCTTCATTCCTGCAGTGCGCGACTCAGAATTTGGCTACATATACCATCTTCACGCTTCTAGAAAACGCTTCAAGAATACTCTGGTGGTCGACGCTTTCAAGGACGTGCCTGAGATAATCAGCGTCTGCAAGAAATCTTCAAGAAACGGTATGATAATCATTGGGGGCGGAGTGCCGAGGAACACGATACAATCGGCTGCCCTCGCAACAAAGTCAGGCATCGATTATGCCGTGGTGATAACCATGGACAGGCCGGAAACAGGAGGGCTGTCAGGGTCAACCTTGGAAGAAACGGTGAGCTGGGGAAAACTGAAAGGCCAAGCACACAAAACCATGGTGATAGGCGAAGCCATGATGGTTTTTCCCATAATGGTGGCGTCAGTTATTGAACGGCTCGGCGAAGGTTTCAAGAGGACGCCAAGGTTAAAGAATGGAATGTTCAAGTCGGGAGGATATAAATGAACAAGAAAGCTTCAGACAAGCGCAAGTTCTGCGGCAACTGCACCAGCCACAACGCCTACAACTACCCGGACCAAGTATTCTGCACAAGACGCTTCTTGAAAAACAAGAATCCAATAGTGCAGACTCTTTCGTGCTGCGAGGAATACTATCCGAGTGCTCAAGAGTGCAACTGCATTACCGACGCAACAGACAAAAGAAAATAACAATCCCGCTTCCTTAGAATCTAACGCTAAAGTTATTATGAAGAAAGGCCAGTCTTTAACCCATTGCAACAGAGCCCGGTGGTGCAGTGGTCAAACATGGCGGCCTCTGGAGCCGCTGACGAGAGTTCGAATCTCTCCCGGGCTACCAAAACCATCGCGTTCTTGTCGATCGTCGACTAACTGTCAGAAGGGCTTCGAACGAAAGACACGCTCAAACATGACAGCGCGCGCGAATGAGATCAGGCGCTGCGCCCATTTCAAGCAAGTTTTTTATATGAATTACTTCTAATTGAAGGAGTTAGGTGACTGCATGGGACACTTGTGGCTGGGGGCTTTCGTCGGCTTTCTCTTAACGCTTGTTCTCGGATGGATGTTTCCAGGAATAGGACACATAGTAGGCGGGTTGATCGGTGGGTTCGTGGCAGGGCTCATAGCTGGAGGAATGCTGAGAGGAGCGCTCGCTGGCTTTCTCGCAGGAATATTCGGCGGCATAATAATAGCGATACTAGCATTCATAGGCCTCATAGTGGCAGGCGCATTCACGGGCGGAGTTTTAGGCGGACTTCTTGGTGGTCTAGCCGGTGTGGCCGTCGGCTTCATAGCAATCATATTCGCCGCCTTCGGAGCGCTTTTCTCGACTATCGGCGGATTCATAGGCGGATTGCTAACAAGATAGGAAATCCCTCTTTTTTTTGTTCGTTCAAAAGAACTTATAAGCTGAGTACCGAAAATGTCGCTTGAACGATGATGTTACCGACAGAAGAGAAGAGCAGTCTTGGCATTCTCCAGCCAATTATAGGTTCATGGTACGAGTCTTTGAAAAACCCTCAGAAGGCCCAGAGAGAAGCCCTGTCGAAGCTGTTGAAGGAATACCGGAAGACTCGCTACGGAAAAAGCCACGGCGCATCTGAAACCCTGGAAATCGAAGCGTACAGGAAGAATTTCCCGGCCATGGAATACCTGGGACTTCAACCACTCTTAGATGAGATTAAGAAAGGCAATTATGACGCGATTCTTCCTGAGCCGCTAGCATGCTGGGTCATGACGAGAGGTTCAACGGGCCCTGCGAAAGTGCTGCCCGCAACGAAGACGCATCTGGAACAAATCTTCACCTGCGGAGCCAGAGGACTGATTAACCACGTTCTAAGAACCAAAGACTTTGAACTTCTCGCGGGAAGAATCCTCAACCTCAACTTCCCTTCCAACGTTCACACGATGGTTGTCGACGGAAGTACAATGAGCTACGGATACAGTTCAGGCACGTACGCCAGACTTAACCCCGCGCTTGACTCCGTCAGCCTCATACCTCGTCAGGAAGACATCGACGCTCTGGGCACAGGAATCAAGAAGCAAGACTGGGAAAAGAGGTTCGAGCTTGCATACCAACAAGCCCTAAACGCGGACGTAACCGCCGCAATAGGAGTTACCCCCGTAATTCTGTCCTTCGCAAAGTACGTTAACCAAAAACACGGAAAGAAACCCAAGGAACTATGGAATTTGCGTGCTCTTTTTTGCACAAGCGTGCGGAAGATCCAGTTCAAATACGCGCCCGTGCTCAAGAAATACTTCGGGCAAGTCCCCGTGGTTGAGATCTATAGCGCAACTGAAGGCGTTTTTGCGCAGCAGCTAGACGAGTTGCCATACGTGACGCCAAATTATGACACGTACTTCTTCGAAGTCGAAACTGGCAAAGGCACAAAAATGCTGCATGAACTCAACCGCGGCGAGTGGGGTCGCTTAGTCGTGTCGTCGTGTATTCTTCCGAGATACCGAATCGGCGACATGGTGGAGTCCGCTGGAAAAAACTACTTCCGCATCTTTGGCAGAGACAAGACATCGACGCTTCTGGAGCATCGACTCTATCGGCTGTTTTTCGGACGGTTCACCTAAGTTCTTGGATGCCTGCGACCCGCCATTATTGCACCGTAAATGCCACCCACAATAATCAGCACCCCAATCAAGACAAAGAACAGAGCCCACAGTATTGCGACATCATAGCCGGTGACTCTTAGATAAAGTGCCGCACCAATGAACAGCAGAATCACACCGCCTATCAACGGACCCATGAAGCCGTACTCATGCTTCTCATGCTTCTCATGCTTCTCGCTCTTCTCCCGTTTCTCATGTTTTTCGGATTTCTCTTCCGTTTTTTCGTCTCGGCGGTACGCTGGTCTCGTCTCAGGAGTGACAGTAGCGACATTCTCGACGTTGAGCGGAGCTCCGCATTTTGGGCAAAAGCTCATTTCTCCCTCAACTTTGCTGCCGCATTTCGGACAATATGACATACCCTTCACCTTGATGCATTCACAATGCTATTTGAATATTGAGTATTTAAAACATATCCACGAAAGAGGCCGAAAAATGTTATATACATTCATAGAGCACAGTGTGACTAGAGGTAAGCAAATTGAATCAAGGCTCAAGAGGATATACGCGTAGACATTATGAAGGAATACTCAGTGCTATTTCCGTAGGATTCTTCCTGATCCTCATCGGCACAATGTTCGTAACCACGCCTAACCTTCTCGACAAGGTGGTCACGTTTCTCAGTCACTTCAACGTAGTTCAGGTTGGAAACACAAACATATACGTTCCCGCCCCCGAACATCTTGGAGACCACATAGACGTGTACCTGGCTGCGCGAGAGTTCAGCCTAGTCTGGGGAGTTTTCCTCATCGCCGCTCTGGGAGCAAGATTCCTATTCGATTCGCCCCTGCGCAGAAAGGCCGAAAACATCGGGGACATCGTGTTCTGGCTGGGCGCCACGTACCTGATTCAAACATTTCTTGTCGCACCTACCCAAACATCCGTCATCGACGTTACGAAATGGTTTGAGTTTTGGGCTGCTGTAGTAATGTTCATCGGCGTTTCGCTCATCGCCAGGGCGATTTTTCTGGCTGCTGTCAGAGCAAGAAATATCTGAAAGACAAAGCCGCAAACGAATGACAAAAGGCTTCGGTGACGACTATGCCAATTGAGTATTCCGACGCTCCAGACGTCAAGAAACTTGCGGACGAAATCGCAGACAGCCTAGACCTTTTCCACGTTGTCCACCAGTTCGTGTTCTGCGTCAGGAGCAGAGGGTCAGCGTCCAGACGTACCATTGCTCGAATTCATGGTTTTGGCAGAATATGGCAAGAGACACTAAACCTCCCACCCTCCTACGTGATCGAAGTCATATCTGAGCGGTACGACAGGTTGACCGTAGAGGACAGGGAAAAAACCATCATTCACGAACTCCTGCACATTCCCAAAGGTTTCACCGGAGGGTTCCGTCCCCACAAAGGGTACATAGACCATGAAATCGTTGAAAGCCTCCACAGAACATTTAAGAAACAAAGCGCATCCAGAAAGCAAGTCTTTAACGAGCGTTGAGAAGGCAGTCAATCGCACTGCTTCGGGAAATGAAGATGCCTGACGGGTCAAGAGGCGAGAAAGTCGAATGAAATACTGTATGAAAAGTCTCAAACACAACGGGATTTACGTTCCGCCTTATGAGTACCAAGGCTTGTCGGTCAAGGTGCACGGACAAACTGTGAAACTCAGCCCAGAGACTGAACAAATGGCCATCGCTTGGGCAAGGAAGAAACTATCTGTCACCTCTCCTCCTGACAAGCTGTTCTACAGAAACTTTGTCGAAGATTTTCTAAAAGCGCTAAACTCCGAAAACCCTTCTCAGGGATTTCTGAAAGACTTCACCGTTAGCTACATCAAGAGCTTGAAAAGAGACGATGGCAAATGGGTGATTAACGGAAGACTGAAGGATGATCCGGAAGTCGATTTCTCCGAGGTTACAGAACATGTGTTGAGGGAACAGCAGAAGAAGCTGAATATGACGAAGGAAGAGAGGAAAAGGATTGCCGCCGAGAGAAAAGCGCGAAGGGAAGGTTTGAGGGAAGATTACGGCTATGCAACGGTTGATGATAGAAAGTTGGAGATCGCAAACTGGACGGCAGAGCCTTCGTGCATTTTTGCGGGCAGAGGAGATCATCCGAGAAGAGGAAAGTGGAAACAAGGTCCGAAAGAGGAAGACATCGTACTGAACCTTTCTGACCCGAGGTTCAGACCAGCTGGAAGTTGGAAGACTGTCGTATGGGAACCTGAGAAGATGTACATCGCCAAATGGGAGGACAAGCTCTCAGGGAAGATGAAGTACGTTTGGTTCTCAGACTCCGCTTTCCTGAAACAGAAGATGGAGAAGGAGAAGTTCAAGAAAGCAGAGAAACTTGACAAAGAGATTCCGAAAGTGGAAGAGCACATAATGAAAAACCTGGGCTCCGAAGACTTGGAGAGAAGAAAAATCGCAACCGTGTGCTGGCTCATTCTCAAGGTGAACATTAGAGTGGGAGACGAAAAGGATCCTGGGGAAGCGGACACCGTGGGGGCCATAACCCTGAGGCCTGAGCACATCAAGATTGAGGGGAACCTGCTGAATTTTGACTTTCTAGGGAAAGACTGCGTAAAATGGAAAAAGAAAATTGAGGCCCCTCCAGTGGTCATCAGAAACATTCAGGAGTTCTCGAAGCAGAACAGCGGGTACCTGTTCGCGGGGACGAACTCTAGGAAAGTGTCCAGGTTTCTTTCGCAGAAAATGGAAGGCTTGACGGCAAAGGTGTTCAGAACCTGGAGGTGCACGCAAACGGTTAGCAGAAGCCTAGAAGACTGCAAAGTCAAGAAAGCGGATGCCGACTACCTCAAACAGTTCTGCGCCAAAATGGCAAACCTGGAAGCCGCCAAAATCGCCAATCACAAGCGAAAGATTCCACCCAACTTCGATGAAAGGCTGAAAAAGAAAGAAGCCAGAGTAAAAGAGCTTGAACTGAAGCTCAAGGAAAAAGAGAAGGAAGAAAAGAAAACCGAGGCTTTGGTCAGAAGCTTGGAGAAGACGAAGCTTGACGTGAGACTAACGAAGGAAACACAAGAGTATAACTTGGGAACTTCTCTCAAATCCTACATCGACCCTATGGTCTACGTGAAGTGGGCCTGCAGAATGGACTTCCCATTGGACAAACTGTACCCAAAGACATTGAGGAAAAAGTTCAGCTGGGCACTAGGCGCAGAATGCAAATGATTCCACGGGCTCAGCGCAGTCCTAGACCTCAAAAGACTTGATGGTTGAACGACGTCGAGTCCATATTTCAGATGAGCAATACTGAAAAGCAATCTCCACAATGTTATCCGCTTGGTGTCTATGTCCAAGACCCGTGAACCTGCATATCCGAAGGTGATCAACGTCTACAGACAACGCTGCCACAAAATGGCAAAACCGGAGTACATGCGGGAGTTCAAGCATTGCGCCAAGGCTGTTCTGAAAGACCCCATTGAGGGCTTGGATTGGAAGGGCCTTCTGAGTTGGGAGCACCGGCATCTCGAATACACAAGAGGAGAGCTTCCTAAGGGTAGAGCCGAGATGCCGATGGACATCATCAAACAAGCCAAGGGAAGGTGTGGAGAGTTCGCGCTCCTCTACAATGGGTTGCTGCTGGCAGACGCGTACAGGTGCCGAATAGTCATCGACTGTTCCACTCTTCATGACAAGTCAAAGGCAGCGGCGGGTGATCACGTTTGGAACGAAGTTCGGGTCGATGGCAGGTGGATGCACGTAGATCCCACCGAAAGGAGGATCAATCAGCCGCTGATGTACGCTCGAGAGTGGAACAAAGACGTAAACTTGGTCTACGCGATTGCCAAAAAAGGGATATTGGAAGTAACCGAAACCTACAGAATCCGAACCTAGAACCTTTTTGACGCGCGCCAAGTGATACTTTATAATCCCTGTTTGTTGTTATTATGTAATCCTAGGAAGGAAGATGTAGCTTGAAGCGATCTACGAAAAAACAGAACAAGAAAAAGCGATTTTTGAAAAGATTGAAAAGTCAAGGAAAATGGAAACATGGAAAGAGTAACGTTGAAAAAGTAAGAAGAAGAATGGAAAGTCGCCAGATTTGAAAAACCAGAGACAGAAACATAGAACTTGTGCCATCCATCATGTGAGAGATGGTGCGCATACGTGCTCCTAAGATTGTTAGAAGTGGTCTTAAGGCCGTTCTTGCACGTACAGGTTCACTATCGATTGTTTGATGAGCGTGTTTTGGCTCTGCCAAAGGAACAAAAACCGTTTTATGCCATTTTTGGGACCACACATCCGCGCCACCGCACTCCAAAACCGACAAGTCATATTTGGCTCCAAATAGAGGGGGCCTACACCCGTTGCGCACACACACAAAAATCACACAACACAAGAACGCCGCTCAGTCTCATCACACTCAAACACCGAACCTAGGAACACACATGCGCGCTAGACTTTGCCTCTGCAGGAGAGGCCTTGAAGCTATCCTGTCTCGGTTGCTGCGCGCGGTGTTTTTGAACGTTTCATTTGCAGGAATGCCACAATTTTATTCCTTTCAAACCTCTAATCGGTCCTTTTACAGAGGCTTTTTGCTTCTCTTTTTGCGAGGCTTATGCAGTGTGAAAGTGTGGCCTCTAACATCGATTAGGGCAGATTCTGTTTGTTGAGCTGTTTTTGACGCGATGTCTCTGGCCCTCTCAGCCCTAAGTGCGCTTCCCAATATTTGGACTTTCACTATTCTCCTTCTCTCCAACTGTCTAGAAATCTCATTCATCGTCTGCGGCGACGCCCCCTCCTTACCCACCCATATTGTGGGCTTCTCTAAACTTAGCTCACGCTTCATTCGATTCTTCGCCTTGGACGATATCATGTTTCCTTCCATTCCTCCAGGTCCTCGGTTAGACGCGCGTTCTAATATCTCAACAGATCTTTGGAAGTATACAAAGCAATCGGAAAGAGCACGAGAGCGCAGTCGAAACGTGAGGGTTGAAACACTCGCAGCAAACTCTTGACACAGAAACGCGCGCGATTAACGTATGACGTTCTCATTCGTAGAATATGAGGTCCTTTTCCTCCAAGCTTGCGTGAAGCTTATGCACCGCGTCATAAACGTCCTGTTCCTTCTTCGCTCCGGTGCAAACAAGGTTCCCGCTTGCGAATATCAGTATGACCACCTTAGGCTCGTCCATCCGGTATATCAATCCTGGAAACTGCTCCGGCTCATACATGGTTTTTACAAGCGCGCCCACTGCCAGTTCCAAGTCTATCTTTCCGCCTAAACTTGCGGAGGCAACAATGTTCTGAATCTTTAACTCGGGCTTGCTGATGATGATTATTCCGCCTTTTCTCAACTCTTTAACAACTGTCATGACGGCCCTGCGTGCTTCCTTCTCAGATTTTGCCCCCGTGCACACCATTTTCCCAGAATTGAAAATCAGCGTGGCCGTTTTCGGTCTCTTAAGCCTAAACACTAATCCGGGAAACTGTTCCGGACGATACTCAACTCCCGGAAAACTCTTCACAACAGCGTTCAAGTCAACCTTCTGGTTTAATGTGGCAGAAGCAACAACGTTCTGAATGTGTATTATGGCTTTAGTCTTCGGCATTAGACACCGCTTCTTATAGTGTGGCCGATGCTTAAATACCCTTTATAAGAACCTCATGTTGCCAGTGATAGAAGCCTCCCGCGCAACCCCTCTCTTTTTCCAACTCACGGAGGCCTAATTGGTCAAAAGTTTTTTTTAAGACTTGAAAAGTGCAATATTATTAATAGCAAGTATTGCTTCATGGAGATCAGTATATGCCCTCAATGAGAAAAAGAATGCTCAAAAGAAGAAAAAACATTCGGACAAAATTGGGAAATGAAGCAAATTTCATGTTTTGTGTCCATTCTGTTCTTTGTTGTTCATCTGCCCGCGCTCATAGGGGAGAACTTGAATTGTAACTCTTTACAGTACTGTTTCTTCTGTTTTTTCGGTGTCGTTTTCGGTCGCGCGCACAAGGTGTGACCGGAAAAGAAACGCCCAGCAACTACTTGAGAGGGGAGGGATGTTTTGTGGACGGGCCGGGATTTGAACCCGGGACCTCCACGATGCCAACGTGGCGATCATGCCAGGCTGATCTACCCGCCCAAGTCGTTTCTCTTTGAAGAGAACCGACGGTAAGAGATAAAGAGCTTTCGGATTGTGTTTCGTGGGGAATGTAGTCGATGATTGATGCTAGGGCTTGTTCAAAGATTCGGCTTAGATTCAAGTTTCTGTTTCGTGCTTCGTCTAAGAGCCTTGGGCTAATGGTTAATCCAACCGTTTTTCTTGCTTCTTTTTTCTTTGAAATGGCTCGAGTGAAATTGAATGATTTACTCGAGTGGTTTTCGTGTGGGCCTATCCGAGTTTCATTCATGGCTTGTCACCTTTTTCTGAAAGAATGTGGCGAGATATTGCCGACATGCTCAGAAGCCTGTAGTTGTTCTTGTCGTTGAGATCTACTAGGAAACTCGCCAAGCTATCGATACTGACATCTGGGATTCGCTTTGCTAGCTGCATGGCCTCTGCGTAGGCCGAGTAGTCCTTGTATAACGTGATGAACATAGTATCTTTCCCCAGGCCGATTCCCCTCACAGCTATCAGAGATGCAGGGGGATGTTTCTGCTCTGTCTCAACAACAGCTTTCCTAGATTCTGCAGTAGTTCCATTCTTCTGAGGTTCCTCAAGTGTGGCGAAGGAGACACCCATGATTTGATATCCAAGCTGCGCAAAATCAGGAATCATCGTGTACTCTTTGATTGTTCCTTCTTTCTCCAGCTTCTTGATCATTCTCGAAACAGTGGGTTGAGAAACTCCTATTGCTTTGGCCAGTTCTCTGTCACTCCTGCGACTGTTTTCCATCAACTCGGAAATCAATCTCAATTCGACATCTTTAAGGGGCTTTTTCATCCTTCTCATCTCACTTGTACTCGAGTCTTCTTGTCTATAATAACGTTCATTCATGGCTTAACACCATCTTGCCTTTCGGATCCTACGAATATAGCGAATCTCTCAATGCCTTTAACCTGCATGAAGGCATCCAGGACTTGCTTAAACAGAGGGAAAGCCTCCTTCAATTGATCCTCACGCCAAACGGGTTCTTTCCCTTTTGTTTCGGCGCGCGCGCGAGCTGTATCGGTTTGGGTTGTCCTTCTTGTTGAGAGCGTCTTGCCATTTCGTCTATTGTTTCTTCTTGTTTTCTTTCGTTTGAAGGTGAGTGGCCAGTCTTGAGAAGGTTATTGGTTGATAGTGGTCTTTGTAGTTTAGGTCTATCAGAAAACCTTCGATGTCCTTCGTGTTCACGTAGGCTTTCATCCTGAGGCTCGCCGCTTCCTTTACGCCTCTCATATAATTGTCATAGTCTCCGTAGTCTCTGTGGAACGAGATGACTACAAGCTCCTTCCCCAGCCCTATTCCATCCATAACCAGGAGGTATGGGTGACGTCGTTGATTGTCTAATTCATGCGCTGCTCCGTGCAACTCCTTGATTTCCGCGGGAGAAATGGGTTTCAGTTTAAACATAATGATAGCCATCAGATTGAAACCCAGTTTGCAGAAATCAGGTACCATAGTGTATTCTTTGATAACTCCCTCTTTCTGGAGTCTACTGATTAACCTACTAACCGTAGGTTGTGAAATCCCCAACGCCTTGGCTAGTTCTCTATCGCTCCTGCGACTGTTCTTCATGAGCTCTGAAATGAGCCTTAACTCAACGTCTTTCAACACGTTGCCTCCTTCTTTCAGGCATGACAGTTTATTTCGATTGTCCGGACTAAAAAGCTTTAGTACTTTTCACGAGGCGTCCAAAAGAAACTAAGAGTTCCTTCCGTTCACTCTTCCGTACGCCCTGCAATCGATACCAAGAGTTTTAAGTTTCAACCCTTATTCTCGCATGTAAAGAGGTCGAATGTGGTGGGCGAAATAGTGTTCGTTGGGCTTGGCCTTCACGACGAGATGGGAATCAGCTTGCGTGGTTTGGATGAGGTCAAGAGCGCGGATACCGTCTTCGCGGAGCTCTACACGAGTCTGTTGCCGGGTTTTTCTTTGGTAAGGTTTGAGAAGACTTGCGGCAGGAGAGTTAACATGGTGTCGAGGGCGGATCTCGAAGAGGGAGACGCGCAGGTTATCATGAAAGCTGCGGAGAATCACAAGGCTGTGCTACTTGTTCCAGGCGACCCGCTGATCGCCACAACGCATGTTTCGTTGAGAGTTGAGGCAGAAAAACGCGGAATAAAGACGCGAATAGTTCATGGGGCGAGCGTCCTTTCTGCGGCCATCGGACTGTCTGGTCTGCACAATTACAAGTTCGGGAAAAGTGTTACGATACCTTTCCCGGATGAAGCTTCCTCCGAAACTCCGTACTCGGTGATTTCGCAGAACAAGGAGCTTGGGCTTCACACGCTCTGCTTACTCGACATAAAGGTGGAGAATAGGCGCTTCCTTAACATCCACGATGCTCTCAGCGGGCTTCTTAGAGTAGAGGGGGAACGGAAAAAGATGGCAGTCACCGAAGAGACCCTCGTCGTCGGCGTTGCACGGGCGGGCAGCAGCGACCCAACTGTGAGAGCGGGATTCATAAGGGATATGCTGAGCTATGATTTCGGGGGTCCACCCTACAGCCTGATTTTTCCAGGAGAGCTCCACTTCATGGAGGCTGAAGCTTTGACCGTGCTGGCAGGAGCACCTGAAGGATTGGGGACAGTCTCGAAATGAGCCTGAACGAGCTGGCCTCAAAGTACATCAGCTCTGCAGAGCACGTGTTCAACCATATGGAGGTTGCCGAAACTCCGATAACGCTTGACTTCTCCCACGTCAGTAACGTTATGGATTTCGCCAAAGCCTACCTAGAGGATGCGAGACATTACAGGGAAAAGAAGAAATTCGAGGTGAGTCTTACTTCAATCGCCTACTGTGAGGGGCTACTTGACGCCCTGAGACTGTTGGGAGCCGTGAGGTTTGAGTGGCCGACGACAAAAATGGAAAGAAAACCAAGCGGAAGATAGTTCTTGCTTCAGGGGTGTTCGACCTGCTGCACCTCGGACACGTACGCTTCCTAGAGGAAGCAAAGAAGGTCGGCGGCCCGAACGCCGAGCTAGTGGTCATAATCGGCCGAGACAGCACGGTTGAGAGCAGGAAGGGTGAAAAACCCATTATGCCTGAGAACCAACGGTGCGCTCTCGTCGCCTCGTTGAAGGTTGTTGACGAGGCGATTCTGGGCTACGAGAAGTTCGACGTCGCAAAGGTTGTTGGAAAAATCAGTCCTGACGTCGTTGCTTTCGGGTACGACCAGCTGGGAATGGAGAGAACTGTTAGAGACTACGTGAAGCAGCACGGGTTGAAGATTAAGATTGTTCGGGTTGGAAAGTTCAGCTCAGACGAGTTGGACAGTTCCTCGAAGATCAAACAGAGAATCATTGAAGACTACAGAAGGTGAGTGGATGTCCAAAAGCTCCAGACAGTACATGCCTACTTACGTGTTCATAGCGGCAAACGTCGCCGTTTACGCATTCACTTCGATCCTCAGCGGGAGCTTGGCTACGAACGATGACGTCGTTGGCGCCTTAGGACAAATCAACACTAACGTGTGGAATGGTGAGGTCTGGAGGCTCTTCACAGCCATTTTTGTCCATGCGGACATTCTGCACATTTTCGGCAACATGTTTTTCCTCTTGATCTTCGGGTTGAGAGCAGAAGACATGTTTGACATCAAAGAATACTTGCTCATTTATTTTCTGAGCGGGTTGTCCGGAGGCCTGCTTACACTGGCCCTCTGGCCGCCCGAAACCCTTTCCATCGGAGCCTCAGGCGCCATCTTCGGAGTTCTAGGAGCGACCATAATATACGCTAGACACTCGATAGGACAGTCGATAATGGGCGCGTTGATATACGCTTTCTTCTTTTTCATCATCAACCTTGGGACTAACGTAAACTACTTGGCTCACCTCGGCGGCTTAGCGACAGGACTGTTGATAGGTTATGCACTGGCGGCTTCCCGCCGATACAAACGGGTCACGAACGAATATAACTATCCTAATTCGTGGGGCAAGGCTGGCTATGCCGTTGAAACCGATGCCTGAAAAACATCGCGTGTACTGATGTGGAACATGAGTCTCAGGGGAGTGTCAACACTTCGACTTTCACTTTTTGTCCGTCTTTTAGCTTGAGGCGTTTCCTCAAGGGAACGGGAGCGATGATCTCCAACACGGATGCGTCGTAGTGGCTTCTCAGAGCCAAGATGAGAGCGCCCTTCACTTCGTTCTCCATTATCACGGGGTAGCATTTCACTGAGCCAAAAGTGCGATCCTCGTCTTTGAAGCCCTCGATTTCCACGCCGGGGTAGGCTTCCAGTTCGTTTCTGGCTTTGAGGTCGTAGTCGGTGACGAGTTTCAGGTTAAGCGTACCCGGGTACGGATCAAAGCCCAGTTTCTCGATGAACTGTTTTCTATAGCTTTCCCTCGATATGTAGTAGGCGCCCTCCCCGAACCCAGTGAAAACCGTGCCCTCCAGGGTTATTGATGGTGGATAGGCCGCTTCCATCAACGCGCGCAGGGTTGAATAGAGCTTGTTCAGCTCCTTCATTCCCGCACCTGTAATTCCTACGAGACAGCCTTCGGGCGTTATCGTCCGTTCAATCCATCCTTTGCCTTCCAGCTCAATCATGTAACGTGATGCCGTCTGCTGAGAAGCGCCCAGCTTTCCGGCCAAATATTCCGTGGAGATCTTTGCCGTCCTGCGATGCGCTCCCATTTCAGCCAGCTTCAACAGCGTGAAAAGATGGCGACATGCATACGTTTCAGACATGCAAGACCCAACCAATTCTGACTTGTAAGAGAATTACCCACGTATTTAAATGGCTGAGCACTCGACAGAGCGCAGGCGACGGGAGTTACGTCACAGGCAAAAAGCTCCTAAGCGACAAAGTCAAGTCTAAGATAATGGGTTACAGTGATGCAACGAAGACCGCCATAGTATTGGACAAAGAGCAGAGAATCCCTCGCCCTATTGGCTCACGACACAAATCGAATAGGGAACAGTTCACAACATTTTCGACATTGAATTCAGAGTACGGTTACTCACCCTAATGTGATAGTTTCTCCGTCCACTGCTCGTTGTGGTCACGAAGAAATCCTTCTCTTCGTCAAGCTTAGCCCCGTACAACATAGCCAAAATAGTGCGGCAAACATTCACCGTAGTCAGCCGCTCGTCCCTCATTTTTTGCTCAATCTGTTCCTGCAACACTCTTGGGTTAATCGTGTAAACCGCTTCCGAACCCTGCCCCTTCGTGGTGTAACGCATTTCCATCTCTTTCATAACGTGCTCAACGATGTCGTAGTAAGGCGACCTACGCTCTTTTATGAGGTGTATGTAATTTATGAGAGGAACCGGAATATCGCCCATCTTCTTCTCCCCCTTTAGCTAAGGGCTGTCAGACCTTTAAAAAGCTTAAGGAACACTTGTCCACTCTTCTTCAACATTTTCGACAATTTGTCAGAGAAAACCTTGACAGACGAAACCTTGTCCTGTATCATGCTTCTTCAGAACCTATAGTCCCTGCATGGATAGCCTGAGCCCGCACTTCTGCAGATGTTTGAGAATCACCGCGAAACTTGGATAGTGGAAAGGTCAGAACTGGTCCAGGGCACTCATGTAGAATCTGTCGCCATACACTTCGTTGTATGAGACCTCAGCAGTTAGTTCCTTGACCATGAGCACGCCGTGTCCAGCTTCAAGAACCGAGAAACCACGTGCTCTATAGACTCGGCGCAACATGGGATCCAGGATTGCTCTGGCGAAGACCACGTTCTTCGCTTTGTCCCAGACTAGCCCGACAAGCTGATTCATTTTCTTCCGGTCGTGAGCAATGAGCTCACTTATTCTGATTTGCTTCTTCTCTTTCTTTAGATTTCCAACATTCTGTCAACATCAAGCTTTGCTTTTTCACGTTGTAAAGCCGCCTTTTTTCCCACCTTCTCTTGCACTTTGTACGCTCCCGGAAACGATGTCACGCTAAAATAGCCTAGTTTTTCATACAGAGCATAAGCCACGATTGTCGGGCTTGTTGTGAGAAAAGAGAAACGATGCCCTTTTCCAAGAAATGTTCATGTGTCCTGTCTAGCAGCGTGGTGCAGATACCCTTTCTCGTCTGTCCAGGCAAGGTGGCAACATTGTAGATGCCCCAACTTTTCCAATTTGCCATTTTCAGTTCTCATCGTCAAGTCCATGAGGTCAACGTATCCGAGTGCTCTATTTTCTTCCACGGCACAGAATCCTATACGGCCATCCCTCAGTCTTGGGTCCAACTTGATGGTCCTATCAAAGTCTATGGGGTCAAATGGCCAACCGAATGCCTGCTCCATTAAAGGGAGCAACGCGCTCTTTCGCTCGAACTCTCGATAATTCAGAATCCTCATTCTCGTCGGACGCACATCTTAGGGGGATGTTAGGAAACCAGTGTAACAAATAAGGGTTTAGCATCCGCTGCTCAACGACGTCAACAGCAGAGGAACACAAATATTTCGTGTCAGAACTCGACTTTCTCACTGCACGCTAATGATGATTTTATGTGGTGGTACGACAAAAACGATGGAGAATCTAAACATGTTTAAACTGTTCATACAGAATTCTTATTTGAAGCCCTTTCATTAAACTTGACGTCTGGGCGTCGAAAATGGAAGAGGCTGCGGCGTTCGCACCCTGCCACATCACTGGAGTCTTCCAGATATTTGATCAATCAGCAGATGCCCTACTCGCAGGGTCAAAAGGCGCTGGCGTTTCACTGGATTTAGGAGCCAAGACAACCGTCAAAGTCAAAAAAGGTTCCAAGTACAATTTGAAAGTCAGCATCAACAATCACACAGCGAACTCCGCACAAGTCTCGGGGCGTGTTGTCGACGCTTTCCTTTCCCGCTTCAGCGACACACCCCCTTTTGAAATCTCAGTAGAACATCATATAGAAGCTCCAATAGGCGCGGGATTCGGCACTAGCGGGGCTGCAGCGTTGAGTTTGGCTCTAGCCTTGAACGAGGCTTCCGGGTTGGGAATGTCAAAATTAGAGGCTGCCCAGATAGCGCACATTGCAGAAGTCGAATGCAAGACTGGGCTTGGAACAATCATAGCTGAAACGTTCGGCGGGTTTGAGGTCAGGGTCAAGCCAGGAGCCCCAGGAATCGGAGAAATAAAGCGTCTGTCAGTCCCTGACGACACTTTGGTGGCGTGCCATGTTTTCGGGCCTCTCTCCACAAGGGAATCCTTGACCAACCCCGAAACACGCGCTCGCATAAACAGATTCGGCGGTGAGTTAGTCAAGGAACTGGTCAACGCACCGACCATCATAAACTTCATGAAGCTCTCTCGGCAATTCGCCGAACACGTTGGACTAATAACTGAAAAGGTGAGAGGCATCCTAGACGCAGCGGACAAAGCCGGCGTGGTCTGCAGCATGCCAATGTTCGGAGAATCCGCTTTTACTGTAACCGACCAAAATGGGGTCGAGCGGATTCTGCAGGTCTTCCGCAAAAGTGCCCTAAGCGGTCAAACTATCGTAAGCAAAGTGAATCATGAAGGAGCGCGACTTCTTCAGTGACAGACATCAAGATCCCCCCTGATCACCCTAGAGCAGAATCCCTGCAATTACGAGAGAGGCTGATAGCACGCTATCTCGAAGGAATCGTGGCTGCTTCGGGCCTTATTGCGCACGGTCGTGGAGAAGCTTTCGATTACTTGCTAGGCGAAAAAACAAGCAAACCGGCGCTAGAAGCTATCTCGGCAACCGCTGCCATCCTTCTGACGGCAGAAAATCCGGTTATCTCGGTCAATGGCAACACGGCGGCTCTGGTTGCTGAAGAAGTCGTGAAACTCGCTGATGTTACAGAATCGAAGATTGAAGTCAATCTTTTCTACAGATCCCCTGAAAGGGACCTTGCAATAGAGAAGTTGCTCAAGAAAGCTGGCGCGCATGAAGTGTTTGGAATAGGCAAGAAGGCATCTGCAAAGATTCCAGAGTTGAGCAGTGAGAGGCGGCACGTTGATCCTCGGGGAATACTAGTAGCCGATGTTGTCATGGTGCCGTTGGAGGATGGTGACAGAACGGAAGCTCTCGTCAAAATGGGAAAAAAGGTAATAGCAGTAGACCTGAACCCCCTGTCGCGGACTGCACAAAAAGCGACCATCACAATAGTCGACAACATCGCGAGATCAGCGCCCAAGCTGGTAGAAACCGCTGAAAAGCTCAAAAAACAGGACCCCAAAAAATGTAGAGAGATATTGCGGAAATATGACAACAAGAAAAACCTGGCCGCATCCATCACTGTAATAAAAGAAAACCTCTCAAAGCTCGCGACGCAAAGTGCACACACCGCAGGCGAAGGCGAGTGATGTGATGTTTGACAGGACTTTCATTCTAGGCGCTGGCGCCATAGGAAGTGTCGTCGGCGCTTTGCTATCCAAGAAGAATGATATAACACTAATCGGAAACAGAGCACACGTGGAAGCTTTAGACTCAAGCGGTCTTTCAGTTTCGGGCGATGTGAATGAAACTTTCCAGTTGCGCGCTGACACCCAAATTCGAGAAATACCTCAAAAAACGCTGATCTTCCTAACAACAAAGGCGTACGACTCGGAAAGTACAATGAGAGGAATAAGCAAACTTCTCAGGGAAGACACCGTCGTTTTGGTTTTGCAGAATGGCCTCGGAAACGAAGAGGTCGTCAAACGCGCCGTGAGCGGCAAAGCCAGGGTTCTGAGAGGAATAACAACCATGGCTGTGGAGTTCTTCAAGGCGGGACAAGTGAAATATTGGAAAGGGGACACATTCATAGAGAATGACGTTGCGTCAGAGGAGATCGCAGATGTCCTGAATGCATGCGGCTTGAAGACAAGTCTTTGCAGGAATATTAGAGATAGGATATGGGGCAAAGTTGTGGTTAACAGCGTGGTGAACCCGCTGACGGCGATTTTCCGCGTTAGAAATCGTGAAATCGGCACGCAAACCTTGGCACCTGTCAGACATCAGATTGTCAGAGAGTGCGTCCATGTCGGAAAGGCTGAGGGGATAGCTTTTCAGGGGGATTTGGAGAAAGGAATAGATAGAGAGATTGTCGGATACACGAATTTCTCTTCCATGTGCCAAGATATAATAAAAGGGAATAGGACGGAAATTGACTTTCTCAACGGAAAGATAATTGAGCTAGGTGGAAAACATCATATTCCAACACCGGTCAACGAAACCATCGTTAGTTTCATAAAATTTCTGGAGGAAAACAATGAGCTTTCAGGAAAGAATTAAGCAGAAGAAGGGCAAGGAAAAAATCATAATGTTGACAGCCTACGACTCTCAAATGGCAAGAATACTGGATCAGACTGGCATAGACATGATACTCGTCGGCGACAGTTCAGGCATGGTCGTGCAAGGCCACAAGGATACCAAGAGCGTAACGATGGGAGACATGATATTCCACATCAAGGCAGTGGCAAGCAGAGCCACATCCGCGCCGATCATCGGAGATATGCCGATAGACAGTTGCAACACAGTGGAAGACTGCCTTGAGAACGCGAAAAAGTTTGTTGAAGCAGGAGCAAACGGGGTAAAAATCGAAGGAAAGAAAACAGACGCCATAAAAGCCTTGATAAAAGCGGGAATCCCCGTGATGGGTCACGTGGGAATGCTTCCTCAGATGGCTGAAACTTATCATGTGAAGGGGAAAAAGCCTGAGGAAGCCCAAGAGATTCTGCAAGATGCCCTAGAGCTAGACGGGCTCGGCGTGTTTTCCATAGTACTAGAATGCATTCCTGAAAGTTTAGCCAAGATAATAACCAACTCCGTAAAAGTGCCAACGATAGGCATCGGTGCCGGCAAACACTGCGATGGGCAGGTTCTTGTCATAAATGACATGCTTGGTTTTGATGAGAACTTCAAACCAAAATATGTAAAGACGTACGCGAACTTGAACAAGACGATAAAGGACGCCGTGGCCAAGTTCATTGAGGAAGTCTCCACGGGCAAGTACCCGGACGATGAGCATACCTACCATTAGATCGCATGGGAGCCGTGAAAATGCAGGTCAAAGGGGTGCCTGAAAAAACACTTCGCGAGGAGCTTGAATCGAGGCTTCGAAGAGACTTCACGTACAATTCTGGAAGAATCGTGGGATCCATGTGCACCAGCCCACATCCGCTAGCTAGAAAAGTGTTCGCCCGTTTTCTCGAAAAGAACCTTGGCGACTCAGGGCTCTTCCCGGCTGTGGCTGAAATAGAGAGAGAAACGCTGAAGATGCTCGGCACCGTTCTTTCGAACACAGAAGCCTCGGGGCACATTGTCACGGGTGGAACAGAAGCAAACGTTCTTGCCCTGTGGGCTGCTAGGGCACTTGCCAAGAAAACCAACCCAGAAGTGATAGTGCCCCGTTCTGCCCACTGCTCCTTCGACAAGGCCGCAGATTTGCTAGGCTTGAAAATCATCAAGGCAAGGTTGAATGACAGGTTTCAAGTCGATGTAGGATCTGTTAAGAAAGCGGTGAATCCGAAGACTATTGCGGTCGTGGGCATGGCAGGAACAACGGCATTGGGTGTAGTCGACCCTATAGACGACCTGTCCGAACTCGCCTTGGAAAAAGACCTGTATTTTCATGTAGATGCCGCCTTCGGAGGATTCGTGCTCCCCTTCCTGAAAGACCTGGGATACAAGACTCCCAACTTTGACTTTGCAGTTCCCAAAGTCTGTTCTATCACGGTTGATCCGCACAAGATGGGCTTGGCTCCCATCCCAGCCGGCGGGATAGTGTTCCGCAACGAAAACTTCAGAAAGGCGGTGTCAAGGGGCATTTCGTATCTGTCAGGCGGAGAAACCGAACAAGCCACGCTGGTGGGAACACGTTCTGGCGCTTCAGCCATCGCGGTCTGGGCCGTGATGAAGCATCTGGGACGCGAAGGCTACAGAAAAATCGTGAGAAAGTGCATGCGCCTAACGCTCAAACTCGCAGAAGAAATCCCTAAGATTAGGGGTTTAAGTGTGGCAACAGAACCAACGATGAACGTTGTTGGACTAAAATCCGACGCGTTTGACATTCGCAGAATAGCTGAAGAGCTTAGGCTCAGAAAATGGGCGATATCACTCTTTCCACGTCACATTTGCATCGTCATCATGCCTCATGTTCAAGAAAAGCATATTGACGAATTCCTGCAAGATCTAAAAAAGATAGTCAATGAGTTAGGAGGTTAGATAGGAGGACTAAGCCTTGTCGACACATCCATCCAAACACATCGTTGGAACTGAGGGTAACGAGCTGAAGGGAAAACGTATAGTTCTGTGCGTAACGGGCAGCGTCGCAGCTGTGCAAAGCCCAGAAATTGCCAGAGCTTTGATGCGACACGGAGCTGACGTGTTCCCCGTGATGTCCATGATGGCAGGGAAAATCGTCCATCCGTATCTGATGGAATGGGCGACCGGAAACGAAGTCGTAACGGAACTGACTGGAAAGATTGAACACGTGGCCTTGGTCGGCGAGCATTCCTTATCGGCTGATCTTGTTCTGGTAGCACCTGCTACAGCAAACACCATAAGCAAAATCGCCTGCGGAATCGACGATACCACCGTCACATCCGTCGCCTCAACAGCCTTCGGCTCAAACCGTCCCATAATCATCGTTCCAGCGATGCATGAATCCATGTACAACCACCCGATATTGGCGAAGAACATTAAGGAACTCAAAGCATTAGGGGTCGAATTCGTGGGCCCAAGAATCGAAGAAGGAAAGGCAAAAATCGCTAAAACCAGAGACATCGTTGAGACAGTGATTCGCAAACTTGTGGTCAAAAACGATTTCTCGGGACTAAGAGTGTTGATAACCGCGGGCGCAACCGCAGAGTACATAGACCCTGTTCGCGTTGTCACAAACAGAAGCTCCGGAAAAATGGGCGTGTCAATTGCAGAAGAAGCCTTAAGCCGTGGCGCAGAAGTGACACTTGTCTACGGCTCAGGAACCGAAGCTGCTCCCCCAGGAGCCCGTCTGCTCACTGTTGAAACGACGGAGCAGATGTACGAAGCGGTCGTTTCTGAACTGAAATCAGGGAACTACGACGTGGTCATAGCTGTCGCTGCAGCTGCTGACTGGATGCCTGAAAAGCCATATCCATACAAGGTTTCGTCACACGAGCTGCATTCGCTTGAGTTGAAGCTGAAACCCACCGTGAAGATAATCGATAGCGTGAAGAAAGTCAGTCCAAGAACTTTTCTGGTGGCTTTTCGTGCAGAGTACAAGCTGCCTAAGGGGGAGTTGATTGAGAGTGCACACAAGAGGCTGCTGGAAGCCAAAGCTGATCTCATCGTCGTCAACGACGTGGGAAAGAAAGGAGCTGGTTTCGGAACCGTCACGAACGAGGTCTTCATCGTGGACAAGAAAAAGAACGTAGTGCACTTGCCACTGGCCAAGAAGCGAGAAGTTGCAGCGAAGATACTGGATGTCACGATTAACAAGATCAAACCAAAATAGTCTTATATGCAGTTCAGCCGCGTTAGACGTGGAATCCGATGCAGAAAAGGTTCAGAACTGTCGGCCTTGGCGGCACTTTTGACGAGCTTCACAAGGGACACAGAGCATTGCTCATGAAAGCCTTCGACATAGGCGAACGCGTAATGATTGGTGTCTCCTCAGACGAATTTGCCAAGAAGATGAACAAGCCGCACAGAACGGCAACTTACGAGCAACGTACAAGGGAACTGAGAGACTTCTTAAGAGATCAGGGAATGCTGCAGAAGGCTGAAATAATTCCGATAGATGATGCCTATGGAGGGGTGCTTCTGTCTAAGGATCCCATTGAAGCACTGGTGGTCAGCAGGGATACTGAGCCCGTCGCGCTCAGGATCAACGAAAAGAGAAAAGAAATCGGTATAAATCCGCTTGAAATAATTGTCATCGACATGGTTCCCTCCGAGAATCAAAAGGCGATCTCAACGACTCGGATCCGCAATGGCGAAATTGACCGCGAAGGACATGTTCTTAAGAAAAAAGCAAAATGATTAAACCACTTCTTCAGCACTTGTATTACAAGCGGTGTTGCCGTGCAAAGAACAGGCATTGCCAGACTCCCACTTCATTATGGTAGGGCGCCTCAATATCTAATTGTACGCATGCAAAAGATGGCCAAAGAAATAGTGACAATCATCGTTGACGAGTACGGCTCAGACGAGTTTCTGAGACGAGTTTCAGATCCATTTTGGTTCCAAGCATTGGGTTGCGTCCTAGGTTACGACTGGCATTCTTCAGGAGTAACCACGGTTGTGACAGGAATTCTGAAACAAGCCATCTCATCTCAGCAGCACGGTATCGCTGTGTGCGGCGGAAAAGGCAGAGCCTCTCGAAAGGCACCAATGGAAATAGGCACAGTCGGAGAAGAATTTGGGTTTTCAGACGACAACGTCGAGGCTCTGCGCCGAGCCAGCAGAATGAGCGCCAAAGTTGACAACACGGCCGTACAGGCAGGGTATCAGCTTTGATACATTGTTTTTTGATTGGATACCATGCTTTTCACTTCCGTTTTCTGAACAGCATGAAACCGTCCGGGGTTGTGGTCACGTAGTCGAATCCTGTGTCTATAAGTTGTCTTGCCTCATTCTTTGTTTGAGCTGCTGCACTGTCGTATTCGTCGTTCTCAAAATCTACCAAGTGCGTGTAAACTTCCGTGTTTTCTAAGCGTTTATGTCCCAGTCGGTATTTGACTAGCAGTATGTTTCGGGTTTTGTGGTATGTCATTGTTGCGTTCCAGTGCCGGAAGGTGTGAAAGTGGATTTGTTTCAGTCTTGGGTTCTGAAGTTTAAGGGCTAACCTATTCCGTTGACGGTCAAACGTGCTTTCCAGGGTGCGCGGTTTGACGTTGAATATGAAAGGGCCTTTCTTTGGCAGGGCGTTAAGCATAGCGATAGTTTTGCTTGACACTTTCAGCGTCCTAGATGATGATCCTTTTTCAGGGTTGTTTATGGCTATGGTGCTGTTTTCCATGTTTACGTCTGTCCATCGTAGGTGTGAGGCTTCTCCTATTCGTGCCCCGGTATCCTTCAAAATTTGCAGTAGTGTGGCCGTTCTTTTTCCAGTGCCAGAAATCAATGCGTCTATTTCTGATTCCAAGGGTATGAAGGGCTGTGGAGGTTGCCACTTGTTTCGGGGGGCTACCCATTCAATGTTCATAGTTCGACAGAAACTTTGGTATGCCATGATAAAGAACCGTTTGTTTCCAGGTGTCCATTGTTCCGTTGCCAGGATTGTTTCTACGGTTTCAGGATTAGTTAGGTCAGCTCCTTTCTTTACAAGCACGTTCAAACGGTAAAGGCGATGCTTCACGGTTTCTTCAGCTAATCCGCGTTTCGTCAGTTGCCAAGCGTACTGTACCAATTTGCCTTTAATATCTGGAGTTTCTCCCGCAACCTTCTCAATGGTTGCGTTGTCCAAGTTTTTCGCTACTCCTTTCTTTTCAGCGCATATTTGGACGCATCCGCTTTCTGTCTGACTTTCCTTAAAAGAATTGTGCAGATTCTGCACCTTTGTTTCGGGGTCGCTGTTGCTGAATCGGAGATAACACGACTTGCATAGGTAACGTTGCTGTTCTCCATAGACGGATTGCCTCATACCGTCCTTCACGATTTTATCAGAATTGCATTGAGGACAGCACAAAACAGTTTTTATTTGGCATTTATCACATGTCCTTAGTACCTTTGTGAGCACTGCGTTAATGACTGATTTAGTGGAGTTTTCAGTCATGCCCTAGCCTCCCACTGTCACCATTCAACTCGAGAGCTGCACCCTTAGCCTTAGCGTCATCCTCCACAGAAACAAAATCTCCACAAGTCTTTGGACACGAATTAGTCGGCGCTATGCAGTCGCGATTAGGATGTGGGCAGGTTGCTGTACGATGCTTCTTACAGCGGTTAACGGTCAAGTTTTCCTTTTCTAATTGTTTGCTTATTTCTGTTGGAACGTCTGGAACAGTCTTCCCTATTGACTCGATGACTGTTCCACCTGTTCCAGGTGTTCCATACCTTTTACTACTTCTCTTTTCTATACCCTTACTATCTTCTACAGCGTTTGACTTTGTAAAGGGTGGAACAGTTGGAACAGGTGGAACACTTTGGTCTAGTTTCTTTTGAGTTCCATGATTTTTTTGTTTCCCTGACTTTTCAGATTTTTCTTCCTCTCCCTCTTCTTTAGGATAATCGTTGAATTTTATGCCGACCCATAAATGTTCAAGTTTTTTTTCTACATGCTGTCTTGTACTTCTGACCCCTGACTGTTGCTTGAGTTTTGCTGAAAACATGTTCTCAGGGTCTATTTCTACGTTGAGCTTTTCGCAATAGGTTTTGTACTGGTCGTAGAAGTCGGATTTTATGTTTTGAGTTACTCGGTCAATAGTGCAACATTCATTGAGAAACGCTAATGTTGTGTCACTGGCTCTTTGAAATTCCAGCTTTGTCTCTTCAGAATCTTTGCTTTCGGTGAACTTGTTGTTTTTTATTAGTCTCTGTAGCCCTTCAATCATCCAGTTTAGGATCCCGCTCATTTCATCAGGATCGTTTATCCATGTGTTCCAGATGCATGGTATTTGTTTGTCTCCTATGAAATTTGATGGAAACTTGAGTATTGTTACGCGTTCCCAAAAGGCCACTGTGTTATCGTTTACTCGTGGGAATCTGTTTCCAAGAATGAAAGGTTTAGCGGCGCTCACATGGTGTATTCTTCTCTGTTTGTTTTTCACTTCAGAGTCTATGTAGTCTTCGCCGCATACCTTTTTCAATAAATTCGTTTGTAATTGTTTATCTGTTTTTGGCTCGCTAGACGTGTTTATCATTTTACCATAGAGTAGAGCCGTAGCGAATCGGTGGTTACCGTCAAACTCTTCCAGATTCAGGTTTGAACAGTTGTCAATTCCAAAAATGGCGATTAATGTTCTTATGAAGCTCCCTTTCCCATTGAATCCCGTTCCATGAAGGAAAAACAACTTATGAAAAGGCATAGCTGGAAGTAAGCAATATCCTGAGACTTCCTGCAGGGTAATAACGTCTTGAGAGTTTAGCCATTCATGTACAGCTTTCAGAAATTTGAGAGACTTCTTTGTCTTATCATAGACCATATTTAGTTTGAATGTGAAGATTTGTTCTTTATCGAATGGACTGACCTCACCACTGTTCAAGTCTAAAAGGCCATTCTGCACCGGGATAATAGCTGATGGTTTGTTAAACTCTGAGCGCTTAACGTAACTACTACGGCGTATATGTCCGAGAACTTCCTCAATAAAATGTGTGGTTGCCTCGGTCCCTAGCCACTGTTCAACCTGGCCTTTAATCATCGTTTCAGCCTCTTCATAAACGCCCTTATTAAAAACATAGATTTCTTCAATATCGCTAGGCGTTTTGAACGTGAATTGAGACTGAAGGCCTGTTACGACTTTTCGCATAAGTTCATGTTCTTTATCCTCTTGCTCTTCTGAATCTTGAAAAGATATAGAGGCCACTAAGCCTTTTTCATGTGCTAGCATAACGGTTTTTTTGAATAGCTCTCCATGTAGTACGCCTTTATGACAGTCCTCACAGTTGACGATTCCGTTTAGAACCGCGAATAGTTCCAGGGGGCCGCCGCCGCTTTCATGTCCCGATCTGAAACAGTGCCACACATTCTTAGCCGTGTTTACGTGAAAGTTGGCTCCTGTTGTGCTGCCATGTAGAGGATGAGGACCAAACATTTCATCGTTGTTCTGTGTTAAAGCGTCAAGGTTTGGAAGAATAGAGGTGATTGGAAAGTCCAAGTTCTTATCGTGTTTTTCGCTTGTTATGGTTAGAAAACGTGTTTCCTTTTTAGGTAGTATAAACTCATCTATCGCGGCTAGTAATTGCTCTTCCGTGATTGTTGCTATTGGCACATTGTCTATCACGGTGTATTTGCCGTAATTTTCAAAAATGTCTCCAGCACTGAGTACATAGGCATTTCCAGTTTTAATGTCAGCGCAAGGATCGCCTTCAGTTGTCGGTTTACAGAGTATTGTTCGACTGAGTTTTCCATAGAAGTAAAAATGTTTAGTCTTATGTCTTGGACTCTGCACAGTGAAGGTTTTAGGTAGATGCTCTTCAATGGCTGTTTCAACTTCCTTAGTGTCGGCGGCCACGACAAAGCGGTCCTCGCCAGTCACAGCACCGTAGTTTTCATGCGCGGTGATATGTTCTATGAACCGCTTATCATCATACGTGAATGTTTTGTTTGCTCGGTCTTTAGCCCATCCTTTCATTTCAGCCGTTGGAATCTTAGTGTGTCCTGAGAGAAGTATGAAACACCATGTTCTAAGTTGCTCAGGTATGGCGGAGTTTTCAGTCATGGTTTGTTAGTCTCCGTCTCCGCTGAGATACTCGTAGCGCGCGTTGAGCTGCAGCTTTAATGTCGGCGTCTTTGGGGTCGTTCATTCGATAACGCCTTCCTGTTGCAGAATCGTGACCATAGCGGTGTTAATCTTGGATTTTATCAGCTTCTCCTGCTCTTCCAACCCGGGTAAAACTGGTTTGACTAGGCTGGCTATACTGTTGATTATCAATGTTCCAGCTTGTTTATCGTTCAATGCTTCCCACTGATATGCGTCAGGGTGCTCAGGGTTTTCAGGTATGCCGTACTCCTTGACCTGTTCTAGTGTGAGGCCAACACGTTCAACGGTGAAAGGCACGTTGCACCATGCCTTAATATCCTTCAATGCAGCCTCAAGAATCTGGAAGCCTTTAAGGTCATAATCTCCAAAGTATAGAATCTTGGTTGGCTTGTGATAGGATCCGTTGATTTCTTCCAGCTTCTTAGCCAATTCCCATTTCAACGGAATAGAACAGTCACCGCGAAACGGAACTAAGGACACCCGGTAAGGTTGCGTGTAATGGGTGAACTGTTGGAACATGGCGTAGGCTTCAAACCAAACCTGAACATAGTTCTCCTGTTCTTCAATGTTATCTAGCCTTACATCGTAGCCAGCGAAAAACTCTCCCTTCCAGAATCCTTGCCGTACACTATCTTCTAGGCTGTCGGGTTTCCATTCATCATAAAACTCTTTGCGAGCGCGGGAAAGGGCATAGTCAAACTTGTGAACGCTGGCTTCTCCCTTATCCTTCAGGAGGCCACTCTGTAGCGCACGATAGAACAGCCAGCGGAGATTAGGTTTGTACGGAACGCTCTTTATTGTGGCAACGCAAAAATCTAGGAGCTGTTTGGTTTCAGCGTTAGGCTTCCATGTCATGCTGTGACCCCCAGCGGTATTTCATTTTGGTATACGAAAATGGGAGGACTTTCCAGCAGAAACGTAAGCTCCGCCATACTGCTTTACAATTCTAGCGATTTCTGCAAAATCGAAAGTTTGTAAGAAAGTTCTCGGTTTTATCTGCCAGTATGTTCCTTGATCTGTTGTATCCAACATTTGCTGATAGGGCTCTGGAAAAACGGGTTTGTTGCTTGGAAGCTTTGCGGGTGATCCTACTTTTTGAGGGTGTAGTTTGCCTTCGTAGAATCGGTTTCCAATTTTGAGAAGGACATCAACCGTGTCTTCACTCAATGGCCTTGGCCTCCTGGCTCTTCTTTCTCAGTCCAACGCGGTCCTGAGCATTCTTTTCCAAATCAAGAATCAACTTGAATTCTTTTTTCAGAAATTCTGGGTCAATTTTGAAGTCTTTTGCTTTCACGATAACTATGGAATTGTAGATAATGTCAAGGTCGTCGCCTACCCGTAGGTTGAACATGCGTAGCCAATCAGGTGGTAACGCAGCGCATTTTGAAGCGCCGGATTTGAGAACCTTTCTGAATATTTTTGCGGGCATCTGTCTTTCCTCTAAGATAGTAGTACGTACAGCGATAAGTATATATATCTTTTGTCACTTATCAGTAGACTATGACAAAGATAGTATCCCATGAAAGAAAACCACGAACCAAAGAACCAACAAACCTAGCTATTCTACAACTCCTAGCAACAGGAGAACCTAAAAACCGATGGGAACTCAAACGCCTTTTGCATAGAAGTTACGGTAACATACATGACACGATCAGCGATTTACTTGAGAATCACTTAATAGTGAAAGCAAAATCTGAGCCATCATCGAAAAACCCCAGCTTGAAGGTTGACTCTTATGATATGACACTGGAGGGGCTGCTCCAATATTTTGCTCTAACTCTTGATAAATTACAGGAAAAGGATTTTGATGCTATCGCCTGTCAACACGAGAAATTACTTCCCCCGGTACTCGGAAAGTGGCAATTCTTCACTGTTCATGGCCTGAAGAACAGGATCATCGAGAACGTGAAAAACTATTTCAGAAATTATTATTATCCCCTAACGCTGATTGAGAAAGAAAAGAACATAACATCACAAGGCGACTTAGAATTTGTTCCTGTGCCCCGGGAAAAGACTGAGGAACAAAAAGCTATGAATATATCGTCACTCATAGAAGATTTTGGCATTTCCCTGTTTAATGCTCAAATTGACACTGCTGAAGAGAGAGCACTCATTAAATGGGGAACCAAAAAAGCACTTGCACGTGCTGAAGAAATAAGAAAGGAAACATTTGTTAGAATAGTTCTTTTCCATCCAGACAGCCGAGAGGATTTTCTACCAGTCTTCAAACTTGACAAGGAACTGACCGCCTTAGCTGATACTACCTTGGAACAGATGACAGAACGGTGTGAACATGACCGTGAAGTGATGAAGCATTGGAGTCGTTATTGGAAGCGGATAAAACGCTCTCGAAAACCCATTACTTCAGGCATGACTGAGGAAACGATTATTTCGACTCCTCCGGGTTCTTCTGAATCGGAAAAATTAGAAACAGAAGAAAAGAAGGAACGGTAGCTTTGCTTATTCTTGTTCGGACCGCGAACAATACTAAACCCAGTTACAAACCAATTATTAAACTGTGGATTTAACTTATATACTTGGTCAGATATACTAGCTTTCACACAAAAGGAGAAAAGAGAAAATGAAAGACGCTGAAGACACACTTCAAGAGAAAGAGCTTGACTACTTGCGAGGCTTCCTTGACTGCGCGAGTCTATTAGAAGGCGAGGCCCAAGCCATACCCCACCCCATTCCAGCTCCCAAACTGTTCGACATTCTGCACAGCCGTATAGAAGACGCCTATTGCATCGCAGCCAAAAGGTATGATGAAGAGGTCAAAAAGAAGCTTGGCATATTCTGGTCAGAGCAAAAAGAAGAACCGGCAAAGGTGGAGGATTCAAAGCATGGAAACTGAAACAGAAGCCACTAAGAAAATCTGTGTAGAAGGCGCAACCTACAAGGCTCTGAAAGAGCTTGCAGACAACAAGAACATGACTGTCGAGGAATACGTTGCGTTTCTTTTCAAGTCTGCGACCACGTTTGATCAGCCTGAACAGAACGAGCCTTTCCTAGAGGTCCCCTTGAACGCTGAACAATATGCGAAACTAAGAAGTTGGCTCGATGCAGGAGACTTCATCGAGATCGTCACTGGGTCCGGGACAGAAAAAGCAACGGTTTTCAACAGTCAGCAGCTCTGGCGAAAGAATCATCCAAACTGGAAACATGACCTAATGGGTGAAATGGTGCAGCTCAAAATAACCGTGATCAGTCCCTTCCTAGACTTCATTAAAGAGTACCTGCGGTTCTTCGGTTGCAAGGACGACGTAGAAACTTTCTGCATGAAAGCCATCTATGCCAGGGTGCAAAGCTTGAACGGTGATCTTGAAAAGTTCGCTGGAACGCATGGCCTGAACCCTTCCGATTGGCTTGAACGGTTCAATGAAAGGACACATGGCTATAATCCAGACGAAGAGGAGAAATAGAACACGAAAGCATCAAAAGAAAATGTCCGACAGCCCATCGAGTATGAAACGGTGACGTTGAAGGTTCCAAGGATCCTTATGGAATTTCTGAGAAACACACCTACCCACTACGGCCTGGACCCAATTCCCTTCCTTGAATACAACATCGTGGACGCGATAAGGTCAGACTTGGAAGCAACCACCGGCGAAGAGGTCATAAAGTGGAACGAGTTAGGGCCTGTTTTCCGTGAGATACTCAAGGACGAAAGGTTTTAAGAAAACCTCTATCTCCCTTTTTTTCTCTGTCGCATGTTCAAAGAAATGTGAAAGTCGCTAGATTAGATTCGAATGAGAAGAGTAGTTCGATTCAACTAGAGGAAGTAGTACAATCTATCGAGTATTTTCAAAGCGTGGCCTCCAGCCAAGTCACAGAGATCTGCGTCGTTGTCAAAATCGCTAAAACTCACCCTCTTTGTAAGTTTCACCTGACCTCTCATCAGCCGACTGAAATTCTCCCAATCACCTTCAAAAAAGGTTGCGCAACAAGATTGCTTGTCAGTCAAAGTCACACATGTGTAAGTAAGCTCGATAGTAACCCCTTGGTTATCAGCATCTTTTAAGAAAATGAAGATTGGAACATGTGCCCATTCCTTGATGAGTTTTTGGCTCTTAAGTGTGAAGTGTTCATCAGGATCTTGGCTGTAAGTCTCTTTGTCGCTGAAGTCTTTGACCAGACTTGTCTGGGAAAAACCTTTTCCAATCAGGCATTTTTGAAGGATTTCCAGCCTTTCTAACGCACGCTTTGGTGCGTAGGGACCTAGAATGAGAATTTGCAGCCTTCCCTGCATTTCTCGATATTGTGCAAACGACATTAATGAATTCCCTTGAACATTCTACTAGAAGATTATTCCTGAATCTTTATATAGACTCAACAAGTCTTATTAAGACTAGGTATAAATTGAATTATACCTCACTACTACAACCATTAGGAGGCAAATACGGTGAAAAAATGTGAGCAAGTGCTCTATGAGCAATATGCAAAAGAACTTCCGGAAGAAACTCGACTGATAATTTCATCTCTAGACAACTCTATACGGCAGGCTATTCTCGTATTACTGGAACAAACTGAAAAACTTTCATTTTCAACGATTAAAGAGCGACTAGGACTTGACAAGTTAACCCTAAACTATCATTTGAAGAAACTGTATTCTTCTGGTCTGATTGACCACTATTTTGAACATAAACTAGGAAACAAAGAATACTCATACTATTCTATCACGAAGCTTGGTGAACGTTTTCTCAATGGCTTAATCATGTTGCTGATTCCTGAAGTGCCATTCGAAAAAGCGGTAAGAGAAGAAACAATGGCCAAAACTTATGAGACATTTCAACGCCATGTTGAACCTTGCAAAACCTTATACTTGGAGAGTGGTGTAAAGGTGTCTATTCCTGTGACCGCTCCAACCTGCTCTATAACAGGGCGCGCACGCTCAAATTTGAAAGACAAATATGCTTCATCAACAAGCGGGACCAAATATACAAAACTGAGGTAAACAAAGTGACGCTACAGACTGGGAGGATAAACTTTCTTGAGTTCAAGGTTGCAAAAGAGCCTTGGAATGAATATAAACTTGAGGATGGAACAGTTTTGAGAGTGAAAGTGGTCCTAGCTGCGGTAATCAAAGAGGCTGATGAAAAATTCACATTTTCACATTCGCCTGTATTCAGCGTTAGACCAAACGAGAAATATATGGGAATCCCATCGCTACCATTGAAATCTGATGAAAAACCAGAGAACTTCATAGAAGCCGATGATTTGAAATTCACTCAACTCACGGATCACTGGAATGAGTATGAGTTACCATCAGAAAAAATCCTGTTATCAATAAAAGGTATTCTGGTTTCAGCAGCACGCACTAGTAAACATGATGAGCGCGGAATCCCAATATACACAACCAACGTTCAATTAATCGTGAAGCATAAAAAAGAGAAATCCTAATCCTTTCCTTTTTTTCTGTTCCATGTTCAAGACTTAGCACTTTTTCACTGAAAAACCTTAATGATTATCCCATTTGAGCAGGTCTATATCGAGTAGCCAATCTCGCAAGTTTTCTTTTTCGTCTTTTTCTAGTGCATTCAGACTTGAAGCTTTGGAACGCACTGTTCTCTTTTTCACCATTCATGCCATTCAAACCTTTTCCGCAACGATACATCAGCGACCTATAAAAGTATATCTTAAGCTTTACGACAATATGCTCGAATGTGCTTCAGTTATGTTTGACTTTTTCAACGGAATACCTAGGCTTTTTCGTTCAAACTATGCCACTCGTGATGGTGACTCTTTTTTCCTAGAGTCTTGGAAAGTCTTATAAGTGGACCTGGCTATAGTGATGTTGGTGATGAACGGTATTACTGCTCACTATTACCGTCACCAACATATCACGAGCAATCATGTGAGAAATAATGGCTAAACTGTGGGGTCGCTCACATCCTGCAGTGCGACAATATTGGAGAGATCAGAAGGCCAAAAAGAAACAGGAACTTTCTCTGAATGAACAAAAGGTGTAGCCATGAATCCAAATAGAGGAACAAAAACAAACGTGTCACACACCACGCGAAACATCATTGTCTTTTTTGCCTTTGCAGGAATGCTATTCTTTGCGTATGCGGTGAACCGGGGAATGTTCGCTTCTAAACCGAGTACATCAAGACTGGGTCTTAACTCAGACGTGCAAGGCGTGGTGTCCTACTCAGACGGAACAAAGCGCACGTTTGACCTTTCAACAATCACTATGTTCAACCCTCTCTTGATCGTGGATCCTGCAGACGCTAACAAAACCGTCTCAAACGTTCAATTCAACTTTTACCTTACCGCAACCTTCACTGGTCCAATATCCTCATACTCAATTTCAACGTCATACTATTCTATTGTCGGCACAATTGTTGCGGGTTCAAGCATTCCAAACACGTCCGTTTTTCTATACAAAAACTCTACAACACCACTTACGCTTTCTGGACCATCATCTTTAACGAGCGGGTTGCAATTTTGCCTAGCATCGTTTCCAATGACTTCAGCGGCACTTCAGACCCTCTATGCAGGATGGACGCCTAATACTAAATATTACTGGGCTGTGGCCTTCAGCGCGATAACGATGACCATCGTCTTTCCAGACGGCACGTCTGCCGTCCGGACAGCAACAACTGGTAGCCCGGCTTGGATATTCTATTATGCGAGTCCATACAGTTTCACGAGTCTAGCTGTCTCCTACGTGACAGTACCGACTTGAGGCGATTGAATGAAAGGCTTTTCAAATGCAATGCTTGTCCGAGAATGAACAACAAAAGTAGGCTTGGTATATAGAATGCCTAAGAAAAGTGTTCAATCGAAAATCTGGGCAAGCGTAATATCAAAAATAGCCTTAGCAGGCCTTGTTTATGGACTGTTCTACATAATTGGAGACAGCTTACATATAATTCCTCAAAGTTTGAAAGATTTCATGTCTTTTCTAGTTGGTAACTTTCAGCTACTAGCCTTCATGTTCTGCTTCACGATAGGTGCATTCGTCTTCCTTAGGATCCTTCAGACTCGAAACAAAAGTGGGAGAAGTCTCAACCAATGACCAAGCAAAGCAACGTGAAGTTTCTTGCTGTTCTTCTTGTTACAGTAGCCTTCTTTGTCATGTTTCAACAATACTTGGTTTGGAACAACTGGTGGGATTGGAGCCAGTTTCTTCACCATGAAAGCTTTGCATTTGGTTTAGTCTGCATAAGCTTCGGCTTAATCGTTTCAATGATGATGCTTTCCAAAAAGAGAGGTCCACACAGATGATTGAAGATACATACGTTCTCGTGATAGCCTTCCTCAGCTTCGTAGTCGGCCTTCTAACTCGTGGAGAGCTTTCCAGAATCGGGAATAAGAAACACTCTAAACTACCTTCTGAGGAATGAAAAACATGAACAGCGATTTGGTTTGTCTTTTCAAAAATCGTCAGGTTCAAGTCGTTATCGAAGACTACAGGGTCAGCGGTGTTCTCTGTGGCTTCCTAGATAGTCCAATGGGTGAATCTTGCATTATGGTTCTTTTTTCAAACGGCAACCTGACGCTTATCAAGGGCAATTTTGATGCTTTGGGAGAAATATAGAAATGAAAAATCTTCGTCCGTTAGACTGGAAGAAAGTTTTAGTCCATGCAATAGGCATGTCGCTGATAATCGTCTTTTCAGCTCTCGGAATAGTTGTGATCACAAGCATATTCTTCTTAGGCTATTTCTACGGTGTTGAACCTAACATGGTCATAATCTCCGTTGAATTTGCCCTGGTTTTTCCAACAATCGTTTACATTGGATATTTCGCAAAACACAAGTACCGAGAAATGATGGAGAAGTGCAGAAAATGAAAAGAAAACGAACATTCACAGTCTTCATAACGGTTTTGTTACTTGTTAGCTTCCTAAGTGTTTCCGAGTTTGTGCCTTCTGTTCATGCTTCTGCAACTATTGACGGTCAAGCAAGTTCTAGCATACCGTTTATTCCCATAATTAACAGTGACAATGTGAGTTATGCGTTTATGGCAAACGGAACGTATCAAGCGTACTTCAAGAATGATTCTAAAAGCTCGAAAGCCGTGAGATTTCAATATCAAGGCTACACGTTTGACATGGACATTAGCACAAGCCAACTGCACTGGTACAATTCCAGCTATGACGCGATAATTGGCATGGTTCAGGAAATGAACCCTCAAAATACTCAAGCCAACACTACAGAAGGAAGTAGCGTCTTAACCTATTCTGGAGCATGGATAAACACGGACTTGCAGTATCAAGCCTTTCAAGACCAGCTAAAGGAAACTTTGATAATTCACAATGTTAGTGCGCCTTCAAGCTCCATAAAACCTGATTATCTCCAGTACGTTGCTAACTGTTACTTCAATAATTCCTTAACGATTTATGCTAACGGTGTTGGCTATCTTCATCCGACTAACCAGAAATTCATGACTAATGGCACGGTAGACTTTAATGATGCTCAGAACAACACGGTCTATTGGCTTCCGCAACCATACATTGAGGATAGTGCTGGAAACAAGACGCTCGGAGTTTACGCGGTCACGGCTAACAACGGCATTTTAATTGTGAACATAAGGATTCCTAAAGCCTTCATTGACGGTGCTGTTTTTCCAGTGTACCTAGACCCTACAGCTCTTGACGGAAGCGTATTAAAAACCAATTTCACCGCAACTATATACTCATTGGTTTTCTCGACTTCAACAGATAATGATGTGCTAATTGTTTCTTCCGTCGCGATTGATGATAATCTCTATGTAAATGTCAGTAGCATATCCGCCAATGTTTCGACTTCTACTTGGGCGCAAAGAAAAACCATAGTCATGTACCATTCTTATCGCTACGTCATAGAGGAATGGTATGCAACTTGGGCAAGTCATGGTGGAATCAATGTAACCGTCACAATGACTAGCACACCAAATGAATATCAAAGGGGAGTAGCATTCGGAATCAGCGGGGCTGATACCACAACTATTTTCGATTCTAATGCGGGAGCCAACCCTTCTGCAAGTGGTGGGTTAAGTGCTGATCCTACAGTTTCAATTACAACTTCTAACGCTAATGACTTCATAATTGGAATGGCAAGTCCTAGCGCAAATGTGCCTTCAGTAGGTGCTGGGTTTACAACCATCCAATGCACTGCCAAGATTGGTACAGAGTATGAGGTTGTTTCAGCTACTCAGTCTGCCGCAGCAGTTAATTTCACTTGTGGTTCAGCTTATTGGATTATAATTGCCGATGCCATCATGCAAGCAAGCGCAGGAGGAGCGCAGTATAGTTATAGTCCAAACGAAGCCTTAACCGTTCAAGGAAGCACAAGCAAAGCGGCAGAAAACGCTTTTTCACTTTCGAATCAGCTAACCATTTCAGCCATAATCTCCAGCGGAATAGAAAGAGCCTTTTCACCTTCTGGCACTCTAGCCGTTTCGAGTCTTTCAAGTTCTGGCATCGAGAGAGGATTCACATCTTCAGAAGCATTAAGCCTATCCTCAATGGTTGTTAGCGGACTGGAAAGACTGTTTGCACCCGCGAACACGCTCTCTTTAGCTTCCAGCTCTAGCTTTTCCAAAGAAATAGGCTACTCTCCCAGTAGCACCGTGACCATAACAAGCACTTCAACTTCAGGTATTGAAAAAGGTTTTACAGCTTCAGGAATCATAACCACAAGCTTCACCGCGACTTCTGGAATTGAAACAAACTATTCGCCTTCAGAATCTATTATAATTTCAGGTTTTACAAATACGGTCAATCAAATTTATTCGGCAGGATTAAACTTCTTTTACTTTCTGTTTGAAACTCCAAAGATTTCAAGCACACAATCCAGCGGAATAGAGAAAGCCTACACTTCCAGCAACACTATAACTCCGTCCAGCACCGTCATAATAGGAAAAGAAAAAGGCTTTTTAATCTCAGCAACCATCAGCACATCAGGCCTAACCCAAATCGGAAAAGAATTAGGGTATAGCAATTCAGAACAAACTCAGCTTATAGACAGCGTGAACATTACCGCTTACTTCTGGAACAACTACATCTATGCACGATTCACCTACACGCCTTTCAATCCGAGTCCAGGCCAAACCGTAACCTTCAACGCTCAACAGTCTAATGCTACCGCGACAATCTCTAATTATCTTTGGAATTTCGGTGACGGCACACCCGGCGTAAACAACAACACGGCAACAATCACCCACGCTTACCAATCCGCGGGAGTCTATCCTGTAACCTTGACTGTTTCCGCTATTAACGGTCAAGACAGCTTCACAATTCCAATAATCATAGGTTCTCCGACCGGACCAACAACGGATGGCGGCTACACGTCAATAGTTTCAACGCTCAAGGTGAACGATATTAACTTCACTTCTAACCCTTCAAGCAGGGTAATGGCTAACTTCACCTTCGCTTTCACATCTAGCGTAGCTTACACAAACCAAAGCATTTTCGTCATTGAAGGCTTAGACTTTCCACAGCCCATTAACGCATGGGTTCAGCCCTTGAAACTTCCACTAATCACAAACAGTTCAGGAACAATACCCTTAACGATTAACGTACCCGATGTGAAGGACGGAGTTTACCAAGGCCAGATAACCATTACCTCTAGCGACCCCTGGGGAAACATTTTGACAAGTTACTCTCAAATCAACATAACGGTGAAAAACACCCGGCAGCTTGTGCCTCCTCAATACCTTGTTGGAGGCCTCATAATTGTCATCCTGATCGTGTTGCTGATCGCAATAATAGACTATAGAAGGAAGCATTGAAAGGAGATGGAAGGAAACGGCACATTCTGAAAGAACAGTCACGCTTGAACCTAACAACATTAACCGCTTCAAGCACCGTCTGTGTGCCTCACAGAAATGTGGCAAGCCTTTGGAAGTTGGCGACGTGATAGTTTCAAAATCTTGCGCACGTTGCACAAACATTCTAGGTCATCAATCAGTGAAGCACTATCACAAGTCGTGTTTCGAAGCTTTGTATTTCTGAAGGTGATTGTGATTTCTGAAATAGAAACTTTAACTTCTCTTGAACCCAGCAGAGTTGGATACTGGGCCAGCCATGACTATTTTAGGCTTTCAGTAACGGAGAACATTGAAGAGTTTGTAGGCTGGACCGCGCTGCTGGAACTGTTCAGCCTCATAACAGTGCCGATTCAAAAGGCGTTTTTCGCTACGCTCTTTCTAACTGGAGGAAGGGTTTCTGAAGTTCTTCAGTTGAAACGGAACAATTTTGAGGTCATGGAAAAAGAGGGAGTAGTCAAGGTTTCTAAAATGCGGCTGCTGAAAAGGTACGTGAAACTTGATTCTTACGTGGATGGGGAAGGGAAGAAACGCTGGCACACTCAAACACTCTATAAGACTAGGAAGCCATTCGCTATTCAGTTAAGAGAACCCCTGGCAGCTCTTCTCGTGCAGCACTTGAACAGCATTGAACAGCCTGAGGCCCTTTTGTTTCCGTCACCGCAACGGCATACTAGAAACTTTAAAAAAGTTCACGGACCAGTGGACACGGATAGACTTGACGTTAACAAGAAGCTGCCATACACTTCAACGTGGGCCTATCTGTGTATTCGGCAAACAAATAGGCTAGCATCCAAGAACCTGAAGCAGCGCCTGGGCCTTGACGAACCTTTCATGGTTTCAGTTCTCGGCAAAAAAGAACAGGTTAAAATCGCGGATGAGCTGCATCTATGGATTCATTGGTTTCGTAGTCAGCGAAGCTCGCAGTTAGTCGATGACTACCAATTTGAAATCATTGATCTGTTAGCCTATTTCTCATGGGAAGATTGGCAAACTGCGAACCGCTATGCAAAGCGCGGGTGGCGTGGATTGACTGAAAAGATGAATAGGGCTAATCCGAGTTATCGCTAAGTTTTCTTGAAGAGGATCCAATGAGCGAATACATGTTAGAAAATGTCTGCATGGCTGTAGGCTTCTCTGTTTTAGCTCTTGGAATCGTTCTAATCTGGCTAGGAATTATATGAAGGAACTAGGCTAGCCCAATGCCTATTAATATTTTTACTTACCGAGAAAGATACCGAATAGCCTTTCTGCTAACCTTTTATTTACTTATTCATTTACCTATTCGGCTGCTGAGAGATAATTAGCACCGTGCTAAGTTCACCGTCAATCTCCATAATGAACCGCCCTTCTTTGTTTCGGTCTCGGACTCCATACGCGGACCCTTCCTTCTTTGCTGGAAATTCATCATGGCAACTATTTTCGACATCGAAATTACTTGCCACGTTGACCTTCATTCTTTATTCAGTCTTAACCCCGCACTTGTAGCTCTCGTCCCGACTACTTATGAATGTTAAACCTATTCGGCTGCATGGAAAACACGGCTATTTACCAGTAAATAGCCCTGCAAACTTTGGTGTTTCTCAATCCTACAAAACGTGGGCTGCCATGAACCCGTGAATCCTTTTATTCGTAAGTTTATTCTTATTTATCTATCCTTAAACTTCCGTGCCTTGATGTTTCAAAACTATTTACTGAGTCTCAAGGTGTCTCTGTGTAGTCGTTGCTGCTGTAAGTAAAGAAATAAATGTTAACAAAGCTAAAGGTCTTGGGGTACAAATTTCATCAAACATTCCACGCTATGAAGCAAGATAGCTGATATTAAGAATTGAAAGCTGTTCACCTGTTTATTTACCCTATTTACTGTCATAGAACCCAAGCGACTATTCTTTGCAGAATGTTTTTGCCCTTGACAACGTTGCTGCCGTCCGAAATGAAAGGACTCTTTTGTTCCTTATCTCTCAGGTCGATCATGCGCTGGCCTTCCAAGGAAATTATCAGGTCCAGCTTTCCAGATTGTCTGAGGTTCTGAAGCAAGGCTATGACTTCTGCTGGAATTTCAATTTCAAAGCGCGCTGAGACTTCATGTTCAATCTTTCCGCATTGGCTGCTGAAGTCGTCATGATTTCGGGAGTGGATGATAACGAATTTCTCAGTCACTTCGAGTCGTGTCTTCATTTAGAGCCAGCTCCCGGCGCGTTGTTCCAACCACTCGGAAAATTCGTTAAGGTCTGTGGCTAAAATCCAAATTAAACCCAAAATCGCTGCTAGGGTCAACATTGCTTCTTTTAGCTTGTTCATTTCTTCACCTTCATGTACTCTTTTACCAGGATGTCTTCTGCCAACATTTCACACGCCAGCTTAACACACCTGGCTCTAATTTCCAAACCATCATCATATTTTTCGGTTGCATGGAAATGAGTGGCCTCTTTTGAGTTGCCGAGTCTACTGCCTTTTCTGTTCAAAAACCCTAGAGGCTTAATGATTTGGTCCTTTTCACTCATTCTTGTTCAGCCTCTTGTCCATACATCTGATCATAGGCTGACTCTATTGCATTCTCTTCCTGGTTGCCTAAGTCCTTGTTCCGGCATTTTTCCTGTTTCGAACAATCTTTGCAGTATTCGAAAGGCAGGCCTTTGTCATTGGGATTAGCTGACCAACCCGCGTGGCCAAACCATCCGCATTCTGTTTGCTCTTTCTTCTGTTTCTCTTGTGTTTCACTCATGGTTCACGCCTTCCAGAAGTGAGACCCGCTAACGATGCAGTCTTTACGTTAGAAAAAATGGGGATTGTGCGGGAGATGTCACCACTTGCCGAATGATAGCTTTATCACCACGCATTCTTCATTGCCGATAATAGGAAGTGGGCGGTCGTGCAACAGGGCATGTGCACCGAAGACCGGACGGCGAGGCGCTATCATTGGCTCTCAGACAATGTTAGAAGCTTTGTCGTTGAACCGCACAGTGCGATAGTGGGCGACGTGAAACATGACACGGTCTTGGACATGACCGCAGAAGAGAGTGAGGGCTGTCGAAAGGCCTCAGTCGATCTTACGAAGGAAGAGCCGAAAAGGTTGATCCGAATGCTACAATCTCTGAGGCCCGAATTCCAGAAGTCGCTGGGCGAATGGCTGCCCAGAAGCGCGGAAGACGATTGGAAAGAATATCCATTTGACAATTTGTCGATGCCTAGAAACACAAACTGGAAGACTCTGCGCGACGTCTACGAGTTCCAGCCCTCTAACTATGAAGAACTGCTCGGATTCAGAGGTGTCGGACCCGCGACGGTTAGGGGCCTAGCCTTGGTTGCAGAAGTGATTTACGGCGAAAAGCCGAGCTGGAAAGACCCAGTGAAATACTCTTTCGCGTACGGCGGAAAGGACGGCGTTCCCCGTCCAGTTGACAGAAGAGCCATGGACGAGTCCATTCAAATTCTCAGGCAAGCGGTACAGAATGCAAGAGTTGGAGAGAGGGAGAAAATGCGTTCGTTACAAAAGCTCATGCGATTCGTTCCTGACAGCATGCCCACCACAGAGACGTAATCAGTGACCAGCAGAGCTTCAGAATTGCCCCCTCTGCGTTGTAAGGTCAGATGTAATCTGTAACTGCAATCTGCTGCAGCGTTGAGTTGTTGACCCCCACCCCCGGCTTTTTTTGTTTAGGTCTAACATTATGTTGGACTACAAGACCGCAATGTTGTTTCGTGATGTTTTGTCGTTGACCGCCCTCCCCTGTCGGTAACGTCAGATGTAACATTGTCTGGTAACAGTTCTTGAATGATCGGAGCAGCCGGGGCTACGGGGGAGGTGAGGACCCCCGGCTTTTGATCTTGTGTCTATGGTAATTTTTTTTTGTAAAGAAGCAATATGGAGCAGACGGGTGTCGGTGCATACTCAGGTCAACGAGGCGTGCTGGATATTGGGGCGAGCAGGGTTTATTGATGCTCGGAGAGGCTTCACACTCTGAGGGCTCGGCAGTTAGTTCGTTCATTATGTGAAAAACTCGGTTTTATGGTCACTTCGAAACAGTTCGAAAATCGAGACGTTGTTGTTGGTTGGTGCTGACAGAAACGTATTAAGGCAACTGACAACGCACGTATGGTTCAATCAGGGAAGGTTGGGTATGGAAGAGGTTGCTGTGAAAGTAGAAGGACTTGCTATTACTTACGGCACTTTTGTAGCTGTTGAGAACCTATCGTTCACGGTTAATAATGGCGAGATTTACGGGCTGCTTGGCCCTAACGGCGCAGGCAAAACAAGCACCATTAAGGTTTTGGTGGGCGTTCTTACACCCCACGCGGGCAGCGTTAAAATTTACGACACACCCATTTCAAACGAAGTGGCTGCAAAGAGTCAGGTTGGCTACGTTCCAGAAGAGGTTATTCTAATAGATTCTCTTACCCCCCGGGAGTTTTTCGAGTTCATATCCTCGATAAGACGGTTAGAAGCTAGCGTAACGAACCCTAGGCTTGAAAGATTCGTGTCTGCCTTCGAACTCAAACAGTACTTTGACACTCCAATCGCGGCTTTGTCCATGGGAAACAAACAGAAGGTAGCCATTGTTGCAGCCTTGTTGCACGACCCTAAACTGCTAATCTTGGACGAGCCTTTGGTGGGCTTGGATGCACGCTCCTCCAAAATCCTCAAAGAACTAATAACCTTCCACGCGAAAAAGGGCGGCGCCGTGATATTCTCAACACACATAATGGAAGTTGCTGAAAAGCTCTGCACAAAGGTGGCGATAATAAACAAGGGAAAAATCGTGGGGGAAGGGACGGTTGACGATCTTCGCAGGCTTGTGAAAGACGCTGAGGGTTCATTAGAAGACATTTTCTTGAAGGTGACAGAGCAGGAAGCAGGGATGCAGGACGTAATCAAGGCTCTGGAAGAGGAGTAGGCTTGAAACTTCGCGAGATTTGGAAGCTCTCAAGCATCGTGTACAAGGAAATATCGTTTCAATCTATCTTTTCCCTCCGCGTCGGCTCATCCCTGCCTCAGAGGGGCAGAACAGACATCAAGAGACTTGTAGCTAATGCTCGAACGAGCACGCTCATCAGCAAACTCGTAACAACCTTCTTCATAGCAATCTTCGGGTTCACAGTGTTTCTCCCCATGACCGGCTTCATGACTTCGTCGACACCTTCCGCCACTAGAGATGTGGCCAGCTGGCCCACACTTATGGGGAGCGTTACAGCCTTTCTTGCAGTCGTGCTCTTCCTGATAGTCTTCATGGGACTGCAGGTTTCAACAGGCTTCGTCTCATCGAAGATGAGCGATGTGTTAGGTGCCTTTCCACTCACAAAACAAGATATCTCAAGCATCCTGTTCGTGTCTTTCCTGAGGATGTTCGACATCCCCCTTATAGCCGCAGCGGTAGTGTTTCTTTCAGCCTATTTTCTTGTCGGCGGTTCACTCCTCGGCGGCCTGATATTGCTTATGGCCACGGTGATAACAGAGATTTTTGCCGTTGCACTCACTATCGGTTCAGCCAAGTTCTTCTATTCTAGAGTTGCAGGAGGCGGCGGAAGATCAAGATGGCAAACCCTTGTCAGACTTCTCTTCATGATAGTCTGGATACTTCCAACTTTCGGCGCATACCTAGTCGTAAGCTTCGCGGGGAACATCGTTCAATACCTCACGTCTCTGACTCAGTCTTTTTCTTCAATTCTACAGTTCATAGTCCTGATTTATCCATTTTCATACAGCTTCCTCGCTTCCTACCTGACTTTTCCCAGAGCCCCAGATTACACTGTGCTCGGTTCTTCCATAGCAGCATCCATTGCGTACGTATTTGTCGCGCTCTTCTGCTACAGGTGGGTCACGCAAACGGTGAGAACAATCGGCGGAGGCGGAGCCATTCCGAGGGCAAAAGGAATTGTCAAAGACACGCAGATCAAGCCCCAAATCCCTTGGCTCGGCATAATTCGCAAGGACTTGAGAGTCGCTTCTAGAGTGCCCTCGTTTGCAAGCCTCTTTCTACTTCCAGCCATGCAAACAATCATCCTTTCAATATCGTTCTCTTCCCTAAGCAGTCTGACCCTAATAGTCACCCTGAGCGCTTTGATCGGAATATCGATGATCACGCTCTTGCTTCCACCGACTTTGCTGTCAATGGAAGGGTTAGCCTCTGCGTTCACAAGAAGCCTTCCGATGAAAAAGAGAACGCTGATATCGGCGAAAACATTGTTGTCAATCGTCACGTACCTGATTTCTCTGGTCGTGCTCTTCTTTGTTGCAGTATACCTGAAAAGAGACTTTACCTTGATATTGACTTACGGGTTAGTACATGCGCTCGCAGTGTCTGCTGGCATTATGCTTGAACTCACGCTTCTCGCAAGAAAGTTCTGGAAGGAAGGCTTCGCTGTTGGCAACATCTACTCAAAACTCACCACTTACATCCTGACCCTGATACCCGGGTTCGTGATGGTTGCGCTGCCAATCGTTACTGCGTTCGTTGCGTTTCTCTATGCTGAAAACCTTGTTCTGCCCATCTTCTTTACGATGGCTGCCTCAGAGTTTGCGGTGATGACGGCGATCGTGGCCATTCAGAAGTAGATCAGCTTGTTAAGTCCACGTATATCTGTGAGCAGCAAAGAGATGAGAAGGCCACTGTCCTCCCATGTTGTTCAGCGAACCTGACTGCCTCCTCTGATGGAAAGGCTATGGCATCGACGCCTGCCTTAATAGCCATGGTGTCCGTTTCGACCCTATGCCTGCCCTTAGGACGCATACAACCTAGAACCAACGGAGTCTCAGGAAATATCAGTCTCGTAGCTGCTATCACCTTGGCTATCTCCGCAGGTTTTGGTGGGTCGATTTTTTCCATTTCTGTTTTACGTATGGGCATGAACGCGATCACGACTAAGGCTGAAGGCCTGTAATTTCGTATCATCTGCAGAGCCTGCAATTCGCCTTCGAGTCTTCCATAATGAAGCCCGACGATGACGTGCGGAACAAATGAGAGGCCCGATTCCTGCAGGGCTTTCAATGAACGAGAATAATCGTCGACTGTGACGTTCAGCTTGCATATTTCCTTGATGGTGTCGTTGGAACCGATAATGTCTACCAGGGCTGAATCCACCTTGGCCTCCGCCAGCGCCTTGGCAGTAGTCTCGTCGATTATGCCTGTGTGCACCAGAATTGTCAAGCCTAGCTCCCGTTTGACTCTGGCTATGCTGTCGATGAATTTTCCAACTGGCACTGACCCGTTGGGCAGGCATCCACCGCTTATCAAGCATCCTAGGGCGCCTTTTTTCTTCAGCTGGACGCACAGTTCAAACAATTCTTCAGATGACTTAACTGGGTGCATCGTTTCCAGAACCAGGCCGCCGCAGTGTTTACAGTTGAGCGCACAGCTCTTACCAGTTACTGAGATTGTTGGAAAAATTGTCGGTGAAGAGCGATAATAACTCGTCTTGTAGTACATGAAACTCGGGGCGTAGAAGCGGATTTCCTTTGTTCTGGAACGCAGTAGGTTCTTCTCAAGAAAGGCTGAAAGTTCCTTCTCATTCATGTTCCAGATGGCTTCGGGGGAAATCTGCTTCATCGTTCTCCGTCAGGAAGGCACGGTCAACTGTTTAATACTTTTCGTCAGACAGTTCTTTTTCTGACTTTTCCGTACGCTTTGACACTTCCGGCACTATTCTCATGGCTTTGTCTATAGCTATGAGAGTGTCTTGTATCTTCTTGAAGTATTTCTGGAAGTCAAGAGTCTTGAAAACGGATATTCCTCTCTCTGTTGCGGCGTAGGATGTTCCTTTTGGGAGGAATATTTCTTCAACCAGTCCGTTTTCAATCAGAAAATCCAGGTTTCTCCTTAGACCAGTGCAGTCCAGGCCAACCTTGTATGCGAGCCTGTCGATTTTCATTGGTTTCTTTGCCAGGGCTCCCAGTATTGCCTCATATGTTTCAAGCTTTGACCTGCGCATGTACATGCACCTTGCGTGTGGCTTTGTCTTGCTACGGATAAATTGTTTGTGAATTCTGAATCCTTAGTCGAGAACACGTACGCAGGTGACCTTGTTTTCCGAGTTAAGTGGGATCGAGACCCCTGTGAATCGCCTAGAAATTGCTTGCATATTGTTGGACCAATACGAAAGGTTGGGTCATGTCGAAGTGGGATGAAGTCCTTCTGTGGGAAGTAGTTTTCTGCCTGTGATCTTCGTGGGTGTGATGAGGCAAATCCTTGCGGCCTTGAGCTCACTTTCTCGGTTTCTTCCCGGTTTGCGCATGTACTCGTCGAAGTTGAGTGGAACCCTGTATTTGTCGATGAGCTTCTGTAGGTATGGTATCATTCTCTGTTCGTCCTCGATGATTTCCGCTGTACCGAAGATTATTACGCTCTTGGACATTGTTGCATCCGAGAGAGCCTCGTCCACTTCGAAGCAGACATTAGTATTCTTCCTGAGGCTTTCCATCTTCAAGCCCTTGCAGCATGTGTGAAAGAACACCTTCCCCTCAGCGTAGGCAAATCCTACCGGAACTACGTATGGGCCGTCTTCAAGAACCATGCCGAGTCGGCCTATTCTTGTGCACGTGAGAAACTGATCAATTTCTTCGCAAGTCATCTCTTTCACGGACATTTTGCGCTGAACTCCTTCGAAGGATTACACCTAGCTCGGAGGCCTCGGCTTATTTAAGTGTAGTTCAGATTTCTGTTTGATGTGACAAGCTTTTTAACGTGGTGCAACACTTCACGCATTGCGTAAGAGCGATACTCAGGGTTCAGTGTCTGCGGGGAGACGTGTGATGGGGGTCATCAGCTTGTGTGAAAACTTGCCTGAACAGATTCGTGTTTCTCTCGGTTCTGCTGTTGTCTTGGGATTGGCAGACGCAAAGCTGGATGCCGCGCCGACAACAGCCTACCTGATGACGTACCGCCAAAAAAAGTGCACTGCAAACTGTGGGTTCTGCCCGCAGGCCCGTGGAAGCAACACACGAGCAGACATGCTTTCCAGAGTTTCGTGGCCAGCTTATCGAACCCAAGAAGTGCTCAAAGGAATCGTCGATGCCGCGGGGAATAGCAAGATCAAACGTGTTTGCATCCAAGCTCTAAACTATCCACAAGTCTTTACCGAGTTGCACGTTATAGTACGAGCAGTGAGTCATTCTGCGAAAGTGCCGATTTCAGTCTCGTGCCAGCCTCTCAACATCGAAAACATACGTCAATTGGCAAATGCAGGTGCCGAAAGGATTGGGATACCCTTGGATGGAGCCACAAGAGAGGCTTTTGACAGGACGAAGGGAGTCGGTGCGGCAGGCCCTTACAGCTGGAAAAAGCAGTGGCAACTTCTGAATCAGGCGAAGGAAGTTTTCGGAGAAGGCAGGGTCAGCACGCATTTGATTGTCGGATTGGGCGAGACCGACGAAGAAATGGTTAGAACAATTCAGAAATGTGTGGACATGGCTATATTCCCAGCGCTGTTTGCTTTCACACCGATACCGGGAACAGCCTTGAGAAACCAAGCACAGCCGCAAATTGCGAAATACAGGCGAATTCAAACTGCAAGGCACCTGATCTTGCACAGAATCGTGCGGTACGAGGACATGAGTTTTGATGAGAATGGCCTTGTCACCGATTTCAGAATTAGCAAGAAGAGACTGACAGTGATTATCCGAAAAGGTGAGCCTTTTCTCACTTCTGGATGCCCCGACTGTAATCGTCCGTTCTACAACGAGAAACCCAGCGGCCCAATCTACAACTTCCCAAGAGAACTAACGCCTACAGAACTTTCGACAGCAAAAAAGCAACTAAGCCTAGAATGAAAATAGCGCGCTTACTCGGATAACCAAAAAGGCTGCTGAGAAGGGCGCAGAGAACACATTGAAACGTATCTCTGAATATGCTTCATGAACGCCATGGAGAACTCTCTCTTCCAAAGAACTTCACATGCACGGAGTTTTGCAGCGTTTAAGTCGAAAAATCTATGTGGGGGATGCGCATCTATGCATTGCTAGATTGCTGGTGAAGAGTTTGGTTGAGGCGCCCGTAGAAGACAAGAGAATAACGCTTAAGGAAGCTGTGAAGCTCGTTCCAGATGGGGCACATCTTTTCTGGGGAGGCTTTGGTTTTCAACGTCCCCCCATGGCTTTCGCACATGAGCTTGTAAGGCAGAACAAGCGTGGTTTGACCATTTACACATGCGGTTCGGAAATGGACATGGATATCCTGTGCGGGGCAAAGGTTGTGTCGCGCCTTGAACTGGCGTTTTTTGCAATTGAAGGCATAGGGTTGGTACCCAATATTCAACGCAGAATCCGTGAAGGGGCAATAGAGATCGAGGACTATTCAAACCTGGCTATGGCCTTGCGATTCATGGGTGGCGCGCTCGGTGTGCCATTCATGCCCTTGAAAAGCATGCTCGGCACAGATGTTCTTGCAAAAAAGAGGTTCAGAACTAAGAAGGCAGAGGTCATGGACTGCCCATTCAGCGGAGAAAGGGTAGTACTCGTTCCATCTGTCCGCCCAGACTTCAGCATCGTGCATGCCTCACGGGTGGACAGAGAGGGAAACGTTCAGATTGACGGCATCAAAGGCGAGGATGTGGAAGGCGCCAGGGCCGGCAAGAAAGTAATAGTTTTGGCTGAAGAAATTGTTGACACGGAGTTCATTAGGTCTCAGCCAGACCAAACAGTGATACCCAACATTTATGTGACCCATGTCGTTGAGTGTCCATGGGGTTCGTTTCCGATGATGGTTTACAACTATTACGATTACGACATTGAACACGTACGCATGTACTATGACCAGTGCAAAACCGAGGAAGGGTGGCAAAAATACTGCAACGAATACATAACGGGCCCGAAGGACCATATAGAGTTCCTTACCAAAATAGGCATCGAACGACTCATGAAGTTCAGAGCCAAGAAACCGTTTGCCTACTGAGGGGAAAGAACGAAAATGACTAACAAACTTGCAGACATCGACGAATTTTCCACACTTGAGCTCATGGCCGTGTGCGGGTCAAGAGCGATAAAGAACTGCGAGGTTGTCTTCGTCGGCACAGGCTTGCCCATGATTGCAGCCTTGCTGGCCAAGAGAACGCATGCGCCGGGAGCAAAAATCGTTTTTGAAGCAGGTTTCATAGATTCAAACGCCAGAGACGTCGCCCTGTCAATAGCTGACTCTAGGCTGGGCCACCGCGCTTCCGCGGCCATCGGTCTAATCGAAACCCTAGGGCTCATGCTTCAAGGTGGACACGTGGATGTAGGCTTTGTCGGAGCGGCGCAAATCGATATGTACGGAAACCTGAACACGACCTACATTGGAAGCTTCGAAAAACCAACCGTGAGACTGCCTGGAAGCGGAGGAGGAAACGACATAATGTCATCAGCCCGACGCACGGTGGTTATAATGACTCATGAGAAAAGGAAAATGGTCAAAAAGCTCGACTACCTGACAAGCCCCGGGTTCTTGGACGGACCTGAAGCCAGGCAAAAAGCGGGGTTGCTCGGCGGCGGTCCAACACTTGTAGTAACCAACCTTTGCCAAATGGACTTTGAACCCAGAACAAAACACATCAGACTGACCACGGTTCATCCCCGCGTTTCAGTTCAACAAGTGCTAGAAAACACAGAGTTTGACCTGGTAGTACCGAGAGACGTGCCGACAACCGAACTGCCCACCTGTGAGGAACTGGCGCTTCTGAGAGCGATAGACCCCAACGGAATCTACATACCGAGAACCAAATAGCGTGCACCAAAGGCTAACGCATGACTGTCATGTGTGTGTAGCCATTACTAATAGTGTTGAACACTGGATGCCGAGATGGGAATATTCGGAGATTTAGTAGGATTTTGGTAGGCCCAGAACATGTTCACCTATGAATGACAGAGCCATTTCATGTGTTACTGGTGCCAGTCTAGTTAGATTCACTTCTCTCCACCAACGCTCCACGTCATAGTCCACTGCATAGCCGTAGCCGCCGAAAGTCTGCATGGCATGGTATACGGCTTGGATGCCTGCTTCTACTGCGACAACCTTGGCCATGTTCGCCTCGGCGCCACAGGGCTGTCCTCGGTCGTAAAGCCACGCGGCCTTGTAATTGAGCAACCTAGCAGCCTCAATCTTGGCCTTTGCTTCTGCAAGCGGAAACTGCAGTGCCTGGTAAGAGCCGATTGGAGCCCCGAAAACCTTCCTCTGCTTCGCGTGTTCAACTGCCTTTTTGATCGCCAACAGCCCTAGCCCTGCAGCGGCTGCTGAGAAGGACATTCTTTCAGGGTTCAGAGTGTCCAGTACTAGGTACCAGCCCTTGTCCTTCTCACCCAACAGGTTTTCCCGAGGGACTCGGAGATCCGTGATGTAGACGTCACAGGTATTTGAGTAGTTGATTCCGTGTTTCTCTATCGGAGTTACTTCCACTGCTTGGTTGGGCAGATCCACGAGGAACAGACTTAACCCTAGGGTTCTTTTCGCCGCCTTTTCCAACGGAGTTGTTCTTGTTACGAGCAGCATTCCTTTTGCCCTGTCTGCTCCTGAAATGAGGGTCTTTCTTCCGTTTATCACGTATTCGTCTCCAGTTTCCACTGCTGCTGTTTGGATGTTCAGAGTGTTGCTTCCCGCGTCTGGTTCAGTCAAACCCAAACAGAACTCCATGCCTTTGGAAATTCTGGGCAGATAATTGTCTTTCTGAAGCTCATTTCCATGTTTCAATATGGACAAACCTCCGAAAACAGAGGTTAAACACAAAAACCATTCTCCTGCTAACCCGCAGCTTTCAGAGGTCAAAGTCTCCATCGCCAAAATCATCTCAAACATTCCCATGCCACCTCCGCCGTATTTTTCAGGTATAAGGATACCCACAAAACCGGCGTCAACCAGGGCCTTCCAGAAATCTTCAGGAAACTCGTGATTCTTGTCTTTATTCCTCCAGTATTCTGGATCGAAATCCTTCGCCACTTCGGAAGCTGCTTTAACTACCATTTTCTGCTCAGCAGTCAGTTCCAAATCCAAAAAGCTCACCCGCTCGATTCTTAAAAGGAAGCACATATATAAGATTGGTTCTTGCGAACTCCGTAAACTATTGTCGGCGTGCTGGGTGAAGCTCCGGGGTCAGGCTGAGTGCGCGCTGAACACTTCAAGAATTTGCAGTTTTCTCTTCCTGGGGAAGCTTGGGCTTCTGCCTTGTGACTTGCTCAACTATTTTCCAGAATTCTTCTTCTGTCAAGCCTTTCCTGAGGTCCTTCAGCAGTTTCTTTATTTGGTAGAAGGTCATCTGGGCCTCGCCTTTGTCCAAGCTTTCATGTGCTCCCCTGATCCTTCTAACGATTTCTTCTATCTGCATGGGGGTGGCCTTGATTCCTGCCTGTGCCAAACGGTTCGCAACCATGTTCTTGCCTGCGCGCCTGCCGAGGTAAAACAGGGTTTCTCTTCCGATGATTTCCGGCGGAAACGGTACAATTGTGAGTGGATCTGAAAGCACGTCCTTAACGTTTTCGTCTTCTTCGTATGAAAAGGCGTTCTCTCCTATGAGCGGCTTGTGAAACTGGATGGGCAAGGCAAAAGCTTTCTCAGCCAGCTGCGAAAGCCTGTAGAGTTTGTCCAAGTCTACGCCGGTGTCCACGTCGTAGAGCAGTTCTAGAGCGGTGCACACTTCTTCCAGGGGTGTGCATCCTGCCCTTTCACCGTACCCGGCAACGCACGTGTGCACGTAGGCTACGCCTTCTTCAACAGCAGCTAGACTGTTCGCCGTCGCCAGGCCGAAATCATTGTGACAGTGAACTGAGAGAGGAACATCCTTCTTAAGCAGCTCTGATAAACCGTCTCTAACGTGAGAAATGAGATAACGCATCGACAGTGGCCTCAAGAAACCCACAGTGTCTGCGACCACCAGTCGGTCCGCCCCAGCTTTCACTGCCGCCTCGAAAATCTGCAAAATCTCGGGCAAAGGTGTCCTTGAAGCATCTTCGAGGACAAAATCCACCTTCACGCCATGTTTTTTCGCGTACTCAATGCACTCGACTGTTCTTTTCAGTACTTCTTCTTTGGTCATTTTCAGTCTGTGTTGTAGGTTGAGTCCGTTGAAGGGCGTGAATACTGGAATCTCTCGTATGCCGCATTCTAGGCAAAGGTCTATGTCGCTTTTGAGGATGCGCGCTGAAGCGGCGAGGCTTGCTTGCTGAAAGCCTTCGTTGGCGATTTTTTTAACGGTGCTTTTTTCTTCCTCTGAGAGTGCAGGAAAACCCACGGTTATTAGGCTCACGCCTGTCTCGTCCATCATCTTGGCGAGTTTGACTTTTTCAACGTACGTCAGAAAAACAGCGGGAGCCTGAACTCCTTCCCTCAGGGTTTCGTCCCAGATGAAAACTTTCTCAGGAAGCTTCGGAGGCAAGTTCCTTCTCAGATGATTGTAATTCGCAATCAGTCCCTGAGCCTCAAGCTTCTTGAATATTGTCTTTCTCATCAAACACACGTTCCAACAAGCGAGGCACACTCCTATTCTAACAGTCAATAATATAAGACTTAACATAACTCCAACGTTGTAAGACTGCGCAGCACAGACCAAGGGCGTTGCATCTTCGGAACGCTGATTCTTTCGACGTTTCCGCAAATGCAAATAAGGATAAGTGCCAGAGTGAAAGATACGCTACTGGAGTGGACAAGATGTCCGGAACCGAAACCTTGCTTCCTTACCTCAAAGAAAAAAAGGAAAGTGAACGTGAGCAACCAACGATTATCGTGGACAGCCGCGAGGCCAACACGGCGGCAAAAATCGTCAAAGGACTCGCAGAACGCGGTGCCAACATCAGAACAGAAACCCTAGAAAAAGGGGATTACATTTTATCTGATCAGTGCGCCGTTGAAAGAAAAACCGTCCACGACTTCGTTTACACGCTCACCCGACGCTTCCTCTTTGAGCAACTGTTCAAACTGAAGGAAGTCTACCCAAAATCACTCATCCTCCTAGAAGGATATCTGCCCATAATCTACAAGTACAGCCGAATCCAACCAGCATCGGTCTGGGGAGCACTGTTCAGCCTCGCAAAAAACGGAGTTGCAATAATAAACACCACATCATACAAGGAAACGGTCGACTTTCTCTACGTAGCCGCACGCCAAGAACAGATAATCGAAAAAAGAGCTCCCACAGTCCACCCCTTCAAGAGAGTCGACACAACAGCCGACGCGCAGATATACCTCATCGCCAGCCTACCCAACGTCGGAAGAGAAAAGGCATTAGCCATACTCAAATCCTATCAGACACCGTTGAACGCCCTAATAAACGTGGACGACTGGTCCGAAACCGTCCATGGACTCGGACCCAAAATAAGCAGCAAAGTTAAAGACGTCCTCAATACACCCTTCACAGAGTGAACAAACATGGACGTCCAAGTCACGCCAACTAACAAAGTCAACATTCTAGGCCTAGACAACCGCTCAGTCGAAAACATCGCCTGGTGCGCCGCAACCTACAGCGTCAGCAGACTCTACTGGATAAACGGCTACCTGCTGTGCCTAGAAGTGTACGAAAAATCCTTCGAGCACGAGCTGAAGAACAAAGAGTTTCCCATAAGCCAAGTCTGCTACGCAAAGTTCCCAAAATACGAAAAACTCTACGAAATCGTCAAAAGCTTCCAGATACCAGTCGTAAACGTCTCCGACATGAAACTCTTCCAAGGCATACTCAAAGCCATCCTAGACAACGAGAAGACAGACCAGACACACTCAAAAACCAAGGATAGCTAGAATCGCTTCTGCTCCTTTCTCACACTGTCACGGCCAAGCTCGAACGCCTTAACGTTCATTTCCACGTACTTTTTTGGAACGAGCTCCCGCAAAACCTCAACCACACTCTGAGCATTCACTGGAAAATCTTTAGCCGCAGCCAAAGCCCCCAACAACACACTGTTCTGCGTCAACCTGCTCCCAGCTTTCTTGGCCAGCTCACCCGCTTCAATGACGATCACCTCGCCCGTGAACAGACGAATCTTCGCCAAGACCTCCTCAACGCTCGGATACTCCGTGTTCTTGGCGGCAAGCTCGGTGGGAGGGATTCGCTGAGTGTTCATTATGACGAGCGTTTTTTCTGATGCACTCTTCAAGTTCCGCACTGTTTCCAGAGGCTCAAATCCTAGGAGAACGTCTGCTTGGCCTTCCAACACAGTAGACGCGAGAACACCTTCACCTATCCTCACGTTTGAAACCACGGACCCGCCACGTTGAGCCATACCGTGGATTTCGCTCACCCGAACATTCAAACCGTCCCTGACAGCAGCAGAGCCTATGACCTCGGCGGCTAACAACGTGCCCTGTCCACCTACACCGGCCAGAACGATGTTGAACTCCTTCATTCTGCACAACTCCCCTCTATCGCGCCGTAAGGGCAGACAGAAATACAGAGCCCGCACGCGGTGCAAGAGTTCTCATCGATTCTCACCTTTCCTTCTTCAACCACTATGGCCGGACAGCCCAACAGTTTGATGCAGGCCATGCAGTTTGTGCACTTTTCGGTGATTCTGGAGGGCGCGGGTGCCATGCCCCTGCGCCTCTTTTCTCTCGCGTCCATCAATGTACACGGAGCGCGGAAAACCACGACCGAAGGCCCTGGCTGCTGCAATGCTCCCTTCAACGTCGTCGCGGCCTCCTTCGTCCTAAAGGGGTCCACGACTCTGACGTACTTGACGCCGCATCCTTCCGCGACTTTTTCGATGAGAATCCTCTCGGCCGGATTCTGCATGCCAGTCAGGCCCGTTCCAGGGTGCGGCTGATGCCCAGTCATGGCCGTGGCAAGATTGTCCAACACAACCACGACTATCCTGCTATTATTGTAAACGGCGTTCACCAGCCCAGGAATCCCGGCGTGGAAAAACGTCGAGTCTCCAATCGTGGCCACGGTGTCTCTGCCCGTCACCCTGCTTATTCCCTGGGCAGTGCCTACGCTTGCCCCCATGCAAATCATGATATCACCCACGCCCAACGGCGGAGCGATTCCCAACGCGTAACAGCCTATATCATCCGGATACACCGCCATCTCCCCTCCAACCTTCTTTATGACGTAGAAGGACGCCCTGTGTGGGCAACCAGCGCAGAGGATTGGAGGCCTCGACGGCAAATCCTTGACCACCCCGCCGTACTTCTCCTCAATCTTCCGGAAATCTATGGGAAGTTTTTTGGCGGTTATCTCGGAAAGGCCTGTTGCAACAAGGCGAGTTGTGAGCTCTCCTTCCCTTGGGAAATATTGCCCGTTCATCTTTCCGCATATGACCGTGTCGGGGGCGTAGTCTTTGGCTATTGCTTTGATCTGCATCTCCAAGTAGGGTTCAAGCTCCTCCACAACAACTACTCGGTCGTAACTCTTCAAGAACTCTGCAATCATCTTTTCTGGAAGCGGATGGGTCATGCCGAGCTTGAGAACGCCCGCATCCAAGCCGAGCAGACTCGCCGCTTCGACCGCGCAGTTATAGGCTGAGCTTGACGAGATCATGCCCATTTCCGCGCCCCTTCGCGTGACCTTGTTGAAGGGTGATTCTTCGCTGATTTCCATGGCTTTTGCCGCCTGCTTCAGTAGAACTTCATGCTTGGGTCTGGAGTTGGCGGGCACCATGACCAAGCGTTTCACGTCTCTCACGAAATCGCCTTTCAAGTTTGGTTTCCTTAATTCCCCGTACACGACGGGTCCGCGTGTGTGGCTCACGCGGGTTGTGGTTCTCAGGAGCACGGGCAGCTCAAGCTTCTCCGAGATATCGACGGCGTAAACTGTCATTTCCTTCGCTTCCTGAGCATCTGAGGGCTCCAAGCAGGGCAGGTTTGCGAGCAGAGCGTAGAAGCGGTTGTCCTGCTCGTTCTGGGAGCTGTAGCATTCTGGATCGTCCGCTGTGACGATTACGTAGCCTCCTCTTACGCCCGTGTAGGCTAGCGTCATGACTAAGTCGGCGGCCACGTTGAGTCCAACATGCTTCATGGCCGTGAGGGCTCTCACTCCACAGTTTGCAGCGCCAGCTGCAACTTCAACGGCGACCATCTCGTTGACCGAGTACTCCATGTACAACCCGACTTGAGAAGCGATTTCTGAAATGGAGTCGCCTATTTCAGACGCGGGTGTGCCTGGATAAGTGGTTACCACACTCACTCCGGCTTCTAGAATTCCCCGCGCGATGGCTTCGTTGCCGAGCAGGAGCACCCGTTTTCCCGGCGCGTCCTGCAACAAAACTTTCCGGTCAGGCAAAGAGTTTCTCTCCAAGTTGATTGAAGATTGTGACAGTCTTCGGGTTTCACATATAGGTTTTGGTGGGAAAGACGCAAAGACCGATGAAAAAAGGGAGACCGAAAGCATTATAAAACGTGTGCAAGATATGACCAAACTCACGAGGTTTGAGTTATGTCCATAAAACTATCCACAGGTGAAGAAATCCCGATAGAGATGCACAAGGCAAGAATGGTACAGAAAATCCAGCTGGTCCCGGTTGACGAACGGCTCAAGGCCATAGAAGAAGCGGGCTACAACACGTTCCTGCTCAAGACGAAAGACATATTCCTAGACATGCTCACCGACAGCGGCGTCAACGCTATGAGCGACAACCAGTTCGCAGGCATGATGAAGACGGACGACGCTTACGCAGGAAGCATGACCTTCTACGAGTTCGCGAAGGCAGTGGAAGACGTGTTAGGCTACAAGCACGTCATGAACACCCACCAGGGCAGAGCGGCTGAACACCTTCTAGCGAAGATCTTCGCCAAACCCGGCGGAGTAGTCCCCACTAACTATCATTTCACCACGACTAAGGCCCACATTGAACTCCAGGGCATGCAGGTTCTAGAGATTTATTATGATGAGGCGTTAAAGACTGAGAGCACGAACCAGTTCAAGGGCAACATGGACCCGAACAAGCTGAAGAATGTTATCAAGAAATACGGAAAAGACAAAATAGGCTTCGTGCGGATGGAAGCCACGACCAACCTCATCGGCGGACAACCCTTCTCTATGAAGAACCTGAAGGAGATAAGGCAAATCTGCACCGAGAACGGTCTTCTTCTCGTCATAGACGGAAGCCTGATTTCCGAAAATGCGTATTTCATAAGACAACGGGAGAAAGGGTACGAGAACAAGACGGTCGCGGAAATAGTGAAGGAGATGTGCAGCATGGCGGACATCTACTACATGAGTGGAAGAAAGAACACGTGCGTCAGAGGCGGCTGCATAGCGACCAACAACCTGAAGCTGTTCGAGCTGATACAACCGTGGCTGCCCGTGTACGAAGGCTTCTTCACTTACGGCGGCATGTCGATGAGAGAAATCGGCGCCATGTCCGTCGGAATGAGAGAAATGGTCGACCCGGACGTTGCAGGCTGCTCAGTTGAGCAAATCAAATACTTCGTCAACAAGCTCGTCAAAGCAGGCATCCCCGTCGTCACCCCGCCAGGTGGATTGGCCTGCCACCTTGACGCAATGAGGTTCCTCCCGAGCATCCCACAGTCCCAGTATCCTGCGGGCGCGCTCGCAACGGCGCTTTACATAGCTTCTGGAATAAGAAGCATGGAAAGAGGCACGATATCAATGGACAGAGACAAAGAGGGAAAAGAGGTTTTCGCAGACATTGAACTGACGAGGATAGCCCTGCCCAGAAGAGTCTACACCGTGTCTCACATCGAATACGCGATTGACAGGATAAAGTGGCTGTACAAGCACAGGGACCTGGTGAAAGGACTGAGGTTCGTCTCCGAACCGCCCGTTCTCAGGTTCTTCCTCGGAAAACTGAAGGCCCTGGACGACTGGGGACTGAACCTGAAGGAAGCGTTCAAGAAAGAGATAGGCAATGCCTAAGCTTCTTCCTTTTTTCAAGAGGCAGCAGTCGACACGTTCTAGGACACTGTTAAGGTTGGTCTGCGGGAAGCTCGAAGCTGCCATGGGCCAGTAGGTTTCTTGTTGGGTTTGAGCCATTGTGTGAACGTCTGATGTGTGATTTTTGGTGCTTAAGTTCATGATTGACTGATTTTTCTGTTTGATTTATGTTGCGGCTTCTAGGCCAGTTTTAAATGTTTGAGTTGTTTCAGGATGTTTTCAACGGCCAATTCTGGTGGCATGTCGAGGCTGTCGCATTTGAACTCGATGAATGGAGTTTTTTTCTCTTTGTAGTATTTCAGGACGGGTTCGGTCTGTTTCTCGTAGACGGCTATGCGGTCTTTTATGACTTCTGGTTTGTCGTCGGAACGTTGGTAGAGTTGTCCGCCGCACTTATCGCACACTCCTTCCACTTTGGGTTTTAGGAAGCGTATGTTGTACACTTCTCCGCAGTTCTTGCATATTCTTCGGCTGGAGAGCCGTTCGACTATTATCTTTTCGGGCACGGTTAACAGGATGACACCGTCTATTTTGGCGAGTTTTTCTAGAGCTTTGGCCTGGTCAATCGTCCGTGGATAGCCGTCCAGGATGAAGCCCTTCTTGCCCGTGGATCTTGCTAAGCGCTGCATCAGAACTTCTGTCACAACTTCACTTGGCCCTAGCAGGCCTTTCTCCACAAATCCCTTCACCTTTCTGCCCAGCGGCGTGTCTTCCTTCATTATCTCACGCAGCAGGTCTCCCGTAGCGATTACCTCCACACCCAGCTTCGTTTGCAGGCGAGAAGCGTAGGTGCCTTTGCCTGAACCTGGCGGACCGAAGATTATGAACTTCATCATCCCACTCATACTCTTCATTTGTCAATGGATGACAGTTGAAACAGGCCTTTCGATGCACCTGCATATATCACTTTTGAGGAAAACCCGAGGAACCCATCTTGAAAATTCGAAACGGTTGCGGGTTTCATAGAATAGGTCAAAGGCGTTAGGTAACACAGTCCTACTTGACCTCACATTCTTCCCATCTACACACGGGAGCGCAAAGTTATTTGAACACCGCAAGCATAATCGTGCGTCTGAATTTCGAGGCTGATCTAGATGAGAAAACGAAGGCAACTAGAAGAACTGTTCCTCAAGTACCAGCTCAAAGATTTCAGATGGATTGACCCGAAGAGCATTGTGGTCTCTCAATGGGTAAGAATGAAATGCATGTTCGGCTGCATAGAATATGGAAAAATCGCCTGCTGCCCTCCAAATACCCCGCCCGTTGATGAATGCAGAAGTTTCTTTGGCGAGTATAGCGAGGGTGTTGTCTTTCATTTTGAAAAGAAGGTTGAAGAGCCAGAGGAACGGCACGAATGGGCAAGAGGCGTCAATGAGAGGCTTCTCGGATTGGAGCGGGAGGTATTCTTGGCGGGTAATCCAAAGACGTTCCTGCTCTTCATGGATTCCTGTAGCCTGTGCAAGAACTGCGGGGGGGGGGAAAAAAAGAAAGGGTCAGATGTAAGAACAAACGGTCCGCGCGTCCACCTTCCGAAGCAATGGCCGTTGACGTTTTTTCAACGGTCAGACAGCTCGGCTACCCTATCGAGGTTTTGCGTGACTATTCGCAAACTATGAACAGATACGCTTTCCTGCTAGTAGAATAGCACGCACGTCTTGGTCTTCGGGTATTGACACACGCAGGGTTTGTGCGCCGTTTTCCTTTTCTGAAAGATACAGGACAACATTCTGTAACCACAAACGACTCAAATCCAGCTTCTACGGGACTCTTCTTCTTCCACACTATTAGCAACAGCCAAGTGATGCCCCTCGCGCGCGAAGTAGGGCTTCAGGAGATTGTTGAAGACTGCTACTTGCCTTTAAAGACCGGTTTTCTCTTTTCGGTGAAGGCTGAGACGCCTTCTTTCAGGTCTTCTGTGGATGCGACAACGCCGAAGCCTTCCCGTTCTAGCGCCAGTGCCGAGTCCAAACCTATGTCTGCGCCTTTGTTGATTAGGGCTTTGGCGACTCTGACCGCTACTGGAGCCTTGGACGCGAGTTCCAGAGCAAACTGTCTGACTGTTTCCTTGAACTTGTCGGCGGGGGCTACCATGTTTATTATGCCGAGTTGTTCTGCTGTCTTTGCGTCAATCATTCTGCCTGTGAAGACGAGTTCTTTCGCCTTTGCCCGGCCAATCAAGCGTGTGAGTCTCTGGGTTCCGCCCCATCCGGGGATTAGGCCTATGTTGATTTCTGTTTGTCCCATGCGGGCGTTTTCTGAAGCGACGCGGAGGTCGCATGACATGGCGACTTCCAAGCCTCCGCCCAAGGCGTAACCGTTCAAGGCCGCGATAACCGGTTTTTCCAGGTTTTCGAGGGCGAGACAGAGTTTTTCTCCCATAAGAGAGAGTTCTCGGGCTTTGAGGGCTGTCATTCCTGCCATGGCTTTTATGTCGGCGCCTGCTGAGAACGCTTTTTCGCCGGCTCCTGTCAGCACCACGACGCGAACGTTTTCATCGTTTTTGACGTCTTCGAGTGCCTGCAGGATTTCCTCCACGACTTCTTTGCTGAAGGCGTTCAGTGCTTCAGGGCGGTTCAGGGTGATTGTGGCGATTCCTTCGCTTTTTTCGTAGATTATGTACTTGAAGTCCATCGTGGCCTTGCCTTCCTCTATTTTTGTGTCCAGTCGTAGAAGCCTTTGCCGGTTTTTCTGCCGAGGAGTTGGGCTCTTGCCATTTGTTTAAGTCCGTTGGTTGGATGGAACTTGGGATCGAGTTCTCGCGTGAGGACTTCGGCTATGGCCAGTGTGGTGTCTGAGCCTATGTAGTCGAGCAGCATGAGTGGGCCCATTGGCCAGTTCAGTCCGAGCTTTATGGCTTTGTCTATGTCGTCCCTGTCTGCGATGCCTTCCCAATAAATCGCCACGGCTTCGTTGAGTGCGGGGATGAGTATGCGGTTCACTATGAACCCAGGACAGTCTTTCTTGACGAGAACGGTTTCCTTTTCCATCCTGTGTGCAACGTCTAGGACTGTTTGGATAGTCTCGTCTGAGGTTTTTGCCCCTCTGATGACTTCTATGAGTTTCATGAGTTGCGGAGGGTTGAAGAAGTGCATTCCGCACACTTTTTCCGGTCGTTTTGTGGATGAGGCTATTTCTGTTATGCTTACAGAGGACGTGTTGGAGGCGATTATGGCGTGGGCCGGAGCGCAACTGTCCACTTCACGGGACATTGTCTTTTTTAGCTCAACGTTTTCAGGCACGGCCTCGATTATCAGGTCAGCGTCACAAACAGCTTGTTCCAAGTCCAACATGGGATGAATCCTTGCGAGTATGGCGTTCACGTCTAACTCGGTGAGCATTCCTTTTTTGACAAATCGTTGAAGACTCTCCCGAATCATGCCCATACCTCCGTCGATGAACCGCTGTTCGATGTCCCTGAGGTTCACCTCGTACTTGCCCGTTTGAGCGGCTACCTGAGCAATGCCATGCCCCATCAGGCCCGCGCCTAAGACTGCAACTTTCTTGATTTCGGTCAAAACATTCCCCCCTTCTTGAAGTAGAGGAATAGTTTGCCCTCTGTTGCGTTAAAAGGTTTTCCAGAAGGATATTAGACTTGGCACGTTGACAGGTGGGCCCATTAAGATTAGATGCCAACGTGCACGGTAGGGTTTGACGCGTCGGTTCAACGTGGAAAAAGTGCAGCCTGCTTTCACTGTGCCTTCATCAGAAAGGCCAAGTTAGAGAGATCCAACAGTCCTTGGGAAATACTGCTATTTCATCACTAGTACCGGACAGCGCACATGATGCATCACTCCATCAGTTACGCTTCCCAGAAGCATCTCTCTCATGTGGCTTACACCTCTAGCACCTATCACGATTAGATCAAAACTGCCTTGATTCGCCACCCTCACGATTTCTTCAACGGCGTGCCCTTCCACGAGCATCTTTTCGACTTGAAGCCCCGAGGTCTTGATCCTTTGTTCGCCGTCTTCCAGAATCCTGTTTCCCAGCTTCTTAGCCGCTTCAATCATTGTGGAAACCTCAGCGCCTGTTATGATTGGAATGCTTAGCGAACCTACGGTAGATGGCTCTGGCATCATGATAGGCTGCACGGAGTACACGTGTATCAACGTTATATTTCCAGAGAATTTCTTCGCTATCTGAGCTGCCTCTTCCAACGCCTTCAAAGAATGTTCAGACCCGTCTAATGGAACTAGTATTTTACTGAACAACCGCAGCACACCTTTGACAGGATACTACTGCTTCTAAGCATATAACCCTTGAAAAACTATTCGGAATAGTGCTAAACACCATAAGGGCGTGCGAATCTTCGTGATGATCGCTGTGTAGTGTGGGCCTCCAGAGTTCAGAAATTCCCTAATCTTCCATCCTGTCTCTAGTAGAATCTGTTCCATCTCTTGTCTTGAGACCATTAAGTAGTCAAACCATTTGCCTATGTACATCTCATATCTTATTCGGATTCTCACCTGTCCGCTCATTCTGCCTCTACCCTTGTTCAGTTTGTGATATTGTGCGCGCGCTAAGAAGCTTGGCTAGCTACCTCGTCCTATTGGCGTTGGAGTATATCATTGTACCTGTGCATGTGAACTGGTGTGCGTGGGCGAGTCTTCAGTAGGCTGCTGCTTGTTTCAGACTGTCACAATGGGTGCTATCGCTTTGATTAGCAAGGGCGGAAGTCTGAGGCTCTGGCGTAAAATGCTTAAGTATGTTTGATTGTTAGTTTCTTGGGAAGTTCATGGAATCTCGACCCGGCAATATTCGGTTTTTCAATAGTCTGGCACGTGAGAAGGGAAAGTTCATTCCCCTCGAAAAAGGAAAGGTCAAGATGTACACGTGTGGGCTTACTGTTTACGATTATGGACACATAGGGAACTATCGAGCGTTCATTTTCGAAGATCTGCTGAGGAGGTGGCTTGAGTATCGCGGTTTCAAGGTCACTCAGGTCATGAACCTGACGGATGTCGATGACAAGGCGATTAAGGCTTCCAGGAAGAATGGAGTGCCGCTCAAGGAATACACAGAACGTTACACGAGGGCTTTCTTTGAGGATGTTGCGACGTTGAACATTGAAAAGGCAGAGTTTTATCCGAAGGCGACCGAGCATGTGCCAGAGATGGTGGCTCTGATCACGAAGTTGATGGAGAAAGGCTACGCGTACAAGGGTGAAGACGGTTCGATATACTATGACATTTCAAAGTTCAAGGACTATGGGAAGCTTGCAAACATCAAGGTCGAAAACCTAAAGCTCGGCGCAAGAGTGAAGGTTGACGAGTACGCCAAGGAGCAGGCGCAAGATTTCGCCTTATGGAAGGCGTGGAGCGAAGAGGATGGAGATGTCTTCTGGGAGACGCCGTTTGGAAAGGGAAGACCCGGATGGCACATTGAATGCTCAGCCATGTCAATGAAATACCTCGGTGAAACACTGGATATTCACTGCGGCGGTGCGGACAACCTCTTCCCACATCACGAAAACGAGATTGCCCAAAGCGAAGCTGCCACAGGCAAGAAATTCGTAAACTACTGGCTTCACAACGAGCACTTGCTCATAGAAGGCAGAAGAATGGCGAAGAGCCTGGGCAACTACTATACTGTACGGGATTTAACAGCCAAGGGTTATGACCCGAAGGCCATACGATATCTCCTCCTCGCAACGCATTACAGGCAGCAGGTCAACTTCACCTTCGAAGGTCTGGAAGCTGCAAGGAACACTCTAGACCGACTGACAAACTTCGTACACCGCCTGCTGGACGCTGACGGCAAGGGCAGCGGGGACCAGCTCAAACAGCTGACTGTCCGGGTGCAAAATGGTTTTGAGGAAGCCATGGACGATGACTTAAACATAAGCGTGGCCTTGGCTGCACTCTTTGATTTCATCAGAGACGTCAACAATCTTATTGATGGAAACATGCTGAGCAGAGAGGAAGCAAAGGAAGTTTACGACACAATGCTCGAGTTTGACAAGGTTTTGGGCGTCATAGGTGAAATCAAAAAGGAAGAAAAGTTGCCAAGAGAGGCTGAGGAGCTTATTCTGAAAAGGGAAGAAGCAAGAAGGGCGAAAGATTGGAAGACGGCTGATGAGATTAGGCAACGGCTCAAGGCCATGGGCATATTGATTGAGGACACTTCTCAAGGCGTCAAATGGAGATTTAGTAAGCCTACAAGCTAAGTTTTATATATGACTTCTGCCTTTAGTTATTTACACATACGAAAGGCGGATGTGATGTATGGTGAAAGCGGATACAGTCAGTTGGGAAGACCCAGTTTTGAAACGTTGGCTGGGAACGATAAGTAAGCCGGGAACAAAGGCCAACTACAAGACAGCATTCAGAGCCTACACCTTATACACTGGCCTAACGCCTTCGCAGCTTATTGACGAAGCCATAGAAGATTCAAAGCACGACCCTAGACAGAAGCAGGACGTTCTCTTGACTAGGATACTAGGCTTCTACGGATGGCTCAAGAAGGATTATGAAAAGAAGTCGAGAGGCCAAGGCGAACATCGGATTGTTGGCAAAGGATTATCAGATAACCTAGCTCACCTGTTCGTTTCAGCTATACGAAGTTTCTATCAGACCTATGAGTTAACAGTCAACATGAGGGGAAGACAGAGACTTCCAAGGCCAAGAACAGAAAACAAGCGGATGATTGTTGGGGCGGAGCAAGTCAAAGTTTTGGTTGACCATGCTAGAACACCAAGAGACAGAGCCATCATTCTCGTACACTTCCAAGGTGGATTAGACGTTTCGACCTTGTGCAGTCTGAGATACAAAGACGTGGCTCAAGGATTAGCAAAGAATGAACACCCATTGAAGCTTGACCTTCAGAGGCCTAAGACAGGCGTTCCATTCTACACATTCATAGGCAAAGACGCAACAGAAGCATTGCGAGCTTACTTGGCGGACTTGAAATCAAGAGACATACAGCTCACGCCTAACGACCCATTGTTCCTTCAAGACCGAGGAAGAGAAGGCATTAGAACCGCCAACGTGCAGGACATGCTCAGGGAAGTGACTTTGAAAAGCGGATTCATAGACAAAACGAACAACGGAAACAGCCACAACCCATTGGGACCACATGCTCTGCGTGAATCCTTCGGTTCAATAATGGCTAACTCAGGCGTTCCGGACAGCGTGGTTGACTTCTGGCTAGGCCATGAAGTAGGAGCCTTAAACGAAGCCTACAAGTCCGTGCAATTCGAATCTTTGAAACAGATGTATCTAGCCAGAGAGAAGCTTGTTTCGATTAGTACGCCCAAGGTTGACGTTGAAGAACTCAGAGAGAAGCTCAAAGGCGAAATGGAACAGCAGAACAAGCAGCTTCAGGTTTTGGTTAACTCGCTTGTGACTGAGAACATGGACCTAAAGGGTAGGATGCAGGCGGTTGAAAGGAAACTCGGAGACATTGAAAGGACAGTTCAGGAAATACGGAAGACGGTAGATTGAACAGGAAAGTGGTGAACAGAATGAGAAGCAGAAAAAAGCCCAAGTTTGAAAGGGTTTTTGAACGTGCAGTCTTGAACGCTTACCGCGTCTTGTTTGAACAGGCCAGTGGAATGATTGACTGTGTTCGACTGCCTGGATCAAGCAGGTTCTTAGATAGGGCAAGTCGGCGTATGCTGAGAACCGCAAACACCATTTCAAAGATGCTAGACCAGACACCTAAAACCTATACTAGACTCAACCAAGCTGGAAAACGCGAGTGGGTTGGATAGAGCCAGTGTGTAGATCACACCGACCACCAGCACGAGTGGCATAGTTTGAGTGGTTTAGGCTAGGCTTTTCTGCTAAGAAGCAGTGCCTCACATCCATGGCTCTTGCACTAACTCGCGCTAACTTCCTCGTTTTCTAATGACTAGATGTCTTAGGCGGGGTTCTCCTCAAAAAGTAAACTTCTTTAATGTCTGTCTTGTATAGCTCAACCTCATAGTTTTGGATTTCTTTCTGCACTCCCTTTAGAACTTTCTGCCCTTGTTCCATCGCAAATTTTGAACTGCAGATAATGTATGTTTTTGGCGAGAAAGCGTTTATCTTGGTCGCTATCTCTTTGACCTTTTTGTCCACATTGTCAAATTGTTCAATGTAGTTAACTATGTTCTCTATGTTATCGAATAACTTCTCGATTTCAATCGTCAAATCTTCCGGGTTAATCGTCGAAGTCTCAAGGACATTTCCAAAGTAATTGTTAACAAGCCCATTCTGAACGAACTGAGCAACATGGAGTCCTTTCTCACCATATTTGCGTAGTATTTTGTCTCTCAAACGGGTGAGGCGTTTGTTATCTTTCTCAAATTTTCTCAATGTTAACCCTAATAGAAACTGAACACGGTAATTAGGGTTGTCAATGTATTGTTTGAAAAACTTGTATTCTGACGCATTTTTCGAGTCTTTCGCAGTCTTTATTGTTTGAGCTTCTCCAATGAAAGCAAGTTCTCTATTACTAAGTTTTGTAATGTAACCAGTTATCTTGTCATCAAGATATTCAAGAGCACCTTTGACCGCGCCCTCAACAGCACTCTTTAGAGGGTCTTTAGAGGACATCTCCAAATTCCTCTAAATAACAGAGGATACTCAACTCATTGTCATCAAGTATTATTGCGCTTCCAGGAAGAATTACCATGTTATCTAGTTGTATAGGTTCTTGCGTGTATCTATCTAGGCATCTTGTCCCGTCTTTGTTCAAAACATACGTTCCATCGGATTCATATCCTAGCTCTTGAATCAACTTCATTTTGAAGGTTATAGGTGCTTCTTTAAGAGACAATAATTCAGTCATTTTTCATCACCCTTCAACAAACAAAATACCCAACCTTACCATTGATGTTGAGTGTCCAGTACCTTATTTATGTATGCATAGAGGTTTTCTCTATTCACTACGTGCATAATTGCACATCTTTCTCGTTATTGGTTTTGCTTGTTCTGATTTGGCTTAAATAAGTTGTGAATATAGAAACAATATTTAATCCTTTCCATATATAAAATGACTCGCAGGGCTTTTAACTAGATGATAAACAGAGTGCGCGCTATGTTCAACCATAACAATTATCTCCTAAAATTCATCTATCGCTTCATGCATGGTTTTCTTATATGCTTCAAGGTTTACTAGGTCAGGATGCTTTCGCAGAATCTCTGAAACTTTGTCACATCACAGATAGATAGAGCGCGCACTAGACCGAAACGCTAATCATTTCGTGCAGTTGCTTTCTTATCCAAGGTGTGAGCGCATGATAGTTCTTTCGTAGATAACAGGCTATCCAATAAAGTTCTTGACGAACCAGCTCACGATCATCCGCGTTAAGTTCTGTTTCAGTCATGGCCTAAGCCTTCATAAATTCACAAAAAAAGAGAGAGTTAGAGGATTGCGGTCCTCTCAACCGATTGATTCAATACAACGTTTGCGACTTCCGTGACTTCTTGTTCCAGATTCTTCCCTTCACTTCCGTCTAATATCTCCAGTGTCCAGTCCTCAGCGAAACCACCTTGGAAAAAACACTCCAGCTTGGCATAGAGATCTTCCAAGAGCATATTTTCGACAGTTCGGTTAAGCGCCCTAGCCAAGCCTTGAAGGTACTCATCTAATCTCCTGGGCAACTTGACGGTTATGGTTCTGTCAACAGTTTCTATCTTTTCAGTTTTCATGCTTCTCGCCTTCCTCAGCCTTCTTGATCTCACTTTCGATAAGGTTTTCAACAAACTCCTCGATGCTTTCACCCTTAGCCTCAGCAGCCTTCTCCACCATAGCGTAGCTTTCGCTTCCCAAAAACAACCTGTGACCAGTTTGTGTTCTCCTGTATTCCTTGTAGATTAAGTAAGCCATAACATTCTTGTTGGCCTTCATGCCAGTGTGTTTCTTGACCGCTTGGAAGCGCTTTGTTCCTTCTTCGTCTAGTGTTAGGTACAAATTCATTTTCTCTTTTCTCCTTGTTAGCTTATTGTGTGTTGTGAGCTTATAAATTTAACTGTGGGGTTAATAATTGGTTAGTAAACGATTTTAATTTGTTCGCAGTCCGAACAGGGTGAGCGCGTGGCTCAAGGGCACTCTTAGGAATTTCTGCGTGTTTTCCGCCGCCCCTTTCCGTGATTAGTAGGCTTCGATGAGAGCTTCTTAGTGACCTCTTCTTCAAACCACCATCTGGCTTCGGACTCTTCTAATTTCTTCATTGACTGCAAATTCTCACGTTCCTCTAACGTTGGTTTATTCTGGGCAACGTACTCTCTTTTCAGCTCTTCCAAATGCTTAGGACAAACCATACGTCCAACATTAGGTGGTTCTCGGTCCATGCAGGCCATAATGTTTGTCCTTTCATGGCACAAAAAACGCTCACAATAGTAAGTTTCCTCTAAACCGTAAATTGTAACTCCTTGAAGTCGCAGAGTCTCCTTTATCGTATATTTAGCGCGCGCACTAGCGCCAAGTCGCAGAGTCTCTTTTGATAGCTGAAAGTCTATCTCTTCTTTCGCCTTTGATTTTGAGAGGCCTTTCACAGCACACTCCATCGTCCACTTTTTGATCCACGTGGCGTAGAGCTTACGATACGTTGCGTCTTTGGACACCATGCCTATTCCTTCTTTTCATTTTCATGCGCGTATGCTCGTTCTCTCCTAAGGTCATCTGCCTGCCTTTTTAACTCCGCAAATTCAGGATTCTTACTTGCGAACTCATGGTCCAGTGCCTCGAGTTCGCGGAACCAAAGAGTGGTTTCTTCTGCTTCAGGACTGAACCGCTTCGTCAATTCCTCAATTATCCGTTTCATACCCAAGTCTGCATTGCCAAAATCGGCTAACGCCATCATTTGAATATATGGAATTATCCAGTTTTGCATCCTATCATTCATTACAGAATGGAACTGACTTAATTCGCCTTCCCAATAGTTGAAGAATGCTTTCACCTCCTTCGTTTTGTCCTTTTTTCCTGATTCAAGCTTTTCTTCAACTACATACTTTGCCTTCTTGTTTTGCCCAAGCGTTTGATCCAACGCATCACTTATAGCAGCGAGAACCAACACAGAAACATTGCTCAAATGGTAAGACAGGAAACTAATGAAGATCCTCTTTCGCAGTTCAACATCCTTAACCATTGCGATTCTACTGCCTTCAAATGGCATGTCACTGAGCAAATAGGACAAGTTGCGTTTTAGGTGAGTGGACACTTTTTCTGTTGGATGATACGCAGCTGCGACTGAATACTGTCTCGTTGCTGGATTGTACAGAATCATTCCGTCTTTGAGTAGGCTCACCCGGTACTCGTTGAGTGATGGAGCTGAAAGGCCTGTTTTCTCCTTCAGTTCTGTGAATGTTAAGCCTTTTGGATATTCATTCATTAGGTGTGCTACGATTTTGTATTCGCCGGGTTTCACTTTTTCACCTTACTTAGTAAGCTACTAGACTTATCTATTTAAAGTTTGACAGTGTCAAACTATGAGCAACTGCATAATTGGTGTACGAATCAGCGTAGAAGACAAGGACTTACTAAAAAAAGTTTCAAAGTCCAGAGGCGAAGATCTAAGCGATTTTGTCAGACGGGCCGTCCGAAAAGAGCTTGCCAGCCTATCATACCTGTCGGCTGACGACAAGAAAGCATTAGGCGTCAAGGTGATAACGTAAATGTCTAGCGACGCGGAAAAGCTTGCCAAGGTCAGAGAGTTGCTTGCGAGTTTGCAGGAACAACTTTCAGAGGCCCGAAAAGTCCTTCGTGGTGAATTAGCATGAGCGAACAGGCTCAAGAAATCGAGATACTTGTGAAGATTGGACAAAAGTTCTATGAGGGAAAATTACATGTTCAAAAAGTCGGTGAACCGGCAAAGATTCCAAGCAACATCAAACCTCCTGTTTTCCCTGAAAACCTGTCTGAGCTTGTTACGGTTTCCGACATGATAACCAACTGGGAAATTCGCCCCCGCGCTTTCTTACAACCGTCAACATTTGCAGAACTCTCTAAGATTGTCCGTGAATACAACGGGAGTTACGTGAGCGCAGGTCGAGCGTCACACTTTACAATCCCAAAGTAGCCTGGGGGCTTCTTCCTTTTGAATGCTGAGCAACAGACATTAATCCAACGACTCCAAGAAGCCGGATTCGACACACGAAGATTCTTGAAACTTAATGATGAAAAAGCAGCGTTTGAATCTGAATGGCAAAACAGACTGTACACGCCGCAAGAAATGAAGGGTTGGCCTTGCTGGGGAATATGCGGCAGAGACGGGTTAGTTCTCGTTGACGCGGATAAAGTGAGCATGGACACAATACTAAGACAGATTCTCCCCCCCCACGTTTGAGGTTCGCAGCCCCCGCCGCGGACTAACTCATTTCTATGTTGTTGTCGAAGGCGGACAGGTTCAAAACAAAACTTTGCACTTGAAGGGCGAAGATGAAGGGTGCGGAGAAATTCGAGCGCAAAACTATTACTTGGTAGCTCCAGGAACAGAAATTCACTACAGAGACTTGAGGACCAGTGAGCCTAAAATAGGAACTTACACGATCACCCAAGACCGTCCCTTCGCAAAAATGCGGTATGACGATTTTATGAAGCTTTTTGAACCCTACTTAGGCAGTGATCCTAAACAGCCCATTACTTTTGAGCAAATGCGAAAAGGAGTTCCGCAGGGCACAAGACACGCGCAAGGCATAAAATTCGCTAACTATCTAGTTGGAGTTCAAACATTCGATGCGGCAACAGCCTTTCATGCCATGCAAGAATGGAACAAACTAAACGATCCTCCCATGAATGAGGCCGACTTAAAACGCATGGTAGAAAACGCTCTCGCAAGAAAAAGCAAGACTGACAACATAGCCGAGCCAGTCGAGAAGAAAACACGGCGGAAACTGAAGGACTCGGGCATACTAGCAGAAGGGTGCTTCGAAGCTGTCTACAATGATGGAAGACCCTTCTTTCTAAAGTTGAATGGCGGAGACTTCAGTCTAATCGAAACTGTAGACATATGCGAGGAAACCTTTGCTCCAAAGGAAATGCAGAATGTCCCATACGAGCCTTACGGATACATCATCGGACAGACACCCAGCCAAAAAGAATTAGCCGCACAGATCCGCGACGAGTTTGAAACCTGGGTTGATGTAGAGCCAATTTGGAAGGACGTTCTAACCGCATGTGTCATGTTGACCTATCAACAAGAGAAGCTTACTACAGTCCCCTATCTCTTCTTGTACGGTGACAATGAAAGCGGAAAATCCACCGTCCTCAACGTCTTAAAGAACCTGTCCTACCGCCCAATGTACGGCGTGACAATCCCCTCCGCTGACCTCTACGGATACCTAGAAGATTCTGATGGGCAGGGCTGCATACTTGAAGACGAAGTGCAAGGCATCCACAAAGACACGGACAAAATCAAGATTTACAAAGCCGGATACAAGGCGGGAGCAGTGGTTCCTAGAACCCTGATAACAAGTTTCGACAGGATAATCAAGTATTATCGAACCTTCTGTTTCAAATCATGCGCCAGCGAGCAGATACCCCAAGTGAAGGGATTTAACGAGAGATTCCTCTTCATCGCAATGGTTGAAGGGTCCCCGCGAAAAGAATGGGCTGATTTAACGAAGGAAGACAAAGCGCGGATGCAGACCCTTAGAAACATGCTTCTGAAATGGCGGATGGAAACCCGAGGCTTAGAGCTGCCTGCTGTTGAACTTGCCGTAAAAGGGAGGCTCAAGGAACTCTGGAAGCCTCTTCTACAAATTACAGTTGGCCTGCCATTCTATGATAACCTGTTCAAGTTTGTGGATGAGCAGAGCAAAGCTAGGTTGAGCGGCAGGCAGGACACGTTAGAGGGAAAAATCGTTAAGGTCGTCGTAGACCTCCACAATGAAGCTAAGTTTGTCATCGAGTCTTTGCCCTTCAGAACTATATGGCAGGAGCTAGGTTACGAGTTGAATGGTCGAGTGAACGAGAACAAACCCAACGAGATGGATACTGGCGACTTTGGAATAATCACAAAGAACAGGGTGGGCTATAGGCTCAGAGAGATACTTAGCGGTGAAACAAAGGTCATAAGAGAAAAGGATTCTGAAGGCCACTGGGCGTCAACCAAAAGCTACCTTTTTCCTTTAGAAAAGCTTCGGCGGGTAGCAAAGAAGTACGGTTACGAACTCGTTACCAAGTTACCAAGTTTACTAAGTTCCGAAGGAGCGTAGGGGGGGAAAAGCATGGACACAATGGAAGAAAAGCATGGAGAAAACACTCAAAAAGATGCCTGCGCTCTGGAGGAACTCGGTAAACTCAGTAACACGGTAACGAGTAGTAAAGAGAAACCCAAAAAGCACACACGCACAAGTCCACCAAAAGTATGCCGCTATTGTCACAGAATTATCCAGCCGAATGAGCCTAAAGTTTCGAAACGGTTATGGGTTTCAGAGGACAAAGGGCATCGATACCGACCTTTATCCTATCAAGAATCGAAACGCCAACACGGACGCGTCCGGGGAATGAGGAGAGCCTATGCGCATACCAAATGCTTCGAGGAATTTGCCTTCATTGATTCTGCTGATTCAGAGGAAAATGAAGAATGAGTGGGTCTGATGTGGTTGAGCCTATCAGCGTCGAAGAGAGGGCGCGACGGCGTGTCTTGTTGGAGTGCCAGAGGCTTGCGGCTGAAATCCACGCTAAAGCGAAGTTGCGAGATTATGAAGTGACCGTTGAAGAGGTTGATTAGGCATGTCGGGTTCAGCATGGAGAAAGAAACGCAATGGCAAGGTTTGGAAATCTTCCGAGAGCGACACTTCACAAGAGACGACGCAAGAGCAACCGAAGCAACCGCAACATAGGGTCAATTATCTGCCAAGGCAGAAAATCATTGTTTACTCACCCTCAAGCGAACCAATCCATCATACACCTTTGCCACGTGCAGCGCGTCCTAAACCGAGGCCAACTTTCACCCAACGCACACAGAAGGTCAGCCACCGAGTTGACAATTTGGGCACAGTGTTCGCTGGCAAACCAGCTTCTAAGCGGAGGAAGAGATAGATGTTCAATGCTTGGCTGAAACATAGACGCAAAAACAGAAGGATGACAGACAGGTTTGACCGTTTGGCTTTAGAATCTATGAAGCTTGACTTGTGTGAGACAAAGCTTCGCTTGGAACTGGAAAGGCAGCGAGAACAGATTAAGAAACAACTTGGAGAGCGTGACGGTAGCAAAGCTTACACGATTTAGAGGGGGGTGATAAATTTGGTGAGGAAAGAAACAGTCGAAAGCTACACAGCGAAACGAGTTAAAGCAGCACAGGACACGGTTCAGGCACATCCAATAATCCGACGGCATTTTGAGCGCGAACTCGCAAACGCGACCGAGCATAAGTCTTACCATCAAAATCCGACTGTGCCGAGAAAAAGAAATAGAAAGTGAGTGTGTGATTGAAAAACAAAAAGGAAGAGGTGAATCGTCAGAATGAGTGAACCTGAGCGGCGAAATTACCAGCCGCCATATCAAAGCTTGTTAGTGGCAGCTCTGCATGATGTCGTGAGCCAAATGAACAATGGAAACAGCGTCGGCGCGTGGGAGTGCATTAAAACTTTGAATAGTGTAGCGCCGCCAGAAGTCGTGCACGAATGTAAAGCAGACTTTGACAGAGCACAGCAAACCATCGTCAGAATCAAGCGTCAAACCTACAGCCCGATTAACGGCATAGGCGTCTCAAACGATAAGTTTAACGCGATCTGCAGAAAATTTCTGTACGGCGAAACGCGAAGGCTGCTTAGCCTCTACAAAGATAGTTTGTGGGCACATGGATATTTAGAGCGGTTCTGGGAGCCAGTTGGTGCAGGAAACTTCAAAGATTTGGAACAACAACAGAAAGACGAAGACGAAAAAGGCGGTTCTGAAAAGTGATTGTGCGATGGTGCAGGGGTAAAGACGTTATTAATTATGATGCACCGTCAGTTTTCTTTGTGTTGGGTACGAGAGGGTCTGGAAAAAGCAGTTTGCTTGAAAGCATCGGAGAATCCTTCATCGAACGCGGCCACTCCATCCTAGACCTCTTCGGCAGCAGGGACGGCGAGGGCTTGGCATGGTTGAGAAGTCCCGCTGCAACAGACGCAAAAATTCTGTTGCTCAAAGGCGAAAACGTGGATGTTAGCTGTTCCTATGAAACGCGAGTTGCAGACTCGTTGACATTGCATGATCTTAACACGTACAACATGATTATCTCTGCAAGTCCGATGTTCGCGAACATAGCTCAAGAGTTTTCGGCAGGCGCTCACACACTTGACGTTATGTACAGAAGACTGCACTATTCAAAACTGATCTATTGTGTCGCGAGGGAAGCGGCAAACTTGTTCTATTCGAGGTTGAGGGTCTCCGAAAATCAGTTGGAGGCAAAAAGTCAAGTTGCATATCTGCTTCGCGAGAGTCGTCATTTGGGTGTTTCGATGGGCTTGGACAGTCTGCGATTCTCAAGCGTTGATGTTGATGTGCGAACCGTTGCGGACTTCACGTTTTTGAAGTCCCAGGGAGCGCCAGGTTTAGGCAAAGATTTGCGGTGGATGTACAAGTTTGTTTCTGCCAACATGCTGCGAGACATGCAGCCGCAAAGGTTCGTTGTACTGTCACGCCGAGGAGCAATAGGCTACGGAGTCTTTAAGGAGATTCCATGGCACAAAACAGCCAATGAGGACATACTGCGAAACTTAGGCTTCCGAATCGAGTATAGCGAAATGTTGACGGAGTCCGTTGATAGGGGGCGCTTCAAAACCGTCGGTGATGCGGAGCATGTTTCGATGATTTTAGCGTACGTTGAGGAAGGCATGGGTTACGTGCAACTTGCAAGCAGGTTTCACCGTTCAAGCAGAACTCCGCTGCTGCATGTTGACAGGCACAACCTGTCAGTTCAGAGGAGCGGCTTCTGTGCTCCATGCAAACGGGCACATGGCAAGTATGCTGAAACCACTGTGGGGCATGGCATCCGTGAGCTTAAGACGGACCCGCAAGTGACAAATCAGGAAACGAGAGGATAGGGTTTATATTATTATTTACCTCAAACAACAACAACTAAAGGAATTTTGAAAGGGTTGTGCATGAAACACCGTTATTCTCATACACTTTCCAACATTCAAACGTGGCTTACAAGCCTAGTAAATGGAGAATTGAGAAACACTAAATCGATTCATCCATGAACAAAGAAGCATGGCTGCTGAGGGAACGTGAGGAGCATGGCAAACATGGATTGGCGTGAGCGCCTGATGTTTAGAATGCTGCGTCTGGCTCGAGCAGTGCGCATTGACAGGATCTTACTCTTTAGAGGATCGGCGCACCCATTTCCGGATTACTTCAAAGGCTTCGAGAAGGTCGAGACTGTGAGAAGGCTCTTCGGCGAAAGAACCGAGGAAGTGCTTCGAAATCTTGAGGTTCAGTTCATGTGGGCAGGAGGCTACATGGGGGTGAATGCCTCAAACGGGCATCTCATGGTTAACTCCAAGTACCTAAACAAGGGTGACAGGATAGACGTTTACCTCGATGTGGTTCATGAGCTTGTTCATGTGAAGCAGTTGATGGAAGGAAAAGAGCTGTTTGACAGCCACTACGGTTACACGGAAAGACCCACTGAAGTTGAAGCTTACAATTATGCGGTTGAAGAAGCAAGAAAACTGGGATTGAAGGACGAGAGGATTTGCCAGTACCTCAAAACTGAGTGGATGAGCGACGCTGCCTTCAAGCGGTTGGCAAAGACTCTAGGTGTCAGATGCGGAAACTGAGCCTCACAGACAACTGTATTTTCCTTGGTTTCTTCTATCTAGAAGGCTGATTCGTTGAGAAGACGTTGTGAATGTTGGCCGTCAGTTGCTGCTTCCACAGTGGAGATTCCAATCTGCGGTAGCGTATTTTTGTTCGCAAAGTCTTTCTGCAAGCTCACGTTCACGAGGTGTCAGTTCACCGCTAACGATTCTTATGTCCAAGGCTTGCTCAAAGCCTTCTCTTAGGGCATGAATCAATTCCGCCGGTGAAACATTTTTTCCAAGTTCGTCGTACAGCGAGGTATGTTTGCGTCTTGCGACGCTTACAACCTGCATGCGGCTTTCGGCCCAGGGAACACGCAGGTATGTGAACATTTTTTCCAGGTTGACGTTGGCAAGGATTGTTCCATGCTGCAAGACGACTCCGCGCTTGTGACACTGAGCGCTTCCAGAGATTTTTCTGCCTTTGACCGTCAGGTTTGGACATGCCTTCGCACTGCCTTCATTGAAGTCTGCAGTCACGCCCAAGATACCCAGCGCTTCGGTTAGACCAGTGTAGATTCTTTCATAGACGTCGGCTATGTCGTCTGCTTTCAAGTTCTCTTTACTCGCGACTACGCTGTAGGTGATCTCATCCTCGGCGTCATGATATACGGTGCCTCCTCCCGTGATCCGCCTCACAACGTCGATGCCTCGTTGCTTGCAGTTTTCCAGTTGCACCTCGTTTTGGACCTTTTGAAATTTCCCGATTGAAACTGCGGAGGGTTTCCAACGGAAGAATCTCAGGGTATCCGTGATATGGCCTTCAATTCTGGCATTCAGGATGGCTTCGTCGATAGCCATGTTCATGAATGCGTTGTGTGTTTCGAGTCTCAACAATCGCCAAGTATTCAATGTGAATTGACCGTCCAGAGAGGAAAAATGAGATTGCACTTAATTGTGTTTTGATTCCAGCATGCATTATCGTGTTATGGACTCTTCTTGTGCCCGTTTTGTCCAGTCCGAGTTGTTAGCTTTTGACCTAGCTCCATTAAACTGTGAATTACGGACTGCCCTGAATGTTTGCCAGTTCTGTCGAGGTAGAAGGCCTCTATTCCAATTTTGTTTGGGACCTCAAAATCGAAACACTGATCATCGCCCACATGAATCATTTCTTGGGGGGAAACCTCGCAGATGCTGCATACTTTTTTGTAAAGGTTAGGCGTTTTCTTGATAAGTCCAAAATCGGAGGTTGCAGAAAAAACCCGCTCAAAATAACGCCCAATCTTTGTCTTTTCAAGCTCCAAATCAGCGAATTCTCTGCGAGCATTCGTCACTATTATCAGCCTTAATCCCACGTTCCTAAACTCCTCCAAGACTTCAGTCACTTCAGGGAAAACCCCTATTCTATGTTGAAAAGAACTCAAAATCTCTCCAGGAGAAACATCCAAACCGAGTTTACCAATCCAATAACTCAAATCATACCACTCAAGCCTCTCCCTGCCAACCTTGCCGTATTCGCGCGTCACGAAACTTTTAGCATCTTCAAACGCAAGACCGTACTTAAGGGCATACAAACGAGGAATTCCCTCTAACCACACGGAATCCACGAATGAAATGTCCGTAAGAGTCCCATCCAGATCAAAAGACGCTATTCTTATCCTTCTCAGTCTTCTCTCCCTCAACTTCCAGTTCTTAGACAGAGATTTTGACTATTTTACTGTTTGGCATTGCTTTTGACCGAGATGACCGTCTTGCAATGTCGCAGAATCAATAATGCAACCCCGCCTCTAATTCGATTTTTGGAGCAATCTTTCAAGAGCTGAAGAACAAGGGAACGCACAAAAAACAAAAGGATTATGTGATATTGTCTTGATGCGCACGCTTCGAAAGGCACTTAAGTGCGGGAAGGCTTCAAAGGGTTTGTGCCAAAATACAGCGCCATCTCTATCAGTCAGGAGTTGCTACAAACGATTTTCGAGGGCGCCAAGAGCCTCTATCCCAAGGAAACCATTCTAATGCTCAGAGGCGAGAAGAAGAAAGACATCATCGCGATAACGGAACTCCTTGTTCCTCCGCTTGCGAACTACGGGCGAGGCTTTGCCAACATTCGGCTTCACATGTTACCAATGGATTTCTCAATCGTCGGAACAGCACATTCTCATCCTTCCGGCAATCTGACACCCTCCCACGCCGATCTGAACCACTTTTTCGGACCCATACTCATGATCGTAGGCTTCCCATTTACCGATGAAAAAAACGTTGCAGTCTATAATCGCAACGGAGAGAAACTAGCACTACAGGTAACGACACCGTGATTGGCACGCGGATTTAGGCGCGCGCGAAAAGAGTTATCTTTCGTTAAAGCACTATTTCAACCTCGGATGGACAAATATTGGACCTGAAGTTTCGATGTTTGCTGCTCAGCGATACCGAGTGGCTGACTGAAAACGCAAATGCGCGTGCGCTGCAAACAGAGGATTTACGGGTAAGTCCGTGTCCATGAATTGAAAAGAAAGGTGGTTCTTAGAGGCTAATAAACGGTAACCCATTGTGGCTTTCTCGCACAGAAAGCCATCTGTCAAGTGTGTGCGCTGAGTTGGCACATCAGAAGACGTAAATGTCCAGCAAGAATTTTCAATTAGGGGGCAGCCATTGCAGTCAAGGGTAGTTATGCTTGTGGACTTGGACTATTTCTTTGCCCAGTGCGAGGAGCTCAGGAATCCCTCTATAAAAGGCAGGCCTGTTGTAGTGTGCGTCTATTCCGGACGAACAGAAGACAGCGGAGCTGTAAGTACGGCGAACTATATCGCCAGGGAGTACAGCGTGAAATCAGGAATGCCCATTTTCCTGGCCAAGAAAAAACTGGAGAGTGCCAATGCACTTTTCCTGCCTGTGGACTATGCTTTTTACGAGGAAATCTCCGGGAAAGTGATGGACACCCTGAAAGGCTTCGCAGACCGTTTTGAACAGGTTGGGATAGACGAAGCCTATCTTGACGTGACCCAAAGAGCAAATGGAAGTTTCGAAGAGGGCCGAAAGCTTGCTGAAAGCGTTAAGAGCGAAGTACTACGCCAACAGAAACTCGCGTGTTCAATCGGCGTGGCACCTAACAAACTCGTCGCAAAAATTGCGGCCGACACGAAAAAACCCGACGGCCTAACCGTCGTCACGCCCGAACAGGTCATAGTCTTTCTAGCACCGCTGCCCGTGAGCCGACTCATAGGTGTCGGAACGAAAACTAGAGAGAGAATGCAAGCGCTAGGGATTAACACAATCTTTGACCTGTCAAACTATGACATGCAGAAGCTAATCGCCGTTTTCGGCAAGACTCTGGCGACGTATTTCCACAATGCCTCCCTAGGAATGGACGACGAACCGGTTCAAGAGAGAGGCGAGGCCACGTCAATCAGCAGAATCTCAACCTTAAAACATGACTCTCGTGTGCTTAGCTTCATACTGGAAAAAACGGATCAACTATGCAATGAAATACACGCCACAATCGCAAAGGACAGGCTTGAGTACAAGACTGTCGGGATAATTGTAATCACAACAGACATGAGCATCCACACGAGATCAAAAACCCTCGAAAACCCCATAGACAGCCTTGAAGCTTTGAAAGGAACTGTGAAGGAACTGCTCGAGAAGTTCTTAGATCAAACAGGGTCTGAGGCACGCAGAATAGGGGTCAAAATCTCAAACTTTGCCAAGGAACAGAAGAATCAAAGGCAACTCACGAGTTTCATTAAAGAGAGCAAAGGCTGACTCCACTGTTTTATCGGAGATTCCAGCAACCTTTATTTTCAATGTAAACCCATTTCCTGTTGAACAAGCATGACTTCAGACGAAAAAGGAAATCACCTTGACAGTCTGCCGCCGGGTCAAGCCCCAATCAAGAGGCTTCTAAGATGGGGAATAGATCACCCCGGCATTACACGGTCCAACCCCAAAATCGACTTGAAAACATATACTCTGACTATAGATGGTGAAGTTGAAAAACCGTTGAAGCTCAGTTGGAATGAAATTGCCCAACTTCCCAGAGTCCAGTCTGTTAGTGATTTTCACTGCGTTGAAGGATGGAGTGTTCTCAACTGCAAGTGGGAGGGCATTCGTTTCGGAGATATAGCCAGTCTGGTCGGGCCTAAAGAAAGCGCAAGGTTTGTCACGTTTGAATGTGCAGACGGTTACCCAACCTCGCTTTCTCTGCCGGAGCTTTCAGGTGACGACGTACTTTTGGCGTATGGACTTGACGGAAAGCCCCTGGAAGAAGGCTATGGTTTCCCTCTGCGGCTTGTTGTTCCTGGCAAGTATGGGTACAAGAGCGCTTTGTGGGTGACGCGGATAAGATTCACCGTGAAAAAAGAAGCTGGCTTCTGGGAAAAAAGAGGATACAGCGACTCGGCAGACGTCTGGAAGAACGATAGGTTTTCCAGGTGAAGAGCAGCGCGTTAGTAAGATAGCAGTCTTTGGGTCTAGCTTCCTTTTTGAGCAAGTGCGCCATATACTTCTAACGTCTGTTCAGCAACTTTTTTCCATGTGAAATAGTTCAGAACCCGTTTTCGGCCGTTTTGGCCCCAGAGCCTTGCCCTTTTTGGGTCTCTAAGCACTTCTTTGATTCCCCATGCTATGTCCGCGGGGTCCTCCCCGTTAACGTGGACTCCGTTTTGATATGGGCCTGAGTTAATGACTTGCTCGCGGAAGCCGACCACTCCTCGAGCGCCGACGACAACGGGTTTTGCCAGGGACATTGCTTCCAAGCTTACTATGCCGAAGGGTTCGTAGACTGAGGGGAATACACACACGTCTGACGCGGCATAGTACAATATCCTCTCATCCTCTGGGACGAAGTCAAAACGGTAAACGACGTTGTCTCTTATTCCAAGCCTGTTCGACGTTTCGATGATGTCACTCTGCTCTTCACCCTTGCCCAGAATCACCAGTTTCGTCTTTGGAAACTCCTCGAAAACCATGGGCATTGCTTGAACGAGGTTCTTGACGCTTTTCACCCACGTCAGCCTTCCAAGAAAAAGAACCATGTTCCAGTCCGCCGGGATTCCGCACTCTTGCCTGAACTGCTGCACATCTTCATTTCTGCACTCCTTCGGATCATACTGGTCAGGGTCCACGCCATTCCACACTACACTTATCTTTGACTGAGGCCAGCCATGTCTTGTCAAATCGTCCTGCATCGCATTACTTACCGTTATTATTCTGTCCGCATTCTGAGCCGCTGCCTCTTCAAGATGCGAGACAACCTCGGAGCCATGTCCCCCGCTCCTGCCCCACTCAGTACTGTGAACGTGGAAAACCACAGGTATCTTGGTCTCATTCTTCGTTATCAACCCTGAAATACAGCTCAGCCAGTCGTGAACGCACACCACATCGAAGTGATAGCCCTTCTTCCTCACAAGCTCGTTCAAGAACTTCGTCGAGCTCAGAATGTTGTAGATGAATATGTCGTTGAAAAACCGTATGTTAGTCCCCCACCTTTTCAAATCGTCCACCACGAACATCGGAAAAACATTACTTGCATCCGCAATCAACGGCCGTTGGACGTCCACGCCCTCCAGAATCTCAGTTGTCTTCAAGTCACCCGAATTAAGCGTGAAGACTGAGACGTCGTGTCCAAGCTGAACGTACTCACGCGTTATGTACTGAGCATATGTCCCTAGACCGCCAACGAGCCTAGGCGGATACTCCCACACGAAGAAGCCGATTCTCAAGTCACAACCACCCTGAAGTCCCTTTACAATAGTTTCACAAAGGGAGTTATGTTTTTCTGTTCACGAGAGCCGACAAGAGCTGGACCTTGTCGCGAGCGAAAGAGACTGTCACCGAAAGTTTATAGTGTGTTCACAAATAAGATTGTGATTTGTTTAGGTGAAAGCATTGCAGGACCCAGTATGGATTGCGGCTGAAAAAATAAGAAAGCTTGAAGTCCAAGGAGCAAGGAACGTCGCCATAGCTGCGATAACTGCGACACAGACGGAGGCAAACCAGACAAGAGCCAAAACCAAAAGGGAATTCCTGAAAGAACTCCTGAAGGCCAAGGAAACTCTTTTCGCTTCAAGAGAGACTGAACCGCTGATGAGGAACGCTATCAGATTAATCATAAATCAAGTAGAAAAGAGCACCGAGAAAAGCGTCAAAAAGCTAAGCGAGACAGTCTCGATGGCCTCGCAACAGTTTCTGAAAGATCTCGAAAACTCGAAGGAAAGAATTGCTGAAATGGGAGCCCGAAGGATCAGGAACAACTCCACGATATTGACCCACTGCCACTCTTCCACGGTCACTCACCTCCTGAAGAAAGCTAGGCATGATGGGAAAGTCTTCGAAGTCATCTGCACCGAAACCAGACCTGTCTTTCAAGGAAAGATCACGGCAAAAGAAATGTTAGACCTAAGCGTTAAAACAACGTTCATCGTTGATTCAGCCACAAGGTTCTTCATGAACCAGGTTGACATGGTAGTCGTCGGAGCGGACGCGATAACTTCTGAAGGAAACGTGATAAACAAGATTGGAACAAGCATGGTCGCGCTCGTGGCTCAAGAGGCGAGGACCCCGTTCTACGTGGTTTCAGAACTCTTGAAATTCGACCCAGCAACAATGTACGGAGACTACGAGAAGATAGAGGAAAGAGACCCACGTGAGATTTGGAAGGACGCACCGAAGGACCTGACCGTTAGGAACCCGGCCTTTGACGTGACGCGGAGAGACTTCATTCACGGCATAATATGCGAAGAGGGAATAATATCGCCGCACTCGATAACAGAGGTAATGCACAGGAAATATCCATGGGTTTTCAAGTGAAGAGGCACTAGGCGGTGTGTCCCCATGTTTCCAGGGCTGCTTCCAATTCCTTGTGTTTCATAGCGTACGTGTCCAGTGACACACCGCGCATTGCTGCATCAACCGCTTGTCGCATGGCCATGGCTCCCGCAGTCGTTCCGTTGGGATGGCCGTGGATACCCCCTCCAGCCTGGATCACAAGATCCTTTCCGAAGAACTTGACAAGTGCGGGAACAAGTCCTGGGTGCAGCCCTCCTGAGGCGACAGGCAACACAGGTTTCAGTCCGCCCATTTCCATCGTCAACGCGTCCCTATTCTCTGCCACTTCTTCCGCAGTTTCAAACATTTTCCCAACAACAGTCCCCACGTGAAGCTGATCCACACCCACCATTCTTGCGACTTTAGCCACTACGCGCATTGCAATTCCATGCTTGGGATCCTTGGTGAACGCCGCGTGGCCGGCCCTGTGGGCATGAATCATAAGATTGAAGCATCTATCTCGAAGCGTTTGCAGAGCAGCGAAACCGCAGGTTAGAATGTCTATCATCACGTATTCTCCCCCGTGATTCACAACGGCCTCTGCTCTTCTCAACATTTCATCCGTTTCAGCCGTGATGTTGACCATGTAGACCTTCTTTTCCCCAGTTTCTCCTTCAGCACGATCTCTGCTCTCCAAGGTCTTCATTAGGCGATCTTCAAAAGGATTGAACTTCTGACTGCCGAGATTCTCATCATCTTTGACTATGTCACAACCTCCCACCCAAGCATCATAAGCAACCTTCGCATGATCCACCGTTTTGAGCCCAAGCTTAGGCTTGATTATCGTGCCCACGAGCGGCCTATCATAAACTTTCATCAGCTTCCGTATTCCTTCAACACCGTATTTCGGGCCTTCGAAGCTTCGGATGAGCTTCCGCGGAAAAAGGATATCGTTAAGTCTTAGGTTTTTCAAGGCCCTCAACCCGAAAACGTTCCCCGCGACACTGCTCAGTATATTGGGCATGCTTCCTGGCTCGAAGAGTTGCAGTGGATATGCTATTTTGACATCGTTGCCTTCTATGCTGAAAACGTGAGCCGCGAGTTTGAGTACGTAAGGTTTCACTGTTGAGAGCTCTGTCCACGTCCCTACTGAGCTCTCCGCAGCAACGCCTCCTGCCGCTTCCTCAATATCAATGCCAGCCGGCTCAACGCGAAAACTGCAAATAAGGTCTGTTTCGTTCGGTTCGTATTTCAAATCAACGAAATCTCTGTACCTCAATCTATCTGACCTTCCTTGTTCTGTGAATGTCACCTGTTCCTTAAAACCTTTGATAGTCTGCAGCTGGAACTTCGCCGGCGCCAAATCATGCGTAAGCTTGGTTCCTGCTTTCAAGAGTCTAGCTCGCGCAGCACGTATATCGTTTTGGCCGCAAAGAGCACCTTAAACAGTGCACGAATTAGTCTGGGGCCAAGCCAATCAGTTCCACTGTCTTGTCCCATAATTGCTTCTGCAGTTGCTGATCGTGTGATATGGGGGCGGTGGTGGTTTCATGCATTTTTGCGAAGCATTTGCCCGTTACGCCTTTAACTTCGTCTGAAGATGCCAAGTACACGGAAGTTTCAGCTCCCTTCTTCGCGTTAATTTGCATCGGACGGACCATCTTGAAGAGTATAGCCGAACGGAGACTTCCGCTGCTTCTTCCAAGATTGGTAGCCACAAAGCCTGGTTCAAGCGCGTTTACCGTGAGTCCTGTACCCTCAAGCCGTCTGGCAAGTTCATAAGTGAACATTAACACCATCAATTTCGCGTTAGCATACACCTTCATTCCGTTAAAACTCTTTTCACTCTGCAAATCGTCGAAACTTATTTTACCTGATCTGTGAAGCCCAGAAGTCACGTTGATTACTCTGGATGGAGCACTCGATTTCAACAAATCCATGAGTTGATGTGTGAGGAAAAATGGTCCAAGATAATCCACAGCCAGTGTTCGCTCAAAACCCTCCACGGTGATCTCCTGCTTATTGAAGACAGCTCCGGCATTGTTTATGAGCACGTCCAGTCTGTCGTACTTTTGCCTGAATGACTCTGCGAAATGCCGTATTGAACCCATTGATGACACGTCGCATACCATCAGATCAACTGTATTGCTTCCGCTCTGGCTGAGTATTTCGAATCTCGCTTTTTCTCCCCGTTCTGGGTTACGTACGACCATAATGACCCATGCGCCCATTTTTGCCAAAGCCAGAGCTGTTTCCTTTCCAATCCCAGAGTTGCTGCCTGTAACAATGCAGACCTTGTCTTTCATTTCGTTCAATTCATCATCACTCTTGGTGCATGAAAATTGGCTGTATGTGAAGATGGATTAACAAACGTCTCTCAAATACCTATACCTTCAGCGCAGATGGTTCGCGTGGCAGAACGATAATCGGCCATCACGCTAGTCGATTGGAGACCAAAAGCAACGTGGGCAAACAAAGCCTCAACCACGTTTGGTACGACGAGGCGTTTTCCTTCCAGTAAGCAGTTTTGTCTTGGTTTCTCTGGAAACGATTTTCGGGAGCGTGTCTTCGTTTTCTTTCAGGTAGGATTCCACTCTCTGTCTGTTGTGTTTGATCAGATCTCTCAGCAGCCATGAAATAGCTTTTGTGATCAATATGTCTCGATGATTCTTCAGTTTGTTGATGTTCATGAAAGCCAAATTTTCCAATCTTGTGTCCTCTGAGTCTCTGACTGGTTTCGTGAGCAGAACTAGACTAGCACGTTTCTTGTTGACATTATCGTTCGAGGCCAGTTTGGTCAGGAGACCTTCCCATTCTTTCCAGTTGGCCAAGACCTCAGATGCAGGGAATTTTGACTGACATAGGGAGTCAACTTCAGCCCAACCGTGCGCATTGTTCAGCCACACGTCAAGATATCTTGGCTCGACAGTTTTCCTCAGCTTTGGCAACGAATCGAGCAACTCGCCCGCGATAGAAATCTCGTTGACAGATTTCCCCTGACATAAAGAGTTCAGCAATTCGATGTATTCAGCTTCAGTGAGGCTCGGATGTTTCCTAATCCATTCCTTGATGATTGCCCTCTGCGTATCGGCCCCGATCACGTAGCAGGTCTTGTCTGTTCCAATGTAGCGTTCAAGTCTTTCTTTATGAGATTGTGACAATTGGTTGGCATGTGCCTTGACCTCGGAAATGAGTTCCAAATGATATGCGTTGACTATTCTTCGACTCATGCAACCTCATCCCAGGCACTAGGTCCACATACTCGTCAAAGCTTCTTTTCTAGCGTTCAATAGTGCGCTTACACTAATCAACGCGCCCCGCGTCTGAAGCGGGTTCGCAGGCCAAGATGCTTCGCTCTTGCCCCAGAAGCCGCCAGGCACCTGCGGCTATGAGCGCACCGAGTATGGGTGCTGCCCAGAATAGCCAGAGCTGGCTCCAAGCGTCCACTCCAGCACCACCGCCAAACACTGCAAGAATTACTGCAGGGCCTAGGCTTCTTGCTGGATTAGCCGATCCGCCTGTTATTTGCATACTTACAAGATATATCATGACAAAAGTAAAGCCCACAGCGACGCCTGCAAAACCTTTCGGCGCCTTTTCGCTTGTGGAACCGAAGAAGACTAGCAAGAAAACAAAGGTCAACACGACCTCAGCCGCAAAACAGGACGCCACTGAGAACCCGCCTATCGTCGCGCCGTATCCATTCTGGCCCAAGCCATTAGACGCCAGATTGTAGGCTGCGTTGCCAGTGACTATCCCGTAGAGCAGTGCAGCTCCGACTACTGCGCCCAAGCACTGCATAACTACGTAGAATACTGCATCTTTGAGCTTCATTTTGCCTGCGGCCAACATTGAAATGGACACTGCTGGGTTTATGTGGCATCCAGAAAGACCTCCTATGGCGTACATCAACGCTAGAACAGAGAGACCGAAAGCCAGTGATACTCCCTCAATGCCTATGTAGCCGCCGGCGATAACTCTAGTTCCACAACCCACGAAGACTAGAATAAACGTGCCAATCAGTTCTGCGATATACTTCTTCCAATATTCAGTCTCGATCACACTGCAAACCTCAAAGGAAGCTGTAGCTCTGTCTTTGTTGCCAACTGCTTATAATCGTTTCAGCGTCGTTGAGTACGCTACGTTGCTCGCCCCATGCATCAAGCTATGCTCGTACCTCTATGACGCAGCCTGGGATCTGTTTCTGATGTCAGCAGTCCATTTCTCTTTCTTGAAGCCCTTTCCAGACTTAATTAGTATGTCCACGTAGGACGCCTAGGCGCACTTTATATATATCATCCAAGCTTTCACGGGACGCGGACCTGAGACAAAAAAAGCCAACACAAGAAAGCTTGAAGATAGAATCACATTTATATGCACACCCGCTAAATGTCCAACTGACTGCAATCATTCTCTTAAAGGGGATTATGGTTGGCACTCGAATTAGGGGGTGGATGATGAAAGCATGAAATCCAAGGTGGAATTCACTGATGAAGAACTCGCCCAGATCGCGGAGCTCGTAAAGGAGAACTTTGAAGTTTACGGTTATGACCCTGATTCACACACAGACAGGATGTTGCAGAGCATTTTCAAGAAAATAACTGGTTCAGAATGGTGTAAACAAGGCTGAAGACCACACGTTCAACCTTTCTGGACCATGCTCAGTCCGAGACCTGCAGAGGACCCTCGAATGATAGTTGAAAGTCAACGCGTACGAATGGAAACAGCGTGAGCCATTCAAGGACCGAATGGAGAAAAAGGACGGGATGATGTGGGAGACCTTTCCAACCTTCGTAGCTCAGTTTAAATATTAGGATTGCGATTAGACGTAGCGAGAGGAAAATTGGTCCATGGGTTCCAAGTCTCCAAGAGGCGAATTCGCTGCGAGAGCGCTTGTTAAGAAACGCAAGAAGTTCCGCTGGAGCAGCATGTATTACAACCGCAGAATCTTGAGACTGGACGTCAAGGCGGACCCGCTTCAAGGGTCTCCCATGGCACGCGGCATTGTTCTTGAAAAGGTCGGCGTAGAAAGTAAACAGCCCAATAGTGCCATTAGGAAATGTGTCAGAACGCAGCTCATAAAGAATGGGAGATTAATCACTGCATTTTTGCCCGGAGACGGTGCATTGAACGTCGTGGATGAACACGATGAAGTCCTGGTCGAAGGAATAGGCGGCTCACGCGGAAGAAGCATGGGCGACATCCCAGGAGTGCGCTGGAAGGTCATAACAGTCAACGGCGTGTCTTTGAACGAACTCGTGTACGGAAGGAAACAGAAGCCGGCCCGGTGAGAGTTTTGAGTCAGAAGCAGGAAGAAAAACAGGAGAAAGAAGTAAAACTTTTCGGAGAATGGAGTTTCAAGGGCATCGAAGTCAAAGACTTAGGCTTGCAAAGATATGTTTCACTGAAGCCCGTTGTTATTCCCCACAGCATGGGAAGACATGAGCACAAGCGCTTCCGCAAGGCAAGCATAAACATCGTCGAAAGACTTGCAAACAATCTCATGCGTCCTGGCAAGAACGCTGGAAAAAAAGCCAAAGTAATGAACATGGTGCACCACGCGTTTCAGATTGTCAACCTGCGCACAGGCAAAAACCCGATAGAAGTGTTGGTCAAAGCCGTCGAGAACTCCGCACCCTGCGAAGACACGACGCGCATCAGCATGGGCGGCATCGCCTACCACCTGTCCGTGGACGTCGCACCTCAAAGAAGAGTGGATCTGGCTTTACGACACCTCGCGGATGGAGCAAGACAAGCGGCAGTAAACAACCCGCGCTCCATAGAAGAATGCCTCGCCGAAGAACTAATATTGGCAGGCAACAACGACATGAAGAGCTTCGCGGTCGCAAAAAGACACGAAATTGAGAGAGTAGCTCAAGCTTCAAGATAAATGAAGATCCCTCCAGTTCAACATGACTTCTCTGCATCTTTCGTTTTTTCGCTTTTGAAATGAAGTGACCCTGAGAAACTTGGTTCCCAGCGTGGTTTATTTGCACGCTTTGCACTAGTTAGCTGTGGTTGCTTCAACGTGAATTCAGATAAGCCCCTGAGAGAAATCATTGAAATTCTGATGGGTAGCCCCTCTCCTAGCCATCACGATTTGGGCTATCTAAAAAAACAGGCTGCCCTCAAACATCACCTGCAGAAAGTGCCCTCAAATTCCGAGATAATACGCTTGCTTAAGGCCGAAGAGAAACGCAGACTATTGCCGCTCTTGAGAAGGAAGCCCACACGTACAATCTCCGGGGTCACAGTGGTAGCTGCAATGACGAAGCCGTATCCTTGTCCACAAGCCGAACCCTGCGCGTACTGTCCCGGAGGACCTGCTATGGGTGTCCCACAAAGCTATACTGGTTTCGAACCTGCGGCCATGCGCGGACTGCAGAACGAATTCAACCCATTCCTACAAGTCAAATCCCGCATCGAACAATTGCAAGCCATAGGACACAACGTTGACAAGATAGAACTCATAATAATGGGCGGAACTTTCCCCGCCACGCCCCCGGATTATCAAACCTGGTTTGTACAACGTTGCCTCGACGCAATAACGGGAAAAGAATCAGGCAGTCTTGAAGAGGCCGAAGAGAACGCGGAAGAGAGCAGGATCCGCAACGTCGGCATAACGGTGGAAACACGGCCAGACTGGGCCAAGGAGACCCACGTAGACCATATGTTGAACATGGGCGTAACCCGCGTGGAAATGGGCGTCCAAAACCCAAGCGACAAGATCTACCGCTTGGTCGGCAGAACACACACGGTTCGAGACGTTGTTGAATCTACACGAATAATGAAAGATGCAGGACTGAAGATAGTCTACCACATGATGCCTGGGCTTCCCGGCTCGAACAGAAAAAAAGACTTGCAGGCATTCAAGAAGATATTCGCAGACCGCCGTTTCAGGCCCGACATGATGAAGATCTATCCGTGCTTGGTCTTGAAGAACACAAGAGCCCACAAATGGTATATGGAAAAGGAATTCAGACCGTATACGAACGAGGAGGCAGCTGATCTTATCGCAGAAATCAAAGAGAACGTTCCAAGATGGATGCGTATTATGCGCGTCCAACGCGACATCCCTGCCCCACTAATCGTTGCGGGCGTGAACAGAAGCAATCTGCGACAACTGGTACAACAGAAAATGGCTGAGAAAGGCAAGAAGTGCAAATGCGTACGTTGCAGGGAAGTAGGGCACCGAACAGAAGGGGGCGTGAGGCCCGAGCCAAAGGAAGTCGACATCCTGACTGCAGAATATAACGCTTCTGAAGGCGAGGAAATCTTCATCTCAGCAGAGGACTCGAAGAATGACGTTTTGATAGGCTATCTGAGGCTGAGGATCCCTTCGGAAAAGGCCCACAGAAAGGAGGTAAAAGCGAAGCCGTGTTCCATAGTCCGGGAACTCCACGTGTACGGATCCCTAGTTCCTGTCGGCAAACATTTTGACCAAGCGTGGCAGCACAAGGGTTTCGGCAAAATCCTGCTGGCCACGGCGGAAAGAATAACGAGAGAGGATTATGGTTTAAGAAAGATTTTAGTTATAAGTGCGCTCGGCACAAAACAGTACTACAAGCGGCTTGGTTACGAGCGCGATGGAGTTTATATGTCAAAGACTTTGGAGAATCAAGAATGAGTGAGAAGGAGTTTTCAGGCTACAAGGGAGAAGCCTTGGCTAGCATAAGAAAAGTCGGGGCAGATGTGGGTGACATGATACGCGTAACCAGAAAAAAGGAGGTCTACGAAGGAATCCTGATTCCACGGTCGGAATACGGCGACGAAACTCATATCGTCGTGAAGTTGAAAAACGGCTACAACATCGGTATAGAAATAACATCCGACACTGCGATAGAGAGAGTCGGGAAAGGAACGAAGCCCACGTTTGCAGCTCCACCTCAACCTGAACAGAACCCGCAACTGCCAAGGGTCACCATATTAAGCACGGGGGGAACCATAGCGAGCCGAGTGGATTATAGAACAGGTGGTGTGCGACCCGCATTGACAGCTGGCGACCTATACAGCGTCGTGCCCGAACTAGCAGAAATTGCGCGAATCAACGCCCAGATTCTTTTCAGTCTCTTCAGCGAGAACATAACCCCGCAGCAATGGGGAGAACTCGCGAAGGCTATAGCCGACCAGGCTGCTGAGGGCGTGAACGGGGTTGTCATAGCTCATGGAACAGACACGATGGGCTACACGGCGGCAGCCCTCAGCTTCGCTCTGCAAAATCTTCCCTTTCCAGTCGTAATCGTGGGTTCACAGCGCTCAGCAGACAGGCCGAGCTCGGATGCGGCCACAAACCTCATAGGCGCCGTTTCAGCAGCAGCAAGAGCACCCTTCGCAGAAGTGACAGTTGCCATGCACGAAACAACCTCAGACGACTCTATAGTGTTTCACAGAGGCACGAAAGTCCGCAAATGCCACACGAGCAGAAGGGACGCCTTCAAATCCGTGAACGCAACTCCAATAGCGAGAATGAAGAACCGAGAACTGACCATGCTGACACAGGACTACAAGAAACGCAGCGACTCAGGGAGACCTGCGTTAAAGCCTGAATTCAACGACAAAGTTGCCCTGGTCAAATTCTATCCAGGCATGAACCCGGCTGTGATAGATTGGCTTGTGGACCAAGATTACAGGGGAATAATCCTCGAAGGAACAGGTCTCGGCCACATCAGCATGAAGAGTTTCGGAGCTGTACGAAAAGCCGTCGCAAGAGATGTTGTTGTAGCAATGACATCTCAGTGCATCTGGGGGAGGGTGAACATGAACGTTTATGACGCAGGCCGCGACCTGCAGGCTCAGGGTGTGATCCCGTTAGAGGACATGCTTCCCGAGACAGCTCTTGTTAAGCTCATGTGGGTCTTAGGTCAGACAAAAGATGTGGACGGCGCAAAGAGACTTCTGAAGACCAATGTTGCGGGAGAAATCTCAGCGCGGACCGTTCCAGAATGACCCAGCGTGGATTGGAAGGGGTGATTGAATGGAAATAGACTATGAGAAGGTCGGGTTGAAAGTCGGGCTGGAAATCCACCAGCAACTTGATACTTCTGCGAAGTTGTTCTGCAGTTGCAGGCCGGAACTCTTCAAGGAAGAGCCAGAGATAACTTTTCTCCGCGGACTCAGACCCACTCAAAGCGAGCTCGGCCAAGTTGATCCCGCGGCTTATTTTGAGTTTCAGAAAGGAGTGAAAATCCTCTACGAAGCCAACAGGGCAACCTCATGCCTTGTTGAAATGGACGAGGAGCCGCCTCACCCGCTGAATCCCGAAGCCGTCGAAACAGTTCTGACCGTGGCTCTGATGATGAAGGCCAAACCTGTTGACGAGATTCACGTGATGCGCAAGACGGTGATAGACGGATCCAACACGACGGGCTTCCAAAGAACCTGTGTAATAGCCTTAGACGGCGAAATAAAAGTGGGAGAAAAAACCGTTCCGATTCAACACGCCGGCTTGGAAGAGGACGCGGCGAGAAAGACCAGCGAGGAAGGAGGGAATCTAACCCGTTATCGCATCGATCGGTTGGGCATACCGCTGATAGAGATTGCGACCGCGCCTGTCATAAAGTCGCCGAAGGAAGCAGAGGAAGTTGCTCTTGCCATCGGAAGAATCTTGAGGGCTACTGGAAAAGTGATTCGAGGTTTGGGCACTATACGCCAGGACATAAACATATCGATTCCTAACGGTGCGCTCATGGAGATCAAGGGGCTCCAAGAGCTTGACCTTGTCCCTCTGGTCGTGGAGTACGAAGTTCAGCGACAAATAAACCTCATAGGAATAGCTGTAGAACTGAACAAAACAGCGGTGAAACAGGAGAATCTGAAAGAAGAATTCTTCGACATCAGCCGCGTGTTCAAGCAGACAAAGTGCAAGGTTATCCGTAAAGCCCTAGATGCCAACCAACAAGTCCTAGCGGTTAAACTGACAAAATTCAGAGGTTTCTTGAAGCGGGAGCTGATGCCAGGGTTCCGCCTCGGAACAGAAATGGCTGACAAAGCCAGATTCTGGGGAAGAGTCGGCGGCATATTCCATACAGATGAAATGCCAGCGTACGACATAACGGCAGAAGAAGTTGAAGAACTGAGGAAAACGGTCAAAGCAGAGGATGAGGACGCCGTGGTGTTCGTTGCCGACAAGGCTGAAAACGCTAGAGACGCGTTAAAGGCCGTTGTGGAAAGAGCACGAGAAGCTTTGAACGGCGTGCCGGCGGAGACTCGTGCGCCAAACGCTGACGGAACGACGAGGTACATGAGGCCCCGCCCGGGAGCAGCACGAATGTATCCCGAAACTGACATCCCGCCCATACAGATAGCCGAAGACTACGTGAAAAGCGTTAGCCTCAGGCTGCCAGAACTTCCAGAACAGAAACTTGAGCGGCTGACCAAAACGTATAATCTGAATCAGAAATTGGCCAAGCAAATTCTTGATTCCGAGTACGGTGAATTGTTCGAAACCACCGTTAAAGAGAGTAACGTTTCGCCGACGACCGTGGCCGCTTTCATGACAGAAACGGCGAAAGCACTGAAACGTGACGGTGTCCGCGTTGAAAAGGTCTCTGACAATCAAATAAGAGAAGTCTTCAGAGCCGTGGGTTCGGGAAGATTGACAAAAGAGGCTGTCCCTGGAATCGTCAGCTGGCTTTCACAACATGAAAACAGCACCGTGAAAGACGCAATCAACAAGATTGGCCTGAAGATGCTTTCCAGCGAAGAACTTGAAAAGGTCGTCGACTCTTTAATAGAACGAAACAGAAGCATGATTCAAGAGCGGAGAGCAAACGCCTTCGGACCACTGATAGGCATGGTCATGAAAGAAGTTCGAGGCAAAGCCAACGCGGCATCAGTGAGTGAACTCGTCAAGAAGAGACTGGAACACGCCTGCAAAAAGTGAAAGGGAGGTGCTTAAGAAGATGGCAACACAGGCGCGCTTTCTGTTCAAGGCACTTCTTTTGGGCTGACTGAAGTTGAGAATAGCGTGTTTACCTGTATGCTTTGGGCATAGCTTGAATTCTAGCGACAACGGTTTTTCACATGTTGCACATAACAGCGGGAGCCATCTTTTTTCTTCAATTCTCCTGACTATTCTCTTCAGATTGCTCAACTCTGCTTTGACATTCTCAACGGTCAGCGTCAAAGGTTGGATGCCCAGCGCACGCTAGTATTCTTACGGTAAGTTTCATTTACAAAAATTCAGATTGTCACAAAAAGCGTGGTCAAAAAAGTTTTTGTGAAGTCCCCAATTTTGGTTTGGTTGGGGGTAAAGTTTTGTCTTTTCCCTGATTTTTGTTTCTTACTTTGTAGCGGAGCAGGTGCCCGCATTTCCAGTCTATCGGACGGCCTAGGCTGTCATGTTTTTCCTGTCCTTTAGGAACTTTGCGCCCGCAGAACGCGCACCAGTAATCGCAGTTGAAATCTATGTATCCTCTTGACGTCATTGCCATCCTCCAGTTCAGCTAGTTTTTTCAGGAACTCTTCCGGGGTAAAGCTTTGTCCAACCAACGACGCTGCCTATTGAGGCCTTGGCGGGGGTCGTGAAGGCGAGTGGGTAGCTTCCCGTCTGGCAAAACTCCTCCGATAAAAAACAAAGGCTAATACCGCCAGAACTATGCCGATTACCAGAACAATGACTACCAAGACCAAAGGGTCAATCCCCAAGATAGTCTTCCCCAAGGATAGCTCTGCCGCCCGCCTCTAATAAGACTATCTCGGTAAATAATATTCAGAAATCGTTGGTTTGGTGGAAAGTTTTACCCAAATCCAAACTCAAAAGAGTAACCAGGGTCTAACTAAGTACTTTATGGAAGAATCTTCATGCAGCACTTCGAGCGTCCGCCAAATGCTGGTTAAGAAGAGGGGATGAAATGGAAAAGGAGACTAAGGAGGCTCAAGTGAAATTCTTCGAGGACTTGGAAAACGCAGCGCATGAAAAACTTATGAAACTGCCAGAAGACGTAACATTTTTGTTCTTTCAGAAGCTTTTGGAATCAATTATGAACGGCGAACGTGAGAGGTCTTGGCAACTGTTCTTTGACTGGCTTGCTAACAAAAAGACTGCAGAAGACATAGTCTCGGAACTTGAAACTCAAGACGAGTAAGTGTGTGCGGCTAAAGTTTTGCCCAAAACCCAAAACGCGCGAGTAGTGGAATAAAGAGCAGCATATAACTGTGCTTGAAGCGAAAGAAAGCCGAAAAAGAGTCTTTCGCCGAGCCGGAACAGCCCTTTCTCCCAAGAAAATTGCTGGGTGGTGGGGGTGAAGACAAACTCGAACCGTGGAGCTTTTGTTGAAAGGCCAATCATAATGCATGGCTTGTTCGTGCGTCTATTTGTCTTGGGCAACCCATGTTCTTACAGATTCTTCGACAGCCTTAGATAGGTCGCCTTTCTTGCCGCCAAATCTCTCGATTGCTTTGAACCTGAGCTTCTTCTCCAGTTCATCTGGGAGCTCCACGCAAATTCGCCCCATTTCAATTACCAACCTGTTTTTGTATTGCTTCAATTTGTTAGTCACGATTCGCACGTGTCAGAGGTTCTTCCAATAAGCAAATTGCCATATGCCAAAGTATTGCTCTTGTTTCGGTTATCATTGTACATCCATCCTTTTAGCTTATCCTTATATGATATAATGTGCATACACCCTTATACGGGTATCGGTTTACGCGTTTAAGCGGCTTAAGTCGTCATCTGGAGACATGCGATCTTATTTCCGCGAACAGCAAAAGAAAGAGCGCACGCTAGATGTTATGTGCATAGAGTGTCACCAGACGCGCGCGCATTGTCCCTGCTTATTATAAATACTAGTTATAGCAAGGAATAGTAGGGGTGTTTTTGACCAGATTCTTGATATTGTGGCATCAGAACCCGTTAGCATCATGGCCCAAGGAACCCGCTGAGCTTTCAAAATTGAGAGAAGGAATTTGGGACGGTATAGACAGCCTCCTGAAGAAGGGCGAAATCAAAGAGTTCGGCTTCTTTCTGGACGGAACATCAGGGTACGCAATTGGCGAAAAAGATTCAGAAACTACCTTTAGAAACATAAGCATGTTCTTGCCCTACTACACTTCGAGCGTACATGAAATAGTGCCCTACGAGAAAGGCAAGGAAATCCTGGGGGCTCTCTGGAAAGCTCAAGCAAAGATGGCGCACGGGCAAAGTCAACGATAGTTATCATCCGCAGAGTGCCTAGTCAAACAAATCTCATCTCTCTTTTTCTATAACCTGCTCTTGTTGCTTTACTCCAGCATAGGAATAGGCCGAGCACTTCAAGATTCGATGAGAAAAGAAACCTTGAAATAGATGAGACTAGAGCGTGTGCTTTTCTGCGATCTTTTCTGAAGTTTATCTTTAATGCGTTGTAGCCTTGAGTTTTGCAATAGGTCGATTCAGAAGTTGCCGCCTGCGCGAGCAAGTTTGTACTTTCTATCTGATTCCTCGATTGAGCGATCGCGATCTATGGACGCTTGCTTGATATAGTTGTGTTCGCTTAGGTAGGCTATCACGATTGATCTGACTATTTCTGCGTCTTCTGTTCCAAAGCCTTTCAATGACCGGATAATCTTCATCTGGTCTTCGTCGAAGGTCACATTAACTAGTTTGTGCGAGTTTGCGGTTTGATCAGTCTCCTTTGTCATCTATTCTTTCATCTCCATGCTTTTTCATGTATTCTTTGACAGCTCTGGCCGTTTCTTCGCTTACTCTCCGGCTTGATCCGTGCTTTTGAATGACAAAGAGCAGACCATTGTTTCCAAGTGTCTTCCTCTATGTTTAGGCTGGTCTTCTTCTTCGGCATGTCGGTCATGTCTACCGTTATACCTTTATAAGTCTGCCCTTTTATGGCTTGATTAAACATAAAAATGTGGATGGACTATTGCCAACAGGTTTATTTGAGAAAAGGTACTATTGACGATTGAAGGGTGAGGTGACAAGACATGGGTGGAGGACAGAATTCCCGTAGAAAAGTCATCGAGAGCGCTCGCCGTGACAAAGCGAAGGGTCATCAAACGAGAAGAGCTCGTGGGGGAAAGAAACAGAAGAGAAGGTAGAGAAGCGATCTTGGGCAGCTCATCCTTGTAAGGTAAACTTGCGATGTATATATGAGGAAAGGCACGCCGATAGGTTATTGCAATATTTCGCTTTTGCTTAGAAATGGCTTGTTTTGCCTCAGAGGTTACAAACATGTTAAAAATAAGAAGGTTGCTTGGAAGAAACCGTTACACATTTGACATAGTAGCGGAAATTCTGAGAGAGTTGCTGGAACCAACAGGCGTTACAAATATCCTATCCAAGTGTAATATGAGCTTCAAAAGTCAGGGTATCACTTGAGTTTCATGAAGTCAAGCGATCTTATCCAGACAGACGCAATAACGGGAAGAGTGAAGTATTGTAGAACAGAAGCTGGACAGAAGTTTCTGGAAACCTATGACAAGATGATTTGTTACTAGATCCTGGTTTTTCCCACGCTGCCCAATGTAGCGACTAGCACGCGCTGCAACACATGGTTGGTTTGGGGCAGAGTTTTATCCCAAACCCGAGTTGATGGCAAGAGAGAATACTGGTCTTCAATAACGCGTGCCGTCGAGTGCTCCTAAAATTGACAGGCCATTTTTGATTTGGAAATTGACAGATAACGACGAGTTTAAATCCTCTTCTGCAAGTAGAGAATTAGGGAATTGAATGAGCAGAAAAGAGATTGAACGCGCTGAAAAGGCTGAAAGAGGTAGAGCTGAGAACGTTAGAAAAGAAAAGGACAAGGGTGACAAGAAACTTCAAGACAAAGCTGAGAAAGATAAAAAAGAGAAGGCTAGGAGCGATAAAAAACTCCAAGATAAAGCTGAGAAGGGTAGAAAAGAGAAGGACAAAAGCGATAGAAAAATCCAAAAGAAAGCTGAGCAAGATAAAACAGAAAAGAACAGAGGCGATAGAGAGTTCCAAGTGTCTGAGCGCGCGAGGAAATTCGAAGAGGTTTTAGGTGCGGCGAATGAGAAATCCAAGGGATGCTGTGAGCCATGCAACTATCGAGCTAGAACGAGTAATGGAGAATATCAGCCCTGTAAGAGGGGTCACAAAGATAGCGGATCGAATAAAGAAATCTGTGCTGATTGCTCCAACCCGCGTTATCGTTGAAAGAGAAAGGTCAAATCGGCTACGCAATTGAATTAGTAAAATACTCTCACAATATCAACAGATGACACAAAGTCAGGTCGCGCGCTGGCTTGTCCCTGAATTAGCGGGCGCTGAACTTTTAAGGCTTTGTGCTCATATTCTATGTGACAGTGCTTGTTTAAACTCAAGAGTGTGTCTACAAAGTTATCGGTCTTGGATATTCTTAAGAAGGCTCTGGTGGTAATTGGGTGCTTAGTGTTTTTGTTTTCTGTCATTTCTCCCTTTTTTCTCTACATGTCAGTATTGGGCGGAATGTCGAATTATTATTGGTCATATAGACGTGACTTCTACGGTAACTTGCAACAGGGACCAAGGCAGTATTGGTTCTCTAATTACTGGGGAACTACTGGTTTGGCAGAATTCCAACCGATGTCTTGGGCATTAGTATCGATGTTCATAATTCAGGTTTTGACGCTGGTCTTTGGCGTAGGCTTTGTCTTCTTCAATAGAAGAATTCTATCATTTGTTCCAGTTTTGCTGTGTCTCGGAGTTCTGGGTTTGATGATTTATGCAGGACAAATAGTACTTGGAGGTCTTGGAGAATATCAACAAGGCTACTACTTGATTTTTCCTTCACTTGCCTTGTTCATGTTTGCCTTCGTACTAAATGGAGTGACAAAGGAACAACAAACATCAGCGCGCGCTAGGGCGTTGCTAAATCGAATTGTTTGTGTCAATTTCTGCTCACCGTCCAAGCATGGTTGCGTTCTCATGAAACTTTTACATACCAGATCATGTGTGTCTGTCCAAGCCCAAGCGCGATCGAACAAGTTCATTTCAATTCCCCGAATTTGGCAACACGCTAGCGCGCAGGCGAAAGCAAATGAAACCTGAACGCAGACGGCAACGGCGTAGTAGGCCTGCCAGACCTAGCCATTCTGTCTTTGTGCCACGGGCAACTACCTGCAATCCCTGGTCTATTACAATACACATTACATCTGACATTACAAACAAAAGGGCTGAGTCGACTCTGAAGGATAGCCCAGTGTGTTTTTCTTCATGGTTTGTAACAATGCAACATTACATCTGACAGTACAAATGAAAGGGGGGCGACCTTGAAGGGCATGTATGGCTGGCTTGAGATCTTAGTCGAGAAAATTCTGAGAGTTGCAGTAGAGCGCGCCGCTACCCTGTTTGCTGATGCTGGTTTTTCTGTCGTCGCCTTTGATGTACAACGCGGAATCGTCGCGCGCGCTGAAGAAACTCTCGGAATACAGTGAAAAAACACCGATATACGTAAATGCTAAAAGCGGTTAGCCCCATGCTATATGCGGGATTGATTTGAGGGCGAAGAAGGGGAAAGCAGTGGGCAGCAGTTTCGTTTTTCGGGTGAAGCTGGGCGAGTGCGAAATTGAGGTCGGAGGCACCCGCGACGAAGTTCTAAAGACCATCGAGGATTTATCCAGCCTAATCAGCAATGTCCAAAAGGCTTTCGACGCTGTGAGACCCAAAAAGTTCGCAACACTCACAGTGAAGACGGAGGCACCAAAGGACGAGAAGACCGCCTCCGAAAAATACCCCAGGATTTCAGCCGCGGAAACCTGCGACGAGGCCATCCTGAGGCTTCTCGAGACTGATTGGGGAAAGTGGCGTCCACGCACGGTTGAGGAGTTGAGGGACGCTTTGAAGGCCAACGGCCTGGAGTATCCCGGGCGGACGCTCGCAGGAGTTCTGCTTGATCTGGTTAAGAAGGAGAAAATTAGGCGGTGGAACACCGATTCTGGCTACGTTTACATTCTGGCTGAAACCGAAGTTTTCCAATCGAAACGTTAGCACTCCCATCGTTTCGTCTTCCTAAGATAGCGCGCGAGCGTGCGCCAGCTGACGAACGCACTTTGATATATTGACGGCCTCGGAATGTTGTTTAAGCGCTAGAAAGGCCCTATCCGAATTGTGAGGAACATGGGAAGCACGCCAATTCCGAGGGAAATAGCTTGTGACAGGTGCGGAAAGATGCTTTCAGACTCTGAGATCATTCAAATATCTGGACAGGACCTATGCGAACGATGCTTCCGGCAGTTAGTCAGTGCGCGCCAATCTTACTAGCATTCATTTCGCCCGCGCGGGTCACGGGCTCTGAGGGGACTACGCTGGACGCTTAGGACGCTTGGGACGTTTCCACTCCTGTTTCTCTGTGCTTGTTGCTGAATTGATGGATAGCGTTGAAGGTGTGCGCTGGTTACAGAAGTCACACTTGCAACACGGAGCACTCTTAGTCCAGGGACATCAAGTTCAGGAACTTAGAAAAAAGCTCATACTTGCCTGAGCATTGAACGAAACAAAAAAAGGGCACGCGCAAAACGCCTGTTAGGACAAAAACGTTATTACCATCATTGGAATGAATAGGAAAAGAAAAAGAGGGGTTAATGTGGGAGATGTCGCCATTTGTTGAGTTTCTGGCTGAGAAGGAAGCTTTCGGCTTGAGGAGAGGCGCAAATGAGCAAGGTTGAAGTACGAGTTAAGACGCCCTTCGGCGAAATCGTTGTCGAGGCTGAAAACCCGCAAGAAATACTGAAGATTCTTGAGGCTTTCCCCGAAGGTTTCGTGGAAAAGGTTGGAGGTTTCGTCCAGAACCGTTTGATGCCCTCAGGCGTTCAACTCAAAGGCATCGTTGAGTCCACGACCGAAGGTCCCGTCATCATAGCCCGCGAAAACCTGACTCACTATGAAGCAATAGGTTTGACGCTGTACGCCTCAGAGGGGAAGAAGAGAACAGCAGCGCAGATAACGAAGCTTCTAGAATCAAGCGGAATAAAATGCATGGTCCCCGCACGCTTAAACGAGATGACCAAGAGAGGCCAAGTGTTCAAGCCGGACCCGAACAGACCCGAGTTCAAGCTCACCATGCAGGGCGAGAGATGGGTAGAAGACGACGTTCTAAACAAGCTCAAAAGCAAAATAGGCCAATGAAAAGCCTCGGCAAACGCATCGTGGTTCATGCTTTCTTGATTTGAATCGCCTCGTCACGGCGTTTGACAACGCTTTTTAACCATCGCCAACAATCAGAGCTGGCAGGGTGGAATGGAAGTTGGGTAAAGACTGCGCCGCCTCCGCAAGCGAGCCTCCTCAGAGTCGCAGAGGCGAAGATAAGGACGAGTTGACCGTGGAGGTCAGGTATAGGGGTGTTGAGAAGAAGTTTTCTGGAAACGTTGAATCGGTTTGGTTGAGTTTAAACAGGTTTTTCAACGAGTTCTTGCCGTCTTTTGAGGTTGCACAGAAGCTGATGCTGAACGTTGACCTGCAGAAGCTGGCCAAAGACTCTGAAGGCATCATCACTTTTGCGAAGGAAGGGCCATGCCTGCTTGTTCCGAGGAATAAGCTGACAGACAACGAGACCTTAAGCCTGCTACTTCTGGCAGGTTACCTTGCCCATCAGCTGGGCAATGCTGAAACAGACGCGCTTTCGAAAGAGGAACTGCAGGGCAAGCTCGGCAAAGACGCAAAGATTGCAAGCACCCGGCTGGGAGAACTGGTCAAGAACCAGACAGCCGCGAAGACTCCCGACGAAAAATACAGGATCACAACCTTCGGTCTTATGCAGATGCAGAAGGATACTATTCCAAGAATCAGGGTGAAAATGGACTACTAAGCCTTTCGTGTTTCCAATCTGCTTTCAGGATGCTGAACAGGCGACAGAAACTAGCCTCGCCTGACATGTTGGGAAAACTTGATGGATGAAGCAGGTTATGGAGGCGGCCTTTTCTGGGCGTATTGATACCTGCGTGGTTTTCCTTCTCTTGTCAGTATTCCGTCTTTGACTAGGTCTATGAGAGCATGGGCGACGGCAGTGCGGTCGTAGTGGAACCCACGTCTTGCCAGTTCGCTATGGACTTCGCTGAGGCCTTTTGCAGTGGAGAACCAGCCTTCCTCCCATAGCTTCTGTATTATGCCCTTGCAGGTTTCTGCCCTACGCGGCTGTGCGGCCCTTTCCGTCATCAATGATGTTTCTTTTAGTTTGTCGGTTACTGTTGAAAGGATTTTGTCCACCGTCGACTGCAGCTGGTCTTCTTGGCATTCGATTTCGAATTCGACTTCTCCTATCTTCATTTTTACTCGTATCGGCGGCTTTGTTTCTTTGTCTACCAACCTCTCACCTTGTTGTTTATTGTATTGCGCATCTTGTTCATGCGCAACACTTAAATATACCTTCCCTAAACAATTGGCTATTGGTGAATCTTGGTGATTGAACAATACCCTATTGCAACAACACCAAAATATAACTTTCCACAATCCACCATGGACACAACATTACCCCATCAGTTCATCGAATTAAGCCTGCACTCACTCAAACACGCACACGACCATGCATTTCAACTAAATCAACAAAGCGTTCAACAATTCAACAGCGCAGACATGCACAACGAAACACTAAGGCTTAAGCTTGAACCATTGCCTCTAAATCCATCCCGCAAGGAAAAAATCGTCGCGGCCGTGGACACGTCGACCATAAAGATTGGCGAAACAAGCACGGGCATCGTGATAGCCGTCAGGGGTGCAAACGTTTGGAAGCAAAACAGACGCTACAGGTACATGCGATTCGGGCCATTCATATTCCACGTCACCGAGGAAAACAAGAAACAAGTCTACGAAACGCTGGAAAGAACGTACTTCAATTCCCTACACGAGCACAGCCACCAAGGCGCACCAAGCATTCTCCAGATGCCCACACGGATAGCGAGCCTCCTCGAACGTTGGCTTCAAACGATGGCCGCGAAAACCATGAACAACGGACTAATACTCTTCGACGGTTCACTAACAGCGGGAACCGCTGAAACTCCAACGCATCGCATGAGAGAAATACTTGACACGGCAAGAAAGGGAGACAACGTCGTTCTAGCCTTTTCGAAAATGACGAACCTGAGGGTGAACGGACACCGCATAACAGACCTGCTGCCGGAGCATAAGCCTCCCTTTCTGCTTGAGACAGAAGGCTTGAGGCTCAAGCCCCCAATGGTCCTGCTCGGCGACGTTTATGTGGCCAGGTTGACCAAGGGGAACCTTGCTTTCAGACTGGACATAGATAAAGAAGTTCCGCCTGAGCCGCGGATCGAGGCCGTTGAAAAACTCCTAGGAAACGACCTGTTTGCGGAAAGCTATCCCGAAACTCTGCGTCTGGCTCACATTTTGTGCACGTTCACGGCCAATGAAGTGCTAGCGATGCAGCATTTCGTCACGAGGAGATTTGGGCTTCAAATCATCAACAGGCCAGACATGCATAGGCTTCTGTTTGGATTGTTCGGCAAGGGAGAAGGCTACTCATGAAACTCTACAGGAAAGAAGGCAACGTCCTTCAGATTTTAAGCTTCCCCGGTGAGACAGTTGAGAAGGGCGACTATCTGCTCGTCGAGGATGCCGATGCTGGAAGAGCACTCATCGTGCAGGTCATCGACGTGCAGTTTGCCAGCATTCCCGGCGTGCTTGAAGAACTGCTTCGAAGCCTCCCAGACGGGGAAGAATTAATCAAAGGTGAAGACGTTGACCCCTTGGAGATTGCCCCACATATCTCGTATATTCAGGACGCCAGTTTACTCATCTGCAAAATCCGTGCAACAGCCGAGAATGACGGTTTAAACCCGAGCAGCTCATGGCTTCCCTCACGTTCCCAGTCGACGATAAAAAAGCTTCCACTTCCAACTCTGCTGAAACTCGCCAAGATTGACGGCAAACTCCCAATAGTGATAGGTGGAACAAAAGACTCATCGCTGCTAACGATTGACGCCACGTCGCTTGACGGAAGATTGAACATAATAACTGGAAAGAAGGAAACAGGCAAGTCCCACTTGTCGAAGCTTCTAATGGTAAACCTGGTCGGATACAAAGCAACGATAGTGGTCTTCGACCTCAACGGCGAATATCTGAGCCTCGGATTAACAGGCGACGGAAAGAGAAACGCAAACTACGACAAGATTCACGTCCTGACGCCTTCCCAAAACTTCAAACTGGCCCTCAAAGAGTTGAACCTCCACGTGATGCTCGGGATTCTCATACACGCACTTCACTTGCCAGGAACGTCCGCCCGCGAGTTCAGAGGGATATGGATAGCGCTCAAAGAGAGGGACAACCTTACACTCCATGAGTTGGGCGAAACAATCCGAAGCTGGAACTGCAACCAACACGTCCGAGACGCACTGTTCTCACGCTACCATGCTCTAGTCAACTCAGGAATTTTCACGGACAATATCGCCGAAGCCACATCACTCGAAGAGTACCTGCTTAAGACCAGAGACCACGGCGGCGCCATAATAATGAACCTCCGAAATACCTCATCTATTGATCGACAGATAGTGGTTGAATACGTTCTAGGAAAACTCGTTGAATCTTTGAGCAGCTCGAAACTCAAGGCTGTATTCCTCTTCGCCGAAGAAGCACACCTCTACCTTCGTGAAACCTACTGGGACGACATCGTAACGCGCATGCGTCACTTCGGAATCTTCACCACGTTCATAACCAACCAGCCCGACACCATACGCGAGAACATCTACCGCCAAGCCGACAACATTTTCCTCTTCAACTTCACAAACGAACACGATCTGGACGTAGTTTCCCGAGCCGCCCGCGTGGACGCTGAGACAGTAAGGTCCATCGCCCGAGACCTTCCACCTCACTACTGCCTAGCACTCGGGAGAGCTGTGAGGGACTTTCCAATAGTCGCAAGAGTCAAGGCTCTGGACGTGAAAACAATGGGAGAAACAAGACTCTTCTTCACATCCGCCACCAATCAATAAACGAACAAAGGGAAACACCTGCCAACACTCTGGAACTCGCGTGCCATCCGGAGGCATGAATGCAGCCGGCCTAGTTCTTGTGGTTTGATTGGCGCTTGCACGAATCAAAATTCTTTAGTCTTTCGTAGTTTTTAGTAAAAAATTCCCGAAAAGTCCTAGTCAGAGCATAGTTTTCCACATTGTCCAGTCTGACCCATCTTAGTTCCGCAGCATCACTCGAAGCCTTGAGCCTTCCACCTTTGAGTCGCACAAGATAGTCGATTATAACAAAATGGGTACTTGACCTTTCCATTTTCGTCCAGTTCCACGTTGTCCACGACGTCTATGAGTTCTGGCTTCTCGACTGTGAGGTTTGTTTCTTCCCTAACTTCCCTTACCGCCGTCTGCTCTGCCTCCTCACCCAACTCTACAATGCCGCCGGAGATACTCCATTTTCCCTTTCCCGGCTCGTTCTTTCTTTTTTCAAGCAAGATGTTGCCAGAACAGATTACGACGGCGCCGACGCCGAAGCCTCCTATTTCTTTGAGAACACCAGCAACATGGCCAGTGTAAGTCTCATTTACCACCGGAAGTGTTGTTGCGTTGACCCGTTGATTTCGACCGCGTCATTTATGCTCCAGAACATCAAAACCGAAAAAAATCAAGTTCAGTCCACTAACGTTCCGACACGTTTGCCCTCAACCGCTGTTAGCACATTTTTGGGATTGAACCCGTTTACGACGACAACTTTTACCCTCGTGCGCTGCAGGATTTTGATGCCTTCAGGATCTATGACTTGATGGATACCGGCTTTGTGCCTATCTTCCACGCAAACACGAGTCAAGTCCTCAAATCTCAGGTGGTCAAGCTTCACCGCGTCTGTATGTTTTTTAGGGTCTTTGTCGAAAATGCCTTCCTGATCAGTGGCTTTCACGAGCAAATCTGCTTTCAACGCTTCAGCTACCATGGCCGCTACGGCATCCGTCGTCATTCCCGGCTTCAAACCGCCCATGACCGCAACCTTACCCTTGCTCGTGCAGCGGACTGCTTCTTCGACGCTTAGCGAGACATCCTCGCAACCCGAATTCCCAATCCTCTTCAGGAGCAACTGAGCGAAAATCCTCGAAACTGATATTGCAATTCCATCTTGATCCTTCTGGCTGAGCCCCAAGCTTCTCGCAACACCTATGAATTCTCTTGCTAAGGCGCCGCCACCAACCACGACCACAACCTGATGACCTTGCGTTCTCATAGCCTTCATCATGTCTGCATATTCGCCAATCAGTTCAGGATTGACTGGCGAGGCCACAACCGAACCACCTACTCTCAGCACAATTCGCACAGTTACAACTCCTTCACCGTTCTCTATGCATGCCTTCGCATTTAAAAATCCTCTATGTAAGAGCGCATGCCCTTGGAAGCCTCCCTTTCAATTCTCATTTTGCAGCTGCCCTTTAGAGCGCCACCATAGCCTTCAAATAGGCAAAGCACAGTTTCGCACGGACATTCTTGTTACAACGATGAAAAGCGTTTTTAGCCTCACCGTATAAAGAGTCAAAGAACGGAAAAGGGGAAAGATTTGTTCACAACCGCAACAGTCAACCCACTTCCGCCCTTCGACTTCAGACTGAGTGCCATGATTTTTTCAGACGGAGACTCACATATTCGAAAATACGAAAACGGAAAGTTCTGGCAAGTAATAAGAGTTAACGACAAGCTCCTACTCGCGTGCATTACAACTACGGGAACGGTTGAACAGCCGAGACTTCCAATCAAACTGGAATCTAATCAAAAAATATCCAACAGTGACAGAGAGAAGGCTGAAGAAGTCATCCGCACCCTTTTCAACCTCGACTTTGATCTCAAACCCTTCTACGAGCAAGTTAAAGAGGACAGCGTAATGGCAGATTTGACTCACAGACTGAGAGGCCTGAAAAGCCCGACAACCCCAACAGTTTTTGAGGCATTAATCGACTCGATCGTTGAACAGCAGATCTCCCTAAGCATAGCAAATATGATGGAGGAGAGACTGATCAAATCCTTCGGTGAAGTGCTCAGCTTGGACAAAGAAGCCTATCACGCTTTTCCGACCCCGCGAGAGCTCGCTTCTGCAAGCGTTCACACACTCCGCAGTTGTGGGTTGAGTCAGAAAAAAGCAGAGTACATCAAAGACGTCTCTAAGATGATAATTGATGGGAAACTAAGCCTCGAGAAGCTCAAAGATTACGAAGATGCAAAGGATATCATCGCAGAGCTTGATAGGATAAGGGGCATCGGCATTTGGACAGCCGAGCTGACTATGGTCAGAGGAATGCAGAGGCTGGAAGCGTTCCCCGCAGATGACCTGGGGCTCAGAAGAGTAATCTCACACTATTATTGCGGAAATAGGAAAATTTCAAGTGAAGAAGCACGCAAAATCGCCGAGAAATGGGGGACATGGAAGGGTTTGGCAGGTTTCTATTTGATAATGGCCACAGCAACGGAGATTCATATCCCTTAGAAACAATATCTTGTCCGATTAGCTTGCAGAAAATCCTCTTGCAAGCGGCACTCGATTTTACTCGCGCGCGCTGCTAGTTCAAGTATGCTGAAACACCTTTTGAATCATAGCTCTTCAAAGTCGCTTCCTTTTTTCACTTGTAATGTCAGATGTAATCTGTATTATTACAAACCATGAAGAAAAACAGGCTGAACTACCGTTCAGAGTGGACTCAGCCCTTTTGTTTGTAATGTCAGAAGTAATTTTCAATGTATGAGTCAGGGACTGTAGGCAGAGTTAGCGCGCGCGCCGAATGACTCTACCTGCCGTAGGTGTTTAAATAAAGGCCTGAAATTGTTAAGCATTGAAATGAAAAAAGGTATAGCTCTTGCACTTTTGTCAGGTGGTTTGGACAGCACGTTAGCGGTGAAGCTACTTCTTGAGCAAGGCATAAGCGTTGAGGCAATAAACTTCGTGTCTCCCTTCTGCCTTTGCGGTAAAGGTGGATGTGGAGCTTCAGCAGTGGCAGAGAGATTTCGCATACCCTTGAAAGTCGTCAGTGTAGGCGAGGACTACCTGAGAGTGGTTAGAAAACCGAGACATGGTTACGGAAAGAACATGAATCCCTGCATCGATTGTAGAATCTTCATGCTAAAAAAAGCAAAAAAATACGCACGAGAAACTGGAGCCTCGTTCATCTTCACGGGCGAAGTGCTGGACGAGAGACCGATGAGCCAACACTTCAAGGCCTTGAAAATGATAGAAGAGGAAGCAGGGCTGAAAAACAGGGTGTTGAGGCCTTTGTCAGCGAGACTGCTTCCAGAAACGTCCATTGAAAAAAGAGGACTCGTAGACCGCCAGAAGCTCTTGGATGTTCATGGTAGGTCGAGAAAGAAGCAGATTGAACTCGCCAAAGTGTTCAGTATAGCAGATTACCCTTGCCCTGCAGGAGGTTGCTTGCTCACCTACAAGGAATATGCAGACAAGGTGAGAGATCTATTCAAGTACAAGAAACGAGTCACTCTGAAGGACATAGCCCTGCTGAAACTGGGCAGACATTTCCGATTCACGGACAACAAGATAATCGTAGGCAGAAACGAATCTGAAAACAAGGCTCTTGTCCAAATGAAATCGCCGAGCGACTACTACTTTGAAGTTCCGAACTGCGGCAGCCCAATCACGATTCTTCAGGGAACAAAAACGAAAGAAGCTATCGAGAAAGCAGCAAGCCTAACAGCCTACTATTCGGACGAAAAAAGCTCTGAAGTTTTAGTAAGATTTGGAAAGAACAGCTTAAACAAGGCGACGAAGGTGGTCAGACTGAGCAAGGAAGAAGTGGAAAAGCTGAGAATCACGTAAAAAAAGGAACTGCACGCGGGTAACAGCGTTCTGGCTTTTAATATGAAGTGCGCTATCTGTAGAATGTATGTCGTCAGCCGATGTTGCAGTCAGCGTGTTTCGCGAATTGAAGAACGAGGACTTCAGAGTCCTCCAAGCTATAGAAACGGCCATGAGCGAGCATGAATTCGTTCCCAAAGAACAAATAGCGAGATTCACCAAGCTGGACTTGGCACGGGACACGGACTTTCGGATAAACCGCCTCAGCAGACTAGGGCTAATCTACCGAATGCGGGGGGCCTACACAGGCTACACTCTTAACTACGCTGGTTATGATTGCCTCGCGATAAACGGTTTGGTCAAAGCCAACGTGCTTGAGGCTTTCGGCAAATCGCTGGGCGTGGGCAAGGAAGCTGACGTTTACGACGCGCTAAACCCCCATGGCGAGCGCATAGCAGTGAAATTTCATCGCTTAGGCAGAATCAGCTTTCGCCAAATCATCAGAAGAAGAAGCTATTCGACACAACGCAGTGCAAGTTGGCTTTATCAGTCTAGGCTTGCGGCAGAAAGGGAATACCAGGCCCTGCAATTCCTTTTCCCGTACCACATAGCCGTTCCTGAACCGATAAGCCAAAACCGCCACGTCGTAGCCATGGGGATGATTGAAGGCGCAGAACTCGCAGAATACAAGGAAATATCCAGACCGGACAAAATCCTGGGAGAGATTCTCCGCAACGCACGCAAAGCCTACCTGAAGGCAGGCGTCATCCACGCCGATCTGAGCGAATACAACATCATCTTGAAACCCGATAGACACATACTGATAATTGACTGGCCCCAATACGTCACCAAGGAACATCCAAACGCCGAAGAGCTGCTAACACGCGACGTTCAAAACATTCTGCAATACTTCAAGCGCAAGCACAAGCTCAATGCTAACCTTAAAGAAACAATAGAATACGTCACTGGAACCAGAAGGACCGCTACCTTACAGGCACATCCAGCATGATGTAGAGGACGTTGTTTCCCCGCAGCAAAACATTCCCATAGTTCGTTATCAGCTGGTCATCCTTAGACTCTGTGGCTCCTTCCAAAAGAATGTTCATGTGGCCATCGCACTTAATCATCTTGCCCTTGTATTCGCCGCCATTTTTCAGCACCACGGCAATTCCTGCGTTCAACTGCTTGACAAGAACGTTCAACGGCTTCTTGCTAGGCTCCATTAAAGCACCCTAATCCAGACTTAATTACACAATACCACGAGCCAACACATATAAAAGTGTTGTGAAAATGAATCCCACCATTTCAAAAGCATCTTCTCTATTAACGCAAGAATTGCCCAGATTTCGAAAAACTGACTTTTCTACCATGATTGAGCCCCGAATGCCTTCGGTCCTGATCCTCGTCGCGCGCGCTAGTTGTGTAATCGAGGTTCTTGCGCAAACTATAAGCAGAGTTGATGCATTGTTGAGAGTGGAGGACTTCAATTGCGGTATGAGATAAAGTATAAACCCTCTTATTCAATGCTTGTCGTGAGCTTGGAACAGGGCGAGACGATAACAGCTGAGGCCGGTGCGATGACTTACATGGACCCGGGCATAGAAGTGCATACCCGCAAGAGAGAGAAAAGCCTTCTCGGCAGCTTAGGTCTGGCGCTCGTTGGAAGACAGTCTTTCTGGGTCAACGATTACACAGCGACGCAGGGACCTGGAGAATTGGGACTCGTTTCTGCCCCAGTAGGCGATATTGAGATGCTTGATATCAAACCTGACCAAGGCTACGTGATGCAGAAAGCCGCCTACGTAGCTTCGACGCAAAGCGTGGACTTGGACGTTCAGTGGGAAGGCTTCACGAAGGGACTGTTCGGTCAAGGTCTCTTCATGATAAGAGTCACAGGCACTGGAAATCTCTTCATAAACACTTTCGGAGCCATCGACAAACACACGCTTAAAGCTGGACAGTCAATGATAGTCGACAACTTCCACCTCGTGGCCTTCAGCAGCACATGCAGCTACAAAGTCACAAAATTCGGCGGACTGAAAGAAACCTTACTGGGTGGAGAGGGACTGGTAACAAACATCACAGGACCAGGGGACATCTATATACAGACAAAGAACCTTAAGGAATTCGTCGATTGGCTCTGGACGCTGCTTGAACCCAGAGTACAGTCAAGAGCACGCTGAGACTCGTCATTCCCTGTTTTCTTGCGTGAGGCTAGATGACGAAGCGGTCAGAAATTCTCGAGAAATTCACAGCGAGACCCCCCCATCGGGCCGGAGACCTTCATTAACATAAAATTTAAGTGAACGCCCACATGCTACAAAATGATGAAAAATGAATATAGTTGTCGTGGACCACGTTTATCTCGAAGAAGAGCACATTAACAAGTTACGATCACTCGGCAATCTTAAAATTTTCAAACGGCCACCTAGATCAGTTGATGATCTGAAGCGAAGAATAACAGGTGCTGACGTCGTAATAGTTGGATGGAGCAAATTGAGCAGAGATGTCATGAACTCCGCTGAGAAGCTCAAGATGATTTCGATATGGGCAACCAGCTGTCATTACGCGGACGTTCGGGCAGCGAAAGAAAAGGGAATCACTGTCACGCATATTCCGGGCTATGCCACGGAAGCTGTTGCTGAACACTCCTTCGCTTTGATGTTGGCAGGGGCCAGAAAGCTGCTCTTGGCCGATAAACACGTGAGAAGAGGGGGTTTTGATTGGAGACCGTTTGGGGGCGTCGAACTTAGTGGGAAAACTCTTGGAGTCATCGGCACTGGCACAATCGGCTGCCGAGTCGCAGAGATATCCAAGGCTTTTGAAATGCAGGTTTTAGGCTACGACAAGTACCCGAATGTTAAGAGAGCCAAAGAGCTCGGAATGGATTACGTGGACCTCTCCACACTGCTTAAGAAGAGTGACTTCATAACGCTACACGTCACGTTAACACCTGAGACTGAGAGGCTTCTCGGTGAAAAGGAGTTCGAAGCTGTGAAAAACGGTGCTGTCATAGTCAACACATCGCAGGGGAAGGTAATCGATGAGAAAGCTTTGATAAAGGCTTTGAAATCGGGCAGAATATCATATGCAGGACTCGATGTTTTCGAAGAGGAGCCTCCCGCTAAAAACAACCATCTGTTCGCCTTGGGTAACACGGTACTCTCGCCTCACGTAGGATTCCACACTGTTGAAGCCGTCAAGAGATGCACTGACATTTGCATCGACAATGTCGTTAGGTTCTTGGAGGGCCATCCTCAGAACCTTTGCTAGCGCGGCAAGGGCATGTTTTCAGTATGAAAAAGGTGAGTTCGGATGAATTTAACCAAAGAAGAAGAAGAAATGCTTAATGGGGAACTGGGACAAGGAACAAAAGGGGCGATGGAACTGCTTGTAGCCATAGGAGACGCATACGACGCTGAAAAAATGATTCCCATCAGCCGTGCACATGCTGCCTCAAGCGGCCAGGAAGGAGACCTGTACTTCGTTGAGCTATTGGCAAATGGAGGTGCTGAGTGCCGAGTTCCAACCAGCACAAATCCAGTGTACGACATCGAGTTTTTCCACAAATTGTTCGAAATTCCGGGCGACGAAGCTGAAGTAGCCCGGAGAGTTATGGAGGCCTACAAGAAAGTGGGCGCCATTCTAAGCTGGAGTTGCCTGCCGTACCTGACAGAAAACATTCCTCTGTTCGGTGAAACCGTGGCCTTCTCCGAATCAAGTGCCACGCCCTATGTAAACTCTGTGATCGGCGCAACAACCAATCGAGAAGCAGCTCAGAGCGCGCTTGCAGCGGGAGTTGTCGGCAAGACCCCCAGATACGGGCTGCACATAAAAGAAAATCGAAAAGGCACGGTCCTAATCAAGGTTGAGGCAACTTTGAGAGACAGCTTCGACTACACTCTTTTGGGCCAGTTCGTTGGGGAGCAGATAGGTTACGGAATCCCAGTGTTAACTGGCATAACGAAGCGTCCGAACACGGAAGAGCTCATAAACTTCTGCGCAATGTCGAACACGTCCGGAGCAGTGCCCATGTTCTACATGCCAGGCTTCACTGTGGAAGCCCAAACCGTCGAAGAGGCTTTTCAAGGTGACGTCCCAGAGGACAAGATCACTGTCACCGGCGCCGAACTCAAGCGCAGTTGGGAAGAGATGCAGACGGCAAGTGGGAGGATAGATTTTGTTATGCTCGGATGCCCTCACTACACTCTCAAACAGATGGCTGAAGCCGCAAAACTGTTAGAAGGAAAGAAGATTCACAGCGGAGTTTCGTTCTGGATTTGCACGTCCGCTACGACCAAGGCTCTGGCCAAGAGAATGGGCTATGTGGACACCATAGAGAAGGCTGGCGGAGGCGTCGTGGTGGACACGTGCATTGACGAACCGTGCTGGACCGTTTACAGGGACGAGGTCGGCATGACCGATTCGCCCAAATGCGCCTATTACCGAAGGTTCAAAGATGTTGTTGTGGCTGGACTGGAAGACTGCGTGGAAGCCGCGATCAAGGGGAAATACGAATGAAAGGCGAGGAAACTAGACTGAAATGTCACAAGATTGTGGGAGGTTGCGGTGAAGGCGAGGCTCTGGTTTCTCATGAGCCAATCTGTTTTTACCTCACAGACCCAAGAACGGGCATAGTTAGGGAGAAAACCCATGAACTTGCGGGAAAGAATCTTGCAAACAAGGTGCTTGTGTTTCCATCAGGAAAGGCCAGCTCGGTGGTGCAGATAGACGGCCTCTTCAAGCTGGCATCGCACAAGCTGGCGCCCAAAGCGATGATAGTCAAAGACGTCGAAACTGTGCTTATAGTCAGTGCGGTTCTGGCAAAGGTTCCTCTGGTGGACAGGCTGGAAAAAGACCCGTTTGAGGCGATTCACACGGGTGACATGGTGAAGGTGGATGCAGAAAAAGGAATGGTCACGGTAAAAAGGAATATCTCCTAGCATAAACCATGGCACAGTCTATGCCTTACGTCTGAGACACGTTCTGAGACGCTTCATTCCTTCTTGGATTTGTTCGTAAGAAATGGAGTAGGATATTCGCAGATGCCCTTCACCAGTTGCTCCGAAGCCGGATCCAGGCACGGTAACCACCCCATCCTCCTTTAGCAGACGCAAGGCAAGAGCCTCATCCGATTTTTCGAAGGCTGAGAAGTCTGGAAAGACGTAGAACGCCCCGTTTGGCACCGTGTAGGGCAGAGACTCAATCAGGTTAAGCTCATCCATCATGAGTCTTCTTCTTCTGCTGTATTCTCTCAGCATTTCTTGAACGCAGTCTTGCGGCCCTGACAGTGCGGCAACGGCTGCTTTCTGGGATATTGAGTTTGGACACAAAGCTGCGTAGTAATGCAGTTTGCGCAAGGTTGCAGAGAGCTTCTTTTCTGCCACTATGTAACCGATTCTCCACCCAGTCATCGCGTAAGCTTTAGAGAAACCGTTCACCGTGATAGTTCTGTCTTCCACGCCTGGCAGGGAACCGATGCTGATGTTCTTAACACCGTCATAAGTTAGTTTTTCATATATTTCGTCTGCAAAAACTATCAGGTTATGTTCCTGTGCCACCTCTGCAATGTTTTCTAAGTCTCGTTTTGAGAATACGTGACCCGTTGGATTGCAAGGGTTGGACATCCATATCATCTTCGTTTTTTCTGTTATTTTCTTTTCTAGAACGTCGAGTTCTACGCCATATTTTCCACCTTCGTAAAGCCGGACCGCCACGGGCGTCGCTTCTGCTATCAGCGTGTCCTCAAAATACGCGGGGTAATAAGGGTCAAGAATGAGAACTTCGTCCCCCCGATCCAGAAATCCCAAGGCAGTGATAAGCATGGCTTCTTGAGAGCCGGAAGTGACGGTCACCTCCGTTTTGGCATCAGCGTCAATACAGTTTTCGTTCTTAACCTTCTCCGCAATGGCTTGACGCAGTTCCAAAGTCCCTTCAACCTCAGTGTAATGCGTAAAACCGTTTCTAGCAGCCTTGACAGCAGCTTCAACAATGTGGTGTGGCGTTATGAAGTCAGGCTCTCCCTGCTCGAAGTGAACCAGATTTTCCATGCCAGCAGAATACTCAAGCATTCTCCTAATCGCCGACGGCTTTATCCAGCCAACCCTGTTAGAAGACCGTGACAATATTTCCACCCACAACCCTGCAAATCGCACATTTAAGGGCACTTGTATGCGTAAAATAATATAAGACTTGGCAAGTGCCGAGCAAAAAAGAGGGTTGTCGAAGAGACAGAGCCCTTCCGAGTTTCCTCCACTGGGCTTTCACAGCATCTTTGGCCATATCTTGGAGTGGTCGGGCGGGCAGGATTTGAACCTGCGACAATCCGGTATCTGCGTGTACGCCTGGTAGGCTGGGTGACGCCCACCTTTGGCAGACGTCTACAGCGTCTCCGCCAGCTAAAATCCTTTGACCTACGCTGGCTCGGAAGCTCTGCCAGGCTGAGCTACCGCCCGTTGCCCGACCGACAATAACAAAAACCGAAATAGTATATAACCTTAATCCGACTAGTTTTGCGTGTATACCACTGGTTTTTTAGCGGAATCTTTTGGGTTTTCTGAAGAGCATTATGCCGTCTTTTTGGGTTACGTAGTCGAAGCCTGCGCTCAGAATCTGCTTGGCCTCTTCTGTGGTCGTGGCCGATGTGACCTCGAATTCGTCGTCTTTGAAGTGTATCATGCTGATGTATTTCATCGTGCTCTCGATTCTTTTGTGCCTTAGCAGTTTCTTTACTGTGAGAACGTTTCCGTTCGTATAGTGGGCAAGCATGCTTCCGCCCCAGTGCCTGAAGGATCTGAACTGTATGGCCAGGAGCCTCGGGTTCTGTTGAAGTCGGGCAGCTCTTTTTCGGAGGTTCCAGTAGGATTGAAGAATGCTTTGATATCTTACTGGAAAGATGCGTTCTGAAGTTTTGGGTAGGCTGTTCAGCATTGCGAGCAGTTTGTTGGAGACTTGGATTTGTCCTGGGAGATGGCCTTTGACTGGCTTGTTTATTGTTATTATGTTTCCTGAGATGTCTATCCATCGAAGCGCAAGAACTTCTCCTGGATCCGCGTAGGTTTCTTTGAGGCATTGGAGGAAAGCGGTTATTCTCTTGCCTCGTGACGCGGCGATAAGCTGGTCAAGTTCGCTTTCTTCGGGGACGAACGGCAATGTTTCTTCTTGCTTGTATTTTGGTGGATCCCAGTCAATTTTGAGCGCGCGCGCATCAACTATTTCTTCGCAAGAACCCTAGTCGAGAACGATTTGATAATATCTGAGCGAATAGGAAAGAGACACACCAAAGTAAGTATCACAGACAAAGGACGAACATTCCTAGCACACTACCGCGTCTGCAACGAAATCTTGCCTTCTTAGCACTCGCTTTCTGCTTAAATTCATATAAACCAATCATTCGCACGCGCTTGAAGGGTCAAGATTTTCGAAAAGGCAGGGCCATAGCGACAGCGCGCGCTCAAGTAACATCAAGCAGTCAAGGCTGAGGTCGCAATTATCCCCTTTTTTATCGCCCTTTCAACCTGTTTCCCGCTCACTAACGCGCGCTATGTTCGGATTTTTCGCCACGCACTGGATAGAGCAAGTAGCCCTCCAACTATGGGTAGAGAATAGACTACTGCGGCGATCACGAAGAGATATGCTGATGATTTGTCTATTCCCGTAATGAGCTCGAAAGCGTGGTGGGTGGTTTGTTGTGGAAGCCAGGATGGAATAGAAAGTGGAAGTTGAGTGGGGAAAAGCCCGAAGATAATGCTGATTGCGGCGCCCAGGATGCTGCTTCTTAGCAGAATTAGAACGCCTCCAACCATTATGAGTAAGCCGCATAGGATGGATGTGTCGGACATAGAGGCGAAAACTGTGCTAACATGGTCGGGTAGTAGTTGTAAGTCTGGTGCGTGCGGAAGGACAAGAAAGCGAACTGCATTTGCAAGAAGAATTAGCAGTATTCCGCCGGAGATGCATAGTAGGCTGCCGATGAGGTCACGGCGGGGCAGTTTGGCCCAATTTATTATTCCAAGGTAATCCTTCAGGGGACGTCTCAATGCCAGGATTACAGCAGCTATTTCTGCAGCAACGAACGCCAAGTACGAAAGCGCCACGAAGCTTGATTGTGTGACTGCCCCTGGTTTCCATATGTAGTCCAGTAGAAAGAGACTCATTGACATGATCAGGGCTGATTTGGCCAGAACCATCGTCCAACTCCATCTCCAACGGAAGAATACGCCAAGGCCAGAACGAAAGCCTGTGAGTAACAGGGCTCCAAAAAAGACATATCCCCATAAGCTGTCCCTCCCGTTAAAAGGCCATTGCCCTGGCGCCAAGAAGAACAAGAAGATTAAAGCTGCCGTGCAAATTTCCAGCAACCCCAAGGCAAACGCTTCCTTGGGCATTTTCCTGAACATCTTTACCTTGCGCCTCTCCATTTCCGCCCACGTTTCTACTGCGTCAATGGAAAGGAGTGCTTCTTTTCCTGCGTCTGTCAACCCATACAACCCATCCCCTCTGACTGCCACTAGTTCTCCGAGTTTCTTGAGATGGTAGTCGAGGTTCCCGCTGCTGTCAATACCCAGCTGTCTCTTCAGAGAAGCAAAGCTGGTAGGTTGCTTCTCAAGGATTTTGAGAATTTTTATTCGCTCAGGATGCGAGATAGCCTCAAAGAGTTCCGCAGGATCTACCATTGCAAGTCCTGAAACCCTTCTGTAAACCACTTGTAATTAATCCTTGCCATATCAACCATCACCGAATCGGTAGTCAACAGTTGTTGACAACAACACTTATGAAAAACAGGCTGTAGGTCAACAATCGTTGACAAGGTAGTCAAGAAGACAGGAATTAACTGCCACTTACTTCTTAATGCAGTTTTGGGATGTGGTTGAATGGTAGACTTTTCAGTTATTTTGGCCACTAGGAATGAGAGGAAGTATATAGGAAAAACTTTGAGGAAGGTGCTTGAAGCAAGCGACCAAGTTGGAAGACACGGGGTCAGTACAGAGATAATCGTTGTAGACAGTAGTACTGACGACACGTTTAGAGAAGCAAGGAAATACGTCAAAAACGTGTACACGTTTCTTCCCAGTGGTGTTTCTAGAGCAAGGAATTTCGGCGCGAGTCTTGCCAAAGGAAGCATCTTGATCTTCATGGATGCAGATACAACGTTGCAGAAGTCTTCGCTCATTGATGTCGCCAAAGAGTTCAGAGATACGGCAGTGGTTTCAGTAATCTCGCGCGTATTACCTTCATCTCGACGAAAAACGCTCTCTGCTGTCTTGTTCTATGTGTTAGATGGATTATACGTCAGGTTATGCGCTCATCTGAGTGTTCTATTGAAGTTCTACAACAGAGGAGACATGACTGCAATAAGGAAAGACATCTTTTACAAGATAAAAGGGTTTAACGAAAAACTTCACATGCTTGAGATAACGGATATGTTGCTGAAAGCATCGTCTTATGGAAGGACAAAGGTGTTGTCAACTCCCGTTTTTGAGTCCAGTCGAAGACTTAGACAATGGGGATTGTTAAAGAGCTACAAGGTGTGGTGGAGAAACTACTTTTGTTTTTACGTATTGGGGCACTTGTATGATTCGAGATATGAGGCTTGCAGAGGAAGGGATTAAATTGCTAGGCACGCGCGCTAACTCGTTTTTTTGAAACAACTTGTTTCCTCTCAGCTTGTATTAGATACGCGCGCTTTATGAGGGATTTTATATGACCAAAGTAGCTGCACTAGTCATATTAGCACTTGTTTTTTTTGCTTCTGTTCCTAAACCTTATGTCTCTGCTGCCTCTACAGTGAATGTGAAGGTTGGAATTTACTATTATGTCTGGTATGGCAATGGGAGTACCGGTTTGGACACTGCACATTGGAATGATTCTTTCAACAAAGTTGTGGACACCCCAGACATAGGATTCTATGATTCCAATTCCAATGTAACCTTATATAACCAATTGGAGCAGATGATAGCCATTCACATTGATTTTGTACTGATTTCTTGGTGGGGTGCAGGCAATTTTACTGACCCATCGAACCATTATATTGACGACAATGCTAAGAAAGTGTTTCAGGTAATCAAGGACAACAATCTAAGCATACAAGCAGCCATACTATTTGAGACCTTTAACCAATCCAGTGGAGTGTACAACTTTCCAATCGTATATGATTATATCTATGATACATTCGTAACTCCTTTTCAAAGCATCTACTTCCATTTCCTTGACAAGCCTTTAATAGTTCTATACAACCAACAGGACTACTTTACTCCAAACGGAACATATCCCAAAGATGATAGGTTCACAACCAGAATATCTGGACATCAAAACTATACTGACTGGGTCTACTGGTCTTTCGATGATCAATCTTCTATGCCCCAACCCTATCTTCCAAGAGGTCAACCTGTATGCAAAAACGAGGAAATTGACGTTTGTCCAAGATATGATGACAGACATCAACGCAATCCCAATTCAACATTCGACGTCACATATGAACAAGGTTATTACGACAAACAATGGAGCAAAGCCATCACAGAGGCAAACTCTGGCAATACATCTATAATTATGATCTCTACTTGGAACGAGTACCACGAAAGAACGCAAATAGAACCTTGTAACGACTCTACATCAGCATACAGTAGCTCATACATATATGACCTAACTGGCTACCACAGAAGTTTGATTATGTGTGCGCGCGCGCAGGGTTCAACTGTCACATTTGACAGAGACAAAGCGCTGCAGTTTCTTGAGTCGCTTTACAATGATAGTGTGGGATTAGCCAGCGAGTACAATGGTTCAAAAACCTACTGGATATACAACGACAATGCGCTGCTTCTTCAAATCTTCAACATTTACGGGCATTACGATACTAGAGACAAAATCGGACGTACTATAGATAACTACAGCAAGTATGTGGGTGAAGACTACGATGACGGTAACGACAGAATCGAAGTTCTTTTCAACAACAAAACAATCCTCTACCCACCCTACACAAGCACAGGAGATTACTACTCACCGATCATCGCAGACGATATGAATCTGACCGCTAACTTAATTCTCAATCCAAGCGTGGAGAATGGTTCTCAGAGTCCATATAACTGGTCTCACTTAGTTCCAAATCCGATTGCGACGCCTTGGTCATCAGATTATGCGCGATCAGGACTGAAGAGTATTGGGCTCAATGTCACTTCCGATGACGCTGATTGGACATCCAGCATTTTCACTGTAGAACCCCTAGGAAACTACTTGGTCAGATGTTACGTGGAAGGCAACGTAACCGGTGGCAACTGGTACATCTATCTTCGATGGTTCAACAGCTCGCAACAATGGATCGGAGAGAACTTCACACAGATATGCCCCGGAACCTATTCTAATTGGACACAACTGGTGCTGTTCAATTTTACTTGCCCATCCGAAGCTCGCTATGCAGATGTGAGATTCTTGACAACGAACGGAACTGGCGAGTTGTATGCGGATGATTTTGAAGCGGAGAGAATAATCGATAGCGGTAGTTTCATCGTCAGAAATGACCGAAAATACATACAGATACCGGATTGGCAAAGCTATGCCGACTTATTCGTGTACGGAATCATTGATGAATGGTGGCTCAACAACAGAACGAAAGCTCTCACAGATTTTGCAACATTGGTTAATACTATGTGCACGCCAGAAGGCGTCAACGACGGCAAATCTGGGGATGAATACCAGACTTACAAGGTCGCTTTGGTCCTGATCTGTAGCCAGATTTTGGGACAAAGCATTCCTTACAACTATACTCAGATACTTTGTCAAATGCAGATGCCGAATGGAGGATTTAGAACAGATTACCTACCAGGCATAATTCCAGATCGAAACGCAACAGAAAATGTTGAAACAACATGCCTAGCTCTCTATGTACTGAATAAGCCGCCAGAACCTTGGAGAACTATACCTGAATTTTCGTGTTTTGTCGTTTTACTAATATGCGTCAGCTTGCCAACAGTTATCATTTTGGCGAAGAAGAAATCCGTCAAGGTGCACACCAGGAAGCGCCCGCTAGGATTTGAGCAATGTGAGCACTATTGAAAGATACAGGTTTGCCCTGTACGTGGTTGCTGTTTTGGCGGGAATTGGCTCTGCCCTGTTCCCGCTGTGGTATGTTTTTATGAATGGGCTACTGTTGCTTGCCATCTTCGCGCTTGCCATCTTCGCGCTTGCCATAATATCGTCCTGCGCTCACCATTGGAGGCAACAGTCGAAAAAGGCGAAAATCCTAACGAACGTTGCCCAGATATTCTTCTGGACCATAATAGTGACTTATGCTGTGATAATAATCCTATTGATACTCGCTCTGTTGGGCATGCCGCCCGGAGAGTAATGAGACAGCACGCGCGTGCCCTAATAATAAATGATGAAATCAGGAGTTTCTGTAACAATACACGAGGAAGAGCAGAAGCAGAGCTTTTCTTGTTTTAGCGCAGAGCGCTAAACTCGATTTTGCTTTCTCCTGTTCGTTGTTCATATTCTCTTTTCCCCTTTCAGATTTATTGGGTCCTACAGCTTACAGTGCGCGCTAACCCTTCACTTCGCCTGTGGTTTCCTTATTTCTTCAGTTTCTCCCCAAACATTGAACCCGAAACTTGTAAGCGCCCAGTGCCAACCTCTTTTCTCAACCAATCGCTCACCCACTTCCTTCTCTAAGCGCTTGTTCATGCGCAGGATCCTGCGGCTAACCTGATGGCGCCTAACCCTGAAATCAATCAAACCGGCAGCCAAATTCTTCGGCAGCATACCGGCGGATCCAGACTCATACAAAAGCTCCAGGATCTCAACATCAACCTCATTTGCGCACGCAATTCTCTGAATCACAGGCCGTTCAAAATGGAAAAGACCCTTTAAGCCTGCTAAGATAGTGCGCTGCGCAAGTTTAATCTCTTCAATGTCACGCTGAATCCCCTTGACCAACTGCAAAGTGTACTTGACCCTACCCACTTTCACCTCTTGTAAACGCTTTTTTCTCGATGTTTGAACAGGTTCAGCGTTAGTCTCCATTCAGAAACGCTCACTCCAGCATAATGGCCATGTTGAAGACAGCGAAACCAGAGCTTCCACAACCCACATCAACAGAGACAAGAAGAGCACACGCCCAAAAGCATGGACTTTTACCATACCCCAACACTAGCCCCAAAACCGCCTTTGAACACGACTTCACTTCCAAAACACCCCCTAAGCCACACACCTGTCAAGGCGACTTTGATCAGCGCTCGGCTGCGCAGCGCCTTCCAAGCCAAGAAATCTTTTCAGAGCTCCAGTGAGTTCCTCGAGATCCGCGTGCAAACGCTCAACTTGTCCTTCCATCTTTTTCACGCGTTCCGGCATCTGAAGGTACTCGATAACCGCATCCTTCTGCAAGTTTTCGAGCTCACCGACCTTCCAACTGTGATCAATCTCTCGCCTTGGCGTACTTACAGTGAAGTAGCGGCCGAACAATTTTGCCACAGGGTCCTCAACAGCCAGCTCACCCGCCATAAACCTGCCCTCACTCAACACGCAACCGTACTTCCTGCACAAGGCTACAGCAACCCGATTGGCAACGTTCAACGCTAAACCGTAAACCTCAGCCGGGCTCTTACCCCGAATAACCTCCACGTGCACAATCCAACTCCTACTAGTATGCCGAACCTTCACACCCTGCTCCAGCCCCAACAAAGCCGTCCAATTCTGCATCTCCACCCGCCTAAACCCATCCGACGGCACGATACCCTCAACCCTTATCCCAAAACCAACCTGACACTTATCCAATCTGTATAGCTCCCCAGGAAAAACCACACCCTCACATGACCTGAGAAAGTTTGTACCGCCGCCAGTCAACTCATAGAACACCACACTGGACCGTTTCTCTCTATGAATCAGCTTGCACTCCTCAAGTTTCTTGAGATAGTAGTGAACGTGTTGCCGGCTCAGGCCTACCAAGCGCCCAATCTTAGTCGGGTAGTCCCCGGCCTGGATTCTACGTAAGATAGGAAGGATCCACGTGCGAACAGTAGTGAAGTCAAATTTTACTTTGTACTTTGAACGGCGAGAATTTTTACTTCCACGAGCCCCAGCCAAAAAAATTCACCTCAGACTTTCCTAATTCGCCGACCAGACCGCATCAAAAAAAGAAAAAGGGGGATTTGCGGGAGACATCTCCATCGTCCTCGGCATATAACCTTAATCCGCAGGCGATCCTTCGCGCACACGCGTGCATTGGAATACTATTATGGCGAGGCAACCAGGGCGTAACATTTTTGCGAGAAGCTTGCCTCTTTCTCCTTCGGCTTCGTGGTTTTAATGATTTTGGTTTTTTACCACCATTTGCGGGCGCGGTTGGCTTTATCGCAGCCACATTTGCACGGATTGCCGTATTCGTTTAAACTCAAGACTGGAGTCAATGGTTCGAAATGAAGTCAGTTGACATTTTTAGTCTAATTCGAAATTGAAAGCCGCAGAATGAGCCATTGTTTTGGCAGGGCAGAATTCTTAGGGTGAAAGCGAGATAGCATCTCATAGAGGTGACCGGAGGGATATGGCTAAAAGTGTACGGATCATGACTCCTTTTGACGCGAGCGAAATTTGTGTAAGCCAGAATCCTACGTTTCCCGACGCATACATTGTTGACCTCCCGTTGGACTCTGTACCTGATCAAGAATGGCGAGACGCCTTTGATTTGAAATGGAAGTCAAGCAGAGACTTGTGGGATAGGAAGCTTTTGCTGATCGATGATAAAGTGAGGCTCGTCACCACGGCAGACGAATTTGTGGAAAAACTGGAATGGGTTGAAAAGACGATAGATGAGACCAACAATGCCATCAAGGATCAATGTCGCATTATTGGAAAAGAAAAAGAAATGATACGAGAAGCAACGGCGAAACAGGCGTTGCAGACGGATATGCGCGGTTCTGAAATGATCGTAGAAACGCTGAGAAGACGGTTCAGCATGTAGAGGCTTGCAAAACTAATGTATGATTTGAAGCCGAAGGATTCTAATCGTACTTTTTAACACCTATCATTTTTCTGTAGCTTCTAAGATCTGAGACGACCATTTTTAGAAAGCCCAATTCCATCCTTTTCGCTTCAAGTTGTAAGAGTTCCCCACTGATGTTCTTCGTTGAAATCCGGTCGTCACTCGTCATCGATATCTCCTACCGTTTGCGCAAGACGCCTTACCAGTTCAGCGCTACTACTTATTTAGCTTATGAATTCAGCATCAATATTCACATATGAAAATCCACAGTTGCCAGGGAGTCTAGAAACTGGGTCATAAGAAAATTATAATGGAAACTCTGGTGAACTCCTTCTCGAACGAGGAAAATTCACCAAAAACATGTGGTAAAGCCGATCAAAAATGCTAGGTTGAGGTAGATTAAAGGCGAAGAATTGCCAATTGACGACATGTCGCAGGCCTTGGTGCGGGGGGACTATTTCTCACTGCTTTCGTCTGCCAATCCTTTGAGGAGTTCATCTTGTGTCTTGATGGTGATCTTCCTGTTTCTGGAGTGGGTGGATTTTTCTATTTCCTTCAGATGCCAAGACCTTTGCCTGTCGTAGTGGACAACCATTATGAAGCCGGCTGAAAGGACCAAGAAGCCCGTGATGGTTAGGATAAGCCCTAGGACAGCAGACTGGCTCAGGGGCTGGGTGAGGTAGAAGAGCAGATTCGGCTCACCTGCGGTGATGACCGTAACGATGAGGCCTCCCATCAGAAGATTCATGCCAAGAACCATCATTAGAAAGGCTAGAATTTCGCTGTGAGCGTTCTGCTCCGCCTTGCGGTAAAGCCACTCTTGGAAAGACAATAAATTCCCACACGAGGCCCTTGCGGCCTAGGTGAGACATTGGCATCCAACAAAAGTAAAGCTTACGGCATTCGAATAAAGATTCGAAATACTGCTTAACCCTGTACGCTAGTATGAAAGGAAATATACGATGAAAAGCGATATATGCCAAGCAAGGCAACAACGCATTATAAAGCTTGAGCATACTTTCGTATTAGTAGTGGCGTGAGAAAAGGAGAAGGCTTCTCTCACCATTACCTCAGTCTTAATTGTCTACAAAGATTTTCCCAATCCCGATTTGTCCCAGGTTTAGGAAAAGTTCCCTGACTCAAAGAAGCTTAGGCCTCGCTCGTGTGAACTTGAGCTGGAAAAGACGACCGTAAGGGCAAACATTAGGTTCAGAATGCTCAGAAGCCTACGTTGAATCGGTGTGAATGAGAGTGGCCACCAAGCATATATCCTCTAGTGAAGCGCGCGCGCTATCTGTGGTTATGTCATCGAACTAGCTTTATCCTTGCCAGAAACTTTTTGGAGTCTCTAGTGGTCTTCGAAGGTGGATGTACCTCGCAGACTTCTAGAATAGCTGCACAGTGCTTGCATTGGAAATAGGTTTTGTCGCGTTTTGCAATGAGCCAGAAGCCTTCTGTCGAACCGCAATCTGGACAGTTCTTTAGAGATTTGCGAAAATTCTCAATTTCGTCCAGGCTCAACTGCACTCCCAATTCTTGTAACTCTATCGTTTCATTTATGTGTTATGAAGCAGTCTTCCAGTTCAAGAATGGTGGAACTATTCCTCTCGTATAATCATCGCTGTCCAAAATACGAATTATTGCGTGCGAGCAAAGCTTCATGTGAACAGAACCTGTGGGACCACGCAGGCTGTTGCCAGCCTGAAGAACATGCTCTCGTCCAATCAAAGTACATGGAGAGCTGATATGGAACTTGCTACCAAGGCGAATAATTGCGGATCTACTGAAAGATAAAAGAAATAAGCTCTCATCAGAAGACTTGTGACGGAGCACTTGGCACTGTCGCATAGAGCAACTGCTCACTTCTCAACCTTGAAACGTGTTTCCTCATCACAGGGGCGTCGACCATTGCCTGTTTTTGCTACTCGTTTTCGCATCTGGTCGCTATTCCCCATAGAGCAATGAGCAGATACACTGGAAGAGTTATCACCAAGAAAACTCCAAAAAATGCTACAATCATCAGCCACCAGGGTACGCCGGAATAGTACCCACTGCCTAGGATTGTGTACGGAAGGCCCATTGCTAGCACAACGATCAGAGACAGTACAATAGCAATCAAAGTCCACACGAGGGCAATCGCCTGCTTCGTGTTTATCGTAATCTCCAATATCCTCACCTCCTCCACGTTGAGGTATCTATCCTCATATCTCCTCCTGACATTTCTAACACTTTCTCACTAAATAAACACTTATGGAAGTAACTTCTATTCCAAAGCCGCCCGAGCATTGTACGATTGAATTGCCCATATAGCCCCACAGAAAAGACATGAAACACACAGCGCGCACTGAATCTTTATGGAACCAAAAAGAATGCAAGCCTAACAGCGAAGGCACTATGGTGCCATAGGAGGAATTACTGCATCCAGAACGATGATTCGGGGTAAGCCAACGCCAGAAGAAAACCTGTGGCTGATTCCGTGAAGGTTGACGCTAGGACACCTTCAGAGTACATCAGAAGAAGCTATAAGAAGTAAAAGCCAGCTCAGCTGCCGTTTCCGTCACATTTAATCGTGGCGTTTTTCATGGTAGCAATAGTTGGTTTAGCGCGCGCTGTGTGCGCGCAACGGGTGTAGGGCCCTCTATTTGGGGCCAAATATGATTTGTTGGGTGTGGGTGTGAGGTGGCGCGCATGTGTGTTCCTGAGCTGGAGTAAAGCGGTTTTTGCTCTTCTCTTGCCTGTTTGCGTCCGATACGACTTGTTTGAGGGGCAGATTTTGGCCGCTTTGTATGTTGCCTATCATAGGAGCTAGCGCGCTAGCGTGTTCCTAAATTCCCTTTTTTGGGCGTGACGAGTTGGTCCATGTCCTACAGACGATACTTCTCGCATCAATAGTCACACGGTCATCCACGAACCAAGCGAGCCTATAACAAAAACCAGCTCGCGAATGAATTTAGGAACAGGCATGCGCGCTAAACTTGGACGAATGCCAGAACAGTGAACTTCAGACTCTAAGCAAGATGCTAAGTGAACTCATACACAAAGGCGCCGCAGACGCCTTGCAGACGGTGCACATTCGCACAATGAATGGCGGGCCCGCCGGGAATTGAACCCGGGACCCCCGGATTTCCATGCTTAGCATTGAGCCTAAAAGTCCGGTGCTCTGTCCTTACTGAGCTACGGGCCCTTCTGAGCTGTGTGTTTAGGGTCTAGAGTTGAGGACAAGGTGTTTTTTAGTGTTTCGATCCGATTAGCTGTCCAAGCAAGTCTGAGGTTAGAATTAGGCCTTAAACGGATAATCACTGAACTTTTGAAGTTCATTTTCGAGCTTGGCATACGTTCTTCCTGCGATTTCTGGCGAAGCGGCACACGAAATGTTCGAGGTTTTCAATTATTGGCGGGAGATTTTGCACTTTTTAACGCATTGAAATGTCAGCGGGTGTGTTGGTTTTTAAAGGTCAGTCTTACTGTTAAGTTGCAGAAACTGGTGAACCTAACAGTCAGAGATATACCTGCATGTTAGCAAAGATTATCTGCTTCTTTCATAGTAACCAGTTGCACGGTGCAAAAATTGATATCGTGGAAACACTCATTTAGCAGGTTGAACGAAGAATACGAGCTAGCGAAGAAAAAGAAACAAGCTTTGGGCAATTTACTGGAAACTGGCAAGATTTCACAGACAACGCACAGCCTTTTCACTCGTGAGATAGACGAAGCCGTCGCGGAAATCGACGGCCAGCGTAAAGCTTTGCTGGGAAAAATGGCCTCGAAAGCGATGGAACTCGAGGAACAGATTAGGACGTTGGAGATTCTTCTTGCAAACTTTGAGATTCAACACGTGACCGACGAAGTGGACGAAGAAACATACCACCGAGAAACCGAGCTCCTCGGCACAGGACTCGAGACAGCAAAGAAAGAACTGGATGACGTTCAATACGCGGTGAACCAGCTTTCAAACGATGAGTTGAATACGCAGCAAGACGCTGAACCGCCACAAATCCAAGCTCCAGAACCAGAAGTGAAGTTCTCAGAAGAGCCTCCCCAGACGGCGGAAAAGGAACAGATTGAACCCGTGGAAGCCGTCGTAGAGACAATCCGGTGCAAAGAAGAAACACAACATTCTGAAACAGAAGCCAAAGCCGAAGAGAAGCAGCAAGCATAACAATCAACAACAGCTCCCCTTTTTTCCTTTTTGAGCCCTGCTAGCCCCTTGGATACGATTTTATATCTCACAAGATTCACCTTCGTTCTGAGAGCGCGTCCGATTGATCCAGAAGACAGTGATAAGTTTCAACGAAAAGCTCAAGCATTACGATCTAGGCGAAGGCCACCCTTTCAGAGGCGACCGCTTCGTCAACGCCATAGAGTTCTTCGAAAACCAAAACTTGTTCAGCACGCCTGAAGTTACTCTCATTCAACCGCAACGCGCAACAAAAGAGGACTTGCTTAGGGTTCACGACAAAGAGTATGTAAACGTTATCTTCAACTTGGCCACAGAAAGCAGGCCGTACGACATTGAAACTCCCGTTTCTCCAATGATTCTTGAAGGAGCATTGTTTATCTCCGGCAGCGCAATCTTGTGCGGCAAGACCGTTCTTGAAAACAGAGCAAAGCTGGCGGTCTCCTTGGGCGGCGGCCATCACCATGCAGGAAGAAACTACGGCGGCGGATTCTGTCTCTTCAACGATGTCGCCGTCTTAGTTGAATATCTGAGGGCGAAACACGGCGTTGAACGCTTCTTAATACTAGATCACGATGTCCACTTTGGAAACGGCACGAGCGACATCTACTACCGAGATCCCACAGTGCTCTACATCTCTCTGCACCAAGACCCACGCACGCTTTATCCTGGGACCGGATTCGTGTGGCAAATCGGAGAGGACATGGGAGAAGGCTACAACGTCAACGTCCCGTTGCCGCCAGGCACAAGCGACAACACATACCTCTACGCTTTGAACGAAGTCTTCGTCCCCCTCGCCGAAGAGTTTAAGCCTCAGGTCATAATTGCGAACGGCGGAAGTGATCCACATTTCGCAGACACTCTGGGAAACTTGGCCTTAACTGTCAAAGGCTTCTTTGAACTATCGCACATTGTCAGGAATACAGCTGACAGAGTCTGCGATGGAAAACTAGTGCTGATGCCCGGAAGCGGGTACAACCCGGAAATCCTGCCACTCTGCTGGTACGCACTAGTGGCGGGAGCAGCCGGCCTCAGCCAAATAAACGTCAAAGAGCCCTGCGCACCGCCCGAGGAACCTTCTGCATGCCGCAGAACAGTTGAAAAAACGATTGACGAGTTGAAGAGGTTATTGAGGAAAAAATGGGCGTGCTTCGGCGGCTTCACAATATCCGGCATCCAATAAAGCAGCAAAATCATAAGAAACGACTACAAATCTGCTCAGAGAGCAAATCCCAACCTCAACAGTAATCGCTATTAGTGAAGTATTCATAACATAGCATCGAGGATAATTCCGCATGGACGACGTTGAGAAGATACGAGAACAGTTTCCGGTGACCAAGAAGAAAGTCTTCTTGAACCATGCCGCAGAGTCTCCGCTTCCGAAGCCTGTCGCCGAAGCCGTCAGGAAATACGCGAACGAGTTCTCAAATACCGGCAAGACCTCGTTCGACTGTTCAGATGGCGGCAAACCCTACTTTGCAAGACTGGTCGGAGCGAAAGCCGGAGAAATTGCCCTAGTCGAAAACACGTCCGTGGGGCTGAACATAGCCGCAAACGTGCTAGATTACCCGCAAGGATCAAAAATCGTCACAACAGATCTCGAATACCCTTCAGTGGTCTATCCTTGGCTACGCAAGAGCCTAGGCGTCAAAGTTCATTACGTGAAGAACGTTGACGGAAGAATACTGTTGGACGACATGGAGAAGGCTGTGGACGACAAGACCGTGGCGGTTGCAATAAGCCACGTTGAATACGCAAACGGCTTCCGTAACGACCTAAGGGTTCTGAGCGAAATAGTCCATGAACACGGAGCATACCTTATCGTTGACGCAATACAATCAGTCGGCACAATGCATCTGGACGTCAAACGAGACGACGTTGACTTTCTGATGGCCGCTTGCTACAAGTGGCTGCTGAGTCCTCACGGGGCCGCGTACCTCTACGTCAAGGACGAGCTGATAGATAAGTTTGAACCACCGTTCGTCGGCTGGGCGAGCGTCAAACAAGAAACGTTCGACACCGCAGATTTCTACGACATCTGGAACCTGAACCTTTCAAAGACCGCGAGCCGCTTCGAAGTCGGCACATCCTGCACAATAAGCCTGATAGGCGCAAGAGAGGCAATGAAAATGCTGCTCAACTATGGAATTGAAAACGTTCGAAAAAGAATCATGAAACTGACAGACCGGGTGATAGAAGCCGCTGAAGACTTGGGGCTCAAGCTTCAGACTCCGAAAGAAAAGCAGTGCCGCTCCGGTATAGTCAACTTCAAAATAGACAAACCTCAGAAGCTTGTTGAAAAACTGGGGAAGAAGGGAATTGTTGTGTCTGCCCGAGCAAACGGAATACGGATCTCACCGCACTTCTACAACACTGAGGAAGAAATCGACTCGTTGATGAAAGAAAGCAGACGATGGTTAAACTCCAATGGTTAGGATCGAAGAAATCAACGAAGAAAACAGACCGCGCGTCATAGCGTCCCTCAAGTCCGACGTCATCAGACACGTCTTCGCTATCAACGACCTCCAGAACGATCCACAACACACAGTCGCTTACGCAGCTTTTGAAGATGGAGAGCTTGAAGGATACATCCTCATTTACACGGCTGCAGATGTTCCAAGCGTGATTTTGGAGTGTGAAGACAAGGTCGCCGAGAGACTGCTTGAAGAGGCCCCGCCCAGCAAGTTTGTCGTCCATGCACCGCCTAGCCTTCTTCCAGCCATAAAGAAGAGGTTTCCAGATGCAAAACACTATGTTGAAGATTGGATGCGGGTCAGGGAGAACGAAGCAAGGTTTTTCGAGTCAGAACTGGTGAAGCGATTGCACACTGAAGAAGACGCTTTGAAACTGGCTGATCTTCTTCTAAGCCGAAAAGACCGACCTACGAATACGCTGAGGAAATATGCAGAATGGATAAGCAAGATGCCCATCTACGGCGTCTTCAAAGAAGACCAACTCGTTTCATACGCGGGGTCATTCGTTCAATTGCCACAAGTGTGGTTCATCGGAGGAGTTTACACCCATCCCGAACACCGAAACAAGGGGTACGCAACAATAGCTATCTCGGCCATCACAGAAGAGGCGCTGAGAACGGCAGAGGCAGCCGCTCTGTTCACGAGATCAGACAATCGCCCAGCCATAAAGGCCTACGAAAAAATCGGGTACAGAAAAATGGGTGAAAAAGTCTGGGTAGACGTTGGAACAGGCTTGAAACCCTAGACATGCTTTTCAAGAATGTCCTTCAGCAGTTTAATCGCAGACCATGCCGCGAGCGCGCTCGTCTTAGGATTATCTGGATGCGGATCGTTTGCAAATCTCAAAAACATGTCGCCATGTGCCCACTTGACCGTTATCTCATGTGTGTTTCTGCTCGTCTTAGGGTCTGAAATCACTCTGACCAATAATCTGTCAGGCGGAGTTATCAGTGCCAAAGTGGCCGCTACGTTCATCTCTTTTGGAAAACGTCTAACCGCCTCTAGGGCGCTTCCCTCGTACACCAGCTTTTCCTGTTGGTTGTCCATGTCCAGAGTCATGGGATTTTTTCTCGTGGTCAAAATAGCCTCTTTGATCCCTGCTAGTGCAGCGCTTGAAATGGCATCTAGACCCCCGAGGGCCCCTGAGGGTGTGTGAATCCTGCTGTTCTTCAATTGGGAATCTAGAAGGGCGCCAACGCTCATGACTATTAGTTCGATGTTGTTGCCAACGATTGCGCTGATGTATTCGCGGGCGGCTTCTTGTGACGCCGCTTCCACGATGACTGTAGGATGCAATCTGAGCATTTCGTCGAGGTTCGTGACAACTATGCTGGCAGTACCCAATGATTCTTGGAGGTGTTCCGCCTTTTCCATGTCGCGGTCGTATAGAATCAATTCGTCGCAATCGACAATTCCTTTTTCAACTGCCTCAGCGATCAGTGAGCCGATTGCGCCGCAGCCTATTATGCCAACTTTTCTCAAGTTCCACCGCTTCCAGAAGTCATTGCGAATATTCGGCGATGAAGCAAACGTCGTATGGTTTGACTTCTCGCCCCTTGCCTTTCTCGGACAATACTTGAATGTCTACGGCTTTACACGTTCCAGCTATGTCCTCCTGGCCCTGTGTTATCATTTCTGCAGTGGTTTTTTCGCCGGCACAGATTGTCAATTTTGCAATCTTCGCGTTGAGCGGCAAGTGTTTTTCTGCTTTTTCTCTGCGGACCTCGGTTATGATTGCCATCACCAGGTCTCCGTGCTTCTCAGCCTCCTCATCCATGAGTTTCTCATCAGTCGTCGGCCAAGGTGAAACGTGTATGCTCTGGGGACTCTTCTCGTCGGCGTACATGGTTTGGAATATCTCTTCCGTCACATGTGGTATTATGGGTGCAAGTAGTTTCAGAACCCTCTCTAGAACTACATAAAGGGTGAACTGAGCCGCTTTCCTCTTTTCTTGTCCGTAGACCTCTGGATTATACAACCTGTCTTTCACAGCTTCCAAGTAGCAGTCGCAGAAGGTGTGCCAAGTAAAATTGCGTAGTTCCTCCAAGGCCATGTTGAACTGACACTTTTCGAGGGCATCAGTAACTTTCGCTGTTAATCTTTCACACTTGCTCAAAATCCACCTGTCCAGGGGTTGGAGAACGTGTTTTGTTTTGTCGTCTGCGGTGTAGTCTGTGAGCAGGTTGCTTACGAAGCCTGAAGCGTTCCACAGTTTAATCAGAAAACGCCAGCCGTACTCGACATCTGGCCAACGGAACGGTACGTCGGAGCCAGTTGCGCCGCCGCCCGCAGCCCATTGTCTTGTCGCGTCGGCTCCGTATTTTGCGAGGACATCCTGCGAGGCCACGTAGTTGCCCAGAGACTTGTGCATTTCACGTCCATCAGAACCGAGAACCATCCCGTTGATTAAGCAGCTCTTGTAAGGTTTTTCGTTAAACAGAGCTAGGTGTCTGACCATTAGGTAGTAAGCCCATGTTCGGATAATGTCAACGCCTGAAGGGTGTACGTCGGCTGGAAACCGTTTTTTCCAGTCTTTCTTGTCAGGCCAACCCGCGTGTACTGCACACGTGATTGACGAGTCGAACCAAGTGTCCAGAACGTCCTTCTCAGGCTTGAACTCTGTTGAGCCGCATTTGGAGCACTTGCCAATCCTCGGCTTCTCCGTGCGCGGGTCTATCGGCACCCAATCCTGCTCGGCGAGAAGTATTTCACCGCATTTCCTGCAGTACCATAGCGGTATTGGCGTGGCAAACACCCTCTGCCTTGAAATCACCCAGTCCCATTCCAGTGATTTTGCCCAGTCTATTAGGCGGTGTTTCATGTAGTCCGGGTACCATGTGATTTCCAGAGCCGTCTTTTCCACCTGTTCGGTTAACATGCGTGTTTTCATGAACCACTGTTCTCTTTCGAGGATCTCAATTGGGGTGTGGCATCGCCAGCAGAGGCTCACTTCTTGAGTCGTTTGCTCGATTCGATCCAGCAGGCCTTCAGTTCTCAGGTCTTTAACCGCGGCTTCCTTCGCTTCTTCAGTGCTCAAACCGGCGTACTTTCCAGCGTTCTTCGTCATTCTCCCCCTCTCGTCAATGCACATTATCACTGGGAGACGGTGCTTGACCACAGTCTTCACGTCTGCCTTATCCCCGTAAGTGCATATCATCACTACTCCAGTTCCAAACTTTGGATCTGCCATTTCATCAGCTACTACTTCGACTTTTCTGTCGGTCCTTGGCACATGAACCTTCGAGCCAACGTACCTTGCGTAGCGCGTGTCTTCTGGGTTGACAGCCAATGCCACGCACGCCGGAATCAGTTCAGGCCTTGTTGTGGCGATTTCCAGGAAGCCGCCAATATCGAGTTTGAATTTCACGTGATAGAGCCTTGCGTTTCTCGTTCCATACTCGACTTCAGCATCGGCTATGGCGGTCTCACATCTTGGACACCAGTTCACTGGGTGAGTTCCGCGGTAGATGAACCCCTTCTTGTAAAGCAGGATGAAGGATAGTTGAGTGCGTCTCCAATAGTCGGGGTCCATAGTTTTGTACTCTGTCGTCCAGTCGATTGAGTATCCAAGCCGGATGATGGCTTCTTTCATCGCGCCTATGTATTTGTTGACGAGCTGTTCGCAGAGTCTTCGGAACTCGTCAGGCGGGACGTCGGTTTTTTTGATCTTGTGCTCCTTTTCGACCTCCACCTCAATGGGCAGGCCGTGGCAGTCCCAGCCCTGTGGGAAAAGAACGTTGTAGCCTCTCATACGCTTGTATCGGGCAACTATGTCAAAGTACGCCCAGTTGAGGACGCATCCCACATGAAACTCGCCAGAAGGGTATGGAGGAGGGGTGTCGATGGAAAAAACTGTGCGTTTCGAGTCGTTGCGATCAAAACGGTACACTCCCATTTTTTCCCACTGGCTCTCCCACTTCTTCTCAGTCTCCAGAACGTCGAATGCCTTTGGCAGTTTCTTCATCTTTACTCGTCGCATCCTGACGTAAGTTTTGGATTATGTCTAGGAAAAGTAAATATACCGAATAAAAAGCCTTCTGGACGCGACTCTATAACACCCTCTTTTTTTCTTTTTTGTTCAAGTCTTGGAGGAAATTGAAGCTAGTAGATGTGAACCCAGTATTAGCAAGGCTCGCGCGGTGAATGAGCAATCTGCGTTAAGCTTGGCTATGCTTTGAATAGCGCGCGCGGTCCCCCCCCCCTTCACTTGTAATGTCCGATGTAATGTGTGTGGTAACAAACCATGGAGAAAATCAGGCTGGACTACTGTTCAGAGTGGACTCAGCCCTTTTATTTGTAATGTCAGATGTAATTTTCATTGCAGTAGTCAGGGATTGTAGGTAGTGTTGCCATGGGTATAAAGACAGAATGGATAGGTCTGGCAAGCGCGCGCCTACGTCTTGCGACGAAGAACAAGTTAAAAGTTTAAGCCCAGCGTTGAAAGATATGATGAGGAGAGAGCTGCTAAATGCAAAAGAGAACCCATTGAAATATAGAGTTTCACACAGAACGCTTTTATACCGATAAGTACAACTGTCCTCCAAAGGTTTAGGGGAGCTGGGAAGGTGACCCGGCTGAGAGGACGGTTGAACATCGTCGACCCTTGGAACCTGACCCAGATAATGCTGGCGGAGGGAAAATGGGGGAAGCAGAGGACCATCAAGGGAAGCTGACTGTTAGGCTGCCTCCCGAATGGGGGACAGAACCAGTACCAAAAGATAAGAGAGTTCTAAGGTCATTCGATTACTTTATTCTTTGGTCAAGTCTCTCGGTTGGTTTACTCGTGCTTCAAGCCGGCGGATTTCTCACTCAGGGCCTTTCATTGGTGGAAGTAGTACTTATTGCTGTGTTAGGTTCGATAATAGGTTCTCTCATGTTAGCATTGGCAGGCGGTCTGGGAAGCAAATATGGCATACCTACAATGGTGAGTCTAAGAGCAACCCTCGGATTGAAGGGATCTTACGTACCGGCATTGCTTAATGCTGTTCAACTGGTTGGATGGACCGCATTCGAGATATTGATAATGGCCAACTCTGCCTTGATTGTCACGGGCCCGTTTGTGGGTTCATATACCATTTATTTTTGGATCGCCGTCTTTGCTGTTTTCTGCTATCTTCTCTGCATAGGGGGCCCGCTAGTGGTTGTAAGACAGTGGCTGGAGAAGTTTGCAATATGGATCACTTTTGGAACAGCAGCTTTCTTAACCTATACCGTGCTCACAAGATTTCCTCAGCTTTTTACACTTCGCGGAGGGGGGTCGCTACCAATAACATTAGCCCTTGACCTAGTCATAGCAATGCCGATATCATGGTGGCCCCTGATATCAGACTATAACAGGTTCTCAAAAGATGAAAGAGGAGCTTTTTGGGGAACCTTCACAGGCTACGCTTTCGCCAATTCATGGTTCTACGTTTTGGGCGCCTTCCTTGTCTTAGCCTACTCAGGAGAACAGATAATCTCCTCTATAGTCTCCATCACTTTCGGAGGCCTAGCCCTTGTCCTATTGGTGGTTGACGAAACAGACAACTGTTTCGCAGATATATATTCCAGCGCGGTGTCGATACAGAACATATCGCCCAAAACCAAGCAGTGGAAACTTTTCACGTTAATAACGCTAGTCAGTGTTTTCTTGGCGGCGTTGATGCCTCAAAACTGGCAAGGAGCCTACGAAAGCTTCCTAATATACATAGGAGCTATCTTCGTGCCTCTACTAGGCGTGCTCGCAATGGACTTCTACATTATCAGGAAAAGACAATATGAACCGAAAGACTTCTATTCGTCGGAAAACAGCTTCAGGATAAAATCGATAGTCTCTTGGCTGGTAGGAGTGGTTGTCTATTTCATATTATATCTTTTTACGACGCTGGGTTCAAGCATACTGTCATTCATAGTCTCGGCGGCCATTCTTTATGCTCTTGAGAGGGTGACCTGACACGACTCAACTAGAAAAGGTGAAAGTCAAGATTCCTGTCGCCATAACGATAGCGGGAAGCGATTCTGGCGGAGGAGCTGGAATACAAGCTGACCTTAAGACCTTCGCAACCCTGGGTGTTCATGGCACGACGGCAATTACATCCGTCACGGCGCAAAACACTTTTTCGGTTGCTGCTGTTGAAGATCTGACACCTGAAATGGTCAGAATGCAGATCAAAGCGGTCGCTGAAGACTTGGGTATAGACGCTGGGAAAACAGGAATGCTCCACACCGAGGAGATAATCAAAGTTGTTTCCTCGGAGGTTTCAAAACACGAGTTTCCTTTAGTTGTTGACCCAGTCATGATTGCAAAGTCTGGAGCGCAACTCTTAAAGGCTGAAGCCGTAGACGCCTTGAAAAACGACCTGTTGCCAAACGCCCTCGTGATAACACCCAACAGGTTTGAGGCCGAAAAACTCTCAGAGATGTCGATCAAAAGCTTGAAAGATGCAGAGATCGCCGCTAATAGAATCGCTAAGATGGGCCCCGAGGCTGTTGTAATCAAGGGGGGGCATCTTGATGAAAGAGACGCGGTTGACCTTCTATATTACAGGGGAAAGACGAAGAAGTTCACCTATCCCCGCCTTGACGTTAAGACCACGCATGGAACAGGTTGTTGTTTTTCGGCAGCGATAGCCGCTGAGATCGCAAAGAAAATGGACGTGGTGAAAGCAGTTGAGAATGCGAAAAGAATTGTAACGCTTGCCATAAAGTTCGGACTGGAAATTGGCAGGGGCTACGGACCTGTGAATCCGATGGCACATCTTTACCGTGAATCGTCAAGATATGAAGTGTTGATGAATCTTGAGCGGGCAAGAGATTTGATTCTAAAAACTCCAGAAGTAGGCAGGCTTATCCCTGAAGTTGGTATGAACATAGCCTTGGCAATTCCCCGGGCTGAGAGCATCGACGACGTTGCGGCCATAGAGGGCAGAATCGTGAAAGCATCGGGTGGTCCGATGGCGGTGGGGAACCCGAGATTTGGGTGCTCCTCTCACCTGGCCAAATACATACTGGAAATCACGAAGCATGACGAGAGAAAGAAGGCTGCAATCAACCTGAAATTTGATGAAAAGACACTTGAAATCTTAAAAAAGAAGGGCATGACGCTCTCTTTCTACGATCGAAAACAGGAGCCGGCAGAGATCAAAAAGGTTGAAGGGATGACTGTCCCATGGGGAGTGAAAGAAGCCATAAAGAGAGTCGGAAAGGCTCCTGACGTCATTTACCATGCAGGAGACATAGGCAAAGAACCAATGATAGTTGTCTTTGGTGACCGGGCTTCGGACCTAGCAGAACTTGCTGTACGAATTGCTTCAAGAGACGACACAAGATGGAAATGAGAACAGTACACGTCAAGAAACTGACCGTGGCCATCATTTTCGCAGGTCTGGGAATAGCCATATCACCCTTCGCAGGGTTTTTGGTTTTCGGCACAATCGCCAATCCGACACAGCATATGATTAACGCCATTCTGGGAGTGCTCCTGGGCCCGTTTTGGGCAGTGATAGCAGCAATCATTATCGGGACAACAAGGAATATGCTGGGAATAGGAACACTATTCGCATTTCCGGGGGGAATACCTGGCGGACTTGTCGTCGGCTCAACTTACTGGATTCTTGAACGTTTCAAAGTAAGCGAAAAAACACGGTTGACAGCAGCCTTAACCGAGCCGATAGGCACGTTATTAATAGGCGTGCCCATTGCACTTTTTGTGTTCGCTCCTTGGTTAGGAACACAGAGCCTCATAGGGCTAGTATCGAAACATGGCACGTTCACTGCTTTCTTGATTTTCGGAGCGGGATGGGCTTTAAGCTGCGTTCCAGGATGCATCCTTGCATTTATTGTACTTCTGATTCTGAAAAGAGTAGGAATAAGCAGGGAAACGCTATTTGGTCAAAAGTAGTCAGGAACCGAAGTTGAAACCTCTAGACATTCTGGGCAAAAAAACATTGATATTAGGCGAGTCGGGATCTGGAAAAACCAAGGTGGCAGCCGAGCTCGTTGAACGACTGATGGCCTTTGAGAGACCTGACAGAATAACTATCATTGATTTTGGGCCAAAGAGAATCAATCAGCTGGGCGGAAAATTGACCGATTATGTGACTGTAGCCAGCGGAGTCAAATATCTCACACCGAAAGAGGTTTACACACCTAGGTTCACTGGGATTTCACAGGAACAAGTATTGCAGTTGGCGAGACTTAATCGAAAACTGATGGAACCATTACTTAACAAGTTCATACTCAATGTTACCGAAATGCTCATCATAAATGACCTTACATTATATCTTCATCTCGGGAAACTACAAAAAATACTAAAATGTGCAAGACTGGCCAAAACGTTTTTGGGCACAGCATACTACGGTTCTAAACTAGCCAAGGACTTTGGAACGGGAATAAGCTCAAGGGAAAAACGATTGACAGATGAACTAGCAGCTTTCATGGACAAAGTCATAAGAATTGGCTAGGCTGAGAGAATTCTTTCAGGGAACGTATAAATGTTCACGCGTTTTCCGCGTGCAAACCCCACCAACGTTATACCCGCATCTTTGGCTATGCTTATTCCAGAATCTATTGCAGCGGCCATAGAAGCCACCATTGGCAAACCCGCTCTTGCTGCTTTAAAGACAATATCTCCCGTCAGTCGCCCGCTCAAGGCGAGAAAGCAATTGTCAAAATTAATCCCTTCCAAGATGCAGGAACCGATTGTCTTATCAACAGCGTTATGACGCCCAACATCTTCAGCGAACGTTACAAGCGTTCCGTCACTCTTGTAAATTGCGGCAACGTGCACGCCGCCCGTCTTTCTGAAAGTCTCCGCAATAAAGTTAAGGCGATTGACACAGTTCAAGACTATTTCAGCCTTGACCTTCAAGTCTGACTGGACCTTGACAAGTCCTAGGGTTGGCTGATACGGTGTCTTGCTTCCACAAGCTGAGAAGATTACGCGAGAGAAATGCTGCGACAGTTTCAGCCTCTCGTCAATCTTGACGTCAGGTTTCAGATTAATTCTACAGACTCCTTCCTCTTCTTTCAGGTCCATTCGTTCAATCTCCTCTATCGACTTGACTATTCCTTCTGAAATAACGTGCCCAACCGCCAGCTCCTTTAAGTTTGATGGTGAACAGAAAACTGTGACAAGTCGAGTTCGATTCAGGAATATGTGCAGGGGCTTTTCTTCAGCCACGTAGTCTGTCGTCTTCTCGGCCTTTCTGGTTGAGACGTCAATTCTGATGATGTTAACCTTGGACACGGGAGGTCACTCCTTCAGTTCAGAGAACACGAAATCCAGAATCTCATCAGCAATCTTGACACGCGTGACTGATTGCAAGCCCCTCCATCCTGGTTGACTGTTTACTTCGACAACGACTGGTCCTTTTGGGCTTTCGAGTATGTCTACGCCTGCTATCTTGCACTCTACAAGGTCAGCCGACTTGACCGCCATTTCTTCAAGCTGTTTGTCAAGGCTTATTGCTATTGGGCGGGCTCCTTGGCTGTAGTTGGTTTTCCAATCTTGTGCAACACGTCTCATGGCGGCCACGACTCGGTTGCCGACGACGAAGGCTCGTATGTCGGAAAAGCCATGATGCACGAATTCTTGAAGATAAATGACCCCATGAGAAAACCTTATGGCCGTAAAAACCGTGGAAGCGACTTCACGATCATTGATTCTCGTCGCTCCAACGCCCCTAGAACCGAATACAGGCTTGACGACGACATCCCCGCCGAGCTCATCGAAAGCCTTTAGCGCTTCATCAGTGTTTTCAGTCACCGCTGTCCGTGGAACGGGCAGACCGTTTTCCTCAATGATGGCAAGAATGTCGTACTTGTCAACACAGTGTTCAATGGCCTCTGGCGGGTTTATCACGTACAACCCTAAACGTCGAAGCCTGTACAGAACGTCCATCCGGAACACCAACTCCTCTAGCGACCCCTTTCCAATCGGACGGATTATCAAGCAGTCCAGCTCTTCGCTGAGTTTGAGGTTTCCAGATGCTACGGGGGGCTTGTACCCCACGCGAGCCAAGATTTGTGGAAAGCTGAAACACACGTACGGAGTGCCGCGCTTGCCTAGGGCTTGTTGGAGTTGGGCTGAACTGTAGGAGTTTGGGTTCCTTGTCGCGATTCCAATTTTCAAAAGCGATCCTTCCGTAGGCTGAGTCTTTGAAAGATGCTACTTGGCTGTCTTCTTAAAGTTTCCGTGAACGAGTGTGCCCCTAGAATTTGTGAATGTACGGGATCAGCTCACCAGCATCTTCAAACTCTTTGTCGAGCTTCACGTCCAGGTAAGCTCCGTAAGCATTGAAGTATGGTGGCCCCTTCCGCGAAAACAGGGTCAAAACTCTGCCGTTGTGGCTAATCTTGAAGCCATCCTCGCACGGTTCGTGTCCTCTTATGAGAATCTTCACGTTCAACTTCGCCAGCGTCCTTTTCGTTACGTTTCTGCCGAATAGATTTCCTGCGCCTCTGGGCGATGTAATCGTTTCTTCAACGGCTTCGTCCGGGTCGCTCCATAGAATCTCCTCCAACAGAGAACGTTTAGGGTGCAGGACGTGCGCGTAGGCCATGTCCTCGACCGTGCTCAGTTCTTTCGGTAATCCGCCGTGCAACATCAAGTACCGTTCGTCAACGAGTAGCGCATTGTAGAGGTGCTGAAACAGTCCACGAGTATTGGCGTATGCCTCTGTCCATTTCTTCCCAAATCTTGCCTGAAACTGCTCTGGCAGGTCGTGCGGGGACGGCATGAGATCTTCGGGGCCCTCATGGTTTCCACGCATCAGGACAACCTGCTCTGGATGGAGCAGCTTCAACTGTAAAACCGTGTAATAGGTTTCCGCAGGATATACTCCCCGGTCACCGTAGTCTCCTAAAAAGATAAGGATTGATTCGGAAGACTTCTCCATTCTATTCAGAATGTTGCTCTGCTGCAGGATTTCGATCAGGCTCTCAAGATCTCCGTGCAAGTCGCCGACGACCAAAGCCTCGCCTGTCGGCTCAATCTCTACGAGTCTACCTTTGATATGGAGATTCCCGACTCTTCCGTCTTCTTTTTTGAGTAGCGCAGTAACTT
>JBEKXL010000003.1:0-207687 GCA_049512075.1 Bathyarchaeia archaeon | reverse complement strand
TCTATTTCAAGGGTGTGGGGGAAGAGAACCCCGGGGCTTGCCCCGGGCGGTGAATTCCCCCACTTAAGCCTTTATACTGAGCGTGTGTTACGAAAATGTGGAGATAACCTTGGAGATGGAGGCCGGGGCGCACACAGTACACAACCTTTACTACCACGTCGTCTGGGTTCCAAAGTACCGGCGGAACATACTGCGGGGCAAGGTGGGTGAAAGGGCTGAACAGGTTATCCGTCGAGTCGCTGATGAGTACGGCTACACTCTGGATGAGCTGAAAGTCTCCCCCGACCACATACACGTCCTACTCAAACTACAACCCAAACAGGCCATACCCGACGTTGTGAGAACCCTGAAAAGCATAACCGCCAGGACGCTCTTCCAAGAGTTTCCAGACCTAAAGAGGCACCTCTGGGAAGGAAGGCTCTGGGCAGGCGGATACTGCGTTAACACAGTAGGCGGACTAAACCTCGACGCCGTCAGAAAATACATACGAGAAGAACAAGAAGAAGCAACACCATAGAGCCCCGGAGCTTGCTCCGGGGGAAACTACTGTTGCGTGCGCAAAGCGTATGATCAGATTGTGAACAAAATCGTGTCTAATTCTGAATAACAGTTAATAATGCAAAGGATGTCGGATTAGCGCTGTAGACACCTGGAGGAATCACGTTGCAGTTCCAAGGCATTTTCACTTGGATGTACAATCTCTGCATGCAGTACGGATATTTGGGAGTATTTGTCATGAGCCTGGCTGGTGCCATGTCCATCATTGTACCAGTTCCGGATACGATTGTTGTCTTCACTCTTGCCGGCCTCAAGATTGGCGGCGGTTGGGTCTTTGCGCCTCTGCTGATTGCCTTAGCTGCAACACTCGGCGGAGCAATCGGAGAACTCTCTGGGTATTTACTCGGCCTCAGCAGTAAGAAAGTCATAACTGGAAAATACAAGAAGAACGTGGATTTTCTGGTCAAGGTCTTCAACAAGTTCGGTGCCATCGCGATATTTGCCTTTGCCTTGACACCCCTGCCCGATGACTTGGTTTTCATTCCGCTCGGCGCTTCCCGTTACAATCCAATCAAAGCTTTCGCGCCTGCCCTAACTGGGAAATTACTCTTGAGCCTAGCTGTGGCTTACGGCAGTAGATTTTCAATAGGCATCATCAGGGACATATTTGGCGTAGGAAGCGACCTAATGTCCTTGGTGATAAGCACAGGTGTCGGGATAGCGTTTGCAATTGCACTGTTCAAAGTGGATTGGGCAAGACGCTTCGAGAAGTACCTGTTTAAACAAGCACCTGAAGGGCGCCCGCCGATAGAGGTAACGTTAGACGATGAGAAGGCGAAAACCCGCGTAATCTGCGGTTGGATTGGCCTCCTAAACTACAACAAGCCCGTCTAGAAGAAAACAAGCGACAGCCCCACTAGGTTGCAGAAAGAACTCTTTACCAGTCTGGAATTATGACAGCTTCAGTATAACGCGTTATTCCCAGAGACAGAAGTGGTGCTTCCCACACCCCAGCAGTGGAGGCATCTCCCGCAAAGCCCCTTTCTCTACCTCCATCCACTGCAAAAGGAGATATTACTCCGCATTCTAATGAGGATTTGATTGCACTGCCGAAAGTGCGTGCATGCTTGTTCCTGAATTCATTCTTCCAAGCTTGATCGAGTTAAGAATGCCCCTCTGAGCGATGCTTCTCATGTTCCAAGGCGTTCTATATGCTACAATGTGCGCTTTATGAGCGTCACCTGTGTTGTTGTTGTGGAGTTCTCAACAGTCTGGCCCCCTGCAATGCCTAAGCTGCTTTGAATGTTGGCATCAATCATGCAGCAGGTCCCGTACTCAAGGTACGCTTGAACATCGAATGTGAACACAAGGTTTTCGGTAACCGAGCTCGTTAGGTTGCTGCTTGAAACGTCTATCTTGAAGACCTTGTACGTGCCCGCGGGTACCGTGATTTTCTTAACGCTACCGAACTTGTAGGTGAAAACTCCGTTGTAACCAATCAACGAATTGTTCGAGTTCACCGGAACTTGCCAGGTGTCGTTCACCCTTGCCTCTTCTTTCGGAAAGAAAAACTGAAGATGGCTGTACGCGGAAGACAACCCGCTTCAGGGCACGCCGTTAACAGACGTTATATAGCCGGTGCTGTTCCTGGTGAAAATGAAGTAGGCTTGATAGTAACCAAGCGCTGGAGCTGACCCTGTCTCGTTGATCGTGCAGTTTTCTCCGTCGAAACTGATGATGTCCATTCCGACTGTGTCCGGTTCTGTTATGTTCGCTCCAACCTCCGGCATCGCTATGGTGGTCGCGTTGTAGGTCATTTCCTCTCCTGGAGTGTATTTGTACGTCAAAGGTATGGTTGCGCCCACACTTGGAGGTGTCAAAACCAGTACGAGGGTTAGAGCAACAGCAGCAACCGCAATAATCCCTAGCACGGCATAGAACCTCTTCCTTGACCTCGTGCTTACTGACGGCGGCTGGCCTGTTGCGGGAGGAGTTTCTGGAGAAGAAGCATGGGTCATACGCGTCGTGTAATGCCCCCCGAAGCGTGAGGAGCTGCGCACTTACTTAGATTTTGCTGTAACCATGTGCTAACCATTGTACGCACGTATGTTCCTAAATTTTGGCTAAATGACGCTTAAGTTTCGCCTTCTAAATGACGCTTTTAGTATCCAAATGCACACCACGATCCATGAACGAATGAAAACCGGAAGCAAAAGCCGCCTCGCAGACGAATTTAGGATCAGGCATAGGCTAACGCTTATAGCGAGATCAACCATGGTTTGCATCAAAACTCATAAATATGGGGCGTTGCGAGCTTAGGTTTTGTTCGGGGGTGCTGTCCGTTTATGTCTGTTGCATTTCACGGTGCAGAGTTCTGTTGGATGAACGGTGAGATCATCGAGACTGAAAAGGCGCTTGTCTCTGCCATGGAACCTATACATCTCGGCATTTTCGAGGGAATAAAGGCTTACGTAGAGAATGATGTCAAGAGCAGAGGGAAATTGAACATTTTTCGATGGACGCCTCACGTTGAACGTCTCCACCGGTCTGCAGCAGTCTGTGGAATGAAGATACCTTACACCAACGAGGAGCTTCTTGAGGCCACAAGAAAGACTATTGAGACTAATGGTTTCGACACGAACGTTTACATTCAACCCAGAATCTGGCCAAAGGCCGGAGCACCACAAGACGTTCATATCGTCATTCCAGCATGGACCTTCGAGACCGTTCTGGGCAGGGACAACCCGCAGTTTTCTAAGAATCGCAGGTTCATGATTAGCAGTTGGCGACGTATCGCTTCCGATGCGCTTCCTCCACAGGCGAAGACTTGGGCTAATTACGGCAATTCTGCCTTAGCGCTGCGAGAAGCCGTGAGGTTGGGTCGTGATGGCGCAATATTCTTGGATAACCGGGGTTTTATCAGTGAAGGAACCGGCGCCTGCATAATGGTAGTGAGAAATGGAAAAGTGGTAACTCCGCCAGTGACCGCGTCAATTCTCGAGAGTGTCACGAGAGAAACGCTTCTCAAAATAATACCAGAAGATTTAGACGTTCCAGTTGAGGTGAGGGACATCGCGCGCGTTGAGCTTTATGGGTCTGATGAGGTTTTCTTGTGTGGAACTGGTGGGGAGATCACTCCGATAACCAGCATAGATGACTTGCCCCTGGGCAAAGAGTATCCTGGACCCGTAACGAAGCGTACAGCTGAATACTACACGGACTTGGTAGCTGGAAAAGCGGAGAAACACAAAGAATGGTTAACTCCGGTGTAGGTAACTAGCGCGCCCCAGACAACCGGCAGTACCGACACCCTATAAGCGCGTGCTATAATCCATATCAAGGACTAGCTTGGGAACGTGACTAGTAGATTGCAGTCAACCAGACTTGCCAAAGGCGGAGCAGTTGCGGAAAAATCTTTTGCGGTTCTGGTACTGGTGGGCATAGCCGAAGTGTTCGTTGGAATATTCTCCTTGAGTCTTGCGTTAATCGCTGATGGTGTCCAATCCTTCGCCGATGCCGCTGTTTCGTTGATCGTCTGGGTTGGTTTGCGATTATCGGGAAAAGCCCCAGATGGCAAATTTCATTTTGGCTATTACAGAGTTGAGAATTTCAGCAGCATAATCGCCGCTTTCGTCTTGACTGTTTCGGGCGGACTGGTCCTTTATGAGTCTTACCAGGGGTTGCTTTTTCCCAGAGAGATAGTCAACGCAGAGATAGCCATGGCAACCGCACTCTTAGCAACCGCTGTAGCAGGGGTAATATTATTTTTTAAAGCTCGCGCTGCAAGAAGATATGATTCCTTAGCGCTCAAGGCAGATGCGTTCAACTCGACCAAAGATGTGCTCACTTCTTTAACAGCCTTTGTCGGCATAGCCTTGAGCAAATACTTGAACATCAGAGTGACAGATTCCATTGCTGGAATAATAATCGCCTTCTTCGTCTTCACCGTGGCATACTCAGTGATAAAAGAATCGTCACTGATCCTAATGGACGCGTGTCAATGCTCAGACATACTGTTGGATATAGAAAACATTGCAAAGGATGTCAAGAATGTTAGAGAAGTGCATGACATTCGTATGCGAAAGCTGGGACCATACTTGGTAGGTGACATGCATGTTGTAGTTGACGGCGACATGTCGGTGAGAGAAGCTGATCAGATAGCGACAAAGATAGAGGAACAAGTGAAGAAAGAATTCGATGAGGTGACGGAAATAAAAGTGAGAATAGAACCACCAAAACCCTCAACCAAGAGTGAAACAACACGAAAATCGCCAGACTCTCGTGATGATGTCTTGCCAACGAAACTCGCATCTGGCGCGCGCTAATTATCGGTTCATGCTTGCCCCTAAGTATACGCGACAGACGAACTTGACAAAAGACAGATGAAAATGCTAGCGCGCGCTACGTTTTCAGATTTGTCAAGGGGAAAATAGTGGAGCTGAAAAGAACCCTCAATCTTCTGGACGCTTCGGCAATCGGGTTGGAGCGATAATTGGTGCGGGAATTTTCGTTGTGCTGGGGATTGCTGTGGGCTATGCAGGGCCCGCTGTTATCGTTTCGATGATTATTGCGGGAACTGTAGCCTTGTTCACGGCGCTCAGCGCGCGCGGAACACGTATGGGCGCTGGGGCGGACCTGTCGAATCAGAACCCGAAAACCTAAGGTGCGTTGATGCAGTGGCCATGAGCAACATACATTTAATTAGCTCGAAGACATTGTGTTGACGAAAATAGAGGTGGAAATAATGGACCACACAGTTGTTCATTTCGAAATCCCGGCAAACGACACCGAGAAACTGAAGAAATTCTATTCTGGAGTCTTCGGATGGAAGATCGAGAAAGGCAGCGAAGACATGAGTGGACCCATGGAATACTGGCTTCTCGGCACGGTACCAGTGGACAAGCAGATGAGACCTATGCGACCAGGCGTTAATGGAGGCTTGTACAAGAAGACCAATAAGGAGATGAAGCCCGTCATCTACATTTCAGTCGAGTCCGCTGATGAATACATCGAAAAAATCAAGAAGCTCGGTGGAAAGATCATTGTTGCGAAGCAAGAAGTTCCGCAAGTAGGCTGGACAGCAATAGCCGTTGATCCTGAAGGCAACCAATTCGCCATACTGCAGCCAATGCATCCATAACTTCAGCATTTTCCTCTCTTTCTTTCCATGTGCGAACGCGCAAGTAAAAAAAAGTCAAGTTATCCCGAAGGCACATCGGGTCTGCCCAGAATATTCTGGGAATAAGTGTTACACGTTGGTTGGTCATAAGGTCTTTTTTAGAGCTGGAGCTCTTCCTTCTTCGGTAAGAAGCTCACGGCGGTGTGATATCTGGTAACTGGCCCGGCATTTTTCATGAGCCACTCCGAAGATACATCGGGTTCTCTGTTCTGCATCGGCATTACTTGTGAACAGTGTTCAGATTAAGGTTGGGGTATAGTCTTGTCCAAACCAAAAGCATATTTTACATCGCAGTTGTATTTGATTCGCAATGGGAAGTGGAGCCATGAGCAAATTAGCGTGCGCGCTAGTCTATTTTCTTTTAGTCTATGGAATAGTAAGCTTACTCTTGACGATACTGGTGAATGACGGGATTCTGTACGTTACAATTGATGCTGTAGTTTCTGTCTGGAGTTATGTTTTCTTTGTTTTCAACCCTTTTCCTATGCTTTATAGATTAGTGTTAGTCTTGCAACATGGTCCTTCAGTTTGGATAAATTCTACCACCATGACTGTTATTCTCTTCATTTATCCTGTAACTGTAGTAGCAATAGGCCTGATGTTATTCTGCAAGTATGGAGGATTTATCCGTGGAAAGAAGTGGCAAAGTCAGGATATTTCTGCATGCGCACTTGAATAGATTGAAACAAAAAACTTAACTGCCCAGCATTCGGAATAGTGTCATGTTGTTGCATATGAAACCTGTTGAGCGCCGTCTGATTTCTGAACTTATGAAGAACAGTCGGAGAAGCGACAGAGAGCTTGCGAAAGCAATTGGAGTCTCTCAACCTACCGTGAGCAGAACGATTGCGAAGTTAGAGAAGGATGATGTTCTCAGAGAATACACTGTTATCCCGGATTTCAACAAACTCGGATATCACTTATGCGCGTTGACTTTTGCGAATTTCGAAACACCAACTGACCTGCAAGCCATGAGGAAGCTCATCGAGGAATATGGAAAAAGATTGGCGGAAATACCTCAAGCCGTGATGATCGAAAGAGGCCTAGGCGAAGGCGCCAACGGTGTTGTGATTTCCCTTCATGAAAGCTATTCTGGCTACATGCAGTTCCAACGATGGCTAAAACAGTTTGCTCACTTAAGCAAGTATGAACTTCACAGTTTCATAATAGACCTTGATGACAAAGTGCACTATCGATACTTAACCTTCTCAACCCTTGCCAAACATATGCTGCTGGACATGAAAGAAAAAGAAGAATAGGGCGTAAACCCAAATCGCACTCTAGACGACTAAGGCGGGCAAATCTGTCGCCCAAGTTCTTCTTTGAATGTATCCACTATATACCTCAACTGCAATGAAGATTTCGCCAGTTTGGTTCATTCGGTCTTTCCAGAACAGCGCGCGCTGTATTGTTGTCTTCTAGGTATAAGCTTTTAGATGGTTACCATAGCTCCTTTAGTGGCTTTAACGTTTCTTGCCCTTGGCAGGAAGTTGCTGTCTCAACTGTTTCTTTTTCGCTTCTTTATCCCGTTCTGTCTTTTTCTGTTGTGCGATTTGAGTATTCTTTTGTTTACGTTTCATTACACTCGGCATAAATCTCAGCTACAAATTAACGATAAATAAACAAGCTAAAACATATTTCTTTCGCATTAATGGAGGAAGCCAATAATATCCAAAACTGACGCGTCTTTCTTTCATTTCATCAAAGAAGCCAACTTTATGGTAAAAAGAGAAAAAGAGTTTTGCAAAGCTCTTTCTTGGGGCTTAAGAAGCCTGTGTTTTGCTTTGCTTTTCCTTATGTTTCTTCCTTTTCTCGTCTCGCTCTTTCTTAGTTAACGGTTTTTCTTTTTTCGGCATTTATGTTCCCAGAAGGTATGATATGCGTAATAGTGCTTTAATAATTTTCGAAGTCTAGAAGAGGCTCGGCTTACAGCTTTTGGATCTTGGGGCTTCAAAACTTCGGCTTGATCATGCGCGCGCGATCAGTTTCAGACGCGTTCGAAAATCAAGTAGCCTACCTGTTCTTTTCCGTTTACAAGAGTTGGAGTAGTCGATACAGAGAGCGTTTTTCCCTCGATCTTGTAGTTGCGTTCTTGGATTCCGCCTACCCAATTTGGGAACAGGCTGACTTCTACCTTTACTCGAAACTTGTCTTTCTCGATTTCACACGGTCCGGAGTACGATATGTATGAATCTGCAGCGTTCGCTCTTTCTTCCGCGCTACCTCCCTTCATATCTTGTGAGGAGAATCTTCTGCGATTAGCGCTCATTATTGCGACGCAAAAGTAGCCTTCTGGGCTGATGACGACGTAACCAAGAGTTTCTTTCCCCCACGGATAGGAGACAGATCCGTCAGATGCCTTTGTTTCAAGCGATTTCAGCCTCCATGCTCCGAATAGAGGATTACCCTTCATCGGTAGACAACTTCCATGGACTAAAGTGGTATCTCATTATAAAAGAGTTTTTTCTAGCGCGCGCTCGGCTGTTTGTGACGTATCGTCTGGAACGTGCGAGTGAACGCGCGGGCTGTCGATTTATTGTTCAGTACCAGAGTGAACTTCCTTACTGACTTTGCTGAGTTTCCATTTGGCTAGAAAATCCTTTTTGTAGAAATGATAGAGCGCACAAACTTGGCATTTCATTATTCGTGTTCCATTCTCCATGTCAATCTCAAAAAGCTCAAGAGAACCTCCACATTCGTAGCACTTGTCTTTCCGCCCTTTTTCATTAAACATCGCATCACTCTGACTTTACCATGGGATTGTAAGCTTACCCAATTAGTGATTTTACTTTCTCGAAAATATCTTGCGCATAGATCATGCTCCCGCAGTGATCACACTTGGTTTGATTTCCCACAGTTGGAAGCGTCAACGGTGCTCCACATTCTGGGCATTTCATTTTTTGAAGTATTAGCCCGCCTTTTTCCATGTAGTCCTTAAGTGCTGAAAAATCTAGAACCACTTGAACCCTCTCTTTCTTTTTCTCTGTCTCAATTTCTTCCCTTCTTTTTCGGCATTCATCTATAATCTGCTGTCGGAAAGGCTCAAATTGACTTTTTCCAATGCCCCACAAATGGAACATGCACGCTCCGACATCGTCTGCTATTGAGACAAAAGGAGAGAGCATGCCGCCCATCGATATTCCACTGACTTTTCCTAAGGGTATTGCAAGCACTTGGTGATATGATTTGCTAAATACTCCATGCTCTTCTAGAAACAACAGCCTTTGATTTGTCAGTACAAGAAAACCATTCTTGCGTTCTTTTGCGTCCTCTATTCTCTGTCGTCCATATTGACCTCTTACTGCAACCTTCTGCGTCATTTCTCGGTTTCCTCGCCAAGAAGTCACTATCTTTTCGCCCTTTTCAAGCAATATTGAACCTTCCCATGACAAAATGATGTTTCCTCCAATTCACAAATCTATGAACCATCAAAATTTAAAACTTTAGGCGAACCTAGCGCGCGCGGTTGGAGCGCGAAGCGAAGCTGAGCGCGACATATTGGTTAAGCATGACATTGAATAGAAAAAAGAAGGGTTGTTTGTGTTTTATTTGCGTTTTCGGTATAGTCTGATTCCGTCTATTTCTTGAATGTATTCGAATCCCGCTTCTAGGAATTCTGTGGCTTCTTTGATGTTGGTGGCTGTCTTGACTGTCCATTCATCATCATTAAGGTCTAGTAAATGCATGTACTTCTGTGTCGTTGTTAGTTTCTTGTGTCCCATTTGGGTCATGGTGTAGAATGGGTCTTTGGTTCTGTGTAGAGTTGTCGTGCAGAAGTAGTGTCGGAAGTCGTATAGTCTTATGCTGTGTATGTTTGGGTCTTTGAGTTTCTGTGCTAGTGCGTTTCTCATGGCTCGGTAGTGTTTTCCGTAGTCGTCGGATGTGCCTTTGAATAGGTTGTCGTTTGCGGTGAGGTTGTTTTTCAGTATGTGTTCTTGTATTCTTTCGTTTAGGTTGTTAGATATTTTCAGGGTTCTTGGTGCTCCGTGTTTGGCTGTTATCGGGTTGATTACTTTGTGGTCGGTGTCTACGTCTTTGACTTTTAATCTGCATAGTTCCACGGGTCTGAGTCCTGTTTCCATGCTGAGAGTTAGTTTTAGTGCGAGTGGTTGGCTTGCGTTTGCTATGAGCATGTTCAGTCTTTCTTTGGTTGGTAGTTTGATGTTTTGGGCTTCGGGTTCGTAGTGGGGCATTTTCCATTCTATTTGGTAGTGCTTGCAGTATTTGTTGTAGGCTATGCAGAGGTTTCGTTTGTATCCGTTTCGGGTTTGCAGTTTGGCTATTAGTGCTTTAACTGCTTCTGGTTCGTTTAAGCTGGTGTGTTGGCTCAAGAATGTTAGTGCTTTGTTTGTGAATTTTATGGTGTAGTCGCTTTTGTTGTCGTTCTTCATTTGGATTAGTACGTTTAGAATTTCGGCGGTGTGCAGTAAAATTGGGCTGGTGTGTTGGCCGTAACCCGCCTTTTGTTTTTTGTGGCATTCGGCTAATCGGGCTACCCGCGCTTCAGGTAGATTCTTCATCGGCGTCTGTTTGCCCTTTCCACTTGCAGGACGGCCGTTTCACCGTTTCACACCCGGCATTCTCGACAACTTAGCATGTGTCATAGGCATTTGCCGGGCGGACGTTTCGTTTCTGCTCCGTAGCCAAGGTTCTCACCTTACGCCCTTTCGAGCGTTGCAATTCTACGCGTGGGCGGAGTTTCCTCAAGCCTTCCAATATGAGGCTCGAAAGCCACACACCGACTCGCCAGCCCAAGATAGAGTGCACACAGGTGTGCAATAAGAATTTTGGAAACCTTATTTTGCCACGCGCCTAACTAGAACCAGTAAGGTTTGCTTACCCATGCCTAAACGCGTCATCTTGGTAACTGGAACGCCTTGCGTTGGAAAAACTTCAGTAGCACGTTTGCTTACAGCCAAGCTTGACGCTTTGTACATCAACTTGACCGACTTGGCCCTGAGAGATCATCTTACCTCAGGAAAAGATGAGAGGCGAGATACGATTATAGTCGACGAATCAAGGATGAGAAAGAGAATTCGTGAGCTAGTCGAGAAAACAGACAAGGAGGAAGTTGTAATTGATGGGCATTACGCCGTCAGCGTTGTTCCACCGAAACTTGTGACGTTCGTGTTCGTGTTGAGGCGTGATCCTGTTGAGCTGCGGGAGTTCATGAAACGGTGCGGCTTTTCTGAACCCAAGATGATGGAGAACCTGGCCTCTGAAATATTGGATGTGTGCTTGGTGGACGCCTTGAACGCGGGAGGGGAAGGAAGAACCTGCGAATTGGACGTCACAGGGAAGAGTGCAGAAGAAATCGTCGGCGCAATGCTGGAAGTGATGGCTGATTCCAGCAAGTGCTGTGTGGGCGTTGTGGATTGGCTGGGCAAACTGGAGAATGAAGGCCTGCTCGATGAGTTCTTAAAGATCTAGCGTGTTTACCTTAGGCTTAAGGTTATTTGTCTTTTTGTGAGCAGCGTGATTTTTCTTCGGTTTGCGTAGGATTTTGCGTGATCGCTGAATTTTTCACCCACTATAATGGGGCCAGACAGCCCCACATCCTCAGAGGCCTTGTCCATATTTATTATCACGTTGACTCCTATGGTCCTGTTCCAATCTCTAACCCAGACGCCCTGCTCAACGCGTCCCTTCTGAACTATCAAATCAAAACCTCTCGAAACCCCGCTGAAACCTTCAAGCGTCGTAGCGTTCTGCTCAACCTTATAACCCTCTTTCTTGAAATAGTGCACTGCCGCCTGAACCAGACTCGACGCTGATTTTGGTTTGCCTTCTTGATCGTTGCTCATGCACCCATTCCTCTCAGCACTAAGCGTTATCTAGTTGGATGTGGAAAAGGCTTTCGATAGGTGAAGGCAATGGCTCCAACACTGATAGTTGTTTGCAGCAGATGCGGCGGCCTTCTGCTCGCCAAAGCTGACCAGAAGACAAGAACGTGCCCGCACTGTGGCTTCACAATCTTCCTTCAGAAGGCAAAGAAACTGGCCTCAGCTAGCACGGCCAACGAGGCGTCGGTCATGCTGCGCAAAATGAAAACCGATGCCGCCGCGAAGGAGAGAGGTCTTCAAACGTCTTAGTGCAAGCCATGGTTCACATCACTTCATAAGCTTCAGCAGCTGGCACGTCCTGCAAATCTTATCCGTTGTCGGTTCTCCGCATTCGATGCACTCGCCCAGCCCTTCCTTCTTTGCGGTTTCCTCAATTGCAGGCCTAATCTTCTCTATCGACTTGAAAATGGTGAATTTTATCCCAGGGTGCTTTTCTTCCATCCTATTAAGCATCATGCGTGCGTCGTTCCTCAAAGCCTCTGAAGCGTAGGGACACGGAGTGCTCTGGAATCTTATTCCCTTGACGTATGCGTACAGCGCGGTTTCTCTCTCAGGAATCTCGCAGAAGGGCTTTATTCTGGGCACGAGCTTCGGGTGCACTTCGTCTGTAACCGGCTTTTCCCTTGCTATTCGCAAGACGTCTCCGTGGAGAATGTTCAGAAGAATCGTCTGCGTCTCGTCATCGAGAGTATGGGCCGTTGCAAGCTTGTCGGCGCCGATTTTCCTCGCCGCTGTGTTCAAAGCTTTTCTCCGCAGGACACCACAATACGCGCACGGCGTAAGCTTCACATCGTCCTTGCCCTTCAAGCGCCTCACCATCTGGTCGAAGGTGCAGCCGAAAAGTTCTTTGAAAGAAACCACGCAATGTTCCACGCCAAGCTTTTCACAATTTTCTGCGGCTATCTTCAATGCTTCGTCTCGGTAGCCCATGATTCCTTCGTCAACCGTGACGGCGACAAGCCGAGCCTTCGGATGTCTCAGTTCTATCTTCGCCAAAACGTGCAGCAGGCTAACGCTGTCTTTCCCTCCTGAAACAGCCACAGCTATCCTGTCGTCGAACCTGAACATCTGATACTTCGCAATCGTTGCCCTCGTCTTTTCCTCAATGGACTGGGTAAAACACCTCTTGCAGAGACCCATCCCAGAGTAGGATCTGAAGAAAAATGCTTCCCTTCGATTACACACGTTGCAAACGGCAGTGTTAACGCTCAACGCCACTCATTCCCTAACCTATCTATCGAAACCACTAAAACACAACAAAACTAAAGTACATTTTGTTCATTACGCACGAACCGCATAAACGAATTGAGCCTCAGAAAAATCGCGGATTAAGCAATCAAAACCAAGAGTTCGAATTTCAACATGGACTACCCAGTGCTCGCAGCCTTCTCTTCTGGGTAGAAAATGAGCTCTTGTTCTTCCAGTAATGCCTGAAGCTTGCCAACCGCTTCATAGACGTCTTGTTCTTTCTTAGCGCCCACGCACACCAGCTTTCCCGCTGAGAATATGAGAAACACGACCTTCGGTTGCTCCATTCTGTAGACCGCTCCTGGAAACTGTTCAGGTTCATACATCACTCTCTTGAGCTTGTAAACGACGTTCTCCAAGTCTATTTCCCCGTTTAACTCCGCCGAAGCAACGATGTTCTGTATGGTGATAACCGGTTTGTTGGTGATTGGTATTCCATGGCTTTTCAGCTCCTTCGTCACCTTATTAACCGCCTGAATCGCTTCCTTCTCCGACTTCGCCCCCGTGCAAACCATCTTGCCCGTTTCAAATATCAACGTAGCCGTCTTGGGCTTCTTCAACCGGAAAACAAGCCCAGGAAACACTTTTGGACTGTACTCGGCGTGCGGAAACTTTTCAACAATCGTTTTCAAGCTAATCCTCTGATTGACCGTCGCTGAAGCAACTATGTTCTGGAGGTGTATGGACGGTTTTCTCTTGCTCATTTCATTCATCTCAAACTTATACCCTAGGGATATGTTATGGCTTTATATAATACCCTTGTGCCAAACCAAACCAGTATGCGGCATTTTACTCAGTTAAAATATCGTTTGACCGCTTCTCTATGCACCCAGCCCAGTGAAGCGCTATGAGGAAAAGAATTATATCTGCAGTTTCCGACAATGGTTAAACATGCAGATGCCCGAGCGTTCCATGGAGGATTATTTCAAAAACCACAAGGATGTACTTGAAACACGCATAAGAACTTACAACGACCTATCAAGATCGGGTAGAAGGGTTCAGAATTTGGGGATCTTATTGGTGCTCGGCGGCATGGCAGCCATGTTTTTCGTGTTTTACGTCTCGAAAAATTCCATACTTGGGGGCAGCGTAACTATTCTTCTTTTCCTCGGGGCTATTGGCATCTCGTTTTTGGGGCGGCGCATGATATTGTCAAAAGGAGTTCCAGTGTTCTACGAGCTTTACCTTTCTTCAGACGAGAAGATATTTCTGAAAGTGTACGATGCGTGGACAAGTCTCGCGTCGTACGTGCACGAGGGATTGGAGCCAGCGAGGCATCAATGTCTCAGATACCTGCGCGAGACATACGTGCTCCTGAATGAATATTGGAAGATGGGTGACGTGAAGGTCGTGATGGAAGAAATAGGCGGCGAACTAAACAAGTTCAGGAAGGCGTTTGAGAGCCGCCTGATCTATACTCTTGAACATAGGACCAAGAAGGAGCAGGGGGACACGGTGTTCTTCGTGCTCACGGAGTTTGGACAATTTCTGATCGAGCCGACCAAGAGCCGACTAGTCCAAATGAACGGTGACATTGAAGATTTCCAAAAGCGGGGAACCCTGCTTTTCACCGACAAGCCAAGTCTTAAGTATCCCATATTTGAAACCCTCAAAAGGCATGATATTCACAAACACGTGGTAGTCGTCGGCATCATTTCGGCCGTCAGCCTCGTCGCCCCTGTCTTTTTGCTCTACTCTGGCGAAATCAACGCAGACGCTGCCCTCATAGCGTTTTCAACAGTTTTCGGCCCTCTGATTGCGGTGTATCTCGCTTACGTTCTCAATAGAAGATGAACCAGGCAGTTGGCAACGTCGGTGAGTTGTTGACAATTCAACAGCGATCTCGACCTTCAGCATGGGAGACGCCATTTAAAGGCGTGAGAGTGCAAGGAAAAACTAAAATAACACGTTGACCTATTCTCAGACAAATCGCTTGCCTCAACAGCGACCTCACACCGTGCGGCCAACACGACCCTGGTCGCCGTTGAAGCCCGATTTGTGCGCGCCTAGTAGCAGTGGGTTGATCGTCCTATTATATGTTTGCTTTTATCCACTGTTAATAGCTGCAGAACCCACATAATCCACAGCAACACTTATAAGACCATTTGGGTTTACTTTCTTTACAGTGATTAGCAATGGCAAGAAACATTACACTTTACATAACCGACGAACTGGATGAGAAGATGAAGCATTTTGGTGAAGTGAATTGGAGTGAGATAGCACGGCAAGGCATCATAAACTACATGGAGGGTCGGGTTTCTGAGACCGCCGTGAAGAATGAGGTTCCAGAAAATGTGCTCAAGGAGTTCTGGTACTATGTGGAATCATTGGGACAGTTTATGGGAGATAACTACATGTATTCAATTGCATACATGCATAATGATTTTCACATAGATGTCACGCCACGCGAGACAACTCAGTTCCGTGAGAATTTCAGAACCGTTCAAGAAGACTATGCAGAATTGCGGAAGAGTCTTGAACTCTTTGAAAAGAAGAACACTATAACCGAATTTAAACCCGTCTTCATTCGACTGTTGCGCTTGTTTGGCAGGTATTCGACAATGGTTACTGACTTTGCGATGCTTGTGAAGGAGAAGACCAAGAAGATTGAACCGATTGCTCAAACTCCTGGCTCGCGTGCACAGACCGAATATCTGGACCAAACATATAGTGCTTTTAGAGAAAGGTATAATGACCTCGTATTCGGTTTCATAAAATTCACCTTCATTACCAGAAACTTCCATGAGCAGAATTTAGATGACTATCACGTCTTTCGCCTACTTGCTCCGAGATTAATAGACTTCCGTCTTTCGGCAAGCAAAGAAACAGTCTGATACGAAACGCGTCTGAGAACTCGCTGCCTGTGACCTGAAAAGCACCTAGTGCGCGCACATAGATAGGTGTACTGTCGATGGCGTTCTAGCATGGCGACGCTTTAGCAGTTGACAGTTCAACAGCGATCTCGACCTTCAGCAGGGGAGACACCATTTAAAGAACGCAAGGTGCAGGAATTTTGATGGAAAAGTGAATGTCTCGCTGCTGAACACCTTAATCTCCCCAGTTCGAGAGTCAAATCTGCAAGCAGGGGAGGATAGACGAGTTTTAGGTGAGTATCCGATGATGGCATGGGAGACAGCAGGAAACAATGAAAAAGCAATCTCCCAGATTCTTTCCTAGTTCGCCCAGTTCGCTTCGAAATCTCCCCAGTTCGACCCTTTCCGCTACAGTTCGACGCCTAGACGCTTGCATGGGAAATGATGGTGTATTTTTCGACTGGATTTCGGAAAAGCACAATAAGTACAAAGCAGCGGCGACCTACCGCGGTTAGGTTGAGTTTTGAGGTTCGACTTCCAAGATTTTTACAGTCGCTTGACACGCCCGATTTCCGAAAACAAGGACGATTTGGGCGTATTTTACATTATTCGTCCCAGTTCGACGCTCAATCCTGCTGCCTGAAACGTCCCACAAACGCCAATGCAAGGATGAAATGGGCATCTCCTGTTGTTCAGCACACCTACACTTCGGTAAGGATAAAATGGGCAGATAACAAGGATGATTTGAGGAGATTGGCAGTAAAGCAGGGATGTTTTGGGCAGATTGAAGTTCGAAAGCCGCCCATTGGATACTCCAAGTTCGATGTTGGCAGTTCGCTTCGAACTCATCATCAACTTGTCAAAGCAGGTAGAAATCGGGCAGATTGCAGGTTCGACGTTTCGGATACTCCCGCATGGCAAGTTCGCTGTTGGTCGCTAGTGAGACGCGAAGACGTGAAAGACGGGGAACAGGAGACCATATACCCTGCTGCTGTGCCGTTGTTCTGTCAGCAAAAGAAGGATGATTTGAAGAGATAAATAAAAATCTTATAAAACTCACTCACTTGATGATCACGTATTCGCGTATTGCAAGGGGGGTATGGTTCCTGCTACCACGTCTATCACGTCTTCACGTCTGAGGAGGGTGAGCGTAATGGTCGTACGGTTCAGGTTCAGGAGGGCTATCATCTGCTTTGTCGATTGGATAGCGTTTGGCAAGGCGAGTGATGAGTTTCTCGTCCCAGACAACGTGCGCACGGTTCTTATGGATTTGTTTCTTGAAGCCTAGTTTTGCAACGTATGTGCCTATGGCGCGATTGCTAAAACCTTCCTTCAGTGGGAGGTTCTCGTTCACAATTTCAGCAACGGCCTTTAGCGGAATAAAGTCTTCGTTGAGTTGCCGAGCCTTTAGAACAGCATTGAAAACCCTCGCTTCCAAACTTAGAGCTTCCTCCTGCTCTTTCTCGGTGTCTAGTTGTACGGCATATTCGACAAGCAGGGGAATAACAGATTGAGGGCAGCAGGAGATTAGCGGGTGAAACAACTCTCGTAGTCTGCCGTCTCTGATTTGGTTTAGGAAAGTGTCAGCGGACAGAATGAGATTTCTGTTTGCCGCTAGCTGCCTGACCCTGTACGAGAACAACCTGTTTCTAAGTTGGAGAATGGCGTCCTCATCGATTGTCATCTTAATCTCGCGCGTCTTCCTGCTCATGGTAAAAGTGAAGCTGCGAGACTTCAAGGTGTCGAATAGTTCTTTGGTTCCAGCAAGGCACTTAGGCCCGAAAACGTCAAACATTACAGGTGAGCGTGAGCCGTCCTTATCCTCTGTTGTCCTTATTACCACTTGCCCGCGCCGGTAGCCCATGTTCAGATAGTTGAGGATGTCGGCCTTCTCTTCCCCTCTCAAATACATCTCTGTCTCGTCAAGGAAGCAGGTGGGATGCCATTCTTGCGTGGCGTAGTAGAGTGAGGCTGGCGACATAGCGGCTAACAGCGACCTAAACGACAACGCCGCTAACACTTCCATCGCCCACGTCTTGCCGCTTGCTGGTGGGCCAAAGAAGGACAGGTAGGGTGTGACGTTCCAGTTTTCCAATCTCCAAGTGTGCAGAACCCATGAAGCGCAGAGGTCGTATTCAACGTCTTTGGAGAAGTCGATGTGGTCGTAGATGAAACGCCTAACATCTGTGTAGAGTTGTTCCGCACTTTCTTCCGTTATGCAGAGTGGGTGAAGCCTTCGCCATGGAAGGCGCGGGAGGGGAAGGTAGTCAAGGTCATCAGTCTCCCACTTGGTTAGCGGCCCTTCCTTGCCTGTGATAAACTGTAACTCGGAGAGGTCAACGCCTAGATATTTGCCGTCTTCGACCTGTTCAAAAAGGGTTTTGTTAATCAGCTCGCCTGGCGTTCGTTTGACTCTCTTCTTTGCCATAGCGACTTCTCGATAAACTACTATGGCGCGCGCGAAGTCTTTATCAGTAAAACGCTTCATTTCTCTAACCTGCTCTTATGAACCAACTCTTGTTTCTTAGGTGGTGCTTTGTACGGTTTCGGTTTCTTGCCCCTGTACTTGCAAAACCACTCGCTGTAAAATTGGCAATCGCGGAAGTCGGTTGTAAGATCGGAAGGACGATAACACACAACGCCTCCTATTCCTTGAGTTGGGTCGTCAATAGCGTTTTTGTTTTGTCGATAAACTTCGGGGCAAGTAACATAAACCATTTGTTTAGGGTCTTCCTTTGCTCCTGCTTCAACAATGTTCTTGGTGATCAAGCTTGGCACTGGGCATCTGCCTTGTTCCAGTCTTGGTTCGCCTAGTCTTTTCAGGTCGTAAGGACACAGTTCAAGATACAATGGACAGGCTCTAGGTAGCAACGTTTCCTCATTCTTCATTTTACATTCGCCTCCGTTTTAGTCTTTCCCGTTTTCCATCCACTTCTTTCTTGATGGTGACTTAGGCTTCCAATCAGGCTTCTTTTCTGACATCTTTCCACATTCCTGCTCTTTCCCTGCCGCGCACCAGGGCTATTCGTTTCCGCTTCAATCCCCAATGTGCCTTAAGCGGTGCCGGCAGCAGGACGTATTCGTGTCGCTCGCTGTCCCAATACAAAACCTTATCGTTGCGTGGAGGTTTAGGCATCTTACATCATCTCGTTATTAGGAGGGGTCTGGCGCGCGGCGCGTCAAGGTCCCGGTAGGCCGTCCCACTTAAGCGACGGTCGTTGCCCCCAATCATAAGGCAACTGTGAGTTGGAAGCTTGCAAGGGGAAGCCGTTTACCCTGCAAGCCTCCCATTGGTCGAAGCTGGGAGCTTATGCGCGGACGATTTACACGCACGCTCCGACCTACCGTTGGGTGCATAACGGCAGGTTTCGTTGGATTTTCACCAACTCATCGGGGAGCTTACACGTTGAACGCTGCTATCGCTGCCGTCCGTTGCGCTTCTGTCATTGGAGGCGTATGTTTGCTGAGCCACTTCTTCACGGTTTCTGCAGTTGGCGATCCGCTTAGGTTTTCAAAGTCAGCTTGCACTTGACCAGCTTGAGCAGGAACTGAAGGTAGTTCAACAAAGACGGTTTCGTCTACTTCATCTGAACCAGCATTCATTATCTGACCGCTTTGGTTAATGCCGCTGCATCCCATGGTTTTGGGATAAAAGAACGGTAGGCTTCTCAGATACACTCTTAAATCCGCTATTGCCATTTACTCACCTCTTGGGTTCTCGACCATCTTGCCGAGTGTTTTGTCCGCTTCTGCTGCCAAATCTCTGTTGCCTGAGAGGTCAAGTGGATTTCTCCTTGCCTCGGCCAGTGCTATGCGAGATATGGCGAGCATCAGTGAGTTGTAATGTCGCCAGTAGTTTTGCTTCAGGTCGTCCGTTAGCAATGAGGTCACAGTTTTGAAGTCGTTGATAACCTGTTCTGGGACGGCTAGCATCCGCAATCTGCCAACTGCGTCGGCAAATACAGGTTCAACGTTTGGCAGTTCTTGAGCAGCGTCCTTCATCCAGAAGAGATTAAACTGTCCTCCTTTTATCTCGTGGTCTGCGAGCCATTTTGTCCTGTCTTCTGCTTGGGTGTATTCCAAATAATCCTTGTCTGACAGGCTGAACTCGCCGTTGTCCAGCAACTGCTTTACGGTGTATGGCAACAGTTTTGACAATGATCGCCTAACCTGCTCAGGGCTATATGAGAAGCCAGGTAGAGTTGGTAAAATGCTGATGGTGATTTCCGCTTTCAAGAACTTGCCTGTTTTCTCGTTTTGGATTTCAGCGGTGTGTGTCGTGTGGTGGATATTGCGATCTAACTCGTCGTAGCGGTCGTTAACTCTCTTGTTTTGACAGATGCCAACGTCGATACCTATTTTGCCAGCATCAAATCTCTGCTGCAATGTCGTCTGCCATTCCGCGAGCTTCTCGATTTCTTTTGCTATTTCAACTGCGAGTGGCACACCTGTACTCACATATCCATGTTCCAAAACGTCCTTGAGTGTAAAGATTGAGTTGTCAATCGGGTCAGTCAACTTGTCTGGTACCATTGTTACTCGTACTAACTTCCCTTCTAAGAGGTCCTTGATAGTTTCCTTATCCATTCTCAATCACCTCGCTTTTTCCGTATCCATTGATGTAACGGCGTCTCTTCCTTCTTCTCGACTGGAGGTGCCGTGTCTGGAGGGTTTTTGAGAACTTCACTGCCATGCTCAACGATGACTTCAGGTTTAGGGGCTAACGGTTTAGCAGTTGGAAGTTGTTCTGTAATGCGTGCGCGTGCTGCGTTTACTCCGTCCTCTGCTGCTTGCCTGATGAGTTCCCTAAGTGCTGCTTTGCCGGCATCGGTTTCAGTAGGTTTCTGTTCGTCCAGTTCTACAGTTCCTGGGAGGCCTATCTTGGCTCGACGTGACCTTTTTTCTGTTGAAAACTCTGAGTTGTCGCTCATTGTTGTTTCCTCTCCCGTTTGAGCCACACACAATCTTTGTAGTTGAAAATATCTTCGGGCAACTCTACGCCATTGTATCGCCAGAACGAACGCAAAGCGTGGATCCGCAAATGCACAGTGTATTCCGACAAACCCATTTTCTTCATAGCGTTTGCAAGTGTTGCTTGGATTTCTACGACCTGTTCAGGTGTTTTGATGGCAAGGTCGTCCGGTGTGGTCTTGAGGATGTCGCAGAACATCGCCATGTACTCGCGGTACAAATGCTTCGTTTTCTCTGTATATGGAAAGCCGCTGAACCATTTTTCCATGCTCATTGCTGTCGCACCTCTTTAGCTGCCTTTTCAACGGCCTCTTCATTGTCTAGCAAAACGTTGATGAGATTATCATAGCTCTGGTTTTTGCGGCAGTGTAGTATGAGACGAAGAAGAGTTTTTTTCTTCACTGTTATTGTTGTGCTGTCCTTCACGTTGCTCACGCACGCAATGTTTATGAATAACAACGTGAATATGATTATACATAAGGCAATCGTGAACAAATTATCACGGGACGGTCAACAATGCCTTTAATCGGTACCGAATGTGAAGGCAAACTCACGGAAAAACAACAGCAGGCACTGAGGACAAAGGAAAAGATCATACGTGCATTTTATGACGAAAATGAAAAGAAACATAGAAGTTGGTCGGAACTCAAATCGCTTACCAAATTGTCTTCGGGTGCTTTAAGCAAACATCTCAGAGAATTGGTTAGTCAAGGAGTAGTAAAGCGCAAAATCATAATCAACGAGAAAAACAGTATGAGAGAGGTCTATGAATACACTGAGAAGTTTTTAGTGGTCAGAGGCAAGCAACCACAAGCTGTTGAAACAGATGTTCTCAGAGTCTTTCACATCGACAAGAAAACCTCTATTGCTCAATGGGGATATACAAAAAAAGCAAGAAAACGAAAACCACAAACAACATCTAAGAAGGAAGAGAGAGAAAAGAAGCCTTTCCATCCGACTTCTGAAATCTTTGAAATCTAAACAAAAAAAGGAGATCATGTTTCGTTGCTTACAACGACTTTACCAGACGACAGACAAGTAACGACGCGCCATCCACCACTCAACAACGTAGGCAACTCGTCCTCGCTGACAATCCGTTGGCAGTTTTTGCTGTCCTTGCAAACATTGCGATTTTTGGCAACCTGTTTCCAACCCTTAGTCCTCTCGCGCATTATGCCGTATCGCCTTTTCAACTCGGTCTGCTCCTGCTCCAACGCTGCCAACTTGTCGGCGACTTCTTTAGGAACTGTCGGTGTGGCAGTCACAGTTGTAAACTCCAACAACCCAACGGCCTCCTTGAACTTGGCTCTTAACGCTTCAATGTTTGGTCGAGAATAGGGACTTTCTGCACCTGCTACCTTGCGACCTCTGAGGACGCGCGCCCAGTTCTGGCTTATGGCAACCTGCTCTAGCGCGGTTGTGACCCAGCGTCTGCCATCATGCAGGCTGAAGGGGACACCTGTGCGCTTTGACAACTGCCAGATTGCAAAACCTAAAGCATCATAACTTACTGGGCGATAAGGGCGCATGGTTTCTAGCCAGATGTGATCGTCAGCCGTGACCTTGCGACCAATCTTCTGCTCAAGCCACACCTTATAGTTGACCAGGTCGCGTTTGCTCTCAGGCGTCAAAAACGTGATTTGTCGGACGCCAGCATATTTGCCTCTGCCGTGACCTTTCAATATCTCAGGTGGGAGATTGATAGAAGGCAGCTCAACGGTTTCCCAGTCGTCTTGTAAATGCTTCCAACAGATGCTTCCAAGCGTTTCCTTAGCAATGGCAGTTGAGCAGACAAACGTGATTAGCGCACGATCGCGCAAGTTGTAGGTGTTGTCCCACAGACGCTTTAAGCCTTCTTTAGACAATCGGTTGTAGTCTTTAGTTTTCACAAGCTGGATGTTGCCCGCTGCTTTTGCTATGCTGACGTAGGAGTATTTGAAAAAACTCTTGACCGCATTGACCCGCCAGAACCTGAGTGCGTTAGTGTCTGACAGCTTGGCAGCGACATAAGCGTCTAATAGCTTTTCAATCTCTAGGCTGGCAGGATTGCTTTTCAACGCTAGCAGTTCAGTTGGGTTTTTGTTTGCCCACTGACAGAAGTGGTAAAGGCTCAGCGCGTTCAACTCCTTGACTTGGAGTTTAGCAAGCCACGAGACGACTTCAGGATATTTGCTTGCCCACTGCTCAATGATGTTGCTTTCTGTCATGTTCATTTTTCATTCCTCAAGAATACAATGTCGCTCGGACGATATAGGCATTGCTGTTAATGTTTTGATTTGCCTACGTCCTAATATAATACAGTTTTGATTCCAAACGGCGTTTTTTTCGCCTTTCCAGCAGACAACTGAACCATAGTCAGCCTGAGTCTTAATGCAGTGGGAAGCGCAGGAGTGCAGCTATGCCGCCGAGTCCACTGAGCTGAGTTCCAGCCTCGTGCTCCGTGCTGACGACGGTTATTGTGCCGCCTTTCTGCTCAGCCGTTTCCATGACTTCTTCTATCAGCAGACGCTTCTCGTCATCAGACTCGCGGAGCATCTTGTCTGTCAAGACGACCTTTTCAACTGCGCCGAGCCCCGCTGCCCGCTTGACTTCTTCAAACCCGTAGGCCACTGTTGCCTCGTTCTTTCCAAGCCTCTTCAAAATCTCCTCGACAAGCTCTGTTTCTTCGGCGACTCGCAGCTTTCTCACGGTTTTCAATAGCACGCCAGAACGAAGCGCTTCATGTATTCCTGCCATGCCTCCGTTGTTGACGCTTTTCACGTCCGCCACTGAAGCTGCAACGTCGGGCGCTTCGGTTTCCACAAACCTCGCAAAATCATTCTTGACGAAGCCCACGCCTATGATTGCTATAGGACTGTGAACGGGCGTCCACACATGACGCAGACTGTTCAGCACCTTTCTGAAATACGCGCTTGTGGCTTCGCTTCTCTTCTCCGCTTCATGTTTTCCCGGAAGCTTTATTCTCTCCTCAACTCTTTCTTCGATTCCGTACTGGGCAGTCGTCGCGATGAGGTAGCATTCATCGTCTATGGAGACCACGATGATGGGTTTTTCGGAGGTTCTGCTGGCTCTCTTCAGCCTCTCAACCTCATGCCTTGTCCAAGATTTCTTGACGATGGTAATCGGCGTGTTCAACGTGACGTTTAGCGTATGATGCGCACCAGTGGGCACAGTTTCCGGCGCCTCGCATATGGTGCCGTGAACTCTGAGCCTGCCCAAAAACTTGTCCCAACCCACATCTTCCACGTTGACTCCGAGAAAAACAGGAACTCTTTCCCCCCGTTTGGGTCTGCCGTACTTCTCATCAACCTTGACTTCCCTCGTCGTACCAGCGTAGACCTTGTCGTTTCTGTAAATAACGTTGTACAAATGCCAAAAATCATCAATCGTTTCAGGAACAACCTTCGCAAAACCTTTCTTTACGTTTATCTCCAGAATCTTCAAAACTCTTGACCTCGCACATTAGATAGTTGACATTCCATAGTCTGCCTCTGATATTAAAATCATAGATTCATCACCCGCGAATCAATTGTGTTCCCCGCCAATCAAATGGTATTCTAAGCGTGAATTGCTTTCTATAATGTTTTGGTTTTCCCCGAAACTGTCGAAAAACCTATCAATGTGTCCTGTGTAGCTTCTGGTTCTGAATTCGCGTGGGTGTCAACATTGGTGATTGTCGAGTTCAAATACGAGCTGGGCAAGGTTGAGAGGGGCTACAACAACAGAACATTGTACATAGATCTTTCGAACATGCGTGTTGCCAGCAAACCGGTCAGCAAAGAGATGAGAGAAACGTTCACGGGTGGCCGCGGCTTCAACCTTTGGCTGCTTTGGAACGCATTGCCAGAGGATTGCATTGTCAAATGGGACGATCCTGAGAACGAGGTGTGCATCGCGTGCGGTCCGTTGGGCGGTACTCCGGTTTACCCGGGCAGCGGAAAGAGCATCGCGGTTTCAATCTCCCCGCTGACCGACAGCGTGATTGACTCAAACGTGGGCGGCTATTTTGGCCCGTACTTGAAGTTTGTCGGTTGGGACGCGCTTGAGATTCAGGGAAGGGCGAAGTCTGAAGTGGTTATACTCGTTGACGGTGATCAGGGCAGGGTTCAAGTTGAAGATGCGTCTTCATTGCCTTCTGAAGCTCATCTTATCACAGACTTTTTGGCCAAGAAGTACGCGCCCGAAAATGGGCAGTGCATCTCGGTGGTCTCGTCAGGGCCGGGAGCTGAGCACACGTTTTTCGGCTGCCTGAACTTTTCATGGTTTGATGCTGGGCGGAAGATTCATCGGTTTAAGCAGGCGGGAAGAGGCGGAATCGGTACCGTCTTGCGCAACAAGAGAGTGAAAGCTGTAGTGGTGAAGTATTCTGGCAGGATATCCGTGGAGACCAACGGTCCTGTGGACGCCGAGATGGTTAGGCAGGCGGGCACAGCTCACAGCCAAGAGATTCGAAGCCTCGATGCGAAACAGAACGAGATGGCGACGATTGGAACGACGCATCTTGTTACGATAATGAACGACTTTGACCTTCTGCCCGTGAACAATTTCAGGTTCGGCAGCAACCCAAAGGCTGGAGAACTGGGCAAGGAAGTTTACAGGAAAAAGTTCCACAAGGGCTTTGACGGTTGCTGGATGGGCTGTGCGTTAGCGTGCGCTCACGGCGTTAAAGACTTCGAGCCTAAGACAGGGCCGTACAGGGGGCAGAAAGTCTTCGTGAGTGGTCCGGAGTACGAAACAATCGCTGGGGTGGGCAGCGGCTGCGGAATCTTCGACGCTGACCATGTTATTGAGATGAACTTCTACTGTGACGTGTACGGTTTGGACACTATTTCGGTGGGCACGGCGACGGCGTTCGCCATGGAATGTTACGAGATGGGCTTGATAGACGAGAAAGCAACCGGCGGCTTAGACCTGAGGTTTGGAAACAAAGAGGCAGCCCTGGAACTTGTACACCAGATGGCAAGAGGCGAGGGCTTCGGCACCGTGGTTGGCAAGGGCATAAGGTGGATGAAGAAGCTTTTCGCAGAGAAATACGGCGCTGACCCGAGGGTGTTGCAGGACATCGGTATGGAGGCCAAGGGGCTGGAGTTCTCTGAGTACGTTACGAAAGAATCGCTCGCGCAGCAGGGCGGTTATGGGCTTGCTTTGAAAGGTCCTCAACACGATGAGGCGTGGCTGATATTTTTGGACATGGTTCACAACCTCATGCCGACCTTTGAGCAGAAGGCTGAAAACCTGCACTGGTTCCCCATGTTCCGCACGTGGTTCGGCCTTAACGGATTGTGTAAGCTCCCATGGAACGATGTTGTTCCAGTCGACAACAAGAACACGAAAGAACCCGCCAAAGTGATGGCACACGTGGAAAATTACGCACGATTCTTCTCAGCTGTCACCGGCAAAAAGGTCACCGTTGAAGATATGATCTTCATGAGTGAAAAGGTGTACAACTTCCAACGCATCTTCAACCTCAGGATGGGTTTCGGCACGCGAAAGTACGACGCATTACCTTACCGTTCAGTCGGGCCTGTCACAAAGGAGGAGTACGAAAGCCGAGCAGAACGCTACGACAAACAGCTGAAAGAAAAAATCGGCTACGACCCAGCTGGCAAGTCCACCGAAGAAAAAATGGCAGTGCTGCGGAAATATCGCGAGGCAGAGTACGAGAAGCTGAAGGACGCAGTCTACGCAAGACGAGGATGGAACAAGAACGGAGTCCCCACTCTGCAAAAAGTAAAAGCGCTGGGGATAGACTTCCCCGAAGTGGTGGACCTTCTGCAGAAACACCAGTGATGAAGAAACTCGAGAAGCGCAAACGTTGATTGAGAAACGCTAATGGCTCATGTTGAATTTCGAGCCTTCGTGTTGGGGCACGTAGCTCATGATTTCCTGAGGCCCATTTTGTCTATTAGCGTGCTAACCCCTATGTGCTAAGTACGTTTTTTCTAGTTTGCCTTGCGTGAAGCTTTTAAAAGCTGCGTTCGCTCAGTATTGATTATTTGAAATGAAGGGCTGGTCATGAAGGTCACTTTTTGGCTCCTAGACATCAATTACGAGGTCAAAGATGAATACTCGGAAATCTGGCTCTGGGGCATAACCAACGATGGCAAGAGGGTGCTGATTGTCGACAGGCGTTTTGTCCCGTACTTTTATGCAGTGGTTGCAGATGATGCGGATCCTGCGAAGGTTGTTGATGGAATTGCCACGAGCCCTTGCGTTTTGGCGGCGAAGCCTGAGATTGTTGAGCGCAGGCTTTTTGGAAAGCCTGTGAAGGCGGTGAAGGTTCACTGCAAAAACGCTGAGGGACTGACAAGGTGTGCAAAGCAGGTTCGAGAGTTCGAAGGTGTAAAAGATTGTTTCGAAGATGACATTCGTGTTGCTATGCGGTATCTTATCGACAACGATGTTGTTCCGTGTGGATGGCACGAAATAGAAGCAATTGAGGAAGCAAACAAGCTGGGCGTTCGAGTAGACAAGGTCTACTTGGCAAAATCGTTCCCGAAGCCCGTTGAGAAGGTAGAGGCTCCGTCGTTGCGAGTGTTGGGCTTTTCAACAATATGCTACAGCCCGGAGGGTTCTCCTAAACCCGACAGAAATCCCATCATCATGATTTCAACCACTTCGAATCGTGACGAGCAGAAGCAGTTCTTGGCAGACGAAAGCAGGAACGACAAGCCGGTCTTGGAGGCCTTCATGAATTACGTGGAAAGCGTCGATCCCGACGTTATCGTAGGCTACGGCGTGAATGGACAGGACTGGCAGTATCTCATGGCAAGGTGCAAGAAGCTTGGTTTGCATTTGCGCATAGACCGAGCGAAAACGGAACCGCACGCGAGTGTTTACGGTCACGTGTCATTGAACGGTAGGATAAACCTGGATCTGGCCGATTATGCAGGAGAATTTCCAGAAGTCAAAGTCAAGACTCTGGCTAATCTGGCCGATTATCTTGGCGTCATGAAGATTGAAAACCGCACTGTAGTCGAGGACATAGACTTCGCAGACTACTGGGACGCCCAAGCGAAGCGTGGGAACCTGAAACAGTTTTCCATGGACAACACTTGCTGCATCATGGGAATAACTGAGGCAATCTTGGATTTCGCCATGCAACTCTCCAATCTTGTGTGTCTGCCCCTAGACCATGTCGGGACGGCAGCAGCAGGCTTCCGGGTTGAATGGTTTCTTATAAAGCGAACTCACAAGCTCGGTGAACTCGTGCCCAGGAGAGTCGAGCAGCCTTACAGGCCGTACGCGGGCGGTCTCGTCCTCCAGCCTAAGCCAGGATTGCACGAAAACATCGCTGTCTTAGACTTCAAGTCCATGTACCCGAACATAATGATCACTTACAACCTCTCTCCGGACACTTACGTATCACCCAAAGAAACGGAACCGCCAGGCGGAGTGTACGTGACCCCGGAAGTCAATCACAAGTTTCGCAAAGAGCCTCCTGGCTTCTACAAAGAGGTCCTTTCCTATCTCATCCGCGTCCGAGATGAAATTCGTCTGAAAATGAAGGAGCTTCAGCCGAAGAGCGTTGAGTACCGTGTCTTGGACGCGCGGCAGAAGGCCGTGAAGGTGATTACCAACGCTTCTTATGGTTATGCCGGGTGGACGGGTGCGAGGTGGTACATGAAGCCCGTGGCTGAGGCAGCGGCTGCCTGGGGGAGACACACAATACTCACAGCGATTCAAATGGCTGAGAAGGACGGGTTGAAAGTAGTCTACGGCGACACGGACAGCATATTCATCGAGAACCAGCCTGACCGAATTGAAAAACTTACAAAGGACGTTGGGAAAAAGTTGGGGCTGGAGATAAAGCCGGACAAGGTCTACGTGAGAATATTCTTCACGGAAGCCAAGAAACGCTATGCCGGGCTTCTGCCTGACGGGCGCCTTGACATTGTGGGCATGGAGGTTGTGCGGGGAGACTGGGCGACCGTAGCCAAAAAGGTGCAGGAGAAAGTGTTGGAAATCATTTTGAAGGAGCAATCGCCCAGGAAGGCTGTGGATTTTGTGCAGCAGTTCATCTATGAGCTTCAGCAGAAGCGTGTCCCCTACCGTGATCTTGTCATCTGGAAAACTTTGAGCAAGCCTGCCGAGGAGTACGAGGTTAGGGCTTCTCATGTTGAAGCTGCAAAGATGCTCAGGGCGAAGGGCTGGGAACTAGCGGTGGGGGATAAAATAGGCTACGTGGTGGTCGGTGGCAAGGGCCGTCTGTACGAGAGGGTTAAGCCTTACACCCTTGCTTCTTACGATGATGTTGACATGGAGTACTACGTGTCCAAGCAGGTTGTGCCTGCGGCGGCGAGAATTCTTGAGAGCTTCGGAGTGACTGAAGAGCAACTTTTGAAGTCCAAGACTGGTGGAAAAGAAACTAGGAAGCTCACGGACTTCTTTGGCGGTTAGCCCTCGGCGACCTCTCCAAAAGTTATGAGCTGCACGGTTAATGAAGGTTTAACGGCGTCTGACACTCGTGAAGCTATGATTCTTTTTATGTTTTTCTCGCTTGCCACATCGACGATTCGCTGTGTTATTATGCCGTCGAAGACTATTGTGTCCACGCCTTCGGCATGTTGGAGCTTTTCGGCAAGCTGGCTGACCGGCAGCCGTTCCATCTGTTCTGATTTTTCGTTCAATAGCACGGCTTCCAAAGTTCCTTCCAATAATTTTATTGTTTCAACGATTTCCTTTGGAACTTCTACTTTCAGCTTTTCCCGTTTCACCGGCTTGGGCGCTTCCGGCTTCGTTGCATCTTGAATAGCAATTTTGGCGTCGAGAGCTTCGAATATTTCCTTGCAGTTCAGTTCCTCGACTTCTTTTCCTCTCGGTGCTCTGGCGATGTACTTTACGTCGGTCACCTGTAAGAGTTCTTTGAAGATTAGGTCTCCGCCTCTGTCTCCGTCAAGGAGGGCCGTTGCTTCCTTTTCCTTGCAGAGCGTTTTTATCGCTTCTGGAACCTTTGCGCCTTCCAGAGCCACGGTGTTCATCAGGCCGCAACGCATGAGGTTTATGATGTCTGCTCTTCCTTCAACGAGGATTATTTCTTTTGCGGTTTCAAGTTCAGGTCCCGCGGGTAGTTCTTCTGAGCCGTATTTTCCAACTTTTCCTATTTTGAGTGTTTCGGAAACTTCTTTGAACACTTCGTCCACTGAAGGCATTAATTCGATTGTCCATTTGTGAAGGATGTCTTTGGCTCTGTCAATGATTATCTTTCTTCGGGCTTCTCTGACGTCTTCGACCTTTTCAAGAGTCACCTTTGAAGCGCATGGGCCTACCCTGTTTATGCTTTCTATGCTCGCAGCAATCAATGCTGTGGAAACCCGATCCAAGCTTGTTGGAATCGTTATCGTGCCTGTGGTCTTGTCGTTTTTTGAGTGTAACTCGATTTCTATTCTTCCAATTCTGCCGGATTTTTGCAGTTCCCGCAGGTCAAGCTCGGGTCCGAAAAGGCCTTCTGTCTGCCCGAAAACTGCTCCTATCACGTCCGGTTTTTCAACTACTCCTTCTATTTCGAATTTCGCGTGTATGACATACTTTATGGTAAATGTTTGGGATGAACCCGTGTTAGTGCACCTCCGAGTGATGGGTTAAGGGTTAGCGTTAATCGCGTGACTCGGGGATTGTCGTTCTCGAGTCACGAGATTGTATCTTAATATCTACTATATATTACATTTATGAATTATTGATCATCCTCTTTAAGGTTTTCTTATTTTTCTCTAGGTTTTGTCAAAGCTTCATTTGACGACTGAGTGTTTCTGCGGCGAAGCCTTGAGTGCGTACCGTGCTCAGAAGTAAGGGTGATGGATGCGTTGTGGACGGGCTGGAAACAAGTCCGGGTTCATGCGCCGAGTTTTTTGCTCAACGTTTGCAAGTAGGCTGCCAAGCCTTCGATGTCCTTGAGTTCCTTGCCCGCGAACCTCAGGAGTTCTTTCCGGAATGTAACGTTGGCTTTTATCCTTGCTTTTTCCAGGTTCTGTCTCAAGATTGCTGTCCATTCTTTTCCTCGTCTGTCAAAATCCAAGAGCAGAATGACTTCTCGGTTGCCGATTTTCTCTATTTCTGAGATGAGGTCTAAACGGGATTTTCCGCCGGTTTTTGCGGTCACTATCTGCCCCTGCACGCCCAGAGTTCTCAGGGTTTCCAAGTCTTTTTTGCCTTCAACGATTATCGGTGTTCCTCTGGCTGATTCTTCTGCTAGGCATTCTAGTGTTTGCTGGATTTTTTCTTGTCTTTCCCTGAGATGTGCTGACAAGGTTTTTACCTTGTTACTTTGGCGTTTTTTACCGCGTTGAGGCATTCTCTTGCTTCTTTGTTGTCTTCGAAGTATCTTCTGACGGGTTCAAGGATTCTTGCGAGTTCTTCTGCCACAGCGTTCTTAAGATCCTGCGGGTGCAGTTTTCCGTCTGCGTAGGTTTTCTGGAGTCCTTTGAGGTTGTTGAAGGTGATTGACCCGCCGAATTTGGGCGGTCTCTGTATGGTGAAGGTTTTGTTTTCTCTGAAGATTATGAATTTGCATATTTCCAGGATTGGGTTGTACTCCACGGTTTTTTCGGGGCAGAAGGCTTGTGAGATTTTCTGTTTGATTTCTTCAGGCGGGTCGTAGATGAATATGCAGGTTTCGGGCTTGCTTTTTGACATTTTTATTGATGAGAGTATTTCTCTTTCTTTCTCTTTTGGAATAGGCCAGATGGGCGGTTTCGCGAGGCCTTGTAGGTAGCTGTGGTGGACGCACACGGGTTTCCAGCATCCGAGCTTTTCGCCCAGTTCTCGGGCTACGACGTTGGCTTTGCGTTGGTCTATGCCGAGTTGGCAGATTTTTACTTCCATGTGGAATATGTCGGCTACCTGCATGGGCGTGTACAGGTAGTCTGAAACGTGCTTGGCTTCAGATTCTTGTCTTCCCGCGACCTCAAGTGTGCGGGTTACTCTGGCTATTGAGAGGTTTTTTGCCACCATGACCGTTTTTTCCCAGTATTTCAGGTCGTCGTAGAGTTCGTCTGAGTAGATGAATTCGATCTTGTCTTCTGGAACGCCCAGGGCTATCCATGAGTGTTTGAAGAGGTCTGCGGCTTTTCTTATGAGTTTCATGTCGCCGCCCATCTTGTTGTTTAGCCAAGCGTGCCACGTGGAAAGATAAGCCTTGTAGTGTATTCCAGCTTCTATGAAGTCCTTCATCTTGTACGCGCAAACCAGCCCGGTTCCAAGGTGAACTAGACCGGATGGTTCCCAGCCGTTGTAGGCTATGGGATGCTGCTCAGTCTCCAGAAGCTTCCGCAAGTCTTCCGGGGTTATGACTTCTTCCGTCGGCGGTCTGCACACAAGCTCGATTTTTGTTTCTAAGTCCAAATTCTGCTCTGCCTGCTTCAGGTTTTACCTATCTGTATGCACATGACGAACTTAAGAGTTGTTTTCGCGGGCCCTCTTGTTTCCTACGTAACCTAACACTTAACTTCACTGTAGGGCGGTGCGCCCCTCTAGGTTAAGCTCTCTCCGTCGTAGGGTTTTAGGCCCGCGCCCGCCGTGTCCCATGCTTGGGTAAACTCGCCATCACAAGAACCGGCAAGCGTGAAGCTTGCCCTCTTCCGTTGAGTCCGTCTGCGTGGATTTGCCGGCGGGATTATGAAGGGCTCAATTTCCTGTCATCGCCAGAAAAGAAAGGAGCGGCTGAAAAGTTAAGGGTTACTGTCTCCCACTCCACTTGTCCAAGCAGGTTAAGTCAAGGGTCCTTGCAAAAATCATAAATGAACGTGCGTTTCAATGATCTCATATGCCTACGCATCTAACGAGACAATTGGGGATCTGAGTGCCCAATAAGGAAAGGGATGTTTCGGTTCTAGAGTTTCATCCGTTGACGCGTGAGAAGTGGGCTGATGTTGAGAAGTTGTTCGGTCAGCGTGGCGCATGCGGAGGTTGTTGGTGCATGTCCTGGAGGTTAGCCCGCTCAGATTTTGTGCGGCAGCGAGGTGAAATGAACAGGAAGGCTTTGAAAGGCCTAGTGGATTCCGGCAAGGTTCCTGGGATTCTCGCGTACTCAGAAGGCCGGCCGATTGGGTGGTGTTCAGTTGCACCGCGAGAGGCTTTTCCAAGGCTGGAGCGATCGAGAATATTGAGTCGGGTTGATGATAAGCCTGTGTGGTCAGTTGTGTGCTTCTTTGTTGCCAAGGCATTCAGAGGCAAGGGAGTGAGTGTGAGACTCTTGGGTGCGGCTGTGGACTACGTGAGAGGGCAAGAGGGCAAGATTGTTGAAGGATACCCGGTTGAACCTAAGAAAGATTGGAGACCTCCTGATCCATTCGTCTATACTGGTCTCGCTTCGGCATTTCGTAAGGCTGGGTTCTTGGAGGTCATTCGCCGCTCAGAGACTCGACCTGTCATGAGGCACGAACTCTGAACATGTTAAAACCGTATTATTATAAATTGGGAAGAAATGAGCTTGGCTAGGGCAACCTTACTGTTCTTTTTGTTTGATCTTGATTATCTTCTCAATGTCTAGCTCGAAAGCTGCCGTGGGGTTTTCCAGTTTCCATGTTTCTAGGACTTTCGGGTTAATTTCGCCCAGGATTCCAACTTCTGCTCCTTTGACGATTGTCTTGCATGCTCTGCCGTTTATGAAGCTTGGATGTTCCGTTTCTCTTATTTGCCATTCCAGCCCCAAGTTCGCCATGAAAGCTTCCAGGGTTGACTTGGCTTCCGTGAAGCTGGCGTTTGCGTCGTAAATGATTGCGGCAAGTCTGTCTTCGTCCCTCGTTCTCGTTTCTTTCTTCTCATCCAGGAGGGTGACTTTGCCGAGCTCGAAGAGTTTTTGCGGGCATTCAACGTGCAGGTTGTTGCTCACAAATTCGATGAGGCTCGGTAACAACCAGTTTCTCAGGCATGTTAATGTTATGACTTTAGGGTTGGAGATTTCAACTATTCTCTCTTTCTTGCGGTTCATTTTTTTGAACAGGTTCTCAGGGTTTGTGAGCGTGTATGTGAGGACTTCTTGAAATCCCAGTCCAATCATCAGCTCTCTCGCAACATCAATCATGCCCTGTTCAGGTCTCACCCTGCCGGTTGTGGGCATTTCGCGCCATAACGGCTTGATGTTGTTGTAATCGTAGGCTATTGCAACGTCTTCGACGAGGTCTATGGAGTGCATCACGTCGATTCTGTAGCATGGAATCTGCACATGCACTCGATTCCTCTCAATTTCTTCAGTGCCATGACCTGCCTTGCGAAGCATTTGCGCAATCTGCTTGGCCTTCAGCTGCAAACCCAAGACCCTGTTAGTATACTCAACGTTCAAGTCCATTTGGCCAATGTCGAAACTAGGTGTCATGATATCCAAGCGCCTGTGTGGATAGTGGATTTTGGCCGCGTAGGCTTCACCCCCACGGTCGATTAAGGACAGAGTGACGATTTTTAGAGTGTTGAGTACGGCTTCGTCCATTGTTCCAGTAACCTCGACAAGAATGTTCCTCGTGTCTTCTGTGACTCTTCCAAGATCGTTCGAGTTGATTACGGGCGGAAAAGAGAGCGGCTTATTCTCTGCATCTAGAAGGATGGGGTAGACCTCGTGTTTGCGTACGATGTGGCCGTACTCGAGACCTTTTGGATGATATGCCAGTATCTCTTTTAGGCTCATCTTTTCCGTGAAGCCCAGTGGCACGAAGCTGACTTCATTTGGCTTTGCGACCGTGTACTGCAATGGTAGTTTAATCAAGTCTAGGTTGTAAAGCCCAATTGATGCTCGCCGTCTATTTCTTCCGTATGTCTGATCGAGCTTGTCCTGCATGTGCATGAAGCCGCGAATTACGCTGTCCGTCAGCCTTAGATTCTTGACTATGGAGCAGCCGATGTAAGGACGTATGTTTTCTAGTCTTTGATCAACGTGAACCTCGGCTGACTGTTTGCCAACCGCATACCCCTTCAAGCCTTCTTCAATTCCCAGAAACCCTCGTAAAGCTCTGACCAAGCCCTCAATGTTCCAGATGTCCGGCCGATTTGTATCCTTTATTTCAACGCTCATAGTGCCTTCTTTCTCGTCGAACAGCTTCGCTTCTCCCTTCACAAAAGCCAGTATATCGTTGATCTTGTCCAAGTCTTTGTGCAGTTCCATTCCAAGCAGTCTTTCGAACTCGGCATAGTCTATGTCTATTGTCGGCATCTAGACCACCGCTTTCCTCCTCACCCAGTCCAAGTCTTGAGTGAAAATGCATCGTATCTCCTCGATCCTAGCCCTCATCATGAACAGACGGTCTATGCCTAAACCCCACGCAATAACTGGCTCCTTAATGCCCAAGGGCATTGTAACTTCAGGTCTGAAGATTCCTGAGCCGCCGAACTCTATCCATCCATAACCCTTCCTGTACGCAGCAAGTTCAACGCTCGGCTCTGTGAAGGGGAAGTAGTCCGGCCTGAACTTGACCTTGTCCGCCCCCGCGATTTCGGTGGCAAATTTTCCTAGCACACCCAGCAGATCTCGCAGTGTCAAATCCTTGTCAATGATTATGCCTTCAACCTGATTGAACTCTGTCAGATGTGTCTTGTCCACTATCTCAGGTCTGTAGCATCGGACAATCGAGAAGTATCTGCCTGGAACTTGCAGGTCTTTGCTCAGTAGCGTTCTCGCACTGAGGCATGTTCCGTGTCCTCGCAGAATAAGGCGCTTGGCCTCTTTCGTGGAATATTTGTATTTCCAGCCGGTGGAGCCTGTTTTCCAACCGTTTTCATGAGTCTGTCTCACGTTGTCAAGGATTTTCTTGGGAACGTCTATGCTTCCTTCTTTTGGCGATTTGACGAAGTATATGCCTGATGCTTCGCGAGCTGGATGGTCCTGAGGCGTGTAGAGGGCGTCGAAGTTGAAGAAGGACGTTTCAACAGCGGTGCCGACCATTTCCTTGAATCCTAAAGTGACAAGCTTGTCTCTCACTTCTTCGAGGAATTGCATGTAGGGATGCTTCTTGCCGGGCCACGTCTCAGCCACCGGCGCCTCTACATTGTATCTTTGAAGCTTCACCTTCTTCCATTTCCCGCCGACAATAAGCTCCTGCGTTAACTGAGTCACTTCAGGGGCTTCACTTGCTCCTTCCTCCAGTGTTTCCCTGCCGGCTGGTGTCAACTCGATAACGCGTCTTGTCTTTCCTTCAACGTCAAGAAGCTTCCTGCCTTTGAGAACCTGCACGGCCCCTTGAAGCTCAGGATCCAGCTCTTCAGCCATCACCTTTTCCTTCTCATTCAGAACCTGCAGCAATCTCTCATCAATACCCACTTCCGGTTTCATGACCGCCTGCAACACGTCTGCTTTCGAGTCCAGCGTCGTCCATTTCTTCTTCTGAGCCCACCCCAGCGCGATTGGTATGAATTGCTTTTCCAAGCCTGCTTTTTCAAAGGCACTTTTGCGCGAAGCTTCTTCGCCGAGGTTTTCCAAAGCGTTTATGAGGCGCCGTTCTGGCAGGCCTTTTCTCGCGTGAAGCTTTCCTTCTGCGTTAAGCTTCAACACAGTCTCCTTGCGTTCATGGATTCTCACAAGCCCTTTTTCCTGCAGCGTGATGGCGGCACGCATTACAGCCGCATCTGACAATCCGCTCTCTTTCATGAGTCGCTCCACATTCGCTTCCCCGATGAGTCTGCCCATTGCCGAAAGCGTCCGATGTTCGTGTTCTCTTAACTCAACCATGCCGTTCCACACCCGTAAGCAGGATGCACTGGATTTCGTAATGTAGTTGTTCACATTTTAATAAAAGCCTGACTCCAGAACGCGTGCGGTTCATACGTGTTATGATGACGTCGTAAAATCCGAAGAGGTCTGCTGAAGGTAGCCTTAACGGAACAGGTCCATGGCCTGACGTCTGTCTGGATGAATCTACTCGGCAAAACTGGAAGATTCAGGGCATCATCCTTTGTTGAACCTGAGCCATTGCTGTCGTGTGCTTGAGCGGCTAAATGCTAAATGGTGCCCTCGCGACGGCGAAAGTCTGTTCCGGATATGTTTTCAATTGCATTGTAGACTGTTTCCCTATCGCCGTGTGCGTCTTCGACGCTTTTTTTCAATTTCTTTATATCCATGGGGCAATTCTTGGATACTTCTTTTATGAATTCCCTGAGCTCCTTTTCATCAAAGTGGCAGGTTGTTGTGAGTTCTTCGACGATTTCTTTTGAAGTAGGAGAATCGGCGCCGCAACTTTCTTTCAGTTCTTCAAGTGCGAGTTCTAGAAACCTGGGCTCAACGCCGCACTTGATACTTAAATCTTTCGCCCATTTTTTGTCATCTGTCAACTTTGTTCACTCCCTGCTTCGAGCATTTATTGAGAGGACAACTTCATTATTTAAGCATTGGCCTTTCCCAGAACGTCCTTATTATCGTAGAGATTTACGACAACTAGAAGTTCAAGGTTGTTCAAACTGCAATTTCTGCGGTGCGGGCTTTCAGATAGCACAATCCAGGTCTTGTTGGCTTCATCTACTCCTGCAGTGGGGGAGACTGTGGGAACCAAGTAAGGCCTTCCAAATGTAGTAGTCCAGCCTTAATCATGCGCGTGGGAGGCCTTTTATCCTTCATGCTGCATCTTTATGTCTGAGAACTGTGAACAAATACAGTCTGCGTAATGCTGCACTGTTAAGCGGGCTTCCGTGCTAGTTGCCCTTGCGACTTACGGCGTTAGCTTTTAGCTTCTCCAGTTATATGCGCACGCGGTCGCATCCTGGTATGGCCCATCGCCTTTCTATTCACTTGCTTACCAGCCTCCAGAAATCTCAGCTTTGGATGGGATATTGTTAATTCTTGCAGGTGCGGGGTTTCTTCTCGGTTCGGGCGGAATAAGCCACAATACTTCAAGCGCCGCGTTGCGGGCTTCATTAGCAAATGCATTGGGCAAAGAGACTGTAGGGCCTTCTGAGATGATGCGAAGAGACGCGTGGAAGCCAAAGGGTCACATCCGATTGGGGTTGACTTTGATCATAGCGGGAATCTTCTTAATCATCTCATCCTTTCTTTTGGTCTATATCCCCCTTTGAAAGGCAAGAGCACATGCTCGCACAAAACTTAATACGTTTTCTCTGAATTGTATAGGAAACCGTGGTAGTAGGCGGTCAAATTTGACAGATGAGGAAAAAAATGAGATGGTTGTCACCCCATGGGAAGTTCGGGGCAAGGTTGACTATGACCGTTTGATACGTGAGTTTGGAACCCAACCCCTGACCGACGAGTTGCTGCAGAGGCTGGCAAAATCCACGGGCGAACTTCATCTCCAACTGCGCAGAAAACTGTTCTTCTCTCACCGCGACCTGGACACGGTCTTGGACTTGTACGACAAGGGAACAAAGTTCGTGTTATACACTGGCCGAGGTCCCTCTGGTCCTGTACACATAGGGCATCTTGTCCCGTGGATTTTCACGAAACACTTGCAGGATGCATTTGACACTAGGCTCTATTTCCAGATGACTGACGACGAGAAATTTGTGGTGGACGACGAACGCAAACTCGCGGAAACCACGGAAACAGGTTATGATAACGCTCTTGACTTAGTTGCATTGGGTTTTGAGCCGGAGAAGACGTTCATAATCTACGACGTTCAGGACATTGACCTGCTCTACGACATTGCACTGGAAGTTGCCAAGCGTATAACCTACTCAACGGCCAAAGCCACCTTCGGATTCCAGGAGAGCACGAACCTCGGCTGGGTGTTCTGGCCGGCCGTGCAAGCGGTTCCCTGCTTCATACACAAGAAGCTGACCGGCGAAAACGTTCCCGCCCTCATCCCTGCGGCCATCGATCAGGACCCCTACTGGCGAATCACCCGCGATATCGCTCCAAAACTAGGCTACTACAAACCAGCGCAAATTCACAATCGCTTCTTGCCGGGGTTGGGAATAGGAGGAAAAATGAGCGCGTCTGAACCGGACACGGCGATATTCACTGTTGACCCGCCTGATGTCGTGAAGAGAAAAGTCTGGAACGCTTTCACAGGTGGAAAGGGAACGATGGCGGAGCAGAGGAAGGAAGGCGCGAACCCGGACGTTTGCTCGGTCTACCAGTACTTTCTCTACCTTTTCGAGGAAGATGACAAGAGGCTCGCGGAAAGAGAGAGAAAGTGCAGGACAGGCGGAATATTGTGCGGTGAATGCAAAAGGGACCTGACCGAACGGATCAACCGGTTTCTTGCGGAGCACCAGAAGAGACGGGAAAAAGCCAAAGACAAAATAGGGAAGTATCATATCAAACGTTGAGGTGCGTGTGGCACATGAGCAAGAAAGAAAAAGTCGAAGTCAACGCTAGTTCAGCCTACAGGCTTCTTCATCCGATGCACACGGTGCTCGTCACGAGCGTGGGAAAAACTGGAAAACCCAACATCATAACCTTGGCGTGGGCAATGCCTACCTCGATAAGCCCGCCGCTCGTGGCCATAAGCGTCTCGCCACGAAGACACTCACACACGCTAATCGAAGAAACGAAAGAGTTTGTAGTTAACATACCTACGATGGACATGCTGGACAAGGCTGTACTCTGCGGAACAACCAGCGGCAGAAACCATGACAAATTCAAGGAAACAGGCTTAACACCGCTTCCGGGAAAGAAAGTCAAAGCGCCACTCATAGAAGAATGCGTGGGTCATCTAGAATGTAAACTTCACAGTCAATTCACGGCAGGAGACCACACGATATTCTTGGGCGAAATAGTTGACGCCCACGTTGACAAAGGAGCCTTCAGAGACTCGTATGACCTGGGAAAAACACACATGATTTTTCATCTTGGAGGAGACAAATACTCGACTCTTGAGCCAAAAGTCTTCGAATCCAAGGGCTAAGGGCGACCGGGTGCGCCAGCTTCGTGTCTTCAATTCGTTGCCGATTAAACATTTAAGCCACCTGTGTGTAGAAAAAGGGAATTGTGAATAGATTTCAGTCTTGCTTTGCCCCTGTAGGTTGGAAGTTTAATGAGTGAATATGACAAGGAAGCTTTCGAGAAGTTCAAGTTGTCAGGAAGGATTCTTCGGGAAGCACGTGAGGAGATTAAGAGCTATGTTCGTGAAGGCATTATGATAATCGACATCTGCGAGAAGGCGGAGGATCTGATAAAGAAAAAGGGTGCAGAGCCAGCGTTTCCATGCAATGTTTCGATAAACGAGGTGGCGGCACACTACACGTCTCCGCCGGGTGACAAGAGGCGGGTTCCCGAAAACTCGGTTGTTAAGGTAGATATTGGCGCACATGTAGACGGCTACGTGACCGACACCGCGGTGACTGTTTGTTTGAACCGTGATTACGAAGATCTCGTGGCAACTGCGGAGCGCGCCTTGAAAGTTGCCACAGAGAACATTAAGCCAGGGATTTCAGCCTCAAAACTCGGCACATTGATCGAGAACACGATAAAATCGCGCGGTTTCAAACCGATATCAAATCTCACTGGGCATCAGGTTGGTCGGTACATCTTGCACACTGGCACTTCAATACCGAATGTTTCCCAGTTGTCTTTTACGAAACTCAAGCTCGGCGGAGTCTATGCAATTGAGCCATTCGTGACGATGCCGGATGCAGTTGGAAGAGTTGAGGACGGGGACGAGTCTACGATTTTCAGGTTCATCAAGTCGAGATCGCCAAAAGATCCGTATGCTAAGCAGCTTCTGAAATTCATTGAGGAGAATTTCAGGACTCTCCCCTTTGCGGAGCGCTGGTTGCAGGGCGTAGTGCCCAAAGAACATCACAGAGAAGCGTTCAATGAGCTTCTATCTTCGAAGGCTCTCATGTACTATCCTGTTTTCGTTGAAGCAAGCCGAAGAACCGTCGCTCAGGCGGAGCACACGGTCATGATAGTTGAGGACGGCTGTCTCGTCCTGACCTAGAACGGGAATCGTTCCTTTTCCTTTTCTTTAACTTCCCTATAGATTGCCGTTATCAACATTTTATCGTTGCATTTCTGGCAGGGGTCAGTTTCCTTGAATATGTAGTCGCCGCGCTGGAATTCTCTGACGTTCTTAACGCCGCACTTTCTGCACTCGACAGTCGTCATCACGGGAGGAACTACGATTTTCAGTTTTGACAGTCTTCTTCTCGTCTCAACGAGCACGTACGTGGATATGGCTATTCCCAGAATGCCGAGGGCCAGCAGAACATATGCGCCTGTCAGATCGTTTCCGACGTTGAAGTATCCGACCACGAGGGCTGCTGCAAAAATCAGTGCCACGAGTGACAACGCCAGGGTTATGAACACTACGAGAAGCACGAATGACGAGATTCTGCTCGTCGTTGTTGAAGCTGAGGTTCCGCTCATTTCATTCGTCTCCTATTGTCCGATGCCGATGGTGTTTCCGATTCCGGCGATTATCACTTTGTCTCCTTCCTTCGTCTTTTCCACCACGACCTGTTTCACCCTTTCAAGCACTTTGTCAGTCGAATCAAACACTTCCTTGCGCAAAGGCGACACTGCGTCGCCGATGTCCTCTTTTATCACCACGGCGTTTATCGAAATGTGATATTTCAGCAGTGAGTCTTCAATCTTGTACTGGTCAACGCCCGGTCCGCCGATTGCTGCGCCCACTCCTTCAGCCACCTCTCCCAGCTCCTCCCCTTCAAGTTTCAGGGCAGCGTCAATCATGATCACTGTGGCAATTTTCCCTTCGTTCTCTTCAATGACCGCCTTTATCGCGTCTCCAGGTTTGCCCACGTTTCCTCCTGGTCCCTCAGCTTTTATTACGAACGCGGTGCGTCCTTCATATGGAACAGTGGCGACAACGCAGTCTTTCGCCACTTTTCTTGTTTCGTATCCGTGCATGAGTTTTGCCGCGACAAGTGCGCCCGCCCCATCGCCTATCGGCTGACCATACGCAAACGCCTTTAAAGCGCTCGCGTATGCTTCTGCTTCCCGCATGACGAGCGGCAGGATCATCTGTATCTGCATTATCACGTAGAGGCTCAGGGTTTTCTTGCCGAGCAGGTAATAGTGGCGAATAACCTTGTAGATGAAGTTAAGCGCGCTGGCCGCTTCAAGGGTGTTTTCCAGGTTGTTCACTTGAATTTCATCTGAGGCTGGCGCCATCGACTTCACTTCATCCTTGAAACGTGTGTCTCTAACGTCGAGTATGTGTTCAAGCTTCCAAACTACGCCTGCGGGGTCAAGGTTCTGCGGCCCTATCGTGAAGTACTCCAAGAACCTGTCAACCTTGTCGGTGGGGTCTGCCTGCGGCTTTCCAATCTCCTTTATGGTTTCCACCGCGATTTTTCGTCCTTCTTCCTTTATGAACTTGAGCTTATACAGTGACACTTCAACTTCCCTGAGCATCACGTACATCTGAATTCTCTGCCCATAGAATATGAAAACGATAAAAATGACGTAGAAAAGAATGTTCAAAATCCAAGTTATACTCGTGTCTCCAAACTGTGCAAGCTTGGTCTGAGCACCCATCAATGCCAGGATTATGTTCACAGACTCACCTTTTGGAAAAAGACTATCAGCGCTTAGTTATAAGTCTTAGCTAATTCTCCTCCAAATCAACAGGTTGATTAAATGGGGCTACCAGCTTTCCCGGGTTCACATGGCCGAAGACCACACTACAACCGGAAACGGAACGTGGTTTAACTTCTGAGTTCGGTATGGGATCAGGTGGGACCCACGCCCTATGACCGGCAAACCCCAACATACACGTCAGTCTTGTACTCATAAGCTTATCGCTTCCCACGTTTGAACTCCATATCCGATGCTATTCATCTACGCAATCTGGCCGATGAAGGAATAACGCATATATCCAAAGTCTCTTAAGGAATTCTCGGGGGTCGTAGTCTAGGCAGGTATGACGACGGGCTCCAGAATGTAGAAACGGGTTTGCTGACCAGAACGCTGGAATGACGAAGTTCTGGAGCTGTCACGGAGAAACCCGTAGGTCCGCGGTTCAAATCCGCGCGACCCCACCAAAACAATTCCAATAAATCTGAGCATGCGCGCGCGCTGAAGATGAAGGAGGCGATGGAGATGAAGGAGAAGAAACTGACGACGAGTCAGAAGAGGAATCTGGTGAAGAAACAGAATCAGAGTCAGAAGAAGAAGGGAAAGAGGGGAAAGAAGAACTAGGAGAAAAAGGTGAAGGCGAAGAATCAGGTAAACAAGAAGACAAATCTAGCAAAGCTGGTAATGGTGCAGATACTTCTGGGTCTACAGATCAAGATCTAAAAGACTTTGAAAAATTGCTGAAAGAGGCATTGGAAAATGCTATTAACCCACCAAAACAATTTACCAAAAGGAAGGCTTCGGCAAGCTAGCGCGCATGCCTGTTCCTAAATTCATTCGCGAGCTGGTTTTTGTTACAGGCTCGCTTGGTTCGAGGATGACCGTGTGACTATTGATGCGAGAAGTATCGTCTGTAGGACATGGACCAACTCGTCACGCCCAAAAAAGGGAATTTAGGAACACGCTAGCGCGCGTCAAAAATCGAAGCCGCCGCAAAAACTACCCTGAGTTTCCGAGAGGTGGAATCCTAAAAATTGCAGGCGAAGTACACGGACGAATCCACATGCCAAAAACCTACGAATGAGAATGCAAAAATATGGCGATATATGGGCTTCGCAAAGTTTGTATCACTACTTGACAAGAAAGCGCTTTTTTTCTGTAGATCTGATAAACTAGGCGATCCTTTTGAAGGTTCGACCTCAAAGGCAAATGTCAAGCTGCGACTTGAAACGTACAAACCTTTTCCTGAGGGGATGACATTGGAACATTTCAGACGATTCGTTATCATTAATTGCTGGAACTTAAGTGAACAGGATTCTGCGCCACTCTGGAAACTATATATTAAAGAAGCAGAGGGCATAGCAGTACAATCAACATTCAAGCGATTAACACAGTCCTTCAGTTCAAGCGCAAATGATTATGTTCTTATTAGCAAAATCAAGTACATAGACTACAACACAGAGACTTTTCCCGAAGAGTGGGTTACCAACCCATTTTGGCATAAGCGAAGAAATTATGAAAATGAGCAGGAACTAAGAGCCATAATCATCAAGCTTCCTAACGCTTATTTTCCCACTGCCCCAGACATATTTGACAGAGGCGAATACATTGACGTTAACTTGGACATGTTAATCGAGAATGTGTATGTGTCGCCTACTGCTCAAGAATGGTTTAGAGATACAGTGGAATCGGTGATGAAGAAACAGGGTATTAGCAAAATTCCAATCAGGTCAGACTTAGATGACGCTCCTGTGTATTAAGAAGGTATCGTGTCCCTTAACGCACCAGTACCAACAAATGCAAATGGTTAAAACCCACCCCAATGAACTTCGCAATTTTCTTATATCTCCCCCAGTGTACCTCACCCAAGAGACTAAGAAAATTGCTCAATCAAGCTCACGCAAAAATCTCCTCGGAGACATAAGCCTTTCTCCTCATTCCGATGAAGGTCGCCCCCAAGCTAGAAATTTATTGTTTCTTCGTCAACATAAAAAGACCAAATCCTCAGAAACATAAATTTCTCCCTTCATCTCCATTCGGAGTGTCATTAAAATGTCATGAAAAGGCATATTGTCTCCTCGTCGCGTCAACTACGAAAAAAGGAATGTCCCTTGAGTGATAAATATGGAATCCGACAACGAAGACGAAAAGCAAAATTTAGCCCCCCAAAAAGAAAACCAAAAAACCCAAAAAGGAGAAGAAAGAAACAATAACTCATTAGTAAGGATACAGACAGGTATGACGACGGGCTCCAGAATGTAGCAACAGGTTTGCGGACCTCAAAAGGGATGAAGAGGTTCTGGAGCGGTCAGAGAAACCCGTAGGGACAGCGTTAAGAACACTGCCCCGGGGAAAGGTCGTCGGTTCAAATCCGGCCGGCCCCACCGAGCTTCCTTTCGAAGAAATAAGCAAAAGTTGCAGAGTGTTTAGAAAAACAGGTTCGAAATGGCCAGTTTTTGGTAGCTTCTCAATGCGAATGTAATGCGCGAGTTATCTGGCGGGCATTATGAGCCTAGCGTGGCTTTGTGATTAGTCTCGGTGTTCGTGGGATTCCTCTTCAGATGCTTCTGCGTTCTCTTCTTCTTCCTCGGCGGCTTCTTCTCCTGCGGCTCTTGCTCCTTCTTCAGCTTCTCCTTCTGGCGGATAAGCCTCATCTAGCCAAGCTTTGAACTGTTCTTTGTCTTCATCATCGGATAAGGCCCATTCGCACAGTTCACTGACGACGGCGTTGATATCAATCTCGTGATCGTCGGCCAAATGTTTCAGAAACTGTTCCCACTTTGCAGGCAGAGACAATGCAGGCCCAACCATTTCGAATGTTCACCGTCATCTCTTATCCTTCAAGTCATATTTAAACGTCAACCTAACGCGCGCTTGTTGCATTTGCTTTCAGTCTTTCAGTAGATTTATTTGAACCAGTGCGCATGAGTGGAAAAGAAAGGAATAATACTTGCAGGAATCAAGCAGACGAGACAGGAAGATAAGAGCGATCATCTTGACGGGCATCGCTAGCGTTTTGTGGGGCACTTCTTTTCCAGCGATAAAAATCGGCTTGAAGTATGTAGACGCTTACATGTTCGTTTTTTTGAGGTTTTCTATTGCCTCGATCATAATGTTGTTTCTACTATTGATAAGGAGGAATTACGGATTCGAATTCGCGAGGAGGAGAGTTGTGTGGTTCTTGGGCATCGCCAACGGAGTTGCCTATTTGTTCCAGTACGTTGGAATGAACTCTACCTCGGCTTCTAAATCGTCGTTGCTTGTTAATCTAAGTGCTATATGGGTTGCCATACTGAGTTGGGTGATACTGAAAGAACGCCTGGGAAACAGGAGAGGATTGGGAATCTTGTTCGGAATTGTCGGGGTTTTTTTGATAGCGACGAACCTCGATTTTCAAATGCTGGGCCAAGGGGCGATTGTCGGCGATTTGCTGGTTCTTTTCTCTGGAGTCGTTTGGGCGTTTTTCACGGTTTACAACAAACGATTGGTCTCAGGTGTTAGAGACGTAATTCAGCCCACAACTTGGGTGATTTTCGTTACCCTGCTGCCCCTAATACCGTCCCTCCTTTTTTCGACCAGTTCACCTTCCCAATTGCCGATTGACGCGTGGCTTGCCATTGCTTACACTGCAATATTCTGCTGGGTAATTCCTTACTACCTATGGTCGGAAGGCTTGAAATACATCTCCGCCGTGAACTCCACTATCATTCTTCTGGCGGAAGTACTAGTTGCTTTGGCAATCTCCTCAATCTTTTTGAACGAGACATTAACATTGATTTCGGGCATAGGAGCTTTCCTAATAATCGCGGCTATTGTCTTCGTGTCCTGAAAGTGCGTGAAAATAAACTGTTTTTGTGACTTGAATGGGAAAATATTGAAATGAACTTGATATCAGCCCGGGCGAGAGAAACCACCCGTCCTTAGGAACAGAGTTTGCGCAGTATTCTTATATCTTTCAACAATCTCTTGTGGACGTAAACCATCAAGGAATTTGGCTCATGTACGCGGTTGAAACTCAGAACTTGGTCAAACGGTACGGCAAGACGTACGCGCTTAAGGGTCTCGATTTCACTGTAAACCCAGAGGAGATTATGGTTCTGTTAGGACCGAATGGTTCTGGAAAAACAACGCTGCTGATGACTCTGGCGACTGTTTTGAAACCCACCTCAGGCGTGGCAATAGTAATGGGGTTTGATGTTGTGAAGTATCCGACGAAAGTTCGTCAGATATTGGGGATTTCGTTTCAGGAGGCCAGAGGTTTTTGGAGGCATAAGCCAGCGGAGATTCTGCAGTTTCACGCTGCGATGTGCGGAGTGAAGAAGAGCGAGCGCAACGGTTTGATTGAGCAGGTCCTGAGGGAGATGGAGCTCTGGGACGCGCGCAACAAGTTGTTCATGCAGCTTTCAGGCGGCCAAGCCAAGAGACTGGAAGTTGCCAAGGTATTGGTGCAGAATCCGAAGTTTGCCATATTCGACGAACCAAGCAGTCAGGTTGACCTGCGCGGAAAGAGAACAATCTGGGGGAAGATACTCGGACTGAAAGAGAAAGGCGTAACGCTTATCGTCGCTACGAACGAGGTTCGCGAAGCAGAGTATCTTGCTGACAGGGTGACCATTCTAGATCAAGGGCAAAGTATCGTGTGCGACACGGTTCAAAATTTGAAGGACAAAATCACGGGAGGCGATATCGTTGAGCTTGAGCTGGAGCACGTCGAAAACGATGCAGCGTTCCAGGAGGAATTGGCCAAGATCCCAGGTACAGTGAAGCTGGCACCGTTGGAAGATAACAAATACAAGGCCTACGTTTCAATGGCAGAAGCTTGGGTTCCGAAGATGACGAGTCTGTGCTATGAAAGGAAGATACGCGTTTCGTCCGTGAGAGTGACTGAACCGTCGTTGGACGATGTTTTCTTGAGCTTCACTGGCAAGAAGCTGGAGACTAACGAGAATGCTTGATGTCCTTCGCCTAGTGTGGTTCGACTTGAAGCACGAGCTCTATCCGCCCGTGTGGATAGGTCTCCAATGGTTCTCTTTCACAATACAAATTTTCATATACGGCGCTCTGATATCCCAGCTCGTCAGCATCCCTCAGATACCCAACTATCAGGAGTTTTATGCAGTGGGTTTTGTGGTTATGATGACGTTTGATGTTGGTTCACATGCTGGAAGGGAATTTGTGGAAGCCGCGCATGAGGGAAGGCTTCCGTACCTTTTGAGCCTGCCGGTTTCAAGGTCGAAACTCTTCTTGTCCATAGCCTTGAAGGGTGGACTCGAGCTAGCGCTGATGCTCATGGTTCCCTTTGCCATAATACTGGCTCTTATAGGCAATCTGACAGTTCTTTCTGTGATAGCTGCGGCCGCGGCACTGTTTTTTTTGGGTTTCGGGGTCGCTGGGTTAATGTTGGGGCTGTCGTTCATTGCCTTCAAGTCGAGTGACTTGTACGTGGCTGTCACGACGGGTTTAAGCGCGCTGGTCATCCGGTTTAGCACGGTGTTGTATCCTCTCGTGTTCTTGGCGCGTGCTTCGCCGGGCTACGATTTCGTGGCAAAGTTCAGTCCCCTCACTTATGGGGCAGACCTTGTTCACCTCGCTCTGGGATTTGATCCGAGTATGCTGCTTAACCCGACAATCGCGGTTGCTGCGCTGACAGCCCTTGCGGTGAGCACTCTTGGTTTGGCTGTTTTTCTTCTTGGACGTTTAGTGGAAGGAGTGAAGAGCGGATGACGGAGCTTCTTGCCATTTTGCAGCTGGCTCGAAATGACTTTTCCTACTTTTTCAGGACGAAATGGCTGATGGCCGTTCTTCTGAGCCTGAATCTTTCAGATATGCTTGTCGTAGCTCTCGTGTATAAGCAGATAATACCAATTTCAAAGATTAACTACTTCCAATTCTTCGTCCCGGCGGTTGTCGTAATGGGGATGTTCGTAGCTGCTTTGGACACTGGGAGACGCATCTGGCTAGCTATTCGTGAAGGCGTAATCCAATACTATCTCTCTTTGCCCATAAGCACGCCGGGCATTGTTGTGGCCTACTTGCTTGCAGGTGGGCTTTCTGCGATGGTCTACTCGGCTTCGCTCTTGCTCGTAGCCCTGGTCGTTCTTCCAGTGGCGACTGTAGGTAACACTCTGCTCTTGTTGCCATTTCTTTTTTTTCTAGCAATGGGGCTGGCTGGAATTTCAGCTGCTCTTGCAGCCGTGGCTTCGACTCATGGCGAATATTTCTTCGCCTATCAACAAGTCGTGCAGATACTGCTGCTAACTCTTAGCACAGTGTATTACCCCATTGAGATTATCCGAAACTACTTGCCAACGTTCTTAACCAGCCTTGTTTCGGCGAACCCGCTCAGTCTTGCAGCTCAGGCCATGCGAAACACCTTCTTGGGAAATCCTGTGCAACCATTTTCTCTCCTTAGCATTCTGTTGGCCAGCCTGCCTTTCACGGTAATCGGCGCCGTAGCTTACCTGTCTGCGCTTCGCACGATACAGGCTAAAGGGAAGATGTGAAAATTCGTCTACCAGCACCTGTTTTTCTCTGCGTGCCATGGTTCTAGGCGTCACATATCTTCAAAATGGAATTTGAACGCCGACATGGATGGCGTGTGTTTGCATTTGTGAACATGTGGCACAGGACTTTTAAAGTAGGAGCGGTAAGATTGAATTGGAGGTTGTGTATGAGAGATTACTTGCGTAAGGTGAAACTTTCCGAGCCTATTAATGTCGATTCCATTGCTATAAGCAAAGATCGTTATTTTGCTGATGCTTACGTCATTGATCTTCCTCTAGATTCTGTGCCCAGTCATGTTTGGCAGGATATTTTTGAGCGTGAGTGGAAGTCGAGTAGACACCTGTGGGATAGGAAGCTCTTTGTGGTGGGCGATAATCTTCGGCTTGTGACGACGAAATACGACCTTGAGGACAAGCTGGATTGGGTTAAGCAGGTCATAGAGAGGACGAACACATCCCTTGATGAATACAATCGCGAGGAAGAAGCGCGCGGGCAGCAGATAGAGGAAATGCGAAATCGGGCTTCAGAAGAAGAGAAGACAAGCATAGATGTGATTAGGGATAATCTGAGAAGAAGGTTTGGAGCTCTCTAGAGTCCTACCTGAGTCGATCGTGTTGAGTTTTGGGTTCGAGTGATTCTTGTCTGATTTTCTTACTCTCTGCTCTTTGCGATGTTGTCCATGGTTTGCATGAAACGGCAGCTGTCACACAAGTGATCTTCGTGTGTTGCGTCCCTTTTTCCACATTTGTTACATTTCACTCGTTCGGCTGTTGTCTGTGTTTGAAAGGTCTTTTCCGACATGCTTAGTCAGAAACTAAGAATAACTTGGTATAGTTGATATGATTTGTGAATCCTGAATAGTGATGTAAGGTTCAGCTTCCCGTGATGCTCGAGACTAGCATAGGTTGTGGGTTTTTGCCAGTTTAGCTAGAGTTTCTAACAATAACCATTAATCAGATAATTGTGACTTTCCAAGAGCTTGGCTGCCCGCTACTTCCGACGTGTTCTCACGTTGGAGGGATTTCATAACCCAGGTATCAGAAGTCCTTGATTGCTATTTTAACACTCGTCGTCTATCAAGCCTTAATTATCTCTTCTGCACACGTTCTGTCCAAGAATGAGGTGGCAATTGTTGAGCGCAGATCAGAGGTTTGATGAGGTAACGAAAGAAATGATTGACAAGTTTCTTGAGTGCAATCCTGATTATGCCACGGAACTCGGGTTGCACGACCCTTATGATTACGTGCTGCCGGATGGATCGACAGCGAGACTGCTGAAGAATCTTGAGCTGGAGGAACAGTGGCTGAACCGGCTAAAGGAGACTGTTAAGAGGCGAGAGCTGAACGATGAGCATAAACTGGATTGGGAAGTGATGGAGAGGGTTCACGAGTTCTCGCGGTTTTCGTTCTACGAGCATCGGTTGCATGAGCTCAACCCTGATGCCTTCGACATTTTGGGCGGGCTGGTCTTTTTGATGCTCACTAGAGATTATGCACCTTTGGAGAAGAGGATGGACGCGATAGCCTCCCGCTTGGAACGGGCTCCGAAGTATCTTGAAGAGTTCCGCTCCAGGTTTGATAAGTCCAACCCGGTGAAGCTTTGGACCGAAGTCGCCCTAGAGTCAGCGCAAAGTATTGGCGGTCTCTTTCAGTTCCTGCTGCAGATAGCCAAGGGACAGATCTCAGACAAAGCCTATGGCCGGCTGAGCAGAGCGGTTGAGGGACTCATGCCTGAGCTTGAGAAACATCTGAAGTGGCTTAACAGTCTTCTGCCGAGAACGACTGAGAATTGGGCGTTGGGCAAGGAGAAGTATGAGAAGCTCATCAGACTGCGGGACCTAGGCATGACCTCTGAACAGATACTCAGGCTGGGGGAAGATTATCTTAGGAAGCTGAAGGCTGAGAGAAAACGGCTTGCACAGCAAATAGCACCTGGAAAGACAGTCGAGTACGTGATTAAGAAGATTGAATCGGACGCTCCGAAAACCTTCGAGGAAGCTTTGAAGTTCACCGAGAAAACCATGGAAGAGGCCAAAGAGTTCGTGCAGAAGAAAGGCATAGCCACGGTCTATCCTGAAGACAAGCTGTACGTGAGGGAGACACCAGCATTCATTGCGCCTCTCATACCCTTCGCGGCTCTAATGATGCCTGCAAAGTATGACAAGCCCCAGATAGGAATTTACATAGTCACAAGGCCTAAAGACGTGGCAAACCTAGGCAACCACCTGAACCACAAGTCTGTGCGAAACACTGCTGTGCACGAGGCTTATCCAGGACACTTCCTGCAGGGCGCTGTCTCGAACCGACACAGCATAATCCGCCTATTGCCTAACGGAGTGGAAACCACAGAAGGATGGGCTCACTATTGTGAAGAGATGATGGCTGAAAAAGGCTTCATAACAGATAACGAAACCAAGCTTATTCAAATCAACGACGTTATCTGGAGAGCTGTTCGTATGGTCGTGGATGTTAAGCTGTCAAGAGGCGAGATGACTTTTGACGATGCTGTTCGCATGCTCGTCGAGGAAACGGGCATGTCAAAGGAAGGTGCTACCGCCGAAGTCAGGAGGTACACGCAGACGCCAGCTTACCCGCTTTCGTACTTGCTGGGAAAACACTTGATTCTGCAGTTGAAGAGTGAGATAAAAGAGAAAATGGGCAGCAAATTCAATGAGAGATTCTTCCACGACACCCTGATTGCCAACGGCTACTTACCCTTGTCTTTGGTTCGAAAAGTCTTCAACCAGAAGCTAGAACAAATGAAAGCCTAGCCATTCGCGCTTTGCCTTTCCACAACTCACTCGCTTTGTCATTCTTCTTTCCATCTTAACGCCTAGTGACGCTCGCGTGGGCCACGATGCCGTCTCCGATGAAATTTGGGCGTGTGCTGTTCAAACCTGCTAATTAGCAACGTTTTTGGTAGTCTCCTCTTCTGGCATTCTTGTGTTCCGGAAGTAGTACCAGAACAGCGCGATTGAAACAATGTACAAGACGGCAGCCAGGAAGAAGGGCGCTGCTAATAGCCCTATGCCAATCAGATAGGCGCCGATGAAACTGCTTAAGGCGTTGGGCAACCTCCACAGGGCAGCGCTTACTCCAGAGGCTGCGCCTCGCTCGTCTTCTGCCACTAGTCCCATTATCATGGACTGCTGAAGCGGGCTTGCCATGTTCATCAGGAAGCTTCTGGAAGTGTAGACCACGCTGGCTGAGACATAATCAGGGAATAATGGCGTGGCAAACATGAATATAGTTGAGAATGCTTGGGTTGCGACGATGGCTTTGACGATGCCGATTCTTCTGGCAAGCGGAGGCGCGGCCAAAGTTGCTACTCCAATCACTATGTTTGAAACTCCCAGAATAGGACCGCTTATCGCGTCTGAAATACCGTACTGAGCCTTAAGCCAAGCGGCCATCAGCGGGACCACCATGCCCGCCCCAAAGGCGATTATGGCACTGGTCAACACATATTTCATTAAGACCCGTATCGATTTCTTAGGAAGCAGTTCCCTCACGCCTGCGTGGGCTTTCTTCAGATTTTTCGACTCGCTGATCTTGAGCATGATGAGCGTTGAAGCCAGACTGATGGCAGCCAGTATTACGTAAAGCAGAACGTGGCTTTCCCCACTCGTAAGCCCGAATGCAGAGAATATCACAACAACTGGTATCATGAAACTCCCCACGCCGAAGGCTATACCCTGCGCGAAGCCAGCTAGGGAGAAGGCGCTGTTCCTCCTTGTATCTCCAGCTTTCTCCGCAAGCAGAGCATTTGTTGAAGCCGAAAAAGACGCTTCAGAAACTCCCTCAACGATCGCAGCGAGCACGAGCAACGCAGGGTTTGTAGTTAAAGCGAAAACTGCGATTATGCTGCTCGCGAGCACGTTGCCCAGTACTAGGAATCTTTTTCTTCCGTATTTGTCGGCGGCTATTCCCAGCGGGATGCTGGCTATGACCGTAGACACTCCCATTAGGGTTATCACGGTTCCCATCAACTCGTAGGACAGCCCCTGAACCGTAGTGAGAAAATATGATAGGTCAGTGTAGAACATCCCGTATGCGAGGGAGGGAAATATCGACGAGTATATCAGGTACTTTGCCTCCTTCGGCATATCTCTGTACTCGTTGAACAACGCTAGCCTCTCCGATTGCCGAAAAAAGTGGGTTTTCCTGTATTTGAATCTTAACTCTCTTTTCTTTGGCTTCTCGCTCACCTGATAGCGGACGCTTAAATCATTGATACAACTTGATTAAATCATTAATATGACTTGGAACGGAGCGCGCGCTCATGGAGAATCTATCGCCAAGCATTCGATAGCTTGTCGGGTGTGCATGTTGAAATGATGGCGTTCAAGGACCTGGCGGAAGCTGAAAAATGGAGGGCGAGAATGCGAAAAGACAATGCGATGATAAGATTCAGAGAAGAGTTCATGCCGCTCATAGAACCTGCCACACACTCGATGAACGTATGGAACTCTGTCATGTAAGTAGAGGAGCAAAACACGACTATTGTACAGAATACGTGTGCATCTTTGAGGCGCGCTTACTGTGTTGAATTCTGTGTTCCGTTGTTTATTCTTTCCCATCCTATTGCTGCTTGAGATCCATCTCGGTTTTCAGCGAATCTTCTCCTCTCCTTTATTCCGCATCGCAAACACATCCTCTCCGAGTGCACAAACTTTTCAATTTTCTCCGTGGTTGATGGAACAAACCCTGGCTCCTTCCAGCTAATCTTCACAACTTCTCCGTAATTCTTCCACTTGTGTAGCCCCAATCTGCACAATAATGAAGTCAAACAGCTCACTCCAGACTCATGCCTTTATTCCCAAGCCACAGCTTCGGCAACACTATACCGTCATAACATGCCTATTTTATCTCTTTCTGAAACACTGAAATTCAGCCACCACGCGCTTGCCAAGCTTTAACCCAAATGTCAGAGCGCTCCATTCAACGCGTCTGCCCAATCTTTGAAAGCGCTACTCACACACATGTTTGGCCGACTTGTTGGCTTCTGTCACCACGCGATACAGCTTTGCATATTTTTCGATGTAATTGAGTGCCGTATCAGTTTTCTCCATGGAGCATGCCCAGTAAGCGGCCCAGCACTTTTTCACCATCGGCGCGCAGGCCATTGTGATAGTATTCACTGGTGACCCATAGCTTGATGCCGCGAATGTTCTTTGCGGTTTCCTCTGAGAGCGTTCGCTCGACGTACATGTCGTTGTAGTAAATGGCGGCTGCGCACGGAACTGTGTTCGATTGCAAGACCGATTTATCGTACAGCTTCGGCCAGCCGTCGTACGTCGCCAAAATCTCCGCCGCCTCTTTCAATGGTCGCAGGTACTTGTACTCGTCAAACATCCATGGATACACCATCTCGCCCGTGAAGTACACAGGTTGATCACGTGTGATCTCAAATTCTGGGCACTCTTGTCGGACGCGATCAGCTGACCAGTTGGAGGCGGTTTCCTCGCAGTAGAGTGATTCGTGCAGAATCGCGTAGATTGGGTTGGTTTCAAACGAGAGGGAGTTTTCGAAGCCGCGCAGGAAAGCATAGCTTATCTGCAGATTAGCTGCGTCGCGAAGGAACGCTTTTTCGAGCAGGTAGTGAACTTGTTCGAAACCGTTGTTCATCCCGAACGCTATGCCGAGTTGCTGAAACCGTCTCGGTGACAGTCTATCGCCACCTGGCAAGTTCACCTCATGCGACTCTAGATAGTCGACGATTTCTCTCACACGTCCGATGTCATCGGGGTAACGTTCGTAGTAAAGTCTGTTCTTGTCAATGACGCGCTGATAAGTGGCGCGATAAACGTCGTCGGGCGGCCGATTCAACGGCGGTAATCCACCAGTCATAATCGCCTCCTTCAGTCCATCTGGCGCGACGGACAGATAATGCGTCACGCAGAAGCCCCCGTAGCTCTGCCCCAGCACACTCCAGCGGCCACCCTCTCCGAGCAATTCGCGTCGAATCAATTCAGCGTCTCGCACGATTGAATCAGCGCGAAAATTCTTCAGGTATTCAGCCTGCTCTCTAGCAGTGGCGAACCGCGCCAACGTCTGATAGTTGACGGGCGTGCTGCGGCCTGTCCCGCGTTGATCAAGCAGAAACACACGATACTCTTGCAGTGCTCTTTTCAGCCAGCCACTGCTGTTTTCAGGACGCGGCGCTTCCATACCGGGACCACCTTGAAAGAAGACAAGCCACGGCAAATCGCTCTTTTCCTTGTCACTCGCAACCACTTCGCGTCCAAAGATGCTTATCATCTCGCCATCGGGCTGCCTGTGATCAAAGGGCACATTGAATTCATGGCCAGTTAAAACGATGCCGGGCAGACGGTGAACGTACGTACGCATATGCAGCCTTCCTTCAGATCGCCAACGGCTTATTGGTTACTCGTGATTGAAGTAATAAACCTTGCACAAAGGAGGCAATCGGCAAAGCATAGAGCACACGCCTCAAACGCTATTTTTCTGTTTAATGACCAGCGCGCGCGACATAGACGGCAACGGCGAAGTAAGCCTGCCAGACCTAACCGTTCTGGCTTTGTACCGCGGGCAACACTACCGTCCCTGTCTATTACATTGAAAATTACATCTGACATTACAAATAAAAGGGCCGAGTCCACTCTGAACAGTAGTCCAGCCTGATTTTCTCCATGGTTTGTAACAGTACACATTACATCTGACATTACAAGTGAAAAAGGGGAGCGACTTTGCTGGGCTATGATGCAAAAGGTGTTTCAGCATACTTGGATTAACAGCGCGCGCAAGATTTGCCCCTCAAACAAGCCATATCAATCGCAAACAGGCAAGAGAAGAACAAAAAGCGTTTTACACCAGTTTAGGACCACCCATCCACACTGCCGCACACCCAGAACCGAGAAGTCATATTTAACTTCAAATAGAGGGGCCTACACCCGTTGCGCGCGCACACAAATCACGCAACACAAGAACGCTGCTCATCCTCATCACACTCAAACATCGAACCTAGGAACACACATGCGCGCTAAGATCGCCTATCTAGTCAATGGGACTCAGTAGCGGCGCACAAGCGACGACAGTGTCTCGGTACTTGCCCAGAATCATTATTGCGTGCCTTTCTGCCTGGTGTTCCCACATGGGTTTCTTCTCTATCCATTGTCTCAGGTGCATTCCTTCATGCGCCGTGACTTTCACGAGTGCTTCCTTCCAGTCGTTCAACATTACCGCGTACTTTTGGCACCGTTTGTGGTCCGGATAGACGGAAAGGTACGGGAAGTGTTTCGCCCTGCCTATCCTGACTACAATTAGGAAGCGTTGGCCGTTGCAGTCGCATGTACAATCCTCTGCGCTTGCGAAGATTCGTCCGTAGAATGCGTGTTTGCTATTTTTCACATGCACTTCCAATTCTTCGGAATGTGGAACGTTCTTCAGAGCGAATTTCACGAGGTTTTCAACCTGGTCGGAAGGGTATTTTGAACTGTTTTTGACAATCACTTTAATGTCCTCTTGACTGTTGCTGTTACAAATTGGGCTCTCACATCGAAGCGTGAGAGCCTGTGCGTTAATGCTGGTTTTCTTGATAAAGCGCTTATGAAGTCAAAATCAATACTGAGAATCAGTGGTGCAGGGCCAGTTCCGGTCCCGGTTGTAAAGAGCACGCAATGAAAGCGCGGGTTGCGCGTTCAACAATCACATTTATTACATTTTTCACTCCTAATCTCCAAACAAGCTCGTGGTGATTGAAGTGAAGGAATACGATCTCATCGTCATAGGCTCGGGATCTGCCCTGGAAATCGTGAATGCTATGGAACAAGAAACCCCTGACCTTAAGGTTGCGGTGATAGACAAGGACGAGCCTGGCGGAATATGCCTGACGCGAGGCTGTATTCCCTCCAAAATCCTGCTGTACCCCGCCGAGATGGTGAGGACAATTGAAAGGGCCAAGGAGTTTGGAATATCCGTGGACATGAAAAACGTGGATTTCCGAGCAGTTATGGAGAGAATGAGAAAACTGATTCATGTAGACATAAACGCGATGAAGCAAGGGCTCACCCACACCAAAAACTTGGATTACTACAACAGCGTGGCCGAATTCGTCGCACCATACACTATGAAGGTTGGAAAGGAAACCATAAAGTCAGAAATGATTTTTTTGTGCACTGGATCAAAACCGCTAATCCCAGCAATAAAAGGCCTAGAAAACATCAAATATCATACAAGCGACACCATCCTCAAAATGGACAGCCTCCCCCAGAGTATAGCAATCATCGGCGGAGGATACATCGCAGCAGAATACGGCCATTTCTTTTCTGCCATGGGGTCGAAAGTCACTGTTATCGGCAGAAATCGGCAGTTCATTCCAGAAGAAGAGCCCGAAGTGTCGGCACTGGCAAAGAGAGAGCTGCAGAAGCACATCACGATAATGACCAACCATGAGGTTCGCAGCGTCGAGAACACTTCAGCTGGAAGGAAAAAACTAGTTGCTGTCAACAGAGAGAGTGGGAAAGAAGCAGAGGTAGCCGCTGAAGAAATATTGATCGCTTCAGGAAGGGCACCAAACACGGACATACTTCATCCGGAAAGGGCTGGAATAAGAACAGACGAAAAGGGATGGATAATTGTCAATGAATATTTGGAAACGTCGCAGCCAAACGTTTGGGCCTTTGGGGATGCCGACGGCAAATACCTCTTCAAGCACGTGGCGAACTACGAAGCATTGCTCGTGTACTACAATGCTGTGCAGAAGAAACGAATCAAAGTCGACTATCACGCGGTGCCGAACGCCGTCTTCACCTATCCGGAAATTGCCAGCGTTGGACTCAAAGAGACAGAAGCGATAGAAAAGTATGGCAAGAGCAACGTTCTGATTGGAATCCAACGCTACGAAGACACTGCCAAGGGATTGGCCATGGGTGTGAAAGACTTTTTCGTCAAGGTCATAATGGAGTCGACTACAACGAAGATCCTGGGTGCACACATCATCGGACCATACGCCTCTGTCCTTATCCAGGAGATAATAAACCTCATGTACACGCCTACCCAGAGTGCAGAGCCAATAGTCGAAGGAATGCACATTCACCCCTCCCTAAGCGAAGTTGTGCAAAGAGCGGTTGCCTCCAGCATGCCAGTAGATCAGTACCATCACATGATCGAAGAACATTATGGCCTTTCAACTGAGTGAAGCCTGCGTCAACTTCATAGGGCATGGAGTTGAGCGCGCGCCCGTCAAAGGTGGCCCGCTCCTCGTTATAATGTCAGTTAATGCTATGTTACAACAGGAGCCTATAGAAATAGATGGGCATGTGGATGGATGATCAAGTCCAGTTGGCCTAACGAGCCGTCAGGGCGCACTGTCGATATTCTTGTTAATTGCTTGTCGCCGAACCTTGAATTTCGTTGTCAGCGTTTTGGGCAGTATTTCAGCAATTCCTCAAAGAGCTTTGTTAGTTTAGGCTCTTCTCTGGCAATATCCATGCTTGTGATAATTCCGACGAGCTTGCCGTCTTGCACTACTAGCAGCTTCTTGAAGCCCTTTCTGACCATAAGTCTTGCTGCCTCTTCCAGACTGGCTTCTTCTCCTATGGTGACGAGGCTAGCCGACATCACGTTTCTCGCGGTCAAAGTGGCGGGAAGGAGCTCTGGCTGAAGCACTCTGGTCAATATGTCCTTATGAGTTATCAGTCCAATAGGCCTCTCCTTCTGGACAACAACCACGCTACTTATGTCAAACTTCATCATGGTTGCAATTACTTCTTGCATGCTCGTGTCTTCTCTTACGACCTTAACATCGCGCGTCATCACTTCTCTAACTGACAACATTCCTGCCATCGAAATCCCTTCACAGCATACTCCGAATTTATTACGCACACTGCTTATATAAAAAAGAATCTTTTTGCAGGTTTGACAAACTGCTTCCGCCGTCTGAGTGTTCGAAAGTCCGCAATCGCAAGAGCTGTCGGAGAACAGTAATTCTTAAATCACATTCTTATACAACTGTAATGAGTGGCTTCTATGAAGGCTTTCATTTCCGTTGATCTCGAAGGCATGCCTTACATCGTCATCCCGGGTCACTTGAATCTGAAGGGCCCGTTGTATGAAGAGGCAAGGAGAATCGCCACCAGAATCACGTTGATTGCGGCTGATGAGCTGAGCAAAAACGGTTTTGACAAAGTCATCATTGCAGATAGTCACGGGCCTATGGTTAACCTTCTAATCGACGACTTGCCCGAGTATGTCGAGATCGTGAGAGGTTTTCCTCGCCCGCTAAGCATGGTCTCAGGGATAGAAGGTTGCAAAACAGCGATGTTTCTTGGGTACCACGCCAAATTCGGCACTGCAAAGTCAACGTTTGACCACACTTACAGCGGTGCGAGCATAAACCGCGTGGAAGTAAACGGAATAGCCGCTAGTGAATTCCTCCTCAACGCGTACGTTGCCGGAGAGCTAGGCGTTCCCGTGGCTTTGGTCGCTGGTGAAGCCCAGCTCTTGGAGGATGATGTCAAGAAAACCGCGCCATGGGCTGAGACCGTTGCGCTGAAAACCTCTATGAGCCGGCTTTCAGCAAAAAGTGCGAGCATGCTCAGTATTGAAAAGGAGCTGCGAAGAGCTGTCAGAAAGGCAGTCGCCGCTCAGAAAAAGGACAAAGCCGGACTGTTGGTCGCCAAGAAGCCCGTGAGGATGGCGATAAACTTCTTGGCAAGCCAATTTGCGGATGCTGCCGAACTGTTGACCAGCATCAAGAGAATTGACGGCTTAAGAGTCGAGTACACTGCCAAAAGCATGGCAGACGCGTACAAAACGTTAGAGTTGCTGACTCTTGCTTCAAGCGGCATGCAGGCACTCATGGAAAGTCTGAGATAGGAGCGCCCGTTGCGAAGAAGCTCGCACATGAAATCAATGAAAATACTCTTGAACCAAGATTTAGGCGGAATACGGTGGACGTATGAAGTTCTCTTTCGTCAATGCTGGTCCGAACGTAGATCTGGATGATCGCGAGAGGAAAAAATCCCTTGGCGCCTGGCCTCCTCTTGGAATCCTGTATCTGGCTGCAGTGCTGGAGCAAAACGGTGTTGAGGTCTCCGTGCTCGATCAGGCAGCGAAAGGCCTCACAGTGAAAGAGACGGCGAAATGGGTGAAGGCCGAGAACCCTGACATTCTTGGTTTTTCAACGTTCGCAACCTCCGGCCGTACCGCCGCGATGATAAGCGCTGAGGTCAAAAAGGAAAATCCGAACCTTACCGTGGTTTTCGGAAACTACTACGCCACATTCAATCCCGAAAGGGTTCTGAGAAAGTATCCTTTAGTCGACATCATCGTGCGTGGAGAAGGAGAACGAACAGTCGTCGACCTGGTGGATTGTCTCAAGAACAAGGGAAGGTTGAAGGATGTTCTCGGAATCAGCTTCAGGAACGAGGGCGGAGTGGCCTCCACGGCTGACAGTCCTTTGATAAAGGATTTGGACGGCCTTCCTTTTCCAGATCGTTCACTGGTCGGCGAAGACTACCACTCAGTAATGGCAGGAGCCAACATAGCTCCGAGAAAGTTCACCAGCGTTGTTTCTTCGCGCGGCTGCGTCTACAGATGTCGATTCTGTTGTTGCACACAGTTTGCTCACAACAGGTGGAGACCCAGATCCGTCGAGAATACTATGGAAGAACTGCGTTTTCTTGCTTCGGAGGGGTACAAGCAGTTCATCTTTGTGGATGACAATTTCACGGGTAACCCGAAGAACGTCATCAGGCTTTGTAGAGAGATGAGAAGGGAAAAGCTGGACATGGAGTGGATATGCGAAGGAAGAGTCGACAATGGCTCTTATGAAATGTTCTGGGAAACTGCCAAAGCAGGCTGCAAGGTCCTCTATTTCGGCATCGAAAGCGCCAATCAAAGAATTCTGGACTACTACAACAAACGGATAACGCCTGAACAATCTAGAACTGCTGTAAGAACAGCGAGAAAAGCGGGAGCTGACATAATAGTCGGATCTTTCATCGTCGGGGCGCCTAATGAGACCAGAGAAGAAATCCGAAACACGATAGAGTTTGCAAACAGAATTCCGATAGATGTACCGCAGTTCAATATTCTGGGGGTTTATCCTGGAACTGATATCTGGGACGAATGCGAAGCCAAGGGGCTTCTGAAAGGAGGCGAATACTGGGAGACAGGAATCGCAGTTTCGGAGATATATCCCACCGCAGTGCCTTACAGCGAAATAAGGTGGATGATTCATGATGGCTTCTACCACTTTGCCCGACGGCCAACTTTTGTTTCAAAGCAAATGGCTAGACTGATTAAAAGTCCCTACCGCGTCAGAACCGCGATAAAGAACGTCTCCCGTCTAGGCAGTGTCCTGGAAAACATCCGCAGCATCACATAGGTTCTAGGTCAGTGTCGCGCGCGTTAGAGGAACTCGCTTTGAACTCGTATTTTGATTATTCTCTGACGTGGTTTCATGACACAAGCTTCACGCGCGCCTACTTTGCCTTCCATCTAAGCGCTACTGTTACCGCGAAAATCGTGATTCCAGAAATAACCACCATGGGGCCTGATTGCAGGTTCAGATAGTTTGACAGCAAGACCCCCGAGGACGCACTGATGGCCCCAAATGCTGAACTCATGACTGAGTATTTGAGTAGGTTAGAACTTATGTTTTTCGCGGATGCTGCAGGAACCGCGACCAAGAAACCGACTAATAGGCTTCCAACAATTTTTATGCCCGTTGCCACTACGAGGGAGACCAGCAGAAGATACAAAAGATCTGTCTTAGAGACGCTAATGCCTTTTGAGATTGCCAGTTCTTCCGAAATCATTCCCAAGACGAGTTTCTTGTAAATCATCTTCGTGAGAAGAATAGCCACAATGGAAATTGCTACCGCTGTTGTTGCGTCAAACAGAGTCACGTTTGTTATGTCGCCAAAGAGAGCCTCCAGTAGATCAAGCTGACCGTTTACCACCATCAATATTCCTATTGCCAACGCCAGCGTGAACGTTGCTCCAACTATAGATTCGTAAGATAACTTAGTAACCCTTCCCAACTGCCAAACGACGACGGCGGAGACAAAGAGGACAGCGAATGCCCCGAGGAAAACGGGGAAATGGAACAGAAGCCCCAGCGCAAGCCCAGGCAACGCTACATGCGAAAATGCGTCGCCAACAAGCGCCATTTTTTTCAATACCATGAGAGAGCCCAGATAGCCGCCTGAAACACCCACTGCAACCCCTATCGATAAGCTAAGAATCAACGTCTCTAACGCAAACAACACCTTCTATCTTTGTGGCGCTCCAACGCACACTGTCTCGCCGTAGAGCGTTCTTTGAACGGTCGGATTCATTATTTCCTTCGATTCCCCGAAAAAATTCACACACTTGTTCAGGGCTAACAAATAGTCTGAATACTCGTTGACGATGTGCACATCATGTGTTATCAAGAGTATCGTCATATTCTTACTCTTCTTCAGCTCGTTGAGCATAACGAGAATAGGCTCTTCACCGCCGATATCAACGCCAGTCGTTGGCTCATCGAAAAGCAACACGTTGGGATTGTCTATCAGAGCCCACGCGATGAGCACCCTCCGCAACTGACCGCCAGACAGTATACCTAACCTCTTGCCCGACACGTCTTTTCCGTCAAGTCTGACCGCATCAAGACAACTGGGAACATCTGACGCGTCCCTGAACGACAAGAACTCTTTCACAGAAATGGGAATATCGCCAACAGCAATGTTTTGAGGCACGTAACCTATCTTCACTTTTCCTTTCCATTCGACCTTCCCGTCATATGGCACCAGATTCAGCAATGTCCTGAACAAAACTGTTTTGCCCGCACCGTTAGGTCCCAGAACAGCCAACGTCGTTCCCCTCTGGACCTTGAAATTCACATTATCCAAGATCGCCTGGTTCTGAATCCTCACACTAAGATTCGACACTTTCAATATGTAGTCATTGTCGTTATCCATTGCCAACGAACTCATTTCAAACTAAAAGTAAGTCTTGCCAATATAGGCTTTCCCAATGACCTGGACGAGCGACTAGCTTGGTTCCATGTGAACAGTGACAATAGTTTCGGCGAAGTGCTCTCTAAGTTGCTCTTCAACCTTTGAAGCCATTTCATGCGCATCTTTGAGCGAGATTTGCTTTGCGAAACTGCAGTCGATGTTTATGTACAGCTTCTTTCTGGCCACATAAGTTACTATTCCTTTGACTCGAAAGGCTTGCCGATAGTTGTCTGCTATGCTGTGAACTGTACGACTGATTTCTTCCTCGTTAACCATCGAACCCTTTCGTCTCCTGGGACTAAAAGGTTCCATATGTACGGTCACATCTTCTACTTCGGGTATTCTTTCTTCAATTCTGTTCTCGATCTCTTGAGCTATCTCATGGGCTGTTTCAACTGAGATTTTCGGATCCACGTTGGCGTGCAAGGTGATGTACAGTTTTCCACCCGTGTGCGTAGTGCTGATTTCATGCACTTGTTCTACACCTTGAACCCCTAGCGTAAGTTTCTCTACGAGCTTTTCGGTAGGGATTTCTGGCTTGCAAGGCTCAGTGTGTATTGCAACGTCGCAGTTTCCCAACACGCTCCTAATGTTTGACTCTATCTTGGAAGTCAATTCGTGAGCTTCTTCAAGATTCAGATAGTCCGGCACATGGACAGTTGCTCTGACGAAGGTCTTTTCTCCTGCTTTTCTGATTTTTAAAGCTTCAAGCTTGCACACCCCTTGTGTTCCGACTATTTCATGCCTGACCTTGTCCGCCACCTCTTTTGATATCGTGTCCGTCAACTCCATTCCACTGCTCCAAACAAGCTTCACGCTAAGGTAAGTCAACAAAACCCCAAGTGCCATCGAAGAAATGGAATCTCCGTAATAGAACCCTAAAGTCGCCAATCCAAATCCCAGAAACGCTATTACCGTTGAACTCAAGTCTGCAATAGCATGATAGAACCCGACTCTCATTGTTGCACTTTCACTCTTGCGCGCCTTAACGAGTGTTCCGACTCTGAAAAAATCTATGCAGAAAGTGTAGCCAATAGCTATGAAGCCCACATACTCTAGCCCCAAGTTGATACTTTGTCCACGCCATATCTTCAAGACGGCCTCATATATGATAAGCAATGCTACAACTACAAGCGCAAGCCCACCTACGAAACCGCCTATCGATTCGAATTTCTCATGCCCGTACATGTGTTCTTCATCAGGAGGCTTTGCAGACTCACGCACTGCCAAAAAAAGGACAAGAGTAGTTAAAGCGTCAAGCAATGCATGCAAACCATCGCTTACAATTGCAAGGCTGTTCACTACTAGGCCGATGGTCACTTCAACGAAAACTACGCTTGTTATCGCGACTGCCGATAGTTTGAGCGTCCTTAGTTTGAAGGCACTTTCCAATGTTTCCAGCACTACTCGCCCTTTAGTTCTTCGTCCTAGGGATTTAAGAATTATGGGTTTTCCACATTCCTTGTGGTTTGGAGCTTGCACGCTTGTTTTTTGGTCTAAGCCCGTGCCAAAATCTTCGCCCATATAACGAATTCGCAAATTCATGTCAGTACGAGAGCCTTTACCGACGCGAAGTTTAATACGACAGAACTTGGACAATCTACGAGGAGTTACGGTCGAAATTTGGTTACTCTAACGGATTGGGCCGCTGTTCTTTCGGCGGTCGCTGGCATTTCTGCAACAGTTTTCATCTTGCTTCAGCTCAAGCATATGGAGAAGCACAGGGATCTGGAGATTTCACTGAAGCTTTTCGATTGGGCAGAGAGTGACCGACTTCACAAGGCTTTCAGGTGGATTGAGGACAAATTCCAATTTGAAGACTATGAGAAATACAAGGCACAAATGGCAGAGGACTACGAAGCGAGCGACTATCCTTACGAGGTCACAGCCTTCTTTGAGGAAGTTGGTTTCCTGATAGAAAAGAAATTCATAGACATCGACGTCATAGCTGACCGCCTAGATACCTACATAATCTCAAACTGGAAAAAACTGCAACCCTGGATCATGGCTATTAGAAAGGAGAGAGGCGACAAGACCTTTGGAGAACACTTCCAGAAGCTCTATGAAAAAACCATTGCATACATGAAGAGAAACTGAGGAGCAATCAACACGCAGGGAGCTTTGCGCACTTTGACTCCTAGAGTCTTTTTCAGGAACAGCAGGAACGGAACTTGAAACACGATAGTAGCACGGTTCTGCAACAAACAAATGGGAAAAGAGGTATATTCTGATAATGGGCGCGAGCTACCGCTTCATGCCTGAGCAAGTTTTTGCACTATGCTCACTGCCTGAAACGTGTTTTCAAAAGTTGAGATGCCGAGATCTGCTCGAGCGAAGCCTCCATTCCCGTTCTGACACCTGAGCACAAAATCAACCGTTTGCGGTCGAAACTTGCAGTTTTCTCCGAGCGCGTCAAGAGCTATCACCCCATAGTAGGTGTGCTCCATGTAAGGCGCGAAAGAGTGAGGAACAACTGTGAAGCCCCCATAAGGCTTTTCGCATGACCTAAGAAATGCTGTAGTGCCTTGCAAGCTCTCCATATCAAAACCCAACAGATCAAGAGAAGCCGTGGCATAGTACGTTGAGTTAACGTTAGAATGCTTGTGCGCCCCAAACCCGCCGTCTACATTCTTGTATCTAAGCAGCCATTCTGCAACGTCATTGCCCGGGTCGACGCCCAGCAAGTTGGCGAGGTCCAGAACCATATGAGTAGCTCGAAACTCTGAAGCGACCTCGAAATAGACGTCTACAGACCCGAGATGTCTTTTCGCAGCAATTGTTGAGACAACGTATTTCCGGAAACGATTGCCTAAGTCTTCACCGCACAGCGATAAGGCTTTACCAACGTAATAGTAGGAGTAGATGCTGCCCAACCCGAATTCACGTAGCCATTCCACTGTGTTGTCAACATTAGGAAAAGGCGAGCCCAATAATTTCAAGATTGCCAACCCATAGTAGGTGTCTTGTGCGTTGGAATCGTTTTCTTCCACAAAGGTGTAGCCGCCATCCACGTTTTGGCGAGATATGACATAGTTGATTATGTTTTTCGTCAAAGATCTGTCGTTGGCCAGGGTTCTTATGGAATCGGGTTCCTTCATTGTTGACCACTTCAATTTTCGAACTTTACCTGCGCTTGAAGTTATCAGTCACACTGCTGACTGTATCGACCGAAATGGAACGCTAACAGATATATATTCTCACTGGGCAAAAGGTTAGCTGAGATGTCGACGTTGCCCCTTCCGCTGGTTGATCGGTCCCCGCAACAGATAGAACAGAGAATAAGAAAAAAAATCGAAGCAATAAAGGATGTGAAAGGGATCCGCCACGTCACTGTGCGCCTTAACGCCAAAAGACTCGATGTGGGTGTTCACGTCTTCTTAGACAGCAACATCAGCACCGAAGATGCACACAGAATCGCCTTCGACATTGAAAAGGAAGTTCGAACCCAATATCCTAACGCTAGAATCTCCGTTGACACAGAACCCGTCAAGTCTGAACGCGAAAGCATATGGAAAGCAGTCAAAGACGCTGCAGAAGGAGCACCAGGCTCAAGAGGCGCTCACAACATACACATACAAACGGTCGACGGGAAACTGTACGTGGACTTACACCTTGAGGTCAGCGCAAACATGACGGTTAAGCAAGCGCACCATGTGGCTGATGAGGTTGAAAAAAGGATAAGGACACTAAATGCAGACGTATCTGGAGTAACCGTCCACATTGAATCCGCGTCAGAGCGCATATCAAAAGAACTCGCAGGCGTCGAAACCGAGCTTGTGTCATACATCGAGGACGTTGCAAGAAGATTTCCCGAAATCAAGAGTGTCGGCGATATCAGAATTCGAAGATTCGGCGACATCATCCACGTCGTCCTTAACTGTCGATTCGACTCGAAACTCACCATAAAGAATGCACACGAGATTTCCAACAGGCTCGAAAGCGACATCAAGAAGGCTTATCCCAGCATAGCAAGAATCGACATCCACGAGGAACCCGACCAAGTCTAGACGTCTGCTCAACTTGGAACATGAGAACCATCACGCAACGCCTAAATACCGCCCCATAGTATTACCAGTAAAACCTTGTTGAATGTCAAGAGGACCATACTTGAGGCGGATTCAAGAACACGGTAAAGGAACATACCGCAAACAACGAAACAGATTATTGGTCTATCCCTCCTACGGATGTTTATATATCCCTCGAGACGAGTGAGCAGGGGTTAACCGAGCAGGAAGTCCAACGTCGCCTTAAGATCAACGGCTTCAACGAGCTGGCCGTTCATCCATTTAGCCGAATCCAAGTGCTTCTCAGACAATTCAAGAACCCCATATTTGCTATTCTCGTTGCATGTGCTGCCATTGCGGGTTTCTTTGGCGAGCCAGACCAGTCCATAGTAATACTATTAATGATAGTCATAGCCGTCGTCTTGGGGTTCTACAATGAGTACAAAGCAGAGAAGACAGTTCAGGATCTTCGGCAGGCTGTGTCGATCAAGGCCGTGGTGACCAGAGACGCAAAATCCTCTCAAATCGATTCAAAAATGCTGGTTCCAGGAGACCTGGTCTCGGTTTACGTCGGTGACCTAGTCCCTGCAGATATGCGAATCGTGAAATTGAAGGATCTCGAGACCAACGAAGCAACGTTTACTGGGGAATCATTTCCGGTCGAGAAGACGGCCGAAAGGCTTGACATTCAGAACCCTACGCCTCAACAGTTGACGAATTACTTATTCATGGGCTCAGCGGTGGTTCACGGAACCGCTCAGGGCATTGTAGTCTCCACTGGTAAACGCACCAAGTTGGGGGCGATATCAGGGAGCTTGACCCGAACCCACCCTGAGACCGAGTTCCAAAAAGGGGTCAAAAGCTATGGAAATATGCTTCTTAGTCTAACTATTGTTCTCGCAATCTCGATATTCTCGCTAAATGCGGCAATCGGCCATGACCTTGTTTGGTCCCTGACTTTTTCCCTTGCAATTGCCGTTGGTCTCGTACCTGAATTGATGCCTGCAATCGTAACTATCAGTCTTTCACAGGGAGCGAGGAGAATGTCCAACGTGAAGGTCATCGTGAAACGTTTGGTCTCGATTGAGGATTTCGGCAACATGAACGTTCTCTGTACCGACAAGACTGGCACGCTTACCGAAGGAAAGATAGCCCTCAAGGATGTTTACCCGCTCGGTGAAGAAAAGGATCACAAGCTTCTGACCTATTCGTTGTTGTGCAATGCAGCGGTAATAGGAGACAACATTGTCGGAAACCCGATGGACGTTGCAATATGGGAATATGCCAAGCAAATCAATGCACAAGGCGATGCTGAGCCTTACAGAAAGCTCGATGAGGTTCCTTTCGATTATCAGCGGCGGATGATGTCCGTTGTTGTAAGAAAGAATGGTGAATTCGCCCTAATCAGCAAAGGTGCTCCAGAATCTGTCTTCAGCAGGTGCAAGTATGCCGACGTGAGTGGAAGAATCGAATTGATAACTGATGTTCAGAAGGCAATCAACGAAAAGTTCTACAGTCTTTCAGAGCTCGGCTACCGGATTCTCGCAGTAGCCTTTAGAAACGTTGAAAGCAAGACTTCCTACTCCGTTGAAGACGAGAAAGATCTGACTCTTCTTGGCTTCCTTATCTTCACCGATCCCCCCAAGAAAGATGCTCACGATGCATTTGACAAGCTGAATGACATGGGAGTGGCAGTTAAAATATTGACAGGAGACAATGAACTTGTTGCTCAGACAATCTGTGAGGATCTCAAGATTCCTATTAAGAAAGTTGTGGTCGGCTCAGACTTAATGCAGATGAACTGGAACGAGATTAAGGCGGTCGTGGAAGAAACCACGATTTTCGCAAGAGTCACGCCTGAGCAGAAACTCGACATAATCAAGGCTCTGAAGGCAAACAAGAATGTCGTAGGCTTCTTGGGGGACGGCGTGAACGATGCTCCAGCTCTCTACGAGGCTGACGTGGGAATATCTGTCGATACAGCAGTGGACGTGGCAAAAGAAGCAGCCGATATCGTGCTACTCGAGAAGGATCTCCTCGTACTTGCTAACGGCATAAATGAGGGGCGCAAGATTTTCGGAAACACCATGAAGTACATTCTGATGGGGACCAGCTCGAACTTTGGAAACATGTTCAGCGCCGCTGCCGCTTCTGTCTTTCTTCCGTTTGAGCCCATGCTGGCATCACAAATCCTCTTCATGAACCTGCTCTACGACATTTCAAACATGACCCTGCCCACGGACAATGTCGATGACGAATACGTCAAATCGCCAAAGCGCTGGGACATGAGCTTCGTGAGAAAATACACTCTTTTCTTCGGCCCGTTCAGCTCACTGTACGACTTCCTAACGTTCGGCATAATGCTTTTCATTTTCGGTGCTTCGGCAGCAGCACTTCCGGGAGCCACTGATGCGGTGAAGCTTCACGCACAAAGCCTGTTCCAAGCTGGATGGTTCGTAGAGTCATTCTGGACAGAAGTACTAGTCATGTTCGTCATCAGAACCCGACGCATACCTTTCTTCACGAGCCGCCCGGGAAAATGGCTTGCCTTGCTTACACTGTCTTGCGTGGCCTTCGGAACCATACTTCCCTTTACCATTCTCGGCAGCTTCATGGGGTTCGCTCCGCTTCCACCAGAGTACTGGCTGCTCCTGGTGCTCATGGTCGCGACGTACCTTGTTCTAGTGGACGCTGGCAAGGTGTTCTTCTACAAAATATGCAAATACTAAAGGAGGACAAATGAACATGCCCAACATTGACCTGTTTGCTTGGTGGGCCCTAAGTATAAGCTTCAGCAGCATATTTCTCACCCTCGTCAGCATCTATCTCTTCATTAACAGCAAATCAAGACGCAAGGAGGACACACAGAAAAAAGCCAGTGTTTTCAGGACAGGAAAGAGCTTCGTATTTGTTTTTGCATTGCTCGGTCTTCTTGTCTTCTATATTTTTTCAATACAGCTAGGCTCAGGCGTGCTGTCCGAATCTGTGTTCACCGTGGGCAACATCATCGTAGAAGCCCTTCTAGTGCTCTACTTGCTAAGGAACAGAGAAACAGAGTCTGAAAACAAATGATGCGCTCGTACGCATCCCCTAAAAGACTGCGCCCCCATTCTTAATTCAAGATTACTGTCCCCGGGCGCATTCTCTCAATCCTCCTTCGAACGCTGATACCTGTTCTTTGTCTCCGACTTTGCAGTTCTTGTCCGCCGCTTCATAGTCCGATCGGACAACTCTCTGAGTATCGTCTGCGCTGGCGGTGTCGACCCTGAACAAAGGAATTAAGATTAGCTTACCTTGCTTGCACCGCGTTGCAGAGATAGTCTTTCCTGTGCTACAAGTGAGAAATCTGACAGAGGCAAGAGTAGATATGACACTCATTTGTTCCCAAATTAGAAAGAGTATTTTTATCTTTGTGAGTAATGAAACAGCAGAAGAGGTTAATGAGATGAGCGATTTCGCTGTCCACGTTGATTATGATGAGATATTGAAGGGAATTCAGCAGCTTCAGAAGGTTGATAAGGATTTTCAGAACAAGCTCACAACCCTTGTCAAGGCTCTGATGGAAATTGGTCGCAAACTCAAGCGAACTTCGAGTAACGAAACGCTTGAACAAGATGAGGCAGAACTTTGGAAAACCTACCAGCAGCTGCAAAAAGAGAGATTGAGGATACTGGACCTGTCCCACGAATGGAACTCTCTAAGGGAAAGGCTAGGCGGCTTCAGTAGCGACCTTGTTCTTCTTATTCAGCACGCAGTAGACGAATCCGTTGACCACGTCACTGTATTCGTGGACACTCTGAGGGCCCACATAGACATACTAGAAATAAAGAACGCGCGCAGACTTGGCCTAATCACTCTCGCCGTGTCCGTAACAATTTCCTATCTGGCTCTGTGGGAGTTCTTCGCCCGCGAATTCATATTAACTTTTCAATTTCCAGACGGCCTTAGTCCCAACTTGAACTATGTGCTGGTAGTCATATCGCTTATTCCGATGTTCTGGGCCTTGGTGGTGGCTTGGCGCTACAGAGTACCGAAATAGCTCGCGCTCGATTCTGCGTCACCGCGCGTTTGTCTAGAACCTCAGCCTGTGGCTCTTAGGCCGGACGGTCTGGTCGAATTCTTTAGCCAGTTCTTCAAGCAGGGCTTTCTGCTGCTCTGTGAGTTTTTCGGGCACTGCGATATCAACTCGCAACAAAAGGTCGCCTCTTCCATACCCTCTAAACTTCGGCATACCCTTGCCCTTCAGTCTGATAACCTCTCCAGGCTGAGTCCCCGCGGCCACGTCTACGTCAACGTTCCCCTCAAACGTGGGCACTGAGACTCTTGCGCCGAGGGCAGCCTGTGGAAAACCTATTTTCAAGTCGTAAAGCAGGTCGTCTTCGTCTCTCCTGAAATACGGATTAGGTGCTACATGAATCAAGACGTAGAGGTCTCCTGGGGAATCGCTTTCTGGCGACATTTCTCCTTGGCCTTGGAGTCTAAGCTGATACCCTTCATCGATGCCGGGCGGCACCTTCACTGTTATATTCCTCTGCTTTCGCAGTAAGCCCGTGCCCCGGCACGTTGGGCATGACGAATCAATGATTTTCCCTTTTCCACGACACGTAGGACAGGGTACAACCTGCACGAATGTTCCAAAACTGTTCCTGTTCACCTTCTGAATCCTTCCAGCGCCCCTGCAGCTGGGACAAGCCCTTGGAGACGTGCCAGGAGCAGCTCCCGTGCCGCCGCAGACATCGCACTTCTCGATTCTCTTGAACCCGATTTCTTTCTCTGTTCCGTGTGCTGTTTCCTCCAGGGTTATTTCCAAATCATAGCCAAGATCCCTGCCCCTGGTGACTCTTTCTTCGAAGTCACGTTGACCAAAAATCGTGCTGAACAAGTCTCCGAAGCCGAAGTTGAAGCCCATGTCCCTGAATATCGATTCGAAGTCTGCACCCCTGAAAATGTCTTCAGTCGTGTAGCGTTGATCAAATCCCGCGTGGCCTAGCGTGCCGTACTGTCTTCGTTTCTCCGCGTCTGACAGGACAGCGTAGGCTTCGGAAATCTCTTTGAACTTCTCTTCAGCTTCAGGAGCCTTGTTCCGGTCGGGATGATACTGCATTGCCAGCTTTCTGTAAGCATCCTTGATCTCATCCACAGAGGCAGTTCTTGGAACGCCAAGGACTTCGTAGTAATCTCTCTTGCTCGCCATCGTTCTACCATCAGACTAAAGATCTCGAGAGTTTAAACGATATCGTCCGAAGCGCTCACTTCACCTTATCACTTCACCTTAAAATCCTCGGAGTCAACTACTCTTCCGCCGCCTGTTGGAGGCTCCCCGCCGCCGGGCGGTGGAGCTTGCTGCTTCGCTTGTTGTGCAGCAGCTTGCTGATAAACAGCTGTTCCGACCTCTTGAAGCACCTTGGTTAGTTCATCAGACGTCACTTTGATTTTCTCCAAATCGCTGCCCGCTAATGCATCTCTCAACGCAGAAACGGCCGCGTCTACCTTGTTCTTCTGGTCCTGTGCGAGTTTTTCTCCGAGATCTTTCTTTGTCTTTTCAGCCGTGTACATGAGGTTGTCCGCGTTGTTTCTCAGCTCGGCCTCGTCACGCTTCCTCTTGTCTTGTTCAGCAAATTGTTCGCCATCTTTGATCAGTTTCTCTTTCTCTTCTTTTGACAGCTTTGTTGAGGCAGTTATCGTTATTTTCGCCTCTTTTCCTGTGCCCAGGTCCTTGGCGGTAACGTTGAGTATTCCGTTTGCGTCTATGTCAAAGGTTACCTCTATCTGCGGAACGCCTCTAGGAGATGGGGGTATCCCTTCTAGGTTGAACATGCCTAGGGAGACATTGTCCGACGCCATCGTCCGTTCTCCTTGAAGCACGTGAATCGTGACCGCCGTCTGAAAATCTGCCGCGGTTGTGAATATCTGGCTTCTCCGCGTGGGGATGGTGGTGTTCTTTTCAAGTATCCTTGTAAATATGTGGCCAAGCGTTTCAACGCCGAGCGACAAAGGCGTAACGTCGAGCAAGAGCAGATCCTTCACTTCTCCGGTGAGCACCGCTGCCTGAATCGCGGCGCCGACTGCAACACACTCCATTGGATCTACGCCTCTTTCAGCTGGTTTGCCCATTATCTGTTCCACATACCTCTGAACAAGAGGCATTCTCGTCATGCCACCGATGAGAATTATCTTATCTATATCTTTCGGGGTCAGCTTCGCGCCCTCAAGCGCCCTAACTATCGTGCCTTCTGTTTTCTGCACTATCGGCTGGGCCAGTCCCTCAAGTTTTGCTCGGGTTAGAGTGATGTGCAAGTGTTTTGGCCCAGAAGTGTCAGAGTACAGGAACGGCAGGTCAATGTCCGTCGCCATCAACGTCGACAGTTCTATCTTTGCTTTTTCTGCGGCTTCCTTAAGCCTTCCCATGGCATTTCTGTCTGCAGCCAGGTCGACGCCTGTCTGTCTTTTGAATTCGTCAAGGAGATAATCCATGACTGCTTTGTCCAGGTCGGTGCCGCCGATCTGCGTGTCGCCGCTGGTTGACAGCACTTGGAAAACTCCTTTTCCAAAATCCATCACGGTCACGTCATGCGTGCCTCCGCCAAAGCTGAAGACAAGTATCTTCATCTCTTTCTGGACCTTGTCGACTCCGTACGCAAGACAAGCTGCCGTTGGCTCGTTGATTATTCTTGCAACTTCGAAGCCTGCTATCTCCCCTGCGTCCTTTGTGGCTTGGCGTTGGTTGTCGTTGAAGTGGGCAGGCACCGTGATCACCGCTTTCTTTATTGGAACTGCCAGATAAGTTTCGGCGTCTTTCTTTATCTTCTGCAGAATGAATGATGAAATCTGCTGTGGGGTATACTCCTTTCCATAGATGCTTACTTTGTAATCGGTCCCCATCTTTCTTTTTATTTCGTATACAGTTCCTTCAGGGTTGGCAGTTGCCTGTCTCTTTGCCGATTCGCCCACTAACAGTTGGCCGTCCTTGGTGAAGGCCACGACTGAGGGGAACATTTTTCCTGCCATTGTTGGCCCTTCGGCACTCGGTATGACCGTTGCTCGTCCGTTCTCATAAATGGCCGCGGCCGAGTTTGTCGTTCCCAAATCTATGCCGAGTATTTTTTCTCCTGCTTTAACATTGCTCATCTGAATTCATCTCCCTTTGTGATTTTGAAGGTTTCACCACAACCTTAACGACGCTCGGTCTAATCACTTTTTCCCTCATGGTATAACCTTTTCGGACTTCTTCAGCTATAGTGCATCCTTCCTCACCTTCTTTTTCTGTCTTGGCGACAGCGTTGTGTTTCGAGGGATCGAAAGGTTTACCCAAGCACTCTATCGGAGAGACCCCTTCATTTTCAAGCACTTTTTTCAGTTTTTTCAGGGTCATTTCAACACCTTCAATTACCGCCTCCGCAGAGTTGGCGGAACGGCCAGACTTGACAGCCAACTCCAACTCGTCAACAACATCTAAAAGCTCCATGATGAGAGGTTCCGTGCAGTATTTCCTGACCTCCTCCATCTGTCTTTCATACCTTTTCTTCAGGTTCTCAGCATCTGCCTGCGCGTACTTTAATCTCGTGAGATACTCCTCTGAAAGCTTCTTCTCCGTATCCAAAGCCCTTGCCAAGGCCTCCACTTGGTCAGCGTATTCTTGCGGTTCCTTCTGTTCTTCGCTCATTGAAGCCTCTCCGTTTGGTTTGCAGACTTTTAGCGTGTCAAACAAAAATATATACTTCACTCTTTCAAACGATATTCCTTTACAAGTAGCCGGATGAAACATCGCGAAATTCTATAGGTTCAAGCCTGGCGCGCCCGGTTCACTGTTTCGCCATTCTCGCGGTTAGGGCAATCAGGCTTTCAACAAGCTCTCCAATCAATCTTCTTGTTTTCTCGTCTTTCAGCCTGCCGTTTGCATCGATTTTTTCTCGTGCATAACTTACCATGACTTCCGGCTCGTTGACAGCGTGCATGTTTAGGAAGACGAAGCATTGTCGCAGGTGATACTGCGCTCTCGCTGTTCCCAGCATCCCCGTGGATGCGCCCATTATGGCCACGGGCTTGTCGTAGAAGACATTATCAGTTGGCGGCCTTGAAGCCCAATCGATTGCATTCTTGAGCACTCCTGGGATAGAATAGTTGTATTCAGGCGTCGCTATCAGTATTGCATCCGCCGCTCTGATACTGCTCTTGAAGTCCTCAACTTTTCCAGGTGGCCGAGTTTCCAAGTCCTGATTGAACGGAGGGATTCCTTCAAGATCGAAAGTCGCGAACACCGCATGCTTCGGCATCAGTTCAGCTGCAACCCGCAGCAATGCTTTGTTGTATGAATCCTTCCTTAAACTTCCAGCGAAACCAAGAATGTGAACCAGTTCAACCATGTTCAGCGTATATGGCGCCGTCGGCTTAAATCAGTTTTCGTCCATCCAAAGATTAGCGTAGTCACGGTTCGAGAATGCATCGAATTTTCGCCGGTTAGGCTCGCTCGTGGAGCGGCATGAAATTGGGTCTCAAAAAAGTTTTGAGTACTCAGAAGCAAGGGTTCGAATATCCGCCTGAAGCCCAACAAAGCTGCGTGACACGCTATTGCCAGACTCACGGCGCGCAATTTGCAATGTTCTGAAGTCACAAAGAATTAGTATTCATAGGCCCAGTGAGTTCACCACGTTTTTTATGATAGTGGCTGACTTCTGAAAATCAGCAATCTCCTTTTCATCGAGTGGAAGCCTGATGGTTTCTTTTATGCCGGTTCGGTTGAGAATGACCGGAACGCTCAGACAGACGTCGCTCACGCTATAATAATCCTCGAGTAGACAAGACACGGTTGACACGGCGTTCTCGTTTCGAACGATGCTCTCCACGATCTTCGTCATTCCCAAGGCGACCGCATAGAAAGTCCTGCCCTTACGCTTTATAATTTCGTATCCGGCGCCCCTCACCTTCAAGAACAGGTTTTCTAGCTCAACCGGGTCGTACGGCACATTGGCCAACGGGTAATAGTCCTTCAGCCTGATGCCCGCGACGTTTGCGAGGCTCCACACGGGCACTTCGCTGTCACCGTGTTCTCCTATGATGTACGCGTGGACGTTTCTGGGATCAACCTGAAGACGCTCACCCAGCAGGTATCGAAGCCTAGCAGTGTCCAGGATTGTTCCAGATCCGATTACTCTGTTTTTGGGAAAACGGCTGAGCTTCAAAGCGGCGTAGGTCATAACATCCAGCGGGTTGGTCACGACGAGTAAGATGCACTTGTCATTGTACTTCGTGATGTTGGGCACGATTTGTTTCATCAACTCGAAGTTTCCCCGAGCAAGCTCCAGCCGCGACTGCTCAATCTTCTGCCCCCTGTCCACACTGATGACGACGATGTCAGCGTCCTGACAGTCAGGATAGTCGCCAGCCCATATTCTTACAGGCTGAGCAAACGCCATTCCATGGTTCAAATCCATGACCTCGCCCTCAGCCCTTTCCCTGTTGACGTCTATAATGGCGATTTGAGAAGCCAACCCGCGGATGAGAAGAGAATACGCGAAGGCCGTCCCAACGAACCCCGCGCCCACGACCACTATCTTCGGCCCATCAGCATTTTGTCCAGACAAGTCAATCCCGCACAGCCTATTGGATGATCAGCGAATTATATTTTTCTAGAGTATGATTTCTAGGAAAGAGAGCGTCAGAAACTCGTTGTCGCTTGATTTGTGACTTGACTTTTCAGTCGAATGTGAAGGCTGAGGGGCATATCTTGTTTAGCACGCACGCTTCGCAATGGGGCTTCTTGGCCACACACACGTTTCTGCCCAGGAATATGAGCAGGTCAGTGATTCTCATCCACTCGTTTTTCGGGATGATTTCCATAAGGTCCTGTTCTATTTTGTCTTGATCTTCGTTCTCCGTAAGCCCGAGCCGTTTGGACACTTTGCGCACATGTGTGTCCACTGCTATTCCTTCGATGATTCCGTAGGCGTTCTGCAGGACGATGTTCGCGGTTTTTCTGGCCACGCCGGGCAGTTGCAGCATCTCCTCCATAGTTTTCGGAACTTGAGAACTAAACCTGTCCGCGAGTATCTGGCCGGTCTGCTTGATGTTCTTGGCTTTGTTCCTGTAAAAACCCGTCGGTCTTATGTCCAGCTCAAGCTCCGTCAAATCCGCGTAGGCGTAGTCCCCTACATTTCTGTACTTCTTGAACAGTGTCGCAGTGACTTTGTTTACTCTTTCGTCGGTGCACTGGGCCGAAAGGATCGTGGCGACCAGAAGCTCCAGCGGATTGTTGTATTTCAAGGCTATCTTTGCCTGTGGATACTCCTTTTCCAGCAGTCTGATTATCGTTGACGCTCTGGTTTTCATGTCCGCTTCCACAGCGTTGTTCTTCAACCCTATCACTCTGTCCTTCTTGAGTTCTTTTGCTAGAAAAGGTTTACAGAAGCTTTTTACTCTCTGCATGACGCGTTAGGTTGGGGGTGATAGTGTTTGAAAGCTAAATTGTTGGTTGACGGTGAAGAGATAGACTTGAACGAGTTCGTTGAAAAAATCCTGGAAGGCACGATAGTCGGAGCTGTGACTTCACTGCGGGATGTGAAGAAAGACTGGAAGAAGATTGAAATAGCGGTGACGAAGTAGACGCTCGTGTCCTGTTCTTGCCTTATCCCTGCACTTTTGTGCCTATTTCTATTTGAGCAAACATTTCTCTCTTTGCCTTGCAGATTGGACAGACGTAGGGTGGATCTTCGCGGAATACGACGTAGCCGCATTGTTTGCAGTACCAGAGTTTCTTCTTGACCACGTCGGGCTGCACAGGGTCGGCTGGTCTGGTTTCAGGGGTTTGTTGGGTTGCTGGCTTGGGTATGGTTGCTCCTGTCGTGCCATAGGCTCTGGCTTGTTTTTCTGGGGGTCTGCGTTCAGGGATGGGGGCTATGGGTGTTTTGCCTTCGTACAGGTCTTTTCGCATGTATAGTGCGCAGTAGCAGGTTCCGTATTCGGCGACATCTGGGTCTCGGTAGTCGCATGGGCAGATTATGTCTCGGTCGAGCTCGAGGTTTCCTGTGGCGAGTCTACAAGGGCATGAAGGATAGCCGTACCGTTCTTCGTTTTTTCTCAGTCCTTCGAGGAGGTCTTGGAGAAACTGAGGGTCGGGATGCAGGTAGTAGCCGTAGGTTTTTGCGTCGCTTTCAGCTCTCTGCCGGACCTTTTCCAGCGTGATCAAATCTCGAGTGCCTCTTTTATCTTGTCCTTGCGGAAGCCGGTGATGACGGTTTTCTCGTCGACGATTACCATAGGGTAGCTAGGTGAGGCTCCGAGGCGCGTGATTTCCTTTCTGATTTTCTCATGGTCTTCGTCGCTGGTCATGTCAACGTCGACGTACTCGTAGTCGATGTCGCTGTCTTTCAAGAACTGCTTCGTCATCTTGCACCATGCGCACGTACTTATCGCGTACATCAAAACTTTATGCGTCTTGTTCTTGCCGTTAACTCGGATTTTCTCCATTTTTACACTCGCCGTTTCGTGATTAGCGTATTATCAGCCTTGCATATAATAATTTAGTTTGGGTTTGATGGTGCGAATGTTGGCGAATGTGCCTTCCGTATGGTTGGCTTGTTCGTGTGTGAGCCTTTGCATTTGAGTGCTCAATTCGTGATTTTTTTGTTTTTCAATTTTCGTGGGGGTAAAGAAAGTGTGGGTTGTTAGGGGTTGTTTTGGCTTTCTTAGGTTTTTTGGAATTCTTGGAGTCTTTCGTTTGGTTTGTTCCAGTTGGCGATGTTCCAGAATGCATCTATGTATTTGGCTCTGTCGTTTTTGTAGTCGATGTAGTATGCGTGTTCCCAGACGTCTAGGACCATGAGGATGTGGAAGCCTGGGTAGACGTTGGTGTTGTGTTTTTCTACCTGCATTATTGTGGGTCTTTTTGTTTGTTTGTCGATGGTCAACACGGCCCATCCCGAGCCTTCGACGCTCTGGGCTGCTTGAGTGAATTCTTTCTTGAACCTGTCGAAGCTTCCGAACTCCTTGTCTAATGCGTCGCCGAGGGCTCCGCCCAGTTTTCCGCCTGCTTTCTTAGGTGGTGCTAGGTTGTTCCAGAACAGTGAGTGGAGAAGATTTCCGCCTATGTTGAAGGAGAGTTCCTTCAAGGTGGATTTGACATCCAAGTCTGCTCCTTCCTTTCTGGCCTTGTCCAGCTTTTGGAGTATCGCGTTTGCACCGTTGACGTATCCTTGATGATGCTTGTCATGGTGTATCGTCAATTGCTCTTTGGACATGTAGGGCTGAAGGTCTCCGTAATCGTACGGCAGCTTCGGCAGAGCGTAGAGTTTGCTTGTTTCCATAATGCTTTCCTCCTGCGACTAATACCTTGCAACTTAAGGAGTTTTAAACTTTCTGTACTACCCTGCTGCAGTAACGCGCACTTGTATGATATGCGCGCGCTAAATGGCAGCGTATTTTCGCACAGACCCTTTTGAAGTTCTCCCACACCTAAGTGCCTTTCGAACCTGAGTCAAGTGGTCTTTGACTGCAACAAGGACACTTGTTTTTGATATCATAATAAGAATTGCCAAAGAAGGGGCATCTGATTTTCAGTTTTTCTCGTATTGCCTTCCTGTCTTTTATTGTGGTCCGCGTTCGGAGTGGCGTCTAGGCATTTTCATTTGTCTCATTTTTCTCACAGGCAAGAATACGAATGTAACTATCGCGGGCATAAGAGCGAGGAAGAGAATTCCACAGGAGGGGTTGCGAAAGCATTTGTCTGCTGCGTGCGCTATTCTTGTGACAAGATGCTAGGTTTTCAATGTTAACTATGTTAGTACGCGCACTCTTACAATATGGGGGTCTTATGTGTCTCTGTTGCAAAATCGTGTGACAGTCGTGTTTCAAACCCTTTTCTTCCTCTGTCCCTCAAAGGGCAAACAAGAGAACGGTCTTCTTGCCCTGCTATGATAGTCTTTGTACTGCGACTAGTTCTCAAAGGAATGGGCTTGTTTAACTGAATATTCATCGAATATTCCTTGAAATGCTGTCGGCGGCCTGTTTGCACGTTCTTTTGTGCAAGGCTTTTACGTTGTTCCATCAGCTGTTAGCGCGCGAGGAAGGAGCAATCCATCTTTTGAATTCATAACTTTTTAGTATTTCAGGCTATGACGATCCTTCTTGCTTTGGTTCAGGAAACATTGCGTAACAAACTCCCGCGCAATATCAATCAAAAAAACAAGTCGAAACCTACAAAGCCCGATATGTTGAGAATTGAGCCAGAGAGAGGTGAAGAAAAGTGAAGGATGATAAAAAGAGTATCCTCATCGTAGAAGATGACAAGACCACGTGTGAGGCGTTAAGCCTGTTGCTGGAGAAGGAAGGATATGAAACGGACATAGCTTACACAGGGAGAAAGGCGATGGACAAAGCGAAGGAAAAAACCTTTGATGTGGCCTTGTTAGACATTAGACTTCCAGACGTTGAAGGAACAGAATTGCTGGCAGCGTTTGGTGAATCAACGCCGAGAACTGTGAAAATCATCGTAACAGGTTACCCGACGGTCGACAATGCTATTGAGGCAGTGAGAAAGGAAGCAGATGACTATCTTGTGAAGCCAGTTATGCCCGACAAACTCCTAGAGGCAATAGAAAAGGGACTGAAAAAACGAAAAGAAGAGGATCTGATGACCGAGGAAAAAGTTAAGGTTTTCGTCAAAGAACGAACGGCTAAACTGCTTCAGACAAATGCTTCACAGGAAGAAAAGCGCACGACACCTTAAGTTGGGAACCAGTTTAGATCTCCAGCTTAGACATTGTATGCGTGTGCTAAGAGGATTTGTCATTGCTGAAAAGCGACTTGGACTTTCTCTTGCTTCAAGCCATAGACGAGTCTCTGTCCTCTCTCGGAGAAGAGGTGAAATCAGCGGTTCATCTTTGCTTGGAACGCCTCAACGTCAGGAAAAGAGAGATTCCGCTCAAAACTGGAATTTTCACAAGAGTCATCAACGAACTCCTAGGTAGCGGAGCAAGCGTTCTCGAGTATTGCATCGCAAAGCGACTATATGAAAAGATTGGGATGGATTTCAACTGGAAGGAGTCCGATTTCGACTTCAACGAATCACTGAGACGAGCCTGCGCATGGATACACCAGGAGTTTGTCACCAACTTCCAAAGAAGTATCGTCGTCTTTTCCCTCGAGGATTGGGATAATCTAGATTCATTCAGGCTCGTTGTTTCCAACGCTGCTGGCGCAAAACTGTTGAGAATGCCTATGGACCAGGTCTGTGGAAAAAAAATCACTGAAGTATTTCCTGAAGCAGACAAAGAAGGAATTCCGCAGACTCTTGTTGAGGTAATGCGATCCAATAAACCAAGAGACGTGGGAACATATAACCGGACCTTTGAAGACGGTTCCACGCAGACGTTCATCATCACTGCTTTTCCTCTGTCAAGCAACTGTGTTGGACTGGCTCTCAAGAATACTAGCGCGCGTGCTGCAGAACATGAAAAACCGGGTGCGACTTACGATCAAACAGAAGCAGTATCTGAAACTGAGAATGGGGGTTGTCATGAAATACAACATACGAGCGTTCGGAACATTAACCGACCCGCTGAAGAAAGAAGGATTTGCGAACAACCAAGCAGACCAAAAGAAAGGTATAATACCATACCTTCAGGTTCAGATCAATGCACATCAGTGGGCGTTTCTGTGGAGTTGGACTGGAGAAAATGGGCAAAATTTCACGATGCTGTCATACTGCCTCTAACGAACAGCGGGTCGAACCCTCGGGTGCACGTAGAAGTTCGGGGCAATCTGAGCAAAGACGTTTCACCAGACAAAGTAAGCTCCAAAGTAAAAGAAAACCTTGCTCGATACAAGATAGAAGCGAAGGTTGAAACCAAGAAAAGGGCCTAGCCCGCACTTGGATAAGCATCGACTTTTTTCGACTTTGGGTATTGATTATGACTTCATAATTGTTTTATCAACGGTTAGACTGCTTGAGTGAATAGCGCGCGTGTTGTTATCAGCTATGGGAACATGGAAGTGGCTTGCGTGACTGAATGTGCTGTTGAGTCTTCTGCAGAAGTAGTAGTTGACTCAAACGAGAAAAAGCCACTTAAGGTCTTGCACGTCGATGATGAAGCTGGCTTTTCAGAGATCGCAAAGCAATGCTTGGAAATGCAAGGCCCATTTCAAGTGGATATGGCAACTTCTGTTGAAGAGGCTAAGGAAAAGCTGAAGGAAGAAACATACGATGCTGTGGTTTCTGACTACCAGATGCCTGGCAAAGACGGGCTTGAATTTCTTAAGGAACTAAGGCAGAGTGGCAACACTGTTCCTTTTCTGATATTCACTGGGAGAGGTAGAGAAGAAGTTGCCATCAAGGCGTTGAACCTCGGCGCAGACCAATACTTGAACAAGAATGGCGATCCAGAAACAGTCTACTGCGAATTGGGGCATGCAATACGAACAACAGTGGAACGCAAACGAGCAGCTGAAGAGAGGACCTGCGCAGAAATGGCCCTTAGAGCTTGCGGAGAAAGATATGGGCGACTATTTGATTCGACCATTGAAGGAATCCTAATCAACGGGTCTGATGGGAAAATATCCTCGTTGAATCCAGCGGCGGCAAATATCTTGGGTTATAGCAATCAAAAAGAGTTGATTGGTACCCATGCAGTTAAGTTGTATGCCGATCCTGAAGATAGGACCCGAGTGCTGAGAGAATTGATGAAAAATGGATATGTCAAAGACTGGGAAATGGTTTGGAAGAAAAAAGACGGCATTTTGATTGAAATTTTGGCGAGCGTCACTGTTCAAAAAGATGAAAAAGGCAACATGTTGCGGACAGAAGGCATATTCAGAGACGTTACTGAGAAAAAGAAAGCTGAAAAGGCATTAAGGGAAAGCGAGGAGAAATACAGAACGCTTGCCAATTCGTTGCCGGAGATTGCTTTTGAAGCTGATGAACAAGGAAAGCTCGCATTTGTCAATGAAAGAACCTACGTCATCACCGGCTATACTCGAGAGGATTTTGCTAAAGGCTTAAACGCGCTGGATTTTCTCGTTCCAGAGCACCGAGGTAGAGCACAAGAAAACCTGAAGAAAGTATTTAGTGGGGAAAAGACTGGAACCAATGAATACACATTTCAGAGAAAGGACGGTAGCACATTTCCTGTTCTGATAAGTTCCGGTCCCGTTGTTCATGAAGACAAGATCGTTGGCCTTAGAGGCATTGTCGTGGACATTTCGCAATTCAAGAAGATGGAAATGGAGTTATCAGAGAATCAGACGAGGTTGCAGAACATATTTGATGTTTCTGCCGATGCCATTGTCGTTATTGATCTGAATGGTAAGGTTGCGGATTGCAATGAACAGGCTCAGAAGGTGTTTGGTTATTCATCGAAAAGTGAATTTGTTGGGAGAAATGCATTCGAGTCTGCTGCAAAGAAAGACTGGCAAAGGGCAATGGAAAACATGGAAAGAACTCTGAAGCAAGGTCTAATGAGAAACATAGAATATACTATTATCGCTAAAAATGGCAGCGAACGCCTACTATCGGTTTCTGCGAGTGTTTTAAAAGACCTTTCTGGCAACCCAACGGGTTTTGTAAGTGTGATAGAAGACATTACTGAACGCAAGAAAGCAGAAGAAGCTTTACGGGAAAGTGAAGAGAAGTTCAGGAATCTTGCGGAACAGTCTCCAAACATGATTTTCATCAACAAAAAGGGGAGAATCGTGTATGCGAACAAGAAATCAGAGGAGATTATGGGCTACACAAAAGAAGAGTTTTACTCTCCAGACTTCAACTTCCTGAAGTTAATTGCGCCAGAATCAAGAGAACTGATAAAATCAGACTTCGCCAAACACATGAAGGGAGAAGAGGCTGCACCATATGAATACAAACTACTAACAAGACAAGGAAGAACAATCGACGCAATACTTACTTCAAAACTGATAACCTATGATGGAGAATCTGCTATTCTTGGAACTGTAACAGACATCAGCGAACGTAGGCAAGAACATGAAGTCGTGCGGAGATCGGCGGAACAAGCAAGAAGTCTGTTGGAGTTTCAGAACAAAGTCATTGACACCGCGATTGTCTGGATTAATCTTCTTGACAGAGAGGGCAACGTGATTTTATGGAATCGGGCGGCGGAGCTTATTTCCGGATATTCTCGTGAGGAAGTGATTGGGCACAAGAAGATTTGGGAATGGCTGTATCCAGACCCTCAATATTGTGCCAAGATTTTTGCGCACCAGCGGAGAACCATTGAGCATAACGAATCAGCTTTTCGGGATTTTGAAACGGTCATTAGATGCAAAGATGGAGCTTTGAAGACTATTTCTTGGTATTCAAACAACATACTCGACGAAAACGGAGAAACAGTCGGCAGCATTGCCATGGGCATAGATGCGACAGAACTAAAGAAGACCGAAAAGGACTTGCAAGAAGCCATAGAGAGACTTGCAATCATGAATGAGAAATTGCGCGTGGTTGGCCTCCTTTCGAGGCATGATGTGCGGAACAAATTGCAGCTTGTTGCTCTCAAAGCATATTTGGCAAAGAGAGAGTTACCCGCAGAGAGCAAAGTTGTCGAAGATCTCGCGGCAATTGAAAAAGCTGTTCAGCAATCGGTGGAGATTTTCGATTTCGCAAGAGTTTACGAGATGTTAGGCTCTGAAGAACTAGTGTACGTTGACGTGGAGAAAACCGTCAGTGAGGCAGCGTTGCTCTTCTTAGACCTGAAAGGTGTGAATGTGGTAAATGAATGCCGTGGGCTGACTGTTTTAGCAGACTCGCTGCTACGACAACTTTTCTACAATCTCATTGACAACTCGTTAAAGTACGGCCAGAAGGTCACAAGAATAAAAGTCCATTACGAAAGAACAAGCCAAGATGCGCTCAAGCTAGTCTTTGAGGACGATGGTGTTGGAATACCTATTGCAGAGAAGCCGAAGCTCTTCAAAGAGGGCTACAGCACAGGCGGGAGCACGGGCTACGGATTATACTTGATAAAGAAGATGATGGAAGTCTATGGCTGGACCATACAAGAAACAGGCGAACCAGGCAAGGGAGCACAGTTCACCATGACAATACCTGAGACTAATCAAAGTGGAAAAGAGGACTACAGAATTGCATGAAAAAACGACAATGAAAAGAAAACGTGCCTTTTTCGACCTTAACAACGACGAAAGCGTTACAGAAGGATCTGGAAGAGTATCTGAAAGAATGGAGAGCGTAACACCCTGAAATGCCGACTATCATACAATCTTGTGTTTTTTTAAGCCTTGCCTTGTTTTTTCAGCTGTTGAAAGATTTCCCCAAAAATCGATTTAGGGGCGGGGTTGCATATCTGGTCTACTAACATTGCAAGACGGTTCTCACGGTCGAACAGCTCAGCTTCCACCCGTTAGCAGTATTTTCTAAGTTCATCGTCAAATTGAGTTAGCTCTCTTTGCAAGGTCTTTTTTCTTTGAGCATGGAGGCCTTCTCCTTTCCTCAATTTCTTCGACTCATGCGCGTCGACAAGGCACCCAGTATTATGGTCATAGCTAGCATGACTTAGTGCACAAAGGCCACACAGCGCGTGCTTCCTTAACACTCACGGCGTGTGAGTGTGTGTTGTATGGGTAGGTATAGGTGTAGGCGTAGGAGGAGGAGTGCTGGTGACCAGAGTGGAGCAGTTGGTCACAGGGTGGAGTGAGTGACCGTAGGCGAAGTGGTTGGTTTGGTTTAGGGGTAAAGTCTTATCCCCAAACCCAAACTACACAACGATGTAACCAAGCGCGCGTTAGAAGAATTCGGTCTGCCGCGGGATTGAAAGTTACTTCTTCTTCTCCAGCAGCTTTTTGTATTCTTTCATCAGTTCTTCAGTTGTCTTCTTTGATTCCCAGCCTTCAGACATAAGCTTTGCCGCGCGTGCTTCTTCTTTGATTTTTTGATACACTAGAATTTCAATGGGGATTTGCGTGATTATGACAGCGATGATGCTGCCAAAGAACCCATACGCAAATCCGCCGATAATGACAGACGTAGGAAGAACGATGACCGCGTCTACCGCAAATGCCGCTATTAGCACTGGATAGCGTAGGATTGTTTTGATGTCTCTCCACAAGCCAATTACAGAGGCTTTGGTACGTAGTAAGTTTCTGCGGTGGCTACTACTATTGCGACCATGCCCATTAGCATGGTCAGTTTGCACAGAATCATTTTCGTTTTTTGACAATCTTCTAACCTCCCTTTAGCAGTTAGGGAGTGCTCGACACCCCTTTGTTGCAACTAGGATTAGTAATTTTTGGTGACTCAGTTATAGAAATCAATTCTAGACACATCATATAGCGCGCGCGAGAGGAAGACGATATGTTTAAGCTTGCGCACGAGTAGGACGTATTTCAGAAAGTTCAGGAAGGTGGATGCATGGAGACCCTAACGATGGTTATCAGCAGTTCTCCATATGGAGACTAGAGAATCTGGAATGCATTGAGGCTAGCAGAAGCCTTGTCTTGTTCGAGCGCAAGGGTGAAAGTCAACATTTTCCTGATCGGAGACGCTGTGAACGCTGCCAAGAAGGGACAGAAACCTGCTAAGGGATTTTATAACATCGAAAGAATGCTTGCAGACCTTGTCAAGGTGGGTGTGTGCGTCAATGTTTGCCATACGAGTATGAACCTGAGAGGGTTAACGGAGCAGGACCTGGTCGAAGGAACAGAAATGGGCACGATAACAGGGCTTTCCAAATGGATAGTAGAAGGCCAAAAAATCCTATCTTTCTAAGAGTCGTTGGCATTCGTCGCGCGCTTTGCTGTCCGACGTGAAAACCCTTGAATGGGATCTTTCAATTGACGTTTGTGGCCTGTTAAGAAAGGAGGCCAGACTGCACGTGCTGCACTTCGGTTCGTAGCGTCAGAAACGGAAGAGTTAATATTTCCAAGCTTTCATTCTGGGATGGGTGAATCAGTTTGCCGATAGATCCTGATTTTCAGAAGAAACGAACGGTTGCGGGGCAACACAAAGGACACAATGTCTGGGGGCCTGTTGAAGCGCCCAAGAAGCTGGGCATACATGGGACCACCGTGGCTGTTGACTGGGATTTGTGTACCGGGGACGGCATCTGCATTGAGGTTTGCCCCGTCACGTTGTTTGATTGGGGCGATTCTCCCGGCCATCCGAATTCCGAAAAGAAATCTGATCCCGTCAGAGAACAAGACTGCATAAAATGCCTCGCCTGCGAGACTCAGTGCCCCACGCAAGCCATCAAGATATCATAGACGAATGTTGCGGCCTTTCAGACCCAAAAGAAATTTATTCCCCTTTTTTGGCTCTCTTGATCAGAGGCTACGTTATGAAGGTCAAACCTGACAGAACGTTGGACTGTGTGGGCCTGTACTGTCCTGAACCCGTCTTTAAGACAAGACTAGAATTGGACGAGCTGAGAGTTGGCGAGACTTTGGAGGTCCTTGCAGACGATCCTGCTGCAGAGTCTGACATACGGAGTCTGGTGAAGAATCTGGAACAGGAATTGGTGAGCGTCAACAAGGAAGGCAATACGGTTCGTATATTAATAAGGAAGGTTAAATGAGAATTGCCAGGAAGTGAAATGAAATGAGCGTTAAGAAGAAAAAGATACTGTACGTGCAGACTAGCGGTGTTGATACGCCTGAACGTGCCTATGCACCGTTCATTCTGGCAACTACTGCTGCAATGATGAACGTTGACGCCACTGTCTACTTCGTGATCAAGGGTATCACTCTTGTCAAGAAAGGTGAAGCTGAGAAAATCAAGATAGGCAGTTTTCCTTCGCTCAAAGAGGTAATGGATCAAGCAGTCAAAGCCGGGGTTAAGCTTGTCGTGTGCGAACAGAGCTGTGGACTGATGGGAATTCCGAGGGGCGACTTCACGAAAGAGGCACAGATTGTCGGCGCTGCAACCCTCAATGATCTAGCCCTCAACGCAGACGCCGTTCTATGCTTCTGAGTGAGCGGACCTTGTCGGCTACAAAACGCGTCTACATGGATCACGCAGCGGGCAGACCCGTGGAACCCCGCGTGATAGAGGCCATGTTGCCTTACATGAAGTCATCCTATGGAAACCCATCATCACTACACGTGTTTGGACAGGAAGCAAAGCGTGCAGTCGAAGAAGCAAGGGCACAGGTTGCAAAATTAATCAACGCTGAGAAAAAAGAATCAGTAATTTTCACTTCAGGAGCAACAGAAAGCAACAACTTGGCCATCAAAGGCGTGGCCAACCGCAACAAGGACCGTGGAACCCGAATTCTAACCTCGAGCGTCGAACACATGTCCGTCGTTAACCCGTGCAAGTTCTTGAGCACAAAAGGATTTGAAGCCGTCTTCCTCCCCGTTGACAAGTACGGGTTCCTGAATCTTGAAAGCCTGCAGAAAGAACTGACAGACAAGACAGTCCTCGTCTCAGTAGTGTACGCAAACGGGGAAATAGGAACAATCGAACCGATAAAAGAAATCAGCAAGATCGCGCACGGCAAGAACGCCTATCTGCACGTTGATGCCACGGCCGCCTGTGGCCAAGTCCCCGTGGACGTTAGGAACGAGGGTATAGACCTGCTCACAATCTCTTCAAACGACATGTACGGGCCGAGGGGTGTAGGTGCGCTCTGCGTGAAAGATGGAGTGCGCCTAGAACCTTTGTTGCACGGTGGCGGCCAGGAGAGAGGTCTAAGGTCTGGTACAGAGAACGTAGCAGCCGTCGTAGGGTTTGGAAAGGCTGCAGAGATAGCCAAGAAAGAAATGCAAACCGAAAGCGCACGGCTCACAAAACTCAGAGACAGATTCATCGACGGCTTGCTCAAGCCTATTCCATACTCTTTCTTGAACGGGCATCCCACGACACGCTTGCCCGACAACGTCTCCGTCAGATACAGCTTCATAGAGGGAGAGTCCATGCTGCTCAGCCTAGACATGATGGGCGTGTACGCGTCATCGGGCTCAGCCTGCACGGCGAAGACTCTGGAACCATCGCACGTGCTCTTGGCAGTCGGACTGAAGCACGAGGAGGCTCACGGTTCCCTGATGTTCACTCTGGGCAGGCACAACACTGAAGAAGACGTTGACTATGCAGCAAGCTTAATGCCAGACATCGTCAAAAGACTAAGAAATATGTCGCCTTTGACACCTAAGGAGTTGAGAATGTAATGTACACCGAGAAAGTCATGGAACACTTCAAAAACCCACGCAACGTCGGCGAAATCCCAGACGCTGACGGCGTCGGCACGGTGGGAAATCCTGTGTGTGGAGACTTGATGACCATTTACATCAAGGTCAAAGACAACCGCCTAGTCGACATCAAATTCAAAACATTTGGCTGTGGCTCAGCAATTGCAACGAGTAGCATGATAACCGAATTGGCCAAAGGAAAAACGTTGGAAGAAGGCTTGCAAATCACGCGGGCAAACGTAGCTGATGAGTTAGGGGGACTTCCCGCTGTCAAAATGCATTGTTCCAACCTTGCCGCGGACGCGTTGCACGCCGCAATTGAAGATTATTATAAGAAGCATGGAAAAGGAGGAGATACGAAGTAAATGAAGCCGCAATTTGTCCGATGCGAATTCTGCAAAGTGGAAATTCCTGAGGAGGCATGCAAACTCGCCTCTCACCGTACAGTGGTTGAGGGCAAGGAATACGTTTTCTGCTGCGCAAAATGTGCCCAACGATACGAAAAGACAAAGAAGCAGTAACACGGATGCTCTGTAGATTTCCCTTTTTTTCTTTCGATTATTCCTGATAGTGCTGGTTCCGGGTTCTGTAAACTCTTTGTTTGGTTGTTCTCCCTGTAAACTTTCGTTTGGTCGGATTGCGCAATTAGGATGACGCAGAAAAAAACTATTTCGTGATGGTGTGGCTCAATTTTCCTGGATAGAAATAGGCTCTGAAGGACTTCTGGCATAGTTCAGACATAAAAAGCAAGGGATGTGGGTACTAGTCAACTTGTGGCTACGTTTTAGAAGCCCATCACGAGGGTCTCTGTGGACTGTACTCCTTTGATGCTTCTAACGCAATCCGTAACTAGGTTGCCTAAGTCTCCAAGAGTTCTTGTTTCCAGTTTGATCACGAAGTCCCAGCGGCCGAAGACGCCATTGACTTCCTTGACACCTTTGACCTTGCTGAGTTCCTCCTTGACAGTTTTCATAAAGTTCAGATTTTCGCTTGACCCGACTCGAACAAGAACTATCGCTTCGACCATATGAAACGCCACCATTCCGTAGCTGCTTGGAGCTATAATAGCCTTGTGATTCTTGGTTTGGTTCCGCAATCTTCTTAAGCCAAACCGGAAAGAGCGTATTCGGTGGCTAGGAATGACTTGTTGGAAATGGTTTGACGGGATTTTGCAAGAGGCTGGAATAAAGGTAACCGACAAAAACAAAGAGAAAGTTGACAAGGTTATCCACCACTATATAGGCGAACAATCGAGTTACGGGCGCTGTTCCGCAGATTGGCGCAAAGCTCGGAAACAGATTCAAGATGATGAAGCAATGAAAAAGGAACTCATCGAGCAACTCCAAATTGCAATTTGACATTGTTTCCAAACATAATATGCTCAAAAGACGTTCTTGAGCGCGTTTACTGGACGGTAGGTTTAAGATGCTGTTAACCGATGATTTCTCGGGAATGTGGGGTGTGTAACAGTGGAAAAATGGGAATGTTCAGTTTGCGGTTACATTTATGATCCAGAAATAGGAGATCCCGAGCGTGGAGTAAAAGCTGGGACGCCGTTTGAGGCTCTGCCAGATGACTGGGTCTGTCCAGTCTGCGGGGTTCCGAAGGACCAGTTTGTCAAAAAAGAATGAAAAAGAACACTTTTTTTTGCCACGGGTTATCTTTAAAAACCTTATATTCCGAGCGTAGCAAATTTGAGTTGATCAAGCATGCCCATGTCGAAGATTTCGAAAAGGGACGGAAGAGTCGTTGATTTTGACGCGCGAAGGATAAGAGATGCAATCTACAAGGCTTTCATCGCTGTGGAACTCGAGGATGGCGAGAAAGCTGAAATCGTGACGAAAGAGGTTGTCAGGCTTTTAGAACAAGAGTTCGAGGGAAAGGTTCCCTCTGTCGAGGACGCGCAAGACGCTGTCGTAAGGGTTTTGAGGGAAAAAGGTTACGGGAAAGTTGCCGAAAGCTATCAAGTCTATAGGGAGAAAAAGCAGGAAATCAGGAAGTTGAGACAAAAGCTGGAAATTAAGGAGCCCAAGTTGACGGTGAATGCGCTTGAAGTCTTGAGACAGAGGTATCTTCTCAGGGACGAAGATGAAAGAATCGTAGAGTCCCCCGCTGAGCTCTTCAAAAGAGTGGCACGGGCAGTGGGGGCTGCTGACAGTAGCTACGGCGGGAATCCAAACGAAACTGAAAACATATTCTACGGAATGATGTCGAGGCTTGAGTTCATCCCAAACACACCGACTCTCTTTAACGCTGGGACGCGGCTGGGTCAATTGTCGGCGTGCTTTGTCCTGCCGGTTGAAGATTCGCTGGAAGGCATTTTCACGTCTGCAAAGAACATGGCCTTGATAGAGCAGAGTGGGGGAGGAGTCGGTTTTGATTTTTCCAAGCTTAGACCCAAGGGCGACATAGTCAAGTCAACCAAGGGAGTAGCGTCTGGACCCGTGAGTTTCATGCGAATCTTTGACACCGGCACGGAAATCATAAAGGCCGGTGGAAAACGCAGAGGCGCGATGATGGCCGTATTAAGAGTCGACCACCCGGATATTATCGAGTTCATAACGTCCAAACAGCAGCCTAGGTTCTTGTCAAACTTCAACATTTCAGTCGCGGTGACCGACGATTTCATGAAGGCGGTTGAGGAGAACGGCGAGTACTGGCTGGTCAACCCTCGTAACAAGGAGAAGACCAAGAAGCTCATGGCAAAAGAGGTTTGGGACTTGATGGCAAAGTCCGCCTGGATGAGCGGCGACCCCGGCGTCATATTCATCGACGAAATCAACAGACACAATCCCACTCCGCAAGTGGGAAGAATAGAGTCCACAAATCCTTGCGGCGAGCAGCCGCTGCTTCCCTACGAGTCCTGCAACTTGGGTTCCATCAACCTGTCCCACATGGTCGTGGACGGAAAGATAGATTGGGAGAAGCTCAGGGAGACTGTTAGGAACGCAGTGCATTTTCTTGACAACGTGATTGACGCGAACAGATATCCTTTGAAGGAAATCGAGGATATTACGCTGGCGAATAGGAAGATAGGTTTAGGTGTGATGGGTTTCGCAGACATGGTTGTCAAGCTTGGGATTCCTTATGATTCCGAACAGGCCTTGAAGGTGGGCGACGAGATCATGAAGTTCATTGAGGAGGAGGGGCACAGGCGGTCTGAGGAGCTGGGCCAACAGCGAGGATCTTTCCCTAACTTTGAGGGCAGCATTTGGAGAGACAAGCATTCGGCGCTCAGAAATTCCACGGTCACAACCATTGCGCCCACAGGAACCATAAGCATAATCGCTGGCTGCTCTTCAGGCATTGAACCGATCTTCGCAATTTCCTTCATACGGAACGTTCTGAACGGGACAAGACTGTTTGAGACTAATCCGCTGTTTGAAATGATGGCCAAAGAAAAAGGCTTCTACAGTGCAAGACTGCTTGAGGAGATAGCCCAGACCGGCTCAGTTCAGAAGATTGATGGAGTTCCCGAGGATGTGAAGAGGCTCTTTGGCACAGCCTTGGACATCGCACCTGAATGGCACGTGCGGATGCAGGCTGTGTTTCAGAAATACACCGACAATGCTGTATCGAAGACCGTTAACCTGCCTTCGGAAGCCACGGTTGAAGACGTTAGGAAAATCTACGAGCTGGCTTGGAAGCTGAAATGCAAGGGAGTTACCGTTTTCAGGTACGGCAGCAAGCCGGAACAAGTGCTGTACATCGGGGAGATAAAGACGGACAAGGGCAGGTTTCTGTCCTTGGAGCCGGAATATTCAGGGGGATGTCCGACGAAGAACTGCCCATTCCCGGGCTGAATTCTCCTCTGAGGCGCGCACGCTAAGTGAGCAGGAATGGTCCAAACGTGTGAGTGAAACGAATGGTCAGGAAGATTAGGCGCACGCACATCGGCGAGAACCAAAGGAAGATATTGGATATACTGAGTAAATATCAAGAGTTAACAGCGAAAGACATAGCTGAGATTCTGTGGGCGAGGGACATAAACTACAAGACGCCAGAATACACTTCGACTCACCGGAGCCTTGCAGCTCTCTGCGAAAAAGGTCTGGTCGAGAAGATCGGAGGCCAACTGAAGTGGCGGAAGACTAAGCGCGCGTCAAAAAAGATGGGCTAAGCTGCAATTTCTCACGCAATTGCGCGTTTCCGCTGCGTGAGATACGTGCTTCACTATTGTTCACTCTTGATCTCATGAATCACTGCAGCGTATGACGTGGAGAATTCTCTAATTGCGTACAGTACTCCAACTATTAATAGCTCTATTCAAAATAGACTTTAGAGTAGCGCGCATGCTTGTTCCTAAATTCATTTGCGGGCGATCTATACTTCTTCATTCATGACACAGTCCCTTGCAGCGAGATACAACTCAAGCCTACTGCACCCAAAGAAGGAATTTAGGAACACCCTAGCGCGCTTGAACTCCTAGTTTGTTTTCTGTTGCTGTGGGTTAGTAGGTGGTGGTAGCGTTCTATGGTATGGATAGAGAAACCCTAATGCTATGAACACAATTCCAGCGCGCGCGTCGGCATGATAAGGTAGAATGTTGCCCTTTGAACAGGCGCGTATCCCATGCACATCTTTCGATCGAGAATCATCAAAACATGCGTTCTAAACATTAGAAATAAAAGCGCGCGAGAGATCATGTTAGACTTAGCTCTCGAGGAGGTTGGCGTATGAACGTTCACTCTTTAAGATATCGCATGATTCTTGTTGGTATGTTTTTGATCTTGCTGGAGGTGGGTTTTTCCTGTTTTTGTGTTCCAGTTAGGGCAGCTTATGGTCCATTGTCAGCGTGTAGTGCTGGTTTTGGCGGATCACAGGATGATGTGGCTTATTCTATTATAAAGACTAGTGACGGCGGCTATGCGTTGGCAGGCTATACTGCATCTTATGGTGCGGGTGGTTTGGATATGTGGCTTTTGAAGTTTACGTCCTATAACGATACCGTGGGGAATGTTACAGTCTCTTGTCCTTTGATGCAATGGAATGAGACTTTTGGTGGTTCTGGGGAGGATGTGGCGAAGTGTGTGATTCAGACCAGCGACGGTGGGTATGCGCTCGCAGGGTACACGCGTTCTTTTGGTGCTGGTGCTGCTGATATGTGGTTGGTTAAGACTGATTCCAACGGTGTCATGCAGTGGAACGCTACGTACGGCGGTGTCCTGGATGATGCGGCGAACTGTTTGATTCAAACGGGCGACGGTGGATACGTTTTGGCGGGTTATGTGAACCCTTCAGATGGATCTTATCAGAGCAGTTGGCTGGTTAAAACAGACGCTTCCGGCAAATTGTTGTGGAGTCAAACGCTTCCGGGACAAGCTGCAAATTCTGTGGTTTCGGCAGGCGATGGTGGCTATGCTTTAGCAGTTGTGTATAATGATGCTTTTGGGCTTGTGAAAGTTAACTCCGTTGGCAACATTCAGTGGAATCAGACTTATGCTGGACCAAGTGACGAGGCTATGACGCAATCAGTCATCAAAACAAGCGATGGCGGCTACGCCTTAGCAGGCTGGACAATGACTAATAGCACAGGCTCGCACGGAGCTCGGCTGGTAAAGACTGACTCGTCTGGTAACATTATGTGGAGCCAAACTTACCCTGGGCTTGGAGTGTATTCACTGATCCAGACCAGTGATGGAAACTATGCAATGACTGGCGATCGAGCATGCTTGCTCATAACTGATCCGTCAGGCAGCATACTGTGGAACGAGACCTACGACTCGGTAACAGAACCGCAAAAATGGTTCACCCGAGCATATTCTCTAGTTGAGATGAGCGCTAACGATTTTGCTATGGCAGGCGCCTCAAACATCTTCGGTAACGGCGGGCTTGATGTCGACCTTATCACGGTTACGCTGAAAACTGACGTTACGCCTCCAACCATTACAGTCTTATCTCCTGAAAACAAGACATACGTTTCAAGCAATGTTCCCTTGACTTTCTATAGTAACCAATCCGTTCAGTGGATGGGCTATGCCATAGACAACGGATTAAACGCCACCATAACTGGAAACACAACCCTGCCCCAACTTCCAGACGGATTCCACAACATAACTGTATACGCCACCGACTCAGCATTTAACACCGGAGCCTCAAACACCGTATACTTTGGAAGCTTTGCAGTAGACACCGTGCCGGTAAACGTTTCCATCATGTCAACGCAAAATAGTACGTTTAACACCAATAGTGTACTATTAAACTTTACAGTAAACAAGCCTGTCTCGTGGGCCGCTTATAGCCTAGACGGACAAACAAACACCACCGCGAGCCAGAGCATCACCCTGACCGGGCTAACCCCAGGCGCACACACGCTAACAGTCTACGCAGCAGACACGCTAGGCCTCGTCGGAGCTTCAAGCACGCTTTCCTTCACCGTAGCTACCCATCAAATACCAGAATTCCCAAGCACTGGAATCTTGGCGTCTATCTTAGCAATTACACTGATTGTTAGTTCAGCTTTAGCCCTGCTACAAAAAAAGGACGAAGAACCCAACTCTACGCGCTTACAGAAAACTGAGGAAACAGGCTTTTGCTTGTGGCGTTGAGGTTGTGCTCCTTATCCTGCCACTCGCAGGTTAGGCAGAAAGTAACACAAAGAAATCGAGTTAGCAACAGGCTGGCGCGCGTTCAACCGGAAGCCCATTTTGAACCCTATTATAAGAACATGTGTTCTAGCACGCGCAAGTAGTTGCCTCTCTTCATGAGCATTGCCACTTCGGTTCTTATCTCTTCTATTCTTCTTTCATAGTCTGAACCGTACTTGGATGAGGACTTGCTTTTTCTCAGGTCAAAGTGCTCCTGGTTGAAGGTTCTCATTCGGTCAACAACTCTTCCGTAACGAGTTTGGATTACAAGGCAGAGGAGGGCGCAGCCGGAGATTAGAACGTCTGGGGCTATGGTTGCTTGAATCAGCGAGATTATCTGGTCGAAGTTCAAACGTCACTCGCCCGTCTCTTCTCATGTGCTTTGCCTATCTGCGCAAGACTCTATTTAAATCTCCCGCGACATGTGCGGTCGCTACCTTTTTTCTATCTTGAGGTTGTAGGTTGTTTTGACTCCAGCTTTTTCGAAGATCTTTCCAACAGGGCAACCTTTTACTGTCAATTCGTGTAGTCTGTGCACCCTCTCTTCTGCCATATCTGTTCTTGTCGTGATATCGAATTTTGTCTCTGTAATAGTTCCTGCTTGTTCGGACTTAACCGCCTCCGCCTTTATCTCCAAGTCCTTTATGGTCACCCGCATTTTGTGTGCTGTCAGCATGAATATTGTTGCGTAGCATCCTGCGAAGCTCATTAATGCTAGTTCAAGCGCTGAAGGGCCCATGTTAGTTCCGTCGCTGTCTCGTTCAAGATCAAGGCATATTGCATGAGCTCTGCCGTCGTCAACGTCTATCCTATAGTTCTTGACCAGCTTTGCGTTTGCATTCAACTTCATCGAAATCTATCACCTCCTACGCAAGCTGTTTGGTGAAGGAAAGAGTGTTTTCAAGGATTTTTCTTTTTGCATAAAACTCGTAGTGCGCATAAGCATCCTAATCCCTTCTTCCATCTTTAACATCTTTTTTGGAGAAAAGGCTTTTATTTTGGCAATGTCTTTATTTTTTGCGTACAAATAAGTACGAAAAACGCACCGAAAAGTGCGAAACAGAGTGGTTCTAAATGTTACAAATTGACGAAAAAGATGAGAGAATAATCGAAATGTTGGAGGAAGACGGGCGGAAATCTTACAACGATATGGCAGAGAAATTGGGTATGAGCGAGGCGGCTGTGAGAAAAAGGGTTCAAGCATTGAGGTTGAAGGGCGTCATAAAAAAGTTTACTATCAAGGTTGACCACGCGAAGATAGGGAGCGCGCGCGCGCCTCACCGCTGCCTAGCCTCTGAAGCCCTATTTTGATCTGCCCTGTGGTCTCGCATGTATTTTCCTCAGGCCGGTGGAGATATGTATGCTTGCCCCAAAGTTCTGCTTCTCAGTCTTCGCCCTGTAGGTGCGCTATGAAAGGTTCGATTCCAAAAAAGATGAACACACTGGAAACATCTGAGCTTTGAATACAAGTGTTTCTTTTCAATCTAGGAATGCCCAGTGTGGCCCGAAGGCTGCGTTTGGCCGCTGACGTAGTTAGCTGGGTTCTGGTCAAAAGTCGTCTTGCACATCTTGTTGCAGAAATAGTACGTTTTGCCTCTGTATTCCGTCTTGTGCTTGGCCGTCTTCTCGTTCACTTCCATTCCGCAAATCGGATCTTTCGCCAAATTTCAACCTCCTCCAGAATCTTATCGCGTTCACGTTCTTGTTGTTCGAGCAAGTATGTAAACATATCTTTGTATGGACTAGTTCAAGGCAATGACGCGAGTACGACATCTCAGACCTCGTCACGTTAGCGAATCACCACGAGCAACGCCCTCCATAACCCTTCTTTTTCTTTGCTGTAACGCTCAGTTGATGCATGGGCGTAAAGTGTATTATGAACTGAGCCTTCAAAAAGAGTAGTATGTGCGTTGTGATGGTCATTTCTGTTGGGTGCTTACATAGATTCATGCTTTTCGAGAGCGTGCACTAAATGGAGAGTAGCACGCACTAGATTGGGAAAGGCAAAAGCTCTAAATATCTGCACGTAGACGCAGGCATAAGGGTAGCTGATTCAGATGAAGTTCAAGGCGTTTATTATGATGAATGTGAACTTAGGTTGTGAAGTTGATGTCTTGAAAGCTCTAAGGAAGGTTCAAGGTTTTGACGAGGCCTTTTATGTTCTTGGGGATTACGACATAATAGCAAAAGTGAGCGCGAACACGATTGATGAGCTTAACCAGATTGTGTCTCATGTTAGGAAAATTGGAAATGTTAGGTCAACAGCGACAATGATTACACGTGACTTATAGAGCACGGTCTCATTTCTACCCACATTTCCCGTTTTAACAGCGCACATTGCGCTAAGATTCTAGCCAAGCAAAATGGCGCTCGTTCCCCATCAAGACTTGCGATACATGATCAAATGCATGTCTAAATAGATTCGTGTTTTTCCAGAGTGTGATGGCCCACGTCCAAGCCTTCTTTTTCACAGAACTCCATCATCCTTGATACAGCTCTCAAGTCAATTTCCTTTATTTTCTCCTCTTCAGGTCCAACTACTTCAATGATCAAGCCCAGGCCTCCAACTCCGCAGCAGCTGTAAACGTTCTTGTAGATTCTCACGTCATACTCTGGAGGAAGCTTCATTCCTTCCACAGCCTCTTTGACCTTGTCAATCAAGAAATCAACTTGGCTCGGCTGCGTTGCTTTGATAAAGTGGACTTCCCTGCAACCCATCTTGGGCATCTAAATCCCCTTGAAAGCTATCAAGGTCGCAGTTTCCTTTATCCCAGGGATTCTGCGAATTTGTTCAAAGATGAACTTGTCAAGCTCTTCCATCTTGTCAAAAGAAACTTCAACATGCAAGTCATACACACCGTAAGTCGGAGTCGCTTGCCTAACTCCTGCTATTTTCTTGACCTCTTTGAGGACTTCCTGATCATGTCCTGCTTCGACTTTTGCCAATACATATGCATCTGTCAATTCCGTACCCCTTCTCTACTTTACCTTTCTGGTTAATCAACTTTTCGAGCATGTAATCTAATGCGTTAGGGGCGCTTAGCGCGCGCTAACCTAGTGATATTTTGAAATAGGAGGGAAACGCTTATAGCGGTATTTCGACATACTCTCTATGTAGTTTCTTAACGGGCGTGAATAGAAATGAACGAGAATGAGTCTTGGGAAAGCAAATGCTGTCGTTGTGAAGGGGATACTTACTTGAATTTAACCCCGGGAAAGAGAGCATGTCATCTTACGTGCGGTCCTTGCCTTTACCCAGAGGATTGGGGTAAATGCGCTTCATGCGAAATCGTGGGACACTGCGCATATGCGTTGGCTTTTTTGAAAAGCTTGAAGGGCAACGGCATCAAGAAAGGATGTTTTTTTGATCAACAGCTAACGGGAGAAGAATCAATCTACCACACAATGAACTTTGTGAACGGGCAGCAGCAAATCATGAAAACAAGTGGTGAAAAAGCGTATCTAGAGAGCCTGAAAAAGGCAAACGCGAAAAGTAACTGTCTGCACCGAATCTGACTCTCACCTTTTTCTGCGAAACTTTTTCTCTAGGTCTGCCGTCCGCGTAGCAGAGCGGAGGCGTGCACTAAGCGCGCGCTCTTCAGAGAGGATACTTCTATAGCATTCTTCTAGAACTTTCGCTCAAAAGATCTATAGCGCCCTATTTTCTCTCGATTAGTTCAATCAGATTTCCATCTGGGTCTTCGATGAAGGCTATCAGTGGACCTGTGGGCCCAAGCTTGTAGGGTTCATCGGTAATCGTGATTTTCTCGCTTCGCAACTTTGGTATGGTTTTGTCCATGTCTTTAATGTCAAAGGCGATGTGATCGAACAATCGATCCTCATAGTCTGCTTGGATGAATTTCTTCTGGTTTCTGAAGTAGGTCAGCTCGAGTCTAGCACCTTTTCCCTCGGGATCCTGCAGAAAAGCTATTTCCGCATTGGTTTGCTTTATTTCATGTCGGCTCAGAAGCTTTAAGCCCATCAATCTGATGTAGAAGTCAATCGACCTGTCCATGTTAGACGTTCTAATACTCGTATGGGAAAACATTCTCAGCGATCCTCGCTGGTGCTTTGTTGGCATTCTTCGAATAAAGAATTATCGCTCTGCAAATGGCTGAAGGCACCAGTGAGACTTTCAACACTAGTGCGCGCTATGGTGTAGGTTTAGGTGTTTGTCCATGCTTTTCCATAGGATTAAAGGATGATTTATTTCCATGATGCTTGATGGTGTTCTCCATGGCCACTGATAGAGCCTACTGTTCAACCGTCCTTAGTGGATGCATGTAGAGACTATCCGTGAAGGCACAAATCACTTGATACTATCAAGCATCTACAGTAGGATACACGTGACAGCTTAATTGGAAGTGCAGCGAGTAGCTCTATACGGATGACGGAAGGACGCCAGTCATGGAGTTCAGAGTGGAGAGCGAGCGAGCGAAACGATTAAGCTATCACACCATACGTGGAAGAATGATGTAAACACCCCTAGGGTGGATCTTCCTTCCTTTCGCACTCTGCTTTCAGCTTGACTAGAGCCTTCTGTACGGCATGGCTTAAACTGAAGGGGGAGAGTGGGTTTAGTAGTAGTATACTATTGTCACGGTTTCAGTTGCGGCACTGCCATCTAACGTTCCTATCTTGATTACGAGATTTGTCGTTGGTAAAATCGTAAATATTACGGTGCCACCTACACCGACTGGTTGCCTAACGTCAGAATTGTAGGTTCCTGAAGAGAATATCGCGGAAGAGAATATCATTTCAACAGCCGTATTGTTATTTCCTGTCAAGCTGTTAACTTGAACTGCGACATATCCTGCATAAGGAACTGATGTGGGCGGTGTCAAATTTACGACATCACCCGCAACATTGCTTATTGTCAGGTTATTGAACCAACCCGTAGATTTTGTAAGGTTGGCGGTGGCATTCAAGTCATTTACTTGGTTTTGCAGAGCATCATAATCAGCATTGCTATAACCGTGTTGTAATACATAGCTGTCGAAATACGCGCCATTATTATTTATGGATACTATGCTCACTGAAAGATATACTACCGCACCGAACAAAATGATGATGATTATTCCTAGTGCGTAAGCAATATTCAAACTAATCATACTATTTTTACTCACTTTTTGTCCCTCTGTTTTGTTTTTCTTATAACCATGTAGTTTAGGATACCCATCCTGTCAAACCTTCAGAATTGTTTTGTGTAACACAGCATAGGAAATGGGGGGATAGACCAAGGTAAGAAAACCTAATGGACTCATTATGCCTAAAAGATAGAAAAACAAAGAAAGCGATTGTACTAGACCACCTGTGAGAACAAATACAAATGCAATGCAAAAAGAATACGACAAACCAAAACCGTATATGAAGCGGAGAAATCCCTTCAAGTTCCTTATCTTTTCCCGTTTGCCTAGTGTATTACCTTCTATGAAAATAATAAAAGGTGACGCCATGAAAGGAAAGAGAAAAAGGATTGTATCAAAGCTAGGGATGGTCGTAATCATGTATGAATCTGCTGTGTTTTGCTCGGAGAAGTTAGTCTTGAAGTAATATGTGTTTCCGCTAGATTGAACCGTTTGGTTTATTGGGTATTCAAAATAGACTTCTTTATAGGGAACTGAAGTTGAATTTGGATTGAGAAAAATCCAATGTGAATATGGCAAATCAAATCTGTCCACCCAACCACTCATACCTGTTACAAGCTGTCTGAAAGGAAGATCAAAAACTATCTTGAAAGTGCTCTCTTCAGATGTCTTGTTTTTTTCAACAGCAATATCAATAGCAGGAAACTTGATAATTTGTGCATAGTTTTCATTGAAAACCCAAGGAATATTGACAGATCTGTTTTCATTGGATGCTGCACGTTCAACATTAAATGTTGTTACGACGGTCTCAATTTGGCTAGTATCCGTAAGATTGAATCCCTTTGCGGTAAGACACTGCAAGCCAGTATCATTAGATAAATAAAAGGCTGCATTTTGGCCGTTAAGAGTCAGAATTGGATCATGCACATAATCAATAGGAAAAAGAGTTATCTCTACCAATTCAAGGGATGTGGTATTATCAGTAAGATGACTCACCTGAGTCCATTTTACTCCCACTTCTTCCAGCGATTTCAAATTGATTTTACAATCAATGTACGATTCTACTGGGCAAGGCAGAAAACCAATGATACTGTATAATTCTGGTCGATCATGTAATAAAGTCGGATCATATCTAGTACGAGTAAGGTAAGATACACCGACTGGAAAATTCTCTGGGGCAGCATAGTAAATGCCTATCTGTACACCCAGCAGAATTGGAACCAAAAACAGGACAAGAGTAGGAACCCATTTTTTCCATAGATTGTGTTTGGTTGTCATTTTTGATAGTGCTTTTGAAGAAGACTTTGGCATAAAGGTTCTTCGCCTAAGGATTATCGTTGTTCGTTCAATGTTTAAAGGTTTAGTTCTACTCTTTGGGCATAATGTTGATAGCTAGTTAGACAATGACTAGCTGTTTCCCTCTTTAGTTCTTTAGTTCGTCTTCAGTTGCCGTGTAGATTTAAGATTTCTGTCCTTGATGTTCACTCAAGTGAACCTTGACTTTAGCTACTTTTCTTCCATTGTTCTCTATCAATACGTACCATGTTCCCTTCTTGGAAACTGAATAGTCTATCTTAGTTTCCAAAACATCTTCATTGCAGTCTCTAAAGTCAAAACCAACGTCTCTATTCCATTTGTCGAAATTGATGTTATCAACAAAGTAGATGTCTATACGTTCAGTCGAGACTATTTCCCCTTTTATATGGTCGCCTTTCGCTAAATACTCGAATTCATAAGAGTAACCGCCTTTAGGACTCACAAGTATTGTTCCTTCAAGTGGAGTATCTTTCTTTTCCAAAGTTACCTGTTCCTTCCCTCCTTCTTTCGGTTTAGTAGTTACTTCTAATTTGAGTCTCTCATGGTTCAAGACCAAGCTAGGAATCCCCAATGAGACAGCGATTAGAACAGCGACAATTTGCCATACTATAATTGACAATAGCCCTAGAATCAACGACAAGGAAACTCCAATTATACCAAGGAAGACAACTGTTTTTGAATACATAATGAACGCTATTCAGAACTCATATAAAAGAAATTGGCATACACATGAATTTCTGTTCTGCACTTTCGACACATCTAGAAACGTATCAAGGCTTCCTAAACTTTTTATCTAGCCATGTCGATAAGCTTCTTCAGTTGATGGATAATGGGGTGTAATACTCAGGTGTATTTCATGTTTAATAAAGCTCTAATTTCTTAATCCAGCTCAACACGTACTCTGGGAAGGTTACAGTCTTGGTTACCTTGAATCTTGACAAGATTTTCAACCCGAAAAGCGTGGCGGTTATTGGGGCAAGCGATGAAGAGGGTTCAGTCGGCTATGCTTTGATGAAGAATTTCACAGAGTCAGGGTTCGGGGGGCATGTTTTTCCTGTCAATCTCAAGAAAACCGAGGTTCTGGGCTTGAAGGCTTATGCAAACGTCGAACAGGTTCCTGAACCCGTGGATCTTGCCGTGATAGCCACACCGGCGAGAACTGTGCCCGATGTCCTCGAACAGTGTGGAAGAGCCGGTATAGACGGCATTATCGTAATCTCAGCGGGCTTCAAAGAAATCGGGCCTGAGGGCAGAGCACTGGAAGAGAGAATAACCGAAATCAAGAAGAAATATAACATGCGAATCGTTGGACCGAACTGTCTAGGTGTGATTCGTCCAATTATGCACTTGAACGCGACGTTCATCAGCAAGATGCCGAAGCCGGGCAACATAGCGTTCATCTCTCAGAGCGGCGCCTTGGGCACGGCAATCCTTGACTGGGCGATGCATGAAAACATAGGGTTCAGCAACTTCGTGTCGTTGGGCTCGATGATCGACGTGGACTTCGGTGACCTCATGGACTATTTCGGCACTGATCCGAAGACGAAGAGCATCCTCATGTACATTGAAGGAATCACCGACGCCAGAAAGTTCATGAGCGCCGCGAGACACTTTGCCCGAACTAAACCGATAATCGTGGTGAAGGCTGGCAAGTTCAGCGAAAGCGCGAAAGCCGCTGCTTCGCACACTGGTTCGCTGACGGGCGAAGACATGATTTACGACAAGGCGTTCAAACGGGCGGGCATGGTTAGAGTGGAAGAAATCGCGGACCTTTTCAACTGTGCCGCAGTGCTAGGCATGCAGCCTATACCTCGAGGCCCCAACCTTGCCATAATCACCAACGCCGGCGGGCCGGGCGTCATGGCAACCGACTCTCTAATCGCTCAGGGAGGAACGCTTGCGAAGCTCAGCGACAAGACGATGGAGGTTCTCAACAGTGTTCTGCCTCATTTCTGGAGCAGGGGAAACCCGATTGACATCCTCGGAGACGCCAAGGCCGACAGGTACAGGGCGGTTGTTGAGGCTTGTCTAAACGATGATAATGTGGATGGAATAGTGATAATATACACTGCCCAAGCCGTGGTAGAACCTGTGGAAGTGGCCAAGAGTCTCGCAGAGCTGATAAGAAGCCGAACTTATCAAAACAAGACAATATTGACTTCTTTCATGGGTTATGGAGCGGTGGAAGAAGCTAACCGTATATTCATAGATAACAACATTCCGACATACTCCACACCCGAGCAGGCAATCAAGACGTACCAATACATGTACCAGTACAAGCGCAACCTTGAATTGCTTTATGAAACACCGGAAGAACTTCCAGTAGACGTTGTGCCGCCAAGACGACCACTCTTGACCGTGTTGAGAAACGTTGCGACTGAGAACCGTGAAATACTCACCGAAGTTGAAGCCAAAACATTCTTGGAGTACTACAACTTCCCAGTTGTGAAAACGAAGACTGCTCAGACTGAAAACGAAGCGGCTCTACTGGCTTCGCAGCTGGGATATCCGGTCGTGATGAAGGTTCTGTCTCCTCAAATAACTCACAAAAGCGACGTAGGCGGCGTCGTGCTTGACATAACAAGCGAGGCCGAAGCGCGAGAGGCGTTCAAACGCATAACGCAGAAGGCAAAGGAACACGATCCGGACGCTGAGATTCTGGGCGTGACCGTTCAGCCCATGATAAAGAGGCAGGGCTACGAGGTAATCATCGGGGCGAAAGCAGACCCGCTCTTCGGCCCGGTCATACTCTTCGGGATGGGTGGAGTTGGAGTTGGGCTGTTTAAGGACTTCGCAATAGGAATCCCACCGCTGAACCAGACTCTTGTCAGAAGAATGATGGAAGAAACGAAGATGTATCAACTTCTGAAAGGATATCGAAATTTCCCTCCCGCGAACATCAAACTGCTGGAAGAAATAATGGTCCGCTTCAGCCAAATGCTCGTTGATTTTCCGCAGCTCAAAGAGGTTGACATCAACCCGCTTTTCATAAATGAAAAAGAAGCCTTCGCCTTCGACGCGCGCATCGTGATAGACCCCTCAAAGGTATTTACAAAGTTTGAGCCTCACCAGCATCTCATCGTCACGCCGTATCCGACAAAATACGAGACCATGTGGAGATTAAGAGACGGGAGGACGGTCATACTGAGGCCGATAAAGCCCGAAGACGAACCACTATGGCTAGAAATGTTCCAGAACTTCTCAGAAGAATCAATACGCTATAGGTTCTTCCAGGTACTCAAGGACACACCGCACGAAACCAGAGTCCGCTACTGCAACATAGACTACGACCGAGAAATAGCCATAGTCGCAGAACTGACGGAAGAAGGACGAAAAAGAATCCTCGGCGTAGCCCGAGTGAGCATAGAACCTGACGGAAGAACAGGTGAAATCGCCTTCATAGTCGCCGACCCTTGGCAAGGTCTAGGACTCGGCACGAAACTCGTAGATTATGTGCTTGAAATCTGCGCTGACATGAAGCTCGAAACGATCTATGCCATAATGCTTGCTGACAACTATAGGGCGATGGGTCTCATGAAGAAAATGGGCTTCGCCGTCAAATACATGGATGACGGAACCGTGAAAGGAATGCTCAGCATCAGAGAAGAAGAAGCTAGATGCGCAGAGCCAAAAACGGTCAAGGAAAAACAGGCCTCGAACCAGATACGAACGCAATTGGAACCAAAAGAACAGAAAGAAGCAGAAGCGATGCCGAGTTAACCTACCTCCTTCAGTGGTTCTAATGAGACCCAACTGGCGAGGCTTTCGAAGCATCAGAGAGAATCGGGCCAGTTTTGACCCGCATTCTAGATTGGAAGCGCCCAGTCTACTTGTTTTGATTTATGTTCAGGCAATGGATTATTTCCTAGACGGTCAAGGAAAACTCTAAATAACTCAAACTTGAAGCACATCTAACTCAAAACCGAGGGAAGGAAGGCCTGTGAATGTCTGAGTGGAAGACGATTAGCATCAGACAGGAGCTCATAAAAGAAATCGAAAAGGTCATCAAAACAGGCCGTTACCGAAGCATATCGGAATTTGTTTCAGAGGCTATCCGCCTACGTCTGGAGGAACTCGCGCGCGCAGAGGGATTCTCAACGGGCAAGACTCAGGAAACGCCTTCCGCACCCGACCAATTGCTATACACGCCGAAACACACCTGGGCTCAAACGACAACAGATGGAAACGTACGCGTCGGCATATCTGACTATGCACAGAAGCGACTGAGAGGTCTGGCTCAAGTTCGCACAGAGCCAGTTGGAAAAGAACTCAACAAAATGGAACCGTTCGGAGTCGCCGAAACATGGATGCTGCTGTTTGACCTCTACTCACCAGTCAGCGGCCAAATAGCCAAAATCAACGAAAAACTCAGAGAAAAACCCACCATGGTCAACGAAGACCCATACGGACAAGGATGGATCGCGGAAATCAAACCGAACAACTCCTTGACCATGAAGCAAGAGCTTGACAGCCTGATGGGCGCGCGCGAATACAACAAATGGGTTGACAAACTGGAGGAAAGATCACGTGAATAAACAAGATTCTAATACGACGTATCAAGCCTGCGATCTCGATTTATGCCACCCATATGCCAAGGGTGGCTTAGGCGATTTAATAAGTTCGCTTTGGAAACAATACTTGATGAGTGAAGCGAGGTTCGAGAATGACAACTGAGACTGTGACAACCGTGAAAAGAAAGCTCCCGCCATGCCGATTTGCATGTCCAGCACACGTTAACGTTCAAGCATACGTTTCTCTAATTCAAAGAGGAAAGTACAAGGAAGCAGTTGACATCATTCGAAACGACATGCCCTTCCCAGCAATCTGCGGAAGAGTGTGCTTCAGTCCATGTGAGGACGCATGCGCAAGAACTGATGTGGACCAGGCTGTAGCCATACGCGCATTGAAGAAGTTCGTCGCCGACATCGAACGCCAACAGAGAAAGGTCAAACCCAAACCCATACCCAAGAGACACGCAGAGAAAGTCGCTATCATCGGAGCGGGTCCCGCAGGCCTAACCGCGGCATACGAACTCGCAAAACTCGGTTACCCCGTGACAGTTTATGAACGCATGGCCGAGCCTGGAGGCATGATGCGCTACTGTATACCTGATTTCCGCCTTGAGAAATTCGTCGTGGAAAACGAAGCAAACTACATCAAAGACCTGGGCGTGGAAATCAGAACAGGCGTTGAATTTGGAAAGGACATCACGATTGAAAGCCTGCAGGAGGAAGGCTGCAAGGCTATTTTTCTGGCTATCGGCACCCAGCAAGGAATGATGCTTAGCGTTCCGGGTGAAGACCTGAAGGGCGTCGTGAACGCCGTTGACTTCCTAAGAGACATAGCCCTTGGAAAAAAAGTGGAAGTCGGACAGAGAGTAGCTGTGGTCGGCGGTGGGAACAGCGCAATTGACGCTGCCAGAACAGCCAAAAGATTGGGTGCAAGAGAAGTCACCCTTCTGTACAGACGTTCCCGAGAGGAAATGCCCGCCTTACCGAGCGAAGTGGAAGAAGCCGAAAAGGACGGCGTCAAAATAGAGATTCTAGTTGCACCAAAACAGATTATCGGCGAAAACGGCAAAGTCGTGGCCCTCGAATGTTTGCGAATGAAGCTGGGTGAGCCTGACGAAAGCGGCAGGAGGCGTCCAGTGCCGATGCCCGGTTCTGAGCACAAGTACGAAGTGGACATGGTCATCCCCGCCCTGGGCCAGCTAGCAGAAAGTAAGTGCATCCCGAAGCCCCTGCAGGATGAGAAAGCAAAGATTCCAACGATAACGACAGACCCATTAACACTCGAGACCAAAATTCCAGGAGTCTTCGCAGGCGGCGACATAACCACTGGACCCGCAAGCATAATCGAAGCCGTGGGACAGGGAAAACGAGCAGCCGCGTCAATTCACCTACACCTGAGCGGACAAGACATCCACAAGGGAAGAGAAGAGAACATCGAAGAAGCAACATGGGCCAAAAACCCGAAACAGATAAAGAAGAAAGAACGTCGGTACAACCCTCTCTCAGAGAAATCCCATACCGCTTTCGAAGAGGTGCAAGACTACGTGGAAAAACTGGAGAGAGACGCCAAGTTTGAAGCTTGCCGTTGCCTAGGTTGCGGACCCTGCGCAGAATGCCTCGGAACCACAGATCTATGCGAGGGCGACAAGGCCGCCGTCGACGAAGCTCTCTGTATAGGCTGCAACGTGTGCGCCATCGTCTGTCCATTCGGAGCAGCTGAAAAGGACGAGAACAACATCGCACGAATAAACGAGGATCTGTGCAAGGGATGTGGACTCTGTGCAGCAAGATGCCCAGTAAGGGCGATAACGATGAAGAAAATAACCAACGAGCACATACTAAACTTTGCCATACCAACCCCCAAGGAGTAGATGAGAATGACGGACAAAGAACCCAGAATTGTTTGTTTGATGTGCAACTTCGCCTTCTGCAGGAGCGAAAACCCAGTACCATCCAACATTAACGTGGCACGCGTAAACTGCATCGGAGAAATAGACCCGACCGTTGTTCTCGAAATATTCGAGAAAGGCGCCGATGCCGTGATGCTGGCAGGATGCAAACCGCCAGACTGCCACTTCGTTGAAGGTAACCTGCAAGCAGAACGCGCCGTAAAAATGCTGAAGAAGCTGTTGGCATTGACAGGCTTGGAACCTGAACGCCTAAGCCTGCTCTGGTACTCGCCCTTGGAAGAAACGAGTTTCACGCGCTCAGCGAAAGAGTTCTCCAAGGAAATAGAGAAACTAGGAGCTTCCCAGCTGAAAAATGCAAAGCGCGAATCCATGCCTATTGTGAATCTCCTAGCTGCCAAGAACGCTGCCGGCGAGTTTCGCCTGAGAGTCTTGCTTGGCAGGGAGAAGGAACTCACCGAAGGCGTGAACGTTTACGGTGACAAACTCACACCTGAAGAATTCGACACATTGATGGATGACGTTGTTGAAGACGAATTCATCAGGTACAAGATTCACCTTCTCACAAAAACCAAGCCGCTTTCAGTCAAGGCCTTGGCAGAAGTAACCGAAATGAAGCCAGCGGCGGTTCTCAAACAGATAGTGAACATGCGCAGAAAAAACATGATAGCTCTTGACAGCATCGAGGGAACGACACCTCTCTACAAGGCTTTGGAGGTTGAATAAAATGAAAAACCAAAAAATCGGAGCAGTAATGGTGGTCGGCGGAGGAGTCGCTGGCATACAAGCATCCTTGGACCTAGCCGACTCCGGATTCAAAGTGTACCTTGTTGACAAAGGACCAAGCATAGGCGGAGTGATGGCTCAGCTCGACAAAACATTTCCAACAAACGACTGTTCAATGTGCATCCTGTCACCCAAGCTTGTTGCAACTGGAAGGCACCCGAACATCACGATTCTGACGAACGCGGACATCACGGGATTGAACGGTGAAGCTGGAAACTTCGAAGTAAAGATTCGAAGAAACAGCCGCTACATAATCGAAGACAAGTGCAACGGCTGCGGCATCTGCGCGCAGAAGTGTCCAATCGAAGCCGTTGACATGTTTAACGAAGGCCTAGCGAACAGAGGCGCAGTCTACGTGGAGTATCCACAGGCAGTCCCACTGAAGTACAAGATTGACCGCGAAAAATGCATAGGATGCGGAACGTGCTACGAAATCTGCAAAGCAAGAGCAATCGAGTACGACCAGAAAGAGACCGAAACAACCCTGAAAGTTGGCTCAATAATCCTCGCTCCAGGATTCGAACCCTTCGACGCAAGGCTCAAAAGCGAGTACGGCTACGGACGCTTCCAAAACGTCGTCACAAGCATCGAATTCGAACGCATCCTGAGCGCCTCCGGCCCGTACGGCGGACTCGTCATAAGACCTTCAGACGGTGAAATACCGAAAAGGGTGGCCTTTATCCAATGCGTCGGCTCAAGAGACTACCAGCTCGGAAACAACTACTGTTCCGCGGCGTGCTGCATGTACGGCATTAAAGAAGCCGTCATAGCAAAAGAGCACACACCCATCCAAATGGACGCGTCAATCTTCTACATGGACATGCGTTCGTACGGAAAAGAGTTCGACGCCTACCGCAACCGCGCTGAAGAAGAGTATGGCATAAGATTCACGAGATCACGCGTCGCCGGAGTAACTGAAGACCCGTTGACGGGCAACCTCTTCGTCCATTACGTCCAAGACGAAAACCCAAAGACGGAAGAGTTCGACATGGTTGTGCTGGCAATAGGAATGCAACCCCCGAAGGGCGTTGAAGAACTGGCCAAAAACCTGGGAATCAAGCTCAACAAGTACAACTTCTGCGAAACACAAACCTTCTCTCCGATGGACACTTCTAAACCGGGCATCTTCGTCTGCGGCGCCTTCTCTGCACCGAAAGACATACCTGAAAGCGTAGCCCAAGCAAGCGGCGCAGCAGCAAGAGCCATGGGAATAATCGCAGACGCAAGAGGAACACAGGTTGTAGCAAGAGAGTATCCTGCTGAAAGAGACGTGAGCAAAGAAGAGCCTCGCATCGGAGTTTTCGTCTGCCACTGCGGGATCAACATCGGCGGAGTCGTAAACGTACCCCAAGTCGTGGAGTACGCAAAGACCCTGCCAAATGTGGTCTACGCAGAGGCAAACGTTTACACTTGCTCACAGGACACACAGAAGCTCATACGCGAAGAAATCCAGCAGAACAAACTGAACCGCGTCATAGTTGCTTCGTGCACGCCGAGGACGCACGAACCGCTCTTCAAAGAAACAGTCCAGGAAGCTGGATTGAACCCGTACCTGTTTGAGATGACGAACATCCGAGACCAGTGCAGCTGGGTACACATGCATGAGCCGAAAGAGGCCACGGAAAAAGCCAAAGACCTCGTCAGGTCAATAGTTGCCAAAGCAGCACTGTTGAAACCCTTGAAGAAACCGGTGATAAACGTCACCCAGGTCGGTCTCATCATAGGAGGCGGCGTCTCCGGCATGACGGCAGCTCTGGAGCTTGCAAAACAAGGGTTCGAAGTGCATTTGGTTGAAAAAGAAAAGGAATTGGGCGGTCATCTTCGCACAATGTACTATCTACTTGGAGAGAAAAGCGACCCGAAAGAAAAAGTAAATGCCATCGTCAACGAAGTCATGAAGAATGACAAGATACACGTCTACACGGGAGCAGAAGTTGCCGACGTCTACGGTTTCGTGGGAAACTTCAAGTCAAAAATCCACCAGCAGAACGGTAGCGAAAAGGAAATTCAGCACGGCATAGTGGTAGTCGCCACTGGTGCGGTGGAATACAGACCCACCGAGTACTTCTATGACAAAGACCCGAGGGTCGTGACACAGCATGAGCTGGAAGAAGACCTTGCCAAAGGAGAATTCAACGCCAAAAACGTGGTCATGGTCCAATGTATCGGCGCAAGAACAAAAGAGCGACCCAACTGCTCAAGAATATGCTGTGGACAAGCCATCAAGAACGCTTTGAAAATCAAGGAAGTAAGCCCACAGACCGAAGTGTACGTGTTGTTCAAGGACATCAGATCCTACGGGTTCAAGGAAGACTACTACCGTGACGCTGCAATGAAAGGGGTCACGTTCATAAACTATGACGATGAACGCAAGCCGGAACTCACCAAGGAGGGAAACAAACTCAAAATGGCTTTCTGGGAACCCGTGCTGAAGCAACAACTCGAAATCGAGCCTGACCTCGTAGTCTTGAGCGCGGCAACGATTCCGAACCCTGAGAACAAGCATATAGCCGAACTGCTCAAGGTGCCACTGACAAAGGATGGCTCCTTCCTGGAAGCACACATGAAACTCCGTCCAGTGGATTTCGCAACCGACGGCGTTTTCCTGTGTGGAATGGCTCACTCGCCAAAGTACGTCGAAGAAAGCATCGCGCAAGCGTGTGCAGCTGCTTCGAGGGCCGCAACAATACTCTCCAAAAACACGCTCGAGATGGAAGGAATCATCGCAAACGTTGACGAAGATTTATGTAGTGCCTGCAGAATCTGTGAGTATCTATGCCCATACGGTGCAGTCGAAATGAAGGACAAGGATGGAAAACCAATCGCACACGTGATTGAAGCCCTGTGCAAGGGCTGCGGCGCATGCGGTACGGCCTGTCCAACAAATGCTATCACGATGGGACACTTTACCACGCAGGAAATACTTGCTCAAGTCAAAGCAGCCTTAGTGGAGGCAGAATGATGAGCAAGAACGACGGGTTTGAACCGAAAATAATCGGTTTTCTGTGCAACTGGTGCAGCTACGCTGGAGCAGACTTGGCGGGTGTAAGCAGAATCCAGTACCCCCCAAACATCAGAATCATACGCGTGATGTGCAGCGGCAGAATAGACCCAGCGTTCGTGCTAGAAGCATTCAAAGACGGCGCGGACGGCGTGCTAGTCGCAGGCTGCCACTTACCATCAGACTGTCACTACATCAGCGGAAACTTCAAGGCCATGAGAAGAATAAACCTGCTGAAGAGAGTCCTTAAAGACTTCGGAATAGAACCCGAACGTCTGCGGCTAGAATGGATTTCAGCAAGTGAAGGGGACAAATGGGCCGCTGTGGTCAGAAGCATGGTGGAAGACTTGAAGAAGCTTGGTCCAAGCCAGGTAAAAGCCATGGAAGCTGAAGCCCAATGACGGAAACAGCTGAAAAGCCCATAAAAGCTTCAGAAATAGATCCCAAATTCAAGTACGAAATTTCAAAGATGCACGGCGGAGAAAAAGTGATGCGCTGCTTCCAGTGTGGAACATGCACGTCAGACTGTCCAGTTGCACGGTTCAGCGAAACCTACAGGCCGAGACAGATAATCCGAATGACGCAGCTCGGACTCAGAGACAGAGTGCTGAACAGCGACACACTGTGGCTTTGCGCAGCCTGCTTCACGTGCACAGACCGGTGTCCACAAGATGTTGAAGTGGCCAGTGTCATACGTGTTCTGAGAAACTTGGCAGCTGAGAAGGGCATCGTTCCTCAAATGTTCAAAGAGGAAGCATCAAGCATACTCGAGTCAGGCTACGCTTACCGAATTCCCGAGTTAAGGCTAAAGAAGAGAGAAACCCTGGGCCTGCCGCCGCTACCGAAGGGCAACCCTGGAAGCATAGGCAAAACGCTTCGGGAAATAGGGTTTCTTAAGTGCGTCGAAAAGAAGGGAGGCTAGAATGGCCGAACACAAGTATCTCCTGTTTCTGGGATGCGCAATTCCCTACCGTGTAGTTGCGTACGAGATCTCCGCGCGCAAAATCCTGCAGAGACTCGGCGTGGAAATAGTTGAGATGCCCGAGTTCAACTGTTGCGGGCTTCCGTTAGATCCTGTGAGCCACGAAACGATGCTCATTCTGGCAGCCAGAAATCTTGCCATAGCGGAGCAGAAGGGATTGGATGTCGTGGCCTTGTGCCCAGGCTGTGCTGGGACTTTGAAGAAAGTCAGCAAGATGTTGAAAGAAGATAAGCACATGTGTGAAGAGATAAACGGGCGTTTGAAGGAAGCCGGACTGGAGTTCAAGGGAACGGTTACGGCAAAGCACTTGTTGCAGGTGCTGGTTGAAGACGTAGGGTTGGAGAAGATAAAAGAAATGGTCGTCAGGCCGCTTACAAACGTGAAAGTCGCTGAACACAACGGTTGCCACATTTTGAGGCCTAAGGAATATATCGGTTTTGATGATCCTGAGGATCCGAAAACGCTCAAGACCTTGATTGAAGCGACTGGGGCAACGTGTTTGGATTACCTGGATGAGACAGAATGCTGCGGTGCTCCAAGCGTTGGCGTGAACGATAAGATCGCTCTGCAGCTGGCAAGGGACAAGCTGAACCACATCAAGACTGTGGATGCGCAGGCGATGATAACAATATGCCCGTTCTGCCACATCATGTACGACACGAACGAGTTGCGCATAGAAAAAATGTTCAACGAGGTTTACGGTATTCCAATCCTGCATTACCCCCAACTGCTGGGTTTGGCAATGGGAATGTCGCCTGAAGAACTGGCTTTCAATGAACTTCGCGTTGACTGTTCAAAAATATTGGGACAAGTGTGTGAAGGTGGAAAGTAAATGGGCGAAAAACTGAAACTGGGTTTCTACTGGGCTGCAAGCTGCGGCGGATGCGAAATCGCAGTGCTGGACATAAACGAGAAAATACTGGACGTAGTGAAAATCGCGGACATAGTGTTCTGGCCTGTTGCTATAGACGTCAAATACAAAGACGTTGAAGCCATGCCCGACAAGTACATAGACATATGCTTCTTCAACGGGTCAATCAGGACCGGGGAACAGGAACACATGGCCAAGCTCCTGAGACAAAAATCCAAGACGCTCGTGGCGTTCGGCTCGTGCGCCCAAGAAGGGTGCATACCAGGCCTAGCAAATCTCCATGACCGCAAAGAAATCTTTGACAAAGTCTATCTGGAAAGCAAGTCCATCGCTAACCCAAAAAGAATCGTTCCCAAAACCACGACCGAAGCAAAAGAAGGCACATTGAAGCTTCCAGAGTTCTACAACACAGTAAAAACCCTGGATCAGACCGTTGACGTAGACTACTACCTGCCCGGTTGCCCACCTCCAGTCAAACTCATAGCGACTGCCGTGGATGCCATCGCGAACAACCAGCTGCCGCCAAAGGGTTCAGTGCTTGCACCGTTGAAATCTGTCTGCGACGAATGCCCACGAAAGAAGGATAACAAGAAAATCTCCAAGATATACCGTGTTCATGAAAAGATCCCAGAACCGGAGAAGTGTCTGCTCGAACAGGGCATAATATGCATGGGACCAGCGACTCGCAGCGGCTGCGGAGCTCAATGCCTCACGGTTGACATGCCCTGCACAGGATGCGGTGGACCATGTCCCAACTCGCCGGAGCAAGGAGCAGCAATGATGAGCGCGTTAGCTTCAATACTAGGGCTGGAAGGCGAGACGGAGCATTACACCCAGGAGGATGTTGACAACCTGATGGACCAGATCAAGGATCCTCTTGGAACGTTCTACATGTACTCTTTACCATCATCAATCCTCAGGAGGAAAGTGATGGAACAATGAAGGAAATCGTCATAGATCCAATAACAAGACTGGAAGGACACGGCAACGTTTCGATATTCCTGAACAACGAGGGCGAAGTTGAAAACGCCTACCTCAAGATACCTGAACTCAGGGGGTTCGAACAGTTCTGCGTCGGCAGAAGAGCTGAACTCATGCCGATTCTCACGACCAGAATCTGCGGAGTCTGCCCCGTCGCCCACCATTTCGCTGCCACAAAAGCCTTGGACGCAGCGTTCAACGTTGACCCTCCATCAGCAGCTAAAAAGCTCAGAGAACTCATGTACGCTGGATACATCATCTATGACCACATACTGCACTTCTACTATCTGGGTGGACCGGACTTCATCGTTGGACCTGACGCTCCGCCTGAGAAAAGAAACATACTGGGAGTCATTGAGAAGGCTGGGATGGATGTGGCCAAGGAGGTCATCAAGCACCGAGCCTACGGACAAAGGATAACGGCGATTCTGGGCGGAAAAGCGACGCATCCCGTGTGCGGGTTGCCCGGAGGCATCTCGAAGCCGCTGAGCGAAGAGAACAGACAAGAAATCGAGATGATGGCAGCATCGTCCTTGGAGTTTGCAAAATTCACCCTGAAAATATTTCATGACATTGTTCTGGGAAACCCGAAGTACGTTGACATGATCAAGAGCGACGCGTACACGATGAACACGTACTATATGGGCCTGGTCGATGAGCACAACAAAGTCAACTTTTACGACGGTAAAATCAGAGTCGTCTATCCCAGCGGCGGCGAATTCCTCAAGTTTGAACCAAAAGACTACCTGACACAGATCGGCGAACACGTGGAAGAGTGGACCTACTCAAAGTTCCCGTTCCTCAAGAAGGTAGGATGGAAAGGCCTAGTTTACGGTCCGGACAGCGGAGTCTACCGTGTGGGTCCGCTTGGAAGACTCAACGCTTCAGACGGCATGGCAACACCGCTTGCACAGGAAGAGTACGAAGTAATGTACAAGACACTAGGCGGAAAACCGGTACACGGCACTCTGGCATTCCACTGGGCAAGACTGATTGAGCTACTCTACGCGACTGAACGGGCGCTTGAGCTCGTAAGAGACCCTGAGATAACGAGCACGAACGTGCGGAACAAGCCGGGCGAGCCCGGCGAGGGCGTAGGAGTCGTCGAGGCAGCAAGGGGCACACTGTATCACCATTACGTGCTGGACAAGGACGCGCTTATCAAGGATGTCAACATGATTGTAGCGACAACCAACAACTACCCAGCAATCTGCATGTCCATCCGCGACGCGGCAAAAGGTCTCATACACGACGGAAAAGTGAACCAAGGCATACTCAACATGGTCGAAATGGCCTTCAGAGCATACGATCCCTGCTTCGGATGCGCCACACATTTCGCCGTAGGACAAATGCCCTTAACCGTGGCAATCTACGACGCAAACAGGAAACTCGTTCAGAAACTAGAGAGATAAACTCTTTTTCCTTTTTCCTCTGATTGTGTTCTGTTGGCGATTTCTAGTGGTTAACCCAAGATTCAGTGTTCGGAAGGAGCTTGGAAAGTGGCTTTCAAACGCTGAAAGAGTCGTTCTGGCCGGCGTTGGAAACACCATTCGCATGGACGACTATGTTGGAGTGAGAGTGGTCCAAGACTTGCAGGGAAAGGTTTCTGATAGGGTACACCTCATAGAATGCGAAACGGTTCCTGAAGATTCCGTGCCTCAAATCGTAGATTTCAGTCCAACGCACGTTCTTCTGATAGACGCTGCGCTTCTGGGCTTAAAGCCTGGCGGTTACAAGCTTGTTGAACCTGAGCTGTTGACAATGTCTCCTGCCTTTTCGACACACATGCTTCCACTGCGGATATTCTGTGAGCATGTTAGGGAGACAACCCAAGCGAGAATTGCCCTGTTGCTGGTGGAACCCGAGAAGAGTGATTTTGGAGAGGGTCTGACTCCCTGTGTTGAAGCATCCGTGAAGGAAATCGTCCAGACATTGCTTGGACTTCTTCCAGAATAGTTGCCTTAGCCTCGTTAGCGTCTGATTGTTACGACTGCGCGGGCAATGTTGGATTCTCAAGCGGTCTTTGGTGAAAACTTATATTGTTGGGCCGAGTATCCGATTCGGTGTGTGATATTCATGTCGGACAAGAAAGCGGATCTTGCTGGTCCAGGTATCGGCAGCTACGATGAGCTGGAGAAGATTCTGCCGAAAGACTACCACTCTATTTTAGACCCGAAAGAGACGCAGAAAGCGATATTTGCGGTGAAAAGCTACATCGAGGAAAACCTGTGCAAAGAGCTCAATCTGATAATGGTGCAGGTTCCCCTCATCGTGGACGTCCTGAGCGGCGTCAACGACCTTTTGGATCGTGATGGCTCGCGTACACCCATTCAATTCCACATTTCAAACGACTATGACAAGCATCCAGTCGACGCTCAAATCGTCCAGGCTGCGACCAAGTGGAAGCGGCTGGCCCTGAAAGAGTTCGGGATGAAGCCTGGCGAAGGCCTGTGCACTGACATGCGTGCCGTGCGCAAGGACTACTTCCTCGACCATGACCATAGCGCCTACGTTGACCAGTGGGACTGGGAAAAGGCGATAACTGAGAAGGAGCGTAACCTCAAGTACCTCACCGAGACCGTGGAGAAAATCTGGAAGGTCATCAAGGGCGCCGAGAAGCACGTGCAGAAACTCTATCCTCAATTGAAAACGGACAAGTATCCAGACTTGCCTGACAAGCTCACTTTCCTGCATGCCGAGGACCTCCTTGACAAGTACCCCGACCTGCCTCGCAAGCAGCGCGAGACGAGGATTCTGCAGGAGTACCCGGGGATTTTCATTTACGGAATCGGTTGGCCCCTCAGAGACGGCTACCCCCATGAAATGAGGGCGGCGGACTATGATGACTGGGTAACCGAGACGAAGTCCAAGGACGGAAAACCGATGCACGGTCTCAACGGAGACATTCTCATCTGGAACCCTGTGACGAAGCGACGCCACGAATTGACATCAATGGGCATCCGAGTCAACGCGGAAACACTTAAGAAGCAACTAGAGATGTCGGGTCAGCTTGACTTTCTCAAGTACCCGTACCACCAGGGCATAATTAAAAACGAGATTCCGCTTAGCATAGGCGGAGGGATCGGTCAGTCCCGCACGCAAATGGCAATACTCAAGAAGGCACACCTAGGCGAGGTCAGCGTTACCGTTTGGCCGAGAATACTCAAAGACATGTGCCGCAAGAGAAACATATTCGTACTCGAATAAACGCGATGAGCTGTCACAACCCCTGTCCCATCCTTTTTCCTTTAAACTACCGGAACTACAGCGCGTGCTCGCATTAAAACCGTTAGAAGAACATCCATAACCCGCATCACTGATGAACTGCGCGGGCCATGAAAAATTATGTTAGAGCGGTGCTGGGAAAAAGGTTAGGTTTTCTGGGTTTCTTTGACAGCTTCTTGGAACAGCTTCTTGACCGCTGTTATTCTTGCTTTTTGCGCCAAGACGTCGCTCGTGGTCACTTCGAGGGCTTCTTCTGGACACCACTTGACGCATTGCGGTTCTCCTTTCTCTTTGCACAAGTCACAGACGTAGACAACCTTGTTGTCAGGGTGCAGCATGATTGCCCCGTAGTCGCACGCTTCAATGCACCATCCGCAGCCGTTGCACTTGTCTTTATCCACGCTTATCAGTCCAGTTTCTTCAGACTGGGTTAGGCTTTTTCTTGGGCAGGCGGCGACGCATGGTGGGTCTTCGCACAGCCTGCACGTTACGGCCAGGTTTATCAGCTGGTTTATTCTGACCACTCTTATACGGGATTTTAGAGGGTTGAATGCTTTTTCCTTGGTCAAGGAGCAAATGTATTCGCACACTTGGCATCCTACGCATTTGTCAGGGTCTGCGGATACAAATTTTCTTTCATGAATCTTCACCATTTTTTTTCCTCCATTACTTGTGGATGATGTGAATCAGGTCATCCATGCCTAACTCCTTGAGCTTCTCCACTGTGGGAACTCCTTCTTTTGTCCAGCCTCTTGATTCGTAATAGTCGTCTAGAAGCAGGTCTAGTTCTTGCTGTGTTACCATGGCTCCCTTGGATGGGCCTTCGTCTGGGATTGGGTCGTGCATCACCTTGTACGGCAGCGTGTCGTCTTTTCTGCCCAAGCCTTCTCTGAGGTTGATGAGCTTTGCAAGGTTTTCTATTCTTTCGCCTGCTTTCTTCAGTTCTTCAGGTGTCATGTCGAATCCAGTCACCAGAGTGTAGAGCTTCGCCATGTCTGGCAGTTCTTTGTAGTACGTGCCTCTCGAAAACTTGCAGACGATAAATGAGTCTATGACGTTGTAAACGTCTTGCATGTCCCTGACAAGCTTGCCTCTGCCCTTTTCAGCTATAAGCCTGTTGACTTTGCCCTTCACGTCAAACGCGTAGGCTCCATGTCTGTTGTGGTCAGCTCCGCGGAAAGAGACGGCAAAACCTAACGCTGCTGTCTTAAGGCATCTCAGGTCATAGCCTGTTGTTTCAACTCCTTTTATTGTTGCTGCCAACTTGTAGGAATCTTTGCCTATGCGATCAGCTGCAAATTTCGCTCCATCCGCCAGTAAATCGCCGACGCCTTCGCGCTTGCCGATTTTTTCAACCAGTTGAACCATTGCTTCAGCGTTGCCAAACTTTGCGTCTATGCCGTCGAGTTCTTTCTGAGTTAGTATGCCTCTCTCATAGCAGTCCATTGCAAAACCGATGGTTACGCCGGCGCTGATTGAATCCACACCGTAATAGTTCGTTAGTGCCATTCCCTTTACTATTGCGTCGAGTCTATCAACCCCGCAGAAGGGACCGAGCGCCCAAAGCGTTTCATATTCCATGCGTGTCATCGTGTTTTTGTATGGTCCCTCCGGAACCACGCACATGTGCTCACATCGCATCGCGCAAGAACTACATCCGATGATTTTTGCGACATACTTCTCATTCAAACATTCGCCGCTGATCTTCTCCGCACCTTCAAACCTTGAGTTATTGAAGTTTCTTGTGGGCATGCAAGACAGTGAATTGTGAACGAGGACGTTTTCTGGCGTGCCGAGAGTTCTGTACTTCTGCGTGGCAGGACCTTTCATTCTTTCATGAAATTCCTTCACATACTCCATGAACTCATCCAGTTTGGCAACCGTGACGTCGTGTGTTCCGCGCACGGCAATCGCTTTTAGGTTTTTTGAACCCATAACTGCGCCTAAGCCGGTTCTTCCAGCCGCCCTGGTCTTGTCATTGATAATGCAAGCCATTCGGGCAAGCTTTTCGCCTGCGACGCCTATTGATGCAACTCGGATGTAGTAGTCACCCAGCTCCTCCCTTATGGCATCTTCAGTCTCGCCGGGCGATTTTCCCATCAAGCCTGAAGCATCCAAAAGCTGAACTGAATCATCATCAATCCAGGCGTAGACTGGCTTTTCGGCCTTGCCCTTGAAGACGACAGCATCATATCCTGCTCTTTTCAATTCTGTTCCAAAAGTGCCGTGAGCCTTGGCCTCGCCTATCCCAAAGGTCTGCGGGGACTTGGAAACAAACGCATGTCCATTTCCGCCTGTAGGCCACATCGTACCCGATATGGGGCCATTCGCGACGACCAGTGGGTTTTCTGGGTCGAACGGGTCTATCTTGGGCTTGGAATTGTCTAGCCAAAGTCGCATGCCTAAGCCCATTCCCCCGATGTATTTTTTGGCATACTCTTCGTTAAGAGGTTCTGTGTGAGTTTTTCCGGTTGTTAAATCAACATAGAGTACACGCCCTGCATAACCAAACAATACTGTTCCCTCTGCACCATGCTGGTTCTAAACGAACGTGCAGGGTTGATATTAATTTATCGTTTCAAAATTTGGGTTTTGGACGAAGATGAATCGACGTTCTGACGGTGGATATATATGGAAAGAGTGAGAGGATAGAGGCATTCTTTTAGGTTTACAGTGCTTCTTTAACGAGTTCTAGAATGTCTTTTACCGAAACCTTGTTTTCAACGTCTAGCACTTTTACCGCGTCTTCTAGAGTGGTTACGCAGTACGGACAGGCCACGGCAACTGTGTCGACGTTGAGGCTAAGTGCTTCTTGGAGTCGGTTTGTGCTGGGTCTCTTTTCGGGCAAGGCGTCTTCTGTCCACACTCTTCCAGCTCCTCCGCCGCAGCAGAAGCTGCTCTGTCGTGTCCTTCTCATTTCGACAAGTTCTACGCCTTTCATCGACTCTAGGATCTTCCGTGGCGCGTCAAACACTTCGTTGCGTTTGCCCAAGAAGCAGGGGTCGTGGTAGGCGATTCTCTTGTTTATGGGTTTGGAGAGTTTGATGCTTCCTTTTTCAACGGCCTCTGCCAGGAATTGAGTGTAATGTTGCACGTTCAGGCCGGCATCGCTGTAAGGCTTGTCATTCTTGAAGGTGTTGTAGCAGTGTGGCGATAACGTTACAATTTTCTGTGCATCGAATTTCTTGAACATTGAAATGTTGTGCTCGGCAAGTTCTTCGAACAGGCCTTTTTCCCCGAGCCTCAGCATGTGGTCTCCGCAGCACCATTCTTCAGTGCCTAACGTTGCAAAGGAGAGTTGCATGTGATCGAATATGGAGGCCATGGTTCTTGCGGCTTCTTGGTTTCTCATATCGTAAGTGTTTGAGCAGCAGGTGAAGAACAGGATATCGGCCTTTGTTGTTGTTGGAAACGTTTTGACGTTCAGATCTTTTGCCCAATCCATCCTTTTTGCCTGTGGTGTCCCCATGGGGTTGTGGTATTTGTACACGCTTTCGAGCACGTCTTTGACGGTTCTTGGGATGTCTCCAGCTTCGACCAAGAGGCTATGGTCGTCGACTATGGCGTTTGCGCAGGCTAGTTTTTTGGGGCAGAACATCGTGCACGAGTTACATTGGGTGCAGAGCCAAACGTTATCAGCCATTGGTTTCAACCGTTGATCCAGCCCTTGATCCCTCGAATCTGTTACGAATCGATAGGTAGCCGTCAACGCTGAGGGTCCGAGAAACTTCTCATCTATCGCTGCCGGACAGGCTGAGTTGCAGATAGAGCATTTGATGCAGAGTGTTAGGTCCCAGTATTTCTTGAGATCCGCCTGGCTCTGGGGGAATTCATTAGGCTTCTTGAACTCTTCTTCAGGTTTAATCAGGAGTGGGTTGATTCTCTTGTAGGTTTCGAAGAAAGGTTGCATGTCGACGACCAGATCTTTTATCACAGAAGCGTTTGAGAGAGGTTGAACGGTCAGAGAGTCTGCTACGAGGTCAAGCACCTGTGTGTAACAGGCCAGCATCGGCTTGCCGTTAACGTTTATTGCGCAGTCTCCGCAGATACCCATCCTGCACGACTGTCTAAAAGTGAGTGAATCGTCAAATTGATCTTTGATGTAAAGCAAGGCGTCGAGAAGAGTTGTTCCTTTGCGAATGGGAACTTTGAACGTTGAGACGTAATGCCTTTTCTGTTCTGGGTCAAATCGACTTATGTTGAATTCAACAGTTTTCTCAACTTTGGTGCTCACGTCACTTCACGCTCCTAGTAGGTTCTGGCCACTGGCGGCCATCTGGTTATCGTTACTGGACTGTATTCGAGTCTCGGCCCGTCCTTGGTGTAGTATGCGAGTGTGTGTTTGAGCCAGTTCTGGTCGTCGCGTTTTGGATAGTCCGTTCTGGAGTGTGCTCCGCGCGATTCGTTCCGCGGGAGGGCGCAGACCATGGTGATTTCAGCTAGATCCAGCATGAAATCAAGTTGTATTGCGTTCAGCATTCCAGTGTTGAATGGTCTTCCCTTGTCCTGAACTTTCATCTTTTTGAACCTTTGTTTGAGATGTCTGATTTCTTTGAGGCCGCTTTCGAGTTGGTCTCCTCTTCTGTATATCCATGCTTTCTCATTCATTATTCGTCTCATTTCATCCCTGATGTCCGGGACTTTTTCGGAGCCTTCGCTTCCTAATATCTGGTCAAAAACTCGTTTTTCTTCTGCCGCCAATTTTTCCTGCGGCAGTTCATGTAAGCCTGCGGTTAACGCGTGTTTGGCAGCTTGTTCGCCTGATACTGCGCCGAAGACTAGGCATTCTGCTGTGGAGTTTGTGCCCAGTCTGTTTGCCCCGTGTAGGCTCAGGCATGAGCATTCTCCTGAAGCGTATAAACCTGAAATGGGTGTCTCAGTTTTTATGTTGGCCTTGATTCCTCCCATCGAGTAATGGGCCGCTGGCCTGATGGGTATAGGTTCCTTGACGGGGTCTACTCCGCCGAGTTTTATCGCGACGTCTCTGATGAGCGGTAGTCGTAGGTTTATTTTCTCTTCGCCCAGGTGCCTAAGGTCTATCGCTATGTAGGGCCCGTAGGGTCCTTGCAAGCCTCTTCCTTCCAGTATTTCTGTTTGTTCTGCTCGTGAAACCACGTCTCGTGGCGCTAGTTCCATTTTTTCAGGTGCGTACTTTTTCATGAAGCGTTCGCCGTTGGCGTTGATTAGGTAGCCTCCTTCTCCTCGTGCGCCCTCCGTTATCAGCACGCCTGAGGGAACCATGCCTGTTGGGTGGAACTGGACGAACTCCATGTCTTCCAGTGCTGCACCTGCGCGGTAGGCCATGGCCATTCCGTCGCCTGTTGTCGTGTGTGAAAAAGTTGTGAACTCGTAGATGCGTTCGTGTCCTCCCGTTGCCATCACGATTGATTTGGCTTGGAACGCGTACATTTGACCTGTCTTCATTTCCAACGCTGTAAGACCTGCTGCTGTTGCGTTTTCTACGATTAGGGAAGTCACGAACCATTCGTCGTAGAATTTTATGTTGCTGTTCGATGTTGCCTTCGCGTACAGGGCGTGCATTTCATGAAAGCCTGTCATGTCAGCGGCAAAGCATGCTCGTGGGAAACTGTGTCCGCCGAATGCTCTTTGATCTATTTTTCCGTCAGCCGTTCTGCTCCACGGGCAACCCCAGTGTTCTGTAAGGACTATTTCTTTCGGTGCTCCCCTGACGAAGAATTCTGCAACGTCTTGGTCTGCGAGGAAATCTGCGCCCTTCACTGTATCATAAGCATGGAGGTCGTAAGAGTCTTTTTCGTTCGTAACTGCTCCTGTTCCACCCTGTGCGCAAACAGAGTGCGATCGCAAAGGATGGTGCTTAGAAATGACGGCTATGTCCAGTTTGCCGTCAACTTCAGCCGCTGCGACAGCAGCCCTTAGGCCTGCTAGGCCGGCGCCAACAATTATTATGTCATGAGTGAATTTCTCCACGGATTTCACCTGTCTTTGTTATTGATTGGAGATTAGGTAAGTCTGTGACCTGTGTTTTATAGTTTTTCCAGTTTTCTTCTCAGTAAGGATGTTCGTGTTGTCGAGTGGATTCCCGAAACGTGTTTACAAGACTTTTATAGGTGCCCTATTCAATCCTACCGTGTGGTAGCCGCCATGTTCAATGCTGCAAGTTTCATAGACGAGACCGTTAAGGAATTGGCTGATAGGATAAAGGGTGTTGCTGTCATGGGCGTTTCTGGCGGTGTTGATTCAACCACTGCGGCGATTCTGGTGAACAAGGCTATCGGGACGAACTTGCGCTGTGTCTTGGTGGATACTGGTTACATGAGGAAGAACGAGATAGAGAACAATGAAAAAATGTTGAGAAAACTGGGTTTGAACGTCATTGTCGTGGACGCCAAGGAACGGTTCTATGATAAGCTAAAAGGCATATTTGATCCAGAGCAGAAGAGGAAAATCATCGGTGAATTGTTCATTAGAGTGTTTGAGGAAGTTGCCAGAAAGGAGAACGCCAAGTTTTTTGTTCAAGGAACAATCGCTCCGGACTGGATAGAGAGTGGAGGTGGGCTCAGGGACAGAATAAAGTCCCATCACAACGTCGGCGGTTTGCCTGAAAAGATAGAATTCGAAATCGTCGAGCCGTTAAGAGATCTGTACAAGGACGAAGTGAGAGTCGTCGGAAAAGAGCTAGGTCTTCCTGAGGAGCTTTATGGGCGCCAGCCGTTTCCAGGCCCCGGCTTGGCGGTGAGGATACTTGGAGAAGCCGATCCCGCCAGCGCGGGAATCGTTAGAGAAGCTTGCGCAATTGCAGAGGAGGAGATTGAGAAGGCTGCAGCCAACGGAGAGATGAGCAGGCCGTGGCAGTACTTCGCTGTGTTGCTGCCGTGCAAGACCGTGGGGGTTCATGGCGACGTGAGGGTTTACGGGAACATAATTGCGGTTCGCGCGGTTGAGAGTCTGGATGGAATGAGCGCTGCGTACTCGAAGATTCCGCATGCCGTGCTGGAGAGAATATCCGTGAGAATCACGAACACGCTGAAAGATTTTGTCACTAGGGTTGTTTTCGACGTGACGAACAAGCCGCCGGGGACGATTGAGTATGAGTAGACCAACAAGAATCTACGTTGCGGATAACGGTGGCCAATGGACACATAGGATATGGAGAGTTTTGAAGGAAATCGGTTGCGATTCGAAGATCATCGCCAACACCACGCCTGTAGACGAGATAGAGGCTGACGCTTTAGTTCTGAGCGGAGGAGCGCCTCGAATCGCTTGGGAATCTCCCAAACTGGGCAAGTGCATCGATTACTTGCAAAGCTTTGAAGGGCCGATTCTGGGCATCTGCGTGGGACTTCAACTGATGGTTTTGCATTGTGGCGGTAAGGCTGGGCCTTCTGAGGTTCCCGAATACGGACTGGCAAGGATAAGAATCATCGAAGAAGACGAACTGTTCAAGGGTTTGCCCAAAGAGTTTCTTGTTTGGGAGTCACACAACGACGAGGTGAAGTCCACAAAAGGGTTCAGAGTGCTCGCCATGTCAGACAATTGCAGTGTGCAAGCTGTGAAGCATTTGGAGAAGCCTTACTACGGGGTTCAGTTTCATCCCGAAGTGAACAATACTGAGCACGGGGAAGAAATCCTCAGAAACTTCGCCAACGTAGTTGGGTCTCGCTCAGACTGAGAGAGTCTCTCAATTCGTGACTGTTACTACCAATATAGTGTCGGCTGTGTTTACTCGAGTCTCTTTATTATGTGGTATCCAAATTTAGTCTTCACGATGGCTGAGGTTTGTCCTCTCTGAAGCGTGAATGCGCAGGTTTCGAATTCCTTAACCATTTTCCCTCTGGCGAAGGTGCCCAGATCTCCGCCACGTTTTCCAGATGGGCAGAGTGAGACTTCCTTGGCTATGTTCGTGAATTTTTCGCCTTTGTTCAGTCGGTCTAAGACAGCTTTGGCTTCTGGTTCTGTTTTCACGAGGATGTGAGCACAATGAACTTTATCTGGCATGAGTTACTGATATTTTGGGCATTATTTAAAAACGTTTGCAACCTTCCTATTCTCAAGGGTCCTCAAAGTGCGTCTAGAAACTCTTTATAGCGTGTTTGACATGCTTTCTAGCATCATTGAAGAAGGTTGATGACTGTGTCGGGCAGACGGTTGGATCATATTGGAGTTGCGGTGAAGGATCTGGATGGGGCAATTGGCTTGTATCGGGATGTTCTGGGTTTGAAACTTGAAGGCATTCATGTCCTCGCCGAACGAGGGGTCAGAGTGGCTTTTTTTTCAATCGGTAACGAAGCGCACATTGAGCTGTTGGAGCCGCTTAACAATGAAAGCACTATCGCGAAGTTTCTTTCATCCCATGGCGAAGGATTACACCATTTGGCTTTGAGGGTTGACGATATTGAAGCCACGCTTGAAGAGTTCAAACATAAGGGGTTAACATTGATTGATGAAAAGCCCAAGGCGGGGGCAGAGGGGAAGAAGATAGCTTTTGTCCATCCAAAAAGCACTAGAGGTGTCCTTTTGGAGCTCTGTGAGGGGCCATAACGGCGGGCCCTAGGTGTCGACAGACATAAAACTAGAAAAGTTCCAAGAGAGTTTGCGCACCAAACGCTTTGGAAGACGCGTCTTCTTCAGTCGCGAAGTCAAGTCGACGAGCGATTGGGCCAAGAAACTTGCCAAGATGGGTGCGGAAGAAGGAACAGTTGCGGTAGCGCAGACTCAGACAGGCGGACGGGGAAGACGTGGGAGAGAGTGGATCTCGCCTAGAGGCGGATTATGGTTTTCAATCGTTCTCCGGCCTGATCAGAAAGCCAGTGAAGCTGCAAAGCTGGTTTTTGTGGCCAGTTTGGCTGTGGCTGAAGTGTTACATGAGAAGTACGGACTGAGAACCGAGACAAAGTGGCCCAACGATGTGCTCGTGAACGGCAAGAAGATCTGCGGCATACTCGCTGAAATGAACACGAAAGGCGAAAGCGTCAACTACGTTATCCTGGGCGCTGGAGTGAACGCAAACTTTTCTGCAAATGACGTTTTGCCGGAATCGGTGAAAACCACCGCAACTTCAATTGAAGACGAGCTTGGCCGAAAAATCCGTTTGGGAGGTTTGCTCAAGGCATTGCTTGAGAAAATGGAGAGCATCTACGACGGGTACGTGGAAACCGGCTTTGTTCCTCTGCTCGAAAGGTGGAATAGATATGCAGGGTTTCTGGGTCATACGATACTGGTTACAGATGAGAATGAAAGGTTGAATGGTTTGGCGTTGGATGTTGATCTTGAGGGTGCGCTGATCCTGAAGCTTGAAGACGGGACCAAAAGACGAATCCTTGTAGGCGACCTTGTCTTCGGAAAGCTTTAGTTAAGTTGAGCAACTTGTCCAATATCTGTCGTATCTGGACGTAGCGCCCGCCGAATGGAGATTCGAAGATACCTTTTTTGCAGAAGGCTTTTTGGCGTCATGTTTTTTGAAGTTTGATTGCAAGAATCTGTATATGTCTAAATACTTAATAGGACAATATTACTGCCAAAATTGAGGGAATCCGGTATGACCATGTCGAAGGAACCTCCAGTAGAGGAGAAGATCAAGAAACTGAAGGGGTTGAGGGAGCAGGCTAGGCTGGGTGGTGGGCAGAAACGAATTGAAGAGCAACATGCTAAAGGCAAGCTAACGGCTAGAGAGCGCATTGAACTTTTGCTTGATGAAGGTAGTTTCAACGAGATTGACCAGTTTGTTGTTCACCAGTGCACGGAATTTGGAGTATCCGACCGAAAATTCCTCGGCGACGGCGTTGTGACGGGCTATGGGATGGTTGATGGCAGACTCGTCTATGTCTTCTCGCAGGATTTCACTGTTTTTGGGGGTTCTCTTGGTGAGATGTTTGCAAAGAAAGTGTGCAAGCTTATGGATTTGGCTTTGAAAACTGGCGCGCCGGTCATCGGCTTGAACGACTCTGGGGGAGCTAGGATTCAGGAGGGTGTGGCAAGCCTTGCTGGGTACGGTGACATTTTCTTTAGGAACGTGGTAAGCTCAGGAGTAGTACCGCAGATTTCAGCTGTGATGGGGCCTTGTGCTGGTGGAGCTGTGTATTCGCCGGCCTTGACTGACTTTATAGTTATGGTGGACAAGACGAGCCACATGTTCATCACAGGCCCAGACGTCGTGAAGACGGTGCTGGGGCAAGAAGTGTCTTTCGAAGATCTCGGCGGGGCTATGGTTCACAGTCAAACCAGCGGTGTTGCTCACTTCATCGCAAAGGACGAAGAACAGTGCATCCAAATAATCAAGAAGATTCTAAGCTACTTGCCCAGCAACTACTTGGAGGATCCGCCTGTTGTAGAGACTGGTGACGACCCGAACCGCGTTGATGAAGGCTTGTCCAAAGTGCTTCCAGACGACCCTGACAAACCCTACGACGTGAAAGAAATCATTGTCCGAGTGGTAGACAACGGAGAATTCTTCGAGGTTCAACCTCTTTGGGCACAGAACATCGTAATCGGCTTCGCACGCTTGAACGGGAAACCCATAGGAATAGTGGCTAATCAACCCGCTCACTACTCAGGAGCGTTGGACATTAACAGTTCGATGAAGGCTGGCAGGTTCGTCCGTTTCTGCGACGCCTTCAACATCCCAATAATAACATTCGTAGACGTGCCCGGCTTCCTGCCCGGCATCGAACAAGAGCACGGCGGAATAATCAAACACGGCTCCAAACTCCTGTACGCTTATTGCGAAGCCACTGTGCCGAAGATAACAGTCATCCTCAGAAAAGACTACGGCGGAGCTTACGACGTCATGGGAAGCAAACACTCAGGCGCCGACATCAACTATGCATGGCCGACAGCCGAAATCGCCGTCATGGGTCCTCACGGTGCCATCAACATAATCTTCAGAAAGGAAATCTCTGAAGCTAAAGACCCTCAACAAAAACACAACGAGCTCGTAAGTGAGTACCGCCAGAAATTCGCAAGCCCCTACATCGCCGCACAGAAAGGATACATAGACGAGGTCATCAAACCCTCCGAAACCCGGCCGAAACTCATCAGCGCCCTCGAAAGTCTGGCTACAAAACGCGAAAGCCGCCCGTCCAGAAAACACTCCAACGTACCTTTATGAATTAGACCCGGATTTGATTGAATATGGGAGTGACGTCAGGTTTCGCGCTTTTTCTCATATAGTTTAGGCTCAGTGAGCATTTTGACGTGCATGTCGATGCGAAGCCTTTAAGAATTATGGAGTTGCCTGTTTGTTGTTTCGAGTTTGAAAGCATGACAGGCTCTGCTGAGCAAGGGTTGTTTTCTGGTCGCTACTGGTCTCGGAATTATCTGTTGCTGTTGGCAATCGTGTTTTTTACGAATTTTGCGAGTTCGATGGTTTCAGGTTCTGCAGTGTTTTTTCTTGTCAAGTCTTTGGCAGTGACGCCTGAGGCTACGACTGAGTTTATCGGGGTGTTGATTTCAGTGAGCAGTCTGGCGATGATTTCGGGGAGTTTTGTTGGAGGTTTTCTGGCAGATAGGGTTGGTAAGAAGCTGACGATTGGATTGGCTTGCGTGGTCTTGGCTCCAAGCTTGTTTTTTTATTCGGTAGTCACGAGTGTGTTCTTGGTTGTACTCGGGTATTTTGTGCATATGTTTGCGATGGCCTTGTTTCAGCCGGCTTTCACGGCTTTTGTGGCCGATTTGAGCAGATTGAGTTCGAGGGGGAAAGCTTTTGGCGGGTTCAATTTGTTCTGGATGATTAGTACGGTGCCGGCGCCTTTGATAGGAGGCGTTTTGGTTGACAGTGTAGGGTTGCGGTTTCCGTTCATGATTGGTTCAGCCGTGGCAGTTGTTGGTTTGGTCGCTTCTTTCGGGCTCGTGAATGTTTCTGGCAGGGTTGTTCCTCTGGGCCAGGTTTCAGATATTCAGGCTGCAGAAAAGGCTCCGATGCCGTTGGCTAAGGTTCTGTGGCTCTTCGGTGCAATCGCTCTTCTCACGGGCGTGGCTAATGGGTTAGGTGGACCTTTGATCAGAGATTTTCCAATTTACAAGTTGGGTGTCGATGCCACACAGTTGGGCCTGATATTCTCGTTGGGTTCGGGTTTGGCGACAGCGCTTGTTCAGGTTCCCGGCGGATTCTTGGCGGATAGATTTGGCAGGAAACCTCTGTTGCTCGCAAGCTTGTTGGGGGCACCGTTTGTCGTTGGTTTGGCATTCACTGGATCACTTTTCCAGTTTATCCTTGTCAGTGTGGGTTTGTTTGCTTTTGGCAACCTCGGTTCTCCCGCATATCAGGCTTGGCTGATGGAGCTTGTGCATGACGCGCGGAGAGCGAGAGTTTGGGGGATAATTAACGCGATGATGGGAGTTGGATCGTTTTTTGGGCCTTTCATCAGCACTTGGCTCTGGCAGACTCAGGCGTGGGTCGCTGTGCCGTTCATAGTGGCGGCTGTTCCATGGGTTCTGCAGGTTCCGCCCATCTTGAAATTGGTGGAAACTAAAACAAGAGGAAAACGCTCCCTTTCCAGTACCCCTCCCACGCCTTCCAGCGGGTAGCATGCATTATACTCTCGAATATTCAAACAAGCCATCAGAAATATCCTGGGGGACCATCAGAAATTAATAGAGCTTCACCTCATTTTTCCACGTTTGAGATAAGACGATTAAGGAAAGCTAACCCTCTTGGCTTCGAAACCCGTCAAAATCACTGATACCACTTTCCGGGACGCGCATCAAAGCCTACTCGCCACCAGAATGCGGACAGAGACGATGCTCCCGATCGCTGAGAAGATGGACGAGGTCGGTTTCTTCTCTTTGGAGGCATGGGGCGGGGCGACGTTCGACGTTGCAATTCGTTTTCTAGGCGAGGACCCTTGGGAACGTATCAGAAAGTTGAAGCAACATGTCAAAAAGACACGCTTGCAAATGCTTCTGCGCGGACAAAACGTGGTCGGTTACCACAACTACCCCGACGATGTCGTGATAAAGTTCGTGGAAAAGGCTGCGGAAAACGGTGTTGACATTTTCCGAATATTCGACGCCTTGAACGACATCAGAAACATGGAAGTCGCCATCAAAACGGTCAAAAAAGTCGGCAAGCATGCCCAGGGAACAATCAGTTACACGATAAGCCCTGTCCACACTGTAGGGCACTTCGTAGAATTCGCGAAGAAACTCGCCGAGCTGGACTGTGACTCCATCTGTATAAAGGACATGGCTGGCATGCTCGCACCTCAACCCGCGTACAACTTGATCACGGCTCTGAAGAAAGAAGTAGGTTTGCCAGTGCACTTGCACACTCACAGCACCAGCGGAATGGCGATGATGACCTACCTGCGTTCCTGCGAGGCAGGCGTAGACATCTTGGACACAGCCTTTTCACCCTTGGCCTGGGGTACATCACAACCACCTGTGGAGTCCGTCGTAGCGGGACTCAGGGGAACCCCGTACGACACATGCTTAGACAGCGGGCTTCTGGACGAAATAGCACAGTACTTCCGAGAACTGCGCGAAAAATACTACGATCCATTGAAGCTCATCGACCCGAAGGCTGAACGAGTCGATGCCTCGATAATCGTTCATCAGATTCCGGGCGGGATGTTTTCTAACTTGTTGGAGCAGCTTCGGGAGCAGAAAGCACTGGATCGGCTGAGTGAGGTTCTTGAGGAAGTGCCCAGGGTCAGAAAAGAATTGGGGTATCCGCCTCTCGTAACGCCCACCAGCCAGCTAGTGGGGATTCAAGCTGTTCTGAACGTCATTTCAGGTAAACGGTACAGCATAGTGCCAAAAGAAATAAAGGATTACGTCCGAGGCCTGTATGGAAAACCTCCAGCGCCAATAGACCCAAAAATCAAGAAGAAAATCATCGGCGACGAAGAACCTATAACTGGCCGTCCAGCCGACCAGCTGGAACCAGCATTAGACAAGATACCAGACGATGTGAAGCCTTACCTAGAGACTGAAGAAGACAAGCTCACATACGTACTCTTCCCTCAGACAGCTTTCGAGTTCTTTAAGAAGAGAAAAGCCCAGCGCGGAGAGACGAAGACGACAATACCGCCCGAAAGGCTTGCTGAACTCGAAGAGGTTGCGGCACTATCGGCCACAATTGCCACCTTCACCTCATCAAACTCGGGCTTGCAGGCACTTGTCCAACGCCGGCCCAAGGGTACGATATCGCCTTGGGTTCTCGCAGGTCGCCGGAACGTGACAGAAAGAGGCGCATAGAATGCCTGACTACGAAGCCGTCATAAACGGCAGACCGCGAAAAATCGAATTGACTAGAACATCGCCGGACTCTTTTACAGCCAAGGTGGACGGCAGACCTCGGCAAATCAAACTTCAAAGAGACGGAATCGCGTCAGAAAAAGCCTCTGTCATAGAAATAGACGGCAAAACCTACAAGATTGAACTGCCCAAAGTCGAATGGGGAAAAAAGATTCCTGTCAAGGTTGAAGAAGCCGGGTTTGAAGTGGAAGTCAAGACTGCCAACAAAGGACAGGCACTAACGAGTTTTGAACCGACACCGCGAGTTGCCGTGAAGAAGACGGGGACAAACAAGAAGGTGGCTGTCGAGGGCGCGGTGACTGCCCCCATGACTGGCAAGATAATTAATGTCAAGGTGAAGAAGGGCGACCAGGTCAAGGCCAGTCAAGTCTTATGCGTGATTGAAGCCATGAAAATGGAAAACGAAATCTCGGCGCCCAGAGCCGGGACGATTCAAGAGGTAAACGTTGCTGAGGGGACACCTGTGAACGAAGGGGAAACGCTCTTCGTAATAAACTAGAATATGGACGGCGGTTTGTACTCGCCGAAAACCTCACGCAGGGTGCCGCATATCTCGCCTAACGTTGCGTATTCCTTCACGGCTTCGATTATGAACGGCATCAGGTTCACGTTTTCCTGTTCAGCCGCGCCTCGGAGCTTGTGCAAATCTTCCCTTGTCTTGACTTCGTTTCTTCGCTGCTTGACCAGTTTCAACTGTTCAACGAGTCTTTTTTCAGTCGTTGGGTCAATCTGTAACAGTTTCATCGGAACCTCCTCTTCGCTCAGGAAGTCATTCACACCTACCACGGTTCGCTTCTTGGTTTCAACCTCCTTCTGGAAACTGTAGGCGCTCTCGGTGATTTCCCGCTGCATGAATCCCTTCTCGATGGCTGTAACTGCCCCGCCCATGCCGTCGATGTGTTCAATGTACTTCAGAGCCCTCTCTTCAATCTCATTCGTCAGAGACTCGACGTAATACGAGCCTGCCAAGGGATCTGCAGTTTCTGTTACACCACTCTCGTGAGCGATTATCTGCTGTGTTCTCAACGCAACGGTGACTGCCTGTTCACTCGGCAACGCATAGGCTTCGTCAAAAGAGTTCGTGTGTAGGGACTGCGTTCCTCCCAAGACGGCTGACAACGCCTGTAACGCCACGCGTACGATGTTGTTGTAGGGTTGTTGAGCCGTCAGTGAAACACCAGAAGTCTGAGTGTGGAACCGTAGCATCCAAGAGTTTGGATTTTTGGCTCCGAAGCGGTCCTTCATGATTCGCGCCCATAGACGTCTTGCGGCCCTAAACTTTGCCACTTCTTCGAGGAAGTTGCCGTGTGCTGCAAAGAAGAATGACAATCTGCCGGCGAATCCGTCCAAGTCCAGTCCTCTGTCAACGGCAGCTTGCACGTACGCGATGGCGTTGGCGAGAGTGAATGCAACTTCCTGAACTGCCGTGGAACCCGCTTCGCGGATGTGGTAACCGCTTATGCTGATAGTGTTCCACTGAGGCATGCTTCGGGAGCAATACTCGAAAATGTCTGTTACCATGCGCATTGAGGGCTTAGGCGGGAAAATGTACATGCCCCTGGCAACGTACTCTTTCAGAACGTCATTCTGAACGGTGCCCCCGAGTTTGGCTTGTTTACCCCCCTGCTTCTGTCCCACGATAGCGTACATTGCGAGTAGAACGTTTGCCGGAGCGTTAATGGTCATTGAAGTCGTGACTTTGTCGAGGGGGATTCCGTCAAAAAGGACCTCCATGTCTCGCAGCGTGCTTGCACTCACACCTACTTTGCCGACTTCGCCCAGTGCCATCGGATGGTCGCAGTCGTAGCCGACTTGTGTTGGAAAGTCAAAGGCCACGCTCAAGCCAGTTTGACCGTGGCTGAGCAGGTACTTGAAGCGCTGGTTTGTCTGCTCTGCAGTTCCGAAGCCTGCGTATTGCCGCATCGTCCAGAGTCTCGCTCGGTACATCGTTGGATAAACGCCTCGGGTGAAAGGAAAATCTCCTGGAAAACCCAGATCATGCAGGTAATCGACGTTTGCAGCTTCAATTGGAGTGTAAACTCGGTTTACAGGTATGCGAGAAGTTGTCGAAAACTCGCCTCTCTCTGGAAGCTTGTCAAAGCTTTTTAGAACTGTCTCTGCTTCCCATTTTTCCCTGCGCCGAGAGATTTCATCCAATTTTTGCTTGTCGTATATCAACAAAGGCACCTTAAAGCTAGACTGTCTGAGAAGCATAAAAGAATTGTCAGAAAGCTGCACTTTCCAAAAGCTGGGTCGGGCACTGAAACAGATATATAGCGACCTCAAATCTAAATAATAATGGCGTTCTGGTGCCTGGTTTGAGAGTTAAGGTTGAGTACCTAGGTCACATCAAGAACATATTGGGGAGCAGACGAGAGGAAGAGATTGACGTAGATGACAATGCGTCAATCAGCGACTTGCTCACGGTGCTTTCTGAGAAGCATGGGAAGTCGTTCAAGGACGCCCTTTATGAAGCCGGTGGCAAGGACATAAAGTCAAATTTCATAGCCACGGTTAACGGTTACCTGCTTAATCAGTTGAACGGGGTCGAAACAAAACTCAAGAACGGAGACCATGTGGTCCTGATGCCTATCGTGAGCGGCGGCTGACAGAGGGACAAAGCATTTTAGCTTAGAATTCTAAACGGCTTCTTTCGTGACGGTGAAAAACTTTGGACAGGATAGATGCTCTAAGGGAATTGGCCTTCGAGAAGAAGGGGTTCGACGCGTTTTTGGTTGGCAACGAAAAAAACCTGTTGTATTTTACCGGAACTCCGGGCGCGTTCTGCTTGCTGATTCCAAAAAGAGGCGAAAACACGCTCTACGTGTACGATGTCAATTACGAGCAGACGAAAGCGGAGGCAAAAGGTTTCAAGGTTGAGCTTCTCAAAGTGGGCGAAAAACTGACTGAAAGATTCACCCCCCTGCTCAAGGCTTCCAAGGTGGAGAAAATTGCGTTAGACACGTTGAGCTATGATTTCTACCGCTTGCTTGCAAAGGGTTTCCGCGGACGCGCAAGATTGAAGGTGCAGAGTGGTCTCATCTGGAAGTTGCGCAGAGTGAAAGATGAAGAAGAAATCCGACTTATGCGAAAAGCCGGAATGATTACTGGTGCAGGCATGAAGGCAGCATATGAGACCATAAGACCTGGAGTTACCGAAATTGAGGTTGCAGCGGAAATCGAGCATGCGATGCGCAAGGAGGGCGGTTGGGGAACAGGGTTCGAGACCATAGTTGCATCAGGTGTCCGTTCCGCTTATCCCCACGGCGGGTGCGCTGACCGAAAAATCCGTGCAGGCGATCTTGTTGTTGTGGATATAGGCTCCAATTATGAGCATTACCTTTCCGATATGACAAGGACGATAGTGGCTGGGAAGCCCTCTGAAAAGCAAGCGGAAATTTACGAAATTGTCAAAACGGCCCAGGAAAAGGCCCATCAAGCCATAAAAGCCGGGGCAAAAGGCAAAGACATAGATCAAATAGCCCGGAAAACAATACAGGATGCAGGGTATGCGCAGTATTTCATCCACGGCCTAGGCCACGGCGTGGGCCTGGACATTCATGAACCTCCCGCGTTCGCAGCGACGAGCAAAGATGTACTGATTGTCGGCAACGTTATGACAAACGAGCCTGGCATATACATCTCGAACTTTGGAGGCATTCGCATTGAAGACACCGTCCTGGTACGAGAAGGCAAAGCCGAGAAACTTACGAAGGGTCCGTATACTTTGGAAGCTGAAAAATAGCTGACCATAAACTTTTTTTCATTCTTTGCGCAAGAGTCTACCAAGGAGTTGAGTTTTTGGACAATAAGGCTGTGATTGTTCTTGATATGCTGAACGACTTCGTCACTGGAGGTTTGAAGTGTGAGAGGTGCATGCACATCATTCCAAACCTGAAGAAGCTGGTAGTGGCCGCACGCAAACACAAGACGCCAGTCATCTACAGTAACGACGCGCATCTTCCCGTTGATGAAGAGGTCGTTGAAAGATGGGGAAAACACGCCATAAAGGGCACGAAGGGAGCTGAGGTTATCCCTGAGCTCAAACCCCAGAAAACAGACTACATTGTTGAAAAGCGAACGTACAGCGGCTTTCACGAAACAGGCTTGGACATGCTTCTCAGGAGCCTGTATCATGGAGAAGGCGTCAGGGCAGTCATTCTGACTGGGTTACACACCAACATATGCGTGAGACACACGGCCGCCGATGCATTCTTCAGGGGCTACAAAATAATAGTTGCGAAGGACGGCGTGGAAGCTTTCACGAAAGAAGACCATGAGCAAGGATTGGAATACTTGAGAAACATTTACAGTGCAAAGATTCTGACGGTAGATCAGATAATTAGGAGTTTCGGTTAAGCCTGCCTTCGGAACCCTCGCGCGCTGAAGAGAATGGAAACAGGAAATCTTTCAAGATCAAACTGGAACGATCTTGTCGTATCGCACCTGTATCAGAAGACGCGCTTTTCATCAAAACGGAGAAATCTAAATAAGAAATTGGGTCCGCAATGGTTTGGAAGAATTTTTCGTCCTGTTTTTTTGTAGATTCGATTCAAAAACGGAAGAAAAACTTAAAAGCAACATGTGCATGAATACTGGAACTTGAATGAGGGAAGATGGTAGTTGTATTTTTCTCCCTTCTCTCCTTTCTCCCCTCGTGAGTAAAACTGCCATCTTCCCTCATCTTCAATTTAAGGCGATCTTTTGACACTTATAGGTTGTGGAACAATGTTCTATTCTTGCCAAAAACACGCGTTTGAACAGAATGACTTAAGACTTAAAACATGATATGGGCATAAGAACTCGAGGCGTGAGGTAATATGGCGAAAGTTCTAGTTGTGTACTGTTCCGAGACTGGGAATACGGAGAAAATGGCGTTGGCGGTTGCCGACGGTGTCAAACAGGTTAAGAATGTTGAGGTGACTGTGAAGAAGGTTGAACAGGCAAGCCCTTGATGATCTGTGCTGCGCTGACGGCATCATAATGGGTTCACCAACATACTACGGGCAAATGTCGGGCAAACTCAAGGATTTCATCGACGGCTCGGTGAAGATACATGGGAAACTTGAAGGAAAAGTCGGAGCGGCTTTCACAAGCTCAGGGGGGACAGCGACGGGTGCGGAAACCACGTTGCTCTCGATTCTTGAAGCCATGCTGGTCCACGGCATGATTATTCAGGGAAGATCGGATGACAAACATTTCGGCGCGGCAGCCGTAGGCGCACCGCACGCGAAAGAGATTGAGTACTGCAAGGAACTCGGGAGAAGAGTCGCACATCTTGTTCTCAAGCTTGAAGAATAGCGTTTGATTTTGGGGGTTTATCAGAAAAGCGTGTAACGTGAACATCATGGTTCTTCTGGTTTTTGGAGAAGTTGACCCGCTGGTTACCCAAACGGGTTCAGGTCCACCCGGGCGCGCTGTATAGGCCGGGTCGAAAATTCCAAATACAAATTGCGGTAGAACTAGGTATCGGTAGCTCAGTGCGAGGAAGAATATGACAAAACCTCCGGGTACGTCAACTTCAACTAGCAGAGCCAGTCCAATCGTAGGGCCGAGTGCCTTTTTGACTTTGGCCGTCCCCGTCGTTGCGTTGATCGCAGCGTTGTTGAGTGGGAGTCTCCTTCTGTTGAATTATGTTCATGTGCTTATCGCCGGAACTTGGACGGGCATAGACCTGTTCATGGGTCTTGTGATGAGCAGGGTGATGCGGGGTCTCTCCCCGCAAAGCCGCGTTGAGGTCATAAAGAAGCTTGCGCCTATGATGCTGTTCTTTATGCCGGGGTTGGCCTCGGTCGGCATAACTGCTGGAATCTACCTAGCTGGTCGTTTGGGGTTAAGTTTCTCCTCCACACCAATAATCATAGCCATCGTCATTGTCGTTATCTTGTCGGTTCAAGGCTTTGGCCTGATATTGCCCAATGAAGTTCGCGTCCTATTAGAGCTCAGGAAGGCAAACCCAAACACAGAGAAGGTTGTGAAACTTGGCATGAGAAACATCTACTTTGCTGGTAGTCAGACAATATTCCAGATATCAATAGTATTCGTGATGGCCTACCTGGCCGTCGTGTGATGAAGACTCTCCCTGCAAAGGATCTGCCTGAGATGGCGAGCGGGCGCGTTGAAGAAGTATAGCCCGTAGAGTTCTTGGCGCACCGTTACGCTCTGAGTTCGAGTAGCCTTTGTTCGCGCTGCTAAGGAGTATTCAACAGTTAGAGGCTACTTACGTCTAAACTTGATGAGTTCTTTTGTGTTTCCTATTCTTTCTGCTTACTCTACATTTCACAACGTGCGGCAGTAGCGAAATTTGCTCTGCTAATCTTCTAGTCATTGAGGAGGAAAATGTGGTTTATGCGCCAAAAAGATGGTCATGTGGACGATTTGTTTTTCTTCAACCTTGTGGAAAAATTTCTGCAGTAGCGCTCTGAGCGGCTCAGTCTCCATGTATTCGCCTTTTTCCAAGGCTTCGTGTTCATATTTCTCAATAAAGTTGCCTATCGACAATGGGTCTTTGTATTTGCGTATGAGAACTGTTGGCGTCACTATTGCTAATGTTCCACTCTGCTTCAGCACTCTGTGCCACTCACTCAAGGATTTCTCCAGAGAATCCTTTTCTGGAACTTTTGCGACAATCTCTAGATCAACGAAACCACTTCTTAACGGGATGTTATCGTAAGTCCCGTTCAAGAACCACAAGTTGTCAAAATTGCGGTCCACGGCCAACGAGGCTGGCTTTATAAAGTATATCTTCGCTTGGGGCACCTTACCGTGAAGATAGTGCAATATTTTCTCGTGCATCACTGAATACTGGGAAGAAATGTAGGCGATTTCTCCTTTTCTGTCCACGTTACTGGACAGTAGTTTGCACATACTGTTGAGAACATTGGTCTTAGCAGGCAGGTTGAGCAGGTACTCGCTGTAGAACCCGTGGACGGTCTCAATGGCATCCAAAAGAAGTTTCTCACGTTCCTTCTTGCCTTTCTCGCCGATTCTGTACACTCTTTTCCGAGGTCCAAGCTGGCCTTTCTCCCATCGGCCCTCAAGCAATCCAACCTGCAACATCCCGGTAAGAACTCTGTACAAACGACTAATACCGACCTCAATCTTTTCAGAGGCAAGCTTCTTGTGAACCTCATAACCGTAAAACTCTCTGCTTCCAAACATCCTGAGTACAATCTTCTTAAGGTCCTCTGTCCTCACGGCCTTCGATTCTCCCAATGACCCTGATTACACTATGGATAAGGTTCGATATCTTGAAAGTTTTGTGGTCAACCGCCTGGCCGGCAAGGACGCTCCGCTCTATGTGCGAATTGGTACTATAGCCGTTGTTCGATAGACGCTTAAGAGCAGGTTTTCACTTGGAACCGCTCCAAGGAGTGATTTCACTCATGATAGGAGGTGAAACAGAATGAGCAAAAATGTACGCAACTATGTTGCGCTCCTACTTGTGATTATCTTCGCAGTATCTATGGGCAGCTTCGCCATATTGGCTATGCATTCGCAGAGTGCTTCAGTGTCTTCGGACCCCGCCCCAAAGATCACGCTCTCTCCAACCGCTGGACCCGTGCAGACACCGATCACCGTCAAAGGAACCGGTTTTACCTCTGGAGCCACTGTAAAACTATACTGGTTCGGATTCATACTTGATGTTCCAGGCATCGCGGGGCATTTGGGCTTCTATGCCATAAAGACTGGGATAACAGTCCCCTTAAGTGGAAACTTCAGCACCACGATCATTGCACCATATGACTTCTCTGATATCGCTCACTTCGTTAACGCAACCCAGAACGGCGCTGGAACAGGCATAATGGACGCTAACTTCACCATCATGCCGACTCTGCAGCTCAGCCCTCAGAAAACCGTCTACAAAGATGGTGACCAAATACTCCTTCACGCATACGGAGGACCACTTGGAACAGCCGCGTTCCAGATGGGGCTTAACCCCATGAACGAAGTAGACGTACTCAAGTTCACCTATGACAACAACCTTTGGGGATTTGCGACATCACACTTGCAGACTGAAGGACCCGTAGTGACCGGAGGCTTCATAGGAGGAGACATCGGAGGTAACATAACAATGAGTTTCAAAGCAGTCGGATCAATGGGCTATCACGACATTAGAGGCTATTTAGGGACAAAGGACGATCCGCCAGTGCCATATCTGCCATGCGTAATAGGCGGCGAAGTCGAGTTCTACATCTGGGGTCCATGGAGCCCCTAGCCATGAGAATGAACCAGCTTTCTATGAATGGTTCATGTTCTCTCCTCTTTTTTCTTAAGTATCTATAAACCCTCTTTGTAAACTTACATCAGTTAGAATACCCGTTTCAGGGTCATGAAAGAATTGCGGTTACGATGGGGAAAGTCTGTGAACCCCGAAGGAATAAGCATCATTTAACGCAACGGCGAAGCTATTTTTCTAGGAATGGCCAATCAGGGTCCAGCGCGCGCGCTATCGGATGAAGGGAGAATTTGCTTTTGCTTGTAGAATATTTCGAAAGATATTATTCTCGAATTGTTAGATGTCGAGTAGTTGGTAGTAATCTTTTTATTATAGTCCATTTACTATAATATTATAGTTAATCAGTATATAGTCAATTAGCTATAAAACAATGACATAGGAGAGAAATACAAAATGGATACACCTACGCTTCGAATCCTAGATACAATATCATCACACTTAGGTGAATCTTTGTCAATTAATCAGCTTACCGAGAGAATCAAGGATACCTATGGTATTGCATATTATGCGAACATCTATCAAAAATTGCAGGAACTAAAGAAAGAAGGTCTGCTCAATCTCAACAACCTAGGAAGATCTTCCATTATTAAACTAAACTTTCAGAATTACTTACTGATCGATTTCCTGTCGGAGATGGAAATAGAGAAAAAGATGGAATTCTTAAAAAACAGAAATGACTTGCTAATATTTCTAACAGAAATGGACAAGTCTCTGAATGAGACATGCGCAATAAAATCGATTAGTTTCATAAATCCTGCAAAAAACATCAAACTCAACAGAATTGAGTTGCTCTTTCTCTTAAGGAAAACATCTGATTATCATAATGAGACTGTTAGGCTTTACAGAGAAATGCTGAAACTGCAGAACAAGTATAACCTAAGAACAGACAGTCTTATCCTAGACGAAGATGATTTTTCTGATCTAATAAGGTCGGATGAGATCAATCCCCTCAGAGAAGCCCTATTCAGAAAGACCGCCTTTTTCTGTCCTCAGGCGTTCTGGAGTGAAATCAGAGAAATTGCAGAAGAAACCGAAATCAAATCTATTAGGACAGAAACAAAACCAGCTAGCATCTCAGATTTGGATATTGTCTACAATCTTGGTAGATTTGGATACAAAGAATTTGGTCTCAAAATAGAACAAGGCAAGAAATTCTGCATCGAATACTTGATCACCGCCCTGTTACTTCTAGACGATCCGAGACGACTGGAAGCTATACCAATAGTTCTAGCAAAAAACAGTTTTAGAAGTAACCTATTAGCCTTCTTAAGTCAGAAATTCGGAACAGGTGGGAAGCTCTTAGGTTTGCTGAGAATTCTGCAAGAGATAAAACCTGCAGGTGAAATTGCTGAGACAATAGATATTTTGAAGACCTTCAAATTAGAAGAAACACTGGCGGATGAACAAAGCATTCTGCAAAAAATGAGATTATACAATGCCACTTGATAAGACTGCATTACTCAACTTTCTAGAAGAGTTAAACAATGAACTTGGCAGAAAAATCACTTTCATAGCCGTCGGTGGAACAGCAATGACACTGCTTGATCTTAGGCCATCAACAATAGACATCGACTTCACAATTCCTAGCAGTGACTTTCCTGAGTACAAGAGAGCCGAGAAAAATGTGCCACATGGTTACAAGATTGATGTATATCAGGATGGATGTATCTTCAGTCAGAACCTACCTGATGACTATTTAACGAATAGTATAGAAATAGCCAATTTGGAACGCATATCATTGCGAGCTCTGCACCCAGTTGACATTGTGGCAACAAAAATCGTAAGACTTAACGATAGAGATCTTGAAGATATTGGAAAATGCATCGAAGGATATGGGCTTAAAAAAGAACAGATAGAAAATAGAGCGGCAAATGTTGCTTATATTGGCAAACAGGAATATTACGACCATAATCTGAAATGTGTGCTTAAGAAATTCTTTCGCTGAAAACTTGCGCATTGATTTTCTTAACGTAGGCGATTAGGGCGTGAAATACTTGAGAACTCGGCTTCTTCAGGGGATACGCAGCTATTTTTCCTATGGGACTTGAACCCATTTGGATCCGAGTCGGGGCGGTTCCGAACCTAAAGTATGGTGGGCCCGCCCGGATTTGAACCGGGGACCAACAGGTTTCTGAACGCTTGATGCGCTTATGAGCCTGGCGCTCTAACCTGGCTGAGCTACGGGCCCTCCTTGCCTGTTTTCTCCTATATTGCTGTTTTCAAGTTAATTTAAGTGTTTTTGGGTTTAGATTATCTGAAGCTGGAAGAACCTACGGTTCCGTCTGAATGCACGGTTTTCTTGCATTGACAAATGAAAAGAAACTTTGGCCAAGTTCCTGGCGGTGCGAACTTAACTAGTGATGCATGCGTTCATGATGGTACAGGTACTCTTGCGCGTATCCCGCATAATCGCCGAAGTATTCTCTTCCGAAGGAACCTAACTTCTCGTACCCTGAACTGCTCAGCGATTCTTGCGCGGACAATCTCTTGACGAATTCCTTTGGGAAATACCGTGCATAATACTTCAGGATAGCCCGTCTTATCCACACATCAACTGGAAAAGCTTGAAGTTTTTCCAAAGAAAACAGTAGGACGCAGTCTGCGACCTTCGGACCTACACCTGGAAGACTGGTCAGCTCTTGTTTCGCTTTCGCGTAAGCCATTTTTTCTAATCGTTCAAGGTCGAGAGTGTTTTCACGGACTAACTTTGCGGTTTCGGATACGTATTTGGCTCGGTAGCCCAGACCGCAAGCCAACAGTTCGTGTAGGCCTGCTTTTGCCAGTTTTGCGGGTTTCGGAAAAGTGTAAAGAATCTGGGTATCTTTGCGGGTTTCTTCGCCAAACCTTCTGGAAAGATTGGCCAGCATGCCCTTAATTGCTGAGATGCTCTTGTACGTTGCACAGATGTATGAAATCAGGCATTCCCAGGGCTCTTGGCGGAGGATGCGCAGACCATTGAACTCGCTGATGGCTGCTTCGATGTTCCTGTCCTTGTTGATACGTGAAAAAATCTCTGGTAGATCATCATCTAAGCGAAAGTAGTTTTCGACAAAACCTGCGTCTACACCTTCGAACGCCAACGTCTTGCCGGTTTGTCGTATCTTGCAAGGCGCTTGTCCAACGACGCCGTACCACCAGTCTCCCTGCTTTTCCCATCTGAATGTCTGGCCGCAGCAGAGAGTGAAATCTAGGTTGAAGGGGCGTGAGGGGCTCAACTGGATTTTCATACGCTCATCCCTGCGGAGTCAAGCTTCATCCACAAACATTTGTGGTGTGGGAATCTCTTCAGGCAATCCTCTTCCTCTGCGAAGTTTTTTGATTACTTCCTTTGCAAGATCGTCTGGAACCTTGTTCCAATGGTCGAAAGTGAATTGCCAAAAAGCGTAGCCTGAGGTTGCGGAGCGCATTTCGGCAGACAGGCCGAAGGTTTCTGCCACTGGGATGTATCCGGTTATTGTCGTCAGGAAGCCTTTCTGTTCAGTGGTGAGTACCTTCCCTCGTCTGCGGGATATTATCGTGGTGCAAGTGCCGAACCACCGAGTTTTAACAGACACCTCGATTTTGTATATTGGTTCAAGGAGGACTGGTTTCGCCGTAAGAAATGAGCCTAGAATTGCACGGCTTACGGCTCGTGTTATCTGCGTCGGCTCGCGCAAGGTTGGATCTGGGTCAAGCTCCATTTTCATCAGCCTAGCCTCTACTTCTCTCAGAGGTTCCTCGCACAGGGCTCCAGTTCTGCATGCCCAATGGAATCCCGTTATGATGCTGGCCCTTGCTTCTTGAAGGTGTCGAACGCCCTCGGTCAAGTTCACGAGCATGTTTCTGTTCTTGTCAACTGCCCAAACGTGACCCGACTCTTCCTGTTGCAAATCGGCGGGTTGCTCTTCCCTCTTCAGCCCTGGAAATTTGACCTTTTCTTTTAGTTCCAAAATCCTGCTTTCTGAGGGTTGTACTTCTACCCAGAACTTGTTGCGCTTGTTCGAGCTCTTGGCCATGACGATTCTGCCCTGTTTTGAAACAGTTTCCCTGTAGGCTGCAATTGGGTTGGACGCTGTTAGGTCCACTTCGCCGACGTATTGTCTCAGGAAATTCATGGCAATTTCAAGGTGAAGCTCTCCGATGCCGCTCACTAGGTACTGACCAGTTTCTTCGTCAACGGTAGTCACAAGGTTTGGGTCCTCGATCGAGAGCCTATTCATAGCCTCTGTCACTTTCGGCAAGTCGCCAGGTTTTTTTGGTTCTATGCTGATTGTCATCACGGGTTCCGCCACGTATTTTACGCGTTCGAATGGAACCATCGCCTCCTTGTGCTTGTAGTCGACCAGCGTGTTTCCAGCCCTTGCCAGATCAAGGTCGGATAATGCGGCGATGTTGCCGGCACTAATACCCGTGACGGGTTCTCTGAAGGCTCCCATGTACATTGAGACCCGCTGGACCTGGTATTGTTTATCTTCCTCAACCAGGTAGATTTCGTCCCCCTCTCTAACGATTCCTGAGAAGAGTCTTCCGGTCGCTACCAAGCCTGTTCCTGGCACCATTTGTGCCATGGTTGTACACATGACGGTTGGTCCTTGCTCGTCACAGTTTAACATCGCTCGGCCGATTTCAGAGCTGGTGTCGCCCTTCCAAATTCTTGGGACACGGTATTCTTGGCTTTCAACTGGACTTGGAAGATTCTTGACCACCATGTCGAGAATGGCTGTGTAAAGTGGAATCGACTTTGAGAGTGCTTGGTGTTTGATTTTTCCATGGGGTTCCAAAATGTTGCCGCCGCCGAGTTTTATGCCTTTTTCCTCGGCTGTTTTGACTGTGAATCCCCATTTGTGAAGGGCTGAGCCGAAGACGACACTTTCCTGCGCAGGGTCGACTTTCCATTTTTTTCCAAATTCGGGCTCCGCATAATTCTCGATCAGATTGTTAAAATCGGCGATTATGCGGCTGAGCTTGTTCTGAATTTCTCCAGGTGGCAGTTTCATTTCTTCTATCAAACGGTCAATCTTGTTTATGAAAAGAACCGGTTTAACTCTCTCTTCAAGAGCTTGGCGGGTGACAGTCTCCGTCTGGGCCATGACCTCTTCTACAGCGTCAACGACGACAACCGCGCCGTCTATCGCTCGCAAAGCTCTTGTGACCTTGCCCGTGAAGTCCACGTGGCCTGGAGTGTCAACGAGGTTAATCAGGTAAGGATGGCCGTCCGTCTCGTGCATGAGTGAAATGTTGGCAGTCTTTATCGTGATTCCGCGTCTTTGCTCTTCTTCCAAATAGTCGAGAACTCTGGCTGAGCCTGCCACTTGCGACGACAGCAAACCAGCTTCAACGAGCAGTGAATCGGTCATCGTCGTTTTTCCGTGGTCAATGTGTGCGATTATGCCCACGTTGCGTATGGCCTCTTTTCTGCTCATCAGCTTCAGTATTTCCGCGGTCTGCTTAAACCTCGGCATGGCAGTCTTTCCCTTACAACTTGTTTTTTCTATGTTCCCTCCTGCTTTTAAACTTCCACGACGAATCTGAAATCAAAATGAGATGTTGAGTGAAGCGCATTCGGGTATTCCTCAGAGCCAAGTTTAGACTTGCAAGGAGCTCTATCAGTCTTCCGCGAACGAGCTCAATGCAGCTAGCTTTTATTCGCGTGGCTGGAAATAAAAAGATGGGAGTATCAAGCCTTGAAGAAAGCGTTCATCGTGCCGATCGAAGGACTGACACAAGACACGGCGTATGCACAAATACTATGTTATCCCAAACCTGAAAAGGTGGAACTGAAAAAACGGTTGAAGGAACTCCAAACGCTAGGGGTTACCGCTTTGGAATTTCGGGGTCTCAAGCAAGTTTCTAACGTGAACGTTCTAGGCAAGGGATGTGTCGGAATCGTCCTAATAGCTCATGTCAATAAGAAGAAGGCGGCTCTGAAGGTTCGAAGGTTGGATGCCGACCGGTCGATGATGCGGCATGAAGCAGAGATGCTGGAAAAGGCTAATTCTGTCACGGTTGGGCCTGAACTGCTAGGGTATACTGGCAACATGGTTTTGATGCAGTTTGTCGACGGCTTTTTGCTACCCGAATGGCTTCGGGAGCGTGTCGAGAAAGTGCGGATTAGGAAGGTTTTGCGCGAGGTACTTGAGCAATGCTGGCTCTTGGACAATATCGGCTTGGATCATGGAGAATTGAGCCATGCGCCAAAACACATAATCGTTGACCGAGCAGATAGGCCGTTTATCGTTGACTTTGAAACGGCCAGCGTGAACCGGGCGCCAGCCAACGTTACCTCTATCTGTCAGTTTTTGTTCATCAGCGATATTGCAGGAGAGGTTGCTGGAAAGATCGGCGAGAAAGACAAGATGGCCATAATTGAAGCATTGAGGTCTTACAAGAAGTGTAGAAACCGTGAGAGTTTTGAAATGGTTTTGGAGGCCTGTGGCCTTTAGACAACGTAGTTTATTGCTTGTTGTTGGCTTTTCTTGTCGTCGTCTTCTTCCTTTATTTCCTTCAACAGTTGTGTTAGGTCAAGCCAAGTTTCTACCTTAAGTTGTCTCTGAATCCTTTCCTTGTCAAAAAGCAATGGAACGTTTTCAACGAACAGCCAACAGCAGGATTCGGACATGACTCCCCTCTCCATCCGAAAAAGCCCGCTGCTTTTCTTATAACTATACATGTAAGAACAGAATAGAAAAGAAATCTAGAAGATTCTTACCTATCCAGGGTGGTCGAGGACATCGAAACCTGATTGTGGAGCATGCGGTTGGCCTATCAACGTTTTCGCTACTGAACGTGGAAAGATTTAAAAAAAGTCTGGTCGTCTAACTTGGCATAGTCTAGCAGGTGATGTTTGTGGTCATAGAAAGAGAGGAAATGCAGGAAATAGTTAAGAAGTATAAGGAACCAATCGGCCTGAACTTGGGTTCTCATTCGGCCCTGGATGCTTGGCAGGGACAGCGCAACTACGGTGTGAGAAGCATAATCTACACCACGCCGAGCAGGGCGAGGATTTACCTTCAAAACCCCATGGTCGGCAGACCAGAAGAGATTGTGGAAGATTTGCCGGGGTTGGTGAAGCGAGATCTGCGCGTTGTTAATGATCCGAAGGACATAAAGAAGAACGGCGAATGGAGAAGCACCATACTGATTCTTGACAAGTATTCTGACATAGTCAAGTACGTTGACGAGCTTGTCAACTTGGAGTGTATGCAGATAACGAACAGGGCTTTTGCGGTTTATGTTGGCGGAGACGAGCGTTGCAGCGTGATTGAAGACAAGTATGCGGTTCCGATACTGGGTTCGAGGAATCTTTTGAAAATCGAGAACAGGGGTGAGATTGAAAAAGACTATTACTGGTTTGCGGAAAAGGCCAGTATACCTTCGCCGAAGTCTTATGAATACGAGGTGCGCAAGAGGGGCATAAGATTCAAGAGACCAGTGAATGAACCGATGATTCTGAAGGCTGAGCACGCTCACAGAGCTTTTGAAAGAGAGTTCATCTTTGCCGCGGATTCGGAGGACTTGGAGGCCAAAGTTGAGAGAGAGGTTCGGGCTGGAAACCTGAGCAAGGAGGCGCTTGAGAACGGTCGGGTTGAACAGATAGTCCTTGGGCCTCACGCGAACTTCAACTTCTTCTTTTCGCCGTTGGATGCGAAAAGCGAGTGGGGAGACGTTGACAACTGGTTTTCCAAGTTGTACAACGTGAACATGGAAGAGGCAAGGGTCTGCTTGGCCAATCAGTTCCTTTCTATCGATGAGCGAAGAGAGACGATACTCGACGGAATAAAGAGGCTTCCAATTGACGTTCAACGAAAAATAAAGAAGGTTCCGTCATTCGAGGTCACAGCGCATGCGATACTGAGCCTGCGCGAATCGCTGTTGAAAGACGTTCACCGGTACGCTGACCGTTTCATGCTCGCCTGCCGAGAGTTCTCGTCCCCTGGAATCATCGGTGCATGGTGCCTGCAAACTCTCATCACGTGGGACCGCGTTTCCAAGTATGAGCTGAAGCCCGGGTACAAACTGGACTACACTGGTGGCACCGAAGCCAAATCCGCCGTTGACTACGGCCTCTACGACGTGCCCGATACGCGAGACCCGTACATGCACATCCCAGTCACACAGGACGTTGCCCTCAGACACGGAGGCGGCACAAACGTTCACATGGGCCTAGGCTCACAGTACGCAAACGCCAAATACAAGAAACCACTAAGCACGGGCGACCGAATAGCCCTAGAAATAAAAAGAGCACTAAACATAAAACAGCTGCACGAACTAGTCACTTAAGCAAATGGGGAACCCAAACTCCCCAATGTTTCCCCTTGCACCGCAGAGAATCCTAGCAGGCGAAACTCTCAAGTCTTTGCAGCTTAGTGTTTAACCGTTTGAAGCGCGCAGAAACAATCAACAGAATCCAATTCAAGATTGTTTTCCCCAATTCTTCGATACGAAGAAGACATGCTGTCCGTTCCAAACGAGGTTCGCTACGGTCATCTCGGAGTCTCTGCGTGGGCAATCGTCAGGCTCGCGGTCTGATCTCCCTTCCCGTCCTGTCGAACCTGCAAAAGAAGCCAGTCAGTTAGTTTTTCGCACTCATTGGGGTTGCAGTGCAGATGACTCTCCATTATCGGCTCAGCAAACAAACACTTGAAGCAGGGAACCTCGATAAGAACTTCTATGACTTTCATGTTCACGTTCTCGGATATGAGAAATTGCTAGTTCAAAATATAATTTATGAATCCGCAGAAAGGACAGGACGTAATGATTGTGATTTCTGATTTAAACTCGCAGAATGATGATGTTTTGCTGGCCGACTGGTCCCTTCCGCTCTTTCATGTGTGAAATTAAGGACGGTTTTCCACAAGGGGCCAGCGGATGGTCCTAGTTTCTGTAGCCTTTGACTATTTCCGCAAGGTTTGGAGCTTCAAATATCCTTGTTTCTGTCAATTCGTTTGCGACGGCCATGTACATCTGGCTGATTGTCCTTTTCAAGGTTGGGTCAAGCTTCGGCGGTTTGGACTTGCAGAGTTTCTTCCAATCTTTGACTCCTTCTGTTTCTGCTCTTTTTTTCGCTTCTTCAACGTCGTTGTACCAATCTGTTTTTCGGTAGAACTGTCTGGCGATCTCTTTGCTGACGTGCAGTCCCTCGTAGGTGAATCTGCACTCGTCAAGTGTTCCCACAACGTCAACTACCATAAGTCTTCTTTCAGGGTCAAAAGCCAGCTCTATTTTTCCATCCTCATTTTCCAAATCGGCCTTCAACGCCATCTGTGTTATCATCTTGTTGACTTTGAAAAGCAGAGCCTCGATGTCTTCAACCTCTTCAACCGTCAAGCCTGCGATTTCTCTTGCTTCGTCCCAGGTCAGGTACCTGTCGGCCTCTTCTAGCTTCGTGCTCACGTCAAAGATCGGCTTGGAAAGTCTCTCTCCAGGCCTGGGGTAATGATCTAAACCCAGCGTTTCAATGGTGATTACGCCTTCTTCCAGCCGTTTGAAGACTGAGGAGCCTTCCGGCAACCCATTCCTGTAAATTATCTCAAGCGGTACCAGAAAGTTCCTCAGGTTGGGCGTGTACACGCGATAGTCATACTGGAGTTTTCCGTCCTTCATAACTGTCTGAGGTCTGAAAACGTTGACCAGGTCTATTTCCATAACGCTCGTCGGCTGCTCTGACTCTTCAACGTTGACAGTTTTCCCGTTTTTGTCAATCAGGCCTCTGTAATGAGTTTTTATGCCTCTCTCCTGCAGCTTCTCGAAGCAGTAAGCTCCCATTATGCACAGAGCGGCTCCCTTATTCTCGATATGATCTGGCATTTCTCCCCAATCGAAGACTGAGTATCTATCTGAAAAGTGGAACCTGCCGACGCCCATGGCGTTTTTTGTCGGCTTCTTGACCACCTCGAGATCTTTCACGCTACCCATAATCGCACACTACTTCAGTTTCTTGACAGATTCGTCGGCTTTCTCGATCTCTCTCTTCTTCGCGTTCTGATACTCTCGAACTTTCTTTTCCAAAGCACGGTCTTCGACAGCAAGTATTTTGGCTGCGGCAACCGCGGCTCCTTCAGGCTCAACCGTCACGACCGAGCCCACTCCACTGGGAACTCGAAGAGACGAGTATATGTCCGTTCCACCGTATTTTTCCGAGTAGGGCGGGCACGCAATAACCGGTTTTGCAGTGTTCGCGTCGACAAAAGCGCTCAGAGCATTTGATCTGCCTGCGACGGTGACGTAAACAGTCTTCTGCTGCTCAAACTCCTTAAGAATCTCCAAAACCTTCTCAGGGGTCTTGTGGGCAGAAGCGACTCTGAATTGATACTCCAGCCCAAAAGCTTCGAGATGCTTGGCTATTTCACGGCAAAACTCCAAATCCCGCTCCGACCCCATCAAAACCACAACTTTACCAGTCATGTCTCCACCCCGCAATTGTTTTGCTAGAAGGTTTCACGTCCTAATTAATCTTTAATCTTCCTGTTCTGCTGCCTTTTTCAATTCTGAATCCATAGCCAAGCTTTCAGTGGGCGGTAACCACTTCACCCGTCCAAGAAAGACCGTACTGTGGATTGTTGACCTCTTATATTAGGCAAGCGAGAATACTTACGTGAAGATAAAACCTGGAACACGTCGCGCGTTCCGGCTAGTGGAGGGTTGTCGTTGGAAGTATGCTGGTACTTCAAGCTGTTCAACAGCATAAAAGAAAAGCATGAAATCACCTTCGCCCAGATGGAACTGAACAGCTTATTCGGGAATGTTAATCCGGTGAGGAATTTCTCTGACATTTTGGACAGCACGCCCTTCAGCAATTTCAGAACTGGGAACGTTCGAGTGCAGGATTTTTTTGCACACGAGCTTCCGTATGGAGAATGTCAGGGATTTTCTGCAAAAACACAGGAAATACGCGACGTGTCGCAGCTAGTCATGCGCTTGGCTTATACGAGAGAATTCTTCGTCATCACCGAATCCAACAGTCCACCAAGTGTTTTGCAACGAATGTTTCCTGAAGGAATGAAAGGAAAGAATGTTGAATACTTTAGCAATAACGGTTGTGTCCTGCTGAGGTTCATCACCAATCAGTACTTCCTTGAAAAATCCCAATACATCTCCAAGCTCAGCAGAAATGAGGAAGAAGCCTCAAGTAACGTTGACTCTCTCTTCTCATTTTTGACTGAAAAACTTCACAGAATCCCCGCGACGGAGACGATGCAAATAGGAAAGAGGTTGGAAGACTACTTCACAATCAGAGAGGAACCCTCGTTATACTTGACTCACTACATGCACCCTTACAAAGGCAAGTTTCATCCCAAAATGGTTAGAGCCCTTCTAAACTACGTTTTCCCCAAACCTGTTGGAAGAGTTATGGACAATTTCGCGGGATGCGGGACTCTGCTAGTCGAAGCCACGTGGATGGGGCTGGACAGCACGGGAATCGAGATTAATCCTCTTTCGGCGCTGATGTGCAACGTCAAATGCAATATACTCACCATCCCTCCAGAAGAATTGAAGAAAGGTATCGACAGCTATTTGCAGGACCTTCGTAGCAATCTTGGCCATGAGACTCAATCTTCCGGTTCCGTATTGTTTGTTCCTCCAGACTATTATGAGGATACGGTCGAAGAGAGGAAGAGCAGCATTCCAGCAAGATTCACGTCTCTCTTCAGCAAATCCAAAGCAACGGATCATGTTATCGTTGCACATGAACTGGCCAAAAAAGTGAAGGATGAGAAAATCCGCGACTTCCTCCTGCTTGCGCTGAGCGGAGCAATTTCGGATTTGGCGAGAAGACGCAAGGGCGAGTTTGTCGACGTGTTACAGGACAGACTGAAGAACCTCTACTTGAGAGTCTACATCTTCGACAAACTGAACCAGGTATTGAAGATCAAGCTAGGAGAATCAAGAACGTATGCTGCTGATACGAGAGACATGAAAATGATCGAAAGTGAAAGTATCGACGCTGTAGTTGATTCCCCTCCCTACAGCACGGCGTTAGACTATGTCAAGAATGATTATCCGCAGCTTACGTTGATGAAATTGGCAGACATTCCTCAGCTGGAAATAAACATGATAGGCAGCCCGCGGTTCAAGGTTTACTCGCAGTCTCTTCTGGCCGAAATAAGAAACAATACGCCTGATTATGCGAATCTTCCTCAAGATGCCAAAGACGCCGTGTCCACACTGGTCAGGTGTGGACGGGCGAAGGAAGCCATGCGGACCTACAAGTTCTTCAAGGACATGTACGTTGTCCTGAAAGAGATGTACCGAGTGCTCAAGCGCTCCTGCAAATGCGCGATAGTGATAGGGAACAATCGCTACAAACTGGATGGCGATTACGCTGTTGTCAAGAATGACCAAGTCTTGAGGGAAATGGCTTTGATGTTGGGTTTCAAAGAGGACAGGACTATTGTCAGACAGCTTGAAAAGAGTCAGGCAGGCATGATACGATGTGAATCTATCCTGATTCTGGAAAAACCATCCTTCTGAGAGCCTGTTGAATCAGGCCTGCTCTGTGCCAAAATGCAACATGTTTCCAAGCTGTTGCAAAACAGCTTCGAAGCTTGAGGGGTCAGCTAACTGTTGACAGCGCATGCTAGAGTACTAGCGCGCGCGCTTTTTGAAACTCCAGAAGACTTAAGCCTAATTAGTGTGTTAATGATTTTCTTCTACAGAGGGTCCTTGACCAGTGCCATGGGGTCGTAGTCTAGCTTGGTCTAGGATACCAGCCTGGGGAATGGAGTTTTCCGTCCAGAACGTTGGCAACCTGGGTTCAAATCCCAGCGACCCCACCAATAGCCTATTTTGCAAAATAAAGTTAATCAGATTGGAGCATTTATTGAAATAGTGCTGGAGCAGCCAGTTTTTGTTCGCCTTCTCGCGCATGATGAGGCTGCCCGCCCCCAAACCCAAGCGGGTTCAACTCCGCCCTTCTCTTCCCAGACTATCATGTGGGCGAGAGTTCGAATCTCGAGCGCGCGCCCGCTACAAAAACACTTCGAATTTCTTTTGAGAATTCTTGTGGCGTCACATGTCTCTTTTCCAATGTCTTAGTATCTTCCCGTTTGTATTGAGGTCTAGGTGTTGATGCACGGTTTGAGGTTTTCACTTGGGACTGAGCGTGATAGGAAATGATTCTTAAGCTAATGTTCTATAGGTTAGCTTGGCAGTGTGGGCACGTTGCAGGTGTCTGGGCGTCGGGATGTGCGGGAAGGCTGTGGGCCTCTGCAGGAGGCGGGTTTGAAGCGTGTGGGACGTCTTAAACCTGAGGCAAAGGTCAATATGGCGATTGAAATGACAGAGGCGATGGTTAGAGTGTGCTTGGACGGCATAAAAGGGCGGAATCCGGGCATGGCCGAAGAGGAAGTAATGAATGAGTTGCGTGAGAGGCTTGAATGGGCAAAGCGATGGCAGCATCGAGGAGGACACGTGAAATAAGATGCAAGCGTATTCCAACCTTGTCAGGCGACTGGTCAAGGCATTTGAGGCTTCTGGACTTGACTACGCCTTCACTGGCGCGATAGCAGCAAGCTTCTACGGTTTGCCCAGAACTACGACTGACGTCGATCTGATGGTGCAGGTTTCCGACAAACTTGGAAAAAGCAGGCTCGTACGTACATTGGCGCGCGCCGGCATGAGAGCTGACGAGAAAGAAATCGATAGGGCATTAGCGTCTGGTTACAGGATTGTGACCTTTGGTGATAGAAAGACAGCGTATAGTACCGATATCATAATTTTAAACGAGAAACTGCAAAAGAGAGTCGGAACTGTCGCTGGCATCCAAACGTTCTTCCAGACGCCTGAGGATTTGATTTTGGCAAAGCTGCGAATGATTAAGGCAACAGTTCCCAAAGAAAGGGCTCTGAAGGATAAAGAGGACATAAGGGCGATTCTGAGGTTTACCGTTGTAGATGTCGAAGCGATAAAGAAAAGGGCTAAGAAAGACGCTACTCTCTCAATTTTCGAAGTATTGACCGCTTAGCGCGCATGCTTGTTCCGAAAATGGTGAAAAATGGTTTTAATTCCGACTAGCAAATTCCAGACATTCTAGTTCCCATAGAGGACACGGAGCCAGCCGAAGTTCAGCAGTGTTCCCAAAATTCAAGAACAGAATAAAAGCCATTTTTGGCCAATTTAGGAACACACATGCGCGCTGCGCGATTCAGTGACGTACGGGGAACCAGGGTGCATCGTTTTCAGCGGTTCATAAGTCATAGATTACTCCTGGTATTTTGGGGAAAAGTTGTGTTTCACCAATGTGCTTGGCTCCGGTAATCCAGCTGACAAGCCTTTCAATGCCGATTCCAGCGCCAGCCGAGGGTTTCAACCTTCCTTCTTCTGCCAATCTTAACAACAGGCTGTAGTTATCCTTTCTCACGTTGTCTCGCTCCATTTTCTTGTTTATCTTGCCGAATTCAAACTCTCTTCTAGCACCAGATAATACTTCTCCGTATTGGGGCAGCAGCAGGTCGTAGTTGTCCCATTTGCCGCTTTGGAAGTCTTCAAAGTCGTAGAATTCTCTGGGAAGGTTGGTTACCCACACGGGATCATCAATTTCAGCCAACACACTTTTTTCCCATTCTACACCGTATTCTTTTTCAAGTTCTGTCTTATCATAGAGTTCAAACGGAATTCTCGGCTTTCTCAGATCATCATACCTTTCTAGATAAAGCAATTCTTCACTCATGTCTTCCTTCAAATTCTCTACCAATCTGCAGATAACCACTTCAACGAAACTTCTAATGTCTCTCGAAGTGGCGTTTCTGACCTCAAAATCCAACTGGGTAAATTCATAAGCGTGCACTCCGCTGGTTCCTCTTTCACTTTTCTCTATCCTCACGTTCGGCGAAAGCGAGAACAGTTTGGGACTGATTATGGAACAGGCAACCAGCTTGTGAATAATCATGCTCGCCGTTGTCCGAACAGTCTTTCCGTAGATTTCGACTTCAATGCGTTTTTCGATGGATGCGCATTGATCTGGCCACAATGGATCAGTTGACTGTGATAGTATCACGGGCAGCAACCATTCAAACCCTTCGGAAGCAAATTCGTCTGTGAGATGCTTCAACACGTAGGTCATCACCCTGCTTATGCAGTGCTTTTTCTCGATTTCGCTTTTAGATAGAAGCTCAAGCGGTCTCGGCATCTCAACAAGTTCGCGACTGAGAATCAACGCGTCTTTTCTTACATTTGCTTGTTTCCTGATCATCAATCCACTCTCTCATCGGTGATGTCTTTTCAACAGCTTTTGCACGTTACCTGCATTAAATGCACGCTGCTGGTAATAAATTTTTTATGAAAATCGTTGGAAATATTTCGAAAAAGCAAAGTATTTATGGCTCAAAAGTGTAAAAATTACAATCATGGAAACCAAGCTTGACGAGAAAGATCTGGCAATCCTAGCCTTGATACAGAAAGATTGTAAACTCAGCAGTCGGGAAATTGCCAGAAAAATCGGATCACCTATAACGACAGTTTTTGCGAAGATAAGGCGCATGGAAGAGTTAGGCATTATAAAGGATTATAGAGCCGTCTTGAATTCACAGAAACTTGGCCTAAGTGCAACAGCCTTGATTTTGGCTTCTGTCTCCTACCAAACCAGGGACAAGGACAAGCTGATCTCGCAGAGAGAAATAGCTTCAGACATTGCAAAATTCCTAGAAGTCCAAGAAGTCTACATCATCACTGGGGACTGGGACCTCTTGATAAAACTCAGAGCCAAGGATGTCGATGCGGTTGGAAAATTTGTCATTGACAAATTGAGGCTTGTCAGGGGAATCGAGAAGTCTCTCACATGTATGGTTTTTGAAACCTGCAAAGAAACTACTGAAATACGTATTGAACCACGGAGAAGTAGAAGTGAAAGCATACAAAGCCCGTAACGCCGCGCGCGCTGCTTTGAATCTAAAAAAAAGAACAATAGGCAAAGGAAAGCATCCTTAAAAAGGTCAAGGCATTTAATCTTATGGGAAAATATGAAAACAATTGAAGAACTAAAAGAGATATTAATAGAACACAAAGGAGAACTCAGAGGAAGGTTTAAAGTAAAAATAATAGGGATTTTCGGCTCTGCCGTCAGAGGAGAAAGGAAGAAAAGAAGCGATATTGATGTTCTTGTTGATTTTGAAGAGGGAGCAGACCTTTTTGACCTAGTGGGGCTTTCTCTGTTTTTAGAGAGAAGATTGAAACAGAAGGTGGATGTCGTTTCAAAAAGAGCCTTAAGAGAAGAGATTAAGGAATCAGTCTTAAAAGAAGTTGTCTCTTTATGAGAAGAAACTACAGAATTTACTTCAAAGACATTCTAGAGGCGATGGAGAGTATTGAAAAGTTTGTTGGGAATATGAGCTTCGAAGAATTTAGAGCAGATGATAAGACTACAAGTGCAGTCATAAGGAAATTAGATAATAGGGGAAGCGACAAAGAAAATTCCTGAGGCAATGAGAAAGAGACATCCCAAAGTTCCATGGAAATAAATGGCGGGAATGCGAGATAGACTGATTCATTTCTATTTCGGTGTTGACAACGAACTCGTTTGGGAAACAATTAAGAAGAGAATACCAGAGGTAAAACCTTTAATCAATGAGATTTTGGAAAAAGATTAAAACGCGCGCGCTGAGCCATGCAGTACAGAAGGTTCTTTCATTAATGAGAGACCAATACGAAGAGAAAAAGGTAGGTCTAGAGGCTAAAGTCGCTTAAGTTTGTGTGCTAGATACTGTTTATGTCGTTGTTCTCTGATTTCTTCCTTATGTTTCTGGTAGTATTCTTTGATATGCTAAGATTTCGGTTTTGTGGTTCTGATAATCTTCCTCACTTTTAGCTTTTATTTCTTCTTTATGTTTCTGGTAGTATTCTTTGTGATATGCTTCATTCTTCGGTTTTATTTCTGGTCTCTGGCGGTATTCTTTATATCTTGCCTTTACTTCTGGTCTTTTTTGATATTCCCTCTGAATAGCTTTGACTTTCACTTGAACTTCTGGTCTCTGCAAGTATTCTTTGTTTCGTTCTTTTCCGCAATAGGATTTATGATAAAATTTGGTTTTGCAAGCTTCCGAACAGAATATTTGATTTCTTCTTCTTTTTTTGGATAGAATCTTAGGAATAAACGGTTTTCCACATTCAACACATAAAATAGGCACACAAACAACACAACAATAACCTTTTTGATTCGGAAGCGTTCCCGTATTCTTGAATAATCGACCGCAAGCAAGACACGGTTGAATGTCTTGTCTCATTCAATCACCCAGACCTTTTGATAATATGCTCGGGCACTTGCACCATAAGGACATACTAAAACCCAACCTAAGATAAGAGATTTTAGCAGCGTGCGCTAACTTGTTCCGCGCTAGAGTATGTGAACTAACGCTTCATCCACTGACCGCAAAGCGTAGTTGAGCAGAAAGAGAACGACTAGCATGACTGTTAATATCTTGAATGTGCGAAGATTCCTGTCGTGTTTGAACCAGCTTCTCACATATCCAAGCTTGCTGATTATCCAGACGAGGCCAGCAGCTGCTTGGATTTGAATGGGGATGAGGTAGAGGAAACGGTAGTAGTATGGGTCGGGAGTGACAGCTAGAAGAGCGAGCGAAGGAACCATGACCCAGAGCAGCATTATCCTGTTGAATCTCTTTGCAAAGTCAAACATTGAAAACACCCCCGCAACTGCCAACAGTATCAACAACGGGTTCCCAAACAGACCCCCTAACCACAACTGAACCATCGCGGCAAGGTTGTTCTGCAGGTTTAAAAGGTTTGAAACGCTGATACCTGACGCTACACTGCGCAGATTACCTCCCTCCCCGCTGCTTAAGCCTTTTCCAAACGGCGCCAGAGCATATGCCGTGTAGAAGACAAAGTTGGACGTCAGAAGCAAAGTCAAGAGGATGATTTCTCTTTTTTTTATCGACCTCTTTCCAATGAGTGCCCATGCAGAATAGAGGATTAGAATTGCCATCAAAACGTCCCAGGTGTATGGATGCGTCAGAAGCACGGCCATGCCTGTGACCGCTGACACCGCCATGTATTTCCAGGATTGTTTTTCGAAGCTTTTCAACAAGAAAACCAGGAGAAGAAGAGATTCGATGATGGCTAGCCAGTTTGCAATGAAGTACGAGAACAGGCCTACTGTGACCTGGAAGGAAAAGGATGAAAAAAGCGAGGACATTAGGGCGGCGAGCTCATTTTTGGTTCCTACCTTGACAAACCAGTAGACAGCCAGGCTGAGGCATATGGCAAGGATTGTGGGCATTAATCTGACGACGGTTTCAGGCGACGAACCAGTTGCGATTTGGACAGCGTACATGAGCAGGATAGGGAAAGGCCTGTCCGTGTCGAAAGCGGTCAGCGGCCCTTTCTGCGTTGCGTTGTTCAACCATTTGAGGTAATCCATGGAGTCCGCTCCGACTAGGGTTGAGTTTGGAAGGTGAACGTACGGGTAGTATGCTATGAAGGCGGCAACTGCTAACGAGAGAAGCAGGAGGAGTGTCACGTGTTTGCTGTTCAACTTTAGTGTTGAACCTGCGTCTTGAATGCGAGACAACGAGATTTTGTCGATTCTCAGTTTTATGTGCTTTGACGCTGTGACTCTTGAGAGAGCGTGCTTCACGGCTGGAATCCATATCCAGCTGTACAGGAAAAGAAGGAACAGCCAGGACGTGAGAGGGTACAGCACGTTGAACAGTTGAAGGTCGATTGTGGGGAATATCCAGCGCGAACTGGATCCGAAGGGGACTTCATAATCGAAAACGTTGAATATCCACGACGAGGCCGAGGCAACTTCAAAGAGTATCAACAGGCCTGTAACGCACGACAACGTGAATGAAGCTGCTTCTTTCCTTCCAGCCACAAGGTAGCCATCTCCAAAGTAGGTTGATAGACCCGCTATGGCGAGTCCTGCGGGAACGGCGAGGAAGTAGGCTATACCGTCGTTGACTTGAAAAACTGCAAGCGAGGCTGCCAGAAAGAGGAAGGGCAATATTGTCCAGCGGGGAAAGCTAACGTCGCGCAGTGCTTTCATCAGGAGCATTTCCAAAACAGCCAGCAGCAGTGAGACAACCCATATTGACAGGTCCACCGTGGGCGAGAAGATGACGATGTTAACGGTGTTGGGAGAATAGAGAAGGTAAAACCTGATGTCTAAGAGGTTTATGAGCTTGAAGAGCCCGAACAGAACGGTAACTGCCGTGGCCAGAGAGGCCAGAAAGAAGTTTAGCAGCAGGCCCGCATGTCGGATTGATATTGACATCGCCGATTCAGCAAGATTTAAGTAGGTAATCCTTTCATATAAGTCTGGAGAAAGGCTAGACTATGAAATCCCGATTAGTTGTTTCCATCGTAATTTCCATTCTAATCGCAAGCGCACTTGCAGCCTCCTACACGGGCTACACCACAGTCTTTGCAAAGCCGACTCATGGCTTCACGTTGACACTTACCGGCACGGCCTATGATCCGCACAAACACGTGTACGTCAACGTTGCTCTGACTTTGACAGGCACAGCCGATGGGAAACTGAAGATTGAAATAGATCTACACGTGAAAGGCGGAGACGTGAGCGTAAACCATGGCTATGGAACCTTCTCTGTTTCACGGGGCAGTGGAGAACTAGTTTCACACTGCCATTACATCGCACTGTACCTCTGGCTGACTCCCAAATACGGAGGAAAAACTGCACTCTGGTGCATGTCCGGTAAAACAGGAACCTTGTCCGGCCAAACATTACACGTTTCACTGGGCGCAAGCCACGTTATACTCCCAATGAAAGGTTCTCCCAGACTTGACGACCTAGATCTGAAGGGAACAATAACACCTGTCTACTAAATCCATTAGAGTCAAATATTAGCGCGTGCGCCTAGTTCATTCTTCATACGTCGAGCGCGCGCTTTTTTGGCGCCTGGATGCTGAACCTCGATGCAACGTATCATCGCTTGGAAATGAACATTGTGTTAGCAAGAATGTCTTTCCTGCTTTTTGGGTTGTTCGTTGTGTCAACAGCAATAACCTTTTGTGCGACAACGAGACTTGCAGAAAAAATGAACGGTAAGAAAGAGAATGAGAATTGCGGTAGTGTTGGGAATACGGGCTGAGATAGCACGCGGTTGTCGAGGACCTTGGGCGCAACTGTTATATCTCGCTCTTCCATCAGTGGTGAAATATGGGACAGCCTCCACGTAAGAAGAAATCGAAGCTTTTGATGTTAATAGTGGTGGCAGTCATTGCAGTCCTTGTCACTTCTGTCATTTTGTACCGTTTGTACGTGGGGACTTCAGACAGTTCGCAACTGGATGATCCTGCAAACGACGTGGTGTTGAGCGTGGGAACACAGTATCCGGGCATGATTGACGTGGTTAGTGCGGCGTTGAAGGTGAACGGAACAACGTTAACCGTGACTGTCAACGTGGCGGATCCGGTTTCCGTTCTTGGCGACGGAGAATACGCCCAGTGGAACATAACGTTGATTCTGGAAAACGATACGGACGTTCTGAAGACTTACATGATAAGCGTGAACATGAATTCAACTCAGCTGACGGGTTCCGTTGTGGACGTGGACGCGGGAACGGTGCAAACCTGCCAGGTTAACTACAACAAGAACAGCTTGACCGTGGTTGCCGTCATGAGTGAACTTAATGGAACCAAAATGATTGAATGGAACATCCTCACCACTTATGAAGGCTACTCCGGAGACGAACTGATCACGAGCGCCTCTGACATGGCCCCTGACGAAAGCCTTCAACAAACCGTTCTTGGAACATGACACAGCCTAAGCGGGTTCTGTTTTGAATTGTTTGAAACTTCTGAAGGTTGGAACTGTTTTCTATAATTGCTGTCTAGTTAGGTTTATTATAGTTGGTTTGCAATACATCCATAGGCGTGTTAGGGGAGATAGGGGAAACGATAGTGGAATTCACTCCGCACTTTTTTCTGAAACTGCGCAGAGAAGCGTTGAGGAGACGTGTGTGGTTCAGGGTTTTGAACAGTACTGAGAGGGCACTACTTTACCTGGTTCCGAGATGCATGAAAACGCCGAAGAATGCTACGCTGATTGACGTGCTGGCGAAGATAATAGTGAAGATCAAGGATGCATTGAAGAGTCCGATTGCAGATCTCGTGAACCAGGTTGGTAGGTCTTTAGCATTGAGGTTAAGCCGTATAGCCCAAGATTGGGGTCACAAGACCGCGGGTGAATGGGCCTCAGACGAGGGATTCGCGAGGTACTTGGCAATGAGGCACCTGAATAGCGCTGCGCGAAGCAGGCTCTGAACGATGGATGCTGCCAAGAGCAGTAGGATGCATAGCCGTGAGAGCGCGCGCGAGAATTCTCCAAGTCCTATGAAGCGGTGGGGTTAGGCTTCCTGAGGCTCAGCCATGAGTACAGGGTCACGCGCGCGCTTCACTAATGCACTTATGTCAGCCCCACAATTGGTGGAGAATCGCTTGAGACAAACGTCAAAGAGAAATGCAGAGTCTGTGCTTGGGCTTATGCAATCGGGAGAATCCAGCCCTTTTTCTTTTCATAGAACCCGATGTCACGCGAATGTGGTTTTATTGTCGACTTCGACCGAAGCTCCGCGAAATTTCAGAATTGCTAGAACATTGGCGCAGGAAGGACACAGTGTTTGTCTGCTAGAATGGGACCGAGAATCAGCCAAGTCACCTTTTGAAGTCAAGGATAAGGTGAAGATTAGAAGGTTTAAGTTGAAAGCGCCCTACGGAATGAAAGCGATTCTTTTTATACCTGTCTGGATGCTTTATGTAATCGTTTTTCTGGTAACAAATAAATTTGATGTTGTCCAACCACAGAATCTTGACAATTTAATGGCCGCTTGGTTTGCATCAAAGCTTAAGAACAGCAAAATAGTCTATGATCTAGCTGACTTCTATTCGGATGCCTACATCGAGAGGCCTCTTCTAATAAGCAAGATTGTAAGATGGTTCGAAAGACGGGCAATCAAGGGACTTGACAACCTGATTCTTGTAAGTGAAGGACAGATTGCCCAGGTAGGAGACAGTAATATGCCAATACATTCTACGATCATTTACAATACAGTTCCGGACAAGGGTCTGGACCCCAACCTTTCATCTAGTGCTGGCAGGCCAAACAAAGACAAAATAGTGTTTCTTTACGCGGGGATTTTTACGAGGGATCGCTTGCCACTTCTGCTCAACCTAGCCAAGACATTAGAAGACATGGATGGTTTTGAGTTGCTGATTGCAGGTCGCGGTCAAATGGAAGGAGTCGTGTCAAGAGTCCTTGAAAATGCACAAAATGTCAGATTTCTGGGCTTTTTGGATCATGCTGATGTAATGAAGCAAACCAGCCTTTGTGATTGTGTTGTTATACCTTATGATCCAAGTTGTTACAACAACGTCATAGGTCTACCCAACAAATTCTTTGAAGCTCTCGTACTGTCGAAGCCAGTTCTCGCCCAGAAAGGAACGAACGTGGGGAGAATTGTGCAAGAGAACGATTGCGGCTTCATAACGGATTTCCGCAATGCGAAGGAATTGAAGAACACTCTGAAGGATATGAAGGAAGGTGGTCAGCAAGAGTTCAGGAAGATGGGGCTCAGAGCGAGGAAGCTCTACCTGAGAGAGTATAACTGGTCTATCATGGAAACCAAGCTTCTGCAGTTTTATGATGAGATACTAGATATCCCCCCGAATGGACAGCTTGGGTAATGATGAGGATCAAGAGAACCTCCCTTGCGTCCAACGTTGGTAAGATAGATTCATCGACATCGTTTTTTCTAGTGTGCGCAGCTAATGTAAACAGAGATGCGCAAGCAAGTGTTTGATATGAAGGAATTGAAAGCAGCAATCTTCACTGGAACGAGGCCAGAAATGATAAAAATGCAACCCGTGATAGAAGAGATCCTGCGTAGAAAATCAATTAGGCTGACATTCATCCACACACAGCAACACTATAGTTTCAACATGTCTACTCTCTTCATTAAGGAACTGGAATTGCCAGAACCTAGTTTTTTCCTCGATGTTAAATCTGGCTCGCAAGGGTTCCAGACCGCAAAAATAATCTCCAGATCAGAGAGACTCATCAAAAAAGAAAGACCAGATGTTGTTCTTGTTGAGGGCGACACCAATTCAGCTCTTGGAGTAGCGCTTGCAGCTTCAAAACTCAAAATACCGATAGGACATGTAGAAGCTGGATGCAGATCTTTTGACAAGAACATGCCTGAAGAAATAAATAGAGTGTTGATAGCCGACCTCGCCTCAGCACACTTTGCTCCCACTCGTACATGTGTTTCCAATCTGTTGAAGGAAGGTATTTCGAGGGAGAAGATATTCTTAACTGGGCATCCGATAGTCGATGTGTTGCATCAATTTCGACAGAGAATAGGTCATAGTGCAACGAGGAGACTCGGACTGGAACCAAGAGAATACTACCTTGCTACAGTCCATCGTGAAGAGAACGTTGAAAGCAAAGAGGCACTGGAAGGAATAGTGGAGTCGCTGTCTGTACTCTCCAGATCAAGATCGGTGGTTTTTCCAATACACCCGCATACTTTGAAGTTCATCAAAAGATTCAAGCTTGAAAAGTATTTGAAGAGTCTTGTCGCAACAGAGCCCGTTGGCTATTTGGATGCTCTTGACCTTATTAGCCACTCGAAGGTGGTTCTGACAGACTCAGGCGGAATACAGCAAGAAGCAGCGTTACTAGGCACACCATGCATCACGTTGAGGAAAAATACCGAATGGACTGAGACGATAGAGTGCGGTGTTAACTTCTTAGCTTCTGGAAAAGAAGAGATCACGAGAACTGTTGAAGGGCTCGAATGCGAATATGGGGAGATTCTGGGCAGGTTCAAACTCGCAAGGAAGATATTCGGGAAATTCGGGGTGTCTCGAAGGATTGTTGACATCCTAGAGCACTTGTTTGTTATGTGATCGTTTGACCGACATTACGTATAGAAGTGTCTTAATCAGTACAAGAATGAAAAGAGAAATAGCGGCAAGATCTTTCGATTCGAACATGAGCAGCCGTGGTTCGCCCGCCAAGTTGGTCGTATCTCAGTCTATGTGCGCGTTGGTGTGATGTAAACGCGTTTCGATAACATACTTGCATTTGATTCTTGGGGAATCCGCAAGTTCTCACAGATAATCGTAGCCATTCATGCAGTGATGCTTTCCACAATTGGCATAGACATTATTGCACCAGTTTTCCTGCAAGCAGGAATCTCGCTAATCAGGCAGGCCGTCGTATTTGTCTATCTTACCTTCATTCCGGGTATTGTTATCCTCAGAGTCCTCGGTGTGCGTTCGCTCAATCTGATTGAGACGGCACTGTACTCCGTGTGCTTGAGTATTGCGCTGCTTATGTTTTTAGGACTTTTAATCAACGAAACTTATCCCGGCCTAGGCATTACAAAACCGATTGCCGTCCTGCCAGTGACCATAACAGTGATGATTGTGGTACTTTTATTATTGACAACTGCTTATCTAAGGGAAAAGCCGGGTTCAGGGCTCAGGCCCAATACGAATCATGATCTGACAGAGGTCAAAGGGATTTCCCGCTTCTCAATCTTTGGCGTCCTACTTCCCCCGGTAGTAAGCATTGTTGGAGTCTTTCTCGTCAACTTTTTTAGAATGAACACGGTTCTGCTCTTCCTGTTTCCAATAATCTCTGTGCTCATCATTCTGGCTAGCCTCGGAAAACTGGATCACAGGCTGTATCCCCTTGCGACTTTAATGATTGCTGTCGCTTTGTTGTACCAGTTTTCCTTGCTGTCGCCCTATCTTGTTGGTTGGGACATCAATCATGAGTATTATCTGGCCAAGTTGGTTGAGAGCAGCTCAGTGTGGAACTCAGCTTTGCTTGACACGATTAATTCTGCCTTGAGCGTCACCTTGGTGCCCGTCATTTATGCTCAGTTGATGAATTTGGACATCGTTTGGGTATTCAAGGTGGTTTACCCCCTGATTTTTTCGCTTGTCCCTCTCGGACTGTATGAAGCGTACCGGAGACAGACCAGCGCGACGATAGCGTTTCTTTCGGTCTTCTTTTTCATGTCTTTCAATAGTTTTTTCAACGAAATGCTATGGTTGGGAAGGCAACAGCTGGCCACACTTTTCGTGGTAGCGTTAGTTCTGTTGATCTTGAGCAGAAAAATCAGTGGTTGGAAAAGAAACCTGCTTTTTCTGGTCTTCAGTGCCTCTTTGGTTGTTTCGCATTATGCGACGACATATCTATTCATGATTTGCATGTTTATCGGCATCATTTTTCTCTATCTTATGAAAAGTCCATTCTTGTCCAAGATCCTTCAGAATCTCAAAGGCTTTGGCGCAAAGGCAAAAACTGTTACGCTACAAAGCGCAACCCAGAGCAGCCTTGCCCAGAATCTGACGGCTGAGAGAAAATTGTTGACCAAGGCGGGACTGCTGTTTCTTTTCGTTTTCGCATTCTCATGGTACACATATGTCTCAAGTTCAGCCCCCCTCATCGCTATTGCAAACGCAGGAGCAAGAGTGTGGAACGGCCTCTCTTCTGGTTTTCTCTTGGCAAGCGCAAGAGACACCACTCTTCTACATGCACTAGGCATAGGCCAAGGCGTACTTCAACACCAAAGTTTCAGACTTGTTCAGTACGTCACATTCCTCTTCATTATTATCGGAGTCTTGGAGTACGTCATGAAACGGCGAGGAACGAGTTTTGATGAAGAGTTCGGAGCGATGATGCTTGCGTGCACATCCATATTCGTTGCAGCAGTCGTGCTGCCCTACTTTGCCGCCACGCTCGACATTTCAAGGATATACTTTTTTGCCTCATTATTTCTCGCACCTTTCTGCATCCTGGGAGGCGTGACAATGTTCACGTTTCCACTCAGAAACCACTCTATCCGAGCGAACAAGCAGAAGCTGGGGCTGATTCTTGTTGCGATCATACTGCTAGCCTATTTTCTGCTCTCGACCGGCTTCATCTACGAAGTCACCAAAGATGTTCCTTCTTCCGTCTCTTTGAGCATGGAAAGAATGAAAACAAGTAACGTAACTGAAGTGAGAGCCTATATCAGCGGCTTAGTTCTGTCGGACCAAGACGTATCGAGTGCTACCTGGCTTTCAACTAGCCGGAACGTAACGCTTCCAGTCTATGCAGACTTCACATCCTCCACGCACGCTCTTCAAAGTTACGGACTGATCTATCAGACTCAAGAACTGACGAACAGCACCAAAATTGTTGGGACAGGGTACATCTACCTCAACCAATTGAACGTCGTTGCTGGCATAATGACAGGATCAACTCAGAATACAACGTTTTGGAAAACAAGCGATATTTCCTCGTTGCTTAATTGCCAAGACACAATATATTCAAACGGCTTCTGCGAAACATATTTCAGCGAGGGAAAGGGACCTTAGCGTGTGCTACTGCCCTTTAAACAGTAGTCTGAAACAATTCTCGTCGCCAGTGAAGCTCCATAAACAAGATCAGAAGGGTGCGCTAGACTTTTGACAGTGATACGGATTCACCTTGGAAAAGAACACATCAACAAGGCAATCGCCTTGATGATGCTCGTTCTCGGCCTAGTTTCCCTCCTAGGCTCGGCAGTCTACAATTCTTACGTTGCAGCCTTCGTTGGGTTAGGCTTGACGTTCTGGGGGGCCCTACTGCTCTATCTCGTTCCATCCAAGCGCGTGAAATTGGACCTTCTGACAGCAACAAGTGTCTCAAGCTTCGCAGACATCGAAAGAATACTCACAAGCTCGGACTCGACAGTGAAAGGCGTCTATCTGCCTCCGAAGCTTTTGAAAGACTATGAGTCCAGCGTGGTGTTCGTCCCTGCAACCGCTGAAACGCCTCTGCCGAAACGTGAGGAAGTGGACGCTGAGAAACTCTACTCCAAGAAGCCCAGAGGCATCTTTCTTACTCCGCCCGGCCTAGCTTTATCGAGGCTGTTCGAGAAGGAACTGAAAGTTTCATTCACGGAAACCGACCTGAAATATCTCCAGAAGGAGCTCCCACGACTCTTCGAGAAGCTTGAAATATCCAAAGACACAAGTGTGACAGCAAACGACAATACTGCAACCGTCAGAATCGCAAAACACATATTCATACCCCTCTGCAACGAAACGGCCAAGCTGAGAAGGGCACATGAAACACTGGGCTCCCCCTTCTCCAGCGCACTGGCCTGCGCCCTAGCCAAGGCAACAGGAAAACCCATCGTCATAGAAAAAGAAGAAACCACGCAGGACCAGACGACAACCATCGAATACAGGACACTGGAGGACTAGGCAGTGCAGGTTCCTTTGGACTTCTGGAACGTGAGCCTCTGGCTCGCAGTGACATCCATAATCCTCCTCGTAACCGCTCAGCTCGTCTCAGCATACGACGGGCCCGCAATGCTACTGATAGACTCAAGAAAACTGAAAACGGTAGCACTCACGATGGGAGTACTCTTCCTTGCAACAGTGGCCATACACGTATACACGATAGTAACGTCAACGTGAAAGCGCGCGCCCTTTCTTGAATTATTTAAAACAAAGCTGACCGTACTTTGCGGCGATTATGGAGATCTGGCTGTGAGGTGAGCAGGGCAAGCGGGTTCTGTTTTGAATTGTTTGAAACTTAGGTTGGAACAGTTCTCTATGAGTGCTGTCTAGGTAGGTTTATTATGGTTGGTTTGCAATGTATCCATTTGGCATGTTAGGGGAGAAAGGAGAAGCGATGATTGAGTTCAGTTCAGACTTTTTTCTGAAACTGCGCAGAGAAGCGTTAAGGAGACGTGTGTGGTTCAGGGTTCTGAACAGTACTGAGAGGGCACTACTTTACCTGGTTCCAAGATGTATGAAAACGCCGAAGAATGCCACACTGATTGACGTGCTGGCCAAGATAATAGTGAAGATCAAGGATGCATTGAAGAGTCCGATTGCAGATCTCATGAACCGGGTTGGTAGGCCCTTAGCATTGAGGTTAAGCCGCATAGCCCAAGGGTGGGGTCACAAGACCGCGGGTGAATGGATCTCAGACGAAGGATTCGCGAGGTACTTGGCAATGAGGCACCTGAATAGCGTTGCGCGAGGCAGGCTCTGAACGATGGATGCTGCCAAGAGCAGTCAGGGTAAACAGTCTTGACGCGTTGGGCCATATCCCGGGGCGCGCGCATTTTTTGAGACGGTTCTTGTTCTGTAGCGGGAGGAGACTCTTTTGCCCAGAATCGTAGTGGGTGTACCTGCCTTCAACGAGGAGAAGACGATTGCGAAGGTGGTTTTGTTGTCTCAGAAGTACGCGGACAAGGTCGTGGTCTGTGACGACGGTGGGACGGACTTGACTGGGGAGATTGCAAGAGAACTAGGAGCTGACGTGGTGAGGCATGAGAAGAACCTGGGTTACGGCGCGGCGATTCAGACGTTGTTCAGACGAGCCAGAGAGCTGGACGCAGACGTTCTAGTCACGTTAGATGGTGACGGCCAGCATGATCCAAACGATATTCCAAACGTTGTCGAGCCCATAAAAAACGGTGAGGCCGACATCGCTGTTGGTTCAAGGTTCATCGATAAGCAGTTGACGAGTATTATGCCGTGGTACAGGAGAGCCGGCATAAAATTCATTTCACGACTTGTTGACAACAACACTAAGCAGGGTGTAGGGGACGCTCAGAGCGGGTTCAGAGCCTATAGTGTCAAGTGCCTGGACAAGCTGGTCGTGGCAGAAAACGGCATGGGCGCAAGCGTAGAAATCTTGATGAGTGCCAGAAAGAGCGGTTTAAGAATCCGGGAGGTGCCCGCAACATGCTACTACGGAGCAGACTTGAAGAAACACGTGCACAACCCTGTCAAGCACGGCGTCAGCGTCATAATGTCCATCGTGAAGCTCGTGGTTGAAGACAGGCCCTTGGTGTTTATGGGAATCCCTGGTATATTATCCCTGATGATAGGAGCTTTCTTTGGGGTTTGGTTGCTTCAGATATACGGTGCAGAACGTCACATAGTAACGAACATTGCGTTGGCCTCACTTGCGTTCGTGCTTGTAGGGTTCTTCCTGCTGTCAACTTCCATAACATTGTACGCGATTGCGAGGCTTGCACAGAGGACGAATGGGAAAAGATGAAGGTGGCGCATCGGCGTGATTGAGATTGAGGTCTGTGAAGTGCGAGGTCGCTGCCCCGTCTATAAGGTTGGCGACAAGATAACCGTCGATGACCCTAAGATAGTCTTGGAGAAGACAGACGCTCTGTGCACCCATGCTCTTTCTTCTTTGCTGCATTATGCGTTGGCATTGGAACGGGGGGCTGACCCGGTCAGGTTGGGTCTGTCCAAGCCAAGAGATAGGGAACATGCGTATATTCAGTGTGTCGATCCGGGCGAGCCCTATACAAGTGGCGGAACAGTTGTTTTCAGAATCGGAAGAGTCAAAAGAGTCGTGGAGAGTCAAAAAATAGCCGCGCGGAACAAGAGGGAAACTCGAAGATGAGGGTTTCAATCATCTTGGGGACTCGACCAGAAATCATCAAGTTCTCGCCGATCATCCGGGAATGTGAACGCCTTGCCTTAGACTATTCTATTCTTCACACGGGCCAGCATTATTCGTACAACATGGACGAGGTGTTCTTTGAACAGCTTGAATTGCCTCGAGCACGCCATAATCTCGACGTGGGCTCCGGAACACATGCTGAACAAACTGGGAAGATGCTGATTGGAATAGAGAAGGTGTTGAGCCATGAGAAGCCTGATGTCATCTTGGTTGAAGGCGACACCAACACGGTTCTGGCTGGGGCCTTGGCAGCTGCAAAGCTAGGCTTCAAAGTTGGACACGTGGAAGCTGGCTTGAGAAGCCATGACCGTGAGATGCCGGAGGAGATAAACAGGGTTCTGACGGATCATTGTTCAGACTTCTTGTTCGCCCCAACTGCAAAAGCGAGAGAAATATTGCTCGGCGAAGGAATAGACGCTCGCACCATTTTCGTGACTGGCAACACTATTGTTGATGCTGTTTACCAGAACTTGGAAATCTCAAAGAGGAAGGGAGACGTCTCAGGCGTGTTAGGTATCGAAGATGGCGATTACTCGTTGGCCACGGTTCACAGACAAGAGAATGTTGACGACGAAGCTAGATTTCACGGTGTCCTGAAAGGATTGCAAATGGTTCAGGAAAAGTTCGGCTTTCCTGTCGTGTATCCGATTCACCCGAGGGCTAAGAAGCAGCTTGAGATGTTCAATCTAGCGGCGAACGGCATTAGAGTTGTTGAAGCTTTAGACTATCTGAGTTTTCTACGGCTTGAGAGCAATGCCAAGCTTGTCCTGACAGATTCCGGCGGCGTTCAGGAAGAAGCGTGCATTCTCGGTGTCCCATGTGTGACCCTGCGGTACAGCACGGAAAGACCGGAAACTCTAGAGGTTGGGGCCAACGCCTTAGCAGGCACGGATCCGGCTGAAATAGTCAAGAAAGCAGGCCTCATGCTTAACAAGGATCGGGGCTGGGAGAATCCGTTTGGAGACGGCAAAGCAGGCGAGAAAATAGTCAAAGTACTGAGGGAGGAATTTGCCTAAGTCAAAGGTCCTGGTTACCGGTGGACGCGGGTTCATCGGTTCGAATCTGGTTCAGGAACTCGAGAAACGTGGTCACCAAGTCTGGAGCTGCGACCTCATGCATTCTGAACTGGAAAACCATGTTCGCTGCGACGTGAGCAAGTACCGGCAGGTTGAACACGTTTTCGAGGAGCATCAGTTTGACTATGTGTATCACGCTGCAGCCGAATATGGACGCTGGAACGGCGAAGACTACTATGAAAGTCTCTGGCTGACCAATGCGGTGGGAACCAAGAACGTCCTGACTGTGCAGGAAAAGAAAAAGTTTCGCATGATATTTTTCGGAAGCGCAGAAGTCTACGGCGACTATGATGGAGTAATGAGCGAGAGCGTGATGGACACGATCCCCATCAAACAGATGAATGATTATGCGATAACAAAATGGGTTAACGAACTGCAGATAATCAATTCTGCAGCTATGCACAAAACGGAAACGGTTAGGGTGAGACTGTTCAACGTTTACGGCGCAGGTGAGCATTACACTCCTTACCGCGGTTGGATACCAAAGTTCATATACAAAGCGTTACGTGATGAACCTTACACGGTCTACTTGGGGCACAAGAGGACGCTTGAATACGTCGAAGACGTCTGCCGAACACTCGCCAATATTATTGATAACTTCAAACCCGGCGAAGTCTACAACTTGGGCGGAACCGAGCAGTATGATATCAAGTATGTTTCAGACCTGATTTTGAAGAACCTCGGAAAAAACGATTCTAAAGTCACCTACAAAGAAGGAGAGCCTTTCACCACCAAGATTAAAACTCCAGAAGCGTCAAAAGCCAAGCGCGATTTGGATTTCAAGTTGACGATTTCTGCTGAAGAAGGCATCCGAAGAACAGTTGAATGGTTCAAGGAACTATACGGCAAATAACGAGAGGAGCATTTGCGTGGATTTTTACCAAACCTACATCGAAAGGCCTATGGGTTCTTTAGTGAACGTCGGAGCTACCCGAAAAGACAAAGATGTATTGTTAAAATCACTGACTTTGATGAATTTGGCAAAAAAATTCGCTGGCAGTTCCCTGCGTCTAACCTACTGGAGATTTGGCAACTGCGTTGTTAGAGTGAAGTTTATGGGCGACAATTTTTGGTTTTGTCTTCCAAGAGGAACTGATTTCAATATCTTTCTAAACCCTTATTTTCACGAATACGACATTACTCGATGGGTATTCCGTATTCTCTCATCTGGTGATGTTTTCTTGGATGTCGGCGCTCATGGTGGACTATACACGGTACTCGCAGGGCGCAGGGTAAAGGAAACTGGTATTGTGCTAAGTTTCGAACCAAACCCATTGAATTTTGGTTTCCTTAAGTATAACGTGAGACTGAACAATCTTGGCAACGTGTATTTGATTTCTAAGGCTGCAGGTGATGAATCAGGAAAGATCCGGTTGTTTTATTCGGCTCATGAAACAGCTTTGACATCTTCCAAGAAAACCGGAGGGGAATCTTTTGAAAGTGAAGTCACAACGGTTGACGAAGCTGCCGCAGAGTTGTCATTGGTCAAAATAATGAAGATAGATACTGAGGGCAACGATCTTAACGTTCTAATAGGTGCGGTGAAAACTTTGCAAAAGACGTGTTTCGTTATAGTTGAACAGAACACCAGTAGTGTGCGGAAGTTGCTTTCGGATGCGGGTTTTCAGTTGTCTAATCTAAAGCCATCTGGTTACCTGTTGGCAAAACAATAACTCGATTGCTGATTGATTATGTTATTTGGCCCAATTACGGTTAATACACGAAGAAGTGAATGTTTTGAAAGAAGACGTTTTTAATACGTTCAAGCGGAAGACAATTCTTGTAACCGGTGGAGCAGAAGCGATAGGTTCGAACCTAGTAAGAACACTGAGCGAATTGGAAAAAAAGAAGATCATAATACTCGATGATTTGTCTTCGTCCTACGAATGGAACATATCGACAAGCCCAAAGGTCGCATTCATAAAAGGCAGCGTCATCGACGATCTGAAACTGAAATGGGCGTTAGCGCGCGCCTGACACACACTAGCTGAACACGTTCTACAGGAAGGGTGATTGTGAAAAAAGAGTCCAAAGCGTTTGAAGGCAAAAGGATACTGGTGACGGGTGGGGCAGGTGCAATCGGCTCAAATCTGGTGAAGCGACTGAATGAACTCGGTCCCGAAAGAATAGTTGTCATAGATGATCTCTCGTCGTCGTATGAATGGAACCTTCCGAGGGGGCCTAGGATTACGTTTGTCAGAGGCAGCATTCTTGACGAGGAAAAGCTGAGGTGGGCTTTCAAAGAGAGACCGGAGATAGTGTATCATCTGGCGGCTCATTTCGCTAACCAGAACTCGGTGGACAATCCTGAAACAGATCTCATGGTAAACGGAATGGGCATCCTCAAAGTTCTTGAACACTCTGCCCTGGTTGAAGCGGAACGTTTCATCTACGCCTCGTCAGGATGCGGCATATACGGTTCAGACTCAAAAATTCCATTCAAAGAACACGATGTCTCGATGAAGCTCTACACTCCGTATCAAGTGACGAAAATGCTCGGCGAGCTCTACACCAACTACTTCCACAACCTGTACGGCTTACCGATAGTAAATGCAAGGTTTTTCAATATGTACGGTCCAGGTGAGGTTCCTGGTAGATACCGAAATGTGATACCGAATTTCTTCTTTTGGGCCATGAACAAGCAGCCTTTGCCTATCACGGGAACGGGGGAGGAGACGAGGGACTTCACTTATGTCAGCGACATAGTAGACGGTTTGTTGGTGATGGCCAGTTGCGAAGAAGCTGTTGGAGAAGCAATTAACCTTGGGACAGGAAAAGAGATTCGCATAAGAGACTTGGCGACGTGGGTCAATGAACTGACAAAAAACGATGCTGGAACCGTTTTTAAAGAGAGAAGGAACTGGGACAAGAAGACCAGGTTGCTTGCGTCGATAGATAAGGCGAGGAAAACATTGGGTTATGAACCGAAGACCGAGTTCAGGGAAGGGTTGAAACGGGTTCATCAATGGTTTGTGGAGAACTGGGAAAACATCCGGAAGTCCGCGGATTTTGGCTGAGTCCAAGCTCGCGCGAGCATCCTGCTACATGAATCATTGCACTGCGTGCGTTTTGCGAGATATTCCCAGGAATTGAGAGTTAGGTTTTTGGCTTGAATGTTCTCGTGATAGCACGGTATTTTCCTCCAGACTTGGGGGGCTCGGCAACCAGAGCATACAATCTTGCTAAAGGATTATCGTTGAACGGATGCAACGTGACAGTCATCGCGGCCTTCCCTCATTACCCGCTTGGGATAATACCGAGAGAGTACAGGTGGAGGCCGCTTAAAGTAGAGTGGATGGGAAAAACAAAGATTATAAGGACTTTTATGCTTCCGATCAAGTCGGAAGGTTTCTTCAAAAGACTAGTGCACATCGGAGTTTTCGCAGTTTCCTCATTGTTTGCTTTGCCCTTTGTGGGAAAAGTCGATGCTGTGTGGGCTTCAAGCTGGGTTCCAGGCATAGCTTATGGCAGGGTGAAAAGACGGCCTGTAGCGTTGAACGAGGATGATTTGACACTTGAGGATCTGGTTGATCTTGGGCTTATCAACGAAGATTCGTTGGTTCTCAGAATAGCTGAATGGGCATACCGCGTGTTTTTGGTTAAGGCTGATGCGGTGACGCCGATTAGTCCAGCCTATGTTGAAACTTTGTCAAAGAAGTACTGTGTAAAAGAAAGTCGGATCCACGTGGTTAGAGGCGGCGTGGACTTGTCCGTGTTCAAGCCAAGTGGGCATAGAAAGGAATCTGGGAAGTTTATGGTTTTGTATTCTGGAGCGTTTTCTGTAGCTTATGATTTTGAGCAGATTTTTAGAGCTGCCAAGATCGTTGAGGAAGTGGATGGTGACGTTGAGTTTGTTGTTCAGGGTAAAGGTGAACTGTTGGGTTCTATGCTTTCTAAAGTTGCTGAGTTGAACGTGAAGAGTGTCAAGATTGTTGATAGACTTTTGAGCAGGCAAGAAGTGGCTGAGTTGTTAGGTCAGGCTGACGCGTTGGTTTTGCCTCTTGCTAAATATAAGAAGCCTTATCGAGGAATGTCGTCGAAGCTTTATGAGTATCAGGCTGTTGGAAAGCCGATAATTTGTTGCAGTAGGGGGTTGCCTTCGGTTTATGTGAGAGAGACTAATTCGGGTTTAGCCGTTTACCCCGGCGATTACGAGGCTTTAGCTAAAGCTGTGATGTGTTTGAAGGAAAATTCCGAACTTGCTAGGATGATGGGCGAAAATGGAAGAAAATACGTGGAAACCGAGGCATCCGTTGAGGCCGTAGGATTAAAAATGAAAGAAATCTTAAGCATTAGAGCCGAGAGTATCTGAAAATTGAGAGTTTTATTTGTAATTAGCGCGCGCGCTCGGCAGATTTTGGTTGAAAAGCAAACGGCCCGCTCAAAAGTGTTGCGCAGTCTGGGTTTTCTTACTTCAAAAAATGACTTACCGAAGGACGCATTTTGTACGAAGCCCTAGGAGTATTAAGCTAATGGCAGAAAAATACATGAAAACGTACTCTGCATACGTAGCTGAGGCAAATGAGGGACTTGGTGCTAGTCTTCTTGAGGGTCTCGAGTTCATTAATTGGAAATCACTTGTCAAAGAAGATTCTGTAGTTTTTGTGAAGCCAAATTTTACTTTTCCAGATTTTCGAGAAGGCGTTACGACAAATCCAAGGCTGCTCAGATGTCTACTTGAAATTCTGAGAGACAGAAGCAATTCTGTTATTCTTGGGGAATCTGATGGAGGAAACCACTCTTTTAAGGCCAATGAGGCCTTCAGGGGCCATCAGATGTATGAAATATGTAAAGAGGTCGGAGTTGAGCTGGTTAATCTTTCCACCATTCCTTCAAGATTTGTTGAGGCTAGGATTCAAGGGAAAAAAGTGAAGGTTCAGCTGCCAAAGATGCTCTTAGAAGAAGTCGATTGTTTCATATCTGTGCCAGTCCTGAAAGTTCACGTGATAACGCACGTTAGCTTGGGTCTGAAGAATTTATGGGGGTGCTATCCAGACACTATGAGGGGCCTACACCACACAAACCTTGACCGTAAGCTCACACTTATTGCTAAACTCCTAAATCCCAAGATTACAATCATCGATGGGCTTTATGGCTTGGATTGGCACGGCCCAATGTTTGGAGATCCAGTTAGGATGAATTTGTTACTGATGTCCAATAATGTGGTGGTGGCAGATGCTCTGGGAACAGCGATAATGGATATTCCCCTCAAAATGGCAAGGCACATAACCATTGCGGAAAAAGAGGGAATTGGCACGACAAACTTAGCAAACGTAAGGATTAACACTGATTGGAGGAAGTATCAGAGGCATTTCCAGATAAGAAGGACTTTGTTGGACAGAGCTTCAAGCCTATTGTTTCACAGTGACATTGCCGCGAAGCTTGTTATGGATTCTCCTTTTACTCCATTAGTAAAGGGAGTAGCTGGCTCATTAAGGTCCCCTGAGGAAAAAGCGATAGCAAGCCGATTCAACACCAACAAGCATTACATGTAGAGAATATGAACATCCTGCAAGTAGTTCCATTCTTTTCACCAGTGCATGGCGGTTCATCTGTAGTACCATATAACCTATCTAAGGAGTTAGCAGAGAGAGGACATGATGTTACTCTCTACACAAGCAACTATAAACTAAGCTGGGAATGGGTCAAATCCTTGTCCAAAGTCAACGTGTATCCTTTCAAAACTAGGTCGAACTTGGCTGAATTTTATGTAACACCCGGAATAATGAATCATATGGGAGAAGAGATAAAACGTTTTGATATAATTCATTTACATAACTATAGAACTTTCCAAAACATCATTGTATCACGCTACGCAAAGAAGTACAATGTTCCCTATGTTTTGCAGGCTCATGGCTCTCTTCCTAGGATTGCGGAGAAACATAGATTGAAATGGATTTATGATGTGTTCTTTGGGTACGAGTCGTTGAGGAATTCCTCCAATGTCATTGCTCTCAGCCAGACTGAAGCCCAGCAGTATAGGGACATGGGTGTTCCCGAGGAGAAAATTGCAGTTATACCTAACGGAATAGACCTCTCAGAATACGCCAACCTCCCACCTAAAGGGTCCTTCAAGAAAAAATTCGGCATAAAAGAAGACGAAAAAATAGTGCTATATTTGGCCAGAATACATAAGATAAAGGGAATAGACATCCTTGCTAAGGCTTTTGCAAACGTAATTAAGAAACTGGATGATGTCAGGCTTGTGGTCGTAGGGCCTGACGACGGTTATCTTGGTGAGCTTGAGTCTTTGGTTAGGGCTTTGAAGATTGAGGATAAAGTGCTGATTTCGGGTGCTTTGTATGGAAGGGATAAGCTTGAGGCGTATGTAGACGCAGATGTATATGTTTTGCCTTCAAGATATGAAACATTTCCAATGAGCGTTCTTGAGGCTATCGCTTGTGGGACACCGACAATATTAACGGAGAACTGTGGAATCGCAGAGTATTTTAGAGATAAGACTGGACTAGTTGTCAAGACCGATTCACCCTCCCATCTACAGGAAGCGTTGCTCGAAATGCTGATGAACCGAGAAAAACAGAAAGTCTTCAGAAAAAACTGTGAAACTGTAACGCAGAAATTTAACATTTCGGAAACAGTTTCAAAACTTGAAGAAGCTTACGAAGAGCTTCTTTAGCTGCTTTATTATAGCGCCAGTCGTGATCTTATCGTAGCGCGCATGCCTGTTCCTAAATTCGTTTCTGAGGCGACTCATGCTCGTGATTTTTGCTTCAACTATAGATCGTGATTTGCTTTGGGATACGAGAAGATCATTAAAGAGCGCGACCCTCAACTCGGTCACACTTGAAAAAAGGAATTTTGGAACACGCTAGCGCGCCAAGACAGTTTATACGACGCGTTACTAAGACTCTTATCAAGCGATGACGCAGACACTTTCAAGGAAAATTGTAAAATCTTCGTAGCGCGCGCGCTGACATTTCAAAGGTTGTTTGTGAGCTTGAAAAGGTCTATGAGGAAGCGTTATCGTGGCGAATCCACAAATTATGAGCATCAAGCCGATTCAATGTGTCTGATTTAATGTTGATTATGCGATGGATTTTATGCTTGTTTACCTCGTAATGGGCGGTGAAGTTAACGGTCCTGGAGGATGGGCAACGTACGTCAGAGAATTAGCCAGATATCTAGTTACTTGCGATTATCAAGTCAAAATTCTATGTAGAATGGGAAAGATGTGTACAAATGCAGATATTTCTGCAACCTCTCAATCTGAAAGCGTGACGTTTTCTAATCCAAAGACAGGTTTCTCTCTTTATAGTTTGATGCAACATTTGCCAAACCCTCTTTCAATATTTCTTGGTGTAATAAAAATTGCAAAGGACATTAAATACGAAAGCAGATGCCAAAAAATCCTTCATATTCATGATTTAACCTCCTCCCTTTTGATCGCCTTTTTAGTTAGGAGATTTTTTAATTTGCCTTTCATTGTTCAGATTCACGGTTTCCCGCTCAAAGAGCAAAACATTAAGCTGATTAGTGCAAAGTCTGCGCTATCTAGTTTTGTGTGGCTTCTGACAAAAACGTGGCATAAAATAGCTGTAAAATTGTTACAGGTTAGTCACGTGCCAATCCTTGTCAACAATAATGAAGTAAAGTCCTATTACGAATCTTGCGGCATCCAGCCCAGCAGACTGAGAGTAGTTGCCTCAGGTTTAAATGTAGAAAAACATGTGAGGGAGCTTCTGTCGGAGGTCGAAGCTAAAGCATGTTTAGGGATGACTGAACCCGAAAAATGTGTTACCATAGGGTATGTTGGTAGACTGGCACCTGAGAAAAAACCTGTCATGCTTGTTAAAGCCTTTAGAGATATTCTTAAGAGTCGCTACGAAATTAGAACTAAACTTTTAATCATCGGGGACGGCCCCATGAGAAATTCGCTTGAGAAAATCGTTAATGAATATGAACTTAGCAAACATGTTATTTTCACAGGCTTCGTTCCAGGCGCATATCGTCTCCTTAACGCCATAGACATTTACGTTTTACCCTCCCTTAGCGAAGGAAGTCCTCTCAGTCTTATAGAAGCTATGGCCGCTGGTAAAGCGATAGTTGCCAGTGACATTCCTGCTATTAGGGAAATTGTTGAAGATGGAAAAGAAGCCCTCCTATTTGACCCATATCGCCCCGAACAATTAAAAGAAGCAATACTAAAACTTTATCATAACCCAGAATTGAGGATGGAACTTGGAGAAAACGCCAAAAAGAAGGCAAGACAATACGACGTTAGCGTGGTCTATCCAAAAATAATCGAAGTTTACCAACAAGTTTTAAGAAACAAAGCGCGCGCACTTAAAATAAAATAATGGGCATTTTGTAAACTGTGAGATTACAAATTGAAAATCTTGTTTGTTCTTGGTTTTCCTAATCCTTTTCCAAGCGCAGGCTGGACAAGGATATTTTTCGCTGACGCTTGTTTTAAGAAGGGCGATCAGGTGAAATGAGGCGCCTTTAGGTAATGATTTTTTTAAAAAAAGGTGAGGACAACTGGACAAAACTGTGTTGTCATTGATAATCGTAGTCTTTGCTCTGCCAGCTATAACTCTGTGGCTTGTTGAATCGTCTTTAAAATACGCATTTTACTTCTTTGAAGTAGCCTTAATCCTAATAATATATTCTTCTATTTTTGGGAATTTTAAGAAACTAAAGTCTAAAATCAAAGAAAGAACTTCTTCTAGACGTTTTGATAGCTACTGTATTGATTATTCCTTAGTTGTGTGTGCAATTTCTTTACTGCTTCTAGACGCAATAGGACTAATTGACAATTATGCCTGTGTTTTTTTAGGCGTCATCGTTGCCTTGTACTTGCCTGGCTGGTCCCTGATAAGAACCACGTCCATTTTCAAAGATTTGAAAGGAATCGAGATGTTAGTTATACCCTTTGTTTTAAGTATTCCACTTTCCAGTCTTATGTTCTCGATTTTTCTAGTAGTTCAGAATATTGACAAATTCCTATTAGTACTGGCTTACCTCGTCATTTCCATTTTACCGATAATCAAGTCAAGGTTGAAGCATGAAGAGGGATACCCCATTGACACTGGTCTTCTTAAATTCTCAGTTCCAACTTTGATATGGCTTGTTGCATTCTTCTCTTTCGCCATTCTAGTTACTTATCCTCAAATGGCTCTAGTGCCGGGTTTGGACATAGTCAGACATTTATCTTTCGCTAAGCAGTTAGTATTGGCTCCTGCCAGTTACCAAGGGAGTGAGTTATGGTTCAATATTCATCAAGCATCTGTTTACTTGATTTCAACGTCTTCCATCCAAGTTTTCCAGACAATAATGGCGTTTCTTAGCATTTTTTCCATTTTCTCTTTTTACATGATGAGTAAAGCATACCTTGCGGACATTGATAAACGTCTTCCAATAATAGCGACACTCTTCTGGGGAGTTTTCTCAGGTCTTGGATGGCTTGATTTTCTAAGCGCAAGAATCGCTAACCCAGACTCATCAGCATATTACTCCCTTCTTTATACTACAAATAACCGCTCCTACTGGGACGTAGGATATGGGCAAGGTTGGATTTGGCTCTGGTATAGGCCTATAACATTAGGTCTAACACTACTTTTTACGCTTCTGTACCTCTTGCGTGAACATAGGCTCGGTAAGAAAGCCTTTTTACTCACATTCACGTTGCTCTTACTTACTCTTAATTTTGTACACTTCCCTGAGTCAATGGTATTTGTTCTATTCTTGTTGATTTTGAGTATAATAAAGCCAATCAAAGAACTGAGAATGAATGAAGCCGCAACATCCTCGATCTTAGCTATGCTGATAAGCCTTCCTCTGTTATTGATCTACCAGAATTTTGTTGGCATGTCAATAACCTCGCCAGCCCCAGCCCTACTAGTGCTTTTAACAGTGGCAGGTGCCTTATCTGCACTGTTAAATCACTATGAAAAACGACCAAAAATAGCGCGCGCCAAGTTTTGGCCAGCATCCAAATGGCTCATAACAGGGTTGAGCATAATCTACATCTGGCTATTAGCAACATGGTTAATCACCGCAAAGAATTTCTCCACAGCAGATGTTGCTATTGTGTTGGGGGTACCTTGGCTATTCTATCCAATGCTACTTGGCTTAGGCGGCTTGTTTGCAATATTCTCCTCAAAAATAATCTTTAAGCGTCATGTCAATCATCCAATCATAGCCTTTGCTTTGCTATTGCTTTTCGCAGTATTTTTCGGAAGGCTGCTGACATACATTAACGTCAACGTTGGTCACACCGGATATTGGGAAAGAAGAATCGTTCCAATTGCTTACGCGGGCGCTTCTGTTCTAGCTCCTGTATCACTTATGGAATTATTCGAACGAGCAAAAAGGAAGAAAACTGCTCTCTTGGCAGTTCTTCTAGCTTTTGTAGTTGTTTTCGGCTTCACGTCAACTTGCCTAACATTAGAATTACAAGTTCACGAGATTCAAAACTTCGCTTTAAGTGGTGAAGACCTGAAGGTTGTGGATATGCTAAATGAACTAGACGCCAAAAAGGTTTTGTTAACAGCAACAGACTCCACTTTGTCCCTCGCCGAATTCGCTCCAAATAGTTGGCTAATAAACTATTATCGTTATCAACTTTGGCCTGCGCAGTATCCGGAGATGCCATTAAACGTTATTTACTCTTTGGATAAGCCGGTATACATCCTTTTGCAAGAAGCTGATCTACAGGAAATTAACCAGAATTATGCATCAGGGTATTTGGCTACGCATTTGTTGCCTCTGTTGATGTCGAATAGCTCAAATGATAATGCGCAAATCATTTCAATGCCAGAAATGGTTGCCCCATGTTCTAACAGTCAGACACTACTTGTTTTGCCAAATTCTCCAGATCCCACCATCTGGTATGCATATGACATTTTATCACAGGCAGGTTACAACTACTCGACAGTTGTGATAGATGACGTTGCGGCCATATCGAAAGCAAAAGTATTGATAGCTTCAACAGATGGAATAGCCCAGACGTTAATTCAGTATAAGAACTTGTTTGACCTCGGATTCGATAAGCTTATAATATTAAACCTAGACGGCTATGGCAACCTCGCTTCAAACTACTTTTCTAATCCAAAAATGACCCTTTCTCTTGATGAAGCATCAAAAGAAAGTGCCAATCTTGAATCAGGTTTGGTTACAACGGATAATCTAACAACGATTGCAGGCCCTCTAGAATTCGAGATACACTCTAATTACGATAGTGGCGGCTTTCTACCATTACTGAACGATAGCTTGGATGGCTGGGTGCCCAGTGGAATGGGTTCGGGGCAAATTGGACTTCCCGAACTAAGCCTGAACTATGAAACAAACATAAGTGGAAATGCATCTGTTGAGATGGACGTCAAGTCAGGAGAATTCGCTTATTGGCAAATAGGAAGAAGTTGGCCTGAACCTCTCAACGTTAGCAACTTCGACTTCATCTCATTCTATTGGTATGGGAAAGGTGACGGAAAAAACTACGTGTTACAATTCTCCTCCAGTTCCTCAAACCGCTACTGGTATTATTTCAAAGACTCGTGGCAAGGATGGAAAAAAGTCGTCATCCCTATGCGCATTCCAGACGGAAGTTATGACTTAAATGGGGTCTACTTTGTGAAAGTTACAGATGGAGGGCCTACGTGGAACAACATAGTCAATGTAGCAATAAGAAATGAGGGGTCAAACCCCAACTTAGCAGGCACCTTTTTAATTGGTCATTTTGGTTTTGAGGCGGCTCGAACTATAAACGTAAATCTTGAGACGCAAAGCTCTGTGGGGTCTTTTGGATTGCTTAACTACGACGGCGCAAGCTGGGTGAATGTCGCCCAGTTAACATCGAACGAGACAGTGTCGGTTTCCAATTATACACTGTCCAGCGGTATGAATTCTGAAATCATGTTCGGTGAAAGGGCTCTTCTTAACGCGAGTGTGGCAAAGGGATCTGACTCGTCCATCTTAAGAATATCTGTCAGATTGCCTCCCGTTTTCGGTGACATAGACCTCAGCTCCATTAAAATAGAAATCGTGCCTGAAATCCCAGAAATCAAAGCAAATGAAATTCTTGGTCCAAATGGTTCATTAGCGCTCCTGGCAGAGCCTAACGCCATTACCCCTACAGACTACAAAGACGTGATTTCTTGGTATAAAGGAGAGGAAGGAACTGTACCTTTCTCTATTAAAGGCACTGTAAGTGGAGTTGATACCATCTACATTAACGTATACCCATTAGTCACCGATGGAAGCTATGCCCAAAGCAACTATGAAATCTTGGGAAAAATCTTAGATGCTTCAGGCACAGGTTATCTTTTTACGAAAACACAAATAAAAGCTGAAAACCCTGTTCAAGGGGAACTTGCAACGTTCAACAAAGTTGATTTTGAAGGTAACATAACCATTTATTCTGACACTTCTGTAATTGTCAGAGGCGAAGACAGTGCCTTTACACTAGAGTTCAATGGCATGACAATGTCAGACGTTTCGGAAATAGTGTTTGCTGAAGACAAAGCAACACTGAAAACTAGCAATGGCAGCGTAAGCGGAGGCGAAGGTTTCTACTCGAATATTTATGCAAACGAATTTGTGGCTAACTCTAACGTGACCTTGGGACCAACTTTGCTGGAATTTTATAATGGAACCATGAAAATGATTAACATTCCCGCTCAACAGGTCCAAATAATAGGTAACTCAACTGCTGTTCTAAGACAGCCAACCATTCAAGTCGAAGGAAACGCCAAATTTGACAACTTGTATACGTATGCCCTTTTATCAACCCTGGGAATACTTGGAGATAGTGCAAGTCTTCAAGGTAAACTGAGTTTCAAAGTAGTCTATGGAGATACATTCACAGTGACGAATAACTTCGCCTACCAAGGACAGATTACGGGCGCACCCGAATACAATTACAATGAACTAGGCCCTCTAGTGCAGTCACTCCCAATATTAATCATAATATGCCTAACATATCTGACCTTTTACTATTTGAAGAAGAGAATACGAATTAGAAAAGAGGCAGAAATCTGAAAGCGCTAGTAATTGGGCAGTTCATAGAGCCACCTTTCGCTGAAGGTGTGGTTAATACAGTGCTTAATTGGTCAAAAGCTGTCAGTTGTGCCGGCGCCGACGTTAAAGTACTAAGCATAAGCTCAAAGTATTCAGGGCATCACAAAATATCCGGTATCGATTTTGAATACGTGAAAACTAAGAGGCCCCGTTTCCAAGGCAGTCTAGTAGACTTGTTTTCTCGTCAAAGGGAAACACTGAGGCAACTTGATTCTGAAGTTGTGCATTTTGCACAAAACATAGATGGCGTATCCTCAATTCCGATGCTAACTCTGCTTAAACTTCGCAAAAATAAAATGATAAATTCATATCACGACAATCACCTCATTGAATCTACACGTCTATTAAGAAATTTATTGTTTGACATGATTACCGTTCCTTCAGAACGAATGCACCAAGCATTTACGAAAAAGAAAATCATACCAACAAAAATGAGAATTTTACCTCCATGCGTTGATACTGAGGAGTTTCGCCCAAGAGACAAGGCCAAAGTACGAGAAGAACTTGGTCTCGAGTCGGATCCATTCTCAGTCTTCACAGTTGGTCACTTCAAACGTGGAAGACTGCTCATCCCTCTTATTCAGGCAATTCATGAATTAGCAGGAGAAGGAAAAAACATACGGTTGTTGATAGGATGGACTGGTTATGGAGAAACCGAACACATAAAAGAAATCTTTTCAATTGCTCAAAATGATAAAGCAGTGAAAATAGTCCGCCCGACAAATCAAATCAGCCTCTACTACAACGCGTCAGACGCCTACATATTGAGCGCCGGATCCGACTACGTTATAGAGACTCCGTTGAGCTTAATTGAAGCTTTATCTTCAGGAACCCCAACGATGGCGTTTGATGTTAACGCCTCTTCAGAAATCATTGAAGACGGCGTCAATGGATATATAATCAAAGACGAAAACTTCGCCGAAATGAAATCTAGATTGAAATACTTGATGAACAATGTGCATTTCTTAGAAGAATTTTCGAAAAACGCTAGAACTCTTGCCTTAAACAAATATTCATTCCCAAAAGTGGGGACTCAATTGTTTAGCCTTTATAGAGAATTAGTTGATCTTAAATGAAAGGAAAAAACGAAGTAATTGAGTATTATTCCAGCATTAGCAAGTCATATGAGAGAATTAGACTGGGAAGTATTCAAGGCAAAATGATAAGCGATTTGCAAATCAATTGGTTTGTCAAGAATCTGGAAAATGCAAATCCGCTATGCCTTGAAGTAGGATGCGGCAGTGGAAGAATCACACGGGTAATAGTAAGAAAAGCAAAATATCTTACAGCAATTGATGGCTCCATAAAAATGATTAAAGTCAACAAGAACAGCATGAAACCAAATCAACTAAAAAGCAGAATAGAATACGTCCTATGCGATGCTTCACATCTGCCATTTCGAAGTGAATGCTTCGGCAGTGTCCTAGGGGCGAGAACCTTTTGGCACATCCCAGGCTATATTGAAGCCCTAACAGAGGCATTAAGAGTAGTTAAAACCAGCAATTCAGTATTGTTTGACTTTCCATGTTTATGGGGCCCTTTTTCGCTCTATTCCAAATGTTTCAGAATTAAGCATGAGGTATTGACGGAATTCATCAATAGAGAAACAATCAAACTAATCTTCAGAAAATCAAAATGCATAGTCATTGGCAGTAACACTTCTTGGATATTGTTCTTTGCCCCCGACAAAATACTCAAGAGAAAAATAATGAGAAGGTTGATAAGTCAATTTGAAAAGTTGGGGTATGGCTGGCTAAAAGACTTGCTATTTTCTTATTACTTAATCAAAGTCATCAAGTAGCACAAGTAGTGTGCCCTGTGGTGATGGTGATGTGTCAAAGAGCCCGTATTCTAAGTGAGATGAGGAATGTGCAAAAAGAATCAAGGATCTCGGATACCCATAAGCAAATTTCGCGCGCGTGCGCGTTCAGAAATTTGAAATGGTGGCAAGCAACGATCTTGATTGTTACGATTCTGCTTGCAGCTGGGTACGCATTGTCCCAGGGCGCGCGCTACGCGCTTTACAGCCTATTGTGCCTGGTTCTGAATAGGGAAGCAGCTGAAAATCTTGGAAGACCAGACAAAGCAGTCTCACCAACTTACTTCAACACATAATTTCGGGACAAGGCAGCGCGCTGAAATGTAAGGTATCTTGCGCTAGGCTGTTTGGTGCGCGCTATGATGTTTAGATTTTTCCATGGACTTTCTCCGTTATCAGGCTTATTGATTTGGCATAGTCCATGAAGGCTTCGCGGAGGGCTTCACCTTCGTCGATTCCCAGGGTTTTGCACATTCTTTCGAGAAGCTTCTTCTGTTCAATTGATAGATAGACTCTGACGACTTTCCGCGCCATCTTATACCGCACTCATCAAGCACACATACCGCATCAAACATTTAAGGCTTACCGCATCCGTGAAGTACATTCAACACATCACCCTCAACAACCGTGACTGGCAATTTTTATATATTCTAGTGCAAACAATACAGCATGGGTAAGGTATGCCGGAAGGAAAATACCGCAGCATAAGCCTCTCAAAAGAGCTCGTCGAGACAATCGAAGACTTGATCAAAGAAAACCCACAAGCGAGCTACAAGAGCATCGCAGACTTTGTTGCAGATGCAGTCCGCATACGGTTTGAACAGCTCGGAGTCTACCCTGGAAACATATCATTGCTAGACATCAACGCAAACGAGTTAGGCCCACTACTCTATGACAAGAACCTCAAGAAAACCGTGCAGATCCTCATCACCCCCAAAGGACTCGAATGTGCAGAATGCAAACAAACCAGTTGCCGCCACATCAAATTCGCCATAGCAAACCCCCAAACCCAGAAACTCATCCAAGAGAGGAAAAAAGAAGGCTGGAAGCTCCCCGACGTCTAACGGATATCCTTTTTTCGAGAAATATCCTCTTTTCTTGTGGCGTCCACATTGCTAATGCAGAACAACAGTTTTCGGAAAGTGTAAACGCGCGTGGTGCAGAGCGGGCGCTTTGGTCTTCAACTTAATAAGAGAGGGTTGAGTAATGATGCGCGTGCGCATGGATGAATTAAGAGTGTTTGTTCTTGAAGCTAGGACGGTACAGTGGGATGCAGAAATCCAAGAAAAGTTCTGATTCGGATTGGACAGGACAAAGAGGATTTGTCAAGTTTCGCAGAGGAGTCCAAATTGACACTCAGACTCTTCGCAAGAAGATGCTCAACTATCTGGAATCGTTGTTAGAAGAAGCAAAGGACAATGCGAAAAGCCCAACAGATTCGACGAAACGGCAGGCATGGACTCATGTTGCCGCTTACACAGCGCGTGTTATGACCAGCATCGCCAAAGACTATGACGAAGTCCGGGTCGACGAGGACTTGACGAAACTCGAGAATCTCTTAAATAAGGTCAAAGAGTCGAAAGCAACGCATGAGCCCAGCCAGTGAACATCGCTCGAAGAAACTGAAATTCCCATGCCCACCTAACCGGCAAGTCCTCTCTCAGGCCACCTTGAGGCTTACCTCGATCTGCTCTTTCAACGCCCGGTCTCGAATCCGAGGCAACAGCTGCAACAACCTGCCTTCGACGCTGAACTCCTTCTCACCACTCTCAAAACAGTACCAGTGCTGACCCTTCTTAAGCCAAGCCAGCATTATCCTGACCTCAGCCTCGAGATCACCTTCGGCAGCAACCGGGCTCGGGAAAGACAACACTTCGTTTTCGACGCAAGAGCTCATAAACTTCTCCAGAGCCCTTGTAACAGTGTACCCGCTCCCAGAGGCCAAGTCCTTGAACCGATTGTAGAGCTCGAGATTCAGCCTGAACATCCTCCCGCTTTTCGGCATATCAACCACTGTATATGCAAAATGTATATGCAAAACATATAAGCTTTCAGAAAAAAACACGAAGCCACCGAAGACGCCCCTTAACACACGCTTTAAACAACTGAGGCAGCAAATATGCGAAGAATATCTCTACCGCCATCCATGTCAAAGCCTCCAATAACGGCCCGACACCCCACCAGCGCGCGCTATTTTTTCTTTCCCGTTCTCTTAAGGTGTGTCCTCATTATATCGACCACAAGCTGGACGTTGTCAACGATCACCGTGGTTTTCTCTCGAGTATAATATTCCATAGGAGTCACCCACTTGCCAGCCACCCTTAAGAGGGCAACGCGCGTAAACCACTTCTCTCTGTATCTCTCTTCCCTTGTCAATCAATTGCACATACTCGTCTTTCATCAACAATTCTGGCTTCACTCTTCTCAGAACCACCGCAAAACCACTAATTGCTTGAAGATCTTTCGCTTCATCACCGCCAAGTTCGAGAATCATAGCATTCGCTGCGCTTTCGACAGCCATTGAAGCATGAAGAATAGCGGAATCATACTCTTAGCGCGCGTAACTTTGGTTTACAATGATAGTAGTGACTCAACACTTTTTGGAGAAAGATTTATATTATGCCATAAAATAGTGTTTTATGGTGGAAAATTTGGAAACTGGAGTAGAAGTTAAGAAAGTGGATTCTCAGGGCCGCCTTATTCTGCCAGCAGACTGGCGAGAAGCCGAAATCGGCGAAAGTCGGGAGCTGTACATCATCAAGAGGAAAGGATACTTGAAGATCGTTCCCAAGCGTCACATTGATTTAACCCAAGATTTTGACAACGTTGATCTGGGCGTAGAAACAATCGGAAACTGGAAGCAGTTTGAAAAGAAATTCTACGAGGCAGGCACATGAAATTCTTAGACGCAAACATATTCATCTACGCCTACTACAAACCAAAAAAGCAGCTAACCCAAAGAGAGAAACAAATGAAAGAACAAGCTAAACAGATAATCAGCAACGTATCCCAAGGAAAAGAAGAAGTCACAATGACTGTTGTCCACCTCTCGGAAATCGTAAACATCCTCAAACACGGCATGCCAATCGACCAACTAACCAAAATAATTCGCGGCACATTCATGTTAGACAACGTAAGAATACATGGTGTGACCCGAGAAGCATACTTCGCCGCAGCCGAGCTCGGAGAAGACTTAAGACTTGAACCCAACGATGCCCTCGCCGTCGACGTCATGAGGCAGAATGGCATAAAGGAAATATACTCATTCGACGAAGACTTCGGCCAAATAGAAGGAATATCAAAGTTACCCAGACTATAAATCGTACCAAAAACGGCTACGTTCCCACTATATAAACAACCGACTTTTTCATTCGCGCGTCTATAAACAAGTTGCGAGTTTGATCGAAAGTCATTTGTCAATAACCTTACCTACCTCTACGAATCGCCACTGCTCCAAAACATAAGAACCCTAGCAATAACGCGCGCGCTTTAGCTGTTGTTAACATGATGCAGCTGATGGTTAAAGAAAGAATCGAAAGCTTTGAAGCCTATGCCCGCGTGCTGCTCAACTGGTACAAGAACGGGAAAACCTGGATCCATATGACGGATGAGAGCGAGGCTGCCTTAGAACCGATGCTGCTGCAGGTCCTAAAAGACGTTGTGGACCCACAGCTGCGCAGAGACATCGAGGAAACTCTTGCGTTTAGGCCTCGCAAACACGCGGACAGGATAGACAGGAAGAAAAAAACGGCAGAGAAAACCGTCACTGAGCCAGCAAAGGCCAAGATCCCAGAAAGAATCGGAAATATCAAGAAACAGGTTGCAGGCCGCGACATGGGCGCCGAACAAGCGCAAGAAATGTTAAAGAAGATACGTCAAATCCGAGAAAAACTCAAGAATGACAGAAAAGACAGAGCCCGAAAACGCTGATCAAAGTAGCTCAGAGACTAGTTGAAGACGAGATACAAGCGTCTGAGCTGGAAAATTCCAGAGAACAGTTCCCGCCCAGGCGAAAGCAAATGAAACCTCAACACAGACGTAGACGGCAACAGCGAACCAAGCCTGCCAGACCTAACCATTCTGGCTTTGTACCACGAGCAACACTATCTACGGTCCCTGACTCGTACATTGAAAATTACATCTGACATTACAAACAAAAAGGCTCAGTCCACTCTGAACAGTAGTTCAGCCTGTTTTTCTTCATGGTTTGTAACAATACACATTACATCTGACATTACAAGTGAAAAAGGGAAGCGACCTTGAAAGGCTATGATGCAAGCGCGCGCTAGAGATGTTGAATCCTAATATCATCTTACTGAGGAAAACGGAATGAATCACCTTTGAAGTGCAAAATTGACCTCAAATCTTGTTTTTTTCTTCATAAACCCTAAAAACAAACAGAGAAAGGTTTAAACTCAGAGAATATAGATAAAAATGTGCAAGTGTATACTAATTGTAGGGTGGTATTTCCTTGGCATTTGGTAATGTGAGTTCTGCCTCAATTGGTTATTCTGGAAGTTCTCTTCGTTACGGGTTGCTAGAAATAAAACCAGTTGAATTTAAGGAAACAATTAAAAAAGCTGGCATCAAATTTCAAAGGGTGATAAGAAGATTCGAGACTTTTCAGCAACCTCAAACTTACAGCGATATTGTCACATTTCAATATGAAGCTGTTTTTGGTTCAATCAAAATACCCGACTGGTTTGATTCAAGCAAATTAGTAAAAGAGTTTTCACAGCGCTCAATTGCGAATTATGAAAAAGACATCGAGTTCAAGAAAGCCGTTGAAGAAGTTCAGAACAACAAAAACCAAATTGCGCGACCTTTGCTTTCATTTGTCCAATTCGCAAAGACTAGATTTGAATCAGACATAGACAATTACTTAGAAGAAGAGGCTGACAGATTTCTTAGGTCGAATTTTCCTCTTTCTTTCTATAACAAACTTCTCGTATTTGATAATACATATCGAGAATTTCTCGCGGTTTTAGAAGAAATCGTTAGAAAGTACGAATTTCGTGCCAGATGTTCTAGAAACTTTGAGATGTATAAAAAACATATTTCAGAAATGAAGTGGGCTATAGGTCCAATAATTGACCAAGTGGACTCGTGTTTTCTGCATTATTTCAGACTCAAAGATTACGTGACTATATGGAACACAACGGATTACGCGAAGCTTTCCAACCCAGAGTTTTGGGACATAAAAAAATTGGATTCTGATGAATTTGACAAAATATTCAAAGAATACAACAACACCTTAATGGAAACGCGAAGTACACTACTTCAATTAAATGAAAACGCATTCATCAGAGCACCTGATGTGATAGAAAACCCCAGTAGCGCTATTTTCAGCAAACTTGTAACTCTTCCATCTGGTTCTTTAACCCTCTAAAGTTGAGCAAACTTGAGTATAAAGAGTCCAGCGGGCTGTTTCTTTCTGGATTCAAATATTCTGATACCTGAAATCTTGACACAAAATAACGTGAGAATTTGGAAACTGAAAAGAGATGCCACCTCTCATAACATTCCGTGCTACTTTTCTGACTCTGTAAAAATCGAGACTGAAAGGAAAGTGAGGGACACTACTGATTTCATAGGAAGCACTATCAAAGACACGCTTGTTATGCAATTAGAAGATTCGAGGAGAAAACGACGAATCTCTCTATCTGACCCCTTAACAATTCAAGACATAAAAGCTCTAGAAGACCTGTTTTATGGGTTTCACGGTGCTGCAAGAGCGCAACGGACGCTGACGGACCCACTAAGTTTGATCGAAGAATGGGTTATCTCGTTTCTCGCAGAGAAATTAGACAAAGGGATTAGCATCACCATTCCAGATTTGGGAAGAGAACTAGTAAAAAGTGTATTAAAATTGACGGTGAACATTCAAGATTCTTATGACAATTTAGTGACATTTGAGAAGGGGTTTGTTAAGAAAAAGGGTATACCCGCAGACCCTCGTATGGTTAAGACTGTAGCCAATTTGGAATTGCTAGGCATTCATGCTCCTGATTCTGATCATGTAGCTAGCGCAGTTATGAATCAGATTCTCTCGTCTGAGAAAACAGTCTTTGTCTCACTCGATTTTAGCACTATACTCAACAAACGTGACATTATAAGAATAAATTTCAGATTAGAATGTTGTGATCCACTTTACGCATTTCATCACTTATCCTGAAAAAGAACCTAACCACGCAAGCTTTTATTACTCACCAAAAATTAAAAGAACCATTCTTACCACCACTCGACCGTTAACAGTAACAGAACCCCGTTATGAAAGCCTTTAAAATGGCAACTCTCTCATATTGATATGGAGGTATGAGCAATTGGCTATGCCTAGTCCGATAACACCTGAGGACATGGCTTCAGGTGATGATATTGACTTCGAAGAAAAAGAAGACCATTGGAATGTCTATAAGCTTAAGGATGGGACGACTCTTAAGATAAAATTAGTTCTTGTTGGAGTCAAGAGACTTAAGAAACACGGTCCTGATGGATCGCCTATCTATGTGATAAACGCTCAAAATGTTGTCAGGGCTATCGACATTCCTAAAGAACTAATGGCTAAACAGAAAGAGTCAACGTTTAAACCTGTTTAGTGGAATCTCTCATCATAAACAGCGCGCGCTATTCTGACTTATGCTATAATGGCACCACTTGGGTCCCATAGCGCGCATGCTTGTTCCGAAATTGGCATAAAAATGGTTTCTATTCGGGTTTCATGGTTTAGGCAGGGTTTTGGGCTCCATATCTGTCCTTGATCTTCATAGGTACTTGTTTTCCTCGAACGCGGCAGAAACGTGCAAAATGGAATTATGACCATTTCTGACCATTTTAGGAACACGCATGTGCGCTACGCCAGCTAATTTTCGTTTTGCAGTCCCTCTTTCAAACCCTCTGGCTCACAAACAGCCCGAAATATCTCTAACTCAACTATTTTTTAACAGGCCATTTCTTTAGATCAGTTTTTTCATACTGTTTCCGGTACCCCCTTAAGCTATCGTGCCGCCGAAGGCACGCCATCCCTGACAATTTGATTTCTAAAAAGCAGTCTTCAACTAACAAATCACCGAGAACAAAGACGCTTAGTCTGCGAATCTTGCCAAAACTGGCAAACATCTCTCGCGTTAAGCATTAGCGCGCGCGTATCATGACATGAAAAGGTGCGAGACGGTGAGCCTGCTTTCTCGAGTCGCAGTCCTCGGTCTGCTTGAGGAGCCGGTTGAGGTAAGTTTGGTTCCTGACGTGCAGAAGGGTGAGGTCTTGGTTGACAGTCGAGGCCGGGGAAGTTTTCAACGGTGAAAAACGGGGGGACGGGTCAATTTTGGGGGTAGGACGGCTCGCAAAATTGTGGTAGCCCGTCGTTTTTTGCAGTTGCGAAGGGCTGAGAGTGTTGGCACTGACAGGCTGCGGCTTAAGACGATACGCGGTTTGGAGCAGCTTTTTGACGTCGCAAACGATTATGCCAGGGGAAGGGTGAAGTGGCAGACGGAGGATGGCAAGGCCGTGGCCGTTACGCTTAAGCAGAGGCAGATGTGGGCTCGTATCGCTGGGTAAATCGCTCAAATCATAAATGCCATTGCAACCCGCGAGCGCGCGCTATGCCGTAGTCACCCGCATCGGAATTGTTTATATGTCGTAGTCACCTAATTTCTTTTGTGCACCTGGAAATCAGGACTTCTGGCAAAAAGAAAAAGTACTACCTTGCTCATTCGATGAGAAAGGGAAACAGAGTAAGAAAGTTAAGGCTCTATCTTGGAGTTGACTTATCCAAAAAAGAATTAGAAACCAAAAGGAAACATGCAGAAGAAGTTCTGAAGGAAAAAGTAAAAAAATACGGTGTCATAAACGATCCGTTTTACACTGCACTATCCTCCAGCGAGCTGGAAGAACTTGAAAATCTAGAGACACGCGCAGAACTGAGGGTCATTCATTTAGACGAAAAAGACTGGTCAAAGTTCGGCGAGGCATTTGCCTACGACACAAACGCCATTGAAGGTTCGACCGTAACCGCTTCCGAAGTCGTGGGCATACTTGAAAACAAAAAATGGCCTAAGCACAGAACCAAAGATGAGGTTTCAGAAACCTACGGCGTCTCCGAAGCAATAGCTTACATAAGAAAAACTAAGATTCACATATCTTTAGGCTTGATCGAAAAACTTCATGAAATAGTTTTTAAAAATTCAAAAGCATTTGCAGGCCATTTCAGAAGCCCAGGAATGGAAGCTGCAGTAGTTGATTCATCTGGCAACGTAATACATAGAGGTGCCCCCGCCACAGAAGTCGTGAAATTACTAAAAGAACTGATAAACTGGTATAACAAAAACAAAAAAGAATATCCTCCCCTCATCTTAGCCACCGTTGTTCATAATCAACTCGAAAATATTCACCCATTTCAAGACGGCAACGGCAGGGTTGGCAGACTAATCCTAAACAATATCCTGCTAAAACACAATCTGCCTCCAGTGAACATAGAACTGAGAAACAGAAGAGAATACTACAACGCCCTGCAGGAATACGAAAGAAACAGAAACACCAGGCCGACGATAGAGCTAATCCTCAAAGAGTACAAATCCCTGAAGAGACTCCTCAAAAGGTGACTACAAAAATCAAAACCGTAGTCACCCCAGCGCGCGCTGTCAACTTTTCCAGTTCCCAGAGAAAGGAGGGCACGCACACAAATCGTAATCAAGTTGGGATTGTAGCGCGCGTTATTCTTCTAGTGCGCGCGAGGCCGTTTTGATTTGCGTCGAGTCACTAACAGGACGATTCCAAGCAGCATGAGTAGTGGTGTACCGACTTCCAGAGGAGAGGCTGAGCCTTTTCTGGCCAATGAGTAAGAGAATCCTCCCACGGCTCTTGGAGGAGGTGGCGGTGGAGGAGGCGGAGGGGGTGAAATAACCTGGTAGTTAGCAGTGGCATTGTGGGCAACAATCATGAGGACAGAAATGGGGTTGACGGCATCGCCTTGTGACGTGCCGTCAATATCCCAGTGGCTGAACGTATAATTGTCGACTTGTTGTGCAGTCAAGAGAACAGTTGTGTTAGAGTCGTACCACCAACTGTTTGTAGTCTGCGGTTCGCCTGATACGTTTCTGGTGGGTTGAGGACTCAAAAACGAGGGGTTGGTAGTAACCGTTAGCAGAAACTGCGTCTTGTAATTTCCTGTCACGCAGATGGGAGCACTTACGGTCTTGGGTGATGCGGGACCTGTTACGTTGACGATGATGAACCTTTTTCCGGTGGTGGAACTACTTACATTGCTGTATGAATAGACTATTTTGGCGCCGTAATCAACCCACAACGAATAGGGAATTTGAGAGTATGATTTGCCGGTGCTGTTGACGTTCACAATCATGCTTGATGCTGTCGCGTCTAGGCCTGATTGGTTAAAGGTTGTTCGGTACTGTGTTTTCCATTTGGCGACTGCGGTTTTGTTGCAATTCATGAGAATAGGTTGGCTTTTTGCGTAGTTCGTTCCTGAAGCATTGTAGCTCCAATTAGTGAAAACTCGGCGTGTGCCGTTTCCTTGATCGACAATGCCTGCAGTTAACGACGCGTTTGCATAAGTGTTAGCAGTGTACCAGCCTTGACCTACCGTGGTGCCGTAGGGTGAGACTATTCTTAGATAGTATTTTTGAGCGCCGTTGGCATTAACCAAAGCGATTTGAGCGCAAAATAGGAGCACTAACATTGAAGCAGGAGCAATCAGATGTATAAAAAGTCGTCTTCTAGAGTTTAGTCTGACTAACCCTCTGATTGGTCCCAAATACTGTCCCTTCTGCTTTCTCCCCAACGAAAATAGGAAAAAACATCAGTGATTTAAGGGTTTTGAGAAGATTGATCTAGAAAATAGTGGGCTTTTCGGAGAGGGGGTTTCCATTGGACCTGGGTTCAAATCTGCTCTGCACACAACTAGCGCGCGCTAAAGGACTGTTAGAGGCATATAGGCAAGGACGAAATTGGGTTGTATCTAGGTGAAAGATAGACAGGCATCTGGTATCTGTCAGAAGAAAGCACGCGCGCAAAAATGTGAACTTGCTTGTCAGAGAGAAGGCTAAAGACTAACCTCTAACAATTCCTTCCAGTCCCACTCAGGGCATCCGAAGGCAGTAAACAGCACGCGCGCTGGCGTGCTTTATGAAATTTCTAGGTCTTGACTCCAAAATAGACTTCAAAGAACTGGCCTCTTCATGGCGAAGCGACAAGTGAGTATTTCAAAAGAGAGTTTGAACCTAGCCGACCTCACCACATCATCATGATATGGACAATCCACTCTTTTTCGGAGAATAGGCATCATATGCATGAGTGATAAGAAATCCGAGAAATAAACAATATAAGACACATATGAGGCGTTTTTATGAATGCGCGTATGGTTCATTCATCTATAACAAGAGGGGATGACGTTAACTGACAATAATTGTTGATGATGCTGGCATAGGTGACCTGCTTTTTGGCGTGGTCATAGGTGCCTTTCGCTGCGAGACTCAAGAATTTAGATATGATGTCTTGGATGTCAAGTATTTCAGGTATCCGCGATTCCGATCAAAAGAGTATCTGAAGGAGGCTTCGACAGTCGTGTTTCAACTATTGGGCAAACTCGGACTCAAAAAAGACGAACGAATTCAAATCTGCAGAGGCTACATCTTCGACGAAGCGGTAAATGGTTTAAGAGAGATGTATGGCGACAATCAAATTGAGAGAATCACAGTCACGGGCGAACCGCAGAGGCTTACGGAAATAGCATACCTGGACGAAATTAGAAACTTGGGTTACGAGCCAGTGAAAGAGAGAGATGAGAAAAAGGCGAAGAGCTTCTTCCACATGATGAACTGGCTGAGGAATAATCCAGAAAAACTAATTTATGCAAAGACTGGTTGGCCACGCCTGCAGAGATACAATCTATTCAGATCTTACTGTCAAAAGCAGTCAACGGAAGATAGAGAAATCAGTTCTTGAATCTGCAAAGTGCTCAGTCTTATGCGATGAGCAAGAGCGCGCGCCTTAGTCATCATTTCAACGTTCCAAGCACGCGTTCACGTGTTGGGTCTCTGTTGATTCAATAGTGTTCACAAAATCTGATTCTGCGTATTGAATGCCGCTTCATAATGTATTCATTCAAAGGGGTCACAAGCATCGTTTATGGTGGACTTTCAGACGCTTACGCTCTTTTCGCTCACCCTTTTGACAGCGGCCATGTTCATTTTCTACTATTTACTAGTAACAAAAAACCGCCGCACTCCCCATGTCCTGCGGAAAATTCCTCGAACTCCGCGCGCGCAGAGTTCAACTTCCATCTCCCGAACCAAAACTGAAGATCCAACACTAAACCCTATTAAGATCCCAAGTCAGGCACCAGTTCAAACTAAAGCCCCTATTGAGATCCCTATTCAAAACCAAAGTCAAATCTCTGGCCAGACGCCAGTTCAAGTTGTTTCTCACATTCCTGTTCGGGCTCCACCTGAAAAAGTTCTCAACGTGCCGGCCAAAGCTCCGATTTTGCGTGGAGAAGCCGCAATCGAGGCTCTCAAAGAGTTTTCTGAAGAACTCGAAAAAGGGGACGCCACAAGTGAAGAAAAAACACGCGATGCCTCACTGATAAAATTAGCAAGAGTGTTGATAGATGTGATCCAAGCAGACAAGGCTCCAGAAAAAACCCCTAAAACACCTGACCAAAACAAGCCTGAAGTCGAACACAAAAGGAAGACAACAACAAAACCCTCGCGTAAGCATGATCACTTGCGTGAGCATAGTCACTCTAGAAAAAAGAAGAAGACCAAAATGCATCAACCAAGCAGAACTGGAAAAGCAAATCGAAAAACAAGAAACAAAAAGACCAAGGTCAAGAGCAGAAGCATGGAAGACCAACGAAAAAGCACTCCATCGCGCGTGCAGCGAGAGTCTCTCTGAGAGAGACTTAAATCTGTAGCTTGGCAATCATAGAATATGAAAAGTAAGTTGAAGAGATGCTGGAATACCGACAACCCTCTCTACATCAAGTATCATGATGAGGAATGGGGTGTTCCTGTTCATGATGACCGGACACTGTTTGAGTTTCTTACGTTAGAAGGCTTCCAAGCGGGTCTAACGTGGGAGCTGATACTCAAAAGAAGAGAAGCCCTGAGAAAGGCTTTCGACAATTTCAACCCTGAGAAGATAGCTAGGTACAATGATGAAGACGTGAAACGTCTCATGGCCAATCCCAATGTGATCCGAAATAGAGCCAAGATTTTAGCCACAATTGATAATGCCATTCGACTTAAAGAGGTTCAGAAAGAATTCGGTTCTTTCGACGCATTTGTCTGGAAGTTCGTTCAAGGAAAAACACTCAACAATGCCTTCACAGACTTCTCAAACATGCCCGCAGAAACTGAAGAATCAAAAACCATGAGCAAAGAAATGAAAAAGAGGGGATTCAAATTCGTGGGACCGACCATATGCTACGCCTTCATGCAAGCTGTCGGTCTGGTTAACGACCACCTGATTGACTGTTTTCGTTATGGCGAAATCAAAAATGCGGCATCAAACAAGACCAAACGCCTAGGCGTCTAGCGCGCGCAATCAGTTCTTGAATCTGCAAAGTGCTCAGACTTATGCGATGAGTAAGAAGAACTTGCCGAAGATATCTTCACTGCACTTGTTCAATACATTACATTTTGAAAGCTGTAAAAAAAGGGGATTTTGCGGGAGACACCTCCACTTACGAGAGGATTCAATTCCAACCAGCGGCATCATCGGCATCTTTTCCAAGCATGCGGTGATTATCTTCCGTTTTCTGTACAGATTAACCTCGTTAACGAGGTAGCAGATAAACGACAAAGACCAGCATGGAAACAGAATGTGAAATTCGCGTTATTTCCCAACTTTATCCGAATGTTTTTTCTTCTTTTGAGCACTCTTCTTTTTCAACGAAGGCATACACTAATCTCCACGAAACAATACTTGCTACTGATAATATTACACCAAAGACTATTAAAAAACCTTTCACCAATTGGGACCCCATAAGTTAGAAAAAAGAATACAACAGCGCGCGCAGACTTGAGATTACTTCAGCCGGAACCGCGAATCTTCCACAGAATGAGTATTGGTATCTGTTCATCGGGCGCTTCGGCTCATTCCTAGTTGAAGCTTGTCTCCTTCCCTTCACGTGTGATTATGCCTCTGAGACCGAGCCACTGTTGAGCTCCGAAACCAATGAAGAACCTGAGCCAGAGCGTCAACAGGCGTGTCAAAATCGTGACGGTTGCACTGACAATTCCAGGTACGCCGAAAATCACAAGCAACGTTGTTAGGGTTATCTCGGGAAGACCAACCTCGAAGGGAACACCTATCGGAATGGATTTGATGGATACAAAGATTGAGGTGGTGACGACGATGGTAACCCAACTTATCTGAGTATACCCAATAGCCAAGAACGTGAAATAGAAGATTAAAACCGACAGAAGCCATGACATTACAGAGTAGGATGTGGCGATCGCAAGGGTTTTCGGAGCATGAGTATATTCCTTGATCGCTATGTGGAAGGCCTTGTGAATTTCAACGACTTCCTCTCGTAACTTCGTTAGTTTCCATCGTCCCCTACTGATCCACTCTGCAAACCTGATCAAGCTGTCTAGCATACGGAAAGTCCATTTTTCCCTGAAACTGAGAAAAAGTATCAGAACAAAAAGGACGCAGATGATTGTCATCAGGAAAAGTATCAAACCGAGGATCATCCCAAAAAGCAGACTCTGCAGCAGAAGCACGATCGCTCCGCCCAGCAAAGTCGCGAGGATTATCCCCATCCCGATCAGCCTCTGTGCGACCACTGATGCGGTTGCCTTGCCAGCCGTACCCTCCTGTTCTTTGTTCGAGTAGTAGATCCTGGCAAGTTCTCCGCTGATTGACTCTGCGGGGATCAAGGTGTCGATGAATATGCTTACCCACACGAGTGCGAAAGATTTCAGAACCGAGAACTTCACACGGAGAAACCTGAGCAACGAATGCCATGCAAGGGCGAAGAAGAACACGTCAAGGACTGAGACGATCGCCGCAATAAAGTAGTATAGTAGATTAATTCGACCGATTTCTGCGATAATTTGCTGAATGTCAACGTTGAACACGTATATGTAAATGAAGAATGCAGCTAGGCCAATTATTGGCAGCAAGAGCGTCTTCCATGTGACTTTGTACCTCGGGGCAGTCAAAACAGTGCGCCTTTCTAACGAAGGCAAAAAGGCGCGGAATATCATTATATAGTTTGCCAATTTCTCAGAAGCGAGCGCTCCATCATGACCCTACATTCTGCAATGAAGAGTAGTAAAAGCCTAAGGGTTCAGAGTGGGCTTTAGCGCTCATGCGTGTTCCTGAAATGGTTAAAAAGGGTATTTATTCCTTTTTTGGGGTTTGGAGGCAGTTTTGAGGCGCACATCTGTTTTTGACCTTCTTGCACTGTCCGTCTCAACACAGCCAAGACCTACTATCAAGCAGTCCAAATCAAACGCAGATAGGCAAAAGAAGAACAAAAACCATTTTACACCAATTTAGGAACAAGCATGCGCGCTAGGTGTTGCGGAAGGCTTTGTAATAGTCTAATGCTTCTTTGGTCAGATCCTTGGCTGAGCCTCTGAACAACAGTGAATATGGTGTGGTACATCCTGCTAGGCAGGGCATGCAATGCTTCCGGGCTTCCAGAACTTGACGGAAACGACTCGTGCTCACCAGCTCCTTCATGGAAGAGGTCACGAGTGAACCGACTTGCCAGTCTGGAGAGTTTGGTCCAATTGGGCAGATGCGGAGTTCTCCGGTGGGAGACACACCCAAGTACAGTCGCCCTGCATCGCAGATGTGCGGCATTTCCCCCTTCACGAACTTTGGGAGCAGTTCGATGACTCTTTCTGAAGGCCCGAGAAAGGGGTTAGTCGTCTTTTCTTTTAAGACATCACACACAAAGGCGTCAACCTCGCTCTTGGGGATAGAGTAGTCTTTGATGAAGTTGTCCTCTCCTGCGACGGGGAAAAACGTGACGAGCACACCCAGGTTCCTGATCCAGTTGCAGAATGGAATGAATTCCCTGTAGTTCATGTTGTTCAAGACAAAGTTCACGCCGACGGTGCAATCATGCTTCACCGCAACTAGGTTCTTCAGTCCGGCCAATGCTTGTCTGAATGTTCCTTTTTCTCCACGAATCTCATCGTGCGTTCTCTCAAACCCGTCAAGAGAAACAAAAACGGTGTCAAACACGCTTGATACGGATTTCGCCCTTTTTGGAGTTAGCAACGTGCCGTTCGTGTTGACTCCAACAATAAGCCCTCTGCGCTTAGCGTACGCAGCTATTTCTTCCAAATCTCTCCTGATTAATGGTTCGCCGCCCGTGATGCCCAGGGCTCTCACGCCGAAGTCTCCAAGTTCACCGACGACTTTCTTGGCTTGTCTCGTATCCAACTCTCTGTAAGTCTCTAGTTTCCACGCGTTGCAGAACACGCATCTCCGGTTACATCGAAGAGTTATCTGATAACTCACGAAAAAAGGCCTCGGCAACCCAATTTTGTATCTTACCAGGCTGCTGGCAATCCTGAAGGCCTGCATCATTCTGTTCATACACAATCCTGCCCGTCAAAACAGTTGAGCACCGGTCGTTGCGCTCTCTACAAGACATCTGAGCAGTGGGTTGCAGTTAATTCCTACCTTCTTGACCGTCAGGTCAACGATCGTTGACCACCGATTTGGCCATGGTCACGAATGCAAGAATCATCAAAGAATTAGCGCGCGCGGACCTCAACGTCTTGGGATCAGAAGCTGGACAGCGCGCGCTCAGCCTCGCCTTGATTAGCTCATCAACGAAACTAGTTTTAACCTGCGCCAGGAAATAGTAGCGATTGTTGATTGAAGAATGCAGCCTGAGTCAAAAAGGAAGCCTAACAGACTGATATTCGAGAAGAGTCCTTACCTGCTGCAACACGCTCACAACCCCGTGAACTGGTACCCGTGGAGCCCCGAAGCCTTCAAAAAAGCCGAGGACGAGGACAAGCCCATCTTCCTTTCCATAGGCTACTCAACCTGCCACTGGTGCCACGTTATGGAGAAAGAATCGTTCGAAGACGCTGAAGTGGCAGAGCTGCTGAACGACGCCTTCGTCTGCATCAAGGTTGACCGTGAAGAGAGGCCAGACTTGGACAGCGTCTATATGAAAGTCTGTCAGCAACTGACCGGCAGCGGAGGATGGCCTCTTCACATAATCATGACACCTGACAAGAAACCGTTCTTCGCAGCAACCTATATGCCCAGGGAAAGCAGGTTCGGCCAAGTCGGCATGAAAGAACTCATCCCGAAAGTTAAAGAACTGTGGACATCACGCAGGAACGAGCTGCTTGAGCAGGCCGTGAAGGTCACCAGATTCCTTGAGGAAACCGAGAAGGGATCGCATGAAACATCGGCTGCCGAAGAGCTTGGAGCCTCAACGATGGACGAGGCGTACTTCCAGCTTTCGCGAAGCTTCGACCCGAGCAACGGCGGTTTCGGGAACGCGCCGAAATTCCCCTCTCCCCACAACCTCACCTTCCTTCTTCGTTACTGGAAAAGAACCTCTGACAGAGGAGCTCTCGAAATGGTAGACAAAACCCTGAAAGCAATGAGGCTAGGCGGAATATACGACCAGTTGGGTTTCGGCTTTCACAGGTACTCCACCGATGCAAAATGGCTGTTGCCCCACTTTGAAAAGATGCTCTACGACCAAGCAATGCTCACCATGGCCTATGCAGAAGCGTATCAAGCCACCGGAGATGAAGAGTTCAAGCAGGCCGCCCGAGAAACAATCACCTACGTCCTAAGAGACATGACCGACCCGGCAGGCGGGTTCTACTCAGCGGAAGACGCCGACAGCGAGGGAGAGGAAGGAAAGTTCTACCTGTGGATTGAAGAAGAAATCAGGCAGCTATTACCCGCAGAGGAAGCCGAGTTCGCGATAAAGATTTTTGACGTTGAGAAGGACGGCAACTTCGAAGATGCAATGACTGGGAAAAGAACTGGAAACAACACACTCCACCTGGAGAAATCGCCCACCCAGATTGCCATCGACATGCACAATTCTCCACAGGATGTTCAGAAGCGCCTAGACCAAGTCCGAAAGACACTCTTTGACTTCAGGCAAAAACGTGTTCGCCCAGGCAGGGACGACAAAATCCTGGTGGACTGGAACGGGCTGATGATCGCAGCGTTGTCGAAAGCAGCTCAAGCCTTCGATGAGCCGGAATACGCAAACGCAGCGAAAAGAGCCGCAGACTTCATTCTTAATAATATGCGCGACTCCGAAAAACGTCTCTACCATCGCTACCGTGATGGAGAAGCCAAGGTGAATGGTTTCTTGGCCGATTATGCATTCTTTGTCTGGGGACTCGTGGAACTCTACGAAACCGTCCTTGACGCTGAATACCTGCAGCGCGCAGTCGAGTTAACCGAAATGTTGATGAAACACTTCTGGGATGAACAGCGAGGTGGCTTCTATCTCACGCCAGATGATGCCGACGTCACTCTTGTGAGAGGCAGGGAAATATACGACGGCGCTCTGCCCTCAGGCAACTCAGTGGCATGTCTGAACCTCATTCGCCTTGCCCACATGACAGGCGAGACCCAGTACGAACAGAAGGCGGCACAACTGATGCGTTCATTCGCCAGTGCTGTTTCAAGGGCCCCTTCCGCCTGCACTCAACTGATGAGCGCACTCGACTTCGCCATCGGCCCCTCCTGCGAAGTTATCCTAGTCGGCGACCCGAGGAAGGCCGACACCAAGAGGCTGATAGAGGCTCTCAGAAGCAGATTTGCGCCCAGAAAAGTGGTGCTTCTCCGCTCAAAACTTGGCCAACGACAAGGAACACGATGTTTGGACGCGTTCACTCAAGGCTTGACAAGCAAGGAAGGAAAGGCCACAGCGTACGTCTGCTGTAACCGTGTGTGCAATCCGCCAACCACTGATCCAGACAAGATGATAGAGCTAATTGGCCTGCAGGAGTCGTGAGAGTCTCTTTTCCTGAAGGCACCAGCGTTCACAACATCCTCTTTCGGGGGAATTGGCTGTGCGAATGAACGGTCACGTCCGGCAACAACGTCTAGGCCGTCTTGAGGGGAAAAGAATATCTTAGATATGTGCAGTGAAAGCGCGCGCTTTCGCTTCCTGAACGACGTGAGAGAAACTGTTGGGTTTTCTTCTTTTTTTGGAAAGGGTGTTTTAGGCTTCTTTTCAGTGGCACGCCTTGGGTCATGGTTTGTCCACGGCTGGATTTGGCGCGTTCAGGCGTGAATCGTACCGAAAAGGCCTGATTCGTATGGGAAAGGCGTGATTCGGTGCCGCTGGCTACGATTAGTCTGTGAGCTTACAGCTTGGTTACTGTTTAGCCAAACGTGGATTCCAGCTTTTTTTGTTTGTAATGTCAGATGTAATGCTGTTTTGTAATGTTTTGTTGTTGGGCTGTGGTTCGGTCGATCCGTGTGCTCTACCCGTTTATCCATCCGACGGGGCAGCATCTGCAATGCCTCCTTATGTGCCCAACGTGCGGGCAGTCTCTCACATGCATCCAGCAGTGTTAGAGATGATACTGCACCAAAGAACAGCAACTTGTAGAAATACTGACGATAGCAAGGAAACGTGCAGTTCGGGAGAAAAGCGTTGCCTTTCAGGGGACCCCCTGTGTTTGTTGGTAACAATCGTGGTAATGTTGTGTGGTAACAAGGCATGAAGCGTGCGCGGGGAAATTAAATAAATGGTTACGAATGGTTGTAAGTCCGTTTTTGCTTGTCTGAGCCTGTAATGGGCTTCTTTGATGGACGCTTTTTGGCTTCGCTTGGAGACGGCAAACCAGCGCGCGCTGTCTTTGAAGGGGTAGTTTTTATGTTGTCTGTTCTTTCAGTAATTTTTGTGTGCTACTCGAGGTTTGGGAAAAAGCCCTGCAAATGAGGTACTTGTAGCTAAGATTAATGCATAAGCGTTGGTAGCGTTTGCCTTTCTCTTTGTGATTGTATGTTTTTCCCTGAATTTGTTTCCATAAAAAATCTTATATCTAAGTGATTGTTCCTTTCTGGGAGTAGAAGTTGGGATTACTTATGGCTGTTAAAACAACACGAGGATATACAGACTTGCTAAACAGAGCGGTTGAACGTGAAATTGGTGTTTCAGTCCAGTATATACTTCAACATGCAAAAATGGAAAAGCTCGTGCGCAGAACAATCCCTGAAAACATCCTTCTGGACAAAACCACCTATGACGCCGTTGGAAAATTTCTAAGAGAGATTGCCATCCAAGAAATGAAACATGCCGCTAGCATAATGGAGCGCATTTACTATCTTGGAGGGCAAGCAACCACTAAAGCCGGCAAACCTAACATTGGCGACAGCATAAGCGAGTTTGCCAAACTAGGCGTGAAAGCTGAAGAAGAAGCGTTAACGCTTTACCGCCAAATCATCGAGACTTCTGGGAAAATGGGCGATTGGGAAACACGTGAACTCTTCGAGAAAATCTATGGTGAAGAAGAAGGACACTTATTCAAATTCCAAGAATACACCAAGTTCTTGGACGAGAAAGAAGAGCCAAGCAAAGTGCCTCTGCCTAAATGGCGAAAAATATACACAGACGATTACTTTGCCCTCTTAAACAAGGCTGTTGCAGCGGAAATCACCGGAATAATCCAATACACAAATCAACATGAAAAAGCGGCTTTTCTTGCCCTTCGAATGAAGAACACACCGCTAGAAACCATAACTGAAACCAACAAAGCCAACGTAGTAAGCAAGATACTGAAAGAAATCTTCATACAAGAAATGGATCACTTAGAAAAAATCAGCGAAAGGATCTATTTGCTTGACGGCGAAGCAACAATCAATCCAGATCCACTTCCAGTTGTCGGCAACACAGCTATGGATTTCCTGACATTGGATCATGCATTGGAAAGTAGCGCAATATCGCTGTACCGAGAAATCATCGCTGAAGCATTCAAACGCGCCGACACAACAACAAGACGCATGTTCGAAGACATCATAATTCAAGAAGAAAATCACTTCTGGACATTCGATGACTTCGTCAGATAAAACTAATAATCCTTTTTTTATATCGAAAATTCTAGGGCAGATATTATTCCCGAAAAGATAATTCTTAAGCTTCTGCAAAATAGAATATAGGGCGCTGGCTTGTCCCTAATATGGTTAAAAATGGTGTTTATTCCTTTTTGGGTTTTTTGGGCAGTTTCGGGACGCATGGACTGTTAGCTTTCGCGAAGATGCCTTGGCGTTCCAAGCGGGCTAGGTGCAGCCTCGACATGTTATGGGAAAACTCCCACTCTCCACAAGATCTGCCGGAGCCCTAATGACTTACTATCCCTCGGCCCGGCAAGATTTGCTTGTCAAACAAGTTCAAATTGAGCGTTAAAAGGCAAAAGAAGAATCATGACCATTTTAAACCAATTATTTAACTCGCCCGCGCGTGAAACACTCATCCGCTTGTTATTTCGGCAGGTGGAAATCCATTTAAAGGATCTTCAGATAGACCATTCAGGCGTTTACCAGTCTTGCTAGAAGCACGGTGGCTACCATGAAGTTTGAAACGAGGGTCGCGGACATTATCCCACGCACTTACAACGTGAAGAGTTTTCGCTTTGCAAGGGTGAGTTCATTGAACTTCAAAGCAGGACAGTACATGTTTGTCACCCTTAAAATCGGAGAGCAAGAAGCACGCAAGCCTTTCAGCATCTCCAGCAGCCCGACCGAGAAGGACTACATCGAGTTTACAAAGAAGCTCACTGGACATCCCTTCTCAGACAGGCTGGACGCGTTGAAAGTGGGTGATCCAGTAACAATCGACGCTCCTTTCGGCAACTTCACTTTTGAAGGAGAGTCGGAGAGAATCGGTCTGCTCTCAGGAGGAGTCGGCATCACTCCGCTCAGAAGCATATGCAAGTATTGCACAGACATGAAACTGAACACGAAAGTCACCCTTCTCTACGGAAACCGAACTGAGGCAGATGTCGTTTTCAGACAAGACCTTGAGCAAATGCGGCGACAGAACAACAATCTCAAAGTAGCGTTCACCTTGGCCGAGCCGAAGGCAAACTGGAACGGCTACAAGGGCAACGTCAATGCCGAAATGGTCAAAAAAGAGATTCCAGAGTATCGTGAAACCGTGTTCTACGTTTGCGGTCCCCCTGCCATGGTGCAGGCCATGGGAAACCTCCTCAAAACTCTAGACGTTCCCGGCGAGAACGTTAAGAAAGAGAATTTCGCAGGCTACTAATGGCAGACAAGCAAGAAAAGGTTGGCCCCGTCCGCGCCTAAGCCACCTTGAAGAATTTTGATTTCGGGTTCCCGCAGATTGGGCATTTTTCGGGCGCTTCGTTTTCAACAGTATTTCCACACACGCTGCAAACGTAATAGTCAACCTTAGGCAGCTCCTTACCCGTTTTCAAGGCCTTAGCAGCCTTTGTAAACAGGTTCGCGTGCACCTGCTCAACCTGATTAGCCACGTTGAAGCTCCAAGTTGCCTGCGTGTTTTCTTCTTTCTTGGCAGTTTTCACGTATTCCGGGTACATCTTCTTGTATTCGAACGTCTCTCCGGTTATCGCTGCATCCAAGTTTTCAGCCGTGGCTTTCACTTCTCCCATCGTCTTGACGTGATTCAACGCGTGAACAGTCTCTGCCTCTGCGGCTGCCCTGAACAACTTTGCAACCTGTGAAAAACCTTCCTCTTCGGCCTTCTGGGCAAAAGCCACGTAGCGACGATTCGCCTGCGACTCGCCCGCGAAAGCGCTCTTCAAGTTTTCAAGAGTTTTCTCCATTTCACATCCTCCTTCATTTTTCATCTCAATCAGCAAATATAAGCTTGCCGTCATCCTCAGACCATTTTGACTTGAATCAATGGGTGCTTTTCTATTTCAAGGGTGTGGGGGAAGAGAACCCCGGGGCTTGCCCCGGGCGGTGAATTCCCCCACTTAAGCCTTTATACTGAGCGTGTGTTACGAAAATGTGGAGATAACCTTGGAGATGGAGGCCGG
>JBEKXL010000002.1:0-229929 GCA_049512075.1 Bathyarchaeia archaeon | reverse complement strand
TCAACTCTGAACAGTAGTTCAGCCTGTTTTTCTTCATGGTTTGTAACAATACACATTACATCTGACATTACAAGTGAAAAAGGGGAGCGACTTTGCCGGGCTATGATGCAAAAGGTGTTTCAACATACTTGATTGGCAGCGCGCGCATACAAGTAATCCAGCGAACGGAGAATTCAGTGTCGTTGCAACTCCCAGCTGGAACATCAAGAATGGCGAGATTGCCTATCCCGTTAAGGGAGCGATGCTGGCCGGAGACATCTTTCACTTGTTAGCGAATGTTTCCGGCTTGGCTAACAACGAGAGGAAAATCGGGCAATCTCGTCGCACCATGGATCCTGGTAGAAAATGTTAAAGTCATAGGAAAATAAATAACTCAGTCCCTCATTAGAGCATGGAGAAGGCGAAACGTTTGAGCGCACAGACACTGAGACAGAGACTGCTCAAGTACAACACGCCACGCAGAGTAGTCCAGTTTCTGTCTTTCATCTTATTCAGTTCAATAGTTTTCAGTCTCGGTGCGCTACCACTGTTGTTTCCTGTTCTTTGGACGTGGGGGCTGAAGATGAACAGCGCGGGCGACGCTTTCACAGCCATTCAGTTAATGTTTACTGGATGGAACGCCGGCATCCTTTTTCCCTGGGTCGGAATAGCTTCTTTCCTGATCGTGGGCATACTTATTGGCAAATCGATGTGCGGATGGGTCTGTCCCTTCGGTTTCATCCAAGACATAGTCGGTTTTTTCGGACGTAAGCAGACGGATTTGTCATTGAGAACCCATGAAACCATGGTGTACGTGAAGTATTTTGTTCTGGCAATTACGCTATTCATCGTCGTTACTTTTTCAGCCTCAGAGATTGTGGGTATCAGTGCGGGATATCAGAGTGCTCTCGGCATCTTTGCCAACGCGCCTTTCACGGCCGTGAGTCCATCGGAAACCTTGTTCGCAACCTTGCCGACGATGGTGCACAATTTTTCTGTTAACGTGTTTTCAAGCCAAGGCGTAGACGTATTAGGCAGCATTTCGAGCTTGTCCGCGCTTTTCTGGGCTCAACTTGTAATCATGGTTTTGGTTCTGGCCTTCGTTGCCTACGTGCCTCGAAGCTGGTGCAGGTACTTCTGCCCTCACGGGGCCATCATGGCTATCATGAACAACTTCAGCTTCATTGGCTTGAGGAGAGAACCTACCAAATGCGAGAAAAGTGGATGCGGCCTCTGTGTTCAGGTCTGTCCTACGCGTGTTCCCATACTGGACTTGCCTTGGGAAAAATTCAGCCATCCGGAGTGCATTTACTGCATGAAGTGCGCCGACGCTTGCGGACACAAGGCCATTAAGCTGACGTACCCCTAGTTTTCGTTGTGACGCTTTCTTTCAACTTTTCTGTGCCCAGAAGCTCTTTGAATACTCGCTTAGCACCGCTTCGTACACGTTTTTCGTTTGTTGTGCTATCATGCCCCAGTTGTATTTCTGTTGAACTTTTCTGTGCGCGTTAGCTCTCAAGCGGTTTGCAAAGCCTTCGTCTGTCAGCACCTTTGTTATTCCCCAGGCTAGTGAATCGGGGTTGCCGCTGTACACTTTGACTCCGTCTACTTCATGGTTGACTATTTCTGACAGGCCGCCGGCGTCTGAGACTACGACTGGGCTTCCTGCAGCCATGGCTTCGAGGGCTACTATCCCGAAGGGTTCGAAAAGGGAGGGCACGACGGAGACGTCGGCACACTTCTGCAGGTTTCGCAGGGTTTCGTCATCCACGAAGCCAGTGAACATGACTTTGTGGGCTATTCCCATCTGTTCAGCGAGGTCTGAGAGCTGGTCTCTCATGTATCCGTTCCCGACGAAGACGAACTTTGCGTCTATTTTGTCCAGCACTTTTGGAACTGCGCTCACGAGCACATGGGCTCCCTTTTCATGCACTAGTCTTCCCACGAAAAGCACGATTTTTTCCTGCGGCAAAGCGAATCTGTTTCTGAATTGGCTCATATCTTCATTTTCTTTTCTCGCGTAGGCTTTGAAGTTGACGCCGTTTGGCACCATGACCAGTTTGTCAGGTGGAAGTCCGAAGGCCCATCGTACGTGGGATATCATGTAGTCGCTGCAGCATATGACCTTCCAGGCTTCGTAGGTTAGCCACGCCTCCGTTTCATGTATCATCCTTTCATAATCAGTGTGGATGCCGTTTCTGCGGCCGATTTCTGTGGAGTGCATCGTGGCAAAGAACGGTTTTCTGAAAACGTGCTTCAACCCGATTCCGGCCGTCGCAACAAGCCAATCGTGAGCGTGGAATATGTCTATGTTTCCGCCGAGGCTACGGACAAGCGCGGCGGCCTCTTTCTGCATGTTTACGTTCATGAGGTAAATCCACGTTGCAAAGTCCGGCGCGGGGTTCTTGTACGAGTCGACGCGGTAGACCTCAACACCGTCTATGGTCTCATGCTGAGGAGCCCCGGGAAAATCGCAGGTCACCACGTAAACTTTTACGCCGTACTTTGCCAAGTTTCTGGAAAGGTTGTAAATGTGCGGGGAAATTCCTCCGATGATTCTGGGTGGGAATTCCCAAGTGAGCATCATGATGCGCAATTCTTTGTTCATGTTGATGCCCCCGAGTTTCTGTAGGTCTCCAGGATGTCTTTTATCCAGTTCGCAGATTTGGGCGAGATCACCTTGATCTTGGCTGTTGGGGCTTTGTATATCCTGATTATCTCTTCTCTCATCCATTCGGACTTGACGAGCAGTTTTTCAGCTTCATACGTTCCAAGCCATTCGATGCTCTTTATCGACATGTTGAACGGTGAATTGGCACCGTGAGAACGGTGTTCTTCCACGCTCTCCACGGAATAGACGAATGGGATGGCCAGCGCCTTCTTCAACGTGACAGCAGCGGGTATGAAGTGCCAGTCATACACATCAATCAGGTCAACTTGTTTATCTGACGCGTAGTAGATGTTTGCGGCGACTCTTTCGACTTCTTGGTTCAAAGTGAGAACCCATGTGAGGACGCCGATGTGAGTGTGAACGGGGTTCGTCACCCTGAAAGTCTTGACACCCTCAGGCTCCTCATACTCTCCAGTCAGAAAGTCGTGATAGGTGACTACCCACGCTTTCTCGTTGTTCTTAACAAGCTCTGTGGCAAGTTTTTTCACGTAGTTTGCGAGTTCCCCGACGATCCTGGGTGGGTATTCCCACGAGAAGATCACGACGTGCATTGAGGTTTCACTACGTGAAGATTGCACAGATCTTTATTATTCCGCTTCCTGTGAGGTAGTACCTCTTCTTCCCTTCATTGTCCGTGAAGCTTTCTGCAAAGCCTTGGCGCTTGTAATCATCCAGAATTCTTTCCAACTCGTGTAAGTCAACTTGCATGACCTGCGACAGTTCTTCACTTCGTCTGGCCAGATCAGGCGATGTCGCGCAGAGATTATGCAACGTTTGCAGAATCTTCTCTGGAAGCGGAAGCACTTCACTCATCCAATCACCTCAATTATACCTGAAGCATATTGTTGGCGAGTTTTTCTTATAAAGGCATACGCGTATCCGAGTTAGAAGTACTTGGTTGCGGAGCGCATTTCGGCTGTCAGTTTGACTGATGCTTTGTTCGCGTCTTTGTTTATTGCTTGTCTGAGAGGTTCGCCGGTCAGTTTCGAGAGCCTCTCTTTCTTCAGTTGTTCAGCCAATGCTGCGTTGTGAAGTGACTTCTGAGCCCATTGTTCGAAGTCTCCTCGGTTGTTGTGAAATTCCACGGATTTCGTGCTCACGTTGTGAATGGCTTTTGTGAAGCCTTTTAGGCTCCACGCCATTGTTCCCGTGAAGTATTTTTCTCCTATGCCCGTGTAGAATAGGAAGGGTTCGTCTGCGACTATCGCGGCGAGTCTCACTCTGTTCTCAAAGTCCAGTATTGCCGCTTGCGCGGTTACGAAGGCGTCCATGGGCGTGTTGTATGGGCTGAAGTAGGAGTGAACTTCGCCTGGTGAACCGCCTGCGGTGAACATGTAGTAGAGGTGGTCGCTCGTCTGGAAGTATCTCCATGTTTTCAGGAATTCTTTGTCTTCGGTTTCCTTGACTAGTGGTTCCAACCGTCTCAGAGTCGTGTAGAAGGCCCATTGCATGGTGTTTCCAAGCCAGCAGCTCGCGTCTCTCTCCAAGTCAGCCCAGGAGACTGTTCCTCCGAGCTCTGGGACGTCGATCTCTCCGGCGGGCGTGTACCTTTGTGCCACTTCGGAAGGCGTGGCCATGTGCAGGTTCCACCACTTCAGAATCTCAGGCGGCAAGTGTCTCAGAAAGTCGTGGATGCCGGTTTCGGGCCAGTGGTGTTCTCCGAAGGTTTCGTAGTCTGGGAAGATGTTGATGCAGTCACCTGGCGTTGCTGCCAGCCAGCTTGCGTATTTGTCCGCGGTCAATGGCCACTCGTTCCACCATCTTGCCGAGAACCTGAAGCCTATGTCGTCTGTCAGCTTGTAGTTTCGTAAGAGTATCTTGATTTTTTTCAAGTCCTTCGGTGAGTAAAGGTGGTTCGGCGACTTTCCATGAAGTATTCTTTCCACGCCTTCGGTGAAAATTCCTTTGTAACCAAGCTTTTCAACGGTTCTTGCAACGGCGTTGTTGTAGAGCAGTTCCGTGTTCTCGAAAACCGTTGACGTGTAGTCCAGCAGGTCTCTCATTACCCGCTGATGCATCTTTACCTGTTTGATGAATTCTTCTCTTTCAGGGTAGAGGCTTGCCAAGGAGTGATAGTAGGTTTGGCTCAGAAACTCCACTTGCCCAGATTCTGCGAGCTGTTTGAATGTTTCTAGAAGGTCCTTGTTGAACATTTCGCACTGTTCCAAGAAAACGCCTGAGAGACTGAATGAGAATTTGGGCTTTTTCTTTTCTCCCTTGTACCTGTCGATGAGTTCGAGCAGTATGCTGTTCGAGGGGAAATAGCATTTTCTGCTTGTCCTTTCAAAAACCTGTCTATTCACTGCGTTGTCAAAGTAGTAGTCAAAGTACTCTTTTTTGTCAACGCGTTCGAACATTTTGCTTTCCCAGAAGAAGCTTCTTTTTATTCTGTGAGGTTGATGGACCTCGAAAACAAGAACAATGTCTGTCAAACCTTTGTCCTCTGCTGTTCCTTCCTCTGCTGTTCCTTCCTCTGCTGTTCCTTCCTCTGCTGTTCCTTTATGGGCTGTTTGTTTATTTCTTGTTTGCTGTTGGAGGAGCGGGTGTGGTTTGACGCTGGGGGTGGGAGTCATATTTCGAATTTGTCTATTATCTTTCTCTCTCTTTCTCCGGTTATTTCGGCGATGACGTGGATGTAGGTTTGGAGTCCGGAGTTTTCGATTCTGGGTTTGAGGAGTTCGTCTATTTGGAAGACTCCTGCAGAGTTTGACATTGTTATTCTTATTGTCACGGGTTTCGGTTCGCCTTCTTGGATGCTTACTTTTTCGATTGCCAGTGCAGAGACGGAGTGGATGTCGATTTTTCCTGCTTGGAACGGGATGCGGGCTCTTCCCTCTTCCATATCCAGAGCGTCGGAGATGCGTACGATGCCTGCTTCCACGGTTAGGGGTTTGATTGGGTCTTCATGGGAGACTATGCAGTGCATGACTTCGGACAGGATGATGGTGCGTTCCTCCTCAGAGTAGACTGATTGGAGGTATTTTTCGATGAGCTGTGAGGCTATGAGTGCGCCGTAGAATGCGTGTCCTTCTCTTATGACGGTCATGCCCAGATCGTGGAATATTGAGCCTAGTACGACGACTACTTCGGCGTCGTCGTTTTTCATGTTGTAGTTCTTGACGATGCTGGGCACGACTTTTTTGTCAACCAGGATTCTGAGGATTTTGAGTGCAATGTTGGAGACGATTTTAACGTGGGTGGGCCCGTGATCCGTGTAGCCCATGCGGTCGATGGCCATCACGTTTGCGCATCTCCACAGAGTCTGCAGTTTCGCGTCCTTCTTGACTTCTTCAATGACATGCTTCAGCTTCTGATTGTCTCGGAACGGAATGTTGAAAACGTACGACATTGCATCCAAGCCTTCGCGCTTTTCTACTTATTCTTCTGTGAGAATTTAAACAATTAGCTAACGCAGGGCAGTCTGAGAGTGTGATGCTGTCCTTCAAGAGAAGCACGGGAAAGCCCCCCGCCTTTTTTGCTTAGGTCTAACATCATGTTGGATTACAAGATCGCGATGATGTGTTTTTGACCCCCCCTATTTTTGTTTGTAATGTCAGAAGTAATGTGGATTGTAACAAACCATGAAGAAAACAGGCCTGGAACGCCGTTCAGAGCTGATAAGTTCGGTTTATTTGTAATGTCAGATGTAATGTGGATTGTAACATTTCTTTGTTGATCCTCTACGTTTTTTTACACACGTCCGTTGTGATGTTCCTGTGCGTGTGACAAGGTTGAAGCAGGTGGGCGTGCAGATGGGCGCGCATTTCTGAGAAGTGTTGAAGCCAAGCTGGGCTCTGCGTCGGCGTGGCCTGCTGGTCTTTCAGTTCCGCGCGGGCTACGCTTAGTTGATGCTGCAGTGCGATCAGTGTGCGCGGAGCGCTTGAGGCTGAATTTGTAATGATGACGCGTTTGGAAGAGGACGGTTTGTCGTTTAGAGGTTGGGGTTTGGCTAGAATCGTTTTGGTTTTGGTCTGGTGTAGATTTCGATTACGTAGTTGTCGGGGTCGCAAAATGACACAGCGTAGTATCCTGGCTCGAATTGGGGATGTTCGTCGCAGGGGAATAGGGCTTTGAACCCGTTCTTCTTCATTGCTTTCTCAGCAGCATCAACGGTTTCTTTGTCTGGAACGAGTATGGCCAGGTGATCGGCTACGACGAACTCTTCTCCGGTTGGGGCGTCACGTTTGACTCTTGGTTTCTGCGACGCGCCTAGCCATATCTGAAAGTTTTGATTGGAGAACCCTGCTCCATCTTCAGTGTCCATCATTATAGCGAAACCTAGTCCTCCTAGCAAGGTCTTGTAAAACTTTTTGGAACGGCTCAGATTGGAAACTTCGATTCCAACATGACCAACAACTGTTTGAGTCTGTCTGTTTGAAGCCACAACGTCACGCCGCGATATCGATTGATGTACTTTTTCACTTAAATAACTTTCATACTAAAGGAGGACTACACTCGTTTCCGCTTGCGGTTTTTTCTTGAGTTCTCACAGGGACCCTGCGCGCGCGAATCTTTAAATAAATACGGTCGTCCAATGGATTCCGTTGAGAGCATGGCATATTTACGGAAAGAGGAAGAGACGGTGGAGATAGATTACTCCTTGAGCAAGGTTTGGATTGGTATTCAAAAGGTGCTTACCAGTCTGGAATGGAGTACTGAGCAGATTGATGAAGCAGCGCATCGTGTTAAGGCAAAGACGAAGGCAGGCCCCTGGTCATTTAGTTCAATACTTCTAATCAACGTGATGCCTGTAAATGAGAACACGACGAGAGTTTCAGTTGCAGCAGAGACACCGGTTACTATGATTACGGGCATAATTGATTTTGCACAAGGAAAGAGACGAATTGGTCAATTCTTCGCGGAACTGGTGAAACAATTAGTCAGCTAATCATTGGTCAAAGCTATTTAGCGTGCGCGCTTGGCAACTGCGTTATCGGTTTCGGAGCGCGTTTTCGGGAAGATCTTGATGTCAAACCCTTGAACCGAGTACTCGTAACGTTGATAGCTCTGTGGGTTGTACCGCCACCCAGCTTTTTTGACTTCTACGAATCTTTTTCCGCCTTCCCTCGATAAGTTCACAACAACCTGCGTTATGTGCTCGATTATTGCACAGAACTCTTTGGGGTGTGCATCTCTAACTATCGTCCAATAGGCTAACGTCTTGTATGCGTACAGTGCTGGGCAGACGTGCCCAAAGAATCCTTTAACCGCGTCACTTCCCCAAATGTGTTGCATCATCGATAAACTGTTGAAAACGAGCCTTGCACTGGGTGTTACGAATTCTCTTTCGATTCTACCGAAGAATTTGTGGAATTGTTCTGGATCTTTTGAGGTTGGAACTTTTCGCATCCAAGAGGGCGCCGTATCGTAGAAATCATTGAATATCAATTCACCCTGACCTGAAGATTCAGAAAAGCAGTCCAACACAAGGAATCTGTCCTCCCAGCCCGGTGGGAACGTTTTGACGAGAGGAGTCAATTGGAGCATGAGGGCTTGAGGAGGATACATGAAGTCAAGGTATATGATTTGGTTCTTGTCCACGACTCCTTGCTTCATGAAGGTGTAGAGGAATTCTCTTGCAAACGTTCCCGATTCTACCTCAAACACAACGTTCTCGCCGATGTAGAGGCCCCCGTCCAAGAGCTTGTCTAGAGTTTTGATGCCTGTGGAGAACGTGCCAGTGTTTTCCATTTTTAACCGTCATTCCCAGCCTTTGCTTTGAATATTCACCGATAATAATGTTTAGGTATGTTCCGCGGTGTTCATGTGTGTACACTATGCACATAACCCTTGTATATTTGAACATTGCCTTGGTGTATTCTACAGAATGGAGGCATGAAAAGAATGTTGACTTCAGTAGAGCTTTCAGGCCGAGAACTCGGAATGATAAAGCTAATGGCTGACTTCTTCGCTGAAAAACCAGAGCTAGCAGCAAAAATCGAGAGCTACACAACGGCCCACTATGCACTGATGACGACATACTCAGAGAACTTCGGTGTCCCTGTAGAAGACGCTTGGAAGGTCTTTGAGGAGGTTGAGAGGAAGATCAACGAGGCAGAATACATACACGTTGAGGCACCATATCCCTTGAAGAAGTGGTACGGTCTGTCCAAAGAAGAAATAAACATGATACGCGTCTTGACCGACTACTTCTCAGCAAACCCCAAGATGAGCCCCGAAAGCGCCTTTGCCGCGACCAGAACAGAATCAATCATAGAGACCTACAAATGGTTCTTCGGAACCACAGAGGGCAACGGCGAGTATGCTAGGGAGAGCTACAGAAACCTTATGGAGAAAACGCAAACGGCACTGTCGGTCAAGCTGGAAACGCTGGCCCCGGTTGTTGCAACGCCAAACCCTTACGAAGCCGTCCTCAAGCTCCTGCAAATCGCCGGAGAGAAGTTGAAGCTAGACCCAGGAGTGCATGAAGTCCTAAAGCGCCCCATGCGAACCATCATCGTTAATGTTCCAACCACGATGGACGACGGAAGCATAAGAGTCTTCACGGGCTATCGTGTACAATACAACGATGTCTTAGGTCCGACAAAAGGCGGTACAAGATATCACCCCGACCTGACGTTGGACGATGTCATCGCGCTGGCCGCATGGATGACGCTGAAAACCGCCGTAACAGGGCTTCCTCTTGGGGGCGGCAAAGGTGGAATACGTTGCAACCCAAAAGAAATGTCCCCCGGAGAACTGGAAAGATTAACCCGAGGCTACACACGGGCATTGGCTAGATTCATAGGACCACGCTCAGACGTACCCGCACCTGATGTTTACACGGACTCTCAAACAATGGCATGGATAATGGACGAATACAGCCAGATAGTGGGATACAACGCCTTCGGAGTCGTGACGGGAAAGCCAGTGGACGTAGGAGGTTCACTCGGAAGAAACGAAGCAACATCTCGAGGCGTGATGTACACCATAATCGAGGCGGCAAAGCACTTAGGCATAGAGCTTCAAGGGGCAACAGTTGCGGTTCAAGGATTCGGGAACGTGGGCTTTCACTCAGCCAAGCTGCTCCGTGAACTCGGTTGCAAGATAGTTGCAGTCTCAGACTCCAGAGGTGCGATACTTGATCCTGATGGGTTAAACCCCGCAAAAGTCCTAGAGCACAAGAACAAGACGGGCTCCGTTACAGGCTACAAGAATTGCAGAGCGCTTTCGAACAAAGAATTGCTGGAGTTGGAATGTGACATCCTTGTCCCATCAGCCATGGAAAACCAGATAACCATGGCAAATGCAGGCAAAATCAAGGCGAAAATCGTGGCTGAAGGCGCAAACGGACCAACCACGCCAGACGCGGACGAAACACTGCACAGAAACGGAGTGTTCGTCATCCCTGACATCTTAGCCAACTCAGGCGGCGTCATAGTCAGCTACTTTGAACAAGTACAGAACCAAATGAACTATTATTGGACCGAGGAGGAAGTGCGGAGCAAGCTGGAGAACACGATAGTCAACGCGTTCAAAGATGTTTTCGCAGTGTCCGAACAGTACAAGGTGAACATGCGAATAGCAGCCTACATGAACGCTGTGAAGAGACTTGCCGATGCAATGTCATTCCGCAATCGGAAAACCTTTGTTCCAGTCGCCGAGGCACATAACGTCGCAGTCAAATAACCTCATTCCCCTGTTTCTTTTTTTGGTTCCTATGTACATATCCTGCTTCTTGTTGAACATGACTTAAAAGAGACAAGCGCAGAGCATAGAACTGTGAGAGAATGTCGGTTCATCTCCACACCACGATAACAAGAAAGACAGACGAAATGCTCGAAGAACTGGCAAAGACTTACGGTACCAAAAGCCACGTTCTTGAACAAGCGATAGAGACGCTGCTAAGAGTGGAAAAAGTCGGTTCCTGCGACGATTGTGCAGTGAGGACAAAGATGAAAGAGCAGACAAATCTCAGAGAAGCGCTGGACCTCATGTCTATTGACAAGCGTACCATCGACAGTCTTTTGGAAGTAGCAATCGGCAACAAGACGATGAAAGACTTCGTCGCTGGGCAGAAAGCAGAAGCAAAGAACACTGTCGAAATCCTGAAAGGCTCTGTTGCTTGGCGAAAGCCCTCAAGCTTCAAAGAATTCATGATTATTCTGGAAGAGATAAAGAATCTCACCAGACTCATCGACATTGCATCATTCAATGAATTAGACAACACCATAATCTTGAGAACAAGAGTTTTCAAGCGGCTGCCAGAGGTCGCCGCCTTCCAGATAGCAACCGTCCTTGAAGGCTTGCAAATTCCATTCGACATGCGGGTCATGGGAGAAGACATCGTGATCAAAATGACCAGAGAAGACCTTTACCTCATTAAGAAGAGAGACTTCAGAGAATCCCTGAGCGAACAAATCGAAAAGCGGCTGCTTAACTCCACTCCAGGGCTTTTCAGAAACACGCTTATGCTGGTCGGACCTGCTTTCATGAACTGGGCTGAAAAACACCTTGAGGAACCAATATCCGATTTCGGCGCATTCCTTGAAGACGTCAGAGTCGCCACAGACTTGGGAGAACTCCCGAAAGAACCAAAAGAATTCGTGAAAAGTCTGTTGTTCGGCTTCATTAATATGAATTGGTTCAAGCAAGCAAAGATACTGCAAGAGACTGACAACACCCTGGAGGTCTCGTTTCAATCCACCACCCCATCGGTGACGAAACTCTCCGTCGTCATGCTCTCCGTTCTCCTCGCAACCCGAGGCTGGAAACTGGTCAAATTTTCAGCAGAACAAACCACGGCCAACATCTCGATACAGTACGTGGGCTCAGGAGACTCCAGCCTAATGGACCAGATAGTCGAGGTCAGCCTGTATCAAACAATCGGCAAGCAGTTCCTGGACGCCATCCCAGTCCCGCGCGAACTCTTCAACTCGTTCGCTTCCAAGGTGTACGACAGCAACAAGGAGAAATTCAACGAGATTTACCACACGATGGGTGTTCGCGTAGCAAATGCTATACGGATGATGGCAAGAGACGACACGGAAAAAATGAGAAAACTGGCACAAACCTACATCTCCAAGAACGCAGCGTTCGCCCAGCCTGAAGCAGAAATCCGATTTGTCGACAGCGAACATTTCACGATAATCTTCAAGAAGATCGACCTGCTCGCAATGAACAGTCAACGCGCACTCATCGAGTCCATGTTCAAGGAGCTCGGCTACGACATCTCCACAACGGTCTTCCAAAACCTTCTAAGCTTCAAGCTTAAGCAGCTGGAAAAACCGGTTCTTGAATCCGTACCTCGCAAAAAAATGATGAAGGCCTTGATAGATGAAATGTCGGCAAGCTGTGCTGATGAAGCTTTCGAAATGATAAAGGAACCCATTGATGAAACCTTCCCCGAAGACTATCCATGGACAATTAGAGAAGTTGGCGATAGGATAATCGATATGTACAGGGAACTCGACGTTGAGGTCGAAGTTGAATACTTTGAAGGAGGCTTCACACTCAAGTACAAAACATGCCCCTACTACACACTCGTCAAGTCAGGCCAGAAAACATGGCTCTGCAGTGTCCGAAAGAAAACCTTGGACTACATCATCTCCAGAGTTTCACACGGAAAGAAAGCCAAAATAAAAATCATCAAGTCTCTACTGAAGAACGAGCACCCCTGCGAATACGCCGTGTTCCTAACAGGATTCTTGGAAGACAGCTAGAGCGCCACGCAGTCTTTAGCGCGCGCGGAGGGTTCTTTTGCAGTTTGTTTCGGTTGAGAATCTCATCGGAGCTCCGATACTGGTCGGTATTTTCGGCGTAATCCTCGAAGATTGGGCTTTGGAGCACTGCCCGCTAGTTGGAAACGGTACGTGACGTCAAGCTGTTCTGGCCGCGGCTTTTTCCAGTGCGACGACGCCTGGAAGCTTTTTGCCCATCAGAAACTCTATCAATGCTCCGCCGGCTGTGCTGATGTATGAGATTTTCTTTGTCAATCCGAATTCTTCTATAGCTGATATCGTGTGTCCTCCTCCAGCCAGAGAGAATGCCTTTGAATTCGCAATTTCTTCAAGGATTTTCTTTGTTCCAAAGCTGAATTCCTTGTTTTCATAGACTCCCATTGGCCCGCTGATGACGATTGATTTCGCTTTTCTTATGATCTTGGCGTAGTCGTCAACTGTTTTTGCTCCGATGTCATATGTTGGGTATTCTGTCGGCAGTTCGTCGACGGATATCTCTTTCCTTTTGCCCTTCACTTCAACGGCCATGTCCAACGGAGTCTTGATCCTGTCTGGATACTTTTGGATGAGTGCCTTTATGCCGGGCAAGAAACTCATGAGCTCTTTCTTCTCAAGGTAGTCCATGTTTGGTTTGCCCAGGTCCACGCCTTTTGCCGCCAAGAACACTTGACCTACGACTCCTCCTGTGAGCACGTAGTTCGCTATTTCCTTGTCCAGCACGTATTTTGATATTTCAAGGGAGTCGTCTGCCTTGGCGCCTCCAAGTATGAATATGCATGGTTTCTCCGGGTTTTCCAACACCTTGCCTAGCGACTTCAGTTCCCGCTCCATTATACGTCCCGCAACACTCGGCAACACCGCCGTAAAGCCTACCATTGACACGTGTGCCCTGTGCGCGGCTGCGAAAGCATCGTTCACGAAAACATCCGCCAACGGAGCAAGGTTCTTAACAAGCTCTGTTTTGGCATGTTCTTCCGGAGTCCCGTCCTTGGTTTCACCCGCAAACGTCCTCACGTTCTCCAGGACGAGGATTTCACCGCTCTTCAAGCTGTTAATTGCGTTCTTGGCTTTTTCTCCGTAAAGATCGTCAACATACCTGACTGGTTTCTTCAGGATTTTGCCCAGGAGTTCAGCGTGTTGCTTCAAGGGGATAAAGTCTGGGTCTCCCTTGCGTCCCTGATGCGCCAGGATAACGACTTTTGCACCCTTCTCAGAAAGCTCTTTTATCGTCGTTTCAGCGTGGGCGCGAATTCTCGCGTCTTCCAAGATCTTGTGGGTTTTCGGGTCAATTGCCGAGTTGAAGTCAACTCTTACCAGCACGACCTTGTCCTTGACTTTCACATCATCCAGCGTAAGGAACTTCGGCATGTTATCCTACTCCTAACAATACAGAAAAATGGCGATGAGTGTTTTTTGGTTTCACTCTTTATGTTCGGGTTAGAGGCCTTCCTTCTTTGCGATCATTCCTATCTGGTCGACCATGCGACATGAGAAGCCCCATTCGTTGTCGTACCATGCGAGCACCTTGACGAAGTTCTTATCGATGACCATTGTTGACTGTGCGTCGAACACTGCCGAGTATGTGCTGTGGAGCACGTCTGATGAGACTATTGGGTCTTCCGTGTATTCCAGAATGCCTTTCAGAGGACCTGCTGCAGCTGTCTTGAATGCGGCGTTCACTGTTTCTTTGGTTGCTTCTTTCTTCAGCGATGCTGTCAAGTCCACGATTGAGACGTCTGGGACAGGCACCCGGAGGGCTACTCCGTCTATTTTGCCTTTGAGTTCGGGCATGATCTCGCCGATTGCACGAGCGGCCCCTGTCGATGTGGGAATGATGTTCACCGCTGCAGCTCTGGCACGTCTCAGATCCTTATGCACGAGATCTTGTAGTCTCTGGTCGTTTGTGTACGCGTGGGCCGTCATCATGAACGCTCTTTCAACCCCGAAGTTATCATGCAGCACTTTCGTGACAGGGCCGACACAGTTCGTTGTGCACGAAGCGTTTGAAATCAAATTGTGTTTCTTGTGATCGTACGACTTATCGTTCACGCCAATGACCATCGTAACATCAGGGTTAGTTGCCGGCGCCGAAATCAAAACCTTCTTAGCACCTGCCGTAAGGTGCTTTGACGCACCTTCCCTGTCCGTGAAAAATCCCGTGGATTCCACAGCCAAGTAGACGCCCAAGTCTTTCCAAGGAAGCTGCGCCGGATCTTTCTGCGCAAGAACCTTCAACAGTTTTCCATTCACTACAAGATCATTGCCTTTTGCCTGTACGTCCCCATTGAATCTTCCGTGAACTGAGTCGTATTTCAGCAAGTGCGCAAGTGTTTTTGCGTCGGTTATGTCGTTGACAGCCACGAAGTCGATATCAGCTTTTCTTTCTAGAGCTGCTCTGTAAAGGAGGCGCCCGATTCTTCCGAAACCGTTTATAGCTACTTTTACCGTCATTTTTATCACCATAATTGCGTGTTTTTGTTTAGGCGTGCTCCTAATTAAGTTTCCGACCTGAGAGCCGTAAAGCATTGGGCAGATAGCACGCGCTTTTCAATTTGCCCGAGTCGCGCAAATGCTTAACACGAACTCCATCAATCCAAGGCTTTACATAGCCGCTTTTTTTTATTAAGAAATGGGTGGTTCTCAGCGGAGCTTCATCAGAACCATTTCAGCCGCCAAGACTATCGGTTCCCAAGTCTCGCAAAGCGGAGGCGCATAAGCAGTGTCTGCCTTCACAAGATCTCTCGCAGTCATTTGTCTCTGTATGGCCAACGATATAGCGTTGATCCTCTGAGTCACTTCTTCTCCGCCGATTATTTGAGCCCCAATTATCCGCTGAGACTCCTTCTCGACCACGAGCTTGACTTTTATTGGCAGAGCCCCCGGATAATAATCAGCTCTCGTCTTTGAAGTAATCGTACCCGCTACGGTTTCAAGTCTGGCCCTCTGGGCTGCAACCTCAGTAAGCCCCGTCCAGCCGCAATCGGTGTCAAACAATCTTGAAACGGCGGAGCCTAGTGCTCCTGTGAAGAGCGAGTAACCGCCTGCTGCATTGGTTCCCGCAACTTTTCCCTGTCTCACGGCCACTGTGCCCAGCTGCGGTAGGCACGGTCTCTGAGTTGCTATGTTTATCGTTTCTGCGCAGTCACCTATTGCGTAAACGTCTTTGGCACTTGTTTCCATCCGCGCGTTGGTCTTTATGGCTTTTGTCTCTCCCAAGGTTATTCCAGCGTTAGCGGCGAGTTGAGTGTTTGCTCTCACTCCGAACGCGCTCACGAACAGGTCTGCGTTGATCTGTTCGCCTCCAGCAAGGATGCCCGTCACGGTGTCGGTTCCAACAAATTCTTCCACCGTCTTACCTGTTAGGATGGTTATTCCTTTTTGTTCAAGCTTTTCCTGGATCATTTTTGCCATTTCAACATCAAGGGCCTGCGGTAGGACTTGGGGCAACATCTCGACAACTGTTACTTTCAACCCTTTCTCGTGGAGGGCGATGCCTGTTTCAAGGCCTATCAGGCCGGCTCCCATGATTATCGCGGTTTTTGCCCCGTTCTTGACTGCGTTGGCTATTCTTTCGCCGTCGTCAAGTGTTCGAAGTGAACATATGCCCTGTTTTTCTTTCCCCTTTATGGGCGGTATGAAAGAGGTTGCTCCCGTGGATATGATGAGGCTGTCGTACGGTACGGTTTCGGCTTTGCCGTTCTTGTCCATGGTTTCGACTGTTTTGTTCTGAGTGCTTAAAGCTGTAGCCTTGGTTTCGGTTCTGAGGTCCAGCTTCATCATCTGGAAGAAGCCTTGCGGAAAAACGATTAGATCTTTAAAGTTTGGTATCTGACCGCCAATTACGAAAGGAAGACCGCAACGCGAGTAGCCTGGATATTTTTCTTCAGTCAAAAGCGTGATCTCTGCAGTGCGATCCGTCTTTCTGGCTGCAGAGGCTGCATCAACACCAGCTGCGTGTGCGCCGATGATTACTATGCGTTTAGGCATTTGCTCTTCCTTCACTTTTTAAGAGCTTTGTGCCATTCAACTGCTTTGTTGAAGTCCATAAGATTGGGAAGTTCTGCTTGGAGGTTTGAAGGCTTCACGATCAGCAGCCATCCCTTGTTGTAGGGGTCTTCGTTCAGCAGCTCGGGTTTTGACTGGACTTCTGCGTTCACCTGCTCTATGGTTCCGCTTATCGGTGCTACGAGGTCTGATACGGCTTTGACAGATTCCACCGTGCCGTAGGGGTCATTCTGTTTTATTGTTCCTCCCGGAGCGGGTAGTTCCGCGTAGACGATTTCTCGCAATTGTTTCTGAGCGTAGTCTGTTACGCCCACCCTGACTTTGTCGCCCTCGATTTTTAGCCATTCGAACTCTTTTGTGTAGTATAATCCTTCAGGCACTTCGTATCCATCTACTTTCACCATGTTCGTTCACCTTAAGTAATGCAGTTATTGTTTCATACTGCAACGTTTAAGATTAACTGTTCGCAGAAGCAAATGCTTTCAAGCGTTCTGCAGATTCCGTGGGCCATGGTGCTGTTGGATCGCGCGCTAGCTTATCAGCACTGAAAATAGCACAAAAAGGAAAACGCGCCGTGCTCTGACTGGCTGGCATTCAAGCATGAAGGAATAAATAGCGAGAAAAAAGAATAGAATCATGGAATTCTCCAATTCTTACGAGGATCCTAAGCGTGCAGAAGCCTACGCCAAACTGGAGTTTCCCGGCACGTATTACTTGGCATACAGGGATTTACCTGAAATCATATTTAAACACGTTAAGGCAAGAAAGGCGATAGACTTCGGGTGCGGCGCGGGACGTTCCACAAGGTTTCTGCAAAAACTCGGGTTCAGTGCCGTCGGCGTAGACATATCACAGGACATGATAAAAAAGGCAAGAGAAATAGATCCCAAAGGAGATTATCGTCTCATTGAAGAAGGCGACTTCAGCCAGTTCAAAAATAACGCCTACGATCTTGCACTCTCCGTATTCACGTTTGACAATATACCAACGATAGAAAAGAAAGTCAAGAATTTCACAGAAATCAGAAGGCTACTGAACAACGAAGGAAGGTTAGTAAACGTAGTCTCTTCACCAGAAATATACGTCCATGAATGGACATCATTTTCTACCAAGGACTACCCTGAGAATAGACGTGCTAGAAGCGGAGACAAAGTGAGGATAATTCAAAAAGACATAGAGGACAAGAGGCCCGTAGAAGATATTGTTTGGACCGATGAATATTACCAAGAGACTTTCAAGAGGGCTGGACTAGAATTAGTCGAGACTTACAAACCGTTAGCCAAAGAGGATGAGCCGTATGAATGGATCAATGAAACAAAGATTGCCCCTTGGGTTATTTACGTATTGAAAGGAAGCATAAAACCTCGTACGGATTCAAAATCACGGATTGAAAACAGCACAAAATGAATCCTCCTAAAATTTCCCGAATGTCGCGCGCGCTGGTTGTTAGCAAGGCAATGGCAAGGACAACTGAGAAAATCGCGCGCGCTTTTGTGAAGAATTCTTTACAGCGAAACCCAGATTCAGGCCTTCATCAGATGAATTTTTCATATAGTGCACCATGTTCCGCGCGCGCTTTGATTGAGAGCGGCCATCGCAACAACATTGACTATCTCCACTTCTATTCGTGACTACTTCCGCACATTCCTTCTTTTTCTGTTTCTGATGCAGAGTTTGCTGGATTTGTTTCTAAAGCATTATATTTTGGATTCTTAACTTAGCTGGGCTTAGATATGAAGGCCGTATACCTGCCCTGGTTGCACATGCATCAGCCGATGGTGTTCGCTGAGGATAATGAGATTATAGGCAATCTGGAAAAAATGTTCAGGTCTGATGACTCGAGGGATCAGTGGGATGGGAGACTCATGGCATTGGCGTACAGAAACCCTGCTTTCTGGGTCAGAAATCTTGAGGACGAAGGAAAACATCCGAGGGTTGCAGTCGATTTCTCCGGGGTTCTCCTTGAAAATCTCGAGAAAACGAAGAAGCTCTATTCTCAAATGGACGTGGATGGCAACGTAATAGGAGACATAATCGAGCTTTGGACGCAGGTCCTTCATGAATTTCCTAGTTCTATGGAGTTTTCGGGAACAGCGTACGCTCACTGTTATTTCCCCGTCACTCCAGAAGAAGACTGGGAACACCAGATCGATTTCTGGAGAAAGACATTCTGTTCGCTTTTTGGTCCCGAACCGATCAAGAGGGTCAAAGGATTCTGGCTACCGGAGATGGGTGTTCCAGCTGCTGAAGGACTGAGTAGACTAGTGAAGTTGTTGAAAAGCAGGGGGTATGACTGGCTGATCCTGCCAATCGAAGCTGTGAAGGCTGAGAGAACCTTGTCATACGAAAAACACGTTGAGACCTTCTGCCAGCCCCACGTTCTTAGGACCGAGGACGGAGAGATGACCGTGATTTTCAGGCCGAAGTACAATTTTATTGATCAACAGGCAGGATGCGATGCAAACGGAGTATACAACAAATGCCTCGAAGCCGCACGCATTTCAGAAAAATCCGGTAGAAAGTGTCCCGCGCTAATCGTTCCAGCATCTGACGGCGAGAACGGAAACGTCATGATGAACCATTTCTTTTCCGACACGTTCATTCCATTCTTCAATGAAAAACTGAACAGCGAAGTTTCCTCAATGACCATTACTCAGTACCTCAAAGAATATCCTCCGGACAATGAGATCGAGCTGCAAGGCATTGGAGGCTCATGGTTAGGGAGCCATTCACACTGGGACGGTGGAGACAAACAGTTGGAGATGAAGAGGAAGATAGAAGAGCTAAGTAGCAGATTTCATGACCCGCAAGCAAAAGCCTCAAGAAGCGAGGAGGCGCTGAAAGCACTTCTCATGGCTGAGACTAGTTGCTACGTGTACTGGAACAGCAGCTTCTGGTTCGACCAAGGAGAAAGAATGATAAAGTTCGCATATCAAAAAATGGAAGAGAAATGTTGAGGGAGACCTGACGCGTTGTACGTTCAGCCAGATGGTTTCCACGCGCCGTTAGTGTACTCGTTCAGAACTGCAGCGTAAACACCACTTGTCCATTCCGCGATCTTGTCCCAGTTGTAGTTCCACAAGCACTTCTGATAGGCGTTCTCAACTACATAGTTTCTGAACCCAACGTCCCTCACAATCCTGAGAATTGCCCTTGCCAAGGCAGGAGGATCATCTATTGGAACCTTCAAGCCTGTGCCGCCGTCATCTACGATTTCACTCAGTCCACCGGTAGAAGTCGTCACCAGGGGACAATGAGCAGCCATGGCTTCCAGCGCCACTATGCCGAAAGGCTCGAATTTCGATGGAACCACAGTCACATCTGCCACGCGGTACAGGGCTCTCAAAGTCCAATCGTCAATGTATCCTGCAAACAATACTTTTTCGCGCAGACCGTAATCGCTGGCCATCCCCTGATACATTTCTTTTTGAGGTCCCTCTCCAACCACGACTAGTTTGACATTCACACCTCCAGCAAGGATCATAGGTAACGCGTTGATGAGAGTGTCCAAGCCCTTTTCTGGAACGAGTCTCCCTACGAACAGCAAGACCTTCTCGGATCCTTGCGCAAATCGATTCCTGACATCCCAATAATTGAAGGTAAAGCTGAATTTTGTAACGTCTACCCCGTTGGGTATAACGCATATTTTGCCTTCTGGCAAGTGAAAACACCAAGCGACGTGGCTGCGCATGTAATAGGAACAGGTGATCACCCGCCAAGATTCAGAGGTGATCCAGCCCTCAATTTCATGAATCGAAGCTTGAAGATCATTGTGAATTCCAGTCCTTCTACCATATTCTGTGCTGTGCATCGTCGTAATCAAGGGTTTCCTGTACAGGTACTTTAGTCCGATGCCGGCGACGCCGGAAAGCCAATCGTGCGCATGGATTATGTCAAATCCTCCAGTTCCGGTGATCAGGTCGCTACTGCTGATCTCCATGTTCTTCTGCATCCGAAGGGCCCAGCCCAAGAAAGAGTCTCCAGTGGCATACGCTTCAAACCTGTTGACGTTAACCCCGTCGATATTCTCGAACTTCTTCGCACCAGGAAAGTTGCATGTCATAACATTTACTTCTAAGCCCCTGCGAGCGAGTGCCCTAGATAGATCAAAGACGTGTGCTGCTATGCCTCCTATTATTCGGGGAGGAAATTCCCATGACAGATGAAGCACTCGCATCCACATCACTCATGCTACAGCCCTGTTGTACACAGAAATGACTTCATCAACCCAGTTCGAGCCAATAGGCCAGATTACCCTTATTTTCTCGTTATGGCCTTCACCATAATATCTTAATAACTCCTTTTTCAGCCAGTCAGTGTTGGCGATCACCGTTTTAGATTCCCATATCCCCATGTCTTCAATCTCTTTGATTGCCAAGCTGGCAGCACTGAAATGGTCATGACACCTATGCCCTTCGATTGAATGAAAGGTCATCACGAAAGGGATGTGAAAAGCGTGTTTGAGAACGATGGCAGGATATGCCGTAAGCCACTCGTGAACATGGACAAGATCAATACGTTTCCCCAGTTGTTTATAGAAATAAATGATGTTTGAGGATTCAGCTTCCATCTGCAACGAAGCTGTAACATCATAACTGAGTATGCTTGCCATCGGGTGAGTCTTGATGGGGTTAGCAACCCTGTGGACATGGACGCCGGAAACATCTTCGACCCCTTGCTTCAAATCGTCTAGAACTAAGAGTTCAACCTCGTTTCCTCGACTGACAAGCTCATGGGCCAGGGTGCTCACGTGGTCAGCGATGTTTCCCAGGCGTTTGGGCGGATACTCCCAGCTAAGCAGCAGAATACGCATTGGCGAGCCACTGGCATGGCTGGATTTACAAGATCAGATGCGGGTTCTGCCGTAAGTCAGTTTTTCGATGCGAGCGTCTACCAGCCCTGTTATACTGGTCCTGAGCACTTCACCGTGGAGGTTTGATGTTCTTAAGCGCTCAAACTCTTTGGCCAGCTCTGCATCACCCAGAACGTCCTTGCACCATTTTGCAATGTCGCCTCTCTGAACGTGAAATTCCAACGATTTAGGGTCAACCCTGTTTGCCTTTTCCTTGAAATCTGAAAGGCTGCAAGCCGACATTTTCGTGAACTTGTCCGGTCCGACTCCCGTGTAGAAGTGGAAGCATTTTTCCTGAGGCAGTGCCGAGTAAACCTTCTTTGCACTTTCGGGCAGCACTCCTATCGCTATAAGTCCGAATGGAGTCAGTTTGTAAGCTGAGGGATCTTCTTGCGTCTTGTTCAGAAGCATTTTCTGTTCCAACAATTTCAGGTAGGCAGAAAGGTCCTGAGCCGTGTACGGTGAACCCAGTCCCCGCGCAAGACTGTCAGGCGTTGCTTTCCCTAACACGTTAATCTTTTTTAATACAACAATCTCATCTTTCGAGAATTCAGACACAGAAAGCACCTCGACCCTCAGATAGTGGGCATCTACCATAATAACTTTATCTTCCAACTCGCAATTGAGTTTGGGTGCCAGTAGAATGGAAAAGCAACCTTTACATTTTGCCTTGGTTTTGCACATGCATCAGCCGCGTTACAACTTGAACGGCCCAACGTACGAGTCGGATATGGCTCGCGACGTTTTTAACCAGACTCTTCATCCTTACACGTATCCCGCAGAAGTGCTGAGAAAAGACGAGAATGCGAGGATTACTCTGAACTTTACAGGCAGCTTGATTGAACAAATGAACGAGCTCGCAAGCGTCGGGTTCGATTCAAGGTTGAACGGATTATGGGACAGATACAAGGAGACGCGCACGCTCGGGAGAGCAGAGTTTACGGGTTGCGGCTATTTTCATCCTATATTCCCGCTCATACCGGAGGCCGACCAGCTGAAACAAGTTGAAAAACATCTGAGTCTCTTTGAGCGAACTTTCGGAACGAGACCTGAGGGATTCTGGCTTCCAGAACTCGCGTTCAGCCCCAAGGTAATTCCCGTGCTGGCGAAGAACGGTGTAAAATGGACGATAGTTGACGGCCCTCACATCGTCAACGCTAACAAGAACGAGAACTCGTATCAGCTCCTGTACAAACCCCACTTTGCGGAGTATGATGGGCAACGCATAATCGTCATCCCCCGAGACAGAATGATCAGCATCGCTCAACAAAGCGGCTACAACCCCGTTTGGCTCAGACACGAAATTGAAAGAGGAATCGAAGCAAACAACGATGGAGAGTTCTTGTTGACTGTAGCTACGGACGGTGAAAACGGATGGTTCCGCCACTCCGGAGAGAACGCGGGGTTCTGGGGATGGTTCTTTGAACCTCTTCTCTATCTTCTGAAAAAAGATCCTGACTTCCAATTCATCAAATTGACAACTATAACCGAATATCTCGCTGAGCATCCGCCAAAAGACACCGTGAGCGTTGAGGATGGAAGCTGGAATGTCCCCGACACGTCTGATGACGGCAGGTTCCTAAAGTGGACAGGAGGTGAAGAGAGGCAAAGGACCTGGGCGCGCATTCTCGAGGCCAGCGGATTGCTTCGTGAAGCGGAAGAAAAGATAGCAGCCGGGAGGGTGAACTGTCCGCCAGAGGCGAATGACGCGTTAGATCAGGCTTGGCGTTGGCTGCTCATGGCCGAGGCAAGCGATGATTTCTGGTGGGGTAGCAAAGACTGGCTTGATCGATCGGTCGTCTGCTCCCTCAAAGCTAGGGAAAAAATCAATGAAGTGTCAAGGCTTTGCGGATTCATGTAGGTTTCCAGGAACCCCCATCGTATTCTTTGAGTATCTGTTCATAAAATTCCTTTGTCTGTTTCGCTATCTTGGCCCAATCGTAGACTTGTAATGCCTTCTGGTAGGCGTTGAGCTTGATCCAGTTTGCGTATCCCGGGTCCAGCAGCACTCTTGTTACTCCCCAAGCGACCGAATCTGCGCTCCCGGGGGAAACTTTGGTTCCTGTATTGTCGTGCTCAACGATTTCGGAGAGACCTCCCGTGTTTGATGCGACCAGTGGAGTCTTTGCGGCCATCGCTTCCAAGGCGGTGATGCCGAATGGTTCATACAGAGAGGGCACGACGCAGACATCAGCGACTTGATACAGCTTTCTGAGACTGTCCTCGTCGAGAAAACCTGTGAACACAATCCTGTGCGTAAGGCGCATGCTTACCACTTGCCGCATCAGAGAATCCCTCATGCCCCCGTCACCCACCACCACGAATTTCGCATTCACTCTGGACAGGATTTTCGGGATAGCGCTCATTAAAGTCTGCACACCCTTTTCATAGACTAAGCGGCCGACAAAGAGTACGATCTTCTCTTCAGGCAGCGCGAACCTCTTTCTGAACTCGGCCCTGTCAAACTCCTTCTCATACACACTGACATCGACGCCGTTTGGAATAGTCGTCACCCTGTCCTGTGGAAGACCGTAGGCCCATCTCACCTGCCCTGACATGTAGTGACTACAGCATATAACTCGCCAAGATTCATGAGCAAGCCAGTTTTCGGTTTGGTGGATCATCCTTTCGTAGTCTGTGTGAAGACCGTTCCTCCTGCCGATCTCGGTGGAGTGTATCGTGGCGGCCAGTGGAATTCGGAAAACGTGTTTGAGGCCCAGAGCTGCGTTGGCGACCAGCCAATCATGGGCGTGTATGATATCGACTTGGCGGCTTAGACTGGTTATGAGAGACGCCGTTTCTTTTTGCATGTTGACATTCATCAAGGAATCCCAGGTTGCAAAGTCTGGAGAAGGGGTTTTGTAGGAATCCGCCCTTAATACGTGTGCGCCGTTCACTACCTCGCGTTCTGGCGCTCCAGGAAAGTCGCATGTTACGATGTGGGTATCTACACCAAGTTTCACAAGTTCTCGCGACAGATTGAACAGATGAGGGGAGATTCCGCCTATGGTTTTTGGCGGAAACTCCCACGAGAGCATTACGACTCGAAGCTCTCTGCTCAGCTGACTGTTACCTCCAATCGCTTCTGATACGTCGCGAGTATCCCGTCTATCCATGATTCAGCATCGGGCGAAACTACCTCTACCTTATTATCTGAAGTGTTGTAGTAGGCCTTCAATTCCTGCTTCATCCATTCTGATTTGACTAGAACCCCCGCGGCTTCAGACATTCCCAGAGACTCCATGCTTCTTATGGACGAGCTTAGGGGTGCGCCACTGTTCCGAGATCTGTGAGGCTCGATGCTGTCTACTGAAAAAACAAAAGGAATCTTCAGCGCCCTTTTCAGCGTCACCGCGGCGGGAATGAAGTGCCAATCGTGTACGTCGAGGAGATTCAGTTCGTGTTTCATCGAGTAGTAGATGTCTGCCGCGACACGTTCAGCTTCCTGATTCAGGCTGAGCATCCACGTTAGAACGTTTATCTGCGGTTGAACCTTGTCCGAGATTCTGTACGCTTTTATGCCGTCTGCGCCTTGATGAAAGCCAGTCCAAGAATTGTTGTACGTGACAACGTACACATCCACGTTTTTCTTTATCAATTCGGCTGCAAGCCTGTTCACGTAATACGCAAGTTGACCGACAACTCTTGGAGGAAATTCCCACGTGAAGATTACCACGCGCAAGAAACGCGCACTTCCTCAGCTGAAAAGCGAACAGACTCTTATTATTCCTCTACTTGTCAGGTAGAATCTTCTGTTTCCCTCATTGCCATAGTAAGCGTCCACGTATCCGTCGGAAATGTGCTTGTCCAAGTTCTGGTGGACCGTGTTCATATCTGCCTGAAGAATCTGAGCTAAATCCTCGCTTCTCCTCGCCATTTCACCGCTGGTGGCACACAGATTGTGCAGGCTGATTAGAAGCCGCTCTGACAAGGAAGCCTCATACTCGTTCAACTTAATCAATCTCTGTTTCTTTCAAGAAGGTGACTGACCAAATAACTTTTGTGCAAGAGACCTTTAATACATGTCAGCGCATGTCAATGTGATTGTTGATGACCCCCGCCCGTCTCAGTGTTCTAATGCTCAGCTGGGAATTCCCTCCCAGGATCATAGGTGGAATCTCCTCGCATGTACATGATCTCTCGATGGCTTTGACCCGAAGAAACGTGACGGTTCACGTAGTCACCTGTGACTTTCCAGGAGCCCCAGAATACGAGCAATTAGACGGAGTGACGGTGCATCGTTTCAACTCGAAGATACCGTCTCCGAGCTTCCTAGGATGGATTTTTTCGATGAATCAGGCCATGGCTGAAAGGGCCATCGACGTTATCAACGATAACGACGAAGAAATAGACGTCATTCATGCTCATGACTGGCTAGTTACGGAAGCAGCCGTCAAGGTCGGACACGCTTTTTCGAAACCTTTAGTTTCGACGATTCATGCAACTGAGATGGGAAGAAGGGGCGGAATCCATAACGATTATCAGAGAACCATAAACGAGGTGGAACGACACCTCGTCAATCAGAGTTCCGAGGTAATCTGCTGCAGCAATTACATGGCTGATCAGGTTTCGTCTGCCTTTAACATGCAGTGTGACAGACTTCACGTGATTCCAAACGGCGTGAACGCTGCCAAGTTCAGCGGCAAAGTGAGCACGATGCCAGTTAAGCAGCTGTACGCAAAGAACGGAGAGAAGATAGTGTCCTTCATTGGACGGCTTGTGCATGAGAAGGGAGTGCACGTCCTCGTCGGCGCAGTGCCAAAAGTGTTGACGACAATGCCTAAAGTTAACTTTGTAATCGTCGGAGAAGGGGGAATGAAAGACTACTTATCGAAGGAAGCTTGGGATTTCGGCGTCGCTGATCACGTTTTTTTCGCAGGTTTTGTTGATGAAAAAATGCTGATTTCGATTTACAGAGCGAGTGACGCTGCTGTTTTTCCCTCGCTTTACGAACCCTTCGGTATCACTGTCCTGGAAGCCATGGCAGCGAAGACGCCGGTCATCGTGACGGACACAGGAGGGCTAGCCGAAATAGTGGAACATGAAAAGACGGGCATTAAGGTCTCCGTGGACAACTCGGATTCGTTGGCCTGGGGAATCCTGAGAGTGCTAAAAAACCCTGATGTTGCAAAAAGGATTCGTGAAAACGGGTACCAGAAAGTTCTCAGAGAGTATGATTGGAACGCAATCGCTGAAAGAACGATGAAAGTCTATAACAGTGCATTGGTGGCGACGTCCAGGCCCGAAGCGATTCGCATAAAATTTCCCTTGTTCGTGTTCGAAGAGTATCCTGCGGAAATGAGAATTCTTGTTTTGATGCATATTCTTGGGGCCCTCGACGACGAAAATGCCAAGCGACCAGCAGAGTTATCGGACATGATGGGGATAGATGTCAGAACGCTGCATGGTCTGCTTCAGAAACTTCTGGATTCCGGTTACATCGTGTCTTTCAGGGACAATCTCCGGCGGCTGCGGTATTACCTCACCAAACTTGGTATAGTCAAAGTGCTGTCTGCTTTTTCCTGAGTTTGAAGCTCCGTTCCTCATTGAAGAACAGGCTTCTTGAACTCGTTCAATCGTGTTTGCACCGCAGTTATCAACTTTCTCCGAAGTTCTTCACCTTGAACCTTCGAGGTTCGAATTCGCTCCAGTCGTCTTCCCAGTTCTTCGTCGCGCAGTGACAGGGTTGCCCACTTTTCGATATCTCCTTTCCTGTTGTGAAATTCGATGAGCGTTGTGTCGATTCTTTGAATTGCATGGAGAAAGCCGACAAGGCTCCACGCCTTGATCCCTGTGAAATTCTCTTCTCCTGAGCCTTTATAAAACAGGAATGGCTCGTTCGCGGCGCACACAAAGTCCCGCAGTTTTGATTCGAAGTCGAGCAGAACTCCTTGCGCATTCACGAAGGCGTCTGTCGCCGATTTGTAGGGACTGAAGTACGTGTGCACTTCGCCAGATGCTCCTCCCGCGGAGAACATGTAATACAAGTGGTCGCTCGTCAGAAGATACCGCCACAGCCTAAGGAGTTCACTGTCATCTGATTCTTTAGCCAGGGGTTCAAGCTCCTTGCTTGTCGTGTAATAGGCCCATTGCATAGTGTTTCCCAGCCAGCCGCTCGTGTCCCTGTTAATGTCAGCCCAGGAGATGGTTCCGCCGAGTTCACCAACGTCAATTTCTCCCTCGCCCTTGTGTTTACTCAACACTTCAGAGGGAGTTGACATGAAGAGGTGTTCATGCTTGAAAATTTCCAAGGGTAGATTTTTGAGAAATTCGTGTATGCCGGTCTCGGGCCAATGGTGTTCTCCAAAAGTTTCATAATCTGGAAAGATTGTGACGCATTGCCCCTGAGTCGCTGCCAACCAGCCTGCGTATTTATCGGCTGTGAGCGGCCAGTCACTCCACGATCTTACGGAAAACCGGAACGCAATATCATCGGTCAATTTGAAGTTTCTGAGAAGAACCTTGAGTCTCTCGCAGCCTTTAGCCCTGTAAACATAATTCGGCGACCTCCCCTTCAAGATCCTGTCGACTCCCTCCGTAAACATGACGCTGAACCCCATTTTGTCCACGACTTTTGCGATGGCATTGTTGTAAATCAATTCCGTATTCTCAAAGGCGACGGGTTCAGAGTGAAACAAGTCTTTCATCAGTTGGCGGTGCATCCGGACTTGTTCTATGAATTCGTCTCTCACCGGATACAACCCCGCTAGGGAATGATAGTGGGGCTGGTCTAGAAATTCGACGCAACCCGTGTCACTTAACTGTTTAAACGATTCCAAGAGGTCAGGGTTGAAACTTTCGCATTGCTCAAGAAAGACGCCTGAAATGCTGAATGAGACTTTAACTTTCTTTCTTTCTTTCTTGAACCTGTCGATTAGGTCAAGCAGAATGCCGTTTGCTGGAAAATAACATTTCTTGGCCGCACGGTCGAAAATCTCCTTGTTCTTTGAGTTGTCGAAATAGAAGTCAAACAGTTCCTCCCTGGTTTTTTTTCTGAACATGTTTCTTTCCCAGAAAAAATTCTCCCTAAGCCGGTAAGGTTGATGGACTTTGAAAATAAAAAGCAGGTCAACCAATCTTCAACACCAAGCCGAGTAGGACAAAACGTGAAGAATTCGCTTAAGCTTTGCGGTTTCGGTGATTTGATCTTCCTTCAATCCTGGGCGAAGCCGCTATATGAAACCGAGCTCTTTCGAAGCGATGATGTGCATCGCATGACTCCAGCATAGCGGTTTCACAGAAACTTGAAGATTGTTCTCAAATATCTGTTCAGGCAGGAATTCCTGAACTCTTTCCAGCGGCCAGTTGTAATATTGAAGAGCCTTTTCTTTGTCACCAATTTTCGCGTAGTATATGCTCATCCAAAAGTTGAGGATAGGCCAAGCGCCCGCCCCTTTCTTTCGCTGCAGGCCTCCACGCATCCACCCGTCGTATTCATCGCTCTCGTACCTGTGCACTCCACCGCTGATAACCAGCTTCTTTTCGATTTGCTCCACCGTGGCCGATATTCGCGGATCATCGGCCCGAAAAAGGTCAAACGGATAGACAAGCCCAAGTGCTGAACCGTCAATTCTTTCATCGCTCAGTCTTCCGTAGCTTCTGATAAAGAAGCCTCTACAGTGTTCTTCCAGCCTCTGAAACATCCTCTCAGCAACGTCCACCCATTTCTTGTTTGGAAAAACTTCATTTGCACACCTCAGACCTTTGACGCAGGCTGCAAGGGAATATGTAAAATTGTCCTCCAAATCGGGGAAAGTGAACCTCTCCTCCCACAAATCATTCGTGACATCGTCGAAGTGGTCCTCTTTCCACCTGTTGCACAAGCCATCAGCCGCCTGCCTGACAAGCCTCTCGTATTTCAACGCTCTTCTCGGTTTTCCTTTAAAATGGTGCCAGATTGCCCACAAGAGAGAACCAGTCTGATCAGGTTGAAAATTCGCTGAGGCTTTAGGACCGTTAACAGAATAGTTCTGGCAGAGACACCCCCCATCCCCGAAACCTTCTGCCCGGTTAACGCACCAATCAAAAAAACGTTCCTGCATGTTCTCAATTTGCAGAATATCGGCGCTTACGCATGTAAAAGATGCATCTCTGGGCCACACATACATGTAATCCTTGGCTTCTTTTGGGAAGTATTCCTTGAAGCAATTCGCCGCAACGATAGCACCATTTTCCAATGCACAATCCGAGATTACCTGCTTACTAACCCCAACGAAATGCTGAATTCTCGAATCCAAACAAAACACCAGAATCTAAAACACTCCAGAACTATTTAATCTATAAGCCTCCTCAGAAAGAAGTAAAATGACATCAGAACAGGTCCTAGTGTGAGCACCTAAGCGTATGTGTTGGGGTTTTGGGTTTTGGGGTAAAGTCTTATCCAACCAACCAATTTCTCTGCCAACCACTGCCACGGTCACTCACTCTACAAATCACTCAATCACTCAAACTCAGTCACTGCCACTACCAACTCCTACTCCTACACCTACCTACCCATACCTACCTACCCATATACAACGCACACGCACACGGAGTGAGTGTGAATGAAGTGTCTCACCACCATACTTCAACACCTAATAAAGGGACAAGGCAGAGCAACCCAAGTCCCAAAAGAAGAATAAAAACCATTTTACACCAATTTAGGAACAAGCATGCGCGCTAAACGCAGAGGCACGCTGCGATTTGATAGATTCGAAGCCGCAGGACACTTGGATTAGGCACACTAACCCTGTTCAAATTCTGTTCTATTCATTTTTTCTCACATAGATTATGAGAGTTCCAATCAATGGAGCCATGAATAGTGGTAGAAAATAATAGGTTATAGCCTGCCATAAAAGTGCCAAAGGCTGGATCAACGACACGACAAAAACACCCGCGCCTGAAACGGTGCAAGCTGTCCCAGACGCCACCACTCCCCAACAGCTTTTCTTGGAGAGCAAAAACGAAGTTGCGAAAGCTCCAAACACCATTCCAAAGAAGGAAAAAACTGCGAAAAACTCATCGTAAATAAACCATTGCTGAGCAACGAATGAAGGATACCATCCATACACGCCAAGCAGGGCTACCACTGAAAGAATGAAGACAACTAGTGAACCCAACGTCGCCACCACCATCATCATTCCCGCAACTGTCACGTACACAATTCTTCTTTCAGAATCAAGCCTGTCTCCATGAAACCCGTCGTTGACTATCCTATATGACATAGGTTTGCCGCGTCTCAGACGCCGTGGAATCATGGAAACAAGTCAGTTCCAGTTGAAGTTAAGACTTGCGCAAGTCTTATAGAAAGCGACTCTGAATTCTCCGTGTCAGTGGTCACGTTGCTGAAACTGTGCAGCTTCACTCTGCCCTTCTTGCTTCTCATTTTATGCGCGTTGCCTATTTCCCCAGCAAAGGACTCCAATTCGTTCCAAATAACGCCCACTTCCGAACACCACGTAGCCGCGCTTAATTCCAATCTACCTTATGCTGCGGGTTTTCAAGTGATAGCTGATGACCTGAGTCTTCGGGAAAACGTTAATGCCACCGAGGTAGCCGTCAGCTTCCCCTCAACCCAGCCAGAGCTTTTCCCACCTGGCTGTTGGCTCGGTGGCGGGATGTTCGTCCAAGGTCAAGATCATGTGTTTCGAAACGTGGATTATGGTTTTTACATGATGCTCGTGCTTGACGCCTCAGGCAGGCTCTTCGTAGATTTGGGGCTTCATCAAACAGAGGAAGGGACGCTTCCACTTCAAAACCCCATGTCCTCTCTCGTCTACAGCTACACTTGGCAAATCTCAGGAATCGACGCATCAACGCCGATCACTCTGCTCCAGAGCTGGGACAGCGACGGCTTCGTGGACTATTCACTCTCCTTTTCTGGAAGAACGGGCACACTCACCGCAGTGAACGTGACCAACATGCCCAACTGCCAGAACATAATAACGAAGTTCTACGCTGGAAACGTGGTCATCGATCCATTTCCGTTCAGCCGATACATCAACTACTTTCAGTTCGGTATTATAAGCAATCAGCCCATAACCGATTCTCATTGGCATGTCGACTTGAAAGAACCCAAGATGCTTAGACAAACAGGCTGGGCACTAGTGGATAAAGCCTGGTCACTTCAAGGCGACCACTCCTACCTTGACCACGACTTAATGTGGGGAGGTGCAACCTATCCCGGCGTAGATGCACAATATTATGAGCATCCTCTGCAAAACCCCTACGAACTCATCTTTTACTACAACAACAACACGTTGGCTTCTGGAAAAGTGTTATGGGATTTTTCAAGCATCAATACCAGCACTGTCGAGCACTTCGCATTCGAAAGCCAAGACTTGACAATGCTTGCCCGACGCTTTCTGCCAATAGTACTAACCGCGCTGGGGGTCACTCTAGTTCTCCCTTTTTTGCTGGCGAAACGGATGAAACGTAAAACCAAGGTTCGTAAAATTAACGCACGCGCTCGAGTTGCAGCCTTGCACGCGCATTGTTGATGGGTAACTTTTGGCGCGCTAGCGTGTTCCTAAATTCCCTCTTTTAAGGCGCCACCGAGTTGATTCATGCCCTGCAGGCAACGACTGTCGAATCAAAAGGCACGCAGTCATCCAAGAGCCATGTGCGCCGAGTTATGGCCTTAAGTCTAGAGTGTGTTTTCTTTTGTAGACGATTGCTGCCAGTATCGTTGCTGTCATGAATATGATCAGGATTTGGAATGAGAGAAACTCCGGGATTGTCACTGCTATTTGGAGCGCAGAATTGGCGTATGTGATGTATAGGTAGACTTGAGTGCTGTTCGATATTGGCAATAGTACGCTAGCGTTTACGGGTTGTGAATCCACAAAAACCGCGTAGGTGGAGCTGTTCAAGAAGATTGTCCTGGGCAGTATCAATCTGCAGAAGTAGTCGGCCCCGCTTCCTCCAGCGACTGAAACGATGATGAGTGGTAGGTCAGGTCCGAGGCCCCACAATGGAGGGCGTGCCAAAAGGTAAGAGACACTGGTGACGCTAGAATTGCTGATGATGGTCAAGGATTGATTGCTAGGCGGGGGAAAAGTGATTATTGTGAAGCTGTAGAAGGTTCCCATCAATGGATAATCATCAGTGTTATTTGTATCTATGGTGCAGGGTGTGTCGCCTATTCCGTCACTGCCCGTCTCGTTCTGGTAAATGCCAGTGCTCATGTCCACGCCCTTGTAATCGCTCCAGTAGTTTCCGCCTGAAGGATAACCATCGTCCCAAGTGTTAGTAGAGTTTTCTGCGACAACTTGTCCTTTGGAGTTTTTGATGAAGTTGTTGTGGGTGACTGTGTTGTTTTTCACTCCGATGAGGTAGAGGCCGTAGCCATTATTCTCCAGTGTGTTTCCGATGACTTGATGGTAGGTGGCGATTGAGCCTTCTTCATGCCACAATATTATTGCGTAATCACAGTTCCTAATGGTGTTGTTCTCGATAACATCATACATGGATCGAGCGTCGTTGTGTATGGAGTGAGCCATGACTCCGCCTGTACAGTTTAGTATGATGTTATTGGCTACCGTGTTATTGCTAGAGTCCCTGATGGTGATTCCTGGATAAGTCAAGCCTGGGACATAGTGTCCGCTTAATGAAATCTCATTGTTGACTATGGTGTTCGAATTCGATGCGAGAACGTAGATTCCTTCGGAGCCAATGGATGATATGCTGTTGTATGCCACGAGGTTATTGTCCGAGGAATCTTCGATGTGTACTCCTTCGGAACTACCACTTATAGTGTTGTTGATGACAATGTTGTTTCGTGCGCTGCTTTGAATCATGAGCGGATATGAATAGGCATTGGTTATGATGTTGTTAGCTATAGTGTTGTTCTGTGCATACGCAGCGTAGACCGAGTAGCCATGATTTCTGATGATGCAGTTGTCAATTCTGGAATTTTTCCTTGAAGTCAAGTCTACTCCGAAATCATGCGTCCATTGTGAACCACTATTCTGAATCGTAAGCTCAGAAAGATTTACTCCGTCCACAGCAATCTTCACAACAGTGTCCAGATTTCCACCATCGACAATCGTGGTGTTTCTGTTTTCTCCAACGAGCGATAATGCCTTGTTAACCACCACATTCTCAGAGTACGTTCCCTCTCCAACAAGGATTGTCTGTCCATTCAATGTTTCATTGGCATCTATTGCTTCTTGGATTGTTATGTAGTTTAAGTGTGTGTTAAGATTGTGAACAGGTTGACTACTACTCGATGCTCTTGTTTCAGCTTGGCTGAATCTTGCATATGACAGGCAGGACACCGACAAGAGTAGGAACAGCACAAGAAACAATCTACCTTTCATGATGAATAGTCTGCCAAACTTTCCCTTAAAGCTTGTGACATGTGATAGAACCTTCAATTGAAATCATAATCGTGGCAGAATGAAGAATCACCAATTCAGAGTTCTTCTGTTCCACGCTTTAGCGCGCGCGCTATAGGTCTTCTCTTTCCATTATTCTAAGGTTCACATTCTTTCCTTCAAGCAATTCTGATCACAAATGCACAAACATAAGCTGGTTCAGCTATAACTTTTCTGCACCAATGGTGTTTCTTCCCCTTAGCGCGCGCGATCATGGTGTAGCAATGCTTAAATTGTTCTTTTCAAATGTTTGGCATGGGCGATGTTCATGGTTTTCTGTTCCAATTGTGGTGAAAAGCTTCCTGATGACGCGAATTTCTGCACCAAATGTGGTTTCAGGACTAAACATAGTGTAGAAGCAGGCGTTTCCGTTCCCACGGAAGACCTGAGAGAGGCGTTTTCAAAAATGGGTGTAGAATTGGAAAAGGCGTTCCAAACAGCTGCCAAAGAGATACAGAAAGCCGTCAAAAATGTGAGAGAAGACTATAGAGAGTATAGAAGAGGGCAACCAATCACTTGCAAAAGCTGCGGAGAAAAAAGCCCACCCAACGCTGTGTTCTGCACAAAATGCGGAGAGAAACTCGAGTAAGACACACTCGCGCGCTGTCAGAGGAGTGAAAGCATGAAACTGAATGAATTGACCCCAGAGGAAGAGAAGGTCATCGTCCGCAAGGGAACAGAGAAGCCATTCAGCGGAGAATATGAGAGCCTCTTCGCTGCTGGAACCTACGTTTGTAGAAGGTGCGGCGAACCTCTCTATCAATCAAAAAGCAAGTTCGATGCCGGGTGTGGGTGGCCCAGCTTTGACGATGAAATGAAGGGAGCAGTTAAAAGAATACCTGACCCTGACGGCGTTAGGACAGAAATTCAATGTGCAAGATGTGGCGCGCATCTAGGCCATGTTTTTGCCGGTGAAGGATTCACTTCCAAGGACACTAGACATTGCATGAATTCAATCTCATTGAAATTCATACCAGAAAAAACGAACAAAACTGAAGAACAGCATGCACCACCGTGAAGCGCTCCAGCACGCGCAGCAGCACTTTCTTCCAAAGAGTTAAAGAAAAGCGGTAATCTACCAAGTAGATGTTAGGTGGTCGATTGCGGCAAAATCCAAGGGAAAAGGAATCTCCAGAGCAATCCGCAATGCTTTGAAGGAGTTGCACGATGCCCTCTACAGGCTTGTCCTCTACTCCTTCAAAAACATAAACCGAAGAATCAAATCCAAATTCCCAGTATGGCGCATGAAAGAAGAGACAACAGAACACGTCGGCCAATCATTCAAAGTGTTCGCATGGCTGATCCTCCCCCTGAGTTTCGTCTACGTTTTCGGACAACTGGCTTTCTTCACAGAAAACGCGTTTGGCCCCATGCTCTGGAGCATCCTCATCTACTTCTACAGCAATTTCCTCCCAGATCTCCCCTCCATTCAAAGAAAGAAAGAGTCCGAAACAGGCATCGAAGATCTGTCGCGGTATAAGAAATACACCATCCTACTATTTGCTCCCTTGCTGATCTGGCTCCTGTTTTCTGGAACAAGACTAAACTGGAAGACGGAAGAAACATACCACAACTTCGCCTCTGCAGCCGTATACGGAGCATTCCTCCTCATAGTAGGTTTCCTAGCTTTTGCGGGATACCCCATGCGCATAGAAGAATTAACCAATATGCTTTTCTTCGCTTTCTGCGGCACAGCAGGCTTTCTCGCCCACTTGAAAGTTGACAAGATCTGGTAAGAACCAGCTGCCCAAAACGTCGGGCGGATTCTTAAAAACTCTTAAATTGTCTTCATACCCTACTAGGAATCGTGTTCTAGCTTGTACGATCCCGTATCCTTTGCCCTGATCCTTGCAGGCGGAATAATCGTGATAGGCTTCCTGGGCAACTACCTGTTTAAACGCACAGGCCTGCCCGACATGCTGTTCCTCATAATCCTAGGCCTGCTCATGGGACCAGTGACCCGCTTGGTGGATGGGACGTCCCTGACGAGTTTCGCCCCCTACCTGCCGTTCTATCCCTAGTTTTCATACTCTTCGACGGTGGAATGGCCCTGAACATTTACCGTGTTTTTTCAGAAAGCCCAAGGGCCATCATTCTAGCCGTAACAGGATTCACCGCAAGCGTTGTAGCGACCAGCTTAATCATGGCCTTTGCCGTGATCCCAAGCTTTTCGCCTTTGTATTCCATCCTGTTCGGGACGATTCTCGGAGGCAGCAGCAGCACCATCGTGGTTTCCCTGATCTCCAAGACCGAGATGAGCAAAAAAGGCTCATCAATTCTCGGCATAGAATCCGTGATGAGCGATATTTTGTGTATTGTCATTTCCCTAGTGCTCATAGAAACGATAGTGCTGAGAGCGAACGTTGACCTTCCAACTGTAGCCAAGTCAGTTGCCAGTAGACTCTCGATAGGCGCCGTGCTCGGCGCAATCATTGGCATAGGATGGCTGAGCGTACTGAAACGCGTAGCAAAAGCAGGCTACTCCTATATGCTGACGTTAGGGGTCGTACTCTTAGCGTATGCTCTCTCAGAATTCTTGGGTGGAAGCGGCGCGCTGTCCGCCCTGCTTTTCGGAATCATTCTGGGAAACGAAAAGGAAATCTATGGAATACTCAAGATCAGAAAGCCCGCAACCCAAGCAGTTGACGCAGGAATGAAAAGGTTTGAGTCTGAAATGGCCTTTCTCCTGAGAACATTCTTCTTCGTCTACCTAGGAGTGATAGCAACGATGGCGAACACCACGATAATCATTATAGGCATATTACTTTCTGCCACCATGCTACTCGTAAGATTCGGAGCCGTCCGTCTCGCCACGGTTCGCAGTGAACTAGCCCCAGAACGAACAACAATGAGCATCCTGCTGACCCGAGGCTTAGCCGCCGCCGTCCTAGCTACCTTACCGCTACAATACGCAGATCCAACAAAGTATCCAGACATTGGAAAAGTGTTCCAGCAACTATCACCCCTCTACATAAGCATCGCAATCGTCGTTATCTTAACAACATCAATCATCGCGACATCAGGCATCGTACTGCTCAAAAGAAGAAAAAAATGAGCGTTTGAATGCGTTGCTTCCGTGGAAATGGCGCAATGTGCGCGCCAAGTGAGAAAGCAGGGTTGAGTCTATCGAAAAGTAACGATTCAGTGTAACAATGCTATGGCAATCATTTTTCCCGAGTTTTTCAGAAGAGACAATAGAAATAACGTTGAGGACGTTCTCATCAACTCGCAGTTTGCAACAACAACCATTTCTTCAGCGCGCATGCGTGTTCCTAAAATGGTCAAAAATGGTATTCATTTTCTCAGGGGGGATTGGGTTTGGGAAAACCCCACTTCCTGCAGGCTCTGCCTAAGCTCCCACGATATGCCATCCCTCAAAGCGGCCAAAATTTACCCCCTCAAACAAGGAGTAAGGAACAAACACCCGCGTCACCGCACACCCAAGACAGACAAGTCATATTTGGCTCCAAATAGACGGGCCTACATCCGTTGCACGCACACACACCACACGAAATAAGAACCCTGTTCAGCCTCATCACACTCAAACACCGAATCTAGAGACACGTATGCGCTGTTTGTCGCTGTGAATTGTCACCAACAGATCCAGTTGCCGCGGTAGCACTTTTGTCCCATCTTACCTGTTCATTTGCTCTGTTGATTTACCTTGGAAAGTTCCCAAGCTTCAAGCGTCAAATCAATGAGAATCAGGCTCAAGACCCAACCCGAGCTATTCTGGAGGTCTGAACCCTGCATAGTGAACGTCTGAACGTAGAAAGGTTTAAATAGGCTGCGTGGTTGAACCACTTTGCTTTTCATGAGGGGATCTCAAAAGTTTGCAGAGACTAGGCCTAATCCTCCATGTAACCCCATCCCGTAACGTAATAGCAAAGATTGAAAACGTACCCAGAATCGGTGAAACAGTCGTGGATGAGAATCTGAAGCCTGTTGGAAAGGTTTTTGACATACTTGGTCCAGTGTCTTCGCCTTACGCAACGATAGCTCCCACGATTCGGGACCCTGAGAGACTCGCTAACAGGACGGTGTACATACTCCCCTCAAAGAGGAGAAAGGAGAAAAACAGGTATGGACGATAGTGAAGAAGTACGCACAGATTCAGCTTCTGCAACCCCAACCCAAAGCCCTGAACACGTGAAGGTGCAAAGCTGTCCAGAGTGCGGCAGTACTAGAATTATGCGTGATTACGAATGTGCCGAACTCGTCTGCATGAACTGTGGTTTCGTGCTGGCCGCCAAGATAACCGACAGAGGACCGGAATGGAGAGCTTTCGACGATGAACAGAGGACCAAGAGGACAAGGGTTGGCGCGCCGTTAACGTACACAATTCATGATAAAGGCTTATCGACGATGATTGACTGGCATGACAGAGACATTTACGGCAAGAGCCTGTCACCCGGACAAAAGGCGCAGGTATATCGTCTCCGAAAATGGCAGCGTCGAATAAGAGTCTCAGACGCAACAGAACGGAACCTCGCCTTTGCATTGTCCGAAATTACAAAAATCGCTAACAACCTGAACCTTCCAAAAAGCATTCTTGAAACAGCGTCAGTGATTTACCGAAAAGCCGTCAAAGAACGACTGATACGAGGAAGATCGATTCAAGGCGTAACGGCAGCAGCCATCTATCTGGCTTGCAGACAATGCGGGCTGGCAAGAACACTGGAAGAGATAGCGCAAGCGTCAAGCGTTAACAAGAAGGAAGTAGGCCGCAGTTACCGCTTCCTAATCAAGGAGCTCAACTATGTTATTCCACCACTCAAACCAAGCCAGTACATAACTAAGTTCTCAAACCAGCTGACAATGCAGGGAAAAGTTGAAGAAATCGCCCACAAAATCTTGGCAGCCGCAAAAATACTGAAGCTGACTTCAGGTCGAGGCCCAACCGGCATCGCAGCCGCAGCAAGTTATATCGCCTCAGTTCTGACCGGAGAAAGAAAAACACAAAGAGAGATAGCCGAGATAGCTCAAGTGACTGAGGTCACCATCCGAAACCGTTACAAAGAGCTTGTTGAACGATTGACATTTCAAATGACGCTCTAAACCCTCTTCCCTTTTTCTTAGTGCTAAACGTCGTCATTCCAGCCCAAGGCTCGGAACCCTTTCGTTAAGAGCCAGGCATAGCTTTCAGTTTGCGGGCAACAGCTTGGCCTTGCAGATTCGATTTGGTTTTCATTGCAAAACGCATTTTAGACCAAACGTGTGATGTTTACCGGGGGGAGGAGGAGAGCAATTTGGTTAATTGCCCAAAGTGCGGGAATAATGTCAAGACGCCAGTCAAGACTTGGGCTATTCCTTCAAGAGAACCTTTGAAAGAGGGTGAGCAACCCCGGCATGTTGGCATATATGAATGTCCGAACTGCAAGGCCAGGTTTAGATCTGCTGTGGAGACTGAAACTGGACTCGGAGAGACAGCAAACATTAAGAACATGGTTGGAAGAATTAAAGGCATAAAAGGGGAGCTTATGCAGACGCTGATGAATCTTCGCGAAAAAATAAACACCCTAGAAACTGAACGTGGAAGTCTAATGGTTGAAATTGAGAATTTGAGAAAAGTTGCAGAATCAAGAGTCGACGCTCTTGAGAACGAGGTGAGCATGCTGCGAAGCGAAGCAAAATCTCTGAGGGCCCTTTTGGGGTATAAAGAAGAAGAAAAGCAATAGAGACGCTGTCTGACAGCCTTGCTTGCAACTGTTTTGGTTTTTCGCCTCGCCACGCATTAGGAGTGCAAATATTGCTTATAGTATTCCTGCGCCTTGGCCACGGCTTTATCCGGATTGTTCACGATTAGATATTTTTCACCAGTAACCCTTTCTGCCCCACCGTAGTACTCCACTACTTTTTTCGTGTCGCCCTCGTAAATTGCTAGTCCGCCAGCAACTTCATACCACATTCTGGCACTTGTAATGTCTTTTTCCTTCTCAGCTTTTTTGGCATTGTCAACAGCCTGTTTCGTGGAAACATCGATTTTCCTAGGATCAAGGAACATGTAGGACAGGGTTTGATATGTCTCCTTGTCGCTTCCGCAAACTTGTTCGAGTGTTGTCAAATTTGTTGCTGTTACCGCGCTCGCTTTGCTTTTCTCTTTTCCTTTTTCAGACGTTTTTGCCAATTGAAGCATCTCCTTCTCGTAAATATTCTGGATTTAACCCTACTATAATAATAGGTAATCTTAAAGGTTTGTTCTTCCATTAGGAGCGTATGCCATACAGGTTTACGTTCGACCTTTCGAGGATATCGCGTTTCTTCTTCACTGAAGTTGCCACGGCTGCTTACCAAAGGGACATGCATAGAAAGGTCGGCAAAACCGTTCAAGAAATGATAAGGAAGTTCAAGATTCAAGAGGCAACAGGCCTCAACTTGTCTGACGCCGTAACCCTCCTTGAAGACCTCATAGATGTGCAGGCCAGAAACCTCGTGGAACGGGAAAGATTCATTCAAACGAAGAGAAGAGCGTTGCTTCTGCCTCACTGCTCCAGAAAATTCATGGACAGCCGATGCAAAGCAACCTTCGACCCGTCTCTTCCATCTTACGTCTGCGCTCACTGTTCTCCGGATTGTCAAGTTGGAAAAGCTGAACTGTTAGCCAAGGAAAAAGGCTATGACGTTTACATTTTGCCCGGCGGCTCTTGCATTCCAAAGATTTTGAACGCGAAACACTATGAAGGCATCATCGGAGTAGCCTGTGGTGAAGAGGTAAGAACCGGAGGGGAAACACTGAAAGCTATGAACATAAGCGGCCAAACTGTTCCGTTAATAAAAAATGGCTGCGCAAACACAACTTTCAACATCGAAAACCTTTCAAAAATCCTTTGAGGAAAAAAGAAACTGGAAGCTACTTCACGATTTCGCGTTTCTTCCATCGTAAGTTCTTGCTGTGACATTTCCTGCATTTCACCGCAGTCGCAGCGTTTCTTGCACCGCACTTTCGGCATATCTTCATGTGAAGCCGGTGTTCTTGAGCAAGAGTCTTCTTCAGAGGATCAAGTATCGGCATTTGTCCATTCTCTCTTATGTAGCTAAGAGTGAAACACTCCAGTGTCAAATATACTTTTTGCCAGCTCTCTCCGCAACACATGGCGCTTTCAAGCTGTAATCAGCTTGGCCAAAAGCTCTGCCACATCGCTAGGTTTTTCAGCCACTTTCACCCCAGCATTTCTTAAGGCGTCAATCTTGTTTTCAGCTGTCCCTGCTTTGCCCATCACGATTGCACCCGCATGCCCCATGCGTTTTCCAGGCGGAGCCGAACGTCCAGCTATGAAGGCCACAACGGGTTTTGGATACGCTTCCTCTGAAATGTATTTTGCCGCCAACTCTTCAAGGTTGCCTCCAATCTCTCCTATTAGGACAACAGCTTTCGTCTGAGAATCAGTTTCAAACATCTTCAGGGCGTCTATGAAATTCAGTCCCGTTATTGGGTCTCCTCCCAAACCGAGACATGTAGACTGCCCCAACCGCTTTCGAGTCAATCCCGCGGCTATTTCGTACGTGAGCGTTCCGCTGCGCGAAACCATGCCCACGCTGCCTGACTTGAAGATGTGCGAGGGCATAATGCCCAGTTTACACGCCTCAGGCGATATTATGCCAGGAGTGTTAGGTCCGATTACCGTTGCGTTAGCCTGTTTGGCATAGGCCATCACGTTGATCGCGTCTTTGATGGGAATGTGTTCAGTTATTATCACAAGGGTTTTTATCCCGTTTTCCAGGGCCTCCAGAGCTGCATCTGCAGCGAATGGAGCGGGCACAAAGATTATTGAAGCGTCAGCATGATGCTTCTCTTGTGCCTCCTCACCCGCGTCGTAGACTGCCACGTCTTCAACCCGAGTTCCTCCTTTTCCCGGCGTCACGCCCGCAACTATTTTTGTCCCGTATTCTAGCATCAGCCTGGTATGGAAACTTCCCTGAGTCCCAGTTATTCCCCAAACGATTGCACGCGTGTCTTTGCCAATTATTATTCCCAAGCTTATGCGCCCCCCGTCTTGGAGATTTCAACAGTTCGCTGAGCGGCCTCTTCCATGCTTTCCAACACGTCAATGCCAGCCTCCGTCAGTATCCGTTTTCCCTCCTCCTCGTTTGTGCCCATCAGCCGGATTACCAATGGTTTCGTTACTCCGACCTTCTCCTTAGCCTCCAAGATTCCTTTTGCAACCTCGTCGCAACGGGTGATTCCCCCCAAAATGTTTATGAAAAGCACTCTGACCTTCGCGTCTGAAAGCACTATCTTGAGGGCAAGCGCCGTTTTTTCTGAGGGCGCCCCTCCTCCAACGTCCAGAAAGTTCGCTGGTTTTCCGCCGTAGTACTGAATAGTGTCCAATGTCGCCATCACCAAGCCTGCTCCGTTGCCTATGACGCCGATGTTTCCTTCGAGCTTCACGTATGCTAAATCGTTCTTGACGGCTTCAACCTCCTGCGGACTGAGTTCACTCTCTCCTTCAAGAAGCTTCTTCCTGTATTCCTGATGACGGAACAGGGCATTGTCGTCGATTATCATGCGCGCGTCTGCCGCCAAGAATTTTCCGTCAGAGGTTTCCACCAGCGGGTTCATCTCGATCAGTTCTGTATCGTAGTCCATGCCGACCAGGTAGAGCTTTTCGATAATTCTCCCGAGTTCTGAGATTTGGGTGCCAGAATACCCCATTCTTTTCGCAATCTGCCGCGCCTGAAAAGGATGAAAACCGAAGTCAGGGTTTATCGGAGTTGCTATCACTCTCTCAGGGGTTTTGGAGGCTACTTCCTCTATATCCATTCCCCCGACGCCTGAAGCAATGGCGACGTATTGCTGTCTGAACCTGTCAATGGTTAGGCCGAAGTACAGTTCTCTTTTCACCTGAATTTTCTCTTCGACCCACACGTTTTTGACGGGTATACCCTTTATCTGCATGTTCAACAGTTTTTCCGCGGTTCTCTCAGTCTCTTCAACAGAGCTGGCGAACAGAATGCCGCCTGCCTTGCCTCTTCCCGCGACCAAAACCTGTGCTTTAACTGCAACCGGCATTTTCAGCCTTGCCGCAACTTCACGTGATTGATGAGGATCTGACGCCAGTCCGCCTTGAGGCACTGGAACGCCGTATTTCGTAAGTATATTTTTCGCTTCATACTCAAACAGTTTCAATCAGACACTCTCCTTATCTTATCGTTTCTATCGCAATGTACGACTTGGTGTCCTGTATACCGTCGATAGAGGATAGCCTCTTTAAAATTTCGTCAAGATTTTCCCTTTCCGTCATCACCAGAGCATCCACATCGCCCGCGATTCTGAAGGCCTTTTGAACAGCAAGCTCCTTGATCTTGTCATAGACATAGCTTCTCTTGAGAGGCGAAACCTTGATGAATATGAAGGCAGGAGTCGCGGAAATCCCGAGCGCGCTTAGCCCCTCTTCAGTCACGTCTATGAAGCCTCTTCCAGTCCTTATGTAGTTCAGGTCTCTGAGCTTTCGCAAGTGAACGTTTAAAGCTTGTCTGCTTATGCCCAACTGTCTCGCCAATTCATCCTGCTTCAAGTGTAAAGTGTGCGTGTTCGTCGACTTGCCCTTGTCGCAGAGCAACCGCAAGAGTTGCCTCGAACGTCTTGTAAGAGCCTCCAAACTGTCTCCCCGATCATTGTATTTTGTGAAGATTGGTGTTTACAATGGTACCGTTTATTTAAATGTTTAGCAAGAAACTGAAACAAAACAGATTCTTTTCAAAATCAGGCTTTTGTCAACTGAAGATTTAAACCGTAATGTATTTATTTGCCGACAAAGAAGGTTAAGAAGCCTACAAAAAAAAGGGAAACTAGGAGCGAGGCGGTAAAGAATGTCAGAAAGCAACGCAGTGTTAATCGGAAACAAGCCAGTAATGAACTATGTACTGGCATGCATAACCCTCTTTCACGGCGGAGCAAAAGAAGTAAATGTTAAGGCGCGAGGGAGATCCATAAGTCGAGCGGTTGACATCGTCGAGGTTGTCAGACGCCGATTCTTGCCAGACGTGAAGATCAAAAGAATTAGCATTGGAACACAGCAGATGGCACCCAGAGAAGAGGGTGGCTCGCCTTCAAACGTCAGCACAATCGAGATTTCGCTTGAACGATAGAACACTGTTAGTACAGAAAGCAATGCTCCGCCGCCCCCTCCTTTGTTTGTGGAGGGCCATCCCATAGTTGAAGATGAGTCTTTGCAGTTTCTGCCTAAAGAGCGGTATACTGTGCCAAAAGTGTTTAGCTAAACTAAAGTCTGGAGAAGTGAGTGAAACAGACTTGAGAGTGGCCCGTTTGCTCCTGTCTCTAGAAGAAAAGTTCCCCTCGCTTCAGAACGTCTATTTTCATAAAACCATTGAAACGAGCAGAACGTTAGCGATAGTAGTCGGTCCGGGGGATGTTCCTCGTCTTCTGGGATACGGAGGAAAAATCGTTAAGACTTTGAGTGAAGAAACGGGCAAGAGTATTCGTATTTTGGAGAACGGGGTTGACAATAGAAAGTTCCTAGAAGACCTGTTTGCTCCATTGAGCATCATGACGATAAATACGATATGGCTGCCTGACGGAACTACAGAGACTAGGGTCATACTGGGAAGGAAGCGTGGGGCGCATTCTTCCCTTGATGTAAACGCTTTAAAGGAGATTGCCAGTAAAGTTCGCAACATAACGTTGCGAGTGGAGTATGCAGATTAGGCTAGACGGTGACGACTCCGATGGAAATGGACTCAATCGATGACTGGCGTAGAACACACTATTCTGTCGACGTTAAACCTGGCATGGACGGCGAAGAGGTCACACTTTTCGGATGGGTTCAAGAAATCAGAGACCTGGGGGCAATCCGATTCATAATATTGCAAGACAGAGAGGGCACGATTCAAATCACGGTCTTGCGTAAAAAAGCAAGCTCCGAAGTCTTGTCGAAGGCGAACGCTTTGCAGAAGCGGTTCAGCATAGGCGTAAAGGGAACGGTGAAAAAGACCGAGATGACCCCGAGAGGCGTCGAAGTGCTACCGAACGAAATTAGAATTTTCAACTCTGCTGAACAGTTGCCGATAGACGTATGCGGAAGAACCCCTGCAAACTTGGAAGTCTGTTTGGACGCGCGGGCGCTGGACCTTTGCCAAGAAAAAAACATCGCAATCTTCAAGATTCAACATGTAGCAACGGAAGCTATTCGAAGCTTTCTCTTCGAAAGAGGCTTTCTAGAAGTGCACACGCCTCGCATAATCGCCTCTGCCACCGAGGGCGGTGCAGCACTTTTTTCCGTAGACTTCTTCGGCAGAAAAGCATTCCTCGCCCAAAGCCCACAATTGTACAAAGAAGAGCTTGTGATGAGCCTTGAAAAAGTGTTTGAGATCGGCCCGTTTTTCAGGGCTGAAATGTCACACACACGCCGCCACTTGAGCGAATTTGTGTCGATAGACATTGAGGAGGCTTTTGCGGATGCTGAAGACGTGATGAAGATACTTGAGCAGCTGATGCAGCACACTTGCAGGAGTGTCGTTGAAAAATGCCAAAAGGAGTTGGCGACGCTCAAGTACAACTTGAAGGTGCCCGAAGTTCCCTTTAGGCGGATCACCTACTCAGAGATTCTGGAAGAACTGAAACGCGAAGGAATAGACATCAAATGGGGCGAAGACATACCTACACCCGCTTTCAGGACCGTAGGCAAACTCCACCCAAACTTTTACTTCATAGTTGACTGGCCAACAGAAGCGAAAGCCTTCTACATAAAACCACGCGACGACAAGCCCGAAATATCTGAAGGCTTCGACCTGATGTGGAGGTGGATAGAACTGGTTTCAGGCGGAACAAGAATAGCCTCCAAAGAACTTCTGACAAAACGGCTGAGAGAGAAAGGCTTGAATCCCGAATCGTTCAAGCATCATCTGCAAGCGTTTGACTATGGAATGCCGCCGCACGCAGGTTGGGCCATAGGTCTGGAAAGATTAACTATGGTGTTGACAGGCAAGAAGAACATAAGAGAAGCTACACTTTACCCAAGAGACAAGTTCAGACTCACACCATAAGAACAGCTTTGCGGTCAGGCAGACCGAGAGCAATGAACGCGTGAAAACCATCTTTTCAAGCGGGCATCTGACACCGAGTTTATGAACGCGGACAGCACGTTGACCTTCAGCGATACGTATAGCACTGTTCTTGTAAAGATCAACATGGTTTTTAGCTAAAAATGTCCTAAAAACTGATTAATCCCCCTTCTGTTTACTGCGCAGCATGCAAGACGAGCTTAAGATAGCGTGTGGAGTGTTCGCGGCAAAGAATCTAGAGAACCGACCAGTGTTCTCGCACATTTACTGGGGTCTGAGGGCACAGAACCACAGAGGTCACCAGTCGCACGGATTTCTCACGTATCAGGATGGGAAGTTTCATGTTCACAGAAGCTTGGATCTTGTGCCGAAGATCAAGACGAGCGCGATTCAGGAATGGTTCGGGCGGTTGCCCGGGAGCATCGGTATTGGAAACGTGAGGTACACGACTTCTGGAAAATGTGATGAGACGTCGTTGATTAAGGGCACGCAGCCGGTTACGGCTTCGAAAAACGGTTCAAAAGTAGCTATTTCGTTCAACGGTAATGTTGTGAACACGTTTCAGCTTAGGAAGGAAATAGAGAAGGAGTTCAGGGGTTTTTCCTACGAATGCGATTCGGATTTGATCTGTTACAAGCTTTTGATCGAGCTTGTGAAACGCAAGGATTTGGCGTCTGCGGTCAGGGCGTGCATGCAGGAGATTGAGGGAGCCTTTTCCGTGGCTGGCATAACAGAGAAAGGCGATTTCTTCGCTTTCAAAGATCCGCACGGCATAAGGCCGCTGTGCGCCGGTCACAGTCCAGACGGGAATACCTATGTGTTTTCTTCAGAAACCGCGAGTTTGGACATAAACGGTTTTGAAAGGGACTTTGAACTGGAACCTGGAGAGCTTGTGACGGTTTCGAAGGATGGTTTTGAAAGGCAAAGGCTTGTGAAAGATTATCGAAAAGCGTTTTGCGCTTTTGAATTTGCGTATTTTGCGAGGCCGGATTCGCGGTTCGATGATAAGTATGTTTATGAGGTTCGGGAGGAATTTGGCAGGAACCTTGTTAAAGAGAATCCCAGCGTGGTCAAGGATGCGGATATGATTCTTTCTGTGCCTGAGACGGGTGATGACTCGGCTTTGGGCGTTCACGAGGCTTCTGGGATAAGGTGGGAGAGGGCTTCGCGGAGGCACCGGTATGTGACTGAAAGGGCTTTTCTGTTGCTGAGCAAGGATCGCACTTCGACGATAGACAGGAAAATCAACATTTTGGCGTCGAAGGTTAAAGGAAAAAGGATCATAGTCACGGAGGACAGCATCGTCAGGAGCGACACGACAAGAGTCATTGTGGAGAAGATGCGGAGAATGGGCGCCAAGAAAGTGTACGTATTCGTGACTTTTCCACGCATAGTCGGGCCGTGTCTTTATGGAATCGACATGGCAACATACGGCCAGCTGATAGGTTCACGGCACAGTACGGAGGAGATTGCAAAGATAATCGATGCGGACGCAGTTTGCTACCAGTCTCTGGAAGGGCTTGTGAAGGCGACGGGTTTCAAGCAGGATGAGCTGTGCATGGCGTGTTTAACGGGCAAGTATCCTACGCCACTGGCTCAGAAGATAGCTGATGTGATGAAGAAACGGTTCTTGGAAGGCTACGAGGAAACGGGAAGGCTGTACGAGATAGAAGAAGCCGCCCAAACGACATAGCGGCAAACCAAATCAGGCGTTTCAAAGTCATTCCGTGACCTAAGAGGGTTAGCTTATGGAGAACGTGGGCGTGCTCGTTGTTTCCTACGGTTCAAGAGAAGCGGCGATGGTTGACGCTTTTGCCAGAAGCCGGAATTACAAGGTGGAGCTTTACATTGCTGACAAGCAGCGGAACCCGTTCAACGTTCAGAGAGCTGCCAAGCACGTTGTCATACCAGACTTGAACATCTGCGAAATCTGCAAATTCGCTCAAGCCAATAAGGACAACATCGACTTCGGCATAATCGGCCCGGAGAAACCTATCATCGAGGGCGTGCGCGACCTTGTGGAAAAGCAGATGGGCATACCCCTGATCTGTCCGACGAAGGAGTACGCCATAGAGGAAAGCAAGGTGCAGCAGAGGCTTTTGTTTCAGGAAATCGTGCCGGAAGTTAATCCGCGCTTCAAGGTTTTTGATCCGAAGGATTACAAGGGCACGACGGAAGTGAAGAGGGCTGTCGAAAGTTGGGTTGACGAACTGCAAAACCAAGCGGTCGTGAAGCCCGACAAGCCTACAGCTGGAAAAGGAGTGGGTGTCTGGGGAGATCACTTCACCACGCGGGAAGAACTGTTTGATCACTTCCTCTCCAACTATCAGCATGGCACCGTTATCATTGAAGAAAAGGTTGAGGGGGAAGAATCGAGTTTTCAGGCTTTCTGCGACGGCAAACGGCTCGTGCCCCTTCCCGACACGAGAGACCACAAACGCGCGTTCGACGATGATTTGGGGCCGAACACGGGTGGAATGGGATCCTACAAGGACAAGGGCGACGTGTTGCCCTTCCTGTCCAAGGCGGATCGGCAGAGAGAGCTGGAGGTCGTGGAGAAGATTTTTGGAAGGTTGAAGTCGATGGCAAAGGATGCTTCAGCCTTGAGGGGTGTGCCGTTGTACGTGGCTTTCATGCACACTGGTAAGGGGTTGAAGATTCTTGAAAACAACAGCCGGCCTGGAGATCCAGAAATAATAAACGTTTTGCCAGTCTTGAAGGACGATTTTGTTGATGTGTGTTTTAAGATTTTGGAGGGGAATTTGACCCGTATTGAGTTGGAAAAGTCCGCGACTGTTGTGACCTATAAGGTTCCGCCCAGCTACGGCGGATACGCAGAAGCTTTCCCCAATCTTGTGAAAAAAGGCGAAGTCGGCAAGCCTGTTGACTTGTCAGGAGCATACGAGCTGAGCGGGAAGTACGGTGACAATGTTCGTGTTTATCCAGGGGCGATGGAGCAGCGGGACGGCGAAACCTATGCTCTGAAGTCGCGAGCCGTGTGCGTTGTGGGCGTCGGTGACGATTTGGAGACGGCGAGAAAGGTTTCTCTCGAAGGCATAGACGCTGTCAAGGGCGGAGCACTGTGGAGCAGAACCGACATCGCTTCTAAGAGGTACATTGAAAAAAGCGTGAAGCATATGGAGGAGTTGAGGCGCAAACGGTGAAGAGAGTCTTCGTTTCAGACTGTGAGGGCCCGATTTCAAAGAATGACAACGCCTTCGAGTTAACGTCACGCTTCGTTCCTGATGGGGATAGACTGTTCACGATTGTGAGCAGGTATGATGATGTGCTCGCAGAGGTTATGAGAAAACCGGGCTATGAAGCTGGCGACACGCTCAAGCTTATTCTGCCCTTTCTCAAGGCTTACGGCGTTACAGACGGGAAAATGCGAGAATTCTCGGCTGAAAACCTGGTGTGCATTCCGGGCATAAAGGACACGCTCCAACACGTTCGAGACCTGGCTCCTGCGTTTATTGTCAGTGTGAGTTACGAGCACTATTTGAGAGCCTTGTGCGAGGTATTGGAGTTTCCTTTCGAGAATGCGTACTGTACGAGAGTCTGCATGGACAATTACGGCATTCGAGAAGAAGAGAAAGAGAAATTGAAGCAGATTGCAAAGGAAATCGCGAGGATGCCAATGTTTGAGATCCCATCGGATGCCGAGTCACTGGACGATCTGCCGAGAGAACATCAGAAAACAGTGAGATGGCTCGATGAGATTTTCTGGAAGAAAATCGCTGAGATGGAGATCGGCAGAATTTACTGTGAAGTCCACCCGGTGGGCGGCGGCGAAAAGGCTGAGGCGATAAAGGACATAGTTCACGGGCTAGGCGTTGCGGTGGCAGATGTCATGTACGTGGGTGACAGCATAACGGATGACGAGGCCTTCAAGCTTGTAGAGAGGAAGGGCGGCTTAACCGTGTCTTTCAACGGCAACCGATACGCTGTAAGAAACGCAGAGGTTGCAGTTCTGTCTGAAAACAGCATAGTAACCGCTGTCATTGCAGACGCATTTCTCAGGCTTGGAAAATCAGAAGCCCTAAACCTGGTGAAAAGCTGGAACAGAAAAGCTCTGGAAAAGAGTTTGGCTAGTCAAGCTTTGCTTAATCGGCTTTTCAAGTTGTATCCGGACAGGTTGCCTAAAGCTAAAATAATTACGGACCAGAATATGGAAACCCTAGCAGAAGAAAGCAGCAAGTTTAGAAACAAAGTCAGGGGAGAGGCCGCAGGCAGGTTGGGCTAGGATGGGTAAGAAGGATTTGGTTGAGGACACATTTGCTGAGGCGTTTGACGGGCTGTACGTGCGAGTCATTGTCACTGCGGATGATGAGGAAACATTGAGGAAGGCGGCGGAAGACGCTACTGCTACGCCTTCGGGAGTAATAGGTAGGCTCGAGGGTGGAATTGAAAGATGGTTGAGCGGTAAGGAAACTCCGGACAAGCGGAAAGGAGCTGTTCTGCAGCTTTGGAAAGGTCTGGAGAAGGGGAAGCCTTTGGAGAGCGTGGTTGACCGGTTTGAGAGGGAGCTTTCTTACCGGATTCGGCAGGACATTCTTGTGAAGCCCTTCACTGCAGTTTTTGAGGCTATGCGTGTAAAGCCTGAAGGGAAAATGGACATGATGGAAAGAGTGGGGCACTGCGGCGATGGCCATGAATGGGAGGAACGGCTTTACGGCCGTCGCATGATTGTTGTTCCGCTTATGGTGCCTGACTTTCTTATAGAGCGGCATATCGGGTATGCACGGGGAGTTTCCGGCGGTAACTTCTGGATAATGTGTGGAACGAAGGAGGCGGTCATGGAAGCGGGGAAGGCTGCGTTAGAAGCCATTGGCAGGGTTGAAGGAGTGATAACACCGTTTAACGTTTGTTCAGCCGGTTCAAAGACCGAGACGAAGTTTCCGTTGATTGGGCCGACAACGAATCATCCTTATTGTCCGTCGCTGAGGGAGAAGTTGGGGAGAGATTCGATGGTGCCTGAGGTGGTCAAGTACATTCCTGAAATAGTGATTAACGGCGTTTTGATGCAGGCAGTGAAAGAGGCGATGAAAGCTGGGATTGAAGCCAGTCTGGCTGTTGACGGCGTTGTGAGGGTCTCGGCTGGAAACTACGGAGGAAAATTGGGCGAGTACAAGATTTACTTGCGTGAGCTGTTCAAATGAGCAGATTTGACGTTGTGGGATTCGGCGCGCTTAACGTGGACAAACTTTTCAAGGTAAACAAGATAGCCGCGAAGGAAGAGGAGAGCTTCATAACCGATTCTGCTGAGACCTGCGGTGGATCAGCGGCAAACACTGCTGCAGGCTTGGCAAGGCTCGGCTGCAAAGTAGGTTTCATCGGAAAAGTTGCCATTGACAGGGAGGGAAAGATGCTGCTCGAAGAATTCCAGAGAGAAGGCGTTGACGCAAAAGGCGTAGCGGTCGCAAAGAAGGGCAGAAGCGGCACAGTCATGGGCTTCGTGGACGAAAACGGCGAGCGTGCGCTGTACATTGACCCGGGCGTAAACAGTCAAGTAGACTTCAATGAAAAAATCAAAGGATATGCGTCTCAAACCATGTTTCTTCACTTAACCTCTTTTGTGGGAGAAGAATCTTTTCAGACACAAAAGAAGATTCTTGAAGCGATTCCTGAAGACGTCAGGGTAAGTTTTGATCCTGGTGCATTGTACGCGAGGAAAGGACTTGCTGCACTGGGATCGATTGTTGAGAGGACTTTCGTTTTCATGCCGAACGCGGGTGAACTTGAATTGCTGACAGGCATAGCCGAGTATAGAAAGGGCGCTGAAGCCATGCTCGAGAGGGGTGTGAAGGTTGTTGCGGTCAAGTTGGGCAGCAGAGGGTGCTATGTGACTGATGGGAACCAAAGCAGCCAGGTGGAAGCGTTCAAGGTGAGTGTGGTTGACACGACCGGTGCCGGGGACGCTTTTTGTGCAGGGTTTCTTTACGGCTTGATTAAACATAAGAGTCTTGAGGAGTGTGGAAGGATAGGGAATTTTGCGGCATCCAGATGTACAACAATAATTGGAGCCAGATTAGGACTTCCAACACTCAAGGATTTGATAAAGAACCAATTGGCATGACACTGATTTAGCATCTACCATTGGTGCGTGCTGTTAATCCAGGCATGCTGAAACACCTTTACATCATATCCTTTCAAAGTCGCTTCCTTTTTTCACTTGTAAGGTCAGATGTAATGTGTATTGTTACAAACCATGTTGAAAATCAGGCTGGACTGCTGTTCAGAGTGGACTCGGCCTGTTTATTTGTAATGTCAAATGTAATTTTCAATGTATGAGTCAGGGACTGTAGTTAGTGCTTCCGCGCGCGCAACAGATCGCATTGACTGAACTGAGTGAGCGCGAGCAAGCTAAACTAGAAAAGGGGCGTCTGCATTTTGTTTTTGTGTGAGTCGGATGGTCGGGCTTACTTTTTACGGTGGGGTCGACGAGATCGGCGGCAACAAGATTCTTGTGCACGATAGAAAAACGAAATTGTTGTTTGATTTTGGCCAGTCCTTCAGTTTTGGCGCAGGATACTTTACGGGCTGGCTTTCGCCACGTGCGATAAACGGTTTGGGAGACCATTTCGAGTTTGGTTTGCTGCCGAAGATTCGGGGGCTCTATGCCAAGGAGAAGCTGGCTTTCACCGATGTTCCGTACTCGGAGCCGGAGTTCGACGCTATTTTTCTGTCGCACGCTCACTTTGACCATGTGACTCACATCTGCTTCACAGACCCTCTAATTCCAGTGTACCTTGGTGTTGGGGCCAAGCTGTTTCTTGAGTCGATGGAAGAGACGAGCAGCTTCTGCGATTATGGAAACCACGATTACAGGACTTTCCGCACTGGAAAGAAGATCAGAGTGGGTGACGTTGAAGTGGAACCGGTGCACGTGGACCATTCGATTCCAGCGGCTTACGGCTTCTTGATACACACTTCTGAAGGAACCATTGCTTACACGGGCGACTTGAGGATGCATGGTCCACGGAGGGATTTGACTGACGATTTCGTGCACAGGGCGAAAGAATCGGGGGCCACGGCTCTTGTCTGCGAGGGCACGAGAATGACTTTGAAGGAAAAAAGAAAGAACTATTCAGAGGCGCAGGTAGAGCATTTGAGCAATAAGCTTGTTTCCTCAACACACAAAATCGTGTTTATATCGCATTACAGCCGAGACATGGATAGGTTCAGAAGCTTCTACAACGTTGCCAAGAGGAACGGAAGAAAAATGGTTATTTCTCCTAAGACAGCGTGTTTATTGAGCAGGCTCATCGATGACGAACGTCTTGATCTACCAGATCCTTTGAAGGATGAAGACATACTCGTGTATTTTAAGCGCAAGAGGTCTGGAACTTTTGACGACAGTGACTACTATGCGTGGGAGAGAGAATTCATGGACAAGATGGTGACGTACGAGTTCGTTCACAAGAACCAGAACGAGTTAATTATGGACTTGGATTTCTACCAGTTTGCAGAGCTGATAGACATAAGGCCGGAGCGAGGCAGTTGCTTCATACACAGCATGAGTGAACCCTTCAGCGAAGAGGACATTGAAGACGAGGTCCTGCACAACTGGCTTGAACATTTTGGAATACAGTTTCACCAGCTGCACGCTTCCGGACACATGAACAAGGAGCAGATAGGAAACCTCATCAACGAAATAGAACCCAAGAAAATCTATCCCGTGCACACAGAAAACGCGCACCTATTCAAGAAAATAAGCAACAAGGTTCAACTCATCAAACGAGGAAAAGAATACAAAATCACGCCCACCTAAGCTTGCCCAACAAAGCAAGGCCCTTCTCTTGGTCAGGACCTATAACATATTTCTCCTTCTGAGGCCAGCCATGAACAATCTTCAATGATAGGTGCAGATGAGTACCAGCACGTCATGCGCGCGCTCTAGCATCGTAATCTGGCCATTTCACGGTTAAATCTTGTTCTTCTTTTGCAGCGCAGGCAGGTTCAGAAACAAGATCAGGGGAGAGCCCGTGGGCAGGTTAGGCTAAAACCCCCGCCAATTACAGAAATTGATAGTTCTCATTAAGGTTAGCAGCGCATGAGCGATTGTTATACTGGGAGCGTCGCCTGCGCGCTTCAAGACTTGTTAGTTAGTTGATTCCTTGAGCAACTTGTACAATGAGGCTTCTGTTGATCTGCTCATGCGAACCTGTAGCGATAAAAGCGCTTGCTGGCATTAAGAACCTCAACTTGTCGCATACAACAATTAGTATAATGGATCTATGCCACATTATGGCACGCTCTTTTTATTGAAGAATTCGGTTTCGACCATTATGCACGTAACAGGCGCCAGTAACAGATTTTAGAATAGAGAAGCTTAGAAACGTTCGACAAGAATGGATCATTTATTATCCAGAAGACAAGTAAAGAACTTACAGTTTTCTCCGCTTCAAGAAACTTACCTTTGCAAAGTTGCCCGCATCAGATCGCGATATTGCTTCATTAACTGAGAGCTTTCGCAAATCCAGACGGAGTTCTTTTGATTTTTCATCAATCCAAAGTTCCCTTACAGCGCGAGCAACTATGCTTGCTGCTGCTACAGAAGTTTCGCTTTCTGCTTTCGGTCGGTGATCTAAATCAAATTTCTCTAAATCAATGATTTTCTTCAGTCTAGCTTCTGTTTTTATCTGGTCAAACATATCGATTGAAAGCTTGATCTTGCCTGATATTCCGTTTCGGGTGAGTTCTTCAAAAACATTGCCGATTGCTTGCGAGTGCCCCCATGCCAAAATGTCGTTTAGACTCCGTCCTTCGCCTTTCACCTGTTTCATCAGATCATTGAATGAAAGAGGGGAGATTGTCATAGCATGATAAGAAAGGCAAGACCTCTGTATCACTTTGGCAAGTTCAACTATGACATCTAGCCTGAGTTCTTTACTATCCATTACTCCTTGAGTGACAAGATATGAACGCTGTTGCCTTGATAAAGCAACAGCGGCCACAATAAGAGGCCCGAGCCATTCACCTTTACCTGCTTCATCTGAACCAATATATGCAACGTATTCATTCAGACCTCCAAGAACCATGTTCACACCGACCGAAGGACTCTATCTGCTAGTTTCAAACATTCTTCCGCTTGCCCTTTATGAGGTATTTCTCCATAGTGTACGATTTTGTTTCGTATTTCTCTAAGGTTTTTTATTCCAACTTCCTCAACAAATTGGCAACCTTTTTCCCTTAATCTCCTTATCTTTTCAGGAATGCTGTCATCTAGAGCAACGCCTGCAATTTGGAAGGCTTTCATTTTTTCTCTAAGAACAATTTCATTGGAAGTGTCTGACAAAATGATCGCTATCATCCGTTCATAGTCCTTGTCTAGGTTGAGGTGCTTGGCAAAATCTAGAATATCTTTGGCACTCTGGATAGAGATTGGTCGCACATTTTCAACAGGCGAAATGGCTTGTTGAGCTAGTTCAACTATTCTCGTTGCATTCTGTCCAAATTCGTCACTATCTATGTATGCCGAACCCGAAATGTATATTCTATCAGTAGAGTAAACGATAGCATCAATGAATTTCTTGGCTGGAAGCCTGATTCGCTTGTGCAGTAGAACATATTCTCCGTTATCCTTAACGTCAAAAGCACCCAACTTATTTTCTAGAAGCGCACTATATCTCTTAATGGAGTTGCTTGAGGAAATACCACCGACCTCGGCTTTTCTATCGCTCCTATTTGGTTTGCTCATAGTCTCTCAAGTCCATCGACGCCCAGAACTCAAGTGCAATTACTATCCTCCTTTTTTTATATAAATCAACCGAGAACTGGCATAAGGCTGGTACCAGCTTTGAAGAACAACGAGGCATAGAACTTGCTCGGGTTGTGCTCTGTTTGGAATTTGAACTTGACTGCCAGTGGAAATGTCTCCATCGCACTTTAGCCGAGTTCACCCTCTAGCAAGTCACCGTTTGTCTGTTCATGTGAACACGACGTGTCATGCCTACAGTGCTGAGCCAAATAGGTTGGTTGCAAGGGTTCCTTTCTTGATGAATGCCGACGCATGTTTTGAGGTTATACGATTTTTGACGTCTAAGACCGAGTTTGCAGCAAGGATTCTGGAAATTTAGTCGTAAATTCCCCAGTCAATCCTAAAAAGGCGCTCATAGACTTCACGATCAAATGCCTGAGCATCCGTTTTAGGATCAAACTTTTCAACTTCTTTGACTGGCTTAGCAATGAGACCAGTTTTTCCATGAAGCGTGTTTGGTATTTTCATGATTCTAAACGGATCAGCAGTGATCCTTTCATCAACAACGACTTTTTTTCTTCTCACAATTTCTAGAATAATAGATCTCTGCTTCTTGAATTCAATCACTCTGCTCGCAGGATTGAGTTTCAGGATTTCAGGCATGTCCCACTTCCAAAAGTAGATGTGAAAACCTTGCCTTCCAGAGAAGACAATCAAGTCTGGGCGTTGGGAATATTCTTCTTCCAAAATCTCAAGCAAAAGTAAAGTGTTTCTTTTCACTTCTGAAAAAACAGGAGGAAAGAGGTCCTGCATGTCTATGTCAAAGTAGAGTGGAGCCGACAGCATCACCTCAAGAACATTCTTGGTATGCCCAACGTAAATCGGACTCAACCATTTGACAGGAGTGAAATAAGCATTCAAAGGAACATAACTTATCAATTTGTCACGCAATTGCTCGGGGGAATTGATAATGTCCAATATCCTGCGAAACGTGACCTTTTTGGAAAAAAGCTGGAAACGGAAATGTCTGAATTTGAGATCCAGCAAATTCCTGTTAACTGGATATGATTTCGAATAGTAATGTCTGAAGAGTTCGCGTTTTTCTGTGATTGATTCCAAGCTGATCAATACCTTTTATATACAGGTCAAGCGCAGTTTATATTTGTGAAGAGCCAAAGCTCTAATGACAACAAGAGAAGCTTGAAAGCAAAAAACTGAAAAATCTGTTGTGGAAAAGAGAGACCCGAGATGACGGGTCACCAATGTTCATCTCTATGTGTTCTAGGGTGACCGCAAACGTTCTGTTGTCAATCCATATTTATCTTTGAAGTCTGGGGAATATAGCCTAAGCGCTGTTTTCAATGGGATCACTGAAATTGGCAATTGTGTGATGTCCTGCGTCCTTATAGTTGGAGTGAAGAAGTAGGAGTATGAATGATAGGGTTTGCCCGCGTACGTTCTGTTCACGAAGTGCATTCTTATTTCAATAAGCCCTGCTGCGTCAAACATAAACAAATCGTCAATTAGGCTCTGTTCTTTCCCTAGTACCGTAGGATAACAAAAAGAACCACGATCTGGATCATAGAAATACTTGTGATCAAAGTCGTAAAAGCTGACGTTAAGCTTTCGTTGCATTTCGAGAATCTTGCCGAAAAGGCTGAGTATACCTGAAAAAACCTTCATCCCTCCATCTGTAATTTCATGGAGAGCAAAAAGCAAGAAGTCGTACCTATTCTTGTCCAAAGTTTGGACGCTCGACATCAATGTCGAGAAAAGATACTCGTTTACGTAAAAATGGTGAGTAGAGCGCGTGTACTTTCCGATATTCTGACAATCTTCTTTTCTGGCAAAAACCAGAAGTGACGAATCCTCAAGGTAAGCCCTTGCCAGTCCTTGAGCTAGTATCGAATAATCATGAAGCAAAACACTATATTTCTCAATATCCTCGTCCTTTTTGACTTGATATTCCTCTCGATATATCTGGATTAATGGCAGGTGGGGAGTTTCAAGAACAAAGGCAAGAAGAACATCTTCATCGTGAATCTTTAATCCCGTATGTTGGTAGACGCCTCTAACAATGTTATTTTTGATTCGTCTAAGGTACTCACCTCTAAGGCGCGAATCACTTGCCAACCTGTAGAAGAAATAGCGAAAATGATCCAATCCGATTGAATTCATATCCCAGGCGCCTGCCAGCTCGATGTTTTTCTCAAAAGGTGGAAGTATTCTTTCAATGCCATCATCATCCATCGCTGCAGAAAAGAAAGTAAATTCTGCAGGTCTTTCCAAGTGACTTTTGACGCGTTCCTTGAATTTCGTCTCTTCCAGAACATTGCGCGGATGATGAGCAATAAGTCTGTAGTGATAGTATCTGGTCATCATGATGAACTCAACTATATTCCTTCCCTTGGAATCAATTGCGAGAAGCAATCTATTCGATTTGGAATCATACATTCCTCGCAGATTACTGATCAGATCAGAAAAGTTGAAGCGATGACCCAGCCCAGAAAAGTATGTGTCTCTCAACAGATAGTCAATTCGGTCTGAGCCAATATCGCCCTTAAGAATATTATTCAGAAAAAGCCGAATTGATTCAAATCCTTTCGGTTTTGACAACAGCATTTTGTAGTCTTTTTCATAGATTCCAACGATAGGTTCTCTGGTTTCTGTGGGAATGACTTTGAGTTCTTCCCTGAAGGCTTTCAATTTTTCTGATTTCTTCATTAGCGTTAGAGTGTCTGGATCAGGGCACAAATCCTCAATAGCTTCATCTGGGAAGTCGTAAGTCAGAAGGTAATTTGTTATCCTGTCATGGTCGATTTTCTGGCCCATACTATTCGCCACCTCTTCAAATGAATGAGAAAATGGACCATGCCCCAAATCGTGAAGAAGTGCGGCAAGTCTCAGAAATTCCAACATTTCATCAGAAAAGGACTCCATCAATTCAAAGTTTGTCCACTGATTTTGGACAGCATAATTCTTTATGAATTGTTTAAACATTGTCCAAGTTACGTGCAAAGTACCAATACAATGCTCATAGCGCTTGTGAGTTGCTCCTGGATAGATGTTGGAGGCAAAACCCAATTGCTGGATATTCCGCAGTCTTCTGAAAGCTTTTGTCTTGATAACATTCTCCTCGAGCGGGGTGAGACCTATTTGGCCATGCAATGGATCAATGATGTAATTTACGAACTTTTTTTCGAAGCCCAAAACCCTTTCCATGAGATTCTGAGTTTGAGAATCAGACGCCATTTCAAAGTCAACTCTGCCATTCGTGCGCGTTAGACTCCGATCACTAACCTCTGCTGGAACTTAACTCTTATTAGAGTGCATTTGAACGTATGCACGCAATTCTGCTTTGTTTTCTGAACAAACTCCATTGTGAAATGTGTTTCTTTCACAATTTCATCTGTGAACGACAGAGTAGAAACGCCTACTGTATATATGGACTTTTTTCTTTAGTTTTCTAAAACGTTGCGATCCTTGCTTAAGGTGCGCGCTTCAGACAGAGGTAGCAAAACAGAAAGTAACCGAAATGTGCTATCACAGCATGAGAAAGAGAAAATGTGACACATGGTTTGTTTTGGGAACACATAGTAGAAGACCGTTCAGTGTGTGGATGATAATAGGGCTTCTTTGGGTGAAAAGGAAAACCGTGTAGAACACCTCGGGCATAGCGCACCTTAAATTCATTCGTACGCAATCTATTAAGAAGAGAATATGTAAGCTCACGTTTTGTTCGCATGCGTGCCGAGTGGTGACGTCTCACACAAACCTTGTGTTTGCCAGAATCTCTCTTAATTTCGTTCGTGAGATAGATAAGTGCTGGAAGGTTTCTCAACTTAGATTTTTTCCAAATGATTAATCAAGCTTTCAAAGATCAGTTTTCCATCGCCGTGTTGCGACATCTTCTGTTGCTCTGTCCAGTCGGCTTGTTGCCACCAGTAGAATGCTCTTTCAGGGTGCGGCATTAGCCCGAACACTGTTCCCTCTGGGTTGCATATGCCTGCTATATCATGGAAAGAACCGTTCGGATTCGTGGGAAAACTGCCTTTGGCGTAATCGCCGTCTTTGTTGCAGTATCGGAAGACCAGTTGATCATTCTCCCTAAGCTTCTCGAGATACTGCTTCTCCTTCTCTTTCTGAAATAGAAACCTGCCTTCGCTGTGCGCGACTGGTACGTGCAGAACCTTTCCCTTTGGAATTTGCGAGGTGAACGCACATTTTCCGCTGTTTTCATGCTTTAGGCTTATCCAGCGGCAGTTGTATCCTGGCGGAAAGTTTGTGGCCAACCCCGCCTCAGGATAAGGGCTCATTCCTTCAAAGCCTGGCAGCAGACCCGTCTCGACGAGCACTTGAAAACCGTTACAAATCCCAAGAATCAGACGGTCCTCATCGACAAAAGCCTTCAACTCCTTACCCAGCTTAGCCAGAATCCACTTCGCCCAAATCGCCCCAGCCCGAACATAATCCCCATAAGAAAAACCCCCTGGAAAAACCAGCACATCATACTCCAAAAGACTATTCCTCTTCACAACCTCATTCACATGCGCAACCTCTGCCTGCACACCCAACGCTGCGAACGAAAGCCTCGTCTCCGCATCACAATTGGTTCCACCCACACGCAAAACACAAACCCTAATGTCCCCACGCTTCACAACTCACACCCCACTGCTCAAGGTTCTCTTCCAACTCTTCAACAAATCGCCCAACGAAGCGTCCACAATCACTCCACCAGCCAGACCGCTGGTACACAGCCGAGGAGACTTTGTTACCTTGCCAACCTCAGCACAAACCACGCCCTTCATCAAACCCTCAAACTCGTCCCGAGCCTTCCCAGAGACCTCCACAAGAAACCTGCTGTTCGACTCCGAAAACAAGACAAAATCATCACGTCCCAGATCTTTCGCCGGAACCTTGCCCAAATCCAACTCCAACCCATAACCTCCGGCAAAAGCCATCTCCGCCGCCGCCACGGCCAAACCGCCCTCAGACAGGTCATGGCACGTCTTAACCAGCCCATGGTCAATCGCCCTAGTAACCGCCTTGAACCCTTTCCTAGCCTGAGCACCACGCACGTTGGGAACAGACTTGCCCAAGCATCCCTTCAGCTTGTAATATTCTGAGCCGCCCAGCTCCGGAAAAGTTTCGCCCACAACGTACATAGAATCGCCCGAAGCCTTAACATCCATCGAAACCGTTGAACGAATATTAGGCATGAACCCTAGAGCCGTAATCAGAAGTGTCGGCGTCACGGGTCCAAGCGGCGACTCGTTGTACAAGCTGTCTTTCCCAGATATGAACGGCGTCCCAAAAGCAACGGCAAAATCGTAACACGCTTCGCAGGCCCGTACCAAGCTGCCCAATCGTTCAGGTCTTTCGGGATTGCCCCACGTGAAATTGTCCAGCAAAGCAATTCTTCTTCCGCCAACAGCGACGTTGTTCCTGACGGCCTCATCAATCGCTGAAGCCGCCATCCAGTAAGCATCAATCCTTCCGTAACTTGGGTTCATGCCGCACGAAACCGCTATGCCCCTCCAAGAATCATCCAGCGGCTTCAACACGGCCGCATCGTTTGGCCCGCCAAACTCGCCCTGCAATGGCTTAAGCACCGTGTGCCCTTTCACCTCGTGATCATAACTCCTCACAACACTCTCCTTGCTCGCCACGTTAGGCGAAGCCAAAACCCGCATTAACACCTCATTCAAGTCCTCAGGCTCCGGAAACATCGGCTCCGCATCACCTGCAGGATGGTACTCCGCCGTCCTAGTGATTCTCGGCGGCTTGAAAAGGAAGGAAATGCCCAACTCCCCAACCCTCTCACCCATATAATCAAGCCTCAGTAATCCGCCGGAAATCAGTCTCCCGATGACCGTCGCCTCAACATCCTCTCCGCCAAAGACTCTGAGAACCTTTTCAACGTTGTCAGACGGCACCGTCAGCAGCATTCTTTCCTGTGACTCTGAAACGTAGATTTCCCACGGAGCCAACCCCGCATACTTCAATGGTACCTTGTCAAGGTCAACCACTGCTCCGCAGCCGTACTTGTTGGCCGTCTCGCCGACCGCCGAAGATAGGCCTCCACCGCCCAGATCCGTTATGCCTGATGCCAGCCCCATGTCTCGGACCTGAACGATTGCCCTCTTCAATTTCTCCTCCTCAACAGGGTTCGCGATCTGCACGGCCGGCCGAGAAACCGTCTCAGATTTCTCCGTCAGCTCCGCAGACGCAAAAGTCACCCCGTGAACACCGTCCCGACCAGTCTTGCCACCCGCAAGCACAATCGCGTCACCGGCTTTCGCATCCCTCCTGAACCTGTCAAACGGAAGCAGGCCCACGCAGCCGCAGTAGACAACAACGTTGCCCGTGTAGCTCTCATCGAAGTATATCGCTCCGTTCACTGTTGGAATTCCCATGTTGTTGCCGTAGCTTCCTATCCCCGCCACGACACCTATGTACTCGTACCTCGGATGCTTAACACCGCTGGGCAACTTCTCATACTCAAAATCCAAGGGCCCAAAACCCAGCACATCCGTACACGCTATCGGATCCGCCCACACGCCCAAGATGTCTCGGATGACGCCGCCCGTCCCCGTTGCCGCGCCGCCGAAAGGCTCCACCGCCGACGGATGATTGTGCGTTTCAACCTTGACGGCCACGCCGTACCCTTTGTCGAAGTTCACGATGCCCGCGTTATCCTCGAAAACAGAGAAGCACCAGTCCGGACTGATCCTCTTCGTCGCACTTGCAATGTACGTTTTGAAAAGACCGTTAATCAGTTTTCCGTCAAACCTGATTCTGTCCTTGAAAGTCTTGTGGAAACAGTGCTCAGACCACGTTTGAGCGATGGTCTGAAGCTCGGCATCGGTCGGGTTCCGTCCCCTCCTGCTAAAATGCTCTTTTACCATCTTCATCTCGTGCAGGCTAAGGGCCAAGCCAAGCTCGCGGCTGATTTCCAGAAGCTGCTCGTCAGAGGCTCCGAGAACCATCACGTCAACGAGGGAAAAGGGGGTTTTCCTGCGGACAAACAGGCTTGCCGTCATCTTGTCTCCTCGAAACGTATCCCATAATCGTCCTTAGTCGGGTTTGCCAAGAGCCTCTTGCACATTTCCACAGCCTCAGCCTGCGCTTCTTTTCTGGAGGAAGCATTAAGAATCACTCTGTAGACTTTGCCGACGTTGACAGCTTCAACGTTGTAGCCCAGCTCCCTCAACAAGCCCGCGGTGGTCTCTCCTTCAGGGTCGCTGTGTCCGGGCTTTAAGCTGATTTCGATTTTGAGGCGGTACTTCATAGGCTAAACTGGGCAAAAGCAGATTTAAACGCTTTCCACATTAACAAGGCAAACGTTACTTCAGAGCAATGTTTCTGTTCTTGTAGAGAATCTTGACCCCTTCTGCACAGGTCACGCGACCTATCTTTTCAGCCTCTGTGCCAGTTTTTTCCAGAACGTCTATTGCCCTCTCGCCGTCCTCTTTGTTAACTATCAGGGCGAAGCCCCATCCCATGTTAAACGTCTTGAACATTTCTTCTTCTGATATTGTTCCACCTAGGTCGGCCGCAGTCTCCTGAATCGCGCGCGCTACGCCGTCAACGCCGATAGTGTCAAATTTCTTGGCGAGCTGAGCAACAAGTACCTAGAGACTCCGATCCGAACAGGTTCGTATCCATCAGGCCTTTACACGCGCACGTTTTTGGTGCGCTGAGCATCCTCGCGCTCGAGAGTGCGCAGCGCCATCAAGAGTTTCTCTGTTTTCTGGTTGTCTATTCCAGCTCTATCAATCCCCAGTGATTCATTGAGAGACTATGGACTTTGAATATGATAGCGAAAAAAGTTGTAAGAAGGCAGGAGATATTTGGACGGCTGATCGTTGAAGGACCAATCATATGACGAGGATAAATCCTTTACTCAAAGAGTCTTTCACACAGGAGGATTTTTAGTTTGGCCTTCCGTGTAAACCAGCTCGTTAGCCCTCGTCAACACATTTTCTAACACTTCTGAATAGTGTCGTCTTCAGAGCAACTAAGGCGCAGAGTTTTTATCCACTTGTTCAGGTCAGTCGGCGTGTACGATTCCTGTAGGATAGATGCTATTTTTCTAACGACGCATTGAAGGGAACAATCAGTAGATATCCATGTAGACCTTATTACATTGTACAATCTTTCATATTCGTTCTCAAGCGGCATAACGAGCCCATTTAGGATTTTGTTGCTTGAAAAGGAATCCAAATGGTTTCTTGTGCGGATTCTTCTAAGCAATTCGTCCGCTTTCGGTACGAGCAAAAGGATTAGTCTGCCGGAACTCCATTCAATTTTCTTCATCTTCTTCACAGTCTCAACGTATATTTTACTTCCAAATGCTAGCGAATAGACAATCAGATCAAGGGGCGATCTGTCGCAAATAACTAAGCCCTTAGCCGATCTAATCAAGCATTCTTTTCTTCTATATTGGGCAAGAACCCAATCTATCGAAGCCCTCTTTACTCCTTCTTTAGAAGTGACTGTCAGAGAAAGGAAATAGTCAGGGTAGTTTACAAAGAACTCTGGAATAAGAGTACATGCATACATTTTAGCAAGTGAATGCAACACGGAAGTTTTTCCGGTCCACGGGGCTCCACATAGATAGTATACGCGTTTCGTAGGTGGACCTCACAAAAACGCAGTGATATCGTAATATTGCATTAAGTATTGATTATTGAAACGAGCTTGAAAAGTGGCATATTGTTGTGTTTCTGACTTCAAGAACAGGATAGGAAAAATCCCACGCCAAGACTGTTGTTTTGGGCTGGCCTGCCAACAAACACCAGGCGAACTTCTAGCACTGTTTTTCATAGATCGCATACGAAAACCACCCATATTTGGCCTTTTCCTCAAGAGAGCAGCTGTTTTCGACCAAAGACCAAGTAGTGATTGGTTCGCCATTCCAGACTTGCAAAGCATGTTGGGTCACCCCTGTAAAAAAACGGTAAGACTCTCTGGTCAGATGCTTTCCAGGAATTATCTTTGGAGGTACAATATGAAAGGCAGAAGATTCGAGCATTGGTATGCCGCTGTGACTTGAAAAAAAGGAAAAATCAACCGGAAACTGCTCGCGCTCTTCCGGGTAGACTAAAGAAGGTGGCATCAGTTTGAATTCGCTCTCAGACATGGTTTGGTAGATTGGGCTATTCTTGTTGGGGACAGCCAACAAAACCCCACGCTTACTCACTCTGACGAACTCTCCAAAAATCCTGTTTTGGATTTGTGGTGGACAGTGCTCAAAGATACCTAGTGAAAAAACAACATCGAATGTGCAGTCTTGAAATGGCAGGCTAGTTAAGTCGCCACGCACAAGCTTCACGCAAGTCCTATATTCTCCTGAAATTGCCTTTGCCAGTTCTAAAGCAGAGCGAGTAATATCGAGACCAGTTGCATTCGCTTCCTTCTTGCCGAGAAGAGCACAAGCGATTCCACTTCCACACCCGCCATCTAGAACGTTCGGTTGTTTTTCTCCGGTTATTCTCAAAACGATATCTCTGAGAAGAACATAAGTATACTCTCGTCCTGGAAGATACTCTGAGTATTTCTTTCCCGTCTGTTCGCAGAGAGTAGTGTAGTAGGCATGCTCGCGTGCCCAGAACTTCTCAAGCCTCGCGTTAATATCAGTTCGATGCCCAAGAGGGACACCCAAGAGCAAACGTCTCGTTAGACTATCAATGGATTTCTTGTTCCTAATGCGGCTGTCCAGCTCGAAGGTTTTCCTCAGCATGTATAGCTTTGATGGTAATCTGAAATCATCCATCTACGTCACTATTCACACACACTTATACCTCATACGCACACTCCTGCGACGTCTTCAATCGCTACAATCGAAATGCTGCATAACTTGGGCCACTGGAGCATCTTCCACTCACGCAATTTTCAGTCCCATGAGCATCTTCATAGTATCTCGACATCCAATTCCTCTTCGGAAACATAGTTTTTAGACGCGTAACCGCTGACGTGTCCGCAAAGAAGAGAAATCTTAGTGACAAATTGTCAAATAGCTGTCGCCTTTCCTTTCTGTTCAATTCGTTCACAACCGGCAATTTTGAAAAGTCAAGTCCAAGATTAATTGAAAGTGAGACCACCTTTCCCAACCATCGGGGAATCCTCGGAAGCTTGTCCCTAGCGAATATCCCAATTCTAGTGCGCCTTTGGGTGAACGAAGGTCTAGTCTTGACAAGATACGAACATATATCACCCCAGTAATCTGCAACGCTTTCGACGTAGTTGTCTCGCAGTTCAGAAATGTCACTCAATGAATTGCAATCGTCGATGAACTCGACTGTCTGAAAAAGCGTCTGAGCTTTTTCCCTTAGCACCAATATCTCACTTGGAGTCAGGGTTGCAATGAGTGACAAACCAGCCCCGTTCAGCGTCCGAAGAGCATATTTCTGCAACGATGCATGCGTCATCGATCCAAACGACATCCTACTCCCTGATTTCTCATATCCTGTCACCATCTCTTCTGCATTCCATGTAGATGCATTGCAGCCTAGCAAGCGCGACCGGTTCCAGTGAGCGTATGCGCTTTCGTCAAAGAGCCCATGAGCCTGCACGAAGGGGCTTGATAGGCTCATATTAGACTTCCGCAGGAGCTCAAATATGTCAGAATGAGAAAACCAATCACGTTTGACAATGCTTGCATACTTCTTTCGGAGACTTGCAGGCAATTTTTCAAACTCATGATGATGAGTCGGATTCTTAGAGGGATCCAGAGCATTGCGCGTTCTGCGCATGAATTCCTTCTTGACGGCTGTGTAGGGATAGCGCAGTACATTGGAATGGCCTAGAATCTCATCGAAATCTTTTAAGAGATATACCCTGTCTTTTGCACGAGGTGGTACGACCCAAGCTCTTTCCATGTCTTGATATACCCACGAAGAAAAGACATCGGAAAGGGAATCGCATTGAACATTTTGGCCTGTCTTAGCGATGTAGGTAAAGTCACGTAGTCCAACACGCACGACATTATTTTCGACCAATTTCGTAATAATATCGAAAAGATTGTTGAAACTTTCCTGTCTCCGTCTGTACGAATCAAGCAAGTAAGGGTTGTCAGCAATCTGCGTATCGTGAATATAGAGAACCTTGTTGAAAAGAGCCCCCAAGATCAACAAACCACGAAGTCGCCGTTCGCTTTGAATGCCTGCCCAAGATGGTTCGAGAGCCGCAAATTGTGCAGAACCTACAAAATACTCAAGGTCGGACATGACTTCTCCCCATTGAGTTTCCGGGTTATCATTAATTCACTATTATTTCTAAACTCATGTTGCTGCAACTTAAGGCTTTCCAAGTTTGTGTACATGGAAAGTTGGTGATGACTGTTAAGGAGAATCTGAAGTGCTTGCTAGTTAATTTGAGAGAGCGCGCTGTGCTGTCATGTTATTAACTGAGGGCAAAAAAGCAAACTGGAAGAGATATTAAAGAGTAGAGCTTAAGTACTAGATCCCTCGAAAATCGAGCTTCCAAGGAAGAAGTGAGGGAATAGAAAATGCAGAGTGACAATCCCGCTATGTATACAGTGTCCGGTGTTGACGACAAAACAGAAGAGATAGCTCTGAAGCGCATGATTCCTATTCTTGAGGATACCTTCGGATACCGAAAAGGTGTCGGAGAGTGTTTGATCCCGATAGGACACTATGCAGGAATGATAAGGATATCTGAGAATATTGGGTTGACTTTGAAGACTGATGGTGTTGGAACGAAGGTTTTCATTGCGCAAATGATGAACAAGTATGACACAATTGGAATAGACTGTGTCGCACAGATTGTCAACGATATAATTTGCACTGGAGCAGAGCCCCTCTCGTTGGTCGACTATCTAGGTGTTCAGGAGGCAAATCCCTCATTATTAGAAGAGATAACTAAGGGTCTGAGAACCGGTGCAAAAATGGCAAGAGTCAACATAGTTGGTGGCGAGATAGCCCAATTGCCCGATATGATAAACGGAGCGCGACCTCATTATGGTTTTGATCTATTAGGTCTTGGAGTAGGAATAGTGCACCCAGACAAGATAATCGATGGTCACTTGATAGAGCCTGATGACGCTGTTATTGGGATTGCAAGCTCTGGCATCCATACGAATGGGATGTCGTTGGCCAGAAACGTTTTCTTCAAACATATGAACTTTGATGTTCATATGTACTTTGATAAGCTGGGAAGAACACTAGGCGAGGAATTATTAGAACCGACATCTATCTACGTGCAAGAATTCATGGATTTGGTCCGAGCAGGATTACATTTGAAGAATGTAGCCCACATAACAAGTGATGGACTACTAAACCTGGCACGTATGGGAGAAAATATCGGTTATGTCATCGAACAGTTACCGCAACCGCATTCCATTTTCGAGTTAATGATGCAATACATGAAAGGATTGGATCTCCCTGAGATGTATCGAGTGTTCAACATGGGAATTGGGCTCTGTGTGGTCCTTCCGCGTCAAGAGATCGATGATGCCGTTCAACTAATAGAAAAACATCATAAGAAAGCATTTGTTTTGGGATATGCCAGAAAAGACCCCGAGAAGAAGATTGTATTAAAGCCCTTGAACATCATCGGAGATCCGAAAAGGGGGAAATTCTATTTTGCATAATCTCGAAAGGGGCACGGCATATGTGCAATTCGATCCTGCCTCTCAACGTCGTGGTTAGGTGAATGGCAAAAAACCCTCTGATCACTCCGAACATATGTCGAAATATATAGGAAGGCGAGGATCCTGAATGCCAAATGTGCTGATTCCAGATCTGCATAGCGCGCTGGCTTGTCCCGAAATTGGTGTAAAATGGTCATAATTCCTATTTTCGGGTTTGGGGGCAGTTTTGAGGCGCACAGCCCCTCCTTCTTTCTTTGCAGTAACCGCCCTTCTCAAACCTGCAAACGTGCCTTAAGCGACTAAACGGGAGGGCCACGAGCTCAACGCGTGGATGTTGGAGGGCGACGGTGACCTGTTTCGTGGTCTTGGATGGCACATGATAGGCAAATTTGGGTCTTCCGAAACTGTTCGCGGTTGCTTTCTCCCTGACAATGAGACCTTGAGCCGTTAGACGCTTGAGATGCTGCTGCAAAGTGTTGTGGCTAAACCCCACTTCGCTCAGAAGCACTGTGAAGCTTCTGGGTTTGCCGTCCTTAAGCGCTGCATAAAACGCGTTCGTCAAAGAAGTCCATTTCAGGCTCAGACAAGCAAAAACGGACTTATAACCATTTTTAACCATTTTAGGGACAAGGCAGCGCGCTTTCAATTGTCTATTCGTTTGATATCTTTATAAAATGGAAGGATTTTTGGGGACAAGGATGAAATTGTCGGCGCGAGCGCTGAAGAATTTGACAGTTGGACTTGACCCCATTCGAGACTGTGTGAAAAGTCAAATTTGTTTCAAGAAATTGCGCTCTACATGTATAGAACACGTCCCAAGGTCAGCCTTTTACACATAAAACAAGCAATTTTCTGAAAGCGACCCGAGTTTTCACACAGTCTCGTTCGGGGTCTAATCCCTTTGTGCCCACACCTTCAATGACCAAGCCAAAGTAGCAGTCTATCCCTGGAAAAATCTTCCCATATGGAAGATCGACGAGTTTGCCGTAATGGCTGTAACCGTAGGTTTTCTTAAGATAACCCAGTGCCTTCTTAGAATGAGCTCTTAACTCCCTGTCGACACCGGCATTTGAGTAAGTAAATTTTCGGGGCAACAACATTCCTCCTTAGTTGAGGCAGATGTTATTTAGTGAAAAAGGTGTGTTTAATAATCTTGTGCCGACAGAAAATCATGATCCGCCGCCTCACGACGGCCCAAAGCCACGGCGCGCTAACGAATCAAATTCTTAAGGAGGCATTGAACATCGAAAAAACGTGCGCAGTTTGACTCGATAGAATTCTGTGCCGAAGGTCACATGTTAGTCAAGCAACGTTGTTCGTTGCAAGGCTTTCTTCTCTTCAGATCCGAGCGGTCAACAGCATCTCAATCAGAGTATAATACTGTTTTAGGAATTCAAGACCTTCCTTGCTTGCTCTGTAGGAAATAGTGCTTCTCTTGATTTCAACTTCAAGGAAGCCTATTTCAGTTAGAGACTTTAGGTATTTCTTGAGTTGCATGAAGTTGACGTTTGCGTGTTTCATGATGGAGAAGGGAGTGGCACTGTCAGCCTTTACGGCTTCAAGTACCAAGCCAATGATCTCGAAGTGGCTTCTGTATTTCTTGTGCAGAGGTTGCAGGCTGCTCAGATTATACTTTTTGCCTGGCGGCAGGCACAGCATATCCACGGTTCTAACACGGTTTGCCATACTCTGCACCGTAATATACATAGGTTCGTTGACAATATTACGCATTGTTTCCGTTGAATGAATTGAAATTGAACCTTGGGAAGCTCAGAACTATTGAAAATATGTATTCAGGCCACGAAGCATTTATTATATTGTTTCAACTGAAAGTATTGAATAGGCGACCAGCTTGTCAGAGCCCAGATTGACGCCAAGCGAGACAGAGTTCTTACAAGAGGCCCTTAAAGCGGATTATAAATTGAGCAGTATACGCTTGCGTGAGGGCGAACACCAGTTCGGTCTCGCCAAGGCAATAGCTTCCTTTCAGCTGGAACTGTGTTTCCCAGATGTTAAAGACATCATACAGAGGTTGTATGGAGAGGAGAAAACAGCGGACGTTCAGCTTGTACGGAAAATCCAGACAATATTGAAGAAAATGGAGAAGAGCGGCATAGTCAAGATCCTGCCAAAGAAGAAACCTTGGGAACTGCAGAAATACGCTCTTTTAAGCTTCAAATTCCAAGACATCGACAAGAACATGGCGGCTTTGGCAACGGACGAACAGATTGAACAGGCGCAGAACCTGCTGAACTCGGCGCTAAGTCAGCTTCAGGAAGGGTCGGGCAAACTCGGTAGTGTCAAGGTCAGGGTTTACACGTTTACTCTTGTGTTGGCAGTTGTCGGATCGTACGCGGCTATTGTTTGGGAGGTTATGCAGCCGGCTATCAGTGCGATAGTTTTTGTGTCTGCTTTTTCGATCGCAATAGCAGGTTCTGTTGCTCTCGGAAGGATGCTGTCAAGACTAGACCTGCGTGCCCAACCAGATGCAAGGTGATTTGTATGCGCAACGAGAAGAAATCGTTCAGATTGAAAAAAATCGTTTCAGTTCTTTGTATTGTCTTCTGCTTGCTCTTGGCATTACCCTCGAGATTCGAATTGTCTGCAAAGGCAGGCTCGACAAGTGTAACAGTGAGCCCGTCTGAGTCGATTCAGGCAGCCATCAACAACGCAACGGCGGGAGACACCATCCTTGTGAGTGCAGGGATGTACAACGAAAGCTTGCAGATCAACAAAAGCATTTCTCTAATCGGCGAAGACCCAAATCAGACAATCATAAACGGACAGAATAGCCAGTTCGTCATCAGCATAACGGCTGACAACGTTACAGTCGAAGGCTTCACGATTCAAAGCGCCCTTAACCTAAACCCCAACAGCGGAATAAGTGTGACGCTTTCGAAAGGAAGTACGATAGATAGAAACACGGTGAGTAATTGTCAACAGGGAATGAATCTGTCATCCTCAAGCAACAACACAATCTCGGACAGCACAATAACGAACAATCAACAGGGAATCACCCTCTCATCCTCAAGCAACAACACAATCTCGGACAGCACAATAACGAACAATCAACAGGGAATCACCCTCTCATCCTCAAGCGGCAACGCAATCTCGGATAATGTGATAACAGGGAATTCCCAGGGCGGGATTGCCCTTATCGCTTCGAGCAACAACATGTTTTCAGCAAACGCGATTTCAAACAACTATGGTGCCTACGGAGGGCTTTATCTGTACTCTTCTGGGGGCAACGTGTTTTCGGACAACACTCTTGATGATAATTATCCTGCAGGGGAGACTATTTCGCTGTATTGCTATCAAAATATCTTCTACGACAATAACTTTTTCGACGCATTTCAGGTTAGCAGCACTTCGCCTTCCAACATATGGGACTTCGGCGGTGAAGGGAACTACTGGAGCAACTATACGGGACATAATCGCGGAGACGGAATAGGCATCGAGAGCTACACCGTAGCTCCAAACAACCGAGACAATCATCCTCTAATGGGAAAATTCTCCAGCTCCACTGCAACCTTTGTCGGTGAAACCTACCAAATCTCAGTTGTCAGCAATTCTACAGTCTCTGGCTTCGAATTTGAAATTGGGATAGAAACGGGAAACAGAATAATACTGTTTAATGTCGCCGGTGTAGAAGGCACTGTTGGTTTTTCGCGGGTTGCGATTCCAACGGGGTTAATGAACACTTCGGTTATGGTACTCGTTGGCGATAGAGAAATTGCTCCGACTTGGGTGAGCAGCCAAGACGCCGCATTTCGCTACTTGTATTTCACTTACTCGCACAGCAATCAGACAGTTCTGATAATCTCTTCGAGAACTCTGGATCTGTATAATCAGCTTCTAAGCAATTTCCTAGCGTTGAACGCAACCTATTATGAACTCCTCAGCAACTACACTGCCCAACTGCCCATCATAAAAAGCTTCTACAACCTAAACAGCACCTACAACGCACTCCTCAACAGCTACGCCAATCTGTTAGGAAACTACAGTCAGCTTCAACAAAGCTATCAGGATTTGAACGCTTCTTATCAACAGCACCTGTCAGGCGACAACCAGAATCTGCAGAACGTACGCAGCCTAATGTACATCTTCGCGGCCGGCACAGCAGTTCTCATAGTAGCTACAGTTTACTTCTCAAAAAGAATGTATTCGCGGCCAAAAGAAGCCTCCGAAAAGAGAGAAGCGATTCTGAGCCAGTCTGCCGATTCTGCCGTCTATAACCTTGTATAAGAGAAAGCTAAATAAAAGTTCAAACCCATTTTCCATCTTGTCAGCTTCCAAGACATTGTGCGGTCGTAGTCCAGCCTGGCTAGGACATCGGCCTCCCACGCCGACGACCCGGGTTCAAATCCCGGCGACCGCATCCGCACGGTGCACCTGTCCACCTTTTCAGGGTTTCTCACCACAGATTACGATTGCAGACTACATCCGACGTAACCAAGAAACGGTAAGAGGCCGACAAAGAAACGTTACAAAGCAACACTACATCTGACGTTACAAATAAACGGAACGGATTAGCTCTGGAGGGAGGTCCAGGCCTGTTTTCTTCATGGTTTGTTACAATCCACATTACCTCTGACATTACAAACAAAAAGAGGGGGGCCAAAAACACAACATTACAATTTTACAAATCAACATTGCAAAAAACGTAAATAAACAAAAAGGGAGGCAACTTCGAGGCTTATCTAGGTCACAGAGTTTTGTCGAAGTACTCCTCACAACCTTGGACACTAACCTCTTGGGACTACGAGCCGAGATGACACGTGCTAAATCTTCACTTGTGCCAGACGCAGAGTGTTCAGGAGCAGAAGCATGGTCACGCCGTCGTCGCCCGAGGCCACGGTGAACCATAGCGGAACAAACCCGAAGAGCCCGAGGGCGCCGAGAACGATTTTGACGGCTAACGACGCCATTATGTTCTGTTTAGCAATTTTCACGGTCTCGCCGCTGAGCCTAACCAGGTAGGGAATCTGAGACAACTCGTTCTTGACCAGCACGATGTCGGCCGACTCCAAGGCAACGTCCACTCTGCTGCCTCCCATCGCGATTCCCACGTCCGACGCAGCGAGAGCCGGAGCATCATTAACACCGTCGCCCACCATCGAAACAGTCCCATACTCCGCCTTGATTTGACCAAGAATCCTCAGCTTGTCTTCAGGAAAGAGCTCAGAATGCACCTCATCAATCTCAAGTCTCCTCCCAACCTCATCCGCTATTTCCCGTTTGTCCCCCGTCAACATCACCGTGTGAATCCCCGACTTCTTCAAGGCTTTCACCGCTTCAGCCGCGTCCCCCCTAACCTCATCCATGACACAGAAAGAGGCCACAGCAGTCTTGTCCATCGAAACGCAGACCGCAGTGTGCTTCTCACTCTCATAATTCTCGCTTATCTGTTCGCAGTTGCAACCGTGCTGTTTCATGAGCTCCATGTTGCCAACCACAACGTGAACGCCGTCAACATAGCCGGCCATGCCCTTGCCCGGAACCTCTTCCACCTCCTCGACCTTGAGGTCACTATAGTCCAGATTGCGCTCCTTCGCCTTCCTGACGATGGTTTGAGCAAGCGGATGATTCGAGAACTGTTCCAAAGCGGCTGCATATTTCAACGCTCGCTGATCAGACTTTTCGACAGAATCAACATCATTCACCACCGGCGTGCCCAAAGTCAACGTGCCAGTCTTGTCGAAGACGATAGCCCTAACTCTTGCCAGCTTTTCAATGCAGATTCCACCCTTAACTAGGACTCCTTTCCGGGCGGCAACGGTCACGGCTGCAAAGATGGTTGCCGGAACCGAAATAACGAAGGCGCTGGGACAAGAAACCACCAAGAGAATCAACGACCTGTACAGCCACGTGCTGAACGCTCCACCGGTCAACCTTGGGATTCCGAGCGCCGTGAAAGCTGCGAGACCTATAACAACCGGGACGTAGAAACGAGCGAACCTATCAACCAACTTTTCAATGTGCGCCTTTCTCTTTCTGGATTCAATGACAAGCTTCACGATTCTGGACACCAACGTATCTTCAGCGCCCTTGTTGATAGCCACTTTGAGGATGCCGCCCGAGTTCACAGTGCCCGCGTAAACGCAGTCGCCGGTTCTCTTTACAACTGGAATGGACTCCCCGGTGACAAGAGACTGATCAACAGAGGAATAGCCTTCAACCACAGTGCCGTCCATTGCAATTCTTTCGCCCGGTCTTACCATCATCGTCATTCCCGGCCGGACTGCTTTTACATCAATCGTTCTTTCAGAACCATCGACAATTACTGAAGCCTTGTCAGGCATGAACCGCGAAAGCCCCTCAACCGTTCTTGTCGCTCGATCTTGAATGTATTCTTCGAAATACTCCGCCAACGAGTAGAGAAAAAGCACGGTCGTAGCTTCAAAGAGAAAACCCAAATAGGCCGCGCCCAAGGCTGCAAGGGACATGAGAAACTCCACAGAAAACCTTTTCTCTATGATGAGCTCCTTCAACCCCAGAACGCCAACATACACTCCCCCTGCGATGACAGAAACATAGTAGACTGCCCTCGATACGATTGCAGGTTCGTTCAGCAACGGTATCACAAAACCAAGCGGTACTCCTTTCAGCAAGAGATCCAGCAAACCTGAAATGACCATGGTTAGACCAAAGGCCAATGCTAAAAGAATCCAGACTCTCTTGCTTTCACGGGGCTCACGCTCTTCCAGTTCGGTTTTTTCTGGGCAGCTCATCCGTAATCATAATGCGAAAGATGCAGGTTATCATATTAAACTAGTGCTAACGACTTCGGACGAAGTATTAATAAGCTAATAGTCTCAAGACGCTATGTTAATAGCCGAGGCGGTTTGGATGACGGTGATAAGCATAACTCTTCCAGGTGAGCTTCTCACAAAGTTCGATGAATTCATGAAGACACGTGGGTACTACAGCCGATCAGAAGCCTTTCGAGACGCGATCAGAAATCTCATCGTTGAATCGGACATCGCCAAGACGGAGACCGGTGAAGTGGCAGCGACGATAATGATTACCTGCGACTACGCAAGAAGAGACGTTGACCTAAGGATGACCGAGGTCAGGCACGAATTTGACGACGTAGTGGTGGAGAACGTGCACAGACACATCGACGACAAGTACTGCCTGGAAATCTTCATCGCCCAAGGAAAGAACAAGCGAATTCTCGACCTAATCGGAAGGGTCAGAGGAATGCGAGGCATTCAACAAGTAAAGGCACTTTTCATGTCACTGTAACCACAAATAAAAACGCGCTTCCCAACACTGAGTGTCTATACTCCTTTTTCATCGTACACACACGTTGCGAAACGATGAGGACAAATTACACACAAGTGCAAACTTCACGAAACGATGAAGCGAGCGCGAGTTGACCCCCGCCTTTTTCTTGTTAACCTCCAACATTATGCTTTGCAAGATCGCGATGTTGGGTTTTTGGCCCCCCCTCTTTTTGTTTGTAACGTCAGAAGTAATGTGAATTATAACGTTGCAGTGTTGTCTCATGCCCTCTCCCTTTTCTGCTTGCGTCGATTGTGATGGTTGTTTGATAGCAGATCCTGGAGAGGTAGAGAAGCTGTGTGGATGGGTTCGCGAGTCCTAGAGGATTGTTGGGGTCTTCGCCCGCTAAGGGCTTTTTGTTATGCACTCTCAAAGAGTGTTCCTTTTTCAATCTGAATTTGTGGAGAAAAAAAGGAGAGTTGCGTTGGCGTGCTTAGTGTGGCATGAATACTCCGGCGAACACGAGCCATGCGAGGAGTGTTTTTGCTACGAAGCTGAGGATTATGTAGGTTCTTTCACCGTACAGGTAGTCTTTCCAGCGTCCGACGCCCTTGTACTGCAGAACCATGTTGACTGCGAAGACCATGAAGAGGACGAGGTAAGTGAAGAGTATGAAGTACACGAAGGTTGGTACGCGCACGCCTGCAACTGCGCTTGCGGACGTGACAGCGCCTGTGAAATAGGCGAAAATCACGACCCATGGGAGGCCGCCGGAGATGCAGCCCAGGTTGAAGGCGGACCAGTTTGTCTTTTCGGTTTTTTGGTTCATCAGCTCCATAAGGTACCCGAACATTATCATCATCGCGTTCAAGACGAAAATCATTGCGAGCGACCAGAAATCCAAGATGCCGACGAACGTTGATATTAGGGCTATCATTATGGAGCTTGAGAAGGCATACTCGTACCAGCGGTAAGGATTCATGCCCTTCTTCAGGTTCTCATTGTAGCTTTTGTTCTTCGGATAAGCAATCGTGAAATGCGCTATCGCAGAAATCAGAGGAAAAGATGCCAGGATCACTCCTAGATTATTGAATGTGAAAAGAGCTTGGACACCTGGCAACCATAATGATGAATCAGGGCCTGCTATGTTCAGATAGGACGTGTGCACATGTATTGGCCAAGTCAACATAAGACCCAAAGTCAACATTAGAATTCCTTGGATGAAATGTACAACACCTGCAGCAGCGTTGAAACGCTTCAGATACGCAAAAGAAATAGGTGAACGAGCGATTATTTCCTGTCTCTCTTTATAGTTCATGGACGAACCTATAGTTGAAAATCTTTTTTAAGACTTGCCGTGACATTCGACCTACCTACCTCGAGCGATCGTGCACCACAGACGAGGGTTATCCGAAGAAGCTGGGTTAAAAAACGGTTCCGAAGCGCCAGTCGTCGGGAGAACTGCAGCATTCGTCGCATACCCCGCAGGTTAACTGCTCATATCGCCAGCACAACGGGCGCGCACATTTGCTATAGTTGCAGTTTCAATTTGCTCAGGTAGAGTTCTCGTAGCTTTGTGATTTTCGGCGCGATGACCAGACTGCAGTAGGCTTGTTCTGGGTGACGCTTGAAGTAGTCTTTGTGGTAGTCTTCAGCCTCGTAGAAGGCTTTGAAGGGCTCTACTTGTGTCACTATGGGCGCATCGAAGGCTTTTTCTTCAGTGAGTTCTTTGATCACTTGTTCAGCGATTGCCTTCTGTTGATCATTGTGGCAGAATATTACTGAGCGGTATTGAGTGCCGACGTCAGGACCTTGACGATTCAAGGTCGTTGGATCGTGGGTTGAAGAGAAGATTTCCAAGATTTCCTTATAGGATATCACGTCAGGATCGAAGGTGATTTGCACGGTTTCCACGTGCCCTGTTCTTCCGGTAGAGACCTGCTCATAGGTCGGGTTTTCAAGTTTGCCGCCAGAATAGCCAGATTCGACCCTCTCTACGCCTTTCAATTGGCTGAAAACTGCTTCGATGCACCAGAAACAGCCTCCCGCGAGAGTTGCTGCTTCCGTTCGTCTTGTGGCAGCCGTTTTCAACTTTTCTTGACTCATGAATATCAACCCGTAAGAACGCAGAATTGAAGCCTGTTCAGCGTACATTAGTCAGACTTGTCAGTTGCCCTTCCTCCAGTCCCACTCCCGGCACCGCGTCCAATCGTTTTTTGACTTTCCCTTTTTCGAAGAGAAGCACTGTGGGCACCACTTCCACGGAATACTTTTCACAGAGACTTGCCTTGTCATCGGTCTTGACCTGCAGACACGTCTGCGTTTTGCTTTGCGCATACCTTTCGAATATAGGCAGGAACCTCTGGGAAAAGGGGCACCAGGAAGCATAGAAAAGAACGACAACTCTGTCTTTAGATTTCAGCATATCATCAAGACCATACTCGACATCGATCTTACTCATCACACATCCTTCCTAGTTCATGTCATTCCTGGTAATTTGATTTCTGTTTCCGATCATTCGGACAGGTCATAGCTGAAGTAGTGGAGCGCATGCGCCCTGCGAGTGACACGATCGGCCAAGACAAGGTTGATTTGGAACGCTTCGTGGAGATGAAGCGCGTAAACGAGCAGGGCAAATGTACCATCGATTACACCTTAGACATTTCAAACAGTACGACCTATTTATAAAGAAACCGTTCAAGGAAGCAACAGAACAAGATGTGTTCAGAGTCGTGAATCCCAAAGCACAAACCACCCGAAGCGGCACCTCGATAACTCCGAAATTTCTTGCCACAGTATCTGCAATAGCCATCAGTCTCACAGTTGATGCGTTCAACATGTCGTCGCCATAGCTCATCCGGATTAATCCTCCTCTGCTTCATAGCGTAAATATCATCGACTATTTTTTCATCATCTAGGCAGCATTCGCAAGTTTTGATGACTTCTGATCTTGATAGCTCAATCTCCCCAAGATCATCTGTTTTCTTGAGTATGCGGGAGCATAGTTATTGAAATTCTGCTGTAACCTCCAGCCTTGGGCACATGCTCCAAGGATGTCATCAGACTCATCGTTAAGCATCATCTGGGCAACATCGAACAGCAAGCGTCATTCAAACCCGGCAACCGGCTCATCGGTTTTGAAAGAACCTCGAAAAGTGTTATTGTTTTTGGCGTAAAGTCTTCCGCTCCCACGTGAAGCAAAGCCACTTGGCACATAGAAAACACGCTGTTCAAAACCTCAGAAGTGAAGCTATTAGTTTATTTCAGAGATCATTAAGTGCATCCTGTGGGGTGTTGAAGACTCACGGTAGCTCTTCCCGAAAGTTTCTTGCGATGGAACTATTTTCCAAGAAGAAAAGCGTTGCTCGACCTGGTTAATCGCCATTCGATAGTGGATGCGGACCGCTTCTTCTTGGAAAGCACGCGCCACAATCCTGCATTATGCACCGCTTTTCAGAAAGAAGACGGTCAGATATTCGTCAATGCCAAAATCGTTGGGGTGGGCTACGTGACGAGGGTTCTGTGAAGTCTTCGTTTGGTAGGTTTTGTTGTGAAAATTCGTTTGGTGACTAAAACGAGCCCACGTAAAAAGTCGGTTGATGATTCCCTGAACTTAAGCGAAATCAAATAGGTGTTGGGATCATATTTCTTGTTTCTTCAATGATTGGCAATATTTGTTGCAGTTCCCTGAAGTTCTTGAGCACCGTTATGCCTTTTTGAGTTACAGCAAAGACGGTTCTACTTTTCCCCACGTTTCTTTCTTCAACAAGATTCTGTTTGAGCAGGAAGTCCAGATACTCTCTCAGAATGCTACCATTCACGTTTGCTTTATACATTATATGCGTTAGCTTCAAGGGTCCACGATGAGCCAACACTTTGAGAATGTCAACGTACGTCTCAAGTTTAGAACGTGCCATCTTGGACCCCTTCATTCGTGTGTCTTCAACTATTGCAAGTTCTCAGTATAAACCTCTTATGTATCCGAGATAAGGCTTAACTGACCTGATTTCTGCTCCCAAACCCAAACTGCTTATTCACGACTTTCCATACAACTATGTCTCTAATTTTCCAAAAAACAGGTTCTGTAAACTCTTTGTTTGGTTTGTTTCCTTGTTAACTGTCGGGGGATGACTCATTGTTTTAGTGTTCTACACTGTTGCATATTCTTTTTAAGAATCGGTCAACATTATCTAGTTCCTTAATCAAATGTGAGAGATTGAGCAAAGTAGACCTTCAAGACGCAGGGAAGCTACAACTATTGAAACAGCACTATCATGAATTGATAGAGGCCAAGAACAAAGAAATCAGAGAAACCGTAGAGGTTCAAGAACGCTTGCAAAAACAAGTGCACGTAATCTTAAAGTAGTTTCGCGTGCACTCATGACGATTTTTCTGGTTCTGGTCTATCATCAGAGTGGCTAACCTTCGTGTTACAGGTCGGGTGGTAGGCGAGGTTCTGGTACTTCTTCGTCTGCTTGATCTCCTTGTTACTTTTCGTCTGCTGACCTATCGTAAAACGAGCCCACATACTAGATACCGTTAAGTTATTTGTGTGGTCTCACTCTAGCGAGTATCATTATTTGGTCATCCAAGGAATAATGGCAATTGCAAACACTATCGCTGCTCCGGAGAAGTAGACAGCTCTGACCATCTCCCCGTCTAGTCCTTGGTAAGCACTCGCCCCTAGAACGAACAGATAAAAGGCCAAGACTGATAGAATGGCACTTATTATGAGTTTTCTGGCCACTATTGGATACATAAATGGAAATGAACTTCAAGACTATTTTAACATTTCACCACGAACGAGCCCATGTTGATTTTTCTGTTGGGAGCCCATACGACTTATTCGCATAATTGGCTAAAAAGAAAGTGGCTTATTGCAAAGCGGAAGGGAAAGAGTCCTATCACAGTTACGAGTTTACTTTTGGTTTGTTTCTATTAGGTGTTTGGCAAGGGTTGAGAAGGTTAAGGTTCGATAGTGGAATTTGTCGGTAAGGTCGACAATGAAGCTGTCCATCCTATTCACATCTGTGTATTGACTCTCTTTCATTTCATTCATGAGTTCCCTGTAAGATGAGTAGTCCTTATGGAATGACCCCATGAATGCGTCGTAGTTCATCCCGATTCCTCTTTCAACGAGAACTATGTTAGATGGGAGAAAGGAAGCCCTCTCTTGAGCGTATTTGATTGCCTTTTCCTTATCGCTCTTGCTGATACCTTGTTTCCACGAGAAAAAAGTTAATGCAAACAGGTGATAACCTATTTTGTTGAAATTGGGGATAATCGTGTGTTCAGAGATGTAGCCTTCTTTTTCCAGCTTTGCTTTTGTTCGTGACACTGTGGGCTGAGAAACTCCCAATGCCTTGGCAAGCTGTCTATCGCTCCTACAACTGTTTGTCATCAACTCAGAAATCAATCTCAGCTCAACATCTTTCATAATACCAACTCACAATCATTGCGCATGGAACACTGTTAAGCTTTTTGTTTCAAATGCACGCTAAACTCAAAAGGAGCCCTATGTAGTTTTCAGATTTTTCTTCTGTGAATCCTTTTGGGTTATCAAAGGCGACCTGACCCTAAGAAGTGGCTTGTTGTTAGACGAAAGGGAAAGAGTCCTATTCGTGTTGTTGCTGGAGAACGTTTCAGGACGAAGAAGAAAGCTGAGAAAGAAGCTAGGGAATTGAACAAGGCGTACAAGGGTTCTGATGTCAAATTCATGGTCCGCAAGAAAGGATGGAGAAGAAAACGCTGGCACTCATGATAAAATTTCTGTTTTTGTTCCTGTAAAGTCTCACGACCTCTGCAAAAATCAGATTTTAGAGTAAACCAAATGTTATATCATACTTCTGTCAAAGCTTTTGTCCATGGAGATAAGACATCACTACGGAATATCTGAACGCATTGATGAACTTGTTCAGAATTTGGAGGAATTAAATTCAGCTTTACGCAACGACATTCCTTATACCGATTTGTGTAGAGCAGATTTTGTTACACCACTTTCAATACTTCCTTTGGCCGTATTTGCTTCTCATAACAGAATGAATCTGACTTGTTCAGAAAAAGACCATGATGTCCAAAGCTATCTTAGTACAATCGGTTTTCCAAATGGTTTTGAGGAATTACCAAGTGATGAAAAGCGTTATCTGCCAATAACAAGGCTACCGCCGATTGAACAGAATAAGGTCTTGGGCAAGTATGAAGACTTGATTTTGGAAATGGCAAGTTCAGACGAATACTCATCCTCATTCAAGCTAAGCTTGAAACATCTAACTAGCGAATTGGTGAACAATGTCAATGAACATGCGAACATAGATCATTATTGGTTGTTGGCTCAATTTTGGGAAAGGCCACATAGAACCTGCGAGATTGTAATTGCAGATTGTGGCATTGGGTATAAGGCTTCATACAAAGGGACTAAGTATGAAGTAAAAAGTGATAGACAAGCCATCATTAACGCATTGGTTGGGAAATCTTCTAAAAAGGAAAATCTCAGAGGAACAGGTATCCCTAGTATAGCCAAAATGTTCATCCACGGCTATGGTGGAAAGCTGGTAATAATGTCAGGGAAATCACTCATCTATGATAAGTTGGGGGAAAGAAAAGAGTGGAAATTGAAATCGCAGTGGCAGGGCGCTTTGGTAGGGATTAATTTCAATTTGAAAAAGATTGAATTTTATAAATACCTGCGATAAACCTACTGTGCAGTTGCTATACAGTGTTTTCCGCGTCTTTCTTCAGAGTAAGCCTCAATGCTTTTCGAAATAACATCGGTCATTCTTGCGACTTCTTCATTCTGGTTCCTAAACTCAACCTTTCTATCCGCAAGGCAACTCATAAGTTCATGAAGAAAAGACCGTGAGGCAAACTCTATTTTATCAAAGTCAATTATGACTACGTCGTTTTTTGACGTTTTGGACAGCTTCTCTAGAATATTCCTAGCAGTCTCTCTATGCCTAAGAGTATCAGTGCAAAACATACTGTACAAATTTACCTTCATCATCTCTCTTTTCTCCCAATAGACTTAGGGCGGCATACTATTTAACTATTTAAGTGTGTCTGTTGGCGACAGACAATATTGTCAATCTATTTTTCGACTGATGATAGTTTAGCATTTTGGATTAGGGTTAGCCATTTGTTTTTTCCTTCTACCGTTATTCCACAAGCTTCACTAGGAGTCTTACCGTCAAGTGCTTCATGTCCTCGGATGTAGTTGTGGAAAATCTGATAACCGGAGAGAATCGCTGTGTCTTTGGTTTTTAATCCTCTCATAGTCTTTTCTCTGTCTCGTACTTCTCCGTTCATGCGTTCCATTTTGTTATTGTTGTGATCTCCTCTCAAAGTGATATGCCTAACGTGTTCTGTTCGAGTTTCTTTCTTCTGTGTCCAAAACTCCTTCTTGTATGCATCATGGTACGCTGGAAGACCGTCAGTAATGAAGGTCATAGGTTTCTTACCCATCAACTGTTTGGACATCTGCAAAAGTTTCCGTGCATCATGAGTGTATTTAGTCTCTGCAACTTCCTGAGCAATCCAAAACCGTGTTTCATCATCCATCATAGCGAAAAGGTACTTCATGTCACCTTTTACCTTGATGTATATTTCGTCTGCTCTCCATGTGTCGCTTACGTTTGGAGTAATGGTTTCAACATAGTTTTTCATGAGACTAACGTATTTTTTTATCCAGTTTAGGATTGATCTGTACGAAACTTCGACTCCTAAGAGCTTAAGCGACTTCTGAGTATTTCTTAGGCTCTCACCTGAGAAGTATAGTTGCATTGCGCTTGTGATTGCTTGAGGGTTGTGCTTCATTTTCTCAAAACCGATGTTGATAGTGAAGTATTTGTGGCAATCTCGGCAATAGAATACTTGGAGATTTCCAGTTTTGTTTTTTCGTAAGCCATATTTCATCAAATTAGAAGAATTACAATAGATGCATGCTGAAAGGTTTTCTATTGGAGCAATTCTCTGAGTTGCTTCTCTTAGCGACTTAGAAAACTCTACTGCAAAAATGTGTTTGCATTTAACATTGCGAAATTGGAAGTCTGGACATTCGCAGACTAATTCATTGTCAACTTGACAAACAGCATACTCACCGTTTCCAGACTGAGACTTAACGGTGTAAAGGCAATCATCTATGCGGTTAATTTGATTTCCTTTTTTACGAACAATCTCTGAGCCTCTTAGCTCTCGGAGATTTTCCAGTTCCTCTATTGTCATCATGGTACCACACTACACTGATAATTGTTATGGTACCACAATAATATAAGCGTTGTGGTACCACAAACACCATAAATGTTAAATAGTTTTATGGTACCATTAACCCTGTGTACAGCGTAAACAGCGTTCACATTGTAAACAAGTTAACATAGTTAACGAAGTAAACGCTGTAAACAAAGAAGAAGGAAAACAACGCTGACGAAACCCATCAGAATCGAGCAAAAAGACGAGGAAAGATTGGATAAAATCGCTCGCTACTTGGCAGAACAGAAAAAGAAAAAGGAAGTGCCTTACCACGAAGTTGTTTCCTTCCTGATTGACAAATTTGAGGAATCCCAAAAATGAAAGCTAAACTCCAAAAACAACTCGCTTACAAATATAAGGACAAGCGACACTATAAGCACGTGATTATAATCCCCGACGATGCCATCAACCAGTTGGGGTGGAAAGGTGGGCAAGAACTTGAAATTAACGTCAAAGATGGGCAACTGGTTGTTCAAGAGAAGAAAAATACAGAGAAAGGTACTGAGGGAGCAAATTGACCGGAATAGCTAAACGCATGTGTGAATGGTTCGGAATCCCAGAGGCTGAAGGGCAATTATGGTGTGACAACAAAACTACAATGGAAAAAGCATTGAATCTATCTCCATCAGAAGATGCTTCCATAACCCATTTTCTTGTCCCGTTCCTTCGAAACGCTTTAGGTTATGCCATCACTGATATTGATGTTAAACAACATCTTACGAAGAACGAAGGGAGGCAGGTCAATAGAATTGGGGGTCAGAGCGATGTCATAGTCCGCAAGAACGGCGACCCTGTTATTGTAATCGAAGTCAAGAGTTACGGTCATCCTTTGAAAACCGCTACCGAGAATGCGGAAGGACAGGCCTACGATTATTCACAAGCCAATGAACTCAAACCTCGCCCGAAGTATTACGTCGCTACCAATGTTGAAGAAACTCATGTTTATGAAACGCTTACGCGACAGGAGCTTCCATTCTCTCCAGTGAATGAGCGGGAGATTTTTGACAAATTTGAAATTGTAGAAAAAGTGCTGGGAAAGAAAAATATCATTCCATTGGGAAAACGGGTCAGCCAGCCTCCCTTATTCAGAGCGCCAATGCTCAACCAGAAAGAGTTTGAACGTATTCTTTTTAACTGTCAAGATGAGATGCGAGAAGCAAGTGAATCGAAGACTGGTATCCGTGCTTTCGCTGAGATGAATAAGCTTCTCTTCATTAAGCTGTACGAAGACAGACGTGAGAGAGAAGGTAAGGAGAACCGCTTTACCTACACAAAGGTTCTCGAAGAAGGGGAAAACTATATCGGGGGTACTCTCTTCGAGGATATAAAAACCCATTACCGCCAAAAAAATGTAAGAATTTTCAAGACCGAAGATAAGTTACTACTCGATGACGTAACTATAAACAGAATTGTGAAAAAACTAGAAAGAATCTTCATGGTTGATGAAGACGGGAAAGTCTATCCACCAGTTGCTCACGTTTACGAGAATTTTGTTAGTACGATATTTCGTGGGGAGAACGGGCAATATTTTACTCCAAGGAGGATTGTAGATTTTCTAGTGGGCATGGTCGGTGTTTCTTGGGGTGCATCTGGCGTACGCTGTGTTGACCCAGCTTGCGGGAGTGGTGGTTTCCTTCTTTCAGTCTTCTCGATTCTTGATAACGAACTGAAAACACGCTTTATGGTCAAGCAAGGGAAAGGGGAAGAAACCTTTCTGAATGAAGATGCCAAAAGGGAGCATAAGGTAGCTAAGCGGAGACTATGTGAGGAACTACTCATAGGTTTTGATAATGAAGAGGATGTTGCGAAGACTGCAGCAATGAATATGAGTGTTCATGGGGACGGTAGCACTGGAATAAATTTTGGCGACTCATTGAAGAGAGAAGCCTTCAAGACAATTCTCATAGAAAATTACTTCATGCTTGCATTGACAAATCCACCCTTCAGTTCTACTGTTAAGCCTAAAAGCCATATTGACATAGATGGACGCGATGCCCTCGAAGGGTATGAGCTGTCGCACGTTCACAAATACAACCCAGAACAAAGGCGGTTCGTATACTCAAAAAGAGAACAGGACATCCGCTCGCGGGATTCTAAGATACTGTTTATCGAACGTTGTTACCAACTATTGGCGAACGGAGGAATCCTTGGAATAGTAGTAGACGATGGCGTAGTCAATAATCCAAGAGAAAGTTACGTCAGGGATTTCATCAAAAGAAACTTCAATATAAAAGCAATAGTTTCACTACCTTGGGGAGTTTTCAAGGAACAAGACGCAAACAATTTCACAAGCATTTTATTGCTTCAAAAGAAAGGTGACGGTATAATTCAAGATAATGATATTTTTATGGGCATTGCAAAGTACTGTGGCGAAAACTATGGCAAGAGCACGAGAGTTATGCCGAACAATCTGACGGACATTCTTGCGGATTATCGTGCTTTTTGTATGGGGAGGAAAACGAAATTTTCCGAGTATTCTTTTATTTGCAAAGCTGAAGATCTCGAAAACTATCATGATGAAGAGACAAAGCAATTCAATAACCGACTTGACCCCAAGTTCTATTCGCCTCGACTGAAGGAAATAGAGAAAATAATAATGGCGACTGGCAAGGCAGACAAAATCGGGAATGTCGTGAATTTCGAAAGAGAAGAGGTCGCTGAAGACGTGAATCAATTTGGAAGCAAATATATAGAGCGCATTACAAAGTCGGGAGATGTCGAGTACGGGGTCATAGATGGAACTCATGACCCGAAACTGAAAAAGACTCAGATTTTCCGTAAGGGAGATTTGGTAGTTTCAAGGATACAACTGAAGAATGGAATTGTTGGAATCATACCTGACGAATTGGATGAAATTAGGGCTACGGATGAATACTATAAGCTCATACCCAAGAAGGACGCAACCACTGGGAAGGAAAAGGTTCTGCGGAAGTACCTTAGAATCGTTTTAACATCAGAACCCATCAACTATCTTGTTAATTCCACTTTCACAGGGCAGTATGGGCGAATGTCTGAAGATGACCTCGGGCGATTGGCAATCCCTGCCTACGAGACTGACAAGCAACGGGAAATCGTCGAGAAATACGAATCAAAGAAACAACAGATTAACACGCTGATTACCGAATCAGTCTCAAAAGAAGAAGCTCTGATGAAAGAAGTAATTTCAGATATATTCCCAAGCATCTTTTAGAGAATTTTCTCTTGGAAAGAGCCTTGATAACTAAGGCAAAACAGTTATCAACCGCTTTTTCACAAGAAGGCATATCAACCGAAGACTTGACAGAACCAAGTACTAGAACCTTTATCCGTTTTGTTCACCAAACGGTTTTTCACATGAACCCCAAAACCAACGGAGACTTCACAGAGCCGTGACGAGAAAGAAATACATGGATGCTGCGATAAGGGCTTTTGATGAACACCTCGAGTACGGAGACAAGTTGTTCGGGAAGAATCAGACTAGGGACGAAATAGAGAAGAATTCGAGAGAATATCAGAGGACAGGCGCTTCACTTTTGCTTGAGTACTTGTATTTTGAAGATCCCAAAATTGCTCAGGAACGTGTGGATTTTAGCAAGATGTCAACAATCGAGCTTGCCCTGTCGAAACCGCACTCTTCAAAGCACACGTGGCAGATAGTTCAGCACAATCTGAGCACTTGCCTGCTGTTTTATCAGCCGCCTTCAATCAGTTTTGAGATCCGCGGAAAGATTGAAATCCACAAAAATGACTCGTATAGCGAGTTTGTAAACTTGGTTCATGATTCATTTCATTATGCGCTAACGAAAGAGACAAGGAGAAAAAGACCCGTTTACGTTGTTAACGTGCATGAAGTCTACGACAACAGTCCATCTCCAACGCGGTTCGGAAAAAGAATAGCATAAGACACATATACCATTATCAAAACAGGCTTTAGCGCGCGCTCTGCTATTTCACGTAAGTTATAAATACTGATAGAATCTTATCTGAGATTACTTCGGAGGAGACATATTGTCAAGAAAAATCTCGACAGGGATTAATGGCCTCGACGAGCTTGTTGGCGGCGGCTTTCCTGAAGGAAGAACTATCCTAGTTGTCGGAGGACCTGGTTCTGGGAAGACCATCTTGTGTAGCCAATTCCTGTACAAGGGTATCTATGAAAACCAAGAAAATGCAGTCTTCGTCAGTCTGGATGAAAGCAAAGACAGTTTTTACTCTGAGATGCAACAGTTTGGGTGGGACTTTCGGAAAGCTGAGGAAGAGAGAAAATTCGCCTTCGTAGATGCCACGCGAATGTCTCGAGTAGCCATGCTTAAAGAGAAACTGTACAAGGAAGAGGCAAAAAGCCTAAGAGGCAAACAATTATCTATTGACAAATTGATCGAAGAGTTGCAAGCGAAAATCCAGCAGACCAACGCGAAAAGAGTCGTAGTAGACACGTTAGCAGCACTTGTCTACCGATTTCCAGATCCCATAGAACGAAGGACTACAGTCGTGGATCTGATTGAATCATTGGCAGATCTAAAAGTTACGAGTCTCGTAACCACGGAGCTGGGATACCTGAGTCTTGAACGAAGTGCGTTGGAAGAAGAATTTCTGGTTCATGGAGTCATCATGATGCAAACGCTGTTTTCAGGAGGCACCACAACGAGAGCGATACAAGTTGAAAAGATGAGAGGAGCCAAGGTTAACCCGAGCCTCGTGCCATACTCAATAGACCGGAACGGCATTGAAGTTTTCGCCAACATGCCGTTGTTCGGCGAGAAGTAGGTCGCGCGCGCCAGAGAAGCTCGAGAACTCGAAGACTTGGCTTAGCCGTTTCTTTCTCTGTTCTGCGTTTCCAAGCTTTCTTTTCTGAGGGTCAATTCGCACTCTGAGTATTTCTGAGTGCTCATCTTCTTCATCCTCAAAAACCTGTATCTTTTTCGTAGACGGCGATCTGTCGACACTATGAAAACTACAGTTATGGTTCCTGTGTCAGACAACAACCGTATGAACGCAGGATAGCAGAGCATTTCGGAAGCGCGCGCGCCAACTTCATCCCTGAGGCCGATTTCAACGAGCGCGCGCGCTGTATTATTGGCCTATGCGCTCATGATGATAACGGGCATCATCATCGCTCTCATCGCTCTTGGACGAATCGCTATAAACCAAAGCAATTGGTTTTGGCTTGTTCTGTTCTTCGTATTTCCACTTCTGTATCCGGTCATCTGCCTGGTGTATGTTTTGCGGAAGAGTGTCAGGGAATACTTCGGCACATAGTTTCCGCGCGCACGCTTCAAAGACGACGAACACATCGCTAAAATAGCGCATTCGGAGCAAGAAGTCTGCCAATTAACAGACGCAGGCTTCGAATACGTGCGCGACTGCCAAGAGACGAAGTATTCAGGAAGCGAAAATGAACACTTATAGGAAATCTGTTTGGGTTTGGGGTTTGTTGTAGGCGGGCGGGGTGGGATTTGAACCCACGACCCCCAACTTAGGAGGCTGGTGCTCTATCCGTACTGAGCTACTCGCCCAAGCCTTTACACATCCAGAACATTAGACGATTATGAATTTTAACTTAATGCCGTCCCTCTGAAAAACTTTAACTACGAAGGAACATCAACCTAAGTGGCTAGCGCGGGGGTACCCGAGCCAGGTCTAAATAGGCAGGGCCAGAAAAAGCCTAAGACAAGGGGGAGGACTTAAGATCCTCTGGCGAAGGCCTCCGTGGGTTCGAATCCCACCCCCCGCACCTTTATAAGTAAAATGACCGCGCGCGCTATTCTTCTGGATATTAGCCCTGCTTCTCCTGTGCAAGCTTTACACCAACAAGAATTTAGCTACCATCACTCAAAGGCGATGAGAGCGAAACGAAACAGACGAATCGAGATAAAGTCGAAGCCGAACCGACAAAAGAACCTTGTTGCACGTCTGTACTTCTTCAAAATCAACAAGTTCTATAAATCCGGAAAATCAAGATAATGGGTGTGCTGAGAGGGAAGAAGGACCAAGCCGCTGCTATTCTGGAGGAAATCGTTAGATCGCCCAACCTGGCACCAACAAGGGTCCTAGCCAGGGCAGGCGTCAACTACAATCAAGTCAGAAAGCTAGAATCCACGGGTCTATTCAAAAAGGAAAACATCAAAGCAAACCGAACTCGACCCAGCCTCACAGAGAAAGGACGCCTATTTTTGCAACACTACCGCGCCTGCAACGAACTGCTGCCAAACTAGTTAGTGTTTGTTTAGCTCGCGCGGGGCTGTACATTATTAATCAGTGGGATTGGAGATTGCCCCCATAAATAGGATTGAGCCTGAACGGTCGTCTCTGATTTCGAAGAAGAATGGTCTGTTCACGATGAAAAATATAGGTGTCGGACCGTGAGATAAACCAAAACTCATGAAGATGCTGGTCACTCCCGCTGCTTCGGTTCCTTCTTCATTCACTTCAACAACTGAGTTGTGTTGCACAGATGATATGAACAGACCTGGAGCCATTCCATTAAAGTTTGCAGTAGCACGCGTGTCGAAGGCTATTCCCATCCCCAGCCTCGTTAGAGCGTCGTTGAGTATTGCATCGTATTCAACCTTGAATTTAGGAAGCTCGACAACGAGGTTGCTTACGGATTGAAGTTCGCTGATATATTTGTCGTTGACAGTTTGGTTAATGTTGTCAATGAACGAGCCGAGAGACATACTTTGATTCGGCAAGAAGATGTACATCGCGACTTTGTCTCTTCCGTATGGAAGTCTTGCGACTTCACAATTCTTATCTGAATAGTATTCGAAGTGACCCGACGTTTGCATCATGTCTACTTGCATCGTGTTTCCTTGAGAAACATAGAAATCTTGTTGCATTGTTTCGTTCTTGTTGAAGGATGTTACCCATTCTCCTTTGAAATAGATGGCGTTGATCAGGAGCATTGCAAGCTGTGGGTCTAATTGCGAAATTACATCCTTTATCTTACCGTTTGTTTTGGTATCTATCCAATTATTGATTTCGTTGACAGTTTGAGAACTGCTGAAATCCCGTGTGAACACTTCACCATCATACGAACTTTGCACTCTCTGAACGAAACTTGCGTTAACATTAGGTCCGAATTCTTGTCTTATCCAGACAGAGTTTCCAATCAGCAGTTTAACTGATTGATCAACATTCCCCAAGCTTTGTATTAACATAGAGAACTCCTGGTTCACCTTATCAATACTCATACCCCCAAAATTGAGAGTGTTAGACATAGCATCCTTCGTTGTGCCCTCTGCCCCATTGTAAGCCATCGCCAAGGCCATCGAAACGCTCAGAGGAGAAATGAAAACATTGCCAGAATCCTCTGATACGAGTTCTCTGAACAAGTTAAACGCAAACATTGTATTCGCAGAGACCAGTGCCTTGTCGACAGATCCTGCTTCTTCATCAGAAGCAGCGTAAACAGGATTTTCCACACTCCCCGAAAAATACACATGGGCAACATAACTAACTAAAATAATCGAAACCAACGTCAAAGAAATAATAAAAAGTCTACGTATCCTAAGGGACCTGACAGACTTCGACACAATCTTTCCCCTAATAAACACGTACAGTTCCATTAATTAAGTCTAAGCTTTAGAACAGATGAGACTAGCGCGCTGGCTTGTCCCTAAAATGGTTAAAAATGGTCATAATTCTTCTTTTGTCAATTGGAGCGTCATTTGAGCTTGTTTGGCGGCTATTTTTGGCCACGTTGAAAGATGGCAAATCACGGGGTTCCATCAAAGCGGGATGGAAGTGGAGTTTTCCCATAAGCTGTTGAAGCTACGTCTAGTCCGTCTGGGACGTCGAGGCACAGAGGAGGGCTAAAAACACATATGCGCCTCAAAACTGTCCCTAAACCCGAAAACAGGAATTATCACCATTTTACACCAATTTCGGGACAAGGCAGCGCGCTACTCTTTCGGACCATTTTCGGGGCGAGACAGCGCGCTGTCTAGTGGCGGTCTTTTTCTTTCACGTCTCACTACAGCGACAACGAACGAAGCAATCGCGGCAACGATGATGACTGCTGCAACGACGAATGGCACAGTATAGTCGGTCCCTTGAGACCGCGGGCCAAAGGCATAGACCTTGTCGTCCGTTGAGCCCGCGTAGGCGACGCCGTTAGCAACAGCTGGAGAAGAACCCACCTCGCCGCCGCCACCGCCAGTCTCGTATTTCCACACTGATGCGCCCGTTGTAGCATTCAAAGCGTAAACATGGCCCTCCCATGAGCCCACGTAGACAACACCACCAGCAACAGCTGGAGAATAAACCTGAATGGAACTGGTCGCGATGCCCCACATCAGTGCGCCTGTTGTCGCGTTCAAGGCATAAACGTTGCTACCTGAACCAATGTAGACGACAAGATTAGCAACCGCTGGAGAAGAAGTCACAGAGGAGCTGGTCGGGTATTTCCACACGAGCACGCCTGTCACAGCATTCAACGCGTAAACGTTGTGGTCCCATGAGCCTGCGTAGACGATGCCGTTGGCAACTGCAGGAGAATCCACATAGTTGCCGGTCGTGTAATTCCACACGGGCGCGCCAGTAAAAGCGTTCAATGCATAAACGGTGAAGAGCATGCTTAACGGCGGTTCAACGACTGTGCCGTTTGCGTCGGCAGGATTATATTTCCAGACTAATACGCCCGTCGTAGCGTTCAAGGCGTAAACATTGTCGTTCTCCGTGCCAAAATAGACCGTCCCATTGGCAACGGCAGGAGAACTAGACTCGTCACCAGAGCCAACATAGACTATCCCGTTCGCAATATCAGGAGAAGATCGCACAGAGCTGCCAGTTTGGTAGAGCCACATCAAGGCGCCCGTCGTGGCGTTCAGGGCGTAAACGTTGCCGCCTGAGCCCACGTATACTATGCCGTTTACAACAGCAGGAGAAGAATACACGAAGAAAACAGTTTGATATTCCCACACCAGCGCGCCCGTCAAAGCGTTCAGTGCATAAACCTTGCCGTCATCAGAGCCCACATAGACAGTGCCATTAGCGACGGTAGGACCACATTCAACCCAGCCGCCAGTCTTATAGCTCCAAAGAGTTTGGTTTGTAGCCGGTCCTGTTGAACTTGAATACCCTGAGTGCAAAGGATCGTGGCCAAACATTGGCCAAGAACTGGGATTATCGGCCCACACCAGTTGCACGTTATAAGCCAGTTGAAACGCACTGGCTGACAGAAGAACCAGCAACACGACAGCAACCAACCTTACCAGCATTTCTCTTCCCACCAATCTACTCTGTAAAAACATGTGAATATAAAGTCTATCGCGCGCGCTAATCGCATTAACAGTGTGTGCACAAATGGACCGATGTTTCCTACAATGCGTTGCCTTCTTGTGTTTCCTCGTCTCCCCAGACCTCGAATGCGAAACCAGTTAGAGCCCAGTGCCATCCCCTTTTTTCTGCAACTCGTTCACCAAGTTCCCGCTCGAGGCGCTTGTTCATTCTGAGAATTCTCCGGCTGACTTGGTGTCGCCTAACTCTGAACCGACCCAAACGGGTTGCAAGGTCCTTTGGCAACAGCCCGGCGTTGCCCGCCTCAAAGAGCAGTTCCAACAACTCCATGTCAACCTCGTCGACACAAGCAATCTTCTGAATCATGGGCTTTTCAAAATGAAAGAGGCCTTTGAGACCCGCAAGAATGGTGCGTTGCATCATCTTAATCTCTTCGATGTCACGCTGAATCCCTTTAACCAACTGCAAAGTGTACTTGACTCGGCCAATTTTCATCTCTTGCAAACGCTTTTTTCTCGGTGTTGGAACAGGCTCAGCGTTCACTTCCATACCGAAAAGCTCACCATAGTATAGTGACAATGTTGAGGAAAGTGAAACCTGAGCATGGCCAACCTACATTGACAAGGACAAGAAACGCACAACCCAAAAAGCATGGACTTTTACCATGCCTAAACGCCAGCTCCAAAACAGACTTTGAACACAATACCACTTCCCGAAACACCCCTAACTCACATATCTATCCAGATTGCCCTGATCAGAACTCGGCCCCGCAGCGCCTTCAATATTCAACAGTTTTCGGAGAGTCCCGGTTAGCCGCTCTTCCAGATCCACATGCAACGCTTGCACTTGACCCTCGAGCTTCTTCACACGCTCCGGCATAAGCAAATACTCAACCGCAGCGTCTCTACTGAAATGCTCCAGCTCACCTTCCCCGACGCCTGGACTATGATCTATCTTTCTCTCCGGCGTGCTAATGCAGAAGTACCTTGCAAGCAGCCTGGCCACTGGATCATCAACCTTTAGCTCATACCCCCTGCAAACTTCACCGTCACTCAACTTGCAACCGTACTTCATCATCAAACTCTTGGCCACACGGTCAGCAAGGTTCTTCGCCGAGACAAACAACTCTCCCGGATGCTTCCCATACAAGGTCTCCACGTGCACAATCCAACTCCGACTCGTATGCCTAACCCTAACACCCTGCTCCAACCCCAACAAAGCCGTCCAATTCACCATCTCCACACGCCTAAAATCCACGGGCAAACAACCCTCACTCACAATCACAAACCGCACCTGGCACCTATCTAGCCGGTACACACCGCTACCGAAGACGACGTCCTCACATGATGCGAGAAAAGTTTTACCTCGACCCGTCAACTCATAGAAAACGGCACGACTGCGAACCTTCCGCTTCACCAAACCACACTTTTCAAGCTTCCTCAAGTAGTAGCATACATGTTGACGGCTCCAACCATACATGCGCCCAATCTTAGCTGGGTAGTCCTCAACCTCAACCCGCTTCAGGATCGGAATAACGCGGGTCCGAACAGTACTGAAGTCAAATTTGACTTTTGACATCCGAGAGCGAAAATTTTTACTTGCACTAGACTCAGCCAAAAACAGCACCTAGCCAGAGCCCAGATTCGATTTTTTGGAAAAAAGGGAGAGAAGCTGCGAAGAAACGCTTAATTGGCGATATCGCCACTTATTTGGGGGTTCGAATCCCACCCCCCGCACTAATTTACGCGCGCGCAAGAAAACTGTTCTTGTTACTTGTAACTCATCTGTCTAGATGGCCATGGCTTTCAGGTTGAAATCCAATTTCTTTAGATAAGTGGCACTCGTCGTTATTATTGACTCAAACCCAAGCTTTCTCCAGAAACTCTCAGTTTCCTTATTGCCGATAATGTATCTTACAGTCAAGTGTTCAGCGTTGTTTGAGCTAAAGAATCTGCAGAGTTCCTTCACCAGAAGTCTTCCAACACCTTTTCTTTTGAACTGTTTCACGCCGTAAATAAGCGGGACATGACCAACATTCCTTGGCATGTAGTCACTTCTGCTCGTAACTTCGCCTTGGACATAGGCCATTATCTCGCCATCTGCTTCAGCAAGCAACACATGGATATTGCTGTCCGCTAGGTTATTCTCCACTTCATAAGAATCCCGTGTGTATGCTGGAACATGTGATAGGCTGCTCGACCCAGTCAGCTTATGAACATTACCTTTATCATCGTCACTGGCTGTATCGGTGTGCCATCAGTCGCGGATAGAACCGGAGTGAATGGCACCTGGCTGATCGCGTCCACGACGTCCATGCCTGCTATTACTTTGCCGAACACCGAGTAATTGCTGTCCAAGAAGGCAGCGTTTGAATCGTTCAAGTTAATGAAAAACTGGCTCGTAGCAGAGTTGGTCTCGTTTGTCTTCGCCATGGCCACGTAGCCCCGCAGGTTGCTGTGCTTGTTAGGAAGTTCATCAGTAATATTCTGCACTGCCTTAGGCGTAGCGTCCCCGCCTTGAATCACAAAACCCGGAGCAACTCGGGTGAAGTTTGTTCCGTCATACACTCCTGTTCTTACCAGATTCTTGAAGTTTCCCGTTGTGATGGGCATGTCGTCAAACAACAGAATCGTTATGTTTCCCATGTTTGTCTCGATGAGAACCTTGTCTGTGACGACATAAAGGGTCTGCAATGGAATCTCGCTCCAGCGGTTACTCGTATCATTACACCAGAAGCCCCAGCTAACAACATCGCCAATTGTGTTGTCCAAGGTCTCCGTCACCCTGGAATAAGCGGAAGTCTGATTCGCGAAATCGATGAACGGCGTCCAAGTGTCATTAACGAATGCGCCCGTGTTGTTCGTTCCAAAAATGTAGCCGCTCACGTTCGTGTTACCCGCCCACAGAACACTGAAAGCACACGCGGAAGCCGCCTTCGTTGAAGTGGTTGAGACATCGGAATATATCGGAGGCCCCGCGCGCGCACCCATCTGGTAGGCCACTACGACTACGCTGATGATAAAGATCAATAGGATTATGACGATTACTGCATTCCTGAGGTTATGAGACTTCCTACGCCTACGCTGCATGAAAGAATCTTAGACATTAGAACATATAAACATTAAATCTCGAGAAGCGCCAAACCAATAATCAAAACGCCCACAATCCCATGGAACATGGTTCTTCGCGGACAACAATAGAGTTCAATACGCTTGTTAAGAGTCTAGGACCTCCTAGATTATTCCATTTGCACATTTCAAGAAAACACGGTTCTCAGCGATTGTTACTCTCTACTTGGAACGTCTTGGTTTTGATGTTCCTGATTTTTCCTTGGCCATACGAAGTTTTAGGTCATCCTGTATTAATTCGACACTCCTAAGGATATCTGCGTAAGAAGTGCCAGCTGAAAACGCGAGGACTGCGGCCGTGCCAACGATGAGCCTGGTGTCGTGGCCGAGTATCTCCCTAACCTCTTCAGGAACACTCAGCATGTCAGATTCGATCTTCGCAACTATTGTCTTGAGTTCACCCAATTCCAAACACCAGTTTTAAGAGAAACCTGAGCCTATTCAAATCTTTTCCTGTCGAGATAAGCTTCCTTTTTCTTTGAGCTCTTTCCCCCGCGCGCCTATCCCTTCGAGGCTCGTGACAAAACAATGTTATGTGATGTTACGAAAAAGGAGGGGGGGGTCAGCGCCGAAGCCTTCAGAGGTCACAGAGTTTTCCTGAAGCAAAGCCGCACACTCAGACACCAAACATTTTGCAGTCAGAAGCCAAGCTTCCCACGTTGCATCCGTCTTCGTCTTGCTAGGAGGTAGACGAGAGAGAGCGCTACTGGAACTCTCCTAACCTATCTACAAACGGAAGACACAGAACCGGCGCGCGCTCCCAAAGAAAGGGGAAACGCAGGGCCAGAAACAAGACGAGTCTGAGAAACGTTTACATTGGAAGAGCAACTACGTCAGATGTATTAAGCAGAGACTTGGCAGAGAAGGGTGGCAGGGTGAACGACAACACCAGAAGCATAGCGAGGCAACGTGTTCAAACGCTTTTCGGCTTGGCAGAAGAAACTGTGGATCAAGACCCAGTGCTGGCCCAACGATACGTGAATATAGCTAGAAGAATAGCTATGGCGGCAAAGATTCGTCTACCAACACAGTACAGACGTCAAATCTGCAGGCACTGCAAAAGCTTCATCTTGCCCGGTGTCAACTGTCGCGTGCGAGTAAAGCAGCTGAGAGAACCGCACGTCGTGATTACCTGTCTCAACTGTGGGAGACAGACGCGAATCCCCCTTTCAAAAAGAGAAGGAAGAAGAGAGCAATGAGCAAAGTGACTGTTGCAAAGAAACGGTACGTTAAAAGCACGCTTGCCCAAGGAAAGTCCGCGGTGTGCGTTGGCAAGAGCGGCGCCTCAAAGGACGTATTGGAGGAAATCGAGAAACAGTTGAAGAGACAAGAAATGGTTAAGGTTAGGATCTTGAAAACCGCCCTTGCCCATGAAGAAGCAAAGCAGATTGCCATGAAGATTGCCGAACAAACAGCAGCATCATTGGTTGAAGTTAGAGGCCACACCTTCATGCTTTACAAATCTGACAAAAAGTGAAAGCCTTTATATGAGGCTTCATGATTTTACTGGAAGAAACGCCAAGAGGACAAAGAGTCTTGATAACCCCTAACGATGTTCCAGCGTCCAAGCTCATAGAAAAACTAGCCAAGTACCTGAAAGAAAACGTGGATACTGTAACTCCGCCAGCATGGGCGAGCATGGCAAAAACGGGCACCCACGTTGAAAAGCAGCCACAGGATCCAGACTGGTGGTACGTGCGGTCGGCTTCTTTGCTGAGAAAAATCTACATCCACGGCCCGATAGGTATTGAAAAACTGAGAGCTGACTACGGCGGAAGAAAGAACTACGGAGTCAAACCCGGACATGCAGCCAAAGCAGGCGGCTCAACGATAAGAAAGGCACTTCAACAGTTGGAAACTGCTGGTTACATTGAAACGTTCAAACCCCGCGGAAGGAGACTGACCCGAGAGGGAAGAAAGCTTCTGCAGGAACTGGCTGAAGAGCTGAGTAGAGAATTGGTGAAGGAGCTTCCAGAACTGGAGAAGTACCAAAAAGGTGAGTGAAATGTCAGATGAAGAACTGGAACAACTCCGCAGAAAAAAACTCTCAGCGCTTCAGAGACAAATGTCGGACGAGCAGAGAAGCGCCCAGATGGAGCAACAGCTGGAACAGCAGAAACAGGCATTGCTGAGAAATATATTATCGCCCGAGGCCAGGCAGAGGTTGACGAACCTGAAAATGGTAAAGCCTGAATTCACAGATCAACTAGAGTTGCAGCTTATCCAGTTGGCACAGCAGGGGAAAATACCAATCCCGTTGGCGGATGAGCAGCTCAAGAAAATACTGGCCCAGCTTCAATCGCGTAAGCGAGAAACCACAATAAGAAGGAGATAAAGATGACCCGAAATAAGCCAACGGCAAAGAAACGCAGGCTTGCAAAAGCGGGAAAGGAGAAGAAACCAGTGCCAACGTGGGTTATGGCCAGAACGGGAGGCAAATTCAGAGCACACCCCAAGAGAAGACAATGGCGACAGAGGAAAATAAGGGCCTAGGAGGGAAAGGCTTGGCTGAAGAGGAGAGCAAAAAAGAAGAACAGAAAGCTCAAGAAACAGAAGAAGAAATGACTGAAACTGCTGAAGAGACACTGGAAGAGAAGACAGAAAAAGAAGAGGAAACTCCAGAAGAAGCTGAACCCAAGGAGGAAGAGGCGCAGGCACCCAGCGAGGAAAAGGAAGAAGGCAAGCCGCCCTTACGGGAAGAGAAGCCTGAGGAAGAAGAAATAGTTGAAGAAAGAATCTACACGGTTCCACTGGGGAAAGCTTGGATTATGCCGCCGAGGAAAAGAACGCCCAGAGCGATGCGGATGATCAGAGCCTTCATAACAAAACACATGAAGCTGGAAGCCAAAAAAGAAGGAGAAGAGGAAGAAGAAGAACCTCCAAAACTCATTATCAGCAACGAAGTGAATGAGAAGGTTTGGGAAAGGGGCGTGGAGAAGCCTCCGAGGAAAATTCGGGTAAGGGCTGCAAAAGACAAGGATGGCAATATCACGGTTTATCTGGCCGAAGGAGATTAATCCTTGGCCATATACCTGTCGAGCCTTATCGGAACCCCGAGCATAGGTGTCTACTCCTTGGCAACAGAAAAGATGCTCATAGTTCCAAAATCGGTACCAACAAAAAAGGCTGAGAGACTCAGCCAATGGTTAAGAGTCAAGCTAGTACACACGGCAATCGGAGGCTCAATCCTTGCCGGTGCGCTTGCCTATGCGAATTCAAACGGAATCCTGCTTCCCAGCTTCGTTCGAGAAGAGGAGCTTCAAAGCATAAGGTGCGGCTTTGAAGGGAACATAACGATAATGGAGACCAGGAAAACCGCGTATGGAAACCTGGTTCTGGCAAACGATCACGGCGCAATCGTTGATCCACGATTGAAGAGTTCGGACGTGCAGACCATATCTGAGACTCTGTGCGTTGAGACGGTTCCGAGCGAAATTGCCGGACTGCCCTATGTTGGCTCCCTGGCAGTGGCCACAAACAAAGGCGTTTTAGCGCATCCGTTGTTGAAGGAGCAGGAAAGGAAAACCTTGGAAGATGTGTTGAAAGTTCCAGTCGATGTTGGCTCGATAAACTGTGGAATACCCTATGTTGGAACGGGTCTCATCGCAAACAGCCATGCCGCCGTTGCTGGTCTGCTAACAACAGGACCCGAGATGTTTATAATTGGGAATGCTTTGGATGTTGTAAAAGAGGATGAAGAGATTGAAAGTTTTCAGAGTAACAGGTGAAATCCTGAAACCGAACCTGAAGACTCCTTTTGGAAAGGAGATCGTGGCGGAGAAACCCGAGCACGCCGTGGAAAAGGTTTATGCTGAGATAGGAAGCAAACATCGTGTTAAGCGTTGCCACATAAAGATAACAAGCGTCGAAGAGGTCCCTCCTGACCAGATAGAGAATCCGTTGCTGAAGAAATTAGTCACTGGTGAGGAACAGGTTGGCTAGCAAGAACGAGGAAGAGATTCGAAAGATAAGCGTTGAACTACGATTTCTCGAGCAGACGGCAGAGGCGTTACAGTCTAGACTTAGCATGTTAAACGCTGTTACCCAGGACTTGACCTATGCGAACATGACGTTGGAGAGTTTGGAAAAAGAAAAAGAGAACTCTGAGCTTCTTGTCCCAATCGGCGGCACCTCGTACATCAGGGCAAAACTGGACAATCCAGACAAGATAATCGTTGGAATAGGCGCGGGAGTCTCGGTTGAAAAAACGCGCCAAGAAGCAAAGGATGCCATCAAAAAGCGTCTGGAAGACTTGGAGAAGGCAAGAACATCAACCCAGCAGCAATTCGCCCATGTTGCAGAGAAAATCAATGAAGACAGAGAAAGATTCGAGGAGCTAGCTGCCACGGTTAGAGGAGAGAAAACTTCCTAAAATGTTTGAAAAGCTGAAATCTGGGTTAAAAGGGCTCGTAAACAAGGTCACAACAATTGAACTCAAGCCTGAAAACCTGCGGCCACTGCTCTCCGATTTCAAGATGAACCTCGTCGAGAACGATGTTGCCTTCCCAGTTGCAGAACTGGTCTGCGACGAGATGGAAAAACGTCTGGACAAAGTTCAAGTCAAACGACTCGAAGATCGCAGAAAAATCGTGGAGAAAAACCTCCGAGAAGTACTTTTGGAAACCATGCAGACGAACAGCAAGATAGATTTGCTGAAGGCCATTCAAGAGAAACGAACCAAGGGCGAACCGTACGTCATAGTCTTTGTAGGAATAAACGGCACGGGAAAAACCACAACCATCGCCAAAGTCTGTCGGTTCTTGAACAAGAAAGGATACTCAGCGGTCATTGCCTGCAGCGACACTTACCGAGCCGGTTCCATCGAACAACTGGAGGAACACGCTAGAAGACTGGGAACAAAGATGATCAAGCACGCTTACGGCGCCGACCCCGCCGCAGTGGCGTATGATACGATAAGCCACGCCAAGGCACACGGAATAAACGTCGTCCTAATAGACACTGCGGGGCGAATGCAGACAAACCAGAACCTGATGAATGAACTGGCAAAAATCAAACGAGTCGTAAACCCAGACCTGACCGTATTAACTGTGGATTCCCTCATCGGAAACGATGCTGTAATGCAGGCAGAAGAGTTCAACAAGTGCGTGGGAATAGACGCCACAATATTAACCAAGGTTGACGCTGACGTTAAAGGCGGCTCAGCCCTGAGCGTAACGCACGTCACTCAGAAACCGATATTATTCATCGGAACAGGGCAGGGGTACGACGATTTAGAAGAGTTCGATCCAGAAAGATTCGTCCAAATGATCCTCAAATGAGCCTAGCACGAGGATGTTGTAATCCAACAGCCTAGTACTTGTCTAACAGTTTCAGCAGAATTGCTTTTGCGGAGTACAGTCTGTTCTCGCTCTGTTCGTATATCACGGATTTTGGACATTCAATAACTTCCGCGGTTATTTCGTATTCCCTGTGGATAGGCATGTCGTGCATCACGTAGGCGCTGCTGTTCTTCAACAATTCCTTGTTCAACTGGTAGGGCATCATCAGCTTGACACGTTTCTCCTTTTCCGCGGCGAATTTCGGGTCCGTGAAGAATTCCATATCCACCCAAGTGTCAGTGTAAACGAAGTCTGCATCCTTGACGGCTGCCTTCACGTCAAGCGTGGTTTCCCAAAGATCAGTTCTCTGAGCCTCTTCCAGAAGCTCCTTGTCACGTGCCGGCTCATTGAATATTGGCGTCACAGTCGTTATTCTGACGCCCGTCTTGGTGCAGCCTTCCACGAGCGAGTTGCAAACGTTGTTATGGATGCCTATGTACACGAGTTTGGCACCCTTCAAGTTGCCCTTGTTCTCTTTGACCGTAATTAAATCGGCGATTGCCTGGCTGGGATGATACTTCTCGTCGCAGCCGTTGATAACAGCGACGCGTGAATTCCTGGCCATGCTTTGCAGATCTGCGTTTTTCAGCAGTCTGGCCATTATGCAGTCAACGTTGCGTGAGAGATACTGAGTTTCGTCGCCTATGTCTGCGAGGGCAAAGTTCGTCGTCCTCCAGTCGATAAATAACCCGTGACCGCCGAGCTGAGTCATGGCTACCTCGAAGGAAACCCGTGTCCTAGTTGAGGTCTTCTGAAAAATCAGTGCCAGAGACTTGCCATCTAACGATTTCCGATACTTGTTTGGGTCACGCTTGATTTCGACACCTTTGTCGACGATTTCAGCGAGTTGTTGTCCAGTCAATTCCTTGAAGTTAATCAGATGCATGTATTCACCCTTGGCTGAACTTTCAACGCTTCAACCGACTTCGGGAATTATAAGCTTTATGGAAACCTTTTTTCCAGAACACTACACCTTACATGCGGAAGAATAGCCGATGATTTTGGTCGTAGCCTCAAACAAGGATCCAGCAAGCCTCAACATCAAGAAACAGCTGTTGACCAAATACCGTTTCAATGAAACAACAGCAAGATTTCAAGAAAACACGACATACGCTGGCCAAGTTAACGGCAAAGACGTCCAGCTCATAACTCTGAACCAAGAGTCCATATACGCGCAGGATTTGACCACATTCTTCATCGATCCCGAGCTAATAGTGTTCATCTCAAGACACAGCAGCATGAGCGGCACACCCACACTCTCAGTTCACACACCAGGCAATTTAGGACCGGCAGAGTTAGGAGGTAAGCCACGGGAAGTTTCAGTTTCTCCAGGCAATGCCATGCGAGAGGCTCTAAAGGTTATGTCGAAGATGAGAGAAGAAATGCAGCTCAAGTACGAAGTTTCGTACGAAGGCACTCATCACGGACCATCATTGAATACCCCCACCATGTTTGCCGAACTCGGAAGCTCGCCTGAGCAATGGAACGATACGGCAGCTGCAGAAGCCGTTGCTCACGCCGCAATGGGAGCGGTCTCAAAATTCCGAATCGTCTCAGCCGAGACAGTGTTAGGCATAGGTGGACCCCACTACAACAGCAAGTTCACTAAAATAGCACTGGAAACGGAGGTTGCATTCGGCCATATTATACCGAAGCATTCTGTATCGCAGATAGACTCAGGAATCCTTCAGCAATGTATCAATAGGACACTGGAAAAAGTGGAATATGCAGTTCTGGACTGGAAAGGAATAAAGGGAGACGACAAACCCACAGTCCTCGAAATGCTCAACAAAATACACCTCCATATCCAAAAAGTTTAACCCTTCCCTTGAACCACATTTCCATTTGAACGGGAAGAATCAGATGAAAACAATTCAAGCAGGCACAATCATTGTCATGTTGTTTCTTGCGTTTTCAATTGCCAGTGTCTCAGCCTTGGCAAGCCTCACGTTCGGTGGAAAGAGTGGAGACTGGATAGAATATGAGTTGCAAGACGAGATGCAAATTGCAAGTGGTCTGCCAAGTAATCAATTGGTGAGAATGGAGTTTCTGAGTGTTGAAGGAGCGAATGTCACGGTTAACGCTACACTTTACACTTCGAGCTTGACTATAATGAACGAAACAAAGACTATTGATTTGACGTCCCGGGACGCTCAAGACGATATTATGATGGACCCGTGGTTCAATGCACGCGTGTATTTCATTCCTGCAGGACTGGGCATAAATGATTCCGTTTACTTAGGCCAAGGGTTTGGCAACCAGACCGTCTTTGGCGAAACAACGAAATCCTATGCTGGTGCAGACAGAACAGTCATCTTCACAAACTTCACTTGGCAAGGGAACAACTACGTCTTCTATTGGGACAAACAGTCAGGCGTTCTGACAGAGGGATTGAAGTACCTTGGGGCCGGGTACACAGACGTGCTCGTGAGCGAGACAAACATGTGGAGCGCGCCAATCTTATGGTGGCTGTTGCTGTGGGTCACCGTCGCAATAGCTATTGCACTCGGTGTGTTATCCTCAAGAAGAAGAAGCGCCTCGAAAAAGCTCCGCAGAAAAAGCGACGCTAAACCTACCTTGGCGAAGACCGATTTTTCTCCCTATCAAAGAGACGAAAGGGAAAAGTTAATAGAAACGCGCGGGTTTATCTAGCGGACTATAGTAACGTTTATATCAGATTGGAATGTTGAGGAAGCGATGAACCATGGGCTTAAGAGATTTCCTGTCTCAGTGTGGAAGAACGTTAAGGCTTGCTATTAAACCTGGAAGAAGCGAACTCTGGCTCTCAATAAAAATATGTCTCCTTGGCATCTCAGCAATTGGATTGATAGGGTTTGTAATAAAAGTGTTATCAGCCGTTTTGAACCCTGGCAGCTCCGCAGCTTAGGACAGAAGGAAGAAACGTTCATGGAAGGGCACGAGGAAATCCAGCCGAAGATTTTCGCCGTTAAAACAACAACCGGCCAGGAGAGGAACGTCGCCAGGCTCGTTGCCGCAAAGGTCGAAATGAACAAGATACCTGTAAAAGCCATTCTCGTGCCCGAAGCATTAAGGGGGTACGTTTTCATAGAGGCTCAAGGCCCGCATCTGGTGGAAGAAGCAATAACAGGCGTGAAACACGTACGGTCAAGGATACCGGGCATCGTGAGCTTTGCAGAGATTGAAAGATACATCGTTAAGAAACCGATTATTGAAGAGTTAAGTGAAAACGACATAGTCGAAGTGACCGGTGGACCCTTCAAGGGCATGCGGGCAAAAATAACTCGAATCGACAAAACCAAGGCAGAGGTCACCCTCGAGCTTCTCGAAGCAACTTTCACGCTGCCGATAACCGTGAATTCCGATTACGTAAAGCTCGTTGAAAAATCAAAAACAAAAAGCGGTAGTGAAATATAAGATGGCTGACAAGAAAACCATCGAACTCCTCGTTAGCGGAGGACAAGCAAACGCCGGACCGCCCTTGGGCCCAGCGCTCGGTCCCTTAGGCGTAAACGTCATGGCGATCGTCAACAAGATAAATGAATTGACAAAAGACTATGCCGGAATGAAGGTTCCAGTTAAAGTACTCGTGGACCCCGATACCAAAGAGTTTGACGTGACCATTGGAACGCCCACAGCATCCGCCCTGATTGTCAGTGAACTCAAAATCGAGAAAGGTTCGGGCACTCCAAGCACGCAGAAAGTAGGCAACCTCACCATCGACCAGGTCGTGCGCATAGCCAAAATGAAACGCGCAGAACTTCTAGCAAGAAACCTCAAGACAGCAACAAAGGAGATTCTCGGAGTCTGCGTCAGCATGGGAGTGACCGCCGAAGGCAAAGATCCCCGTGAAGTGCAACGGGAAATTGACGACGGCAAGTACGACGAAATATTTAGTAAGAACTAGAATCAAGCGAATACTTTTATAACCCCGTTCCATTCCCTCACTGGCACGAGGACCCAAAAATGCCCTTAGACCAAAAGACCATACTAAACGCAGTGAAAGAAGCAAGGGAGAAATCTGAAAAGAGAAAGTTCAACCAATCCGTAGAGCTGATCCTGAAACTGCAAGACATCGACATGAAATCGCCTGAGGCCAAAATCCAAGAAGTCGTCGAGCTACCACACGCTCTTGAGAAACCAAACAAGATATGCGTCATCGCCCAAGGAGAACTCGCAATGAAAGCGAAAAAGGCAAACGCGGATCATGTTCTTGAAAGATCTGAGCTTGAAGGCCTAGCTGGCAAGAAACAGGAAATGCGCAAGATAGCCAATCAATACGATTTCTTCATAGCCGAAGCCCCATTGATGCCCCTAATCGGAAAAACCTTAGGCTCTGTCCTAGGTCCAAGAGGAAAAATGCCTGTACCAGTGCCACCGTCAGCAGACATAGCGAGCCTGATAGCGAAGCACAGAAAAACCGTTACGATAAGAATGCGCAACCAGCCTACTCTGCAGTCTCGCATCGGAATGGAGAACATGAAAGACGAAGAAATAACCGACAACATCATGGCGGTACTGAGGGTTTTGGAAGGAAAGCTCAAGAGAGGAATGAAAAATATCAAGTTTGCCTACATCAAAACAGCCATGGGCGCGCCCGTGAAGATTAAACCTTAGAAAGAGTGGAACTGAATGCCATCCGAACAAGTTCTTCAACAAAAAATCAAAGATGTCGAAGAAATAACAGACCTTATAAAGAAATACAAGGTCGTCGGCATCGCCAGCCTGCAGAAGGTCAGGGCTGCGCAAATGCAGGAATTCAAGAAGAACTTGGCGGAAAAGGTGTACATGAGAGTCATGAAGAACACTCTGATGAAACTGGCGATAGAAAACTGCAAGGAGAAGCCAGACCTGAAGAGACTTGAAGAACACCTTCAGGGGTCGAATGTTTACATATTCACAGATGAGGATCCGTTCAAACTGGCCCTGATTCTGGAAAGGGGAAAGGTCAAGACAACGGCCAAATCAGGGGACGTAGCAGCCTTCGACGTAGTAGTCCCAGCGGGAAACACCGGCCAACCTCCTGGACCGATAATCAGTCAACTGAACGCTGTTGGCTTGCCAACTAGAATTGAATCTGGAAGCGTCTGGATAAACAAGGACACGTTGGTCGTCAAGAAAGGTGAAGCAATCAATGAAAGGCTTGCCAGCATGTTGTCAAAACTCGGAATCAAACCCGTTGAGTCCGGCCTGGCGATGACCTACGTTTTCGAAGAGGGCCTAATTATAACTCAAGAGCAGCTTAGACTAGACCTGGATGAAATAAAACATGACATTGAAAGAGCCTACGCCGATTCTCTTGCACTTTCTCTGAGCGCTGCCTATCCGACAGAAGAAAACATGGCTATACTATTGCAGATAGCCCACAGACAAGCATACGCGCTTTCAATAAACGCGGCGATACCCACTAAGGAGACGATAGAGGACTTGGTTCGAAAGGCCCATGCTGAAATGTTAAGTTTAAGTAGTAGATTGTCCACCTTAGAGCAAAAGGTTGCGCCAACTGAAAAAAGTTAAAATAGTTGAGTTGAGAGGTGAAAAAGTATGGAATACATTTACGCTGCAATGCTCCTTCACAAGGCAGGAAAAGAGATAAACGAAGCAAACTTGACACAGGTCCTGACGGCGGCAGGCATGAACGCCGACACAGTGCGCGTCAAAGCACTCGTAGCTTCTCTGGCTGAAGTCAAGATTGACGAGGCAATCAAGTCAGCCTCAACGATGATGGCCGCACCAGCAGCAGCTCCAGCAGCGCCAGCAGCAGAAGCCAAACCCAAGGAAGAAAAGAAGGAAAAGAAGGAAGACGAGAAACAGAAAGAAGAAGCAGCACTTGAAGGTCTAGGCGCATTATTCGGTTAAAACCTCCCTTTATTCCATTTTCTAAGTCACACTAATAACAAGAGTTTACTAGCTCATATTCCAGCATTTTCTCGGGCGATCAGCGTTGAAAGCTACTGTTGCAGCTCACCCAATACAGGGACTGATAAAGTATCACGGATTGAAGAATCCTAAGCAGAGGATCCCCTACCATGACAGCATATCCGTCTGTATGCAAGCCTTGTCCACCATGACGACCGTTGAGACTCTGCAAGAATCAAAGAAAAGCGAAATAACAATCAACGGAAGACAGCCAGACGCCACTGAAAGGAGGCGAGTTGAAACCGTACTTGATAAACTCAAAGAACTCGCGGAGTATTCTGGCAGATTCAAAGTCGTCTCTCAGAACAGCCTTAAAACAGGTAAGGGCCTGGGGTTTTCAGCCTCCGGTTTCGCGGCTCTAGGCCTCGCCACAGTAGAAGCACTCGATCTCGACATTGACGCCGTTTCACTCTCAGAAATCGTCAGGCTCGGGGCAGGTTCTGCCACAAGGAGCTTGGCCGGAGGCTTCGCAATATGGTACGTCAACAGAAACGGCAGGTCATACGCTGAACAGTTAGAAACTTCAAGAAGCATAGATTTTTCGATGGTAATCGTACCCGTTCGCTCGGACGTGAAGACTGACGAGGCACACGCAGAGGTGCTCAGCTCATGTCTGTTCAAGGCAAGATTGAAAAACATCAAGAGTCTGCTTGAGAGAATGAAAAAAGCCGTCTGGAAAGGAGACACGGTAACGATAGGCAAGCTTGCTGAGGAAGACACGCTGAATCTTCATGCAATCACTATGACTGGCAAGTCTCACATGATGCTGTGGGAGCCAGACACGGTTCGCGTAATAAAAGAGGTTATCCGAATGAGAGAAGAAGGAACCCCGGCGTGGTACTCGATGGACACTGGCCCATCAGTCTTCATCAACACCTACAAGAAGAATGCTGGGAGAATAGCTGAACAATTCCGTGAGATGGGGTTCAAGAACGTGCTATTGAGCACGGTCGGTGAAAAGCCATTTCTAACTGGGAACCACCTGTTTTAGGTTCGCGCCCTTAGTCTTTCTCCAGTTTCTCAAAGTTTGGACCAGCACGAAAGGTACCCATCCGCAGATAATCATAAGGGTGCCTGGAAACGCTCCTATATTGTAGGTCAGAATTGACGCTTCGAAAATGGAGAACGATATGGTCATTCCCACGACCGAGGCGATGGCCAAGCGTTTCCCGTATTTCTTGTATGTTTGAATGGCAAGCAAGCCCGCAAAGAAAAAGTCTCCCAGGCCTAGGCTCAGTATCAATAAGCCTGTTCCGGTCGTAATCAACGGAACGAGGGGGAGAGAAACCAGCACTGGAAGACTCAGGCTCGCCACTGCACTGGCAGCCTGCACCATCGTTTTCGTCACCAAGACCAGAACTATGTCCATGGCTGTTATCAGGACGCCGAAAACCGCCGTGGTTTTCCAGTTAAACAGACCTGCTAGGTAAAGAGTGATCAAGATGGCGAAAACAAGACCGTAAACGTTAGACAGGTAATAGGTCCAGATAAAACTGTCTCTTAGGAACACGTATAACAGAATGAAAACCGCCGGCGCTATGATTCCTATGTACCAACGCTTGTTGGACAGTAGATAACTAAACGTGTAGAGCAGCAGAGAGTAGGCAAACAGAAACAGCACCGTCAAAACGGTACTAAGCTGTCGAACGATAACTATCAGGGTGATCATGACGACCATCACGCCAACAAGCAAAACAGCGTCCCGGACCCGAAACTCAGTCTCTTCAAACACTCCTTTGAGTTTGTTCTCGATCTTAGGATTTAGAAACATAGAGGCGAACGTGACTGCCAGAAGAGTCAGAGGCATCGTTAGGTCAAATTTGAATTTGTTGTTAAAATACCCGTCATACGCCGTAAACTGAATATACGTACTCCCAGGACCATACAGAACAGCATCGTAGATGTGAAGGCTCGTCTCGCCCGTGCCCTTCACCTGAAACGTAAGAGTGAACAGAGTCCCATTGTTGTTGACCGTCGCACTTTGAGACGTGAGATTCATAGAAACATATACATTGCCTAAAGCGTTGTCTATGAGCGAGGCATTAGTGATACTGAAGCCTTTGAAGACATCACCCTCTCCAACATATGTGCAGTTAATCAGAGTTGGATCGTAGCCCAATCTCATCGTGAACCCGTGAAGGTCAAGCGTTCCTAATGCGGTGACATTAATGCTGACACCAAACCCCTGGCCTGGAACTGCCGAGTAGTTCAATACAACCAAGGGCCTAACGACCAATTGTATCCGATTTGTTCCGGCGTCGCTATCACTTGCTGCAAAAGCTGGCCTGACAGCTGACACCGCTAAGAACACAGCAGCACACAGCAGGATTATTGCAAGAAATGCGAACTTCTTATCCTTCACCATTTGATTAGCCCTCATCCATCATACGAAGGCTTACTCCGTCAAAGTCGCTATCAGATGCGAAACGCATACGGGCACATACGTACAACGCACATTTATCTCTTTATGCAAAGAAAACAGCTTTGCACCTTCAATGCATTTTACGGGAAAATGACATTCTTAACATCCTTTATGACCCTTCTTCAAGAATTGAACTTGAGAATTATATCGTTGCTGCATCTCGCCTATGGTAGCGATATACCGAAACGTGGCTTTATCTCTTCAACTCGAGAATGAGGTTAAAGATGGCTAAAGAAGCGACGAGCGCCTCTTCGGTCCTAACAGTCTCCGTTCCCTGCATGGGAACCGTGTTCACGACAAAGTCCACAAGCTCACTCAACCGGCGACCCTCACGCTTAACTATGTCGCCCAAACCCTGGCCGGGGGCACCAAAAGCCACCAGAACCGTGTTTGCGGCTTTCCATCTTTCAACGATTTCTCCAGTCACATCGGCAAAAGGTGAGCCGTACCTGGAAGTGGCAACGGTCAGATCGAAACCCCTCTTTTCCACGAAACTGCCGAACGGACGATTTTCCACCGTGACAGTGTAACCCCAGTACGAGGGTGCTTCATCTCGATTCGCCAGCTCGACCTCGACAACCTTCCCAACTTTGACGACCCTGACAGTGACCCGCTTGCCGACGGCCAAATCTTTGCCTCGGATTAACGCCGGCTGTTCGACACCGATATCCACGAAAGTCTGCTTCTCTGTCCTGGATAATGTGACGGCCTCACGAAATTCGCCGACTCTCAATTCCTTCACTCGACGGTTCAGAGGATGGTGCGGTGTCCGCAGAGGCGGGAGTATGCCTGCGTACTGCAGATGCGGGTTCAGCTTGAACAGTCTCTTCCGCAGATATTGCGGGGTCTCCAGATAGCTCAACAACGTCGAAACCAAATCTGCCTCAGTCTTCTGACTGCCGCTAGGAGCGTCTGGGAAGACTACGATTTCGTCAACTCTGAAAATAGCAGCTGCTCTGCCTATTAAGCCTATTTTGGAAGTCTTTTCACGTAAGTGCGGCGTATCAGACACGACGGAGATAGGTATTGCTATGCAAAGTCTCTTCTTCGCCAACGCGGTTTCCTTCCTGCTCTTGGTGAAGACTATTATTGAGCAATTTGTTTAAAAACTCGAAGCATCACATTATTTTCAGAACAGGGGAAGGAGAACAAGGAGATGACAAGACTGGAAATTGTTGATGATCCCGACGGGATCAGAAGAATCGACAAGAGCGACATGCTTTCCTTCTGTGTTGAAGTTCCTGAACATTATGCACAAGCCGCAAAACTCGCCAAAACCCTCTTGATCGATTACCCCAAACCTGACACGATAGTCGTTGCAGGCATGGGCGGCTCTGGCATAGGCGGCGAACTGCTAAAAGACTGGACAAGAGACAGAATCACCGTTCCCGTCGAAGTGTGCAAAGAATACTCGCTACCTGCGTATGCAAACAAGCACACACTCGTGCTCGTAGTCAGTTACTCGGGGGAAACTGAGGAAACCCTCAGCGTCTTCCGTGACGCCATCAAAAGAAAATGCATGATTGTCTGCGTGAGTTCGGGTGGAAAACTGCACGAGTTCTCTGAAAAACTGGGTTTTCCTCATATACTCGTCCCCTCAGGAATGGCGCCACGCGCAACTCTCCCATACCTTTTCTTGCCCTTGATTACTACACTTGAAAAAATCGGTTTGATTTCCGGCGCTAATGATGAGATTCTGGAAACAATCAGAGTACTGGAGCAAGTCAGCGCGGACAACTCTCCTGAGAGGCCATCAGACCGCAACTTCTCAAAGAAGCTGGCAGTGAACATCAATGGAACCGTTCCGGCGATATACGGCTTCGGGTTTCATCGAACAGTTGCCCAGCGGCTTAAGACGCAGTTTAACGAGAACAGCAAGAACCCGGCAAAATGGGAATTCTTTCCCGAACTTGACCACAACGAGATCGTAGGCTGGGAAGAAGCGGAAAAATTCGCAGAGCACTTCTCCGTAATCTTCATCCGCGACGCTGAAGAACCGCCTGAAATACGCCGGAGAATCGAGGTTACAAAAGAATTGATGAGCCGACAGATAGAGAAGCTCTTCGACGTTCACAGCCGCGGAGAGAGCCGCCTGGCAAAGATGGCTTCCGTCATTTGCACTGGAGATTTCACAAGCGTGTACTTGGCCGTCCTGCGCGGCATAGACCCGACGCCGGTGAAGACGATAACGCTGTTGAAGCAAAAGCTAGAGCAGACTGGCGTGAAAGAAAAAGTCTTGCGCGAACTGCAAAGGCTTGCCCTGAAGTAGAGGGACCTGTTCACTCTTCCTCGGCGACAAATTGGGCGAACATTTTTTCAGCCATGTCAAGCGTCACTAACTGAGGCGGATGCTTGAAGCCATAGGCGCAGACGGGCATTAGGGCACCTTTCATCTTTCTTTCCAGAGCCATTTTTACCGCCCGCAACACGTCAAGCAGAACAGAACCCGCGTTCGGCGCGTCAACGGTTGAAAGCTTCAGATCTATCTGAACCGACACGTTGCAGAAGTGCACCCCCCTGATCCAGAAGTAACTGTCACGCCTGTTCTTCAGGAAGTCCACGTAATCCGTGGAACCAGCAACAACAGCTGCCGCGTAAGGCAACGCTGCTTCAACAGATTGAGTCTTGACAGCACGTTTAACGTCTCTGGTCCGATCTAACGTATCTAATGACTCTGTGCCTCCACCTACGTCAAGCTGATAAGTTTCAGTAACGTGAACACCGTTCATCGACAAAAGCCGCAACAATGTCTTGTGCAAGGTGGTCGCGCCAACCTGATCAATCAAGTCGTCTCCCACAACCGGCAACCCAGCCGCCTCGAATTTCTGAGCCCACACAGCGTCGCTGGCGATGAAACTGGGGGGCGCGTTCACGAAGGCACACCCTGAAATCAAGGCTTGCTCAGCATACCATTGAGAAGCTTTCACCGCTCCGCTCGGAAGCAGGTTAAGTACAATATCAGCGTTGCTCTCCTTCAAAACCGCTGCAACGTTTGCTTCGGGATGAGGGCTTATCTGGACAACATGCTTGGTGTACTCGCCCAACCCGTCAAGAACAGGACCTTTACGCACGACGACGCTAGACGGTGGCACGTCAGCCAGTTTTGAGACATTGTTGGGCTCCGCAAAGATGGCTTCAGACAAGTCTTTGCCCACTTTTCGGCCGCCTATGTCGAACGCCGCGACGACTTCGATGTCCTTCGGATGAAAACCTCCGAGCACGGGATTCCGCAGGCCGACACGTTCTTCCTTGGCGAGAGTACCATAGTACTGCAAGCCCTGAACGAGGGCTGATGCACAGTTTCCAACACCGACCAGTGCAACCTTGATTTTCTGCAAGTTGTGACACCTTGTTTTGCAGTTCTTAATTAGCACGTGACTTAAAAAATGCTACGCTGTCGCCCATGCAGATTAGAGGCTATTAAGAACTGAAGAGTGGAAGCTTGTGTATCGTTCTAGTAAGCTTAAAGTCTCCGAAATGTTTAGTCTAGAAGAGACTGAACAGAAATGGCGGATGAAACGAAGACATTTGACAAGTTCACGGCCATAAATGAATTGGCACGTCGAAGAGGCTTTTTTTGGCAATCCTACGAAATCTACGGCGGCGCAAGTGGCTTCGCAACCTATGGCTATTTAGGCGCTAGAGTGAAGCAGAACATCGAGAGAAAACTCAGGGAGCTCTTTGTTTACAAGCTTGGAATCATGGAGATAGAGTCCCCCGTAATCACTCCTGAAAAGGTTTTCGAGGCTTCAGGCCATATTGAGCATTTCAAGGAACCCATGGTTGAGTGTTCGACATGCAAAAAGTGGTTTCGCGCTGATCACCTGCTTCGTGACGTTGCAAAGATAAGCGAGTCAGAAGCAGAAAAAATGAGCTTGGCTGAACTGAAGGAGACGATTGAGAAGCTGAAGATTCGCTGTCCAGAGTGTGACGGAATCTTCAACGAGCCCAGATTGTTTCTGACAATGTTCAAAACAAGCATAGGTCCTTATTCGGACGCGGTGGGCTATGGAAGGCCCGAAGCCGCGCAAGGCATATTTGTAGAGTTCAAGCGGCTCTATGAAATGGCGCGTGAGAAGCTTCCCTTTGGCGCGATGCAGATAGGCCGAGCCTTGAGGAATGAGATTTCACCGCGACAGGGCTTGGTGCGGTTAAGGGAATTCACCATCGCCGACCTGGAATTCTTCTATGATCCTGAAGAGCCGGACTGTTACCTGCTGAAAAACGTGGAAAATGAAACATTGCGGCTGCTTCTGGCAAAGGACAGATTGGAAGGCTCGGAGCAAATCACCGAGGTAACCGTGAAGGAAGCGCTGGAAAAGAAGTACGTCAAGGCTGAGTGGCAAGCGGTTTTCATGGCGCTGGAAAAGAAGTTGCTCGTCGATTTGGGTGTCCCGGCTGAAAAACAGCGTTTCATCGAAAAGCATCCGTGGGAGAGAGCTCACTACTCATCAGAAACCTTCGACCAAGAGGTCCTCGTTGAACGATGGGGCTGGCTTGAAGTGAACGCTTGCGCCTGCCGAACAGACTACGACTTGAAACGACACGCGGAATTCAGCGGTCAGGACATGCACGTCTTCAAAGAATATGAAAAGCCCATTGAGAGAGAACAAATCGTCATTAAGCCTGTCATGGCCAAGCTGGGACCTGCCTTCAAGAAAGAAGCTGGAAAAGTCGCTGAAATGCTTTCCAAAACAGACCCAGAAGAGTTAGAAAAGGCCTTGAAAAAGGACGGTTACTTTGTGCTCGACGAGTACAGAGTTCTGCCGGAGCACGTAGACATCAAGCGTGAGAAAACCCTTGAACGCGGAAGACGCTTCATACCCTACGTCATCGAACCGACCTTCGGCTCCGACCGACTCTTCTACGTAGCTTTTGAATATGCTTACCAACTCAAAGAGGACAGAGCCTTGCTGAGCTTTCCAAGAGACATTGCTCCCGTACAAGTCGGCATATACCCTCTCATGAACAAGGACGGACTGCCTGAAAAGGCGTTGGAGCTGCACAGAATGTTGCTTAACGAAGGTTTCGTGGCTGAGTATGACGATGCGGGGTCTATTGGCAGACGGTACGCGCGTGCAGACGAGGTCGGCGTTTCCCTGGGCATCACAGTTGACTACGACACCCTCAAAGATGAAACCGTGACGATCCGCGACCGAGACACTTGGAAGCAGGTCAGAAGCAGAATCGAAGAGTTACCCGAGCTTCTGCGCAAGTATTTCCGTTGGAAAATCAACTTTGAAGAGCTGGGCACTCCGATTTGAACGCGAAGCTTTCGTTACCTTTTTTAACAATTAGGCATATCTAAAGTCAGGGAAAAACGGCCCTTTTTGCGGGCGGGAAAAACCATTGGTACTTCCAGCAGAAACTGAAGAACGCGTGAAGCGCAGAGCCTTAAACGTTTGCCAAGACCACCTACGGAAGGTCTTAGACCTGACCAGAAAAGTCCCTCAGATGATAGATTACTTCATGAAGAACGACAAGGACAGGGCAACACAGCTTTTCAACGAAGTCACAGGTGGCGAAGCTGAAGTGGACAAGGCAAGGCGATTGGTTTCACAGGAACTCGCCGAAATAGGAGCAATCCTGCTCAGCAGAGAGGATTTCCTAAGGTTCACGAACTTGACCAGTGAAATCGCAGATTTTTCCGAAGGCATAGCCTTCCGACTTGTCGAGATCATGCAGCACAACTGGAACGTGCCGATGGACATAAAGAAGGATTTGCTGAAGCTTTCAGAGGCTGTTTTCGAAACGGTGCTCAAGCTCAGAGAGATGGCAATGGCACTCAACTACGGCTCAACCAAGACCATGGAAAAGGCCAGAGACGTAGAGATTGCCGAACAAAACGTTGACGCGCTCTACCGGGACCTCGAGATAAAACTCCTCGGCAGCAAAGTGGACTTCCCCGCATTGATCCTGCTGAGAGATGTTTTGCAGTTGCTGGAGGACTCAGCGGACAAAGCAGAAGACGCTTCCGACGCAGCGCGAATTCTCTCGTTTATGATGTAAAGGGCGAGAAAGACGGTGCGCAAGAAGATCGGCGTGGAGCTAATCGAAAACTTCCTGGTGGTTTGGAACCCAGAAGAAGGCTCGGAACTTTACAAGAAAGGTTTCTACGGAAAACCCCTTGGAATCGCCAAACCCAAAATCCCAGAATTCACCGTTCCCCTCATTCTGGATCTGATGGAAGGCCTGTACCTTGTCGAAAAAGAAAACATAACCGTGTATGAAGGAACCGCAAAAAAGAAGGTAAGCCTCAAAAAACTCCGCCAGATGGCCAAGCAACTGTACGATGAGTTTGAAGAAAAATACTCTGTCTATCGTGACCTTCGCGACAACGGCCTCGTCGTAACACCCGGAATAAAGTTCGGATGCGACTTCGCAGTCTACAAACACGGACCAGGCGTAGAACACGCCCCTTACATGGTCTCTGTGAAACTGGCCGACTCTGAGATGACGGCCACAGAAATTGTCAAAGCTGGAAGACTAGCAACCACCGTTCGAAAAAGATTCATCATAGCAGTACCCGGCCTAGAGAAGGACAAGATAAAATATTTGATCTTCAAATGGTTCAAAGCCTGAACACGCAATCATAACAGTGTAAAGAGTTGCAGAGCGCGACTATTACTTGGACTTGATGATTTCGCTGATTTCTTGTTCTAGAGTAGGTTGGTGCGAGGGGTTTTCAACTATTCTGCCTATTTCTCTCCCATCTGTGTCAGCTAGTATGATTAGCGGAATCTTTTCAACGTTGAATGTTTCCACTTCCTGCGGCGAAGGTGGGATTCGCCATTTGTGTCCTTGACCCAGCGGATCTTTCTTCAGACCCCCAAAGACTCTGACCTCCAGTCCTGCGGCCTCATTTATCAAGGCCAAAACTGGAACGTTTACTGCGCAGTCCGTGCACCATCCTGCTGAAAAAGCAATGATCACGTATTTACCCGCAAATGCTCTGAGTTGACTGATTGCTTCTCGATTAAGCTGATATGTTTGTTTCCTCGTCAAAAATTTCTCATTGAAAGGCTCTTCCAAATTGCTGAGGTAATCGTTTGCCGAAACCGTTCTCGTCCTGATTTCCATCAAGTTGACAGGCATGTTGGATCTTCACCGTTGAGAATGTTGTCTTAATCTGGAAAAACAGATTTAAACGTTGGCGGTCCCGTACAAGATTGATATGGCACGTTGATTGGATTTAGCCGGGCATCAGTGTTTGGTTTGTGAACTCTCCTCTTACGTATTGATGTGGATAGATTTTCGTCCCTTCCAGCATGCAGCCTTCAGCTATTACCACGTCGTCGGCTATGACCGTGGTTGAATCTATTTTTGTGGGTTTTTTCGAGGTTGATTGGACGGTTACGTGTCGTCCTATGATGCTCTCTTTCACCTCAGCATTGTCGCCCACTATGACCCTGTCCATGACTGCGGAGTTTTCTATTTCCACGTTCTTGCCAACTTGCGTGTAGTTGTCAATGCACGAGTTGACTATTCTCACTCCGTCTGCTATCTTGCAGTGTCTTCCGATGAGGACAGATCCTTCAATCTCTATTTTCTTCTGCTTGATTTTCCGGAGGATTTCCCTCCTTCTCTTCATCGACTCCGTGCTTTCTCCCTGGACCCATATCCGTTTTCCCTCATCGATTCTTCCACCGAAATCGGTCAGTGACGAAAAGCGTCCGTCCAGCATGTCATGCATGGCTTCCAAATAACGTCGAGGTGTTCCCACATCGTACCAGCTTCCCTCCAAGGCGAAGCCGTAAACTGGTCTGCCAGTGCTTATCAAGTAGGGAATGAAATCATAGCCGAAGTCTAAGCGATGTCTCTCTTTGATTAGCTGCGTGACTCCTTTTTCTTTGAATATCTTCCTTATTTCGGGAGAAAACATGTACAGACCGGTGTTGGCAAGGTCTGAGGGAGCCTCCTTGGGCGTGGGTTTTTCAACAAACCTGGAAATCCTCATTTCCTTGTTTATGTCAGCTATTCCGTAGCCTTCGACGTTTTCGACTCTCCTCAACGCTATGGTCATGAGGGCGCCCTTTTTTTCGTGAAACTTCACGAGTTTCTTCACGTCGACATCAAAAATGTTGTCGCCTTGAACTGCGAAAACCGGATCCTGGACATCGTAGTATTCCATGTTTATCATGGCAGAGCTTGCGCTTCCAAAATCGTCCACGTTTGGTTGATACTTTATGTGAACTCGCGGTGTTATGCCATACCTAGCAGAAAACCCGTAGCCCGACTCAAAATAATCATGCAAATCCCTGTAGTTAGTGTAGCCCTTAACACCGAAAATGAAGTTCTTAATGCCTTGGCGTGCAAGGGGTAACAACGAAAAATCTATCATTGGCCTGTTCAACAGTCGCAGGCACGCCTTGCTGGTCTCCGCCGTAAGCGGTAGGAGGCGAGTGGCTTTTCCCCCGACTGGAATTATGACTCTCAACCTGTCCAACGAATAGTTGCTGCTCAAGATGTCATCACCAACAAGCTTTCAATGGATTATTCACGTGAAACGTATTAAACTTTCGAATTCATCCGCGAATTTTATAAACCCACTCTGCTGAAAACCTTAAGAATCGAGGCAAGGTCTGAACGATTATGAGCAAACTTGGCGGCTACGCACGCTTAATCCGTCCGGTGAACTGTATAATGATAGGAGTCGCTGTCATCGTTGGAGCAACGCTTGCCAACCCGACTAATGTTGAAAGTTCTTGGCAAGGCCTTGCTTATGGCTTTCTCACCGGCTTCATGCTGACCGCTGCCTCAATGACGATAAACGATTACTACGACCGGCAGATCGATGCTGTAAATGAACCGAAACGTCCCATCCCGAGCGGTCTAATTAAACCCAGAAATGCCCTGATGTTTGCCGCAATCCTTTCAATTCTAAGTTTCGTCGCAGCGTACTTGACAAATCCGTACTGCCTCATCACCGCCATAGTCGCTTGGATGGTCTTCGCCGGCTACACGACCGTTGGAAAGAGAATCGGCCTGCCAGGTAACTTTCTCGTCAGCATATGTGTGGCAATACCCTTCATTTACGGAAGTATAGCGATCATGGCTGAGGTCAGAGTGAATGTTCTGCTTTTTGCTTCCATGGCTTTTCTTTCAAACACTGGAAGAGAGATAACCAAGGGGATAGTTGATGTGAAAGGAGACATGGCTGCGAACGTTAAAACCATGGCTGTGCGCTACGGAGAAAAGAGAGCCGCAATAGCAGCCGCTTCATTCTACGTCCTTGCCGTATTGCTGAGTCCGATACCTTGGCTTCTTAACCTTGTATCCTTCTGGTTCATTCCCCTAGTGCTCATAACTGATATTGGACTTGCAGCGTCATCCTTCATGCTCCTCAAGGATTATTCAAGGGAAAACGCTAGAAAGATCAAGAAAAACGTGCTTCTGTGGTTTATTATCGGACTGGTAGCGTTCATCGTCGGCGCTGTGAGGTGAAACGTTGCTTTTTGAAGATGTCTTTTCAAACGTTCTCCTAATGTTTTTCAGCTACGCCTGCGTGCTGGCCTTAATCGTTGTGTCAGGAGAGATGGATAAGACGCTTCATGTTTCACGGAAGAGCGCACGCTCTCTAGCGTGGACGGCCAGAAGTCTCGTTGTAAATCCGCGGTGCAACTTGATTTTGAAAAGCCTGTTTTAGGTTTCTTTCCAACCGTGGGCCTTGGGTTAAGCTTGGACCGCGTCCTGAAAAGGCTGGGAAAGGCGAGAAAAGGTATTTTTAGTACTGGAAAGTAATGGAAAGGCATTTGTCGGTTGTTGCGATTCGTCGAGCCTGCAACGTTCAAGGCCCAGGACGGAAGCGGCGTTCAAATCTCCTGTTTGTTCCGTTGGCGGTGCAGGATGGGTTGGGTGTTGAGGGTCGAGGTTGGGGCTGTGTGGTGTTTCGTTGGCGAGAGGTTTCTGGTGGAGGGCGACGTGAGATGGCGGCTTGATGCTGCCAAAATTTGGGGGGCGTGTGGGAATTGTCTTACGTGGTGGAGCGCGAAGTTTATGCACATAATGATTGGAAACCTTCCTTAGAGAAGATACGACAACATGATTTTTGTTCGATACCCGCTCGAGACCGCCTATCTGCCGTCACCGTTGTACAAGATTGGCTACGACTTCTCGCCTCCATCGTTCCAGCATCAGGTTACATGTTCTTATTCGACGTACGTCCAGAAGCGGATAGAAGAATACTACGAACGAGCAGCACGATGGAAGTGTTCGAAAGCTTGGAGAACCTTAAACGGGTCAGGAGAAAAACCCTTTCTTTGGTGTCGACAGGCAACTGGAGAATAATAGACGGAAACAAAGCCGCAAAAGACGTCGAAAGAGCAATTGCAGATACTCTCCGTCTACCGTTCTAATAACTGGAATTATAAGCAACACTGGGTAGGTACTATGGTGGAGAGGCATGTTGTTCTTTGAACGCTGAAGATGACGCTGTCTTTGAGTACGCGCTTCGTGGAAAGGATTGGAACGTGTACTGGCTTCTTCTCAGGAATGGTCGCGCTATGAGCGTTCGTGAAGTTCAGAAAACGCTGCGTTTCAGCAGCCCGAGCGTGGCGCAACATCATCTTGAACAGCTTCGGCAGTTGGGATTGGTCAAGAAGGAGGAGGTCGGCGGCAATTATTCGTTAACCAGCGAAGTCAAGATTGGAGTGCTTCGCCATTTTGTCAAGCTGGGGAGGCTCTTGTTTCCGAGGTACTTTTTCTACGCGCTCTTCTCAACCTCCTTCTATCTTTTCTACGTGTTCGTGTTGATGCAGGGGTTCACGCGTGAAAACCTGTTCATCCTCACGTTCGGAGCCATTGTAACGTCAATCTTCTGGTTTGAAGCCCTCCGCATATGGTCTCTGAAACCGTACTAGCTTCTGGAACACGATGTACTAAGGCTTAGGATAAAATCCAATGAAGACATAGCATTGTGGTGGCGATTCAAGATGCAAAAGGAAATCAAGAAGAAAGCTCGAACCTACGGTGTCATCGCGGTTCTTCTCGCCGTGATTCTCGGAGTACTCTGTTACAACCTTGGTTTCGTACCTGAAATCCCTCTGACGTCGGCTTCAACCCTTAAAACCTTCTCATCAGAAGCCGACCTCAAGAGCTTCCTAGAATCTAACGCAAATCGGAACCAGTACGTCCCAATCTTGGGATCGTCCGGCGTGTTAAACACATGGATCCCGAGCGCCTCAAACAGCACAAACGTTTGGGTATTCTCGGCCTCGCCCGCCATCCTCTCACCTCTCGATATAATTCAACCTGCCTCCGCGCCTACGACCGGTCAAAACCTCGCCATATCTTCTTACTCGACTACAAACGTCCAAGTTGCGGGGGTTGATGAACTGGATACTGTGAAGACTGACGGAGAATACATCTACACGGTCTCGGGAAACACTGTTTTCATCGTGAACGCTTCTCTGCCGAGTGCAGGAGTGGTCTCAAGAATAGAATGTGATGACTTTGCTCCGGCTGGAATCTTTGTCAGCGGTGAGAGATTGGCTGTTGTCGGCTCGAACTACAGCCTACCCTTGCTAACGGCGTTTTCCCAGGGCACGTACAACATGTATGTGAGTCAGACACAGACTTACGTGAGGGTTTACGACGTTTCTAACAGGGCTAACCCTAGTCTTTTGAGGAATTTCACGATGACGGCTGATTACTTGGACTCGCGGATGATAGGAGATTACGTCTACCTTGTGACAACCACGCCAGCCTATCTTCTGAACGACACGGTCATCCATCCAACGATCTACTCAAACGAGAACGCCAAGGAAATCCCGGCCACGGCAATCTACTACTCGAACGTTTCCGACGCTTACCTGGCATACTCGACTTTCGTCGCTCTGAACGTGCAGGACGCTTCAGAAGAGCCCACAACCATGACAATCATGATGGGCCAAGCCAGCAACATGTACGTCTCACTCAGCAACATGTACGTGACCTTCCCCAACACGACCGAAGAAACAACAATATGCCGCGTCCAAGTGCATAACAACAACCTGACAGCAGTGGCGCAGGGAGAAGTGCCCGGACAAGTGCTGAACCAGTTTTCAATGGATGAATACGGCGACTACTTCAGAATAGCAACAACTACATGGACCCAAGAAGCCCAAAACGTCAACATCACCAAGCCACTAGGCACACCCATAATCTCGAACATGCAAAGCACCAACGTGTACGTGTTGAACATGAACCTCACTATCGTCGGAAGACTTGAAAACATCTCATTGGGAGAGAACTTCCACTCAGCAAGGTTCACTGGAGACAGATGCTATCTCGTGACCTTCCAGATGACTGACCCGCTGTTCGTTGTCGACCTCAAAGATCCAACTTCACCCACGGTTCTTGGCAACTTGACAGTTTCGGGCTACTCGGACTATCTGCAACCCTACGACGAGAACCACCTGATCGGCGTCGGCAAAGAGACTGTTGAAGCGGAAAGCGGATACTTCGCTTGGTACCAAGGCATCAAAATCTCCATATTCGATGTCTCAAACGTCAGCAACCCAGTGCAGATGTCGAGTGTCACAATCGGCGACAGAGGCTCAGACTCACCCGTCCTCTACGATCACAAGGCGCTCTTGTTCGACAAACAAATGGACCTGCTCGTGATCCCCGTTACAGTCGCAGAAATAGACCCAAGCCAGTATCCCACGAGCCTGTATCCCAAAGGAATACCGGACGGCGCTTACGGCACGCAAATGTGGCAAGGCGTGTACGTCTACAACATCACACTCTCCGACGGACTCGTGCTGAAAGGCAACATCACTCACGCAGAGACGGCAGGAATGCCCCCGAGCACACTCATCGTGAACAGGGCACTGTACATTGGCGACGTACTCTACACGGTTTCACAAGGAAAGATAGAGCTAAACAGCCTAGCCGACCTGTCCCTCCTCAAGGAGATCAGCCTCAGCTAGGCCCTCCTTTCTCCCCTTCTTTTATGAAGAACAAACACGTTTTGCCAGCGTCTGTCGCGGGTTAACCAGTTCCATGCGAACAGTACGCGCGCAGCGCTAAAGAAGTTCAAGCGCGCGCAAACATGGAATATACGGAGAATACCATGCTTTTGTAACATTTCGGCGTAACAATGACGTAACAGTCAGCTTTTTCGAGAATTTTCAAAAAGACAATATAACTGATGGTGTTTTCTGGCCCTTTTTTGCAGTTGTCCACAAAAACCAGTTCTCTAAGGAATGAGTCGAATTTCTGGAAATCGGATGGACTATTCCTTGTTTTTTATTATAACAAAGTTATCAAGGTTTTCAACTGACTGTTTTCTCACAGTTTTTCGAAGAGCATTATGCTCCATTCCCAAAAAGGAACAAAATCTGCTCGATGTGCACGACGTTTTTCCTCATTTTGAGCTTTTCGATTTTTCCCATGCTTTTTACGCTGCTGAATCAAGCTCCAAAGCCAAAAAGGAGGATGAGCGATGTTCCGAACCTCCGAAAAGAAGCTCTTTTCTAGCTTTTCGATGCCTGGGAAAAGGACTTGAACTCTTACACAATACTAATACTGACGATCCTGTGTCTGATTTCAAAAAGAAGAATCGACTTTTCGAAGTTTGGATTCCGTCAAAGCTTATGACACAGCTTGAAAAAGAGCTGAAGACTTTTGATGGAGGAAATCAAAAAGAGCAGTTTATCACCTTTTGGAACTGGTATTTCCATGCAAAAGAGATGAACAACCTTCTCAAACCAGAGAATAAAGAGGAGCTTCCACAGGATCCAGATGCTCCAAAATGCAAATATCATGCTTTTTCAGGAGAACAATGGTGCTGCAACAGAGAGAAGATTCCAAAAGAAGTTTGTCTTCAGACTTATCGCAATTTCCGCAAGAATTGCCTTCCAAGACGTATAATGGAGAAACGTCAAATAGAGCAAGCCAGACAAGAAAATCTAAAGCATTCCGGCAGTGGCAGTAGCAGAAGCAGAAACTATATTCCACCTGATGCGGGCAAAAGATATACAGAGCCAGATGTATATAGAGGAGACACTTGATCATAACCTTTAGATTATCTACGTGATAACATCAAAGCGCGATAAGGGGTTAGGGGTCGTCTTGCCTGTATCGTACAGCCAGAAGGACAAGATCTTGAAGGCGCACTATGCCATCATTGTTCAGGTCCGCGTTGGGGTTCCAATTTGGCGAGGCTGGTTCTTCTTGGTAATGGTAGTTGGCGCAGTGTGAACCATAAGCGTTTGCTAAAATGGCAAGCAAGAGTCCCACTTCATACCGATATTCTTCTGATGTAGCAACGTTGCCAGCCTTGTCATGTGCAACTATCACATAGGAAACATTCGTACCACACGAAAAGGCAGGGATAGCGCAATTCCAGCTGTCTTGTTCAATGCTTGTCATGTTAATAGAAATTTGCACGGTGCCGTTGACTGTATAATTCAGAACCACCGATCCTACGCCGGACGCATCTGTGACTGACGCATTAACTCTGACTTCACGATTAGGCCCGACGTTATCTGCAGAACGGCTCTGAGATACATTGTTGATTTCTGGGGGGACATTCTCCATCAGAAGGAATGCGGGCCTAGGTTCCCCCTGAAGGTTTTTTGCCAAATTATACCCTTTGCCTGCTTGAGGAGGGTCGTCTCCCCTATCGTTGTCTGCTCTCCAGTACCAGGCAATGCAGTCTTTGATGCCTAAAGACCTGAACAAATGAATATAGTCGCTGTATGCAATTGCCTGAAGCTGGTCGTCGTCTGTCTTGTATCCGAATTCGCTGATCATCACTGGCTTATGCTGAGAGATGTTCCTAACGTTTTCTTCGAGGATATAGCGGCTACAATTTTCTTCATACCAGTTCAAAGACACGTAATCGCACAAATCGTATATTCTCGGGTCAAGTCCAAAATCATCGCTTATGGCTTTCGCTCCAAATCTTATTGAAATCGGTTTTGCCGATTGCGCCCGAATCGTATTTTTCATTTCAGCCCAGAGTTCAACAAATTCATCAACTGTAACATTGCACGCCCAATCCCCTATCGCTGGTTCATTCATCATGTGCCAACTGTATATGCTTTCTTCACTGTCTAGGTAAGCAGTGCAATTTCCAAGGAAATCCAGCCATGCCCCCCTTGCAGTAGCATTATTAAACACGGTTTCAAAGCAGCGGGGAGAAAGCCAATCTGGCATGGTCCAGTAGCCATCACTGGTTTTCTTCACACTCGTGTGAAAATCTATGATAACTGAAAGACCATACTGTAAGGCATAGTTACACACTCTTTTTAGATCGTTGAGTGCCGTATAGTTGTAATAGCCAAGGCTCGGTTCCAAATATTTCCAAACAGCAACCAAGTTGACATATTTAAGGCCATGGCTATTGAACAGTTCAAAATCTCTTTCAATCGTTTCATTCAAGAGGTAATGAGTTTCGTAGTGATAGTGGGTCGAGAGATAGTTTATTCCAAATCCCATGTCAGTGACGTTCACATTTTCGTTAGGCGCGGCATAGCTGGTTTCGATTGTTGCAGAGATTTCAATATTCAATGTCAGCATCAGCAAGCAAACGGATAGTACAATGAATTTAGTCGAGGTCACCGAAGTGCACGTTCCCATAGTTTTCAGACTTCTGCAAAATCCACCAAACATTATGCTGTTCTTTCTACTTTAGGTTACTGCATAGCGTATGCTGGGGGTTATCTACGAGATAACACGCGCGTAAGAGAGTGACATAGAAGACGGTTCCATAAATCTTATCCCCCTGAGTGAACTACTAGTATACCACGCGCGCTACCGGAGAGAGAATTTGTGAGGATTGGAGAATCATTTTCTAAGCTGTTAGTAATGGTGATTTTGGTAGGAATTTTGACTTTAGCTGCATATGTTCCGCCATCTAAGGCTGTTAAGACTTGGATTGTAGATGACAATGGACCAGCAGACTTCCACACAATACAAGAAGCAGTCAATGCTGCAGGCGATGGAGACACCATTCTCGTGAAGCAAGGAACCTACTACGAAGAAGTGACTCTTACTGGAAAACTTGACCTCACACTAATCGCTGAAAACCAAAACGCTATAGTGGACGGAAGAAAGACAGGAAACACGTTTCGGGTAAGAATGATAAAAGAGCATGCGGAGGCGATTAACGTTCAAATTATCGGTTTCACTATCCAGAACGGTTCGATAATCGACGATGGCGGACAGAATACTGTTATCAAAAACAACCTAGTAAGGAACGCGTCTATAGAGTTAGGGTTCATTCCAGGCGGACCAGATGACTGGATATTACCTGGTCCCTACACTCTCGTAAACAATACAGTAGAAAACGGTCTAGTAGGAATCTCTGGCACTACCGGCACCGTTTCTGTCACCATTATGGACAATTATCTGAAAGAGTCGGGCATATTTATTGCGGGAGGAACCCAGAACATCACTGGGAATTTATTTGAAAGATGTGACACCGCATTGAGTCTCGGTGGCGTGCCAGAGACGGCAGAGATAGCGGCGGAAGTGACCAACAACAGAATATACCTTAGTACAATAGGCTTGTATGTTGGACAAACCTGTTCAAATCTAAAAGTCAGTGGGAATTGCTTTTGGCACGACTTTTACGCCATTTATTCTAATGTACGCGACTATTGGATAGGCGGAACATTCTACAACAATACGCTGGAAGACAACAACTACGGGGTCAACCTCGACGTCTCAACATATGTTTCCATAAATATGCTCTTCTACCACAATAGATTCATCAACAATGTTGTTCAAGCTACCGTTCCCGCAGAAGATGTTGAAGGATTACACGTTATAGACTGGAACTCTAGTTATCCAATTGGTGGCAACTATTGGAGTAATTATGGTGGAACTGACCTATACCAATGGCCCCAGCAGACCGTGATAGGTCCAGACGGAATTGGCGACACTCCCTACACTGTCTATGACGTTAGCATAGACCATTATCCTCTAATGCCGCCTCACTTTGGGAAAATCGACGTTGGAGCTAGCAGAAGCAACCTCGCCACGTACACCTACGGCAGCAAATACCAAGCTCTAGAAGACTGCTTCGCTCAAAGCATATCTCTCTACGTTGAGGAAATGAACGGCGAAAACAGACCTCTGAAAGTGGCAATATACAACGACAACGCGGGCAAACCGAGCACTCTCTTAGCCCAAGGAACAACTAATATTCCCGCAGGCTACCGAAACTGGGTAACTGTCACACTCTCAACACATCCAAACCTGCTACCAGGCAACTACTATTGGCTGGTTGCTAACGCAATTGCCTCTGGCAAATCGCTTAGAATCGCTTATAGCGCAGGGACAACGAATCAAGCTTTTTACAGCACGACAAGTTTCGCGAGTTTCCCAACCAATCCCTGTGTCTCTTCTGGGTTCAACGCCCGCGCGTACAGTATTTGCTGCAATTACTTCGTCAATGAACATATTCCACCTTACGTTCTCAACCAAGTTCCAAATTCAAATGCTCAGAATGTCGCTTTAACTGCAAAAGTACAGGTTACCTTCACTGAAGCCATGAATCAGATTTCTGTTCAAAACGCGTTTAGCATAAACCCATCTGTTCCTGGCTTGTTCACTTGGAGCCCCGACGGAGCTGTTATGACATTCACGCCAAATTCCCCCCTGGTTTATGAAACATCCTACACAGTCACCATATCATCTGGCGCAATGAATCTGAAAGGTCAGAACATGCCATCCGCTTACAGTTGGGGCTTCACAACTGAACAGTCTTACCCAAAATTCGGCAAGGTCGACATTGGCAGCAGCAGGAGTAATCTATGCTCATACTTTTACGGAAGCAGGTACCAGATGCTGGAATATGGAACTGCCCAGAGCCTAGCTCTCTACGTCGAAGAAATCAACGGACTAAGCATAGCTTTAGAGGTCGCCATATACAACGACAATTCTGGCGTCCCAACGACCCTCCTAAGCCAAGGAGCCACAACTGTCGCGGCTGGATACTCTGGTTGGATAACAGTTGCCTTGTCCACAACTCCACAACTCATCAAGAACAACTATTACTGGCTAGTTGCTGATGCTATAGCATCGGGCAAAGCCCTTCGAATCGCATACAGTACCGCCACCACAAGTCAAGCAATCTACGGCACTACAAGCCTCACGAACTTTCCAGCCAATCCCTGCACGTATTCTGGTTTCAAAACGCGTGCCTACAGTATATACTGCAACTACGTGGTCAGTGCACAAATTCCAGGGACTTTCGGCAAACTTGACGCAGGAACAAGCATGAGCAACGTCCGCCAATACTCCTATGGCAGCAGATACCAGATTTCTGGTTGCAGATAGGCTACGTTGGAGGAGGTCCTTCTGAAGTTGTCGGACCACAAGCATACGGATATGACTGGCCCGCGGCCGCACAACTCGACGGAGTCAGCTTCGGATTGTCAAAGACTGTTAATTGCCGTGCGGTCACCGCCTATTGTGATTGCCTCAAAATGATAATTGGCGGTTCGAACTACTGAACCGTTTCAGTCCCTTCCCCCTTCGCACGTGTGGGCAGAAAGGCCGTATTCCTACTTTTACATAGCTCAGACAAAAATCAATACCGTAATTATTTTAGTATTCTCGTTTGGAGTTATTGAAAATGTAAAGGGCGGCAAGAACAAAAAGCATGATTGCGATTAGCAAGACTATTCCCAGCCTACAGCCATAAGCGTATGCTACGCCCCCGCTACCGGAAACAATCACGATTACTGTCAACAATAAAAACCTCAGGAAATCATTTCTGATCCACTTCACAGTTGAGACCATTTTTTGCACAGTGTCCATGGTGGAGGTTTTGACAGACTTTTTGCATTTCATATCTACACCTCGCTGTTCTCAAACAATAGCTAGATCGGAGGCAGAAAAACGTTTTTTTAGATTCAATAGAGCTAGAAATCAACAGGATGCCTCTAATAGAGCGGCAATCAACTGGAACATTTAATAGAGCGTAATATCAACTAGTTGATAGATGATGTTCTTTGTCAACTAGGAGAATATTGACACTATGCAGATATGGGAAGATTGGAAGACTAAAACCCTGAGGACAGTGCCGCCCTGGCTTGCTCTTGGTATCTACAATGATATGTTAAAAGAAATCGCTCAAGTTGATTCCGAGTCTTTCTCTGAGCGGACGATCAAGGGGGCACTCTCAAGTGAGACAGGGGACACCGATTCCATCAACAAGTATTATGTCCAGCAGCAAAGGTTGCTGAGGATTCTGCCACAAGCAGTTGATCTTCTTGTGGGTTCTGGATTATTGGTAAGAAATGAAAATCGCACATTGAGGAAGAGCGAAGACTTCGAAATGTTCTTCGATTTTACGGAGGGAGTCCAAACGAATGTTGAAAAAGCCATACGCTGGGCAGTTTACTATGTTATGGAGGGAGGGCATTCTTCACTTGCCAGCAAAGATGCATTTGCCAGTAAAGATGTGGCCAAAGTCTTAGTTCCGCCACAGAGCGAAATGGCCGAGGTTGTAGACAAACTGGTTTTGTCCACAAAGGGTCATTATGTTAGATTGTTGGGGCATGATAATGGAAAATGGAAGATCACGAACAAGGTACGATTGCCTCATAGACCCCCATCGATAACAGAGGATGCATATGAGAAACTTGTATACGCGGTTTCTGCGATTGCCAAATCTAAGAAGAATCAAATCGACACATTTGAGATAATTGACCAAGTATACTCTTTCGATACGGCAAACGTTGAAAGATTTCTAAAAAGGCTTCGATTTGGAAAGACAAGAGATCAATGGCAATTGCCTACCGATGTATACGGCCCTCAAAGGCTAATCCATGAGATAGACTCATCTACACGGTTACAGGCAGGCCAGGCTTCTAAAGTATGCCTAAGATTGTTAGATAATATGAGTCTTTCTGTTACTGAAATTGCCAGCTTCACAGCAATGGACAAATCTACCATTTCAAAAACGTTGAAAAGCCTAGGCGAAAAAAACTTGGTTATCCGTTTTGAGAAGAAGGGACCCTTTGGGGAGGAATATTATGTCACTAACTGCGACAATTGCTTTTCCCACCAAGACAAAGGAAAGTGTCGGAAAGGAACGATCGATCAGATCAAAGAAATGATGTTAGCTCTTGATATAGACACGCGTGAGGCTGATTTCGAGGGCATTTCAAACCAAATACTGAAGCGGACGAGAGACAATCTACTACAAATGAAAACAGAGAAACCATTTAAACAGAATGTTCAAGATCTCGCTTCGATGTGGCATGCACTACTTGAGCCGAAGTTCAAAAAGATGATCGGTCATATGGAAAAGAGATTCGATAGAATGGCTACAAAAGAAGGTTGGTCGAGTGAGGAACAGATATACAAAGTAATCGATGAAGAAGGGGAGAATCTGCCTCTTATGTATCTACTAGGGGTCAAGCATGCTTTGAATTCTGTCCAGGTCAAACATGGCCTAAAACTCCTCTCAAAAGATAAGTTCAACGCAAAACATCCGCCGAAGAAATAAAGATCGCATAGGTTTTGCCGAATAGGTAAAATCGCTCACCTGAAGGGCGCGAGCTATGGTTTCATGCAGAGCTGCCGTGGTTAGCTTGTCACTCCGAGCGTGCGCTAACTCACTATTTGCTGATCATTTCAACCCAAAACCATATGCGAATCAAGGGTTATTGTTTTCCAAGAGTCTTTGTTGAACTCGTCACCTTGTCAAGACATTCTCTCAGCGATTTCCAGCCTTCTTCGTCATCGTCGTACTCGAAATAACGCAAATGTCTGAAGTCAGAAGGGATGTCTTCTTCGTTTTGCGTTATTATGATTGTTTCTTTTCCGATCGCATGAGCGAGGCCCAGCTCATACAGGACGTTCGGGTTCTTGTTCGTAACATCTGCTAGCACCAGGTCGGAGCTTCCTATGTAGGTCTTAATGTCGTCTGTGATAACTGTGGGTGTGTAGATATCATCAGATTTCATGACCTTGAAGCCGTTGTTTTCAAGTACAGGCCTAATATGGTTCTCATACAATCTGCGGAAATTTGCTTTGAAAGGCATCAGCACGAAGCAACGCTTCCCTTTTGAATGAACAAGTGATTTTCTTGGAGGTTGTCTTGATGGCTTCTGTTCACTCATCTTTGGCAATGTTTCTTTATCTGTGGTTTTCTTTTGATCAAGTTCAAATTGATACCCGAGTCCACGTTCATTTTCCCAGAGACGCAGCCATTTGGGGGTCTTTTCCCTCATTTTCTCCCATTTTCCAAAAAAAGCGATACTGTGAAGGTCGTCAACAACGTCTTCTAACCAATAGGCGCCGTTAGCGAGGATTCGTGAAATGTCCGCCAAAATCTCACCCAGAGTTTCTGGAGGAGTGGGAGTGGCTCCACTCTTGTCGAAGAATTTTCGCAGTTTTGCAGCTTCCTTTTCCTCGGTTTCGAAAGATTTGATTATGTTGCCTGGAAGAAGTTCAGGGAAATGTGTGAAGAAGAATACCCAATTAGAACGATCCTTGGTTTGAAGGCAGAACTGCGCGAAGTTATTCGGATACTTAGTCATGAATTCTTTGAAAAGAATTTCGAGGGGTTTCAAGGAGTTTATGTGTAGATTGAACAGTCCCTTTAGGAATCCGTTCACGATTGACTCTGTTTCCCTGTAATCGACTGAGGTTAAGTAAGTGTTCTCGTAGATTTCTTGGAGTGTTCTGAGAGATTTGTGTAGGCTCGCGCTTCTATCTTTTGCGTTCCAGAGGAGGTTCATCATTTCGACGTCTCCTTCCGCGGGTTCTTGAATCTTCATCTTACCCTTTTCTAGATCAAAATACAATTTGCAGAAAGAGAATGTTATTCGATAACTAGTTCTTTCGATATTGTTCTCAATTATGAGAAAAAGATAGAAACGTAAGTCTGTTCTAAAAGTCTCTGAAGTCAGTTTCTCAGAGTCCCAGAAGCTAATCTCCGATTTCTTGCTCATTGCTTCCTTGAATGATGCAGAAGGTTCCTCGACGTATACGTATATTTTTGTCTTGGCGTCTCTCTTTGCCAAGGTTTCAAGTTGAAGGATGTCTTTTTGTTGGGGTTTCTTTTTGACGCTAACCAGAATTTTCTCGGCTTCAGCGGGTCTTGTGCATTCTAGATCTGCTCCCATTTCGCCGCGTCTGTCTGCCTTGTGAGCATTGTAAACATTATAGCCCTTACACTTGAAGAGGTAAGACAGCGTTTGTTGGATTTCCTCTTCTGAGTATTCCTTCCAAGGGACTTGGTACACTATTATCCCTTCTTACAAGATCGTTGGAAAGCTTAAAAAACATGCTCAGCGGGCGCTGCAAGGCCCTTCACAGTTTCCAATCATGCACGAAAACCTCAGAAATCGGTAAGTGTCTGGCTCTCGCCCAGTTTCTTTCACCATTCAAAACGTAACAGTAAGACTCTCTGAAGCACTTCTCAGAATGTTGGAAGAAACATTAAACGTAACAAATTGAAGCCCGCGCGCGCTCAGAGAATAAGTATGAGGGTTAGTTTGCGGCGCGCGCTCTTGATTTTTTTCTATTTCGTGACCTGCTGAGGCCCAATTTCTTCAGGCCGCGAGTTTTTCTTGCTAAAAGAATAGTGACCGCAATAGTTACTGAAGTTCCTAAAGCGAGAAGAATCTCCCACTCTGGAAGTGTCGGCGACGGCGTCGTGCCATCCGGGTTTGATGTGGAATTGTAGCCGAGAGTCTCTTGATACTGTCTCTCCGTCATGAATACGTATTTCTCACTTGAAATCAAAGAATCTATTATTTTAGATAGCGCCGTCATTTTTGTTCGGGAGTTGTTGACGAAATCCTGAATCTGATATTCGATGATCGTGAGATCACCGGGGGCTTTCTGATCAATCTCTGCCATCAGTTGTTCTGGCGATTTCAGTTTCGTGCCGTTTGCGGTTTGATCAATGAGCGAGACCCATGAATCTAGTATCAGGAGTTTGCTAGATGACAAGTTTTCATAGAGATCGACGAAGTTCTTGAATCCAAGTTCCTCTGCCACTGTGAGCGTCGTATCGTCGGCTGAGCCTGAAGGCGGGACAAAAGTCGTAGGTGAGATTCCGACGGATTTCATTATTTGAAGTCCTTTTTCTATCACCGTTTTTTGTTCTTGGTACGTCTTGCCTGCGAGTATTTCTGAATCGTTGTTTGTGTAGCCGAGTTGAGCCATCTCGAAAATGTCGAAGTAATTTTGGTGAAGATCTCTGAGGTAGCTGGGCAAGTAACCTCCGCCTAGACTTAGGTTGTCAAGACCTTGTGGAACGACTCCGCATACGAGAGGCATGTTTTTTGTGAGACAAAGATCCAGCAAGTTGATTGTCGTGTGTTCCTGATAGTCGACTTGCACTCCGTCCATCTCAAACACGAGGGTCGGCATCTCGGAGGAAACAGCTGACGCGTGAATAATGTATTGAGTTTTCGGGACCGCGCTTAGTATTCTTTGTAGAGAGGCGGTTGGAGGAACACTTGAGGAATAACCTGTATAAATGCCTACCGAATCATAATGGCTTGCAATCTGCTCAAATTTGTTGAGAAGATTGGTTTGCGTGTCTCCCTCTCCGTCAAACATTACCACGAGATCGGTTGTGTCTTGTGGGAAATGGGTGTAGTCTTTGTAATAGGTGAGAAACAGTTTGAGGTCAGATCTCTTGCTCTTTGTCTCGTTAAGCCACAGATCTCGCTCTCTGTTGCTAACGTAGTTAGGAGTTCCACTTTGCTTCCATTCCAGGTCAACGTTTACCCCAAGAATGTTTGAGTGGTGGCCAAACCTTGAGAGAACGATGTCTATGAGCTCTGTCACATCTGACATTAAGGGTTGGATTGAAAGAATTACCTTGAGGCCGTCAGATTCGAACCTGTCAAGATAAGGTTCAACCAGATCTGTCTGACTGGAACTTTCCAGATAACCAGTTGGCTCGAAGGGGAAAGGCAGTATCACGATGCTTTCATTTGTTGCCTCGGCAACGGTCAAGTCGATCAACCCATTGCCGCCTCCTATGCTGCTGGCTAGATTGGACCAGTAATCAGCTGATTTTGAAAAATCAAAATCGGGATAGACACCTAGCAAGGGCCCACTCTGAGCAGCGCGCACCGAGGAAAAGACAAAACATGATCCCAGCAGCAACGTAGCAAGCAAAATGGCAGAGAACCTCGTTCCTGTTCACCTCACTCGCATATCCTTTGAACCGAATCTTATTACGACACCCCTTCGCGACAAATAACAGATGTACAGGTAGGCGATCAGCAGCATTTTCATCGTTGCGTATATCAAGTAGTAGGGCACTAGCATAAACAAAAGTTTTCTGTTCTTCTTGACGAAAAAAGGCCAAGTGAAAAGGGTGAACAACATCCAGGGAGTGACGAGGTATAGTATCCCTCGAAGCAAGATCATGTTCAAGTTGTCAAACGTCGAGAAGAGATAGGGAAGCAGAATCGTCATAAGGATAGATAGAATGCTAATGGGAAACGCGAGGTAATTCAGGATCATCCATGGATTTCGTTTAGCCCATTCTCCATGTTTCTTCCAGAGTTGCAGGTTGCCGTACCACCATCTTTTTCTTTGGTTGAGCCAAGCTCGAATCGACTTCGGCACGTCCGTATAGACCATTGCCTCGGACACTCGAACTATTTTTGAATATTTCCTCAGAACGCAAAGGGTGAAATCCGCATCTTCTACGACTGTGACGCTGCTAAACGGTGTTTTCTCGGCGATTCTTCGCTTCACGGCAAAGAGCGGCCCAGGGCAGACCAGCACTTTGCCTTCGCTACTCTGAAGGAAACGACTGACTTCCTGCTCCAAAAGGTACTCGATTTCCTGGAAATCTCGTAGAAAACTGTGTTTTCCGTCTGAGGTCTTAACGAGAACATTCCCGGCGACTGCTTCAACATCTGGATCATCTTCGAAACATTTTGAAATCGACGTCAAAGCCCCATGTGACATTTCGGAGTCTGAATCAGAAAATACTATGATTTCGCCTCGCGCGCTTCTTGTTCCAACGTTCAAAGCTTGGGCTTTGCCGCCATTCTTCGGGAGATCAATTAATTTCACAGGATATTTTGAAGCGATCTCGGAGGTTTTGTCGGTTGAGCCGTCGTTAACGATAATAAGCTCCAGCTGGCCGGTGAAATCTTGGGTTAGAATGCTTTCTATGCATCTGCCGATGTTTTCTTCTTCGTTGTAAGCTGGAACGACAACTGAAACAAGCTGTCCGCCCTCGGGAGGCTTTGCATGAGGGTCATCAGATGCGTGATTTTCGTCGGTCTTACCCCCTCCTCTATTTCGCGACGACATGCCCCGCCACAGAAACAGGAATGCGAAAGGGAAGAATGCTGTTGCCAAGAAGAAGAACCAGTATGAATGGAATATGTTGTTTACGCTAATGCCGTAAATCGTTGGGTCGCCGCCTCGCCAGGTTCCAGAAGGAATGATGGAATACGCGACACGCCCCACAGAAGTGTAGTTTAGTAAATCAGCCATGTCAATGATTTTTTCCACCGGAGTGTTGACTTCTATATCGTCGATACGGATAGTCACGTTGACGACTTGAGTTTCTTGAAGGTAGTCACACATCAACTGTTTCAGAAAAGGATTCCAATCTTCTACGTGCAGGTAAATCGACGTAGGTTGTTCAGAGATGATAGAAGCAGCCGCGGCTCGGTATCGATTATCCTCGAAACTCTTCATCGTGCGCCAGAGCCAACCGTAACCAGCAACTCGAGTGCCGTTCGACTTGAGCACTGGAAGGCTTGTAGCTATTCCTGTGCTTTCTATGGCTGCTCTGACAGATGGGGGAAGCGTGCCAAAGTCTTGGTAGGGAGGTATGAAGGCGGCTGGAACGAGGTTTGCTTTCCTAAAGACTTCAAGGCTCTTCTCAACAGCGTCCAAGGCTTGCTGAGCTGTAAGCGTAGAGAAATCCTCGTGGCGCCATCCATGAATGCACATATAAATCCCTCTATCTTGCACCTGCTGTAGAGCTTCAAGAAGAGGAGGAGTGTCCAAAATCGTGATGTCGCTAAACGTATTGTCATTGAAATGATCAATCGCCAGGGGGATAAACACGCCTAATGTAACTACTAAAGAGATTGCAAGAATCAGTGAAACAAACTTGGTCAACATTCTTTAAACATCATTACAGTTGTTCTCACTAGCCAACCGAACCAAGACATGCATATACAGATTATTCCGCTAGGGAAAATGTGTCAAGTCTGCTTGTCTTCCCTCAACAGCACGTAACCTCTCGCTGAACAGCCAAGCAAATCGACTTCACATGATAGTTCACCGCGCGCGCAATCATCACGCCTGCTACCTATTGTCAATCAGATCAAAACTTTCATCAAGGGCGCAAAATTCTTCTTCACAACTCCAAAACGTAACAGTAGCAAACTGTGATAGCTTTTTGGAATGTTGGGAGAAACATCAAACGTAACAAATCGATTAGCGCGCGCTAATTCAGGATAGATTTTTAGGTCTGCAAACAGTATTGGAAGAGAAGGTTGACACGTATGAGCTTCACGCCGATTCAACGGGTTCTTTCTGGGGGATTTGAAGACCAGAGAATCGCGATTAGAGGGTGGATCTACCGCAAGAGAGAGGGAAAACAGACAGTATTCCTACTGATACGTGACTCAACTGGAATCATCCAATGCCCAGTCAAGAAAGAGAGCCAGGCTTGGGAAGATGCTGAGAAGATCACGATCGAATCTTCACTGGCGCTGGAAGGGGTTGTGAGGAAAGATGCACGCGCTGCGGGCGGGTATGAAGTTGTCACAGAAAAAATGGCGATAATAGGCTTGGCCGACCTCTTTCCAATAACGAAAGATAAGAGCGAAGAGTTCTTGCGCGATGTGCGTCACCTGTGGCTTCGAAGCCGCAAGATGAGCCTAGTGATGAAAGTGCGAAGCCAGGTGCAAAAGTTCACGCGTGAATTCTTTGAGAACCAGAAATTCACCGAAGTCTCTCCACCAATGTTTATTACGAGCGCTTGCGAAGGCGGTTCAACGCTCTTCGGCTTGAAGTACTTTGACCAGAACATGTACCTGACCCAAAGCGCCCAGTTATACCTTGAGATCTTGATATACTCGCTGGAAAAAGTCTACTGCATAGCTCCATCCTTCAGGGCAGAGAAGAGCCGAACTATCAGGCACCTGACCGAGTATTGGCACATCGAAGCCGAACAAGCCTTCGCAGACATGAACGACTTAACACGGCTGGAAGAAGAGCTCCTGGCCCACATTTGCCGGCGAACCGTTGAGACCTGCAAACCAGAGTTTCAAGAATTGGGCGCAGACCTTGCAAAACTCGCTTCGGTGAAGACGCCCTTCCCGAAAATAACATACACGGAAGCAATCGAAAAGCTGAACGCGAAGAACTTCAAGACAAAATGGGGGGACGATCTCGGATACGAAGAAGAGAAGGCTCTCGCAGACGACTTCGGCAAACCCTTCTTCATATACGACTATCCCAAGCAGATCAAAGCCTTCTACTGCAAGATCCACAGGGACAAACCGGACCTAGCCATGTCAACCGACATGCTTGTTCCAAGAATAGGGGAAATATCCACCGGCGGTGCGAGAGAAGATGACAAGGAAAAACTCGTTGCAAGACTTAAAGAACTAGGACTGAAAGAAGAAGACTATGACTGGTACATCGACCTGCGACGCTACGGAACTGTACCGCACGTCGGGTTCGGAATGGGACTAGAAAGACTGATAACATGGATGCTTGATCTGGACAACATAATAGACGCCATACCCTTCCCAAGGACCACCAGAAGATTCTACCCATAAAAAAGCACGGTGGGTACAGCTGACAAACTGACTTCTCCATGAACTCTTGAGATTACACTGGCACCGTCTAGAATGGAAAAAGAGATGAAGTGGATGCTACTTCTTTTCGAGTTGCCTTTTCAGTTCATCGTATGTTGCTTTGATCTCGTCGACTGAAGCTTCGTCTTCCAGGGTTGAGACGTCGCCTAAGGCTGCGCCGGCTAGCACTGCCTTCAGGAGCCTTCTCATGATTTTCCCACTCCGCGTCTTGGGAAGCCTGTTTACGATTACGATTGCGTCTGGTGTTGCTATTGGGCCTATGGTGTTTCTTATGTGTTTCACAAGGTCGGCCCGCAGCTCGTCTGACGGTTGGAAGCCGCTTCTCAACGTGACGAAGGCTACTGGAACTTCGCCTTTGAGCGCATCTTCTTTACCCATAACCGCTGCCTCCGAAACAGCGGGGTGTGATACGAGCGCGCTTTCAAGTTCGACAGTGCCTATCCTGTGCCCGGCCACCTTCAACACTTCATCAGCTCTCCCGAGCAGCCAGAAGTAGCCCTCTGGATCCTTCACTGCGTAATCGCCTGAGTAGTAGATGTTCGGCCATCTTCCGAAGTAGGTTTGCTTGTACCTTTCAGGATCCTTCCATATTGTTTCAAGCATTCCGGGCCAAGGGGTTTTGATCACCAGGAATCCTTTCGTGCCCGTCGGCGTCGGTTGCCCGTTTTCATCATAGACCTCTGCGTAGACGCTGGGCAAAGGGTTTGTGGCTGACCCGGGTTTCAAGGGCACGAGTTCTAGGCCTGAAAGCGGGGCTATCATGAATCCGCCCGTTTCGGTCTGCCACCAAGTGTCTATGATGGGCAGTTTTCCTTTTCCTATGATGCGGTGGTACCATTTCCACGCTTCGGGGTTTATCGGTTCTCCGACTGTTCCCAAGAGTCTAAGGGAGCTGATGTCGTGTTTCGTTGCCCATTGCTCGCCGAACTTCATGAACATCCTAATCGCTGTGGGAGTAGTGTAGAGTATTGTCACTCCGTGCTTCTCGATTATCTCCCACCATCTGTCCTGAGCTGGATAGTCTGGTGTTCCCTCGAAAATCAGCGAGGTCACTCCCAATGCTAATGGAGCATAAACGTTGTACGTGTGCCCGGTGATCCAGCCTATGTCGGCTGTACACCACCAAATGTCCTCCTCGTTAGGGTTGAAACCCCACTTGAGAGTCCAGTACGCCCAGACTAGGTAGCCTCCGATGCCATGCTGGATCCCCTTGGGCTTGCCTGTAGTTCCAGACGTGTACAGAATGAACAGAGGTTCTGTGGCTTCCATGGGCTCAGGCGCAACGTACGCATTTGGTTCGACTTTGCTCATTGCCTCATTGTACCAGACGTCTCTTCCTTCTTTCATGGGAACATCCTGTCCAGTTCTCTTGACAACGACCATTTTTTGGACGCCGGGCGCACTCTGCAATGCACGATCCGCAGTGTCCTTGAGAGTCATCGTCTTTCCACGGCGATAAGCACCGTCAGCAGTCACCAGAAGCTTTGCTCCTGAATCGTTCATCCTGTCCGCAAGGGACTCTGCGCTGAAACCTGAAAAGACCACTGTGTGAACGGCGCCTATTCGAGCACATGCGAGCAGCGTGATCGGAAGCTCCGGGATCATCGGCAGATAGACAGCCACTCTGTCGCCTTTGTTGAGCCCCAGATCTTTGAAGATTTTTGCGAGCTTGTTTACCTCGCGATAAAGTTGATAGAACGAATAAGTCCTAACTTCTCCATCTTCCCCTTCCCAAATATAGGCCAGCATATTCTTCCTGGATGTTTTCAAATGTCTGTCAAGCGCGTTGTAGCATATGTTCAGAACGCCACCTGAGAACCATTTGTAGAAGGGTCGGTTGGAATCGTCCAGAACCTTGTCACATGTCTTGAACCAATCGATGGCTTTAGCCTTTTCAGCCCAAAACTCCTGCGGGTTCTTTATGGATTTCTCCCATTCTTCTTTCAACTTGCTTTCCGGATACACCTTATCATTGAATGGCAAACTGGCTTCCGACATGTTTCATCCTTCCGTGAAGTTCGTGGACAAACGCCCTTTCAGAAATATAAACGTTTTTGGCTGAAAATAGGAAGGTGAAGGCATCTATTTGTTCATAGGACCTATGGGCAGGAAAGCCTTTCCATGAGCCTCGTTCAACACCTCAGCCAAGCCTAGATATACGGCGCTCAGTCCGCAAATGACCCCCTCGTAGCCTGTTATTGTGCCCAGCGTTGCGTCATTAGTCAACTCATGAGCAGTCAGAAGGAAGAACAGAATTGCCAGGCTCATGAAAACAAACTGGATTGCCCGGTTTGCTTTCAACGTCCCAAAGAACATCACGAAGGTGAACAGGCCCCACATGAAGAAATACGCTGCCATAGCGTTTGCTTCGGGTGCTAGAAACCCGAGACCCGAAACCTTTGGAAGTAACAGAAGGAGGACAAGAGACCACCAAAAGAAGCCATAGGAAGAGAATGCAACTGTGCCAAACGTATTTCCCTTCCTAAATTCCATCGCTCCAGCTATGATCTGAGCTAGGCCACCGTAAGCTATGCCCATTGCCAATATCATGCTAAGACCGTTTGTAAAAATGCCAGCGTTGCTCAGATTCAGCAGAACGGTTGTTAGTCCGAAGGCTAACAGTCCAAGCGGCGCTGGATTTGCCAATTTCTCGCTCATTTCTTTTCGGCCTTCAATTTCTGTTGTTAGAAGCTTTTTTCACATCGTTTCAAATTTAAGTCTTTCTAACCCTGTTTCCTGCGTCTCCTGCTTCTTATCCACTTTGCAGTCTCCAGTGAACCGAAGGTTATCGCCGTGAACAGTATCGCAAACGCCCAGTCAAGCGGTTCGGGGGCGGCCACGGCGAAAACTGAGTTGACGCCTGGCGTGTAGAGTACGAAGAGTTGAAGGATGAAAGATAAGGCAACAGCGAACCACAGGAGCTTGTTCTTAAACGCGCCTACCTTCCAAATGGGGTAATTTAGTGATCGTGCCGATATGGCATTGGCTAATTCCATAAGGATCATGGACGTAAGCAACTGTGTTCGAGCTTCAAGCAGCGGGTTGTATATCACTTTGCCAGATATGTCCAGCGTAGGCGGCAGCCATGGTTGATAATAGAAGTATCCGAACAGGAGCAGAGCTGTCATCAGTATCGGTACCAGAGACATGTAGGCTTTGACTTCCGGTGTGAAGATGCTCTCGTTTGGATCACGCGGTTTTCTGTCCATAATGTCCGGGTCGGCGGGGTCAATGCCTAACGCAATTGCGGGCAACCCATCGGTGGTCAGGTTTACCCATAGAAGTTGCGCCGCGGTCAACGCTATCGTTGCGCTGCTTACCACGGCGGCATCTGTTGCTGACGAGTTCATCCTTGCTAGAAATGGGACGGAGATTACTGCAATGAACATTACTAGGATTTCCATTATGTTGCATCGCATCAGGTAAGTCAGGCATTTCTTGATGTTGTCGTAGATTTCGCGCCCTTCTCTCACCGCCTTTACTATAGAGGCAAAGTTGTCGTCTGTCAATATCATGTCCGACGCTTCTTTGGTTACCTCGGTTCCGGTTACACCCATCGAAACGCCTATGTCAGCCATTTTCAACGCGGGAGCGTCGTTAACTCCATCTCCAGTCATCGCCACGACTTTGCTCTTAGCTTTCCAAGCCTTGACGATTCTCATCTTGTGTTCAGGCGAAACACGTGCATAGATTACAACTTTGTCCACCATGGCGGCTAATTGTTCATCGGTCAGCGTTTCCAATTCTGTGCCTGTGAGAACTTTTCCTTCTTCTTCATTTTCGCCAAGCAGGTTGAGCTCTTTGGCCGCGGCTACTGCGGTGAGCTTGTGGTCTCCTGTGACCATCACGACGTTTATACCGGCTCTTTTGCAGGTGGATATTGCGTCTTTGACTTCGTCGCGGGGCGGATCAATCATGCCCACGATGCCCAAGAAGGTGAAGCCTTTCTCGATTCTTTCGTCGCAAGCCTCTACTGTGTCAGGCAGCTGCCTGAATGCAATGCCCAAGTTCCTCAGGGCTTGTCTAGCCATGGCTTCATTCACGGAGAGAATGCTGGCCCTACCACTATCGGTCAGTTTGGCCGCCTTTCCGTTTGCAAAGACTCTTGTACATTTGCTGAGAACTATTTCAGGGGCCCCTTTCATGTATGCTATTTTCTTCTTGCCAGAAACGATGTGCATGGTTGTCATGCGCTTTGTCTCAGAAGAGAACGGCAGCTCACCTATGCGGGGTTGTTGCCCTTCTAGCTCTTCCTTCCACAAATCTGCTTTTGCCGCTGCGACGACTAGTGCTCCTTCGGTGGGGTCTCCTTTGACAGCCCATCTTTCCGACGCAGTGTCTTTTTCCAGTTTGGCGTCATTGCACAAGACCGCAGCAATCAAGAGTGTGCGGAGCCCCTCTTCCGGTTCTATCTTCCGGTCCTCGAAGAGGAATTCTCCCTCGGGCTCGTAGCCAACTCCTGAGACTTTGAAGCTTTGATTATCGAGATAGATTCTCTGCACAGTCATTTCGCCTTTTGTCATGGTTCCAGTCTTGTCAGAGCATATGACGCCAGTGCAGCCCAACGTCTCTACAGCAGGCAGCTTCTTCACTATCGTGTTCACCTTTGCCATTCGGTACATACCCACGGCAAGTGCGCCGGTTACTATTGCAGGCAGGGCTTCAGGAACGGCTGCCACAGCCAGACTGATGCCCCACAATATCATGTCAAGTATCTTGTTTCCTTCTACAAAGCCAATCGCACCTACACCGAGACAGATTGCAACGCATAAGATGCCGATCCACTTGCCGATAGACCGAGTTCTCTTCTCAAGCGGTGTTTCCTTTTCGGTGCTCAGCTGGACCATTTTGGCGATTTTTCCAAACTCTGTGTTCATACCTGTTGACGTGGCAACTGCCTTGCCTCGACCGAAAACTACCACTGTTCCAGCAAAGGCCATGCTTCGCCGGTCATTTATCGGGAGTCCCTTAGCACAAGCATCAACATTCTTGTTAACAGGAGATGACTCTCCGGTCAGCGAAGCTTCATCCACCTTCAAGTTCACGGATTCGATGAGTCGCGCATCGGCCGGAACCTTATCCCCCGTGAATAAGAGAACAACATCGCCAGGAACAATCTCACTCGCAACAACCTTCACTTCTTTCCCATCTCGCAGTACTGTTGCGGTTGGCGCCGTCATCCTCTTCAGAGCTTCAACAGCTTTCTCCGAACGGAATTCGTTCACGAATCCTAAAACCGCGGTGGCTATAACTATGGCAATTATAACCACAGCGTCTACAATTTCATTAGTGGCAATCGAAAGCGCTGTGGCGACCAGCAATATGATGATTAGTATATCTTTGAATTGTTTTAAGAACATCTTTACGGGAGAAGGCCCTCTTTCTTTCTGCAGTTCGTTCATACCATATTCGGCCAAGCGTTTCTGCACTTCTGCCTGACTCAAACCATGTTCAGAGGAGTTCAATTCCTTCAATGTTTCTTCCGGACTCAATGCGTGCCAAGATTTTGTCGCCAAACTCAACCCTCTTCATTTCTTGTCAATTTTTGATAGGCCTGCACGTTTCACGAGCTGCACACTCCTCTGACAAGGACTATCGACTCAAAGAATGGAAGATCTTGCTTCGCAATAACGTTTGCCTCCAAGCCTCTCTCCTCGAGAAGGCGTAAAGTCTGCTCCACATTAGAAAGCGTTGATTGCATCAACATGATTTCTCCGCCGGGTCTAAGATATTTTGGAGCTTCACAAAGGAACCTGTCAATCACGTTTCTTCCAGAAACACCTCCAGCCCAAGCCCACCCCATCCAAGAGTCCTTTTCATTCTCTTCTGATGGCAGGTACGGAGCGTTGAATAGGATTAGATCGAATTCTTTTCTAGTTCTGAGGGGCGCAAACAGATCTCCTTGAATAAAAGACATGTGATTGCCAACACCATTGATCTCCGAGTTATTCTTCGCGCATTTGACAGCGTAGGGATTTACATCAATCGCAATCACCCTATTTGCCTTCTTCGCTGCAATCACGCCCAATATCCCGCAACCAGTGCCCATGTCAACGACCTTACAGCCACCTCTAACCCTCAAGTTTTCAGCAAAGAGGAAAGAATCCTCGGCCGGCTCGTAAACGTTTTCCAAGATGTTGAAAACACAGTCGGCAAAGACCACCCTACTTGACAATCGCATTAGCTAATGCTCCGAAATCTTCGGGTGCAAGTTCCCGCACTCGCTTGCTGCCCAGAGGGAGAGAATCAGCAATTTTGACCACGTCTTCCTTTGTTGCACCACGTCCATACTTTAGGTATGTCAGAACTGCGTTTCTAACCGTCCTATTGCGCCGCGTAAAGAGAACTTGAAGGAGGCGTTGGAAGGATGCCTCATTCCTTAGCAGAGATGGCCGTGGTTTCTTTGGCCTCAGGCATGCTATGGTTGAATCTATTTTTGGATGTGGATAAAACATAGATTTGGGAATCTCATCCAGAAGCTCAACTTGTGCATGATAGTACGTGAAAACCGTCAACCATCCGTAGTCTTCACTTCCAACAGTGGCCATAAGCCGATCTGCAAATTCCTTTTGAAAAACCAAGACTGCACAGTCGAAGTCCCTTTTGAATAGCCATACGAGTAGACGGGACGAGATTTGATAGGGCGGAATTGAAACGATTTTGTTGAATGAAGGGAGAGTGATCCTGAGAACGTTGCCTTCGATTATTTTCACGTTGGATGCGCAGCTAAGCTGTTCACGCAAAATGCTAACAAGCCTCGCGTCAACTTCAACTGCAAGAACCTTCTTGCATTTCCCGCTCAGGAAACGAGTCAAGAAACCCAGCCCAGCACCTATCTCCAACACCGTATCATCACAATCGAGTGAGGCGTAGTGGACCATCTTTTGAAAAACTTGTGATTCAACCATGAAGTTTTGGCCTAAAGTCTTCTTCGGCTCAATTCGATATCTTCGAAGCAGAGACTTCGTTTCTTCTAGGAGACTCATTCTACCCCGCTAGACGATGGATTGGGCTATTGTGCCCTCGTGAATAGTCGATACTTGCTGTCGCCACCCAACTCTTCCATTACTCTCTTTGTTATCAATTTAACCGGGTTAGGCAATTCCGTGCGTTTCTGTAATTCTTCAAAACTCTCAAAAGGTTTCTTCTCTCGTTCATTTATAACCTGCCACATGTATTTTTTGCCTATTCCTGGAACCAGCTCCAAAGCGTGCATCCTCGGTGTGACAGCCCGTGCAGTGTTGAAGAATTGAACGAACCACTTCTCACGGTTCAGCACGATCTCGTTGATCACCGTTGGAAGCTCTGTTTTGGCGGCTGCGGTTAACTCATCATAGCTTATTCGACCGATAATGTACGTTATTTCTTCACGGGCCTCCTTGCCAACGAAAACACGATCATGAGGCTTTAGTATCATGCCTTCCTTAACCAATGCCTCTAGAAGGGTGAAGAACTCTTCGCCCACCAACTGGACCAAAGCTCCCGCTCGGTAGCCGGCTCGTCCTGAAACGTGCACCCCAGGGCGACCGTGCTGCAGAAAGTCCAAGATACGAGCGAACTCTTCGTACCGCTTCTCCATCATCGTCATAATTTCCTCTATTTAGTCTCTTATTGCTTAAAATAGTTAGCATCGACCAGCCTATTTCAATTTTCGATGTTCATCCAACAAGTTCACTATAGCTTCTAGTTTGGCTGTCTCGATGATTTTTCGTCCACCCGCCAGAAACACTCTCAACTCTTCAATACTCTTGGGCATGCAGTTGACTATTTGCACTGCCTCTACCTCGTCTAGACCGTAATCTGCCACGAGTTTTCCAACCAGTTTTATGGCAGATTCGGGGTCGGTTTTCGAAAACTTTGACACGTAATCGAACGTACGGCGCTGTAGCTGATCAAGGTTTGCTTCACCTATAGACTCCAGCAGCTTCTTAACCTGGGGGAGACTCAGTTTCTTTTCGGTCAGGCTCTTTTCCGACATTCTAATCACTCTTCCAAGGTTCCAAATGTTCAGGTCTGACAATGATCTCTCTAATAGCGTCTCCTTGCGAAACACTCACTACATAACTCCGTCCCCGCTTGTTGAGTATAATGCCGACTTTCCCGTGGTAGCGCCTGTGCGGCATGCCTTTGTGGACACTCGAGTCTATCTTGACGACAACACTGGTCCCAGGCTGATACTCATGGAGCAGCTTGCTCAGCCTCAGTTTTCCATGCTCTCTAATCCCCTTTGTCAAGAGACGGCGTGCACTCGAACGAAAACCCTTCGACTTCTTGATCATAACACTTCTCCTAATCTTCCATAATTATGTTCAGAACATCAAGTTCCATGGGCTTCGCTTTGTTTTTGAGAAGTTCTGAAACGCTGGGCACCGTTCTTCCCTCATCCCCAGTAACCAATTCTTTAACGTAGAGCCCTCCTTGGCATCGTAATCTCATTTCAGCCTTTCTTGGCGACAGTTTCTTAACGCCCACGTCGTATATGTACCTTTCCCGCGTCAGATCAGCGCGTCTGTGCAAAACGCGAACAGGGGTATTCTGTTTAATCATGACGTTTGTAAGGCTCTTCTCCAAGAAGCGCATGTCCTTGGCCGTGATCTTGTTTTCAAATTCTATGAACACCCGATATTCTTTCTGCTTAGATTCGTCTCCCTTCAACTTCCTGACGACATCTCTATTTGCGAACCTCAGACCTGAAACCTCGACCTTGCTCACCCCATGCGCGTTCACCGCGTCTTCCATTTTTTCAAGGTCCAGGAAACGCTTTTTCGGAGCCGCGATTTCAATCACAAAAGGCCTGCCGTTGCCCAGCATGCGAGCATCGATGTCTTCTCTTCCAGAAGCGTGAAACGAAGCACCTGAACCACTTGTTGCCTCCAACAACGGCTTCTCAACTATTTCCTGCACCGACTCCGGATACATTTTTCCAGTCCAGTTACATTTCTCGCAACCTTTCCCCCAGCATCCCGAACAGAACCATTTCGACTGAGGAATGCTCCTGACGAGTTTTTTGTATCGGCCAGCTATGAAGAGAGGGTTGACTTGAAGTCTCACAAGACCAGAGAAGGGCTCGACGAGCGCGACGATCTCTGGCTTTTTGAAGTCTACTTCCTTCCCGCTCCGCTCTGCAACTCTTTTACCGATAGTCCTCGCGAACTCTTTGCGGAGACTCTCACCCTGGCTGACGCCAAACTCTGCCCTAAACTCATCCTCTCGTTCGCCAACTGTCAAGGGCAATTCTACGCCCACGAGGAAACTGCTGTACTCGTAATCACTGAGAAGACCCAGAGTTTTCTCCGCCAACTCATTACGAAGATCAAGCTTGCCCTCACACAAGAAACATGTTTCCGGATAATCTTCAGCCCCAATGTGCTCTCCCAGTCTGTTGAGTATTTCCTTTGCGACTTTGGAAAAACCATTCGTCTCCAAAACCTTGAGAGCCTTCACGCCCCGTTTGCTTTCCGAAAACGCCAACGCATGAGCCTCAAGCGTCAACGCCAGTTTTATCGCCCTTCCCCTGTCCTCGTTCTCAACGCCATGTCCCAGGAGCGCAAATTGTCGGCCCAGACAACGGTCACAGAGGGGATATTTCTCAAGCATCCTCTGAGCTTCTTGCAAAATGCTCATTCAACATGCCTTCTGAGAATCTGGCACTGCTACTTGAGGCCCGCTGGCAGCCCTTTTCCGAAGAAGGGAAGTTTCTTTTGTCTGCGCATCGTCTTCAACATGCGTCGCATCATCGTGTACTGTTTCAGAAGCTCCTTCACTTCTTTCTCGCTGGTGCCAGAACCCCTGGCTACGCGTTTCATCCTTGAAGCGTTGAAGATTTTCGGGTTCTCCTTCTCAGCTGCCGTCATAGACTGAATCATCACGCGCCACTTTTCCAAACGGCCCTCAGCAGTGTTCAACATTTCATCCGGGATTTTGTAAGACATTCCTGGAATCAAGTTCAAGAGTTTCTTGAAGGTGCCCATTCCCTTCATAGCTTCGAACTGTTCATACATGTCTGTCAACGTGAATTTGCCACTCAGGATAGCCTTGGCTTTCTTTTCTGGAACAGTTATCTCGGCCTCACGCACCTTGTCAAGGAGCGTTTCCAAGTCACCCATTCCAAGCAGACGACCAACAAAACGCGAAGGAACGAAAGCCTCCACGTCCTCCGTTTTTTCTCCGGTGCCAATGAACTTTATGGGCGCACCGGTGGCCGCTACCGCAGAGAGAGCGCCGCCTCCCCTTGCAGACCCATCGAGTTTCGTGACGAGTATCGAGCCAATGGGCGTGGCTTCATTGAAGGCTTTGGCCTGGGCCAACGCTTGCTGGCCAATTGTTCCGTCGATAACGAGCATAACTTCGTCAGGTTTGATGCTTCTCTCAAGCATCTTCATCTCTTTGATGAGTTCGTGTTCCTCTTTATGACGGCCGGAAGTGTCGACTATGACCATGTCCTTGTCGCCAAATTGTTTCAAACCTTCAGTAACGACCTTAACGGGATCTTTCGCTTTTAGGTCCCCATAGAGGGGGATGTTGATTCTGTTTGCGAGTTGTTGAAGCTGAGCGTAAGCGCCGGGTCGAAAAGTGTCGGCGCAAATCACAGCGGGCTTCAAGCCCCTCTTTTGAAAGTATCTTGCCAGTTTAGCTGCGGCAGTTGTCTTTCCAGAACCCTGGATGCCGACGAGCATTATTATTCTTCTCTTTCCCGGCTCCATTTTTATCGGAGCTGGCTTTTCTCCTAGGAAACGCGTCATCTCTTCATAGACGACTTTTACCACGTGCTCGCGTCTTGAAATGCCAGGTGGAACTTTTTCTTTCAGTGCCCTTTCTTCTATTCTTTTGGAAATGTCGAGCACGAGTTTAACGTTAACATCCGCTTGGAGCAGAGCCTTCTGCACATCATGCACAAGCTCCTTGACTGTGGCTTCGTCTACAACGGAAGCCTTGAAAACCTTCTTCAAAGCTTCGTAAAGTGACGAACCCAGGTGATCGAGAGACATGTTTTTCTCCAGATTTACATCGTTTCATGCCATTAATAGCTATTCCGTTCTTCAGGCCCTGCTTCCGTAAGCTTTTTAGATTTCACACTTCTTCTAGAGGGGTTTGAGTGGATAAATTTGAATGAAGAAGTCAAAATTATCGAGATAAAGAACGTACCGCCTAGGGCCACCTTAATTTTCGCTTTCCCAGACGTTGGACTGGTAGGAGTGATAGCTGCTTCACACTTAATCGACGAGCTAGGACTGACTGAAGTAGCCTACCTGAATTCGAATCTACTCCCGCCACTCATCGTTCTGCATGAGGGCTTACCGCACTCCTCGATAAGGATCTTCGCAGGCCAAGACACTCTCTTGGCGGTCTCAGAAGTACCGATACCCACAGACGTGATCTATCCGATAATGGACGCGCTAATTAACTGGGCAAAGAGCAAAGACGTCAAAATGATGATTTCACTCAGCGGAATGCCCATCCAAGACAGACAAGATGTTACAGAACTGAAATCCTTCGCCGCAGCATCAAACGCTGAGGCATTGAAGACCGCTAAAGAAAAGGGCCTGGAGATTCTGACAGAAGGATACATGGTTGGCCCCCAGGCAGTTGTGCTTCAACGCGCTGCAGAAGCAGGATCACCTGCCATAACACTGCTCGCTCAGTGTTTCCCCAACTATCCAGATCCAGAGGCGGCGGCAGAAGTTCTGAAGGAACTCGCGAAGATAACGGGATTGAAAGTGAACGTTGCAAAATTGTTGGAGAAAGGCGAGGAAATCCGACTAAGAGCGAGAGACGTGATGAAACGAACTCAGGAAGAGATGACAAAGATGAAGAAGGGCCAAGAATACGACATCCCAATGTACGTTTCATAAGGAGGAGATGACCGGTGTCCATTAGGAAGAAGGCGTCAATTTCTGACATGATAGACGAGTACTTTGAAGATATGGAAAAATGGGCTGACATGGTCAGAGAAACCCTGAGTGAAAGACCATGCTGGGATCTGAAAACCTGCGCGATAGAACCTCTGCGTGAAATAACGGTAACGCCCACAGAAGTGATAGTCACAGTTGACTTACCTTACGCAAAGGAAGATACCGTTCAAGTCAAAGCAGTTGATGGTTCTTCTCTCGAGATACTCGCTGAAATGAAGAAGAAAATACGTCTCACCGAACTTGGGATAACACACAGGAAAGGCGTGATTCAAAGATTCCATGCTTGGATCCGCATCCCAGTAACAGTCAACATGGACAAAATGAAGATTCAACACAAGAAAGGAATCCTGGAAATCAAGTTACCCCGCAAACGCTGACACACAATCTCCGTCAGAAACAGCAATGAAGCCTCAGCACCTAACTATCTTCACAAATCCGACGGCTCTTCTAGCATCATCGGCCTCAAACCACGATATGTAAGACGCTGAAATAAACCTTGACGAAAGTCTTTTAACAACAAAAGACGATACGAACTAGAACAGTTTAGTGGGTGAGGAATCTGGCAGGCGAAAGAGCAATCCATATCGCGATTTTCATTCTCGTTCTAGTCGGGCTGTGTGGAATAAGCGGTTACATAATCTACAACAACACACTAAATGATTTGCTCAGAATCGCAGGAATCGCGTTAAGTTGGGGAATAATCCTGCTGGCTCTCTACAGCTTGTTCAGTGCACTTAAGTGGAAATGGTGGGAATAAAGCCATCATCAGAGAACAGGGATCATTAATGCAATACGGAAACCCGAAGTTTCAATCTATTTTGCTCTCATGATCTTCATTTTTCCGAGTATCCGCCAATACTCAATTTCCACGCCGGGCGCCAGTTTTGCCTTCAGCTCTTCTTCTTGCGGATAGGGAGCATCAAAGTACTCGTAAGTCTCTAGGTCCATAATTTGAACACCGGTCGGGTTCACTGCAAACACTTGGCCCGTACGCTTATCGATTATTGGCACCTCCGCGCCAAGATCAACAGGCTTCACAAAGCTTCTCTTAACCCCATCCCAAACACCTACGGCCGTTATTCTAGCCTTGGCTGAACCGTGCTTTCCCGGCTTCGACTTGTCTATGTCAACAATATGACATGGTTCGCCGTCGATTACCATGTACCCGCCGACTCTCAACTCGCCAACGTGAACTGGTTTGGTCATGTGCAAGCCAACCTGCAACTGACTAACTACAGAGCCATTCTTAAGCTACAAGCATATATATATTTAGGCACTACTTTTCGATACTTTACTGCCCTAGCTGGCCTTAGAGACTCTTTCTGTGCGCGCTGAGTGAGTGTATGTGTAAGAGAGTGGTGGATTAAGAATTTGGGTTGGGGTAAACTTAACCCCCACACACACAAAGACGCGATGCGAACATTATATATACTTAGACAAGCAAACAGTTGTCCTAGAAGGTTGTATTATGCTCTTTATGCAGATTTCAAGACATTCGCCTGAAAGTTGTCCGCTGAACAATGAGAAAGCGATGAAGGCAAGTAGCAACCTCAGCGCAAAACTGGATAAACTAACAAAGAAGCACGGTGTTAAGCTTGTCGGGGGATGGCATGATGGGGGAAATCACCGCTTTGTATTTTTGTGGGATGCAAGCTTCGAGGCATTGATGAAACTTTCGATGGAACCTGAAATGATGGCTTGGGGGGCGCTCCACAACAATGAAGTTTTTCCAGTAATGACTCTTGAAGAAAGCGCGAAACTCTTCCTGAAATAGAACAAAAATATCTGCCCCTTCTTTTTTCTCATAGCAATATTGCCTAGCGCGCGCGACTGTTGCTTGTAATTTACTAAGAAATGAAAGCCCACGCAAGTTTAATTCAGTTAGGTTGCAAGTCAGGTCTCAACATTGATTCTGGTATAAGGTGAGGATTCGAATCCTTACATCTTCTCTGATTCTCTTACGGGTTGTTGTTTTGGTCGTAAATAAATAAAACATCCTTCATACGGTTATGATAACTCTTCGGAGTTTAGCACGCCTGCGCGCTCCAGGTCACACTTGCCACAACCTTAAATTCGACAACGGATATAACTTTTGATGAGTTAAGGATGCGAATATCTTGGACAGGCGCGAAGCCATTCGTTTGTTCATAAAGCGAAATTCGGCAATGTTCCGAGTCGATCCTTTTCCCGCTGAGGTATTCAAAAGGCTCAAACAGGAATTCTTCTTGAAATTCGCTAGAGAGCGGAGCGTCCCCAAAGACTCTGACATTGCCGCAGAAATTCTGGAGGGAATGATTAACAGCGCCCAGATTGGAAATGAGAGTGACCTCGAAAGTATTCTGGCCCTGCCTTTTTTCAGAGATAAAGTGTCAAATAAGACCTATTATCGTGAGAGGCTACGCCTCAAACTTGAGAAGAACGAACCTTTAGTCGACGTGTCAAAAATCAAAGAGGCAGAATATGGAGAGAAACTGAAAGAGGAATTTAAAAAACAAGCTAGAGAGGAGGTCATTCAAGAAAAGAAAGAAGAACTCCAAGAATTGGATCAAGAGATTGCGGAAAGGACAGAACAATATTTTTCCGTTCCATCAATTCTAGATGAAGAAGACTACATGGTTCCTGAAATACCTGAAAACGGAGAGTCCTCAGATCTAGACATACCATATGTGCCTTGGTGGAATAAGCTAGGTCTGAGGGAAGACCCTTTTCACCGACTAGAAGGGCTTGAGGAAATTGACCGTGCCCTGTATGATCAGGTTGTATGCAAGACGGAGATTTTCAACAAGTATGTGACCCTGATTGAAAAGAACCCGAAAGACCTTTTCAGAAATATCGTTGTCTTTGGCCAATTTGGTTCTGGAAAGACAACTTTCTTTGAATATGTCGAGCCTTTGCTATATGATTGCAGGATATACCCAATTTACATCCAGCTTGGAGGAGAGTTTGAGGTCCGCGAGTTGGTTTTTGAGTTCAGACGGCAACTGAACACGGAACTAATTCGTTTGTATTCTGTCCTGACGGGTAGGGGTCTGCCATCCTTAGATGCTTCAGATGATGAGAAGGCGATTGCACAGCTTCTTATTGCGCTGGCTGATCAGAAGATTGAGCGTTTCGCAAAAGGTTTCGTAGTTTTCATCGATGATTTACACAAAGGTGATCTGGAAAAGGCGATGAGATTTATGAGCCACCTTCAGGTGCTTGGATCGAAACTGCGTAGGGAATCCAAATTGAACATTGCCTTTTTTGTTGCTGGTTCACTTGAATGGGAGAAGAAGATGACAAACGACCCACTTTTCTCTGGCTCTGTGCATGCACTAGAACGCATACCTCCGCTGAAGATGGATATTGCACACGACGCCATTAACAGGAGATTGCGAGCGTTTGCAAAAAACCCTGATAATCCTCGTCAGCTGGAACGTCGTTTCATTGAGAAGATCTACAAGGGACTGCAGTACAATGGACAGGAAATAACATTCAGAAGAATAATGCGTGAGGTCATCAATGAATTCGAGGCTAATCATTTTGATGCGCTCAGTGCTAATCCCGTCAAGATTCCTGTAAGCACACTAGAAGAGATAAAATCAGTTTTGGAGAAGGACGACGCGGCAAGAAGGCAAATCAATAAGCTTTTGTATGGAGCTAAAGGACTCAAGCCGGCTCAAAAAAGACGATGCTTTGAAGTACTCGTGTCCATATATGAGAGGAAAAGCTTGCCAGACTCTGAGATTCGAGAACAAGAGGCACCTTTTCTTCAGCAACTCGCCCGTGCAGGTCTCATACGGAAAGTGGATGAGGGCAGACTAGTCTGGAGAATCTCGAAAGAATTGCTACATGTGAACGGGCAGATAATACGACGTTACAATTTGTCTTTGGAGGATTATTTGCCAAGACTGTACTTTGTAGAATCTCAAGCGGAGAAAAGAAAACTGAAACTAAGAAGTGAAGAAATCCAGAGTCTTGACGCTATGCTATCCAAGATGAAACACGATTTGGTTCGTGAGCATCTAGAGAGTGCCCGAAATCTTCATTGTGAAATAATAGAGTCAGGTTACAAATACCTAGACAGTGAAGAAGAAGCAAATGCACTTGTAGAAAGATGCAAGACTTCGCTTGCAAAGCTGACCACTACATATCAAGCATATGAGAAAATCCCAAGATCTATCGGAGGTAGTGATTTGCAGATTCTGTCCTTCTGGAAGGATTTTTGGTGGTCACCAGAAGTTATACAGCAGTTCACAAGGGCAGTTGCTTTGGAATATGAAGACAAAAGGAGACTCGTGGCCCAGGTTGTGTCAATCTATCGAGAAGCTTTCCCATTGGTCTTCAACTTCTTTAAGGAAGAATATGAGAAATCCCAACAGCTGCACATACCCTTAGTTGGTCTGAAAAATGACGAGATAAGATTGCTTCATGAATGTAGAGATTTGTGGAGAGAGAACCGATATGACGAAGTCGCTGGCAGATTGACAAGGGTAACAGAGAGAAAACTTCGGACCTTTCTGTACAATGTCTTCACGATATTGTATGGCAGCTTTGAGAACAGAATGAGATTTCTTGACGCAGACTCCAGAAAGTACATAGCCAAGAACATTGAACAGGAGACATCCAAAGGTTTTTCAGTGTCCCGCAATGAGTTTCAGCAATTGAATCGAGGGCAATACAGGAATTTGATGACAGGAATGCATGGTAGCCCGGAAGGACGACATAACTGGAATTGTTTATTCACGTCCATTTTTAAGGGGAGTGAACAAGAATTGGACAGTTATCTTGCCACATTCGCTGACTTCAATATAAGAGTGGCGCATATGAAGGAAGATTCGATAGGAGCACCTGAGCAAGATTATGTTTACAGTTTCCTGCAAAAATCTATGCGCTTCATGATGGACATGAACAACGCATATTTGAGGCTTCTGAAACCTGACTGCTTCAGGTTCGCAAGTCCAAGTGATTCCCTTTTCAGTTTCGGTAATTTTAAGGATCGCGAAACACTGACACCGATCGAACTGACAAAAATGGAAGTGGAGAGGTTCATAGAAGCGTTTGAGGGGAAGGATCAATTGAAGTTTCCACTAGACGATCAAGAATACATGGAAGGCATTGTTGGTCTGGAATACCGCAAGATCTACGCATTGCTTGCGTTACTCATGGCTGGAACAGAGGACCAAGTGAAGGCTACAAAACTCAATCTGAGGGTTCTGAGCACGCAGGGTTGTGAACTGAAAGTCCGGCTAGCGAAAACAACTGGGTGGTTCTCGTACTCTCAAGAGCACTCGCAACAGTAGTGCGCGCGCTAGGCGTTTCAGGCGGTTGACTAGGGCGAGTTTCGACCCTTAATTTGTGCAGAGCTCATAGTGATGTTTCGAGAATTTGTCGCTTTTTGAAACCTTCAGACTATCGCTCTTGATGTCCTGAATGATGCTGATCACCTTGTCGTTGTCTATGCCGTTCAAGTCGTCAGTGGTTACTAGATTGTCGAAGAATCCGCTGTCTAGCGCGCATGCCTGTTCCTAAATTCATTCGCGAGCTGGTTTTTGTTATAGGCTCGCTTGGTTCGTGGATGACCGTGTGACTATTGATGCGAGAAGTATCGTCTGTAGGACATGAACCAACTCGTCACGCCCAGAAAAGGGAATTTAGGAACACGCTAGCGCGCTATTCAGAATCAACGCTTGCTTGAGCGTCAGAAAACAAGGTGTACTAGGTTAACTAATAGTAGTAGCAGCACACAAAAGCAGAAAACAACTACACCTAGTAGCCGCCGTAGATAGTCTTGTCTCTCTCTTGTGCGTGTTTGTGCTCGTGTGTCTCTCCTCTCCCCCCGTTTTATATGATCACACTCGCACAGCGTGCGAGTGTCACTAGGTAGGTATGTATATGTAGGTAGGTTGGAAGGTAAAGGGCATGGTGTTGTGCGAGTAAGAAGCAGAGAGTAGTAGAGAGCGAGAGAGCGTGCGTGCGTTCTAAGGGGTAAACTTTACCCCAACCAACCAATGCCATGGTCACCTACTCTACGGGTCACTGATTTTGCCACCCTTACGGTTAGTTAGCAAGTTAGCTTAGGTTGTGCTATACATCTTCGTATAGTATTGATCCTTTGCTAACCAGCTAACTAGGCTAATTTTGCAAAACACGGCCAAAAATAAACAATAATGGAGATCACAGTAGGGGGTTAGTTAGTTAGCAAGGAAACAGTACGTTAGCGTGGAGCTAGCGCGCGGGCTAACTAACGCTAATTTGGAAAACTCAATATAAGATAAGAAATGTAATGGGGATCGCGGTGGCCTGAAAATCAGTGACTGAAACGATGCCGTTGCGATCGGCAGTTGAAGAGTTGAAAAATCTACACCGGCAAATCGTTAAACTAATGAGAGCTAAGCGTATTCGCAGAATCTTGAAGAAAATTGGAATTGGCCGTTTCATTTATAGAGACGTCGATCAGCACATACTGCAATATGAGACGCAGAAAGCTCTTCTGACAAAGAACGTTGAATCTCGCATCAGGGACACTTTGGAGGTTCAAAGACAGCAACTTAAAGCCATCGAGGCCCATCACGAATTCTTGTCAAACGAACAAGAGGAGAAATTACTGAATCTTTTTGGGACATTCAAAGCGGATATGGAATACCTGAAGCCCTTGAACTTTCTTGATTCAGAACTCATTTCTTCAACACTTAGTGAAATAGCGCAGTCAAGGCAGTTTGTTATTGGCTATAACGAGAAGCTTGAAAGAAACATACTAAAACAGAAAACAATGAAACTTGGAGAAACATTTTTGCAAGCTGAGAAAGACTTCACATCACTCTATAATAGGCAACAATACTTCTCCAAGAGAGAACTGAAGTCGTGGAAAGAACAATGGAGAAACCTAGTCCCCATCGCCGAACAATGTAAGGCAAAAGGTGTCACAGAAATCGATTTTCAGGATTCGCTTGACTTAGTTGTATCAATCCATAACGATGGTGAGCGGCTCTTAGGAGAGCGTAATAAGAGTTATGTTGAAGAAGAGATTCTAAAATCCGAGTTATTTGAAAAAATCGATGGAAATACTTTGACTGAAGAACAAAAAAGAGCAATTGTCGTAGACGAAGCCAATAACCTTGTAGTTGCAGGCGCAGGAACTGGAAAATCTACAACCCTCTTAGGAAAAGCGTTCTATATAGTGTCAAAAGGACTGGCAGCTCCAGAAAACATACTACTCATAGCTTTCAACAAGTCTGTTGCTAAGGAGAATGAAAAGAAAGTCAACAATAAAACTGGTATCAAGTTTACAGTGAAGACGTTTCACAGCTTAGGACGTGGAATAATTGGCAAGTCAAAAAAGGACATGCCAACCCTATCCCCCTTAGCAAAAGATGAGCTTGCCTCCAAATCAAGAATTCTTGAATTGATAAGAAATAGAATGAAAGAAGAGAATTTTGCCAGACTCATTAATGATTACTTCCTTTGGAATTTCCAAATGTATAGGAGCATATTCGAGTTCAACTCTCTGGGAGAATACTATCAATACCTAAGGGATAACGGAACCCGCGCACTGCAAGGGCATAGGGTGGAGAGTCTTGAAGAATGCGAAATTGCCAATTTCCTCTACGTAAACGGAGTAAATTACATCTACGAACACCCCTATAAAGAAAAAACATCGGATGCAGAGCACGGTCAATACAAACCCGATTTCACCCTTCCAGAATCAGGAATTTACATAGAGCATTTCGGCATAGATGAAAATGGAGGAACAGCGCCCTGGGTTCCACGGGAAAAGTACATAGCAGACATGAATTGGAAAGTTGCCCTGCATGAGAAGAACGAAACGACATTGATCAAAACCTTCACCTACGAAAGGCAGGCGGGCAACCTGTTGAAAAAGCTCGAAACGGAACTTTTAAGACGAGGAGTAGTATTTGCTCCACTCCCAAGTAATCAAATTTTCGATAAATTGAACGAAATGGGCAAAGTCAATTCTCTAGCCTCGCTTCTGTCTACCTTCCTAAACTTGTTCAAGTCAAGTGGAAAAAGTCTCGAGACACTGAAAAGCGAAATTAGTCCAGATGATACGAGAACAAAAGCTTTCCTAGATATATTCTCAGTCATTTACAAAGACTATGAAGAATGTCTTTGGCAAAATGGCGAAATTGACTTCAACGACATGATCAACAAAGCTACCAACTTGATTGAACAGAACAAGTACGTATCTCCATTCCAATATGTATTAGTTGATGAGTTTCAGGACATTTCGCAAAGTAGATACAGGTTTCTAAAAGCCTTGCTTAACCAAAATAACTCCAAACTCTTCTGCGTGGGTGATGATTGGCAGTCAATCAATCGGTTCGCAGGTAGCGATATCTCTATTATGACTCATTTCGAAAGATATTTTGGTCCCAGCGAAATACGATTAGTACAGGAGACCCACAGATTCAGCGACAAATTGTGTGACTTTTCAACCAGATTTATCCTTGAAAACTCATACCAGATACGCAAACAAATCATAAGCAAAAAGAAAGACAATAAACCTGCTGTGACCATTGTCAAAGAAAAAACGGAATCCGCACTCGAAAGAATAATTCAAGAAATAAATCGAGACGCCCAAGAAAAAGAAAAAATCTTGATATTAAACAGGTATGAAGAAATAGGAAAACCAAGTAATATCGACGAATTAATATTGAATAATCCTAAGCTTGAGATAGAGTACACGACAATACATAAGTCAAAAGGACGCACAGTCCATTCTGTCATAGTAATAGGGTTAAGAAGCGGAGAACGCGGTTTTCCTTGCCAAATCGAAAATGACCCTGTATTGGATTTGGTTAAGGCCAAAAGTGAAAATTTCCCGAACGCCGAAGAAAGACGACTATTCTATGTGGCAATCACAAGAGCTCGAAAGCATGTCTACTTAGTTGTTGATGAACCATTCAATGTTTCAACTTTTGTCACTGAGATAGAAAATAACGGTTATGAGATTAATACAACTGGGCAGAAGCTGAAAAGGAGTATTAATTGTCCAGTCTGCACAACTGGAATTATTGTTAGGAATGAAATGCGCGGATGGTACGAATGTAGCAACAGCCCGTATTGCAGCTATGTTCCGAGGAGTTGTCCAAAATGCAGAGAGGATTACTCAGAAGGTGGCAACGGTTTTCTATACAAGGATAACTCAAAATATCTGTGCTCCAATGATAAATGCTCTTTTCAGGCGAAAGCATGCCCGAAATGCGAAGATGGTTACCTTGTCCCAAGGCAAGACAAATATGGGCGACCTTTCTTTGGCTGCGTTAATTATGGCACTAAAGGATGCAGACATACTGAGGAAGAGTCTATTTAGCCCGCGCTAGAGCAGAATTCGAAACTCATTACCCCGTGGACAATGTTGCGCGTGTGACGAGTAGTGCAGTTTTAGTAAAAACTAACCTTCACAAAAATGTGCACGTCACATTGGTTTCATTCTCTTAGACAATATTGAACAAGTTTTATGTCATTGCAAATATGCTGAGATTAGTTTTTCGATATCTTTGTCGAATTTGGACATGTCTCCTTTTGGAATAAGCCCGACATAACCGCATCTTCCGTAGCTTTCTGTGTACTTGCCCGGGTATATTGCGTGCGCACTCTTCACGATTCTGTTTTTATCCTCATCGCAGATAGTTTCAACATAATAGCTCATATCTTTCAGGGTACTTTGCGGAGGTCTTTCTTCGACTATTTTGTATTTGGCGTCAAGAATGACTATTTCAGGGATTGGGTTATTATTTGTGAAAAACTCGATTGCTATGTCTGGTTTCTTTTCATAAGGATCTGTAGACCCGTAGCCACTGATGAAAGCAACTGCATAAGACCGCTGGTAGTACACTCTTGCCGCAAGGTTTTTTCCCTTCAGTTCTAGTAGAGGAATATTCTCTTTCAGATTAAAATTGAAATTAACATTTTTGACGTCATGGCTCATTCTTTCTGAAGTATTGAACAACCCTTGTTGAGGAACGAACCCTTTTCTAACGAGGACCTCTGCGACCTTCAGAAACGCCCAGATCTCATATACTTGCCAAGCCCGTCTGATGGGTATATAGAAATAATCAGAATTGATTTCTACCAAAGAATTTTTTCTGAAATCTTGATACAGCTTGTAAAAAGATCGGTACCTCGGTTCTTTTTGCAGAACCATTGATGTTTTCACGACATTCATCTTGGAAACGTTATCAAGAAAGTTTCTTTTCCACATGTTCTGAGCGACTTTTTCGTATCTTCCACATTCCTTCTTGAGCTCCTCCAACTTCTTTATCCTTTCATTCGAACCGGCAAAAAAATCACTGTTATCTTGTGTTGTCTTTATTTCCTCAATCAGTGCCGATTCCAAAAAGGCTGTCTTGTTGATGATAAGTCCTAAGAAATGTTTGAGTAGCCTATTTTCATAGACATTGAAGGATCTTGCACTCTCAAGAAGTGAAACTCGCTTCGGGTAGAAGCCAAGTTTTCGCTCAATTGGAGAAATAGCGTCTTCTGTCTTCTCAAACTCGATTATATCATCGAAAATGTTCGTATCGTATATCTCGGCTATTCTTTCCCTTTTAATTAGATCGCAGTTGGGGTCCTTCTCAATCCTTCTGAATACCTCGCAGAAATCGCTGAAATTTCTTCTGAAAAATGAAATGTATTCTATGAAGCTTGTTTGCCCAGAGAGATGGGCCAACCGGATATCTTCTGAACTCTGTCCAAAAACGGAGAAAACCAAGTTGTAAGTCTCTTTCCTAATATCCTCCAAAATAACTCGGTAGTCTTCCATGGAGATCTTTATCGGCCTAGCTCTAATCTTTTGAGTTATTTGCCTTCCATCTGTGACCAGCTTAAGAACATAAATCCCAATTTCATCAAAGGGATAAGGCAATCTTGAGCGGTAGTAATATCCCGCGTGAGCTTCTTTCTTAAGGATTTGATCCATTTCAACCTCTTTTTGATTTATGAAGAGTGAAAGGGGCACATCCTGGTCAAGTTCTATTGAGAAAACGCATTTTTGAAGCTCGTCGACTTCTATGATTTCGGATAGGTCCTTCTCTACCCCGTCTATCTTGAAGATGAGTTTTTTGTCTTCCATGCAAGCGTTGCCCTCTAATGGGTGCTAGTCATAGAAGGATGTGAAACCATACTGATTCAATTTTTCAAGCATGTTTGCGACTTTGGTTCGCGACTGTTCGCACTGTCTACCTGTGAGATATTGGTTGAGTTCTTCAAGACTTTTTCTGAGTCGGGGATTGTCGTCTCCACTTAGTTTTGGTAGTATTTTTTGTTTTATCTCAAGGTCTAGAGATTCGTAGAGGCTCAGTTTCGAGTTTTCGATATACTTGATTATTTCGTTGCAAACTCTGTAGCCGAAGTGCAGACTATATTTTCTCAGTATAGAGTGGATTTCGTTTATGACCTTGAATGCTTCCTCGTTTATTTTGATGCCTAAGCTCAGCTGGATTTCTTTCCACTTCTCTAGGTCTACGATGTCTAGCTCAATTGTGTTGGCCCGGTCTAGTACTTTGGGACTAAACTCCTTGGTTGTCTCGTCAATATTGACGGTGCCGATGACGTAGAAATTATCAGGTATTCGAATCTTACTAGGTATTGACGTTCCTTCTTCAGTTTTTGTACCTGCAGGGTGAAGATTTATCGTCTTGTTTTCTGTCTCCATTGCGCTTAGAAAATCTGCGAAGTAATATTCTACGTGGGCGAGGTTCATTTCATCTAAGCATACGAAATATTTTGAGCTGCATTTGGTGGAATCTGAACATTTCCCCCCGTTGTTGAGGCCGCAGCTGTCGCAGTCTTCAATTGCTTTCAGAACAAACTGAAGGAAAGGAGTCGTGTGATACGCTCCTATGAACGGGTTGTAATAACCCAGAAGTGGTTTGCTGTCGCTCCAGTTTGATTGGACAGCTACTTTTCTGTAGTATGGATTATCCTTTTCAATTCCGTATAGACCATTAGCATAAAGTTCTGCTAGTTTGGTCTTGCCTGTTCCTGTAATTCCTGACAGAATGACGAAAGGCTTCGTCAACAGACATGTGTGATAATTGATTATAGTCTCTATAGGAAAGAAGAATCCTTTTGATTTTATATATTTGACGATATCTTCAATTGGGTGAAGAGTAAGGGCCGGAATTTTTGGGCTTTTTGCAATGATTTTGAAGTCAGCCTCAGATATTCTTTGGATGCCAGGTTGGCCTATGGATTTGAAGCTTAGTCTGTCTTTAATGGTGTCGAACTTTACAGGATCTATCTTAATGTAATCCAGTATTTCGGCATCGTAGTACGTTACGCCATCTTTTTCATAAGATGAAATTTTGCCAATTCTGCCAGTTCCATAGAAGACATCTTTCTCGAGATAGACGAACCAGCCATTGTTTTCAGCTACTCGAAGCTGGACAGAACCCGGGATAGATTCCTTGAAATTGTATTTTGATTCCGGCTGATCTGAGTATTCTTCGCTGCCTGTCCGCAAAACGAAATAGGATGCAGGCACATGCGTTTTGAGTATTTCCTTATAAAGAAAATCAACATACTTCTTGTTTGTCCAATTCTTCATTATTTCATCGTTCTCTTTGAATTCCAGAAGTATCGATCTTCTTTCAAAGATGTGTGAATCTTTTGTCTTATCGTCTAGTTTTCCAAAACTTTCAAGGAATTCGTTCACATGTCCATTCGAAAAGACACCCAAGTATTTTTCAGGAAAATAAAGAGTTAGAATTTTCCCTACGACTTGGTAATCGAGAAGTAATTGTTTTGAGACCCTTATCATATCTGCAAAAGCTTTCTTTTCAGCAAAACTCAACAGTTCAACTAATCCGGCCTTAATCCTTTCCAATTGCTTAGATGCCTCATCGTCAGGCACTACGCCAACTTTACTTCCGTCAAAAACCCTGTAGGCGTTGTCTTTCTTGCTATAATAGACTCCAAACGCTAAAGCTGCGCCACCAACGAAGATTTCTCCAACCTTACTAGTTTTGAATTGCAGCCAGTAGCAAAAGGAATCCTTATTTTCGTGACCTACAACGTACTCTGGGAGAGTCATTGAACCTATTTTATCTCGACGAAACTTCTGCTGGAACTGCGAAGTAAGGTCCTCACATTCTTTATACAATTGTTGGGCTTCTTGGGTGCTTGCTCGAGCAACTTCGAAATGGTTTTGCAACTCTCTCAGCTGCGATATCTCCATTTTGACCAACCAACGTTTACACTATCAAAAGTGCTGGGATAAAAAACTCACGCATCACGTGCGCGATGGTGCGCCCTGCAAGTCTTATAAATCCGGCGAGGCAGTCATAGTTAAGTCGGTTGTGGAATTTGCATCATGGGAGAGTGATTGGGATGGCTGGAGATATAAAAGAAATTGAATTGAACAAAATTCGGCCGAACCGTTTCAATCCAAGATTGGATTTTGATAATGAAGAACTCGATCTGTTGGCCCAGAACATAAAAGAAAAAGGTTTGCTCCAACCAATCATCATACGTCCTGTGGGGGATCATTACGAAGTTGTCGTGGGTGAAAGACGCTACAGGGCTGCAAAAAAGGCCAGACTCGAAAGAGTTCCTGTAATGATACGAGACTATTCAGATGAGGACGTTATCGAACTCAGCTTAATTGAGAATATTCAGCGCGCGGATTTGAATGCAGTCGAAAAAGGCAATAGTTGCAAGCAGCTTATGGAGAGATACTCTTCAAAGTTTCCCAATACTGCCGCCGTGGCCAAAACGTTAGGGGTCTCTGATAGGACGATTAATGCGTGGCTTGAATTAGTGAACGCGCCTAGAGAATTGCAGGTCATGATAGCACCTGCTGCCAAGATCGGGGTTCCTCGTGAACAGGGCAAAATCGATTGGGACACGGCCGTAACAATAACTCGACAGATAAAGGAACCCTCGAAACAAGTGTCGATAGCGAAGGAAATTGCAAGAAGACCCATTTATCGAAGACAGGCAAGAGAAGTGATATCAAAAGCCGCAAAAGAACCTGAAAAGTCAATACAGCAAATCTTCAAAGAAGTCGTAGAGGCCCCTTACGAAATGCCTTTTCGACTCACCCATATGCAGCCGATTCTTGAAGGTACAAAGACTCAAACCTCACGGAAAGGACTGCCAGATCCAAAAATTGTTGTTGGGGCGACAATTCATGCTGCTGTTTGGGAACCCCATTTTGCTAATCTGCGCATAACTTCCATCCAAAGGAAACGACTTGGAGATTTCACAGAAAACGATGCTAAGAAAGAAGGCGGCTATACATTGAAGGAGTTCAAGGAAGTTTGGCGGAATCTTCATGAGAACTGGGATGATAATGAAATCGTCTGTGTGATAGGATTTCAGAGGACGGAGTAGATTCCTACGGTTTATCAAGATGAATCAGTCCTGGTACTTGTGGAAGCTGCCCCGAATTGGAGCGGTAAACATGGGTCTTACCTTGTTTGCACAGCCGGTGTAAATGAGAAAAAGGAATGGAGGCGCCTTTATCCGATGCGTTTGGGTAGTGTTGCGAGAAAAATACACCGTTGGGATTTTATTAAAGTAAGGACCACAGAACCCGATCGCGATCCGCGAATTGAAAGCAGAAAAATAGAACCTTTCTCCATCATCCAATCGGGCAAGAAGCTAACTGACAGGGAAGAGCGAAGGCGTTTTCTTGTTGATTTGTCCGAGAAGTCGCTGGACGTGCCAATCAGCGAGAAACGATCACTCGTCCTTGTAAAACCACAGATCGTCGGATTTGATATCATTGAACGTAAGAAGCAAGTGGTCCAGCTAACCTTGAATGGCAGAGTTTTCCGGAAGCAGCCTTATGGCAATGTTGGTCTTTTCTATAAATGGAACTGCGAAGAACCCTGTGAAGTTTGTCAGAGGCATCCCCATTATATGGAATGCTTCGACTGGGGGGCGCATGTACTTTGGAACAACTATCCGAACAAGGAGACTGCAAAACAGAAAGTAACCGAAATGTGCTATCACAACATGAAAGAGAAATATGACACATGGTTTGCGTTAGGAACGCATAGTAAAAGACCTTTTACTGTGTGGATGATAATCGGGCTTCTGTGGATGAAAAAGAAAACTGTGTAGACCATTTCGTCCCTAGCGCCTTACTTGACGATCCTTGGATGCCAATTCGGTTTCTCGTCTCTCAGGTATCTGGCGAATAGCATTGTTTCTTCGTTAATCAGAGTCTCCACGGTTTGTTTGTTGCCGTGCTTCACTCTAGGTATTTGAATTGTTGATTCAAAGAAGAAGTTCAGCTTGTTCATCATGTCTTTTGCCAAACCCTTGTTCAAATATTCCCTTTCTCCCTTTCTGTTGGAAGAGTAGTCTTCGTGTTTCATACCAAAATCTTTCCTTTTCAGGCTCTGGCAATATTGGATAACAAAATCGTCAATTAGGCACCTATATGGCTCCATCAGATCGCAGACCAGAGAAGGTTTACCGAACTGTTCAGAATGCAAGAAGCCCAGATACGGTTCAAGTTTCGCCCTAACTATGGCTCTGTAAACTTTCCATTTCAGAACGGTGTAGGCAAGGTTGAAAAGATTGTTGAGTCCATCGTAGGCCTTGAAGGTTTTACGATTCTCAACTCGAATGAAACTGGGGAATAGTTGGAAGACCTGTTTGAAGTATTGTTTTGAACAATGGCCTTCAATTGCCATGAGCTTGGTTGTTATGTTTCCAGAATTGACTTCTTCAATTGCCCTCTTAACTGTAAGTAGGTCATGTTGTCGCAAGCCATATTTTCTTAGGACAAGGTTCTCGGTTTCAATTCTAGAGGCTACTATCTTCTTAGCGACGGAGGCTCTCTTGCCATTCTCAGAGGCTTCATATTGACTGATTCGAGTTTTAACGTGGCTATCATCGTCTAGGCCTTTCAACATGGCGACAGGCTGACCCCTCTGGGTAACGATCAGAACGTCTATGTCCCAGAATCCCAGAGAAGCTAAGGCTCCTGTTGAAACAAGATTGCCGCTTTTCAGAACTACTTCCCCTATCTCGTTCTCGAACAAAGGATAACGCTGAACATTCTGTTCTTTGTCCCTTACAACGAAGCAACCTTTCTCCAGCGCGCGCGCTACGCATCTGGTCAGATTGTTGGATATACGTACTTTTTGAATGCATCGACAACTCAAGGCTACCTCAATTACACCCTCACACCTTCGAGTTCAGGATTGTCAATAAGTGCTGGAGACAATGTGTTGAATGCCACCGTCACCTGTTTCAGTACGACTCAGCAAGGCTGCTCAATCTCTGATGTCTTGACTTCGCAAATAGATGCAGGTCAGAATGTCAATCTTACTGCGCCTTGTGTAGCAAGTTTTACAGCTTCCAAAACCGTAGTTGGCCAAGGTTACCCAATTCCAATGAACGTTACGATCAACAACGCTGGAGACAACCCTGAAAACGTTACGCTGACTCTGTCTGCTAACGCAACAACTCTGAACAACACCAATGTTTTCAACTTGTTGAATGGATCTTCAGTTAACCTCGTTTGTGGTGGAAACACTTCAAACTGCGCCTATGGCAACTACACACTGAGTGCCTATTGCGAGCCAAACGGAGTCAATGAAGCAGCCAACAACTTCACTTACACGGGCACTGTAACGGTAACAATTTCAGGCGACATCAAAAGCGACTTCAAAGTCAGCCTGTCTGATCTATCCATCCTCGCAAAAGCCTACGGCACCACACCAGACAGTCCAAAGTGGAACGCCAACGCGGACATAAACGGCGACGGCAAAGTCGGCCTCTCAGACCTATCCCTACTAGCAAAACACTATGGACAACAATACCCCTAACCTGTTCTAGTGCGCGCTATACGTTGGAAAAACGTTGGATAAGAGCGCGTGCGCTTAAGAGGGGAAGGAATGGCTAGTGATTGTCTAACTAGCTATCAACATTATGCGCGGGCTACTACGAGCAGGCTCACTATGTATGGAATTGATGTAGGCGATGTTGCGGAAACATTTTTGGAACGCGTCTAAAGGCTTATCTACTAGTTGAACTAATAGTGAGTTAGGAGGAAGGTGAGTTGAAGCGGTTATTTTCGGGTATAATTATTGTTATGCTTTGCCTAGGCGTGTCGGCATTAGCGTTAAGGATTCAACCTGTGAAGGCGGACGAACAGCTTGAGCTCACGATGACCGTTGAAAAGACCGACTACTATGTGGGTGAACCGATAAACGTAACGCTCACGGTCACGAACATTAGCAATCAAACAATAACCTTCCAATACTGGGCAAAAACCTTTGACCTTCTGGTTCACAATGACACAGGCTATATTTATCAATGGTCAAAATCCAGAATTTTCCCGTTTGTCATCGTTGATTTGTCCCTTGATCCTGGAGAGAACATAACTAGAGTCTTGACGTGGCCACAGACCTGTAACGACACGTTATTCTCCCAAGGTACTCCTGTTTCGCCCGGAGCCTACTACATATACGGTTATGGTTCCTCGCAAGATGGCTTGTATGAGCTTGAAACAGGGCCCATTGAAGTGAACGTAGATCAGCCGATAAGTCTCGTGCCCTCGAAGACTGTTGTTGGACAAGGATACGTCCTGCCTTTGAATGTGTCTCTCATAAATTTGGATGATCCTCCTTGGGCTTTCGACGTCACACTGTCCAGTAACGCGACGACCATAGGAACCGAAACAGGCGTTAATGTTTCTGGGAGTTCAATTCTCTCGTTCCCTTGGAATACGACTAATTTTCCATGCGGTAACTATAACCTAAATGTCACAGCAGGCAACCTAACAGCCGAAAGTTCAGTAGTCTTAACGATTCCAGGCGATGTCAACGGAGACTTCAGAGTCGGACTCTCTGACCTGTCCGTGCTCGTAAAGGCTTATGGCACCACGCCTTCTAGTCCAAACTGGAACGCCAACGCGGACATAAACGGCGACGGCAAAGTCAGCTTGTCAGATCTATCCATCCTGGCAAAACACTACGCACAACACTACCCATAACCCACGCCTCTAGCAAAGCTGGGTACCATCACGACCTGCGCGTTTTTGCAGAAGAACAAAGCGTCCGCGCGCGCAGTCAGATTCCTTTTTTGGGTCAGTTACGCAATCCAAGCAATGATATATTGAGCATATTTCCTTCCGAATGTTCCATCGTCAAAAGCCTCATAATCTGCCTGAATCTCCTGTGCACTTTTGCTAATGAACGAGCTGAACTCTTCGAAAAGCCTTTTATATTATAGATTAAGGTGTCGGTAGTAGGTTAAAGGTGGAACGCCCGTGTTCAAAAGCGTAGGCTTGGTCGTGCGTTTCGACAGAAAGAACGCCCTGAAACTCGCCGACGACCTAACCGAACATCTGAAAGCAAACGGATTAGCAGTATACGCGGAAGACACATTAGCTGGAAAAATGAACAGCACACTAGAAGCTATTCCGATAGAAAAGATGAAACCCGATTTCATAATCACCGTTGGCGGCGACGGAACAATTCTCAGAACGTGCCTTTCGATTCCGAAGCCGGAGCCGCCTATACTTGCAATAAACATGGGTGTTCGAGGCTTTCTCACGGAAGTTGATCCCAAACAGGCTCTTTCCGCCGTGGACAAGTGTTTGGCCGGCGAATTCAAGATTGAAAAGTGCATGAAACTCGCGGTAACTGCAGACGGCGCCAAGTTTCCAGACGCTTTGAATGAAGTTGTCATCTCAGCCGATGAACCCGCAAAACTGCTTTACACACGTGTCCTGAGAAACAAAGATCCAATCATAAACTGTCAATCAGACGGGCTGATGGTGGCCACACAGACCGGCTCCACCGGATATTCTCTCTCAGCCGGAGGACCTGTGCTGGATCCTGGCGTAGACGCGTTTGTCCTGACGCCCATTTGTCCATTAAGCGTTTTTCACCCGATTGTTTTTCCAGCGGACTCAGTCCTCACAATCGAAGTCAACAAACCTAAGAACACTCACATACTCATCGATGGACACAGCCGTCAGCTAGTAAGCTGCAGACAGCCGGGTTTAACCGTCACACGTTCCAAGAACGAGACATCCTTCATACGATTTGGAGAGAACTTCTACCACAGATTGAGGAGCAGGCTGCTCTTCCGAGGGATGAAGTGAAAAGCCCCTCGGACAAACTAGGCAAAAGAGCAATAGTCATAGACACGTCCGCACTCATTGCCGGTTTTGACCCGTTCTCAATCAACGAAGAACAATACACTCCCCCAAAAGTCAGAGAAGAGATAACAGAAGACAGTATGTCCGGGGTTAGATTCAAAACTGCCATGGAAAGCGGAAAAGTCACAGTAAAAAACCCGCAAAAAATCTTCTTAGAGAAGACCAAAGTCTTCGCCTCAGCTGTGGGAGACTCTTTTTTCCTTTCAGAGACAGACCTTCAAGTCTTGGCACTGGCTCTGGAACTCAAGACAGACGGCTATACTCCGCTGATTGCCACAGACGATTATTCGATACAGAACGTTGCAAGCGAAATGAACATCGAATTTGCCGCCTTAACCACCTTTGGAATTCGTCGCCGACTACAATGGATACGCTACTGCCCAGCCTGCCACAAAAAATATCCAGCAAACTACGAGTCACAGAAATGCGAAGTCTGCGGAACAAAATTGAAGAGAAAACCGTTGAAAAAGAACAGTTTGAACCATTAAAAAACACAAAACTATAAAGCAAAAGCCAGAGTCTTACAAACTAAACAGTGAGGCGAACTCATGAGCTCATTCGAGAAGAAGACAATCTATTTCGACAAAGCAGGAGAACAGAACACTGACATCCTGTTGAAATCTGCAAAAGAGTACGTGGAAAAAGAAGACATAAGAGACATCATTGTTGCCTCAACAACCGGTAAGACAGGAGCAAGAGCGGCCAATACTTTTAAAGGCCGAAACGTTGTCGTCGTCACACACAATTTCGGCTTCCAAGAACCTGGAAAGAACGAATTGCAGGAAGAACACAAGAAACAGATACTAGCTGAAGGCGCAAAAATATTCACAGGCATCCATGCGCTAAGCAGTGCCGAACGCGCGGTGCGCAAGGATTTTGGCACAATCCAACCTTTGGAACTAATGGCCAACGTTCTCAGACGCTTGGGAGAAGGAACCAAAGTGTGCATCGAAATCACCATGATGGCCGCAGACGCTGGCCTGATCCCAGCTGACAAAGACGTTGTCGCAATCGCCGGCACGGGAAGAGGAGCAGACACCGCACTTCGCATACACCCCGCAAACGCCGCCAGATTCTTCGACATGAAAATAAGGGAAATAATAGCAAAGCCCGCCGACTTCTAGGAAACACGTTCAGAGGCTGAAGAAAACGTCATGAAGGACGTTGACAGGCAAGTCGACAGAATCGTCAAAGATTGGTACGCAAGTAACGCCCGCCATGAATGGCGCCGTCTGCAGCAGGATCCGTATCACCAGATAGAGTTCATGGTAACCATGCGTTTCCTTGAAAAATACTTGCCAAGACGCGGTACAGTCTTGGACGCAGGTGGAGGACCGGGCAGATATTCTATTGAATTGGCGAGGCAGGGTTACAGCATCGTTCTCCTGGATCTTGTTCCAGAAATGCTGGAAATGGCGAGAAAGAAAATGAAACGGGCAGGAGTCATGCGAAAAGCCAGACAGTTCGTACAGGGCTCCGTGGAGGATCTGTCAACATTTTCCGACGGATCTTTTGACGCAGTGCTGTGTTTGGGTGGACCCTTGAACCATCTGCTCGAACCTAAGCGTAGGGAAAAGGCTGCAGATGAGCTTATACGTGTTGCAAAGAAGAAGGCTCCGATTTTTGTTTCAGTCATAAGCCGCATTGGACTACTGAAAACCATTATGGTGAATTTTCCGCAAGAGATGCAGTATGCGAAGCATCACTTGGAAGTCGGTGATTACGTCCCAGGTTTGCAGGGAGAAGGCTTCACAGCAGCGCACTGGTTTTTGCCGGAAGAGTTGCGTGAGCTTTTCGAGCAGCGAGGCACAGATGTTCTGGAGATGGCGGGTTTAGAAGGGCTGTCCTCTCATCAAAAGAAGGAAACCAACAGACTTTACAAGGATCAGGGAAAGTGGAGGATGTGGGTTGAGATATTGCTTGACACCTGCACGCACCCGTCAGTCGTGGGAAGTGCTGAACACTTCCTCCTCGTGGGCAAGAAACAAGGTTAGACTGCGTCGCTGTCGCGTTTAGTGAAGTAGGAAACATCTGTGTATTCGCTGTACCCGCACTTCTCGAACAGCGCTTTCGACGCCTTGTTGGGACCCTCGATTAAGCTGCAGAATATTCTGAGGCCATGGTTTCTAAATGTTTTCTCAGACTCTTCAATCAAGGTCTTTGCCACACCGCGACGCCTGTAGTCAGGGTCAACAGCCAATCGGTTTATCCAGCCCTTTCGCATGTCACTGCTGAGGACTACCGTTCCGACAAGGTGACGACCTTCGAATGCTCCGAGAAAGAAATCGGGGTTTGCACTTATCTGAATTGCAATTGCCTGTCTGCTGTCTCTTCCTTCAGGCTTGAAGGGCAGATTTGCTCGAGACCAGAGGCTGGTGATTTCTTCGTAGTCAGCTATTGTCAGCCTTCGAATTTCCATTCAGGACACGGGAATTACGTTTCTTTTCCAACTTCTTTCGTTACGTCTCCAATTATGTCCAACGCGGAATCTACAAGATCTCTTGTGATGATTAGAGGCGGCGCAATTCTTATGGTTGAAGCTCCGCAACTGATAACGTTGATACCACGTTTCCATGAGCGCATCATGATCTCGGTGACTTTCTGAGGGGCTGCCTTCTTGCTCTCTTTGTCCTCGACGATTTCCATTCCTATCATCAAGCCTTTACCTCTCACATCACCCACGATTTCGCACTGCTCCTTCAGCTCCCCCAGCCTCTTCAGGATATATGCGCCCTGCTTGTTCGCGTTCTCAAGAAGCTTCTCCTCCTTCACAACGTCAATGACTGCACTCGCGGCAACACAGGACAGCGGGTTACCGCCGAACGTGCTCGCGTGCGAACCTGGAACCCAGTCCATGATTTTTGCTTTGGCAATCGTTGCTCCCAAGGGCAGGCCTGATGCTAAAGCCTTCGCGGCGCACACTATGTCGGGCTCGACTCCCCAGTGTTCGATTGCAAACCATTTTCCAGTCCTGCCCATGCCTGATTGCACTTCATCGTCGATGAGCAGCAGACCGTACTTGTCGGCCAACTTCTTTATTCGCTGGAAGTACTCTGGAGGAGGCACGACGTACCCGCCTTCACCCTGAATGGACTCGAAGACTATGGCCGCAGTGTCTTCAGGAGGTACGTACTTCTGCAGGACCTGCTCATCGATGAAGTCCACGCACCAATAGTGACAGTCAGGATAGGTTAGTTTGTAGGCGCAACGGTAACAGTACGCGTAGGGCACGTGAGTTACGCCTGGCATAAGCGGGAAAAAGTAACGCTTCTGAGTTGGCTTGCTTGCCGTTAAGGACAAGGCTCCTATCGTCCGTCCGTGAAAGGCGCCTGTGAACCCGATGAACAATTGTCTTCGACTGTGCCACTTCGCAAGCTTAACGGCTGCTTCAATCGCCTCAGCGCCGCTGTTGCCAAAGTAAACTTTCTTCTCAGGACCCCCAGGCGTAATCTGGGCAAGTTTCTCCGCGAGGTCAACGACTTCTCTGTAGAAAAAGTCCGTGTTCGAATAGTGCAGGAAACGGTCACACTGGTTCTTTATGGCCGCAACGACCTTGGGATGATTGTGACCTACGGCCATGCACACCAAGCCCGAGTTGAAGTCTATGAACTCGTTTCCGTCAACATCTTTCACGATACAGCCCTTGCCAGATTCAACGACAAGAGGATAAAACCTGCCGTACGAAGGTGAAATGAACTCCTCGTCTTTCTTGACGAGTTCTCTCGCCTTCGGACCGGGGGGAGTAACAACTATCTTGGGGTAATCGGCCATTGCACGCCACCAGCTTGGAGCTAAACGATTAGAAAAGAGGTTTTATATAGCTATCGATACTCCCGCTATGAAAAGAAACGTTAGGGGTCAACAGTCAAAACTGATTTTCAGACAGTCCGTTAGCTCTGCGGGAAAGAGAAGCTGGCTACTGTTTGATTATCGATATTTCAATAGCTGAAACCTTTGCCTTCTGGCCCTGCTCCCTGTCGACTTCCTCAGTGGACAGGTTTATGCCTTCCAGTTCGACGCCTTTTGCAAACGAGCGTCTCAGCACTTCAACGGTGTCCACGGCTCTCGGAATTGCGCGCCCCCTGGCTTTGACAACGATCTTGTTTGAACCAGAGTTGAGGTGCATCATGCAGGCAAGCACGTAGTTCATCACTGGCTTGTTTCCGACGAACACGACGCTTCCGGCGGCGCCCTGCGGGTTGCTCTGTGGGGTAGTTCGCGGGGCTCTTTTCGCTTTCTCTTTTCTCTCGGTATTGTTGGGCTCTTGTTCCGTCATTTTCAATCACTCTTCTTCAGTTGATTATCAGTGGTTTGCATCGTAAGGCAGTCTATTTCATGGACCTTGCCTTATATTTTTCCGTACAGAGCCGGATCAGACACACAGGTTGAGGCGAGCTTACGGTAGTTCTCCCAGTCTTCGTCAACCCACTTCTGGATCTTTCCGAAGTCATCCTCGGCCAGACCGCGGAAGCGGCCCTGCGTGGCAAAGTATTCCTTGATGGGCTTGCGCTTGGACTTGTCGACGAGGCGGTCGCTTGGAGAGTTGAGCCTGAACTTCCCGTCTTCAATCTCGTAAAGAACCCACATGCCAGTCTGCACCGCAAGTCGGCCTATTTCAACGGTTTTGCTCGTGTCGTACCGCCATCCAGTTGGACAAGGCGTCAGAAGATGAATGTACTTCGTGCCCTTGATGTCCCTGGCCTTTCTCAGCTTGCTTACAAAGTCCATCGGGTAGGATGTGCAGGCCGTGGCCACGTAGGGTATTCTGTGTGCGGCCATGATTAAGGGCATGTCTTTCTTTCGTTCCTTCTTGCCAAATGGTGTCGTGGTTGTCCATGCGCCGTACGGTGTTGCTCCGCTACGCTGCATCCCGGTGTTGCCGTAAGCTTCGTTGTCGTAGCAGATGTATATGAAGTTGGTTTCTCTTTCAGCCGCTCCGGATAGTGCTTGAATTCCTATGTCGGCTGTACCGCCGTCTCCTGCCCAGCCGACGACTGTTATATCCTCAAGTTTTCTCATGCGGAGGGCTGCAGTGATTCCGGATGCCGCGGCGCCTGTGGCTTCGAACAGGATGTTCTGAAGGGGAACAGCGAACGAAGTGTAGGGATATGGCCCCTGTATCACAGTTGTGCAGCACGCGGGTACGACCAGGATTATCTTGTTCCCCAACGCCTTGAAAAGCAGTCGAAGGGAAATGGCCGGACCGCAGCCTGCGCAGGCAGCGTGCCCCTTGAGCAAGTATTCTTCCCTCGGAAGCTCTTTCACGGTCACCATCTTGTTCACTCTCTTAGGTCGACCCATTCGGTTTCTTTTTCCACCTTGCCGTCCTTCATCGACTTCAGCGATTTCTTGGCTATCTTTTCAATCGTTTCAGAGGTTACGTCTCTTCCTCCCAGCCCAGCGATGAAGCCTGCGACCAGAGGACGGTCTTTCTGGTTGAACAGGGAGGCTTTGGTTTCTGAGGCTAGAAACCCTTCCATGCCGAAGGAGATGTGGCGGTCTATCGTTGCAAGCAGGTGGGTGTTTTCTGCAAGCTTCATTATTTCTTCCACCGGGAACGGGCGGTACACGCGGACTCTTGCTGACCCGACCTTTAGTCCGTCCTTGCGCAGCTTGTCCACGGCCAGTTTGGCTTCACTTCCGATGGTTCCCATCGTGAGCATTATCAGGTCTGCATCCTCGCACTTGTATTTCTCAACGAGACCTCCGTACTCGGAGCCGAAGCGTTTTCCATACTCTTTGTCGATTTGTGGAATGAGTTTCTTCGCGTTGTCCATCGCTTCCTGAATCATGTAGCGGAACTCCATGTACCATTCAGGCGAGACCAGGTTTGCGTGGGAGCAGGGATGGTCAACGTCTAGAGCCCAGCCGGCCTTGTAAGGCGGCAGGTAAGCATCGATTTCTTCTTGATCCGGAATCTTTGCAGGGGTGTAAGTGTGTGATAAGATGAAGCCTTCAAGGCACACCATGGCGGGGAGAAACACGCGCTCATCCTCACAGAGTTTGTAGGCTTGAATTATCGTGTCGAATACTTCTTGGTTGTCAGCGCAGTAGAACTGGATCCACCCCGTGTCCCGCTGAGAAAGCGAGTCGCTCAAGTCGGGCCATATGCTCCAAGGCGCCCCCATGGCGCGGTTGACAACGGGCATCACTATCGGCAGGCGTGAGCCAGACGCCCAGTGCAAAGCCTCGTGCATAAGAGCCAAACCGTGCGCAGACGTCGCTGTGAACGTTCTGACCCCAGTTGCAGCGGCGCCTATACAAGCCACCATCGCGCTGTGTTCCGATTCCACACGGATGAACTCTGCGTCCATCTCATGGTTTTCAACAAACTCCGCGATTTTCTCGACAATGGTTGTCTGAGGAGTAATCGGGTATGCTGCAACAACTTTGACCCGAGCTGCTCTTGCCGCGTAACCGGCAATGTGGTTCGCCGTGTCGATGATCGTTTGCCCCATCTATTCTTCCTCCCTCTTCATCATTATCGCCTTGGTCGGACACTCGTTGGCGCATATTCCACAGCCCTTGCAGTAGTCGTAATCGATCTTTGGAGAGTCATCTTCCTCCCTCGTTATAGCCGCGTCTGGGCAGTAGACCCAACACAGAGTGCACCTTGTGCATTTAGAGTAGTTAATTTCAGGGCGGAAGGTTCTCCAGGACCCTGTTTTTCCCATGCTTCCGACAGTTGGGCAAGAAAGCGGGGTTATCGGAAGGTCTTTACGTTTCATCGGAACCGCAGTCATCAGGCCTCACCATCCCACCACTTGGTCAGCCGTTCATAGGCCAGTTCCGTTGCTTTCGAGTTCTTCTCCCCGGCAACACCTGACCAAGTTTCTCTCACGGCTTTCAAAACACTCTCAAGTTTTACCTCGTCAGTGGCTTTGGCGAAAGCCCCAAGAATCGAAGTGTTAACCACAGGAGAGCCGGCCACGAGCAGGCCTAGCTCCAAGGCGATGCCAGTCGCGTCGACCGTCGCCACCCGCCAACCTTTCAACCCGATTTCTTCAGGCTTCTTCTTGGTGTTGATGACGATAACTCCATTCTTCTTCAAGCCTTCTGTAACGTCTACAACCTTGTAGATGTAAGGGTCAAGCACTATGACATAGTCAGGAGTGTAGACCTGACTGTGCACAAGCATCGGTTCATCGCTTATCCGCGCAAAGGCTTTAACAGGGGCTCCTCGTCGCTCTGCTCCGAAGTAAGGGAAAGCTTGGACGCATTTACCTTCGAAAAAAGCAGCGTGGGCCAGAACCTCAGCGGCAGTGACGCTTCCCTGTCCACCACGACCGTGGATCCTTATTTCTTTAATCACTGCTTCACCCCTCCAGTTGGGAATTAAACATGAAAAACTTCAACCTTATTAGGGTTAGCTCAAACAAGCAATAAAAGCAACATAAGAAGCAGTCCACTGACTCCGAAGACTGGGACAACCGCTCTTTTAGCTCTTTGAATCACTTTGTCTATCAAAAGGCACAACGCTTCAAGCTGCTTTGCTCCGATGACCTTCACGCTGGGAACCGTCATGTTGCGACATGAAACCCCCACACTCACCAGCTTGGCTAATGCGGAGTGCGTCGCATCTTTGATGTAGCTGATGAGCTTTTCGTTTTCGATAGCCTCGCCGACAGAGTGGTAGCCATGTTCGGTCAATATCAAAGCGTTCACCGCGTGTGTGTCGGTCGTGAAGATCTCGCCCGCGTCCATGCCTATGGAAAGCAGTGACGAAAGGATTCGTTCACGCAGTCCAGAAACCATGTTGTTACCATCGATGACCACGTAGGCAGCCTTCTGCTGACCAGCCTTGATCACGACGACCGTGATGCCGCCGGATCCCATCCCGTCTTCAAGACTGAACTCCTCGGGCAACACAGAGGCAACACCGACTTCGAACGGCGACTGCTTGAGCGACAGCGCCTTGTCTAGGCACTTGGTTGCAACGTCTTTCAATGAAGCCAAGGAGTCCGGCATTTCCGCCGTTGCGTCGATGCTGTTGTGCGCGTTCACGACCGCGCAGAGATCCAGACCGCGTTTCTCTGCTTGTTCACGCACAAATATACCTAACTCCTCCGGCAAATCCTCGATGGTCTTCGGGGCAAGTGTGAAAGATATGAAAGCAGATTTTCCGAACAGCTGACAGCAAGCAGTAGCCAGACCGTTACTGACCGTCACAAACGGAGAGGCATTCTGGTCTCGAGTTTCCAAGCTTCTCACGCATGCCATAACATCGGCGATGACCTTCTTGTTCTGAAACTGAGAGGCCAAATCGTATTCGTGACCAAAGAGGCCGTGAGGGACGCATGCCACGCAGCCGAACTCCTTCTCCAAGTCAGCCTTGAGCATGGCGGGCAGGAGGCTGCTCCCGATGTTCTTGAAGGGCCCAGGGTGTACGGAAGGAACGACCAAAAGCGCCTTCGTATCGGGAGAACCGAACTTCATCAAGGAAACCTCGACTTCTCGTTCTTCACCCAACTTCTCAAGAAGTTCTTCGAACGGTGCGTTCAAGTTCGACACCCAGCTAAGCATGAAGGCTCTGAAAAGCGTTACAGATTGAAGTCCAACCGCTTGCTTACCCATCCGATTCAGTAGAAAGAGAAAGCTGAAACTCGCGGCAAAACCGATGACGACCGAAGAAAACAGAAACGCAAGCATGCTGACCGTGACAGTAAAGGGATAACCTATTCTTGTCCAGAAAACAAGAAAGGGAACTACGCTCAGAAAGGGTTGAAGAAGAGAAGCCACGAACAGCCTCTTGCGTGTCGTTGAGGAAACTGCGTTGAAAACTGTGAAACGAAGAATCAGTGTTGCCGAGAACCCTAGGAGACTGAGTCGTATCCACCATTTCAAATCAGACGTTGCTGCACCCACGACCGCGCCTACGAACAAGAAGAACAGCCACACACCCCAGCAAAAAATCGAAAGCGCCATAGTTCTCCTCAAATCAAAGACTGCATCTTTCTTCAGGAACAGTGCGCTGATGACATAATCAGCAAACAGACTTGAGAAGAGAATACCCAGGCCCAAGAGCAGGCCCTTCTCTATTCCTAAGAAAGTTGGAAAAAGAATTATTGTTGAAAGCACGCCGCCTCCGACGCAGAAGAGTGAGAGCAGCAGGGGCACTTTGCGCGCTGAGGGCAGTCTGAACAGTGATGAATAACGTTTAACAGCAACGTCCATCGACTGTTTCAGCGAGTCCCCAGCTTCCACTCAAATTCCCCTACGGAGACCTTCCTAAGAGAAAAGCCCAAGCATATTAAACTGTCGCGAAACCGCGCCTCCAAATAATAACGGGAAAGCACCGCTCAAAAAATCGTTGACAGTGTTAAGTGCTGGCTTCGACTTGAACTTGGCAGGAGCACGGAGGGTCTGGGGCAATTGGCAGTGCTATCTGAACAGCGCATATTTATAGAGGAACTGTTTTATTGTGTAAGTGTCTATTACAGGGTTTTGCGAAAACAATGCCAGAGCAAGATCTGCCCTTAACGATATTTCATATGCTCGAGAAGAACGTAGGGAACCAGATACGCGTGATACTGGATCCATCCTACGGTTTTGAGGGCACCTTGGCCGCCGTCACACGTGAACCCGCTGGGATATGGCTATCAGACGCGGAGGCGGTCATCCTGCGCGCAACCATCGCTCAGCCTATACCACAGGTCGCAAGCCGAGAGGAGAGAAGCGAGATATTCGTGCACCTTAATTCAGTGCAACGGATAGAAGTAATACACGGGCCTTCTCACCGCTGAGAAGCACGTCTAGACCGCATGCATTAAGGCTACGACAACTATCAATACGATTGCTAGAACGACCAAGAGTTCTGGTCTAACCTTGATGCCCTCCGTTTCCTCTTCAAAGAACCTGAGCAGCCCTGCGCTTGCAGCGGGCATCGGTGACTTTTTGTCTTTCTTCTTCTTCTTCTTGCTGCTCATGAGCAATCCTCTTATGTTTGCCGTCTAATTTGTGTTGTTTCTCCATTATTAATGTTGTGTCGGTTCAAAGAGTTTTTATTTCTGAGGAGTGGATAATCATGCGCAACAAGGTGTCGAGATGTCGTCTCCTAGAGATGAGTATAATCACGTTTTCGACCTACTTCAGCAGCACCACAAGTGGTTTCAAGAATGCATTCCACTGATAGCAAGCGAGAACATCCCGAGTCCAGCCGTGCGGGAGACTTTGATGACGGATTTTGGGAACCGTTACGCGGAAGGCTGGCCTGGAGAAAGGGTTTACGCAGGCTGCCGCTTCATTGACCAAGTGGAGTTTAAGTGCATCGAACTCATGAAGAAGCTTTTCAACGCTGAATTTGTGGACGTCAGGCCTATCTCAGGCGTCGTAGCAAACCTGGCTGTCTACACGGCCTTCACTGAACCGGGAGACACGCTGCTGGCCTTGTCCATTCCAAGCGGCGGGCACATAACGTCCGGCAAGAAGGAGCTGGGAGGCACAGCGGGCGCTGTTAAAGGCTTAATCGTGGAGTATCTGCCGTTGGACTATAAGGAGTTGAACATAGATGTGGACAAGGCCAAGGAGAAAATTAAGGAACTCACTGCAAAGGGCAAGCCGCCGAAGTTCGTCATGTTCGGGGCAAGCGTCTTTCCATTTCCGCACCCAGTCAAGGAGCTGGTTGAGACCGTCCACTCCGTAGGCGCCACGGCAGGCTACGACGCAGCACACGTGGCAGGACTGATTGCCGGCGGCAAATTCCAAGACCCTCTAAGAGAAGGCGCAGACGTTGTGAGTCTAAGCACGCACAAGACATTCTTCGGACCCCAGCATGGTGGAATCCTGTCTTGGGAGAAGAACGCCGAGAAGATAAAAAGAGCAACGTTTCCAGGCATGGTGAGCAATCATCATCTGCACGCGGTGGCAGGGCTGACCGTTGCATGTGCTGAAATGCTTGAATTCGGAAATGAATACGCGGCTCAGGTAGTCAAGAACGCCAAGGCCTTGGCACAGGCGCTTTACGAGAGAGGCTTCAACGTTTTGGCCGAGCACAAAGGGTTCACACAGTCACACGTGATTCTCATAGACATAGTGAAACTCGGTGAGGGTGGCACGATCGAAGAGACTCTGGAAAAGGCGAATATAATCATAAACAGAAACCTGTTGCCATACGACATCAAAGAAGGAAGGCACTTTATGCACCCCGGCGGCATAAGAATGGGCGTTTCAGAAGTTACAAGGCTTGGAATGAAAGAGAGTGAGATGGTGGAGATTGCAGAGTTCGTCAAACGTGTGATTATCGACAAGGAACCCTTGGAGAAGGTGCGTGCGGACGTTGCTCTTTTCAGAAAAGAATACCAGAAAGTGCACTACTGCTTCGAGGACGCCACAGAAGCCTACAAGTACATAAGAATTCGCTAAGTGTCGCGGCGCTTTCAAATGTGCACACGCAGCCATTCCCCCGTTTGCCAACCGAAGCGATCATCTTTGGTTTTGCCCGTCTTTTCCTAGATAGAGAGGGGAGGTGGAGACTTGCACATTAGGGAGTTTCAGGAGATGATGAGAAATCTGTACCTCCACAGAGACTCAGAGCGTGGAGTAGCCGGAACCTATGATTGGCTTGTGGATGAAGTTAAGGAACTCGGTGAAGCGTTGAACGGAACCGACAAAGAAGAGTTGCAGAAAGAGTTTGCTGATGTTATCGCATGGTTGGCTTCTCTTGCAAACATTACCGGGGTGGATCTTGAGAGGGCCACTGTTGCAAAATACAACCATAAATGTCCAAAGTGCGGATGTTCACCATGCGCGTGCACATTCTAGCCCGTGTTCACGAGGCGTTTCTGTCCCGCTCCCGTAAGCGTCCAAACAGCGTTTTTTCCGCCTACGCGCCGTACAATCCCCTCTGATTGAAGAAGCTTCAAATGGTGCATGGCGACGCCATAGTGCATCGCAGTTTCTTTTGCAATCGTTTTCGCATCGCCTGAACCTCTTTCCAGAGCGTTAATTATCTTGGTTCGAGCCCTAAGCCCGAGGCGTACGTTCCTTAGGTTCGTCAAGTAAGCGTTCGGATGGTAAATCTCCTTCAACATGCCTGTTCACAGATAATGTATCCCTCTGCGTAGAAAAGTCTTGTTAGGCAAAGTCTGTCAGACAAATCTGTTTTTGTTTCTTGCTATCAAACAGGGCTCTGATCTCTTCTTTAATGAGATCGATTCTCTGTGTGTAATACTTGGGCAGATCGTATCTATCAACTAGGCTTTGAGCCGCTTCCAAGTATTTCTCGATTCCGCCACGGTAGACGGTCAGACTCAGTTGTCCCCCGCACGAGGGGCATTTGCCGCGTAGCGGCAGGCGTCGGAAGTGCCTGTTGCACGCTTTGCACCTGAACCCTTGCGTTGAGAAGGCCCGCAGGTTTCCAGCGATGTCTCGCATGAAGTGTTTAGTCAGGACTTTCAAGGCCACTTTCTTCGCGTCTACAGCCTCAATTTTATCTGCTAGTTCAAGTTGACCGTTCAGTTTTTCAACCATCGTTTTGAACTGTTTGTAGGCGCTTCTGGGGTTTCCCATGCTGATGTTTGACACGGGAGTTGTGTAGTTGAAACCCTCAAACTGTGCCTCGGTGCCGAGGCGATGTCCGATAAGGTCTACGAGAGAACTGACCTGTTTGGCCTCAACTCTCTCCCATGTTTTTTCGTAGAACTCGAGTGGATAAGCGCGGGCAACATCAAAGTCGTGTGCCTGTCTCTGCACCTCTTTCGTGTTAACAACCGGAATCAGGAGCAACGGAGCATCCATTATGCCGCCTATTTGGGCAGGCAGGTACTCGCGTGAAAAGTTGAGCAGAGTGTCCATCGCGAGCATCAGAGTGTCTTCGTCGCCGTCACAGTCCCTACGCTTGGCAGAATGCCAAACCGGATGAGCATAGCAGACGCTTAGGTTTGTGAAGCCCACGATACGTCCCAGGATGCCGACGCAGGTGTGAGGGGCCAGACCGACGATGACGTGCCCCACAAGGTCCTCTTCACGTTTGACGTTGTAGTAATGTGGGAGTCCGTAGACCTTTGTTAAGAGTTCGTCCATGAAGCTTGCTATTCCTAGAAAGTATTCTGCACCTGTCATTGGAATAACCACGTCCTGAATTTTCAACTCGCAAACTTGATTCTCATCCGTCAAGTTTGCGCCAAAAATGTCGCAAGTGTATCCCATCTGCCTGAGCTTCTCAACAGGAACTCCGATTTCGCCAGGCTTGAAATGCGTTAGCGGTGCATTGGTGGCATCGAACCTGATTGTCCCATCCTTGTAGACCGACAGATCGTGTTTTGCTCGCAGTACTCCCTTCTCAAGTATCTCTGGTGTCTTCGTCTCATTCGTAAGACCCTTGACGCCCTTAAGGATCTTCGGCATCGAAACGCCTAAGCAGCCACACGTACTTTCAAGCGATTCCTTGAAGTTAATAACCTGCTTCTGAAACTGCTTGGCAGGAACCTTGCACACTGGACATTCATTTTCCCTCAGACTCTTTCCGCATCTGGGGCAACTTTTCTCGGGGATAGTCTCTGTTCCGCAGACAGGGCACTTGATGCGAAAGGCGAAGGTCTTGCAGTTGGGACACTTACGCCTGACGACTTCCACGAACGTTGGCGCCCGTTTTGCAGCTTCAACCAGGTCTCGCTGTGAGCCTCCCGCTAGACCCACCGGAAAGAGAACATGAACGAGCGGTTTCATCTCCCTTCTCTTTGCTTTCTCCGGCCTTCCCATTCTAGCCCCTACGAAGGTTGGAGCCTTATCCCGTATTTTGACGCTTGAAAGCGTGCAAATCGCTTGCAGAACGGATTTGGCCGAGGACAGGTCTATGCTGCACGAAGACGTGTAACCTAAGCAAAGCGCAAGCGCTTGTGCATCTTCATCAGCGAGGGTGATCTTGCCGGCGGACACTCTGTGGGGCAGGTATATCAATTCTAAAGCATGTTTGACGGTCGGGTCTGTGTCTCCAGTTATCCTGCAGACAACGCCATCTTCAGTCTGGACTTCGGAGCTGAGAAGCCACTTTCTTAACAATGTGATGTCGTCAACCGAGGTGAGGTTCGACCAAAAGAAGGTGAAAGCCGGATGCAGAGGCACGTTCAAAGTGAATGCAAGGGCTACGGCCTCTGCGATGTCAGGCTTGTTGGTGAACGGATCCTCTAGGAAAGTCTTCAGTTTCTCCGCAGGGATTTTCGCGGCTTTGCCTGCGTCTTCCAGGTTTCCACTGTATTTTTCCATAATCGCTTTTTGGACATCTTCAGCCCACCATTCTTCAACATACCCCGAGGGCTCCAGCAGTCTGCTACTGTATAGGAAATCTCCAACACTGATGAGGATGTCGCCCAAGAACAGTATCTTCTCAATCTTGTCTTTCACCCCGCCGAAGCTTTCATTGGTGACTCGGTAAACAGATCCATCGTTCAGACGAACCACTGGGCCCTCCAATACATCGACTGGAATGGCGATTCCTCCTTTTCCAGGAAGCTCCATCCTCAATTGGGTTCCTGCCGCCAGAAACCCTTGCAGCACAAGCATTGTTGTCGGGCTTATACCAACGGCAGTTAGCCCAGTGTTTCGTGACCTGCCATACCTCAAACGGAAACCGCCGCGTCTAGATGGGAATGAGAATACTGGTCTGCCTGCGATAACATCATCCATGAAACCTGCAGATTTTTTTTCGGATTTGACGTGAAGCTCTTGGAGCCAATCCCATCCTTGGAAACCAAGCTTTCCAATAATGTTCAGAACCTTCTGAGCCCTTCCGACAATGCCGTCGTTCACGACTCTGAGAGCTCCCCCCCTGACACGATTCGTCTCTATGCGCGGAAGATTTCTGTAAGAAGAAACTTCAATAGGGTCAGATTCGGTGCCGGTTACTTCCACGGGAATCCACTGCAGCGCTTTCCGCAGCTCATCGTCTGGAATGTGATATTGGAAACCTGCCACGGACCGCTCGTAGACTCTCAGTTCCTCAATGAACCTTGATATCTCCTCTTCAGTCGGCTTGTAACGGTCAAGTCCCAGCTGCTTTCGAACGAAGTCTCCCACGACCAGCGTCAAGGCCTGATCAGTCCCGCCGGCTGACCGTATGGGCCCGGCGAAGTAAATGGCAAGATAACGCGTATGATCGCTGTTCGTCTTGATGCTTACTTTTGCTACACCCTGGATTGGAGCAGCGGTCAGTCCCTCCGTGAAGATTGCCAGAGCCGTTCGTATGGCTTGTTCAGCGGCGGCTTCGGCTTCCAAATGCCCAAACTTGCCGTAAATTATCTCTTCAGTAACTTTGAAGGCAAGTTCCTCTCGAGGAAGCTTGGAGCTTAGATCCCGAATGCTCTGGGCAACGCCTTTTGGCCCTACAAGTCCCTCCACGAGATCGGCCAAGTCCTTGGCAATTATGCACTCGGTCTTCAACGAGGGATCGAGTCCTTTTCGTCTTGCCTCATTGCTGATTGCATAAAGCTGCTCAAGCTTGGCTTCCAATGACTCTACGTACTGTTTGTAACCTTCGCTCATCTGCCCGTCCACGTTCTCCCCCTCGCAGACCTTTCTGTTTGAAAGAAGCCTATTTCTGTTTTCCTACAGAAAAAAGTCAAAAAGCAACTGTCTAGAGAGGTCTATTCCGTGTGGATTCTACACAAAAACAGTGTGACCCATTTTTCCTTCGGACGCCCAGTGGCTTCTTGGTATGCCTCTTTCGCGAGTTTGCCTCTCGTCTCGGCACAATCTTTGCACAGAGCATGCCTCATATCAGACGGACCGTCGCACACACCGCAATTCAACAGCAAAACCTCGCCTAAGCCTCGCAACGTTGTCCATGAGTATTCATGCTCATCGTACTGCGGTTCAAAATCCGGCCATATTTCATATATCGGATCGTCGCAAAGCTTTTTCAAAGCGTTAAAGTAGTTTTCAAAAGCCGTCAAAGGGCTTTTCACGCTCTGCCGCGTTTTATGCCCTCGATAATCTCTGAAACTCGGCGTCTCATGCCGGATTCTTCTACGACGTTTCCCGTGACTATGATATCCGCGCCTGCCGAGGCGGCGGCTAGCGCTTGTTCTCGCGATCTGATGCCTCCGCCCACAATCGTCGGAATGTCAACGTAATGTCTTACAACTCGAATCATGTCGGGGGGAACAGGGTTCTTCGCTCCTGATCCAGCTTCCAAGTAGATGAAGCGCATTCCGAGGTACTGCCCAGCCAGTGCATGTGCCGCGGCGAGTTCAGGCTTGTTGTAAGGGATTGGAATTGCCTTGCCCACGACGCCTGCCGTACCGCCTTCGCCGGCGATCAGGTATCCGAGGGGAATGGGTTCTATACCGAACTTTTTGACGAGTGGTGCACCCAGAATTTGGGCTCCCATCAGGAAATATGGATCGACAGAGTTTAAGAGAGACATGAACCATATGGCATCGGCGTAACGGCTTATGCCCGTCACGTTGTTCGGAAAGAGGATTATCGGTATCTTTACGGTGCGTTTTACAGCCTTGACCACGTCATCAAGATGCGCTGAGGAAACGAACGTTGAACCGCCAATCATTATTGCCGACGTGTCGCTCAGTTTTGCCTTGTTCACGATTCTGGAAGCCTGAGGAGGAGTTACCTCTTCAGGATCTATGAGGGTTATGTGTATTGAGCCTTCGGACTCGATTTTGTCAAGGAGGTATTTCTCAACATTTCCCAACATATCAGCAGGCCTCATCAAGCACCTTTAATCGCCGGTGCAGAGGGTGTTCGTGAACCCCCGTAAACCTTGTCAGTAAACATGCAGTAAACGTCAATCTCGCCCTGCGCGGGTTTGACCGGAAACTCATCCTTGAGACCACAACTGCCACAAGCCACGATTGCACGTCCCTGGTCCCGAATTATCTCGACTCTGATAGATTCCTTCCCGCATCGGGGACAAGAAAAGAGTTTCGGCAAATGCTTCTTGGGAATGCGAACGACCTTTTTCCTTCTTCTTCCCATCATCAGATCCTTCTGCTCAGCCCGATATTATTACTCCCATATTTACGTTTGTCCTTAAATAGTTGCCTACAACCATACACGTTGAAGGTGCACCGCTTGAAGCTGACGGCTCAGGCTCTAAACCTAGACTGGCCAGAAGTGGATAGAAGGGTTTGCCGTTTCATCAAAGATTATGTTGAAAGATCCAAAGCCAAAGGCGTGGTTTTAGGACTCTCAGGCGGCATTGACAGTTGCACCATAGCGGCCCTCTCGACACGAGCTCTGGGCGGCCACAACGTTCTGGGGCTCTTGCTGTTCGAGAAGGAGACGCGTAGAACCGAAGATGTCAGACATGCGGAGCTTGTCGCTAAAGAGTTTGGGTTCAAAACAGAAACGGTTGACATCACACCTACGTTAGAAGCCTTCTACCGTTCAACGCCTATCTTCGACCGGACCGACAAGCTGAACAAAGGCAACGCAAAAGCGAGAACGCGCATGATTTACGTATACTACTACGCCAACAGGTTACATTTAATCGTCTGTGGAAGCTCGGATAAGTCGGAAACGATGATGGGCTACTTCACCAAGTGGGGAGATGTTGCAGCCGACATTTCGCCGATAATGGATTTGTACAAGACACAGGTCCGAAAACTGGCTCAATACATCGGGGTTCCCGAGGCGATAGTTGAGAAACCGTCTTCTCCAGCCTTATGGCCAGGTCAACTTGCAGAGAATGAGCTCGGCATAAAATACGAGCAACTCGACCTCATTCTTTTCGGACTAGAACGTTTCATGAGACCTGAGGAGATAGCAGCTCAGCTGCATATGGAGAAGCATTTAATCGACGAGATCAAGTGTAAATGGCTATCCGCAGAACATAAGAGGCGAATGTTATTAACGGCAAAGCTTCAATATCGAACGGTTGGAGCCGATTTTAGGCTCCAGCGAAATCCGCCTTAGACGAGAGGATAACATATGAAGGAAGTATTCAAGATCGCACTCGCCCAGATAAGCTGCCAGCAAGCAGACAAAGCAGAAAACCTGACGAAAATCAGGAAAACCGTGGCAAGGGCCAAGAAGCAGGGAGCAGAACTGGTTATTTTCCCGGAGCTTTCACTTACGGGCTATGTTGTCAGAGATGAGATTTACGAGTTGGCAGAGAGAATACCCGGCCCATCAACAAAAATAATGGAAGATGTGGCGAAGAAGAACCAAATTCACCTTGTTTTTGGCATGCCAGAGATAAGCGACAAGACAGAAGCCACGCTCCACAATAGTGCCGTTCTCATAGGCCCAGAAGGCTTTATCGGAAAATATCACAAGATGTACCTTCCAACACACAGCATTTTTGAAGAGAAAAGATACTTCCGCCCCGGCTATCAAACGGCAGTGTTTGACACTGAGCTTGGAAAACTGGGCCTCATCATATGCTATGACATATATTTCCCGGAAGTAACTCGACTAACGCGTCTCAAGGGGGCCGAGTTGATCGTCTGCATTTCTGCTTCACCAGGAGTCAGGCGATCGTTCTTCGAAGTGCTCACGGTGGCCAGGGCAATTGAAAACACGGCTTTCCTAGCATTCGTGAACCTAGCTGGAATTCAAGACGGACTGCAGTTCTGGGGAGGCAGCAGGCTTGTGGGGCCCAGCGGCAGAATTCTTGTTCAAGCCAAGTACGACGAGGATGACTTTGTCATGGGTGAGGTTAACTATCCTGACATAAGGGCCATCGAAGCCTTCGTCCCCACACTAAGAGACCTTAGGCCAGAGCTGTTTGAACAATTGAAGAAAAGCGCAGAAGAACTCTAGCAAAAGCTTATCCAAGTTTTCTAAGGGCCATTTCCATCCTGTCCAATGCCTCTTCCAGGTCTTTATAGGCAGAGGCGTAAGACAACCTGAGATAGCCTTCACCGCAGGCACCGAAAGAGGAGCCCGGAACCGTTAGAACACTAGCTTCTTTCACGAGCAATTCTGCAAGCTGCTCCGAAGAGAGACCTGAACCTCTAATGTTTGGAAAAGCGTAGAAAGCACCTTTAGGAAGCTGGCACCTGAAACCTTCGATTTCATTGAGCCTCTTATGGACAAGGTGACGCCTTCTATCGAATTCCCTCACCATTTCTTCGACGCACTCCTGCGGCCCTTTCAACGCGGCCAAAGCAACGTATTGCGAAAAAGTGTCTACACACGCAACGGTATATTGATTCACCAGCCAAAGGGGCGAAACAAGGTCTCTCGGACCGTACACGCATCCAACTCGAAGACCAGTCATGGCATACGTCTTCGAAAAAGAGTTGATAACCAAGGTGCGTTCACGCATCCCAGGAAACGTTGCGAGGCAGTAGTGCTTCACCCCGTCGTAAACCATTTTTTCGTACACTTCATCTGATATCACAACCAAGTCACAGTCGACAGCAATTTTCGACAGCGCAGCGACTTCATCATAGGAAAGAACCGAGCCCGTAGGATTATTCGGGTAATTCAGTATCATCACACGTGACCTGTCCGTGATGAGTGACGTCACATCATTCATAGAAGGCCTGAAATCGTTGTCTTCACGCAAGGGGACATGAATAGGAACCCCTCCCGCCAACAAAACACCAGGTTCATATACGACAAACCCAGGATCAGGAATTAACACTTCGTCGCCCGGGTTCAACAATCCCATCAGAGCTGTGGAAATGGCCTGTGTCCCACCCACCGTAACCAGAACCTCACAATTTGGGTCATAATTGAGCCCATAATCGCGGTTTGCCTTTTGCGCTAACGCATCCCGCAATTCAGGAACGCCATTTGTCGGCGCATAGTGCGTTCTGCCTTCCTTGACGGCTCGCCAACCGCCATCCAATGCGTGTGTGGGAACGCAAAAATCGGGCTCGCCTACGCTCAAATTGAAGCATACGGGCATTTCTTGAGCCAAAGCGGAGAAACGCCGTATTCCAGAGGTTTTTATCAATTTCAAGCGCTCCACGGGCTCCCAATGCGAAACCAATCCACATTCCTCAATGCTCATTGTGTCGACCAACATAAGAATCTTGCATCTCCAAAAGAACCCTTAGACTCGTCGGAAGCGGCACCTTTAAAAGCGCACCCAGTATACAAAAGCGTATCCATTTAGCAATGTTCCAGAGGTAAGACTTTGAAGCTAAAAGACAGCGTACAATCCTGGCTAACAGGCTCCATAAACGACCCCATTGTCAAAATCATCGCTAGGAACAGCCATTTAACAAAAACCCAGCTTGAAACACTGCTAATAGACATCCTATCCGAAAATATCGCGGGCAAACCGCTAAAATACGACGAAAAGGCCAGCTTGAGACTAACGAAGGCTAAAATAAGCCGCGGCGCCTTTAACAGGACTCTACGACAGGCTAAAGAAAACGTCATAAAGTCTATCTACACGGTACTACTACTAGGGTACTTAGGAGTCTTCGAAAGCACAACTCTCGACCCCTACCTCGAAATCGCGAACAAACTTCACGAGTACCTCGAGGCTTACAAGGACATCCCGAACAAGGGCGAGGAGCTAGGCGACCATCTAAAAGTCATAGAAATGATAAGAGAACAGCTCGAATCAAGCCTAAAACAGCTCTCAAGTCCATCAGAAACCGTTTCGTGACGTCACAAATCACACCTTCAAACGCGGTTGTGCAGGTCATACAACATCTAATAAGACAGGACACAATACGAGGCCGCAAATCTGAAAAGGACCGCAAATTCGAGTTATACAGCAACCTACGCAGAGCACAACATCCTCCAACATTTACCATCCAAACTGTGACGTGTGACGTCATGAGGGCCCTGTCTGATGGTGATCACCATAATCCTTAAATTCTGAATGGTAAACTTGTGATGTGTGACGCAACATGTGTGAATCACAAACAATCACAGAACAATCACAGAGGCGTGCTAGTTGCCGGATCCATTGCTTGTCCTTCTGAGCATACTACTCGGTACGACCATTGTTGCGGCAGTCGAATACTATAGGCAGCTTCACAGGGCGCAAAGAGAGTATGAGAAGGCCAGAGGCGCCGTTGAGGACATAGTCTTGAGCTTTAACAGGCAACTCAAACATGAAGCCAGCAAGCTGGAAGCTCTCGGATACAAAATTGAAGCTGCCGCGTCGAGGACTGAGGGTGCTACGAGAAAATCAGAGGAACTTGACGGAATGATGAGGGCTCTCGAAAGCAAAGTTGCCGCCGATTCAGAGGACAGAAAAGGCATTTCCACGCGCCTGATCGAGGTTGAAAAGAGAACATCTGATTTTGTTGCATCACAAGAGGCGATTACCTCCAAGATCTCCACTCTAGAGGAACAGGCTAACCAGTTCAAGATAGCGCCTGAAACGCATTTTGAAGGTGTAATACCATTAAAGAGGGAAAAAGCCATGGCTCAGTTGACCGACACCGAAGTAGCGGTGCTGGAATTGCTAGTTTCTGAGGGTGCCAAGACTGCGCCTGAAATCAAGGAAAGAGTCAAACTCAGTCGGGAACATACGGCCAGACTGATGAAAAAGCTTTACGAAGGAGGATATTTGGAAAGGGAGACTCAGAAGATTCCATTTAAGTACAGTGTCAAGAAAGAGATGGAGAAGCTTCTGAAGAAAAGCGAAGCAACATAATCGGTACTGGTCCCAGAATGAAATGCTGCAAGTAAAACAAGTGGCGCTTGCTGATTCGTTGCGAGCACGCGTGCTTGCAAATGAGTTCACTCGAGCTGCATCAGGTAACCTTTTGTTTTATAGTTGCTTGCGGAACACCTTGAGCCGCTTTATACCTCAAATTGTTGGATGACCCCGTTCTCAGGACTATCCCTTTCGCTGCCAATCTGGACAAGTATGTGGACACTGTGCTGAGGCTTATGGGTTCTTTTAGCTCTTGCTCATACACGGATTGAACCTCCAACGAAGAAAACCAGACAGCCGGAAAGTGTCTCTGGACGATGACCCGCACCTTGTCGTACTTCGATAGCTCGTTACCGGGTGCCATATACCCACTCCCCGGATTGCCACCCGCAGGCATTCCCCCGAGCAATTCCACAAGGTCCAAGAGGCGCAAAGCCTTGTCTCTGGTCACTTGCCCCTCGAAGCTTATCGAGTAGCGATTCCCCTCAGTGTCGAACAGATCCACGCGTACTTTTCTCGCCGGCATGAACAGTATGCACCTAAAGGTGGTGTTCACAACTTTACAGTTCACAAGTTATAGGTGTTACGGTGAAGCGCATAATATCGAGAATCAATCAAAGGAGAGGAAAATTGAAATAAAGTCTGATTTGCAGTTTCTTTGGTGTTACAGCCTTCACACGGTTGCAGAAGGACTAGAACTGGCTGAGCCTGACGCGGATGTGGTTCTGCAGTAGAAACCGTGGGGTGGTGCCTTCACAAGAAAGAGCCACAAATAAATCAATAAATTGATCAATAAGGCTGAAAAACAGACATTGCTAAATCAACTTCACAATGCCTTCACAAAAAGTGAACGAAAAGGAGTGTAACAGAGTGTTCGTTACTACTGCTTCATCATGTCTTGCTGAAAAAGGCTAGTGAATATTTTAAAGTCCACACTAGGTTTGTTTTGGACAATCATGAATCATATTGAGTTTCTGGCGACGGCCACCCCTTGGTTTCCATTGGAATGTGGTATCAAGTTTAACAGGTGCTTTGTTCAGCAACTTTTTCGTGTGTCCATCTAAAATGTTTAACAGTGATCATTATAATAGCTTGTGCATACTTACCGTTCAGAGTATATTCTTTAAAGAGGAAGGGATCAGCATTATTTCAAGAATTAATACAGAGTTCCAGCGGAAATTGTGGGGCCTGTGTATGTTTGAAACGGGTAACGTCACGGTGAGCCTACTCTTCTTTTAGGATTGTGGTGTTGTGCATTTAGTTTTCTGTACGGCATAGCTTATCCCTCTGCACAGGAAAGGGGGGTGTTGCCTTTGAAATTTCGGGATGGGTTAGGATGAGTGACATCGATGTTCTTGACGATGTTTTCGAGAGATTTGTAAGTAACGTGCGGATATTCAAGGACCGGGAAGTGTTGCGCCACGACTATATTCCTGATAAGCTGCCTCACAGGGGCGAACAGATTAAACGACTTGGCGAAACTGTAGCTCCCGTGCTCAAAGGCGCTAGAAGTTCTAACCTGTTTATTTATGGAAAAACCGGCACGGGCAAGACAGCCGTGACAAGGTATGTGCTTAGCCACCTTGAGTTCAGGGCTAAGGAGTTCAACGCTCCTGTAAAGTTCTGCTACGTCAATTGTCGCATGGCTGGGTCCGAGTACCGTGTCTTCGCCAGTCTGTGTCAAAGCATGGGCGTGTCTATCCCTTTCACTGGGTTGTCTGTAGGTGAGGTCTTTGACAGACTCAGGGCCGGGCTCGACGTTTCAAGGGTAATCTTCATCATCGTGCTAGACGAGGCCGATGCGCTCGTGAAATCACGCGGCGATCGCCTTCTCTACGAGTTAACGAGGATAAATGAGACCCTGAACAAGAGCAAAGTAACACTTATTGGCATCTCAAACGACCTTCGGTTCAAAGAGTTTCTTGACCCACGAGTGCTCAGCTCACTCAGTGAAGAGGAGATTGTCTTCAAGCCTTACGATGCGAGCGAACTGAGGAATATCCTTTCGGAACGTGCGAGGACGGCTTTCTGCGACAACGCGCTGTCTGATGCTGCTCTCGGTCTCTGCGCCGCGTTGGCCGCTGCTGAACACGGAGATGCAAGGCGAGCCCTGGATCTGTTGCGTGTGGCTGGCGAAGTTGCGGAACGGAAGGGGGCGGGTGTCGTTGTTGAAGAGCACGTGCGTGACGCTGAGAAACATATTGAGCATAACCGTGTTTTCGAGGGTCTTCAGAACCTGACTCTGCATTCCAAGCTCGTCGTTTTGAGCGTTTACCACTTGACTAGGACAAACGCTAACGGCGCGATCACTGGTGAGATTTCTGAAATCTATGACGAACTGTGTGCTGAAGTGGGTGTCACGCCTCTCACGCAACGTCGGTTGAGCACGTTGGTGAACGAGCTTGACGCTATGGGGCTGGTTAACGCGAAGGTTGTGAGCATGGGAAGGTATGGTCGTACAAAGAAGATACGGTTGGAGATCCAACGCAGCACCATCAAGGACGTGTTTGCTGGCGACAGTAGGCTCGGTCGTCTAACCGATTACAGCCCGAGATGCCTCATGAAACACCCCAACTGAAGCATGAAACCGAAGTGAAAGGGAAATATAGCTCGCGCGATTCGAATCGCAAGCAGAGTCATACTTTGTCTCTCTTCTCATGCAACCAGCGATTAGCGTCTCGTCTGGGCTCTGGCACCCGAAAACGGTGGTGTCTGGGAGTTGAAGCTGTGCTTCAGCAGAAACGTGTCATATCCTTCAAAGTTGTTGCTTTGTAACGCTTGTCGTCGACCCCCTCATTTCGTTTGTAAGAAGATGCAATCTGTCATTGTAATAAACCATGAAGAAAACGGACGGTATATCCTTCAGAATCGACCCCTTCCTCTATTTGTTCAGATGTAATGTTGTGTTATAACAAACTGTGCTGAAACAGGCTGGCGTGTGGACGGGTGTTCACGTCTGGGGGACTGAGGATATTGGCGCGCGTCTATGGGTTTGCCTTGGATGCTGGTTCTCCGCATGTGCCCCAGTTGCATTTTGGCACGTCGTGGATTATTATGTGCAGGCGATCGGCTGGAACGTCCATGTCCTCAAACGCCTTTGTGATACCTTTGATGAGCTTTGCCTTCTGTTCCTCGCTTCTTCCTTGCCACATCTCCACGATTACTACTGGCATGATGTCACCTCTGGTTCCTTCTGGAATGGCTGAGGACTAAAATCTTTCGACTAGAACGCAGGCTTTTTTCGAACTTGGTCTTGCCATATATCGGCAAGGCAGGAGCCGAAGAGTCTGGCTTATCATGCGAACGGAATAACTGTGACTTCCATGGACTGAAGGTTCACAACGGGAACTTTGGCAGGTGTTGGCATGAAGCCGTTTCTCCGCATGTAGTCTGTTTGTTCTTGCCAGCATCCTGAGTTCACGATCAGCACCCCGCGGTAGTTTGCGTATTCTAATGCATGCACGTGTCCGGCGTGGAAAATGTCTGGGACTCGCTGGATGACGAGCGGGTCTCTGTTTTCGGGAGACAGGGGTGTTTTTCCACCGTATACTGGTGCCAAGTGCCGGCTCTGCATCAGGAGTCTCATCGCTTTTTCGGGATGGTTGTGGCTCATGTCCGGCACTGTTGAAATCACATCGTCCAAGCTGCGTCCATGGAAAACTAGTATCTCAACACCGTGCAGACTGAGGGTGCATGGGTTGCCTAGGGAACGGACTTTTCTTGAGTCCTGCAGGGTCTCGAGGAAAGTGTCTGCTATTGCTGGCTGCGGCAAGGCTTTTCTGGGAGCATCGTGGTTTCCAGGTGTTACTATTACTTCTATGTAGTCTGGGATTTGTTCAAGGTACTTTGAGGCGAGCCTGTACTGTTTGTGCACGTCTTTGATGGCTAGCTCTTTCACTTGGTTAGGGTAGACTCCTACACCGTCGACTATGTCGCCTGCCACTAGGACATACTTGACGTGGCTTGCAATTTCCCGTGACCTTTCATTGCCGTATTTGCCGTTGAGCCACAATATGAAGCGGTCGAAGGCTTCTCGCGTGAATTTTGTGCTGCCAACGTGCATGTCTGAGGTAAGTGCCGCATAGACTGGCACTGGAGCTTTGTGAGGTGTTTTTTGAGGTACGTCTGGTAGGACAATGTCTTCTGCGATTAGCAGATTGCTTCTTGTTTTCACCACGTCTAGACAGACAATCTGATCGAGCATGAGGAACCGTGCCTTTTTCTGAAGGTCAGATGAGGCATTCTGGGGCACAAGCACGGTCATGTTCGCTGTCAAATCCTCGACCGTGAGTATCGTCTTCTGTTTCGACTCTCTCTTCTCGGTTATCATGCCGATTATTTTGAGCCTCGTCCCTGACTGGGACCTCAAGGCGTCCATAACTGACGCTGCGCTTTTCACATCCATTCTTTGTCTGAGCAGTTTCTCTGTCTGTTTGAATCGGTCTTGGAAATACTCTAGGTAATCCTCGATTGTTCCGCTTGAGCTAAGCTTGGTGCTTGGGTCGTCGATTATGGTGATGCTTGCGTCAACGTCTTTTGCGTAGGGGTGGAAGGGCGTCTTGCTCTCTGTAATCTGTGGCGTTTGTGGTTCTATCAATGGCTCTGGCCGGTCCTCAAGGGGTTCGCCGGCAATTTCTTCTGCGGGTTTCTCCACTTCTACCATTCGTTCCAAAAAGTTTCTTTCAATGAAGAACGGTCTTTGTCCGAGTTCTTCTAGCTGTTTGATTGCTTTGCTCATGACTTCGGCTGGGTCTTCCGTCGCCATTATTATGTTTAAGAATTCGAAGGCTTCCTTATTCATCTGATACCCTGCCGCAAGGGTTAATTCTACAGCTTTTTGCAGTTTTTCTCCATCACTCATCCCGAGTTCTCCATTCATGTCCTGGGCGACTACGAAGGCTCCTTCCTCGTCCCACATCGCCTCTGTTTGGTTTGGCTGTGGAAGACATCCCCCTCAACGCAACTGTTCCGAAGTCTCTCTGATCGGAGATAACGTGCTCTTGCTGGGGCGGAACGCACTTCTATTGTTCTGTATCCTTCTTCTTCTATTAACGTGTTTAGTCTGCAGCGGGCTTTGCAAACTTCAATTGTTGAGTGCCGCAATGGCATGCAGCCTACTAACGCTGATTTCACGCCTCCGCTTCTCTGTTTCCTCAAACCCGTTCTCGTTTCTGGTTTCTCAGCAGCATGTATGTTGATCATACTTCGACTCTTTGGTTCTAACAACAATACGCTAATCTATACGGGATGTTTCTTGTTAGATGGCAGTAATCGATAGTCACATGCTTGGTGATGCAATGAGTGAACTACGCAAGGTGCAACGCACTCCGGGCGGTACCTTTTTTGTGTGCCTGCCAAAGCCTTGGGCTGAACAGTACGGCTTAAGGAAAGGATCGATTCTCGCTCTGAGCGAGACGGGTGAGGGCAAACTGGTCATAGACGCGAAACACGGTGTTGAGCCTTCGCCGCGTGTTGCCACCTTGAAACCTGGGCCTTATTTGGGCCGTGAAATCATTGGAACGTACCTACTTGGTTTTGATGCCATCCGCGTTGAAGGAAGAGATCGCATTAGCTTTGAGATGCGAGATACCGTCAAAAACACGGTTAGTCATCTAGTCGGGCTGGAGATAGTTGAGGAGGATTATGCCAGCATTGTTTTACAGTGTTTGTTGGAACCATCGGGTTTTCCGCCTGAAAAGATTCTGCGCCGTGGGTACACCATCGCTGCTAGTATGCACCGCGACGTTGCCAAGGCTTTCGTGGATGGCGATGTTGCGTTGGCGAGGAGTGTGATGGCAAGGGACGATGAGGGGAACAGGCTCTACTTCCTTCTTGTTCGCATTCTTCGGACGATAATTCAGAATCCGGGTCTGAGTGAAAAGCTGGGTGTTGGGCCGATTGAATGTTTAGATTATCGTTTGGCCGCAAGCCTCGTGGAAGCCATTGGCGACGAGTGCGTGCGCATATCCATGAAGACGGTTGAATTAGATGGTGAAAAATTAGATGAAGACCTGAGAAAACAGTTTTTGGCTCTTCACGCGATTTGCTTTGAAGCTCACGAAGACGCCCTGACGGCTTTCTTGGCAGGCGCCATAGACGTGGCGGAGAAGGTTCGGGGGATGCGGGATAAGGTTGAGAAAGAGTTTGCCAAAATCGAGGAAGTTGCCAGAGCACAGTCACTCGACATCGTTGCTCAAATCCTCTCAGCAGCCTCATTCCTGAGACAAATCTACGAACACAGCGTGGACATAGCCGACCTAGCGGTTCCCAAAAAACCCTGAGGGTTCTATCCCTAAAATGGAAGCTTGTCCACTTTTTGTGGCTGTTTTGAAAGCGAAGCTTTTTCCCCTACCCTCAACTCGTCAGTATATTGCACTTCGCCGTGCACGTCACAGTAGGATTCGATTGTAATTGTCTGGCCGTAGATGTTGTCCGCGCTTGCGCCAGTTCGCAGAAGGATTTCCCTTCCGTAGACATTTTCTGCGCGGGCATCCCTATCGATAATGACCTTGTCTGCCCTTATGGGCCCGTGCACTTCGCCTCTTCTTCCTATTTCAACGATGCGGGCAGTTACACCTTCATTCGTTGTGATTGAACCGCCGACTTCCACGCGTTCTTCAGCTACTATTTTGCGTGCGCGCACTGTTCCACCGATCTCTATGTCTCTCGTTGCGATTTCTTCACTTACATTCACTCTTCCTCCCACCTCCAGCCTTCCCGAGAGTTTCAGAGAGCCTGAGATGTCAACTTTGCCCCCGACTTCCATGTGGCAACCTTGAGTCAAGCCTGCTATCTCAACCGTGCCGCCCACATCGATTTCTTCAAATTCCAAGTCACCTTCAACCCTGAATGAACCTCCGACGTCTATTACGCCTCCCTTGCTCTTTCCCGCAAGTCTCACTGTGCCGCCTACGTCGATTTCTTCAAATTCCAGAGGACTCACCGACTCGAAAGTCCCTCCCACGTCTATTTCGCGGATTCTTCCTCCCGCGACGCTTGCAGTGCCGCCTACTTCCAAGCTCCTGATATCACTCCTGGATCTTATCCTGAGGCTTCCCCCCGCCTCTATGCGGTCTGCAACAGCTTCGCCTTGGGCTTCAAACGTGCCGCCAATATCCACGTCTTCAGCCTTCACGTTTCCATCAACCCTCAAGCTTCCTCCCACCTCAACTTCCTCAACAGTGAGGTTCTTGCTCACGCACAACCTCTCGTCAACGTCAACTTTCGCTGCGGTCATGTTTCCTTTGACTTCCAAGCTGCCGTCTTCAACTTCAACCTCGTCTCTTATTTCTAGGTCTCCGTGAACTGTCACACTGTCTTCAGCTTCAAAGCTTTCCGCAGAAAGGCTGCATTCAAAGGTATCGTCGCCTTCGCAATGAACGGTGCCAGAAACCGTCACCTTGGGCGGTGACGAAGATCCTTTCACGGTCACATGCCGACCGATCTCTAGGTCTCCGTTCACGTTGTCAAGTGTAATCGTGCTCCTCGAAGGAACTGATGTTCTACCGCTCATTTCACACCCTCCACATTGAACATGCTGCACCACTTTAAAAGGGGCACTCACATTTCGTGACTAGTACCCACTCATTGAAGCATTCGGGCTCTTCTGAGCAGGGCTTCCGTTTCTTTCGCCGATGCAAAGCTAAGGGGTGCCCGAAAACCCTCAATACATCCATATGTTATGGAAGATGTAGGTTCGTGTACACGATGATCGAGTCCTAAGATGTTGTGGATGATACCTGAGAGTCCAGTCCTGTTAGCGATTTTATTGTCGCATCCTTCGTCCCAACCCATTTTCCTTCTAACTTGTCTTGCCATTCTTACCACCTCATTCTCTTGTTGAGAATTGGTAAGCCAACGGATCCCTTAAAAGGCGACGCACATGAGGAGAACACATCTAGTAGTCTCAAACTGTCTGGTCTGACGGCGAATCACACCTGCCTATTATTGCTCTTTATGTTGGGATTTAGTGTTGTAGGAAAGGTGCCGCAGATCGATGGTAGACAAATCTGGGCGTGAACATTGAATATCAAGGACGTTCGGCAGCCAAAGGTGCCAGTGTCTTCTATTTTTCTAGTGCGGCGAAGAACTTTCGCATGCGCTTGAATGTTTCGAGGTATTCTAGTCCCCACTTTGTTGCTCTGAACTTCTTCGAGTTTTCGAAGTTGACTTCGTTTATGAAGCCGTGTGCAATCAGAAAATTCAGCTCTTTCTTCGTTCGGTCTACAGGCATGTTGGCTCCATAAGACACCCTTGTCAAAGAGCAGAGCCCTTTCTTGGCGACTATTTCCACTATGTCCGCGTAGATGTCGTACTTGGTTCTTCTCTGTTCGCTCGACAAGAAACAGTGTCTCCAAGTTCCACTATTATTAAATGTTGCACATTTAATCTTAATTGCGGTGAGACAAGGTGCACTCAACAGTTTCGAGTCACAAGCAATACCACATCGCCTGTGGGCCCGGTGATCTGACTGAATACTTGCTAGTGCCAGGCGACCCAGACCGTGTTCCAAGAATCGCGAAATCGTGGGATTCGGCCAGAGAAGTGTCCAGTCACCGTGAATTCCGCAGCTACACGGGCAAGTACAAAGGCGTGCCCATCTCCGCCCTCTCAAGCGGCATCGGTCCAGCTTGCATGGCTATCGCAGTCAACGAATCTTCAAACATAGGGGTGAACACTTTCATCCGCGTCGGAAGCACCGGAGCAATTCAAAAAGGCATTGCTTGTGGCGACCTCATCATTTCCAGTGCTGCTGTACGCCTTGACGGCACAAGCAACTGTTACGTTATGCCCGAGTATCCTGCAGCAGCAAGTTACGAGGTCTTGTTGGCCTTGGTCGAAGCTTCTGAAAGCTTGAACATCCGCAAATATCATGTGGGCGTAGCGGCGACAACCTCAGACTTTTACGCTGGACAAAACCGGACAATCGCCAAAACCTGCTCATCCAATATGGAAAACCTGCTTCCGACATTACAGAAGGCCGGGGTGCTCAGTTTTGATATGGAAACGGCAACGTTGTACACTTTGGCAGGCCTTTACGGGCTAAGGGCGGGCTCAATCTGCGCGGTTTACGCCAACCGCCGTACAAGCGAGTTCAAACCAGGCGAGGGCGAAAAAAATGCCATAAGAATCGCGAACGAAGCTGTGAAAATACTCGACGAATGGGACGCTGTAAAGAGGAGGAGAAATAGGCAATGGTTGTTTCCCTCGTTAATACGCACGCCGAAACCGAAAATAGTTAGGCCATGAATGGGATTGGCCCTTTCACGTACGCAGAACAATCAATGCTCGTTTAACGAACAAACGCAGCATCAATATTTCTTTATTGGATAAAGCTAAAAGCCTCTGCTTAGAATCTTTAGACAGTGCCGGGGTGGCGGAGTGGTTATCGCGCTGGCCTCGAGATCATACTCTGAAAAAAGAGGGCCTAGATCGAAGGACAAGCAAGCCAGTGGGCCTTTGGCTCGCAGGGGTTCGAGTCCCTTCCCCGGCGCCATTTTACTAGTTAGAGCTTATTTCTAGGGTATTTTGGATAAACAAGCTCACTCTAGCGCGCGCCCGCCCAAAGAACTAATCCGTGTTATTCAGAAAATGAAAATAGATGCGCGTGCTACAAGCGTATCTATAGTTGGTCCTACTATGCACGCGATGCTTATCCCTTAATCTTGGCTAGAGGCTTTGGCTTACTCAGCAACAGTAAAGCGGAATTGATTACCACCGATATGCATCCGGCTTCTGCAAGAACAACGGCTAGGACTGGATTTAAGATGCCAAAAGCGGCTAAACTCAATGCGACTACGTTCCAGATAAAGGCGTAAACTATGTTCCCCTTCATTCTGTTAAACGCCTTCCGACTCAGGCTAATCGCATATTCAACCTTTGTCAAGTCGTCTCCAAGCAGAGCCACGTCAGCAGTTTCAACAGCCACATCGCTGCCAGCCGCACCCATCGCAAACCCAACGTCCGCATTAGCCAAAGCAGGAGCATCATTCACGCCGTCACCAACCATCGCAACAACATTGCCTTTTTTCATTTCCCCAATGATCGCAACTTTCTGTTCAGGTAAAAGCTCAGCATGGTACTCATCAATCCCGATCTGCTCAGCGATAGATTTGGCAGTCCGCATGTTATCGCCAGTTATCATGGCGGTCTTGATTCCTAAGCGCTTAAGCCTCTGTATAGCTTCCAAAGAATTCTCTCTGACTGTGTCAGCCACAACGACTATGCCGATAACATGTTCGTCTAGTGCTATGGGAATAGCTGTTTTCCCCTCGCTTTCAACCATGCTCATCAATTGATTCGCTTCTTCTGAAATCTCCGTTTCTATCATCTTGGTTCCAATTAGGATATGCTTGTTTCCGTAATGGGCGTCCACGCCATGCCCTGGAATGGTTTTGAAGTCTGTGGGGTCAGGAATTTTCATGCTCATCCCCGTTGCTTTAGCGATGATGGCTTTGGACAGGGGGTGTTCTGAGAATTTCTCAGCAATTGCTGCATACTTGATTGTGTCCGCTTCAGAGTAATTACCGAAGGTTTTTATCTCAACAACCCTAGGTTCGCCAACGGTTAACGTGCCAGTTTTGTCGAAGGCGACCAGCTTAACGTCCTTTAGCTTTTCGATGTGCGTGCCACCCTTGATTATTATGCCGTTCATGCTGGCATTACCGATGGTTGCAGCTACAGCGACAGGAACAGCTATTGAAAGCGCGCAAGGACATGCGACTAAGAGAACAGTTACGGTTCTTGCCAGTGCCACCTCAAAATCAAATGTGAAATAGCTGGCCGCAAATACAACAGATGCCAAAACTGTCATGATTGGCAAGAAGTAAGTGGTAAATCGGTCTGCAACGTTCTGTATAGGTGCTTTTTTCTCTTGAGCTTCTTCGACTAGTTGAATGAGGTGGGCAAGCGTAGTGTCCTCAGCGATTTTTTCAACTTCAATTTCCAATGCTCCATGTTCATTGAGTGTGCCAGCAAATGTGTGGTCCCCTACTATCTTTTCAGTTGGAATTGATTCGCCAGTTATGGTTGCCTGGTTAACGGTGCTGTGTCCGGAAATTACTGTTCCGTCAACGGGAATTTTGTCGCCTGGTTTGACTAAGACGATTTCGCCTATCTTGACCTCGTCTATGGGCATTTCAACTTCTACGCCGTCTCGACGTATGCGAGCTGTGGTGGGGCTCATGTTTATGAGCTTCTCGAGTGCACCTCTTGTTCTATGTATGATGTAGTCTTCAAGCGTCATACCTGCGAGTATTATGAATGCCACTATTGCTGCTGCTGTGAGGTAACCAACTGCTTCTGCTGTGCCAGTGGCTGATGCTGAAGGTAAGACGAGACCAGCTACTACTGAAATAAAGATGGCGATAGTCGCAAACAATTGGGCAGTGACATTCCCATGTCGCAGGGATCGAATGCCGTGCAAATAGATGCGGTAGCCTATGGCAACGGCGATCAAAGTCAAAGCAATGCTAATTTCATGCGCATAAGTTACTTGAGTTCCAGATATTAGGGCGCCTGCTAAAGCGAATAGCCCAAGTGAAATTACTGGAATTAGGCCTTTGACGTGTTCTCTCATTGGATTTCCTCTCTTGATAATATCTCAACTTGGTAGCCGAGCTTTTCAATGCGTTCAGTGATCTTGGAGAGACTAATTCTTTGTGTGTCGTATTCTATTGTGACCTTGCCTGTTATCTCGTCAACTTTGACTTTTGAGATTCCGTTTAGCCTGGCTATTGCATGTCTGAGATTATCTGCTTCATAATCAGTTGCACATGTGCGGCATCCAGTACAATCTGTTTTTGAGGCGTTCAGGATAACTTTCTCAATATTCATTGGCTCACCAAAAGCAGGTAGTTATATTTAAGAATTTAAATGTATTGTTATAATGCCTGTGTTTCGCATAAGTATGTCTTCAAAAAAATCATAGGATATTTAGTTTGCGCATGTCTTCGAAAAGTTCTGGATTGGCTATGCTATAGAAAACCCATTTTCCTTCTTTCCTGTCCTTGACCAACCCAACATTTTCCAGAATCCTCAGATGGTGAGAAGCGGTGGGCTGAGTTAAATCAAGCGCAACCATGACTTCACAGACACACATCTCGCGGGATGATAGCAAGCCTAAAATTCTAAGTCTAGTGGAGTCTGCAAGAGCTTTGAAGACTTTGCTCTTAGCTTTACTGTTTCCCGAACTTATGCCTTTATTGGCTAGTTCCTTTAATTCGTCAGCGTATTCTGAGGCAGTTTCGTAAGAGCAAGTTCCTGATTCTGCTAACCGTTGTAATCTCTCACGTATTTTTGATGCAGTCATATCTTTCAAATAACCAATAATAGCAACGTATTTAAATATGTTTTTGTTCCCTTGTTAAGGGACCAAGTTGAAGCGAATACTTTTTGTCTGTGTTGAGAATGCTGGCAGAAGCCAGATGGCAGAGGCCTTCGCCAACAAATACGGAAAGGACAAATTTATCGTTTCCAGCGCGGGCAACAAGCCAGCAGACAAGGTCAACCCCATAGTAGTGGAGGCCTTGAAAGAGAAGGGCATCGACATATCAATGAATGAACCAAAGCTGCTCACTTTCCAGATGGCCCAAGACGCTGATCTGATTGTTACCATGGGCTGCAATGGCAATGGAATCTGCCCCGGGCCATTCTTCAAACCAACAATTGATTGGAAACTTGAAGACCCGAAGGGAAAGCCAATCGAGAAAGTGAGAGAGATCAGAGATGACATTGAGCGACGAGTCCAGAAGCTAATAGCGCAAGAGAGTAAGAATAACTAAAACCTCGGAGGCAGCGCTATCGAGCGCTATTACTCTTTTTACTAGTAAATTGGCGCTGAAATCCCTTTCCCTGTGCCATTTTGTGAGCAAAATTCAAATAGAAAAAGTCCAAGCGCGCGCCTATCAGTATAGCATTACCTCTGAAATTACCGACTGGGGAGGGGTCAACAACAGAACATTACAATGCACATTACATCTGACATTACAAATAAACGGAACTCGTTGGCTCTGAAGGGCGGTCCAGGTCTGTTTTCTTCATGGTTTATTACAATCCACATTACATCGGACATTACAAGCAAAAAGAGGGGGGTCAAAAACACAACATCGCGATCTTGTAATCCAACATAATGTTAGACCTAAACAAACAAAGACGGGGGGCCGACTTTGAAACTTCCTGCGGCCACAGAGACAACCCTAGGCTCCACATGTTGTGACGCTTAGTTTTATATAGCATACGGCAGATGGACATAGAGAGAGTGAAACATTCATGCAAGAGTTCAAGGTCAAAGACACGAGTCTGGCGCCACAAGGACGTTTACAAATTGAATGGGCGTCGAAGCACATGCCCGTCCTCGCCCAAATCAAGAACAGGTTCGCCAAGGAGAAACCGCTCAAGGATCTCTCCCTGGCCGCCTGCCTGCATGTAACCAAAGAAACCGGGTTCCTCGTTGAAACCTTCCTCTCAGCTGGAGCAAACGTTGCACTTTGCGGGTCCAACCCCCTCTCAACACAGGACGACGTCGCCGCCGCACTGGCCCAAGAAGGAGCCAAGGTCTTCGCCTGGCGCGTCCAAACCACTGAAGAATATTACTGGTGCGTCGAAAGAGTGCTAGACTCCAAGCCCTTCATCACACTCGACGACGGCGCCGACCTCGTGGGCACCCTGCACAGCAAGAGGTCAGAACTGTTGAAAGGCGTCAAAGGCGGCACCGAAGAAACCACAACCGGCGTACTGAGGCTGAGGGCCATGGAGAAAGACGGAGCCCTAAAGTACCCCATAATCGCGGTTAACGATGCTTACACGAAGTACCTGTTCGACAACCGTTACGGAACCGGCCAAAGCACCCTGGACGGCATTCTCAGGGCCACCAACATTCTCTTCGCGGGCAAAAACTTCGTCGTCTGCGGCTACGGCTGGTGCGGAAAAGGAATAGCTCTAAGAGCGCAGGGAATGGGCGCAAACGTCATAGTCACCGAGGTGAACCCCACAAGGGCGCTCGAAGCAGCCATGAACGGCCTGCGCGTAATGCCACTAACCGACGCCGCTGCAGTGGGCGACATATTCGTAACCGCGACGGGCGACACGAGCGTAATAAGGAAGGAACACATGCAGAGGATGAAGGACGGGGCACTGCTGGCCAACAGCGGACACTTCAACGTCGAGGTTAACCCCAAGTATCTTGAAGAACTCGCAACGTCGAAGAGGAACATAAGGCCCAACCTAGACGAGTACACCCTCAAGAACGGAAGAAGACTTTACCTCCTAGCAGAGGGCAGACTTGTGAACCTGGCCGCCGCGGAGGGCCACCCGTCGGAGGTAATGGACATGTCGTTCGCCAACCAAGCTCTCTGCGCCGAGCACTTGGCCAAGACAGAAAGGATGGAACCGCGAGTTTACACGGTGCCCAAGGAAATCGACGAGAAAGTGGCGAAGCTGAAGCTCGACGCGATGGGAATCAAGATAGACGAGTTGACAGAGGAACAGAAACGGTACCTAGCAACATGGGAGACCGGAACCACCTAACAATCGTCAAACAGTACGGTAAACTTTAAAAGGTTTAAAGGCGTAAAAAGGGCTAATATGTGGTGAGATGTAAAAATGGTTAGCAAAGATCAAGGTATCGGCGGATTAATCTGCCTAGTTTGCGTGGTTGTAGGCGTGCTCTACACTCTAGGACTGTTCTACTGGGGATACTGGTTGCAGGAAGGACACAATTGGCCTCTCTCGTTCGCGCTCGTTGCGCTTCCAGTCTTCATAGCGTTCATCGCCATACTGGCAATAGGCGCGTGGATAGGTTGGACGATGGCTACGACACCTCCTCCAAAACCAATTGAAGACATCACGAGCGAAATGGAAACAGAGCAGAAGACAACCGTTGAAGAGAAGCCAACGCCAGAGGAAGTGAAGCCGACGGCAGAGGAGAAACCAACCGTTGAAGAGAAGCCTCCGGAACCACCCAAGATGCCCGAAGAGAAGAAACCCGAAAGGAAACGGAAACCCTAGCAACAACTGCTTCTCAACCTTCCATTTATCCAGAAACCTTTTTCAGTTCACACATTATATCGGAAACTAACCGACGCCAAGTCAACATTTTGCTCACCAGCCACCACGTCCTTTTGAAGTCCGTCCACGGTCAGCGGAGAATCCTCTATTAGAAGACCTGTGCATGAAAATCGGAGTCCCCGTCTGCTCAATTCGAGATTCTTTGAGGCTTTAACCGGACATTTTCTTTTTGCACTAGTTGTCTGTGCAGCTTTTTACGGCCTTCAGCATGCAATTGACTATTTCCGCGCAGGCCATGCACTCTTCAGATATTTTTTCCTTGCTTGAGCGTTCGCTCAGGTAGCCGAAGTGGTGGGTGCACAGTGTCTTTGCCGGCTGTAGTGAAGTTTTTTCTTCTTCGAGACCGTCTTTTGCGGTTTTCACGGTTTCGCCGTCCAAGCCTGGCTTTGTTTCTGCCGCCGACGGGTTTTCTTGAGTGGTGATTTCTGTGAGGCAATGTGGACATGCAAAGTATGGTTCAGGGTTCTCCAAGGACAGGTTTACTGCTTTCAATGGTTTTGCGAACGATTTGCTGCAGGAAGGGTTTGAACACGTGTAACTCTGGATATCGGCTGCTTTCTCTTTCCGCTTGGTGATGATGAATCCCTCGTTAAATATGAAGGCGAGCCGTGTTTATAGTGTTAGTGCATTCAAAATAAGTAGTCTGTGTACGGACCGGAACGAAAACGTTGGTCATCGCTTTGACAGTTTTTTTAGGTCTTCCACTCCCTCGGCGTAGCCTGAGGCGATTAGAACGTCTCCCACCTCGATTTTGGAGTCAGGCTTGGGTCTGATGGACTTGTTGCCTCTTCTTATAGCCAGTATCCACATGCCAGTTTCCTCAGGAATCCGTGCTTCCACGAGAGTCTTGTTCGCTAATGGAGAGTCTTTGGCTACAGGCACGTAAGCAACTGTTTCTTCAGCTTCTCTTATGCTGAGCTGCAACACTGGGTGCGGTTCAATGCCTCTTAAAACGACCTCGGATATCTGGGCAGCCGCGTCTGCTATTTTTTCGGTTGCCACTCCCAGCCGTATGAGTCCCAGAAAGCCCTTTGCTTCCTCTTTTTTGAACTCGCTTTGAAGGACGAGCAGTTCAAAATCTGTGTGCAGCTTGTCCACGTGTTCTTCAAGCCTCTGCACTTCTTCAGCCAGCTCCCGGCTCTTCAGAAGCAATGAGGAGTAGGCCAAGTCAATCATGAGTTCAGAGGTGTCCTTAAGCTCAACCAACCGTTCTACGATTTCCTTGAACCTTGCCTGGTTCTGCTGTGACATTTCAGTCTCCTCTCCTCCGCGATTTCTGTTCTGCGAGCTCCTTGAATTCTTTGATGCCTGAGTGAACGCCGCGGACTATCAAGACATCCCCGCTTCTGATGTGTTCAGTCTTCTGCGGATTTATGATCCAGTCCTTGTCCCGTCGAAGGGCGATGATGTCAACTCCCATTCTCGCCGCCAAATCAAGCTCACCCACCCGTTTGCCCACAAATGATGAGTCAGCACTCACCTTTGCCTGCATCAAACGCTCCTCGACCTTCTCAAAAACCTGGCTAACTATCGGATGCACACCTATGTTCTGCGTGACTATCGCGGCTATGTCTGCTGCAGCGTCCGAAATCTTGTCCGCCGCCGAAGCCACTGCCGACACTCCGGCTAGTGCTTCCGCATCGTGGGCGTCTCTTGCCGCGATCATGAGCGTCATCTCCAGCAGATAATCCAGCGTGTCAACGCGGTTCTCAAGCTCCAAGATGTCTTCAGCGAGTTCCCGATCATTGAAAAGGGCCGCTGAATAAGCCAGGTCAATCATCAGCTCGGACAAGTTTTTCATTTCTAAGAAGAGATCACGAACAGGTACAGGCCTGTATCTTACCTTTTCTAAGGCGGGCATGTGCTTAATGTCGCTCCGAGTAGGAGATTAGAGCGTAGGGAATATTTTAATTCTATCCTCCCAAGTGGGTTAGCAGGAACAATGCGGTAAGCAAAGCCGTTGACGTTATGGTGCCGGCAAGTGCACTTTCTATCGGAATGACCAGATGGTCAGGGTCCAAACCTTTCTTGAAAGTCAATATTGCAAAGGCATAAGATATTAGCGTCATGGCGACAAGTGCGAACGCGTTTGTCGCAAGCAACGCGGAAGTCAGAACGTAGAAAGCGGGAAGCCCAAATGTACCGGTTAGGAACAGAGATACCGCCGAAAGGGGGATAAACGCAACCGCCGAAGCCGCCCAAGCACCAAGAATCTGCATGGCGTGGTTCTTCATGGCAGAAAAGTGGGGTTCAAGCAATCCGAGTACAAGCCTCGTTGTAGCAGTAGACCCTATCACCAGAGCAGCATCGCCCACCAGTTCAATCAGAGCGGGGTAAGCAGCAAAAAGCGAAGCGGGATGAAGAGCGCCGCTCCCGGTCCAAAGAGTTGCACCAACGTTAATTTCTTGCAAAATCGTCCCCGTGACACTGGCAATTACCGCCACAAGCATCAGAGCCAAGATAGAGGTCTTAATGGTTTTGGAGAACCCTGTCTCATGGACGCCTCGGGACAAAGAATAGAGAATCAAGACTGCGGGAATAATCGCGATTAAGAGAACGACGTATTTTCCTGTGTAGCCGAATTTGAAGTAGAGATTGACTGCAACGGCATAGCAGATTGTTATGAAAACATCTGCAATCGTAGCAACAATTGGATATGCAACACTGTCCAAGTCAAAACCCTTCTTGAAGGCAGTGAACGTGACAGATAACGTGAAAAAGTGGAGAGTCAATCCTAGACTCATCGTCGCAACAACAACTGTCAAGACGTCTGAAAAGTTTGCAGGGGTAATCCCCCAGAACAGGCTCCCTAAGATGGTCGAAACGATGCTCATTACAACACTTGTCACCAAGGTCAAGGCCAGTATACGCTGAAACATTCGACCTACAAATCCCATGTTTCCAGAGAATCTCGGGGAAAGAGTTCCGATGTGCAATGCAGTGTTCAAGCGCCCGCTGAACGTGCCGCTTATCACGGCTTTAGCCGTCAACACAGTCGGATAGAGGGCGATAGCCCACGGAACACTGTGGAACACACCAAGCTGCCAAGCAACTATGAGACCTGCAATTAGGCCTCCAACGCCAGCGAAATGTCCAGCCAGTGTCTCCTTGAACGACGTGAAGGACAGGCTCGGATTTGTCTGGTAAACCATCAAGCGTCAGCCTCCCCTGAAAAGCATCCATAATCAACGTGCAAAATGGAAAACTTGCCAACAGACCTACGATGCGTTTCAAGAATTTCCTCTGGCCGTGAAGCGTTGCTGGTGGAACCATGCACACTGTTCAGTTGCTTCACGTTGCACACCTTCTTGGATTCTTTTTTTCCTGTCCATCCATAGGCACCGCTTCAACCGACCACTCTTACGTGGCCCCAGCTAGGCTCTGCCCTCGTCTCTCTCCTAAACTCTAAGACGGGGGACAGCATCACTTAAATAAGTTTCCGAAACGGAGCTTAACCTCAGATAATTATCCAAAATTCATAACAGTTTTAATCGTTAAGAATCTAATGCTCTTTCTCTGTCAAGTGGTGGAGTACTTGCACGCCGCATGGATAAGGATTGATGAATCGCTGCCGTGGATCGAGCTTAAAGGGACTTATGAGACTCGAAAGGACGCGAAGGAAGCAGCAAAGAACTGTTTATACAGAACCCAGGTCAAGATAGTAGCAATATCGGAGAATAGGAAACAACTGAAAGCAATGGCGGCGATAAGACGATAAGAATTGCCTCCTAGAATCAAGCTTTGCGGGCATTGTACCTGAGTTTCAAAATGATCCTTTCTGATGAAAGATGCACGTTCGTTCATCCACTGGTTTTTCTTTTTGTAGAAAGTGCTGCTAGTAGACTAGACAGGAGATAGGACCCTGCTAGCGCGGGCGTGCCAGATCACGCGGCTGCTTTAGAAATACATATAAGCATGGTATTCGAAGGCTAACAAGTTCCAGTGCAAAGTTCATTTCATCGGAGGAGAAAAAAGATGATGGATGTTTTTGAAGCCATAAAAACCCGCAGAAGCATCAGAAAATACCTGCAGGAACCAATTCCTGACGATAGACTGGAAATGATTTTCGAGGCCGCGCGTCTGGCGCCTTCGGCCGCTAACCGCCAGCCTTGGCGCTTCATAGTAGTTCGAGATGCAAATCGCAAGAAGACTCTGGCAGGAGCGGCAAATAACCAGACTTTCCTGAGTGACGCTGCTGCCGTCGTGGCCGCAGTGGGTGATCCTGACGTGTCGGCAAGGTGGCATGAAAGAGACCCGATGATAGCCCTTGAACACATGGCCTTAGCAGCCGCCGCCCTGGGCTACGGCACTTGCTGGATAGGTGCCTTCGACGAAGACGCAGTGAAGCGTCTGCTCAAGATTCCTGCAAGAATGCGGGTTGTCGCCTTGCTACCCATCGGCGTACCTAACGAAACACCAGCTCCTAGACCAAGGAGAGAGCTTTCAGAAATCTTCTTCAAGGAAGAGTGGCAAACCCCGTGGTCCGCGCGCTAGGAGTACAACAAGCCACACCTGCTGGAACCAGAAAGTCATCGAATTGTTTCGGGGCGGAATCTAGTGAGCTCGCACTATTCTCTTGCAAACCTTTTTCACCAGAGTAGTGTCTTACGGGTGCTTCTTCTTTTCTTGAAATGCGGTTTTGCTGTGGTAAGGATGCAAATATCAGCAAACTCGGAGGCGTGATTAGATTGTCCGCGGATTTTCAAGGTTTCTGTATGTTTCGAAGAATTCTTGCCAACCTGTCTTCACGAGGTTTCGCAACATTTTTACTCCGCGTTCTTGCTCGATTTTTTGTGCCATATGGCAACCCGTTACGTACCATAGTCGCGTCGTCTTCCCGCTCATTTGCTCAAACACCTGAAAATCCTTTTGGCGCAACTCTTGACTTCTCCTACTCTCAAGTCTTGACAGGACACTGAAGTATTCACGAACCCTTCTGTTTCTTTCTTCATCATTCAAGAGAACCTTGTAGTCATTGTCTAGCATACCACCCTCTTCGAGCCTCATTTTCATGGGACTAATGACGCCCATGCCCTCAAGATGTGTCAATAATTTAACGACATCTAAGAGATCACCCAGAGTCCTCATCTTCGCCAGTTCTGGCATTTGGCGGTATCTGAAATAACCTGCGTGCGCCAGCTCATGAACCAAGTAGTAGACGACTTCACGATGGTCAATGTGAAACAGCCTAAAGTTCAAGTTCAGAGCGACATCTTCACCATAAACGATATTGTCGTAACCTGTGATAAGATAGACCGTTGTCCTGAAAACATGCCCTTCAGGAAGATACCCCAACACCGCGCTGAGCCATTGACTTTCTTGCCGACTGGCCAAGTATTCTTTGACAGCGTCTATGGAGGTTTCGAGCTGCTTACTCCAAATGGTTCGTTCCAAGTTTCTCTTCCAGAACTCTCTGAATGTTAATTTTGAACCGAATGAGGACCATAGATAATGATTGTATGCGACCTTACTGCCTTGCATAGAAACCAGACGCTCAAGGTTCTCATCAGTCCCATTCCGCAAGTAGCCAATAGCCGGTTCTATCGCTGAACAATCGAACAGTATTTCGTGTCGGTCGCTTTGCTGGCCGGTATGCTTCATGCAACACTCTTGGCAGGGTTCAATCTAATTTGGGTTTCGAGTTATTGATAGCTGGTAAAAGATGGCTCTTTCATTGTGGTGAAGATTAAGTCGCACTTTTCAATATGAACGATTTTTTGGGAATTCTTGGCAAGCTCAGCATACTTGTAGCGCTCGTCCTGGGACACGCCAGAAGTTGTCTGGTGCGCGAAAGTTTCGACGATCCAACAAAGTTTAATATGAATCTCCATTATCTGCCTGTGGGAACGTGACCATTCAAGAAGGAGACAGATTTGTCAACCAAGCCAAAGAAAACAACCAACGTTGTAAAGACTGTGTGCCACCGGGATTGTCCGGATACATGTTTTGTCGACGCCCTTGTTGAGGACTGTCGGATCATATCCGCTACGGGCAGTAGAGAAAGCCTGATAACTCAGGGATTTCTATGTCCGCGAGGGGTGGGAGACCCCTATCGGGTGTACAGTGAGGAACGTATTCTTTATCCATACGTCAAGGATGGAAACAAGTTTAGGAGAGTTTCTTGGTCACAAGCTCTAGAACTAGTTGGCAATAGACTAGCCAGTGTTTTAGAGAATTGTGGCAATGAATCCGTTTTGCTGTATGATTATCCTGGGAACCAAGGATGCCTCAGCTGGCAGTACTCCCAAAGACTGTGGCGCGCATTAGGCGTGACGGTTTCGGACGGCGCTCTCTGCAGCACATCAGGGCATACTGGAATCGGACTCCACTACGGGCTTACATATGGTCTCGGATTTGAGGAGGTTCTTGACTGCAGAGCCATCCTGTTTTGGGGGAACAATGCAAGAGTCAGTTCTCCTCACCTCTGGGCCCTTGCGCTGAGGGCAAGAAAAGAGAAAGGTACATCGTTGGTATCTATTGACCCTAGAAAGAGCGAGACCTCCGAGAGCTGCGACCTCTGGATCAACCCTCGCCCGGGCAGCGATGTGGCACTGTCTTACGGAATAGCCCGATATCTCATTGAACACGATAGAATAGCTAAGAAGTTCATCGAAAAATGGACCACTGGATATCAAGAATTCGTGGGAGAAGCAGAGAACTGGACGACGAAGCGCATAGAAGAAGCGACAAACCTCACATGGAAAAGAGTTGAGGAGCTATGTGAGATGCTCGTTGAGAAACCTCCTGTCGCCTTCGAGATTGGGTTGGGGTTAAACAAGTCGAGCCATGGTGCAGAGGCAACTAGGGCTGTGAGTCTTCTGCCGGCGTTGCTTGGACAGCACCGTGGTTTCCATTACAGCGACTCTAAAGGTCGATTTGTAGATTGGGATTATATCAACGGAAGCAAGATGTGCGGTGAAAAGTCAAGAGTCGTTGAGCAGGTTTCCTTGGGCTCGAGATTAGACTCTGGGGAGTTCAAGTTCGTTTTCATCAAAGGCTCCAACCCTGCTCTAATGCTTCCAAACCAGAACGCGGTAAGAGCAGGTCTTTCAAGGGAAGACGTGTTTGTAGTCGTTCATGAAACGCATTGGACCGAGACTGCGAAACTTGCTGATGTTGTTCTACCTGCCGCCACCTATCTGGAGAAAACCGATCTGAACTTCTCAGACCATCACTCGTACACTCGATTATCCATGAAAGCGATTGAGCCGCTTGAAGAGTGCAAGCACGAAATCTGGGTCATGCAGCAGCTGGCTGAGAGATTAGGTTGCGCGGAGTCTTGGCTGTTTGAGGATCCTTGGCAAGCCCTTGAAAAGGCCACGGTGGAGGCTTTTGAAAACGGATGCTTCGATGACCTACTCAAGGGGGCGATCCTGAAACTGAAGAAACGACCCGCTAACGAGTATCAGACGCCCTCGGGGAAGATTGAGTTGTACTCTTCAAAAGCCCTTGAAATCGGTGCGAGTCCCTTACCGGTGCAGCTGCCACTTGACGAGAGTGATGGCTGGTTTACGCTGTTGAACAGCTCCCTTCCGAGTTGGACCCACAGCCAGTTCAGAGACGTTTATGGTCCGATTCCGGAGATTGTGTGGATCAGTCCTGTTGATGCGGGCAGGCTTGGGATAAAGAATGGAGATGATGTCACTCTTTTCAACGAGTTGGGAGCGATAACTGTCGAAGCGGTTGTCACCGAAAACGTTTCCAAGGGAGTCTTGTGGTCGCCGAGACCTTTGACTGGGAAGAACGGTGTTCCATTAAACAGTTTGGCGTCGAGTAATCCACAGACTCTGGGTTCGGGTCCTCGGTTTAACTCAATTAGAGTCAAAATCAAAAACTAGTTAAGCGTGCGCTCCTGGTCTGGGGTTACTTGGAAAGGAGTCTCCAAGAGAGGACGATTCCGATTGCAGATAGTACAAAAGCGAATCCAATCAAGACTGCAAAGTCCAGCCAAAGGCTGCTCATGCCCGTCGCGCCTATCAACATTTGTCTCACCGCATCATTAGCGTAACTGACCGGGTTGACCTTCACGATGTCTTGAAGCCAAGTCGGCATTATCTTTACTGGGAAGAGTGCGTTGCTTGCGAACAGCAGGGGCAGGTTGATAAGGTTGATGAGAGCCACTTGTGTCTGCCAATCACTTGATCTCAACGCGAGCATAGTGAATAACGCTGACAGCCCCGTGGCCATCAGGAAAATGATGACGAATGTGCCCGCAATTCCGACGACGGTGAAATGACTTGTTTCCATTCCGAGTATTATTGCGATAACTAGAACTATGGCCGATTGAATCAACGACCTACCTACACTTTGGAGGACTTTGCCCATCACAATAGCTCCGCGCGCCACAGGCGTGCTTAGAGCCTTGTTCAGGAAACCAAACCTGCGGTCAAACACGACCGACATTCCGCTGAACGCGGAAGTGAACAGGACGACAAAGGCAAGCATTCCGCAAGCTAGGAATGAAAAGTAGCTGGTTGTACCGAAAAAGCCCTGCAAGATTGCGTTTTGCTGGATCAGCGTGGCTCCTGATCCCGAAATGAATGTTCCAAAGTTCAGGGCTTTGCCGAACAGGGCGAGCCAGACCACCGGTTGGATTAGCGATGTGAGTAGCTGGATTGGGTTCGTGTACCACTTTCTCAAATCTCTGTTCGTTAGCGCCCATAACCCATGCAGGGGACTCCTGCTCAGTTTTGGAGCGGCCCTGACTACCCTCTGCTTCTCTGCGGAAACCTCTTTAGGCTGTTCTTCTTTTGCTGTTTCCTTGCTTGTTATCGGTTTGGTTTTTTCCATACTCACCCCCTCATTTTACGATCTTGCTCTTCTCACCGTTACGCGTTGTCTAAACATCTGCATCCTGTCAGCTTCTTCTTCCCTCAGGCTGCGGCCAGTAAATTCCAGATATGCCTCGTCCAAGGTTGGCTTCGTCAAAGAGACTTTCGTCACGTGAAGCCCTTTGGATCGAATTAGATCCGTGATTTGTGGGGAGGCTTCCTCTCCGAGCTCCACCTTTATGCGATAGTTGTTATCGTTCTTCTGAACGTTCTTGACCAATTTGATGTTAGCAATATCGGATGAAATGTCCGGCTCTGTCTCCTTGAGGGTGACCACGATGACGTCTCCGCCGATGCTTTCCTTCAACTCTTCAGGTGAGCCAATTCTTATGATGTGACCGTGATCGATTATGGCTATTCTGTCGCAGAGTGAGTCGGCTTCTTCGAGGTAGTGAGTTGTCAGAAAGAGGGTCATGCGGTATTCATCTTTTAACATTTTGATGTATTTCCAGACCACGGTGCGTGTTTGAACGTCGAGACCGAGCGTTGGTTCATCCAAGAATAGCAATTTCGGATAATTGATCAAACCACAGGCGAGCTCCAGTCTCCTGCGCATTCCTCCTGAGTAGGTGCTCACCTTCCTCTTTGCAGCGTCTTGAAGCTCTACCAGCTTCAGCAACTCTTGTGCGTGTGGTTTTGAATCACTTCTTGGTATGCCGTAGAGATCAGCGCAGAGAAGGACATTGTTAATTCCAGTCATGTCCTCGTCAGCAGTGTACTCCTGCGGTACAACTCCGACATTTCTTCGCACCTCGTTCGGATCCTTGAATATGTCATAGCCGCAGACCACCGCGTTTCCCGATGAAGGCTTCATCAAGGTCGTAAGCATGTTGATGGTGGTGGTCTTGCCTGCTCCGTTGGGGCCAACGAAACCGAAAATTTCCCCCATTTTGACCTCAAAGCTTATGTTATCTACGGCCTTCAACTTGCCGAAGGCCTTTGAGAGGTTCTCGACCGTCACAATAATCGAAGACATTGTAGTTTCAGCTTGCGTTGCAGACACGTTTACTCACTCCTGATTTTTGCGTATTATGAAGGCATTTCATTCGATTGACATGCGCTATAAAAACATAGCGCGCGCTGAGTTGACCTCTCTCCTTTATTTTGTGAGGTCAGATGCAATCTGTAATTCTAACGTGTTGCACTATTGTGTTGTCGGCCCCCCGTCTTTGTTTGTTTAGGTCTAACATTATGTTGGATTACAAGATCGCGATGTTGTGTTTTTGACCCCCCTCTTTTTGCTTGTAATGTCCGATGTAATGTGGATTGTAATAAACCATGAAGAAAACAGACCTGGACCGCCCTTCAGAGCCAACGAGTTCCGTTTATTTGTAATGTCAGATGTAATGTGCATTGTAATTTTCCAGGTCCACCTCCTTTCTCGGCAACAGCAGATGTAATCAATTGCTGTAATCTGTGGCAATGTCGTTTTGTGCGACCCCCGGTCTTTGTTGGTAACAACCGTGGTAATGTTGCGTGGTAACAATTTATGGAGAAACGGACGCAAGTTCCTTTTTTCAGAGTTGGTTCCCTTTCTTTTTGCACACATCGGTTGTGATGTTGCTGTGCGTGTGACAAAGTTGAAGTAGGTGGGCGTGTAGGTTGGCGCCCAGGTCTGACAAGGCTGTCGAGGTGTTTGCAGGCGTGAAAAGCTGCGCGTATGGTGTTTTTTTTTGAGAGTTTGTCGCCGGAGTCGAGACACGCGAATGTTACTTCGTTAAATGTTCAGCGTCATCTGGAGAACCCATTCGCCTCTGACTTTTGATGTCCAACTGGCAGGTGTGCTTCGGTGACTTGTTCATGGATCAGTGGCACTTGTCGCTATGTTTTTAACCAGTGTCTGGCACCTTTTTGGTTCTGGTGAGGTTTCTTGCTGGAGTTGAAGGTTGAACGTGTGCGGCAGTACCTTTCGGACGTTTACAAGGGGTCAGTGGAGGTTTCTCGAATCGCTCCAATAGGTGGAACTGAGGGCTCGGCGCAATTGAAGGGTTTCGGCTATGGCGTGCCCCCACTTGATTGAGTTCACCGTCAATGGAGACGCTAGGCGAGTGGTTTTGGAGACGATGCAGCCTGGGGGATTTAGGCATGACCATTTCGCTGACCGCGCAGCGGTTCTCCTGATGCAACATTCAACGTTTAACAGGCTGCCCCTGCACGTGCGTTCGGTTGATGTGGGCTCGTTCGCCAGTGATTGTGAGACGCTCAGGTCGTTGGGTGATTGTTGTGAGTTCTTCATCGTAACCGAGTTCATCGATGGAGTGCTCTACTACTCTGATTTGGACAGGATTAGGGTCGCTAACGACCTTCGCAGCTTAGACGAGGAGCGCTGTTTGGCTTTGTCGGACTATCTTGTTGGGATTCACTCGGTTAAGAAGAGGGATTCGCCCGGACTTTATGTTAGGCGTGTCCGGGATCTGCTGGGGCACGGTGAGGAAATCTTTGGTTTGGCGGATAGCTATCCGGGCGGGTTAGCGTACGCCGATGAAAGATTCTTTGTGAAGTTCGAGAAGACGTGCGTGGAGTGGCGCTGGCGACTCAAACACGTGACTCACAGGCTGTCGCAGGTGCATGGAGGCTTTCACCCATGGAACGTCATGTTCCGGCAGGGCTCAGACTTCACTGTGCTAGACCGTAGCAGGGGCGAGTGGGGTGAACCCGCGGACGACGTGAGCACTATGACAATAAACTACCTCTTCTACTCCCCGCAGTCCCTCGGGGAGATGACCGGACCATTCAAGAGGCTGTTCCTGCTCTTCTGGCGGAGCTATCTGGACAAGACAGGCGACAAAGAAATCTTGAAAGTGGTCCAGCCCTTCTACGCTTGGCGCAGTCTCGTTCTAGCGTCGCCCCTCTGGTATCCGCAATTGCCGACAAAAGTGCGCAAACAGATTTTACGGTTCGCAGCCAGAGTGCTCGACGCCGAGAGCTTCGACTTTGAAAACGTGGAGTTCTATCTGACATAGCTGATGCACACGGCTTTACAAGACGGCGGGGATATATCGGCAGCCGTACTAAAGGATAAATATTCTTTGCCACCTAACCTCTTTGTTTGATGGTGCCCCAGCTTGAAGGTTGAAGCTTCTGATGATCTCGAAAAAGAGCTCAGACAGGTAGGCTACTCTGACGGTGCAGTTAAGGAAATTCTAAAATGGTACAAGAAGAACAACGATAGAAAGACATGAAAGGAATCTACGTTCTCCTGATATCGATCGCCAAAGACATCAGCATAAGCGTCGGCGCCCTGGGCGGCAGGGATTTTCAGGAAGGCCTCTACGTTTATGTTGGTTCAGCCCAGAACAACCTGGAAAAAAGAGTGAAGCGGCACCTCAGAAAGACGAGGCGAAAGTATTGGCACATCGACTATCTACTAAGCAACCGCCACGCAAAAGTCGTTAGAGTTTTCTGCAAAGAAGCTGGGAAGCTTGAAGAGTGCAGAGTTGCAGAGAGACTTTGTGAAGTGGCCACTCCGATAAGCGGCTTCGGCTCATCAGACTGTGCGTGCAAAGGCCATCTTTTCGGAATCGAAACCCACGATTATTTAAATGAATTCGCGAGTAAAGTAGGGTTAAAGCCTTTCAGCAGGATGGTCCCAAGGACGAAGACTGGTTGGTGTGTCTGGATTACCGGCCTGCCTGGTAGCGGCAAATCCACTGTTTCAAGGGCCTTGCTTGAGCTTCTAGAGAAAGATGGCGTGCACGCTCAGCTGTTGTCTTCAGACGCTCTGCGCAGGGTTCTAACTCCGAAGCCGTCGTATTCGCTTGAAGAGCGGGACTCGGTCTATGCGACGCTGGTGTACATCGCTGAGCTTCTGACGCAGAACGGTGTCAACGTGGTGATCGACGCGACTGGCAATCTGAGGCGTTACCGCGAGAACTCTAGGAAGAGAATCTCATCGTTCATTGAGGTCTATCTGGACTGTCCATTAGAGGCCTGCATGCAACGCGAAGCCGGGAGGGCTGGAACCTACCACGCGCCGAGGCGGATTTATGAGCGGGCTGGAGAGGGCAAGGCGCCGACCGTGCCAGGAGTGGGGCAACCGTACGAGCCGCCTTCAAATCCTGAAATAGCATTGGACACGACGAAGTATTCGCCTATGGAATCCGCCCAGAAAGTGTTGGAGAGAATACCGCGTGGCTAAGGCTAGCGGGAAGGGCAGGGTCTAGTCACGGTTTTTGACATAGTATAAAACGGCGTCCGCCTGTTCCTTTGAAATGTGCTTGCTCTTGAGAAGAGAGTTGACGATTTCGGATATCCTTGCAAGAGCATGGACTTTGTAGCCTGCGTTTTCAAGGTTTTCTCTCCCGCCTTGTTCTCTGTCGACGACAACCATGATGTTTTCGACTTTGGCCCCCAACTGTTCGAGAGGCTTGATTCCCTCCAGTTTGGACAGTCCCTCGCTAACTACATCGTCAAAGAATAGTACGTGCTCGTCTTTTGCGACTTCTGCCCCTGCAATTCTTCCAGTTGCTCCATACGTCTTCTCATCTTTCCTGACCACGGTGCACGGTAAACCTGTCCGGCAGCCGATGCTCGCCAATAACAGGGCGCCTTTCAGCTCAATCGAGGCAAGCTTGTCTATTCTGGTTGAAGCTGCAACTCGCTTTATGCTGTTCGCGGCGATGTCCATGACGGTGCAAAGATCTTCAGGAGAGGAAAGCAGACATGCCAGGTCAATGTAGTAGGGACTGAGAGCCCCGGACTTGATGCGAAAACTGCCAAACTTCAAGCAGCCCGAACTGTACAGAGCGTTTCCAACTTCAGACGCATTGTCACACATGCCAGACCCTGAGAAGCGTAGGCATGCCAGAATTTAACAATTATCCGAGTCCCCCCATAATGGAGCGCGGCAATCTTGCTCAGTTGAAGTAGGAATTGTGCTAGCGTACTATGTGAATTCGAATAGAGTTTATATCCTGAATTAGCTCATGTTCAAGTTGATGTTGGCTAATAGAAAGTGTGCGGGGTAGAATCTCGGCGTCTGAAATGTTGAGTAAAGGTTGGTGAGCATAGGTGACTGCGCATAAGCGAGGGAGGAGTCGGAAACACAGCTGGATTGAATTCCAGAACATTGAGAATGACAACTCGCCTGAAGCTCAATACTTGAGATGGGCAAGTGTTAACAATCCAGCATTGGCTGAATGTGCACATTCTGGCTGCCCACGATGCAGTGAAAAAACTTTCAGACTCAGACACGACAAGAAGTTTGAGAACATACGGTTCTATTGTCCAGAATGTGGCTTCGAAACTTCGTTCCATATAATACGCCCCAAGAGGAGTTTGCGTTCGATTGAAGTTTATGATACGCGAGGCATTCTGGTTGGTGTGAAAAATGTTGATGACTATCACGAAAAGACAAGTCGAGAGAACGCTGATTCGCGGGTGATGATTGCAGAGCGAAAACTGGACTTGGGCGGAGAATGGTTCGACGGCGTTTCAGGCACTCACTCACAATCTCGATACCTGACTCGCGAGGAAATCCTGAAACGAATCGAGAACCGCAGAATGAGGCGGCTCATGCAGGCTGCTCTTGAGCAGATTGAACGTGAAGAACAAGAAGACCGTGTTTCAGCCTTCAAAGCCGACATTTCAAAGAAACGACATGCTGACTGATTTTCTGTAATATAGTATGAGGAAGAGCAAAGAGGCAGTATTTCTTTTTCTTGGGATTGACAGTTTGTGGCGTAGATGCTGACTGTTTCAGGCCAGCTCAATGACGGAGAAGCAAATGCGCCATTTGAGGGAGCGTCATTGTGAGAGTCTCTGCCCTGCCTGGCGATGTCGATTGTGATGGCAAAGTCGGAGTTCAAGACCTTGTGCTTGTGGTGTCTGCTTATGGGTCGCACCCTGATGAACCTCGGTGGAATGACAACGCAAACTTGGCTGCACCTTGGGACAACATAGGTCTCACAGATTTGGTCACTATTGCAGTTCACTTCGGACAAAATGTGCCATAGGCCTGCTAACATGAGAAACAGCTTTCGCCAAGAGAAGAGCAGACGAAGACCGAAAAAGACATAAATACTTTCCCGTCTTCTGTGTTAAAGCACATAAAAAAACGGGTGAAACATCAAGCTAAATGCTGCCTTTTGAGGTAGCATTAATGATTTGTTGTTCTCATTCCCAGAAGACACGAAGCCGGGAAACCAATGGGCCACAGGAAAACGCACGCTCCAAGACATGGTTCGCTTGCCTATTTGCCTAGGAAACGCGCTGAGCATTTATTGGCTAGAATAAACTTTTGGCCGGTGATAGAGGCGGAGACGCCGAGACTTCTGGGTTTCATGGCCTACAAGGCCGGAATGACTCATGTGTTCGCGATAGAGGACAGGAAGCGTTCACCCGACTTTGGAAAGGAAGTCATTCGCGCGGCCACGGTTCTGGAAACGCCGCCAATCCTCATATGCGCCATAAGAGCGTACACCCGAAACGTTGACGGTTTGCGCACTCTCACCGAAGCATGGATTAAAGATCCGCCTGAAAGTCTCGAACGGGTGTTCACGTTGCCGGAGAACTTCAAGGCTGAGGAAGGGTTGAAGAGGATTGAACAAAACTTGGCCAAAGTGGCGAAGATCCGCGTTGTCGCCGTCACTCAGCCACAGGAGACTAGTCTTTCAAGGAAGAAACCTGACATCGCGGAGATCGAGTTGTGCGGAGGAACGGTTCAGCAGCAGTTCGAGTTTGCGAAGAACCTTATGGGCAAGACTGTTACCACTGCGGAGATCTTCAAGGAAGGCCAATACGTGGACGTGGCTTCAGTGTCCACTGGGAAAGGCTGGCAGGGTCCGGTGAAGCGTTGGGGCGTCACGATACTTCAGGCAAAGGGAAGAAAAACCAAAAGAGGCGTTGCAACGCTTGGCCCATGGAACCCGCACCACGTGATGTACAGTGTCGCAAGAGCTGGACAGATGGGTTATCACCAGAGAACGGAGTACAACAAGCGCATCCTCAAGATTGGCAAGGACGGAAAAGAGGTAACGCCGAAGGGCGGTTTTCTAAGGTACGGCTTTGTGCGCGGATCGTACATTATACTTGCGGGAAGCATAGCGGGCACTGAGAAACGTCCGATACGACTGCGCTTTCCGGCTCGCCCACCGAGAAACGTCGCTGAAGAACCGCCGCAAATCACTCACGTTTCACTCGAGTCGCCACAAGGAAGATGAACGGTGAGAGCTGATGGTGAAAAGAGTGGCGAAGGTTCTGAATCTCGAAGGAAAAGCAGCCGGAAAAGTTGAGCTTCCGCCGGTTTTTGCAACGCCGTTGAGGCCTGACGTCATAAAACGAGCCGTTCTGGCTTTGCAGTCGAACAGGATCCAACGGCAGGGCAGGGACCCTATGGCTGGGAAAAGAACCTCGGCAGAATCACGCGGCACGGGTGGGGGCATCGCTCGCCTTCCACGACGCAAAGGGCCAGGGGGAGAGGCAGCTTTCGCTCCGGGAACCGTCGGCGGGAGGCAAGGTCATCCGCCGCTCTCAGAGAAGAACATTATCAAGAAGATCCCGAAAAAGGAAAAGCGGTTGGCTTTGTTTTCGGCGATAGCTGCAACAGCGTCGAAAGAGGTTGTTGCTTCACGGGGTCACCACGTTGAGGATGTCGCAGAGATCCCGTTGGTGGTGACCAGCGATTTTGAGAGTCTCACCAAGACCAAGGAAGCAGAGGAAGCTCTGATACACTTAGGCATCTTGTCCGATATCTTCAGGGCAAGGGAGGGCACGAGAGTCCGTGCTGGAAGAGGCAAGAGCAGAGGGAGGAAAATGAAGAGAACTGTCGGACCTCTCGTGGTGGTGGCTGAGAACAAGGGGATAGTTGAGGCCGCAAGGAACGTCCCTGGTGTGGACGTTGTGACGGTTGCTGATCTGAACGTTGAACTGCTTGCCCCGGGCACGCATCCTGGAAGGTTAACAGTGTGGACGAGCAGTGCGATTGAAAGATTGGGCGAGCTTTACGGTAAAGGAGAACAGAAATAATGGATCCGTATGAAGTTGTGCTCTACCCATTGATGACTGAGTCGGCGAGTCTGATGGTTGAGAAAGAGAACAAGCTGACCTTCGCAGTCAATTTGAAAGCGAATAAAGCCGATGTCAAAAGGGCTGTTGAAGAACTGTACGAAGTGAAGGTTGAAAGCGTCAATACTCAGGTAACTCCAACTGGAGAAAAGAAGGCCTTCGTTAAGCTTCACCCAGACTACCGAGCGGCTGACGTGGCGATTAAGCTTGGAATACTCTAACCTTGCATGGCGGGTTGACTGATGGGAAAGAGAATTCGTGTTCAAAGACGCGGGCGCGGCGGTCCCACGTTCCGCGCTTCAACTCACAAGAGAGTTGCTCCGGCGAGATATCCTTCAAAAATCGGGCCGAAGGAAAACTTTGAAGTAGCAATCAAAGGCGTGATTGAAGAGCTTGTGCATGATCCGGGAAGGGGCGCACCTCTTGCTCTAATAAGGTTCGAGAACGGCGAAACATGTTACACCGTCGTTCCTGAAGGGGTTTACACAGGCTTACAAATCCAGATTGGCGGAAGAGCCCCTGTTGACGTTGGCAACATCCTTCCGGTTGGAAAAGTGCCGGAGGGCACCATGATATGCAACATTGAACTGCGCCCGGGAGACGGTGGCAAACTCTCGCGATCTTCAGGAGCATACGCAACGGTGGTGAACCATACTCCGAAGGGAACTATGGTGAAGCTTCCGTCTGGAAGAGCAAAATACATTGCTGACCACTGTAGAGCGACAATTGGCATAGTTTCGGCGTCTGGCAGGACAGATAAACCTTTTCTGAAGGCTGGTGCAAAATTCCATTTAATGAGGGCACGAGGGCGCAAGTATCCGAGGACGAGCGGTAGAAAAATGGTTGCTGCTGTGCATCCTTACGGCAGTAGCAAGAGAAGCGCGCGGAAAGTGACCACAACCTCTCACGGTGCTCCACCAGGCCAGAAGGTCGGGCTGATTGCGGCTAGAGGAACGGGAAGGAAAGCAAAGAGTGCACGTGATAAAGAAAAGATGAGTAGACAAGCAGAAGGTTTATAGCATTAAGAACTACGGATCAGGCGAAGAAGAATGCCGAAAGAATTCATGTATCGCGGGTTGACGCTCAATCAGTTGCAAAGTATGTCAATGGACGAGTTCATCAATCTGCTCCCTTCAAGGCAGAGGAGAAGCCTGCATCGCGGCCTGCAGCCGGAACAGCGAATACTTCTTGAAAAAGTGAGGAGGTCGGTGGAAGAACTCAGAAAGGGAGGTAGCCCAACCGTCAAGACACACGTTAGAAACATGATTATCCTCCCTGAAATGGTGGGCATGGCGATACACGTGCATAACGGAAAGGAATTCGTTCAGGTGGAGATAAAGCCGGACATGATTGGACACTGCTTGGGGGAGTTCGCGGTCACGAACAAGCCTGTCAGGCATGGAACCCCGGGCATCGGAGCCTCGCGTTCTTCAATGTACGTGCCGCTGAAATAACCTAATCTCTTATCCTTCTGTTCGATCAAGCGCTGTAGTCTCTGCCAGACGGTTTTTCGGTTGGTTTGGTTTCAGGTATCTGTGGCAGTGGGATAGGCGGCGGAATGTTTAGCGTTCTGGAAATTAACACGGATTCGATGAACGCGACGTTTGACACCGATTGTACTATGATTGGCGGAGGAGGTTTCTTGTCTTCGTACTCCTTGTATATTTTGTCAACTTCGCCCTTGTCGCCTATCACGTAGGCCTTTCCTTTCAGGTTTATCTGTGCCACTGAAGGGTTGTAGTTAATTGTGAGCACGAAGGGGACTTCAAGTGAATCGTCTGGCTTCTTCTCCATGCCTGTCAGGTTAAGGTTGGTGTTTATCTGTACGGGAGGCATGGGTTTTCTAAAGTCCAGAAAACGTTCTGCAGAAACATTCGATATGGAAACGTTTACGCGGATCATCTTATTCATCAGCGGAAAACATTCAAGCCGTCGGTTGATTTAAAGCTGTTCATTCCTTGGCAGGCTTGTACTTTGTAAACCCACAGTGTCCACACGTGTACCTGTTGCCATGATCCGCCATGAAGTAGCCCGGTCCACAGCGTTCGCATGTGGGACGAAGCCTCGTAACCTTGTCGTTCTCAACCTTGTACAGCTTGAAAACACCCTTCTCTTCTTTCTTCTTTTTCTCGGATTTCGGTGCCTTTTCAGCCTTCGCCGGCTTTGCCTCTTCTTTCGGCGCTTGCACGGGCGCTTCTACTGCTGCCTTCTTAGTCTCCTTCTTTGGCGCTTCTCCTTTCTTGGACTCTTCTCCCTTCTTCGGTTCCTCTTTCTTTGGCGCTTCTTTCTTTTCGGCTTTCTTGGACATGGTTTACTTCTGCTCCTTTGCTTCTTCTTTGGGCTTTTCAGGCGGTATGTTCCTTTTCACGATGTATTCAGGTTCAATGAGTTTTGCTTGTTCAACGGATTCGTAAAGGTTTGCGGTTCCTGCCGCCGTGTGTGTGCCCGTCTTTGTCTCGAATTTTTTTATGAAAACCAAATCAACATTCGATTTCAGGGCAGTGGCCACTGCTCTTCTCACTTCCAGTCTGGGCGGCGTGCTTCCCGTGTCGTGTTCCACATCAAATTGCACTTCCTTCCTTTTCAGCAGCGGGTTTTCCTTCTGTGATATTATCTTGATTTCCATGAGTTTTCCTCGTGCGGTGTTGACTTGATGCGATGCCTTCTTATTTAGTTTTTCGAACCTTTTTCCATGGCTTTGAGGAGTTCTGATATCTCTGTCTTCTTGCCCTGTGTGACTTTGACGACGACGATTCCTTCGTGCGGTTGACCGTACAGGACGAACGAGTCTTGCGGTGCATTCATGATGGCGATTAGCGTCAGCAAGTCTTCTTCGCCTTCAACAACTATCTTGGTATGCTGACTGCTCTGCAAAGCTTCCTGAACTGCTGCGATCGCTTCTTCCGTTATCGTTCCTTGCGGGTTTTTGACGTGGAAGGTTTTTTCAGTCGCAAGCGGTGTCGGTGATACGTTCTTTCTCATACATTTGTTGTCTATTATTGACAATTTCGCAAGAATATGGTTCTTGGCGAGGTTTTTTGAGACAGTGTCTCCGACGGCGATTATGCTGGATGGCTGCTCCTTGTTCACCATCTCACTGAATCTCTTTGTTGTTTCAGTGAATGAGCCTCGAATGAGTGTGCCCAGCGGTTGCTTGAGTTTTACGCGCAGTCCCGGCGTCAAGTTGTATTTAATGGGCATCTTATCTAACCTTTAACGCGTAGCGTCCTTTATCTTTGATCCCCATGGCTTTTGCAATTGCCGAGTTCCCCGGGTCGAAAACTATCACCAGCCCACCGTAATCGTCGCTTAGGGTTGCTGTTCTACATTTTGGGCAAATGTTTTCTTTCGTGAGAGAGTGGCAGGTGGCACAGGCTTTTTCGCTCATTTGGTTTCACCTTTCTTCGGGGCTGTTGCTTCCTGCTTCTGTGCGGGCTTCTTCTCCGTTGCCTCTTTGATTTTCTGCAGTTCGTATTCTATCCAATCCAGTTTGCCTAGGAAGGGCTGTCTGGCTGTTACGCCTATTTTTCCGGAGCTTCCTGCTTTGCCGAGTGAAACTGCCGTAATGCGGACTCGAACTTGGTCGCCGCTCATGAGTTTTCGTCGTGACTCTTTGCCCAGTAGGACGCCTTGTTTCTCGTCGTATGAGATGAAGTCATCCATTAGCTGGGAAACGTGAAGCAGGGCGTCGATGGGCCCGATGCGGACGAAAGCGCCGAAATCAGCGATTTCCACGACTTCGCCTTCCACGACTTCTTGAATCTTGGGGTAGAATGTTAACAGTGAAAAGTTGACTTTGTGAAAAGTGGCGCCGTCGCCTGGGATTATTTTTCCTATGGGGCTGACTTTTACGTCGATTACAGCGATGACGTAGCCCAGTTCTTCGTCGACGTTTCCTTCGTATTTTGCTTTGACTTGTTGATGGCCAACCGCTTCAAGCGGGTTGCCGAATGTTTCAGGCGGAATTCGAATTGTATCTTCTAAGGTTATAAGTTTAAACAGGGGTTATAGCCTCCCGTCAATTTCTAGACGTGACTTTTGCCTCACATAAATGACTGGCACATTTATATTTCTTAGCTTCTCTCTGAGCTCGCTGTCGTTGGTGAAAACTGGACAGCTCCATCTGCTGGCAGTTTGAAAGATTATGTCGTCCGGAGAAGCTGCGTCTTCTTTCACGTCGACTATCCTACATTTTTCAGCAAGCTTCAGAGCATATAACGCTTTCTTCCGCGTTTGCGGAGAGCCTTCCTTCACGAGTCTTTCTAACTCTTGTTGAATCGGTTTGAGAAGTACAAGCTCAAAGTTTCTGTTAAGCAGTGTTTTCAACTCTTGGAAAATGTCTATCTTAAGCTGGATTGGAACGAACAGTGCGTTTGAGTCTAGAATTACTCTTATGGTTTTTCTGGCTGGTTCGGATTTCATTGTCATGCTAGTGTATCGTTCCGTAGCCTATGAGTCTCCATCTGCCTGCGATTTTTCTGCTCAGTGCGACTCTTGAGGCGGTTTGTGCGCAGACTGGGCGGGTGAGTTTGATTAGTACGGTGTCTTTTCTTATTGAGGCTACTTTTCCAACGGTTATGGCTGCGCCTACGTGCAGGAGTAGGGTTTCGTTCATGGTTACTTCTTCTATTTTCATGAGTTCTTTTGTTCCGACGGCGCGGTCGAGGATTTGTGTTTCTAGGGTCAGTTCTGTGAGGTTCGGTGGGAGCATGTCTGTTTTTCCTGCGATGTTTCCTGTTAGTCCGTCTGCTTTTGAGTATGAAGGGTCTAGGAGCGTGCCTATGCCTACTAGGCCTCCGCAGTGGGCTTCTTCGACTTTTTTTCCTCCGGCTTGTAGACTGACGATTTCGCTGTGTAGCGGCGTGTACGTGTTTTTTCCTTCGGCTGCTATGCCGGGGCGGATTTCGAGTTCGTCTCCTATTTTGAGTTTGCCTTCGAGTATCGTGCCTCCGACAATTCCGCCTTCGAGTTTGTCGATGGTGGTGCCTGGCTTGTTTATGTCGAATGAGCGGACGACGTACATGAATGGAGGTTTTGTCTCGTCTCTTTTGGGTGTTGGCATGAGTTCTTCCATGGCTTGGAGGAGGATGTCTATGTTTATTCCTCTCTGTGCTGAGATTGGTATTATCGGGGCGTTTTCGGCGACTGTTCCTTTGACGAAGTTTTTGATTTCAGTGTAGCTTTGGTGTGCTCTTTTCTCGTCGACGATGTCGATTTTGTTCTGGACGATGATGATGTTTTTTATGCCGATTACGTTGGCCGCGGCTAGGTGTTCTCTTGTTTGCGGTTGGGGGCATGGTTCGTCTGCGGCTATGACGAGTATGGCTCCGTCCATGATTGCTGCTCCCGAAAGCATGGTAGCCATGAGGGCTTCGTGTCCTGGCGCGTCGACGAAGCTGACTGCTCTTTCGAAAACTGCTTTGGAGCTGCAGGCGGGGCAGACCGGTTTTGTCGTGTAGTTTTTGGGCGGTTCGCACTTTGGGCATTTGTATACTGGCATGTCGGCGTAGCCCAGCTTGATTGTTATGCCTCTTTTGAGTTCCTCGCTGTGTCTTGAGGCCCAGATGCCTGTTAGAGCTTGCACTAGTGTTGTTTTGCCATGGTCAACGTGGCCCATGGTTCCGATGTTGATTTCGGGTTGGCGCAGTAGGACCGTGGATTTTTCGCTGCTCATTGTCTGTTTTTCCCATAAATGTTTATGAATTGTTGAAGGAATAAAATGTGCGAGTTAATAAATGTTACACAACATAAACATGGGGATAGAGAGTTTGTTCAAACAGTAGGAAGCAGCTTTACGCCAGAAAGTGTAAAACAAGGCGCAATCATCAAGATTGCATGGAAACCTCCCCGAGTGGCGCAGATAAATCTTCGTGATTCCAAGGTGAAAAGCGCGTGCAAACATTGGAGAGAATGAAACCAAGAGCGTAGAGGAGAAAGGAAATTGAAAGCCCTACGCTCTTGGACTCATTCTACAAATAGTTATTAAATGCAAACTTTTATTTTAATCTTGAGCTTAATCTCTTCTTGTCTTTTTATCATAAATGTTGAACCGTGTGAAAAAAGCTTTTCGAATGATAATTATTGCGTCCAGATGTTAACTTTTTGGGGTGGCGCCGGGTTGCTGCTGGGCTGTGGCTGGCTTTGTGGGCTGGTCTTCTTTCTGAGGCGCTGCTTTTTCTTCTTTCTTTTCTTTTGGTTTCTTGGTTTCCTTAGTCTGTTTTGGTTTTTCCGTGATTTTCATGTTTATCTGAACGATTTCTTCCGTTATAACGTTGCCACGGATTGTTTTGCGTTGTCTGGCTCCCTCATTGGTCGGGTTGAACCCAACTCCTCCGCTTAGGACGATTCTTCGGCGGACGCCGCCGTGGACGCTAGGTCTCATGGGGAATCCGTCCTTGTCTGAGCCTCCCATGATTTGGGCTTTGTGCCCTGGCAGTTCGATTATTGAACCGTCTATCACTTCGCCTATTCTCCTTCCGATGAGCGGAGCAGCACGTGCCTCTTCAAGCTCCACCGCTTTGGACGTTCCAGCTTCAGGATCTGAAACGATTACTTTGAACTTTGCCATTATCGCTAAACTCTCCGGAGTGTTATGAAAGTTGGGCATCTATCTATTAAGAATTGCTGAATTGGGTTCTGGTTCATTATCGGGTGACTGGTCTCCCTGTTACAAGTCGGGTGATGAACTTAGCGCGCTCTAGGAAAGGCTAATCTCCGAAGTTGGCAATTGCAAAAAACACGGCGATTATCAATGTCGGAAAACCACCAGGGGCAAAGAATAGTATAACGCCAACATATTGCCACTGGGTGAGGCCTGTAAAGCCTCCTGGTTCAATGGGGATAAATGGAAGGGAAGCGACGCCAACCGCCAATGGAAGTATGAATGTGAATAATATGCAGAGCCACGCGGCGATATAGATTATGGATAGCGCGACCTTTTTGGTTACCACTTGTGACACCTCTCATTTAACTATGAATACTCGCTGATTAATATATTTAGCGCGTGCGCTGAATAATGATTTTTCTTTTGGTAAGCACGTTTGCGCGCGCTACCCGATGATAAACCAGAACCCTGAATTGGCGCGCTGGCTTGTCCCTAAATTAGTTAATGCTTATTTTGGTACGTGGGGTCTCGTATTTTGTGGCTTACGTCCAAGCCTAGGAGGTGGGTTCGTCTGGCGCTAAGCTATTGCAACCCATAATGCATATTAGCTGATGTAGAAAATTACGTTCGATTGAAATATGAAGCGCTTGTCGGCGAAAGCTGTGGCGTTCACTGGGGTTTTTGCGGCTTTTCATGCCACGTTGTATTTGATTTCGCCCGCGTTTTTATGGCGAAATTGGGCTATCTATTTATCGCCTATCGAGGGGATGGTTCTGGGTCCTTGGACGGGGTTCATGGCCGCTTTGATCGGCAGTACCATAGGCAGAGTGGTGCTTCCCAGTCCCTTGTGGATGTTCGGGATAATTGCAGAGCCGTTGAGTGTAATGACTGCAGGTTTCTTGACAAGAGGCAAGTGGCAGCCGGTCGTAGCTCTTTACGCCGTCATGCTTGCCGCATACTTCATCAGTCCCTTGGGCCAGTCGCTTCCGCTTTGGCCTATGCTGGACACCATTGCTGCTGTTTGTTTAGTGTATCCTGCAGGTAAGTTGAGTAAAAACCTGTTCAGCGAGAACGTGAACCTTCTCCCCGTATCCCTAGTCATCGTGTCTTTCACAACAGTCGCCACGGACGGTCTAACCCGAGTTTTTCTGTTCATACCAGCCGGGCTCTACAGCAGTGTTCTGGGCTTATCTCCAGCGGCTACCGCAGTTGTGTTCGTGGGCGGTGGAATTGACTCTTTCATTGAAGATGCCCTTGTTGTGTTAATCACCCTCATCGTTGGCGTTCCAATTCTTTTGGCCTTGCGAAACGTTTTGAACATCAAAAAACCGTTAAGTTAAAAAAAGCCTAGACCTTGCCGTCTGTAATTTAGGGACAAAGCAGCGCGCTAGTTTCACTGGAACTTCATAACAATAGAGCATGGGAATTTCTCTTATACCTGAAAATGGGGCTGCTTCACAATTATGCACTTGGGCTTGTTCAGCGGTCATGAATTTTCGGCAGTAAGGACACTGCTCAATGTGGTCAGGTCCGACGAATCTTCAAAAACTGTGTGTCAAGACACCTTTAAGACCACAATAAAAGCGCGTGCTTCAGTCCGTGTTTTCTTCTTCACTTTTCTTTTCTATTTCAAGGGTGTGGGGGAAGAGAACCCCGGGGCTTGCCCCGGGCGGTGAATTCCCCCACTTAAGCCTTTATACTGAGCGTGTGTTACGAAA
>JBEKXL010000001.1:0-387461 GCA_049512075.1 Bathyarchaeia archaeon | reverse complement strand
GGGCAGGCGGATACTGCGTTAACACGGTAGGCGGACTAAACCTCGACGCCGTCAGAAAATACATACGAGAAGAACAACAAGAAGCAACACCATAGAGCCCCGGAGCTTGCTCCGGGGGAAACTACTTCCTTTTCTGCTTCTTTCTCTTCTTCCATCAACCCTGGGAGTTTCGCGCTCGCGAGCATTGCCATTGTTTTAGCCCTTCGATTTCCTCTTTTGCAACTTTCTGGAGCTTGTTCTCTGTAACGATACGCTCTAATTCTCTTTGCTTTGCTGCTGGTATCAACTCATTCAGCTTGTCTACAAGCCTTTTTGCCTCTTTCGCTTCGATTGAAATGGTTATATCTCTGCGGCGCGGAAGGACTATTTTCACTTTTCCTGTCTCTTCTATTCGCGCCGAGTCCATGTCGCTTAGGCGAACGTGCAGCGGGGCAAACAAGCCAAAGATGCCGCCTATTGTTTCTTTGAGAATCGGGGTGTTTTCAAGTGCTTCCTCAACTTCGTCTTTGAAGCTTCCCTTCACATCTATTTTTAGCAAATCTTCATCAAGCCTGATGACGAAATGTGGATGATCAATCTCTAAAATCACGCCTGTCTCGGGCATTATCCGCATCTTCAATTGACATCCATTTGTATGAAGCTTTGAGATAAGCTTTTTCAAAAGGTAAACATGCTAGATTAGTCGCGCGCACTAGCCATAATAAAGAAGATTGCTTGACTGATTCAGACCTTCCGAACTTTGCTCAGAAACAGCTCTTCTTCAAGGTATTTGTGGTTGCTCATTTTCTTGATCTTCAAGCATTTTCTCAAACCTCTTCCAGTTTCTTTCTCGTAAACGCTGATCTCGCCTTCGAACAGCCCTAGAATTGCGTGAAGCTCCTCTGAAGGGTGCATCTGAGGATCCACTACCGCCAGAGTGGTGAATCCAGTTGACTTCAATTCTGTAATGAGTCCTGTCAACCATCTTCTAGTTTGGACTGCGTGGTGTTGTAGCAGAATATCTGAGATTAGGTCTATGCAGATTCTTCTTGGGCTCTTTTGCGAAGGGTCTAGTTTGCGGATGGCCGAAGTCAAGGCGATGCCGATGTCGGTGAGGTTTTCCACTCCCTTCAACTTGAACACGTTGGCTGAGCTTTTGACGACTGCGTCTGCCTGGGGATTACACACGAAGAGGTAGAAGTTAGATTGACACTCCTCTACCAACGATTTTGCATTACTCGGGTCAACGGTGAGAAAGAATGTGAGTTCTCCTTTTCTCGCTCCAGCCTCAAGAAAACATTTCACCAGCAGCTCCCTTTCGTCGCATGAAGGCGCAGTCAACGCGACCGCACAGTTTTCAGGTATTCCACCGCACAACAACCTGTCAAGATCAGCGTATCCGCTGCGGCAACGTTTCACGCCCTCTTCAACACCGACATCCTTTTGTTCCTGAACGAGTCTCTTTCTTTCCAACGCTGTGCCCGCCGACTTTCCACGCTTGCCTTGTCTTCCATCCTCCAGAGAGCGAAGTGTCATTCCCCAACAACTGAAGTTGTAAACAAAAGGTTCTTGCAAGAGATGCGTAAAAGACAACTCACCATAGGCGATAAACCCCATCACTTGCGTTGAAGAAAGCGCCTCCTTGAAAATCTGACACTCTGTATTCGAGTTGCATCCAGCAATCATCTCCGCCAGTCTCCGAGAAACACAAGTCACTATGAGTGTAGTGTCTCTCTCCCTGAAGCCTCGATTCTCCCTAAGCATGTTGAACACGTTCCGTGCCCCCTTTTGGACCTTCTCATGATCAACCACGACGACATAGCCAGGTATAGAAGGGTCATGGCTTCTAATAGGCTGAAGAAGTTCCACAGTCTGTCCATGCACGCGTATAAGGCTTGCCGGGGCATAGTTTCCAAAAGGAAAAGCAAAAGCATACTTAGCCAGAGTCAGATTCAAAGGGATTCCATCAATCTCGGAAATCTGTTGGAAGAACTCTTTTTCACTGATTGCGGGCAACCCTCTTTCGTGAGATATTTGAGCTTCGTTTTCGTATATTGTTCTGGCATGTACCTCCCGAGGATCCTTATCCCCTATCCGCTTCAGGTACTTGAACTTCGGTTCTGCATCAGGGTCAAAGTGAAAGACATATGACCCTCCAATCCTTCTGACCGGTGACACGTCAAGACCAAATGAGGGCTCAACAATGCTAGGGATCAAGGCGCACACAGCGTCATTATCAAGAACTTTCAGTTCTGATTGTCTGCCGATCCTGCCATAAAACTGATGCATGTGCTGACCGATGATGCCATCACCGCTACATCCTCCTAACACATTTGCTATTCGCGCTTCACGGGCACTTCTCACAAAGTCTGCAATGCCCTCAGTCAGGAAATACTCATACCCAATTTTCCCAATCATTGGTCCCTTTGCCAGTACGAGAAGAGTCTTGCTTTTTTGAAGATGCTCTTTCGACTCTGTGCTTTGACTGAAGTCAACCCAAGCGTCATGAGCCATTTCACTGCCATTTTCCACAGCTTCTTTTTCCGTTTCGACCCCCCATGTTCGCCCGATTCCAACAGGGAGATTGGTAACTAGGGCCAGAAGAGACAGGCCGTTGTAGCCAATCCCTGAGACATCTTTCAACTCAAGGTCCTCATTTTCTATCTCGCCAGCCGTCGTATGGCCAATCAGGCGAAGCTGTTCGGCCACAGTCTTTCCTCTGAACCTTTTCTCTATGACTCTCAAAACGCTCTCACTGATGAGTCTGTCCTTTTCTTCAGTTTCGCCCCTATAACTCAGGTAGAGAACCAGCAACTTCACATCTTCCAAGCCGCGCCCAGCGTCAGAAATGTCCTTCCCAAGCTTGTCCAGAACCGCTTCGGTCAATCTTTGAACTTCCTCAATGCTATTCTCTTTTCTCAGTTGCACATCCTTGACCGGATCGGCTTCCAAATCGTTCCTTGTATGTGCATGACCTGTAAACCCCAGAAAGAAATCGCCAACCATAATCCACCCAACCGCAAATACCCGTGTCTGTTGCTATAACTATGTAACTCTGTACGTGCACACGATAAAAGAGTATCTGAAATGTCAGCGCGTGCTCATGGATTCCATGGTGGTATCACCCGACAGTTAACAGGAGAAGAGTCACCCTGAGACTTAACAGAACCCTGATTTGAACGACTGACTCTGCAAAGAGGTTTCATGTGCATTGGCGGAGCCAAAGACAAAGAGTCAGAGATCTTTCAGCCTTGCTGGGGTCGATGCTTCCGCGTCAATTGTCCCAGAAGACAGGAGAATACATTTTTTAGTCTTAGACAATCTTTTATTTGGGAGATTGTTTGAAACTTCAAATTGACATAAACTGTGATTTAGGCGAGGGTTACGGAGCATTCAGGGTTGGAAACGATGCGGGAATAATGCCACACATAACTTCGGCAAATATAGCGTGTGGATTTCATGCTGGCGACCCGATGACAATGGCGCAAACAGTTAACTTGGCGAAAAAGCACAGAGTTGCCGTCGGGGCTCATCCGGGCTATCCGGACCTCTCAGGCTTCGGAAGGCGAGAAATGCAGCTGAGTTCTGAAGAAGTCATGAATTGCACAATGTATCAGATAGGTGCGCTTCAAGGTTTTGCGAAGGCGGCTGGTGTCAGTCTGCAGCATGTGAAGCCTCATGGGGCACTGTACAATACGGCTGCAGAAGATGAAGATACATCTAAAGGCGTTGTGGGGGCTGTTAGAGCGTTTGACGACAAATTGATAATTCTTGCGCCTCCCAAGTCTGTGTTGGCCAGAGTTGCGGTTGACGCTGGATTACGTGTTGCATACGAATTTTTCGCCGACAGGGCCTACAACGCTGATGGAAGGCTTGTCTCAAGAAGACAGCCGGACGCGATCGTCAAAGAACCGAGGAAGGTTGTCGAAAGAGCAGTTAGAGCAATTATTGAAAAGACAGTCTTGGCTTCCAACGGGGAAGTTGTCAACTTAGGTGAGGTGCACACGATTTGCGTGCACGGTGATACGCCCGCAGCCGTAACATTGGTGGAAACATTGAAAAAAGGGCTTATCCAAGCGGACATTGAAGTTAAACCAGTAAGAAGCTTCATCTAGCCAGGCTTCACCTATGAAAACAGGATCATACGCGCCTACGAGATACTTGCCTTTCGGTGACAGTGCCGTACTCATCGAGTTCGGCGAAGCTATAAGTTTGGTGCTGAATCGGAAAGTCATTGCGTTAGACAAAGCAATTCTGGAGGCTGAAGTTCAGGGAGTTGAAGAGCTTGTTCCAACTTATCGATCATTACTCGTCCGCTACGACCCGTTGAAAATGACTTACGAGCAACTTGTGTTTCGCATCAAGGAAATAGAAGAAAAAGCGACTGAGTCGACAACGAAAGTGGGGGGTAGAAAAATCACAGTTCCGGTTGTTTACGGAGGAGAATACGGACCGGACCTTAGCCATGTTGCACGATATCATGGTTTGATTGAAGAGCAAGTTGTTAAGCTGCACTCCGGAAGAGAGTACAGGGTCTACATGATCGGGTTCGTCGCTGGCTTTCCTTACCTCGGAGCGGTTCCAGATGATATCGCAACGCCACGTTTAGAAACCCCCCGTGTCAAAGTGCCAGCTGGCTCAGTGGGTATAGCGGAAAAACAAACGGGCATATACCCTTGCGAGGCGCCCGGCGGATGGCAAATATTAGGCAGAACACCCTTGGAACTATTCGATACGCTACGTCAACCGCCGGCGCTTCTGGAACCAGGGGACATTGTCAACTTTGAACCGGTTTCGGAAGAAGAGTTCAAAACCATCAGAGAATCCATTCCGAAAGGCGTACACATGTCTTTCTCCGAGGAGTAAGGTAGAATGAAAGTTTTTCAGGTCCTGAAACCTGGAATGTTCACGACGGTTCAAGACACGGGAAGGTATCACTATCTCAGGTACGGTGTTCCAATTTCCGGCGCGATGGACGTGTTCTCTCTAGTTGTGGCCGATGTCCTCGTTGGAAATAACCGTAACGATGCATGTGTTGAAACAACCCTCATAGGGCCAGAACTGCAAGCCCTGAGAAGAACACAAATCGCCATAACCGGCGGAACCGCTTCCCCTAAAATCAACGGTAGTAGTGTTCCAATGTGGCAGACATTGGAGATATGCGAGGGTGATGTCGTCTCTTTTGGAAGAATGGAAAGCGGTTGCCGATCATACCTCTCAATTAGAGGAGGAATAAACACGTCCTTGGTCCTTGGAAGCAGATCCACGTTTGTGCGCGGCGGATTTGGAGGAATAGAAGGCAGGCGGCTAAAGACGGTGGATACAATCGAGGGTTTCGATGCTCCGCTTCTGGAAGTTGAATATTTAACGCCTGAGGAGCTGCAATCACAATTCACAGGGGATTACAAGGTGCACGTTGTTTTGGGGCCGCAAGCAGACATGTTCACGGAAAAGGGGATAAGTACTTTCCTTTCAAACCCTTACAAGGTTACATTGGAAGCGGACCGCATGGGATACAGGCTTGAAGGCCCAATAATAGAGCACAAGAAAAAGGCGGATATTGTTTCAGATGCTCTGTTACCTGGCGCAGTTCAGGTTCCAAGAGATGGGAAGCCCATCGTAATAATGCGGGACGCCCAGACGACAGGGGGTTACCCGAAAATCGCTGTGACAATCACTCCAGACGTTTCCTTACTTGGACAAGCCAAACCAAACGATACAATAGAATTTTCCAAAATCACTGTGCAACAAGCCCACGAAAAAACCCGTGAATATTACAAGTTGCTCAACAACCTAGGCGCGTTGTTGATGAGGAAATCTTGACGAGGGTTTGCTCAGACCAACGTCCTCACTGAGCATGTCTTTTGTGGCAATTACGGATTATGTGAAAAATAGATAAAGTCAAGAAGCCTGATAGCTTATAGCGTAAATGATTGAAAAAGATGGAGGAAGCCTATCTTAAGATTGTTCCTCTGGTGATTCTCGTTGTAGTTCTGATCTCACCCACGTTGGTTCGAGCTGCTAATTACAACGTGGGAGTCAAGGTTGGAGACTGGGTGAAATACGGTCAAGTGACCGTTACTTGGAGTGGGAACGTAACTGAGCCTTCGTATGTTACAGATGAAAAGAAAGTAGATTGGCTGAAGAATGGAGGTTGAAAGCATAAGCGGTACGACAGTCAGCTTCAATGAAACTGTTCACCTCAATAATGGCACACAGACGCCGCCTCAAAGCAGCGACGTCGATGTGAGCGGCAACGCCATGTCTGGGATCTTCCTGATTGCTTCCAATCTGAAGAGCAGAGATCCGATTACGGCCCAGCCGAACGCGTTCACGATAAATGAAACAACCACAGGACGATATGCTGGGGCCAGCAGAAGCGTCAACATGGTCGAAAGCACATCAAACTCTAGTGGTTATACGGCGGAATATACTGTTCACTGGGATCAAAGCACTGGAATCATGGTTGAACTATACGTTAAACAACCAGACTTCTCCAATTCAAGTGCATACTGGGAGGAATCACTGAAAGCAACGGAAACCAACATGTGGTCGGCAGACACTCTCGAACTAGTATTTGACAATCTCATCTACATCATTACAGGTATAGTCTTGGTCATAATCGTCATTGCAGTCGTCATTGTTCTTAGAAAAGAGAAATCTCCACCCCCGCCCCCACCGCCTCCGCCGAAATCCGAATCATTGACGATGCATAGAAAACGAGAATAGCTCCTACCTTAACATTTCGTGCTGACCTTTTTTCGGGCATGCGTGTTCCGAAATTGGGACAAAATGGTCTTTGTTCCTCAAGCACAGCCAAAATACGTTAATCAGACAAATCCATGATGGACCTGTATATGCAAAAACAGAATCAAGACCAATTTTGACTTTTTTAGGAACACGCATACGCGCTAAGTCACGGCTGAGCTTCTGATCCTCCAGGTTCTGAGTAAGAAAAAGAATTGGTCATTTGAGTGCCCATTTTATCCATATTACAGAAACTATGGCGATAACAACCGCTCCTGAAGCGATGAATATTGCCAGTTTCTGCCAAAAGTCAAAGCCTCCGGCAAAAAACGCAAGGTAAAGCACGATAATTGCCAACCAACCGAATAGGATGACAACAGTTCCTGCAGCCTTTGCACCTAGCGAATTCATATCCATTTGCTTCTGAAGTGAACGTTAAAGTAACTTTCGGTGCGATTCGCGCGCGCTAAGGCTGAAATCAGAAAAGTGAACAAAGAAATACCAATTGAAGAATGCAACCTGTGGGCATGCCCTGAAGAAGCCATTCGTAGACGAATCACATATGTGCAACGTACATAAATGGAAAACCATTCTCCCAAAGGCACCACAGAAGTTCCTCGAAACCTTGAGACGCTTGGCTTCAGAACCGAATGTCAAAGCTTAAGCACTGGTGAAACGTCAGCTTTTGATTTCTTTTGCTTTTGAGAATTCTGTGTGCAGGGATAAAATTTTACCCCAACCAAACCAAAACGACGATGCTGGTGGCTTCAGAAGAGGCTAGTGAGAGAGCAGTGTATACACGGTTCAGTATATAGTGATTGACTGCAGTAATCAAGGGAGTAGGGAATAATCAGTATCATAATAGGGTACGTATATCGGTAGTATCGGAATCGAGTATACGGCTCACGCTGCTAACATTTATCCTGCTTTCGTTAGAAGCAATTCGTTCTCTAGATACCCCTGATTGCTCATCTTCTTGATCTTCAGGAACTTTTCTACACCTTTCTCTGTTTCCTTTTCGTAGATGTCGATTTCTCCTTCAAACAGTCCTATAATTGCGTAAAGCTCCTCTGAAGGGTGCATCCGTGGGTCTACTACTGCTAGAGTGGTGAATCCTGCTGATTTCAACTCTGGAATAAGTGCAGTTAGCCATCTTCTCGTTTTAACTGCATGATGCTGCAGCAGAACATCTGAGACTAGGTCTATGCATATTCTTCTCGGGCCCTTGAGCGAAGGGTCCAGTTTGCGGATTGCTGAGGTCAAAGCGATGCTGATGTCGGTGAGGTTTTCTACGCCCTTCAGTTTGAATATGTTAAGTGCTTCCTTGACAATTGCATCTGCTTGAGGATTGCAGACAAAGAGGTAGAGGTTTGACTGGAACTCTCCTGCGAGAGGCTTCAGCCCACCGGGATCTGTCGTGACATAGAATACAATTTCACCCTTCTTTGCCCCTGTCTCAAGAAAGCTCTTGACCAGAAAGTCCCTCTCGTCGCAGGAAGGTGAAGTCAATACTACTGCATAGCTTGGAGGTATTCCTCCAAGGAGCAACTTGTCAAGATCAGCATACCCAGTGGCAACAAGGCCTAAAGGCTTGGGCACTGAGGCCACTTGACCTGTTTCTATGTAGAGCAATTTTGCTTCTACTTTTTCAACGTCTTTCTTGGCCCCCATTTTCTGGAACGTTTCCAAAGCTTGGCCGAGTAGACTGCGGGCCTTTTCTCTGTCGCCATCTGCATTTCTTTCCAAATATGCACGAGCATATTCAACGAGAACCCATTTGGCGAAAAGGTAGACGTTCCATCGCCTCGCATTGAGAGCTTCATGCTCCTGAAGGCTCTTTTCGAAAAGTTCGATGGATTTTTCCCATTCCTTCTGGGCACTAAGCAGCCTTGCTCTCAACATATCTGCGGTAACGATGAGGCCCTTATCCTCTTTTTCGAAAGCAAACTTTTGCAGGCTATCAATTAGACTGTTGGCTTTATCGATTTCTCCAAGTTCTATGTAGGTCCAAACAAGCCATTGAGAGTTACTCGTTTGGTAAAATTCTGCTCCGGCCTTTTCAGAGACTTCACAAGCTTTTTCAAGTAGTTCTCTCGCTTTGACATATTCTCCTTTTTCAAGATGAAGCCATCCGAGCGCCCAGCAATTAAAAACTATCGCTTGCCAATCGTTTAGCCCTTGGGAAATGTTCGAAGCTTCACTGTGGCATTGTTCGCTTTTGTCCCATTCTCCCAGTATCTGGTAAACGATCCCAAGACCATCAATAGAACTAGAAAGTTGAGTCATGTTGCCAGCTTTTCTGTCCAATGCAACTGATTCATCCACCAAGGCAAGTGCTTTGTTCATATTTCCCATGCCAATGTATCTCCAAGCCAGAGTGAGGCCAATCCAAGATTGATAGGAGACGTCCCCCACCTTTTTTGCCAGTTCTAATCCTTTCTCGTAACATTCTAACGTTCTTTCATTTTCTTCTGCTGGAAGTGCGCCAGCGAGGTTCTGATATGTACGCAATGCAGTGTCTACATAGCCTTTGTCAAGTGCTATTTTCAACGCTCGCTCCAAACATTCACGGGATTTATTCATGTCTCCGGTGAAGGAAAAAATCGTTCCTAAGCTGGCGCACGAACTTGCTACAACTTGATGGGCATTCAGTTTTTTGGCAAGCTCAAGCGCTTTCTCAGCCCAAGAAAGAGCCTTAGCCATATCTCCAACACGATAATACATGTGAGCCATCTCCTCGTAGAGGCTCGCCAATTCGATGTTTTCAGGCTCGGCTTCCAAAATCTTTAAAGCGTTATCAAGGTGTTCCTTGGCCTTTCCAGCATCGCCCATTTCTTCCCAGAGAACATTAGCTATCTTGCGGTGTAGTCTTGCAACGTCCGCCTTCTCGCAGAGCTGATTCCATAGCTGCAATCCTTCAGTCCAATTCTTCAGGCAAGTCTCATATTCTCCAACAAGCCTTTTGATGTCTCCAAGCCTCTCAAGAACACGTGCTTTTTCCCGAGTTTCGCCTTCTTTCTCTTCAAGAAGCTTGAGAGCAGACTGGAAGTAGGAACTAGCTTCGATATTTGCATATATCTTTGCAGCCTTGTCTCCAGCTTTCAAGAAGTAGTCAAGCGCCTTGTCTTTGTCTCCGCTCTCAAGAAAGTGTGAGGCTAGCTCTCCAAAATGCTCATCAATCTTCTTAGCATAGACCTTTTCCAAGGCACATCCCACAACCCTGTGAAGCTTCTTTCTCTTCAAAAGACTGACTTCATCGTACACGACATCTCTGACCAGTATGTCGGCAAAAGAACAGACCCCTTCTCCACGGATCTCCCTTTCCTTGATCAGACCGGTCTTGAGCATTCTGTCCATCAATTCAAGCAGTTTATTCTCTTCGATGCCAGTGAGGGCGCACATTGCCTCCAAGGTGAAATCGTTTCCAACAAAGGAAGCAAAAGTCAAAACACTCTGGCATTCCTCATCTAGACGAGCGAATCTCGTTTTCAGAACGCTCTTTACGGTCTCAGGAAACTCGATCTCTGAAATTTCCTTAATCGCCCATCTATTCTCCTCTCGGTAGATTACGCCTTCTTCTTTCAGAGATTCTATCACTTCCTCTACGAAGAACGGGTTGCCCCTTGTTTTATCGTAGACCAGCCTGCAAAATTCTGGTGGAATGTCGTCTTGCTCGAAGATTTGCCTGATCATTTCTGAAGTATTTTCTAGTGACATTCGCTTCAAGGAGACAGACTGCGGCAACCGTTCTCTCTTCAATTCGGCCAAGACTGGAGTCAAAGGATGCTTGGAATCAATGTCAGTGCTACGGTAAGCCCCCAAAAGAAGCAAGGACGACTTCTGCACATCACGCGCCAGATAGTGCAATAGCAGAAGCGAGGATGGATCGGTCCACTGCAAATCATCAAGAACCACCAACAAGGGAGTCTCTCTGGAAATGTTCGTGACAAACTGTGACACCGCTTCAAAGAGCCTGTTTTGCTCCTGTTCAGGACTTATCGGAAAAGACTGTGGAATTGATCTGAGCTTCTGGCTAATCTCTGGCACTAGCTTAGCGACTTCCGCCGGATAATAGCCAACGACCCTGTACAATTGTTCTGGAGTGCATGCTTCCAGATAGTCTTTGATTACTTCCTTCCAGAGAATGTATGGAGGAACACCATCCATTCTGAACAAAGCTGGACATCTGCCGTACAGCACTTGCACCCCGTGCAGACGTGCATAGGCGCTGAGCTCTCTGGTTAGTCTTGTCTTTCCGATTCCAGCCTCGCCATGGAGGAAAACGAGACCGCCCTCACCGTGGACTGCCCTGTAAATAGCTTCCTTCAGAATATTCATTTCTTCAAGTCTGTCTACAAGCGGAGCCTCTTTCGCAGTGATAGGACGAGCACTCGGAACACGATCACGCTCAAGAGATGTCAAGGAGACTTCTCCATATTACCCTATCAATAGAACACTATCAGATACTATGTTCTTATTTCTTGTGGATCTTGTTGCTTGTGGAATAACAACTGATTCAACCATCAGGCTCTAATTGCACAAGAGCGCGCGCGCCTCACAGGATACGCCGACATGATTCCTCCTCCCTCTAGACGGCCGCGCCCACACGAGGTCACAAGATGGATAGACTAGCGCTCATGCCTGCGAGAACGAATCCCGGGTTCGTTGGTTTTGGTTGGGTAAAAGTTTTAATCTTGCTTTGACGAGGTTTTCTGGCTATGTGGCGGCTGGGGTTCTTCTTCCACGAAATGGCCTTCGCATTACTCTCCATTTTCCTGCCGCTGTACTTACTCATAATCGACTCCAAGAACGGATTATTCTATGTTGGAGTCATCACCGCCATCGCCCTTTTCGCAGCTATCCCCGCCTCGTTCGTCTGGGGATATTTATGCGACAAGACGCGACACTACAAACGTTATATTCTCCTTGCGTTGCTCGGCTCGACCGTCATGATATATCTCTTCACTTTCACGACGTACATGCCTTTGCTTATTGTGCTCTACGCGGTAATGTCGATTTTTCACGTTGCCCATGAAGCTCCGAAGAACGTTCTCATCTCTGAACTATATTCACATCAAGACTGGGAGAGGAACTTCGCCTTTTACGAAGGACTCACGGAAGTCGGATCAGTGATCGGCTTAGTGTTAGGCTTCTTCGCTTCATTCTACGGGTTCGGCCCAACGAGCACGCTTTATCTTGTTGCAGGACTGAACTTCGTGGCATTCGTTCTTTCCGCTATATTCGTGGTGGACCCGCCCATGATTTTTGAGAGAAGCTTGGTGAGCCTCGAGAAGACTGTGGACTTCGCGTCTCACGGTGTTTTTGTAGCTTCCAGAATGATGGACGGCATAGGTCTGGATGAGAAATTGAAAAGAGAGAACGTCACAGCCTTCTGCTGCGGACTAGTGCTTTTCTCGCTTGCCACGAGCATATTGTTCACTCCAATGCCCGTGTTTGTGAACAGCATCGCCCCCACGGCGGGATTCGTCTTCGCGATTTACGTGCTCAATTCCGGGGGAGCTATTGGGGGCTACGTATTGGCTGGCAGAAGGTCGCAGGGGTCAACTGGGAAAGCCCGCGTAGCCAGACTAGTGCTGTTTCGAAGCCTGCTTGCCTTCGTGCTTCTTGCCGCGTTGAATCTGTCATCTTTTAACGTTCTGCTGACTACCGGAATTCTAGTTGCTATGGGATTTCTCTTTGCAGTCTTTATGGTGGCCATTCTTTCTCTGTCTATGGAGCTTATACCAGCAGGCAAAGCGGGTCTGATCAATGTTCTGATAGGCGTGGGAGGAGCCTTCGGCTCGTTTATTGGCCCTTTCATCGCTCAGGCTTCGGGGTTCCTCCAAGTTTTTGTTGTGGCCGGTGCAATATTCTTCGCTGCCTTCGTCTTCTTCAAGATCTTCGCATAGGCAGGAGAAAAAAAGTGGACAGATGCTTACTCGACATGGACTCTGAACAGATCGATGTCTTCTCGCATTTCTGGTGTTGCTTCCAGGAAGTCTCTCACTGCGCGTTCAACGTCCTTTGACTGGGTTATGTATCGTCCGACGATGATTATGTCTGCACCTTTCTGCAACGCTTCGCGGGCCGTTTCTGGCACTATTCCGCCTGCTACGGCGATGAGGAATTTCTTGTCCTTGAAGGTTTGACGTATTTCAGGGATAATCTCCATTCCGTGCGTTCTTCCGGTTTCCTGGTCTATTCCTCTGTGCAAGATTACTATGTCTGGAAATTCTTTGATAGACTTGAGCTTCTTGAGGGGATCTTCGACGTTGAGCATGTCCACCACTCCGTACGTTGCCAGTCTTTTTGCTTCGTGAATGAACGCGTCAAGGGTTTCAGCCGGTGCAAGTCCAGAGGCTACCACAGCGTCTGCGGTTTCGTCGTAGGCAAGGTCAACTTCGACTTTTCCAACGTCCAATGTTTTCAGATCTGCAACGAAGAACATGCTCTTGGCCACTTCTCTGAGTTCGTTTATCACTTTTGTTCCGTATCTCTTGATAAGCGGGGTGCCCACTTCAATGATTATCCTGTCGCTTCCTGGCAGCTGAGCTATGATCTTCTTTGCACTGTCCAAGTCAGGGTTGTCAAGTGAAATCTGCAGGTACGGTGGTCTCCATAGACGCGGCACCTTGAATCCCATTATCGGATGTTTGCCTCTGTCCTTGTCGTAGAGGATCTTCTCCAGCGGGGGATACTTCGCCAGGGCTCGTTTCAAGGCCAGTTTCGTGGCTCCGTAATTGTAATGGTAGATCTTTCGAAAATCGCTTGCTGCTGGATGAACAAAGACGCTGCATATGATCACCCAATCATCAATCTTGTCGGTTGGAATTATCCCGTCTTCCACCGCGTCTGCAACGGCCTTCGCCACAGCAGCCTGAGCTGGGCCGAAGATCTTGTTCACGTCCTCCATATTCTTCGTAGTGACTTTTGGCACAAGAAGCGTGTGCGGCTTGGGCGGAAGGTTGGGACGTATGACCGCCAAAAGCGGCGTGTGCCCTGCTGAAAGACTGCACATGCCTTGCGCAAACGCGTTTCCAACTGGCCCGTTCTTGTCACCTATCAGAAGATCGATATGTGCAACTTCATTCCCGTCTCCGACAAGTGCTTCCCCAATCAAATAGACCTTCCCCGTTGCGTCCCCATATGCCGACACAATGTCTGTCGGAATACTGTCTGATATATCTTTGAAATCGACATTAAACTCCTTAAGCCAAGCATAAAGGGTGTCCCTGTGTATGTTTAAGACTTCAGCTGTTCCAAGAACTGTAGGTTTTGTCGGTCTAACCTTCGGGACACCGCGGTCTTCGGCAGCCTTCTTCGCAGCTTCTAGGAGCATGTCGACAAACTCTTCCCTTGTTTCAGGCTTCTTAACGTTGTGTTCCGACATTTGCTGATCACACACGCTATTTGGATGCATAAGTGGTATATAAGACTGTCGGAAACATGCAGGAAAAAAGTCAAATGCGCAGGCAGTTCTGCATTCAAGTGTCGAGCCACACTGGACTATAGACGCTTTTTCGGCATGCTCGTGACATTGTCTGTAGGTGTGGTGAGGAGGGTGGATGAACTGTCTGGGTTTCGACTGTGTTGTGCTCGAAGAGGCGGGCTTGTGTGCTGTCGACTGTTGTTTTGATGTGGACATTGGTCTGTAATCGTTAAGTCTATATACTTTGAGATATTGTAAGAGGGTTAAAACCGGTTTGCGGAGCTGGTCTTGTGGAATGGAAGGGACTCGCGTGTTTGTTCGTTGTTATCTTAGGAGTCATCTTGTTCTTGTACGGGGCAAACTATTATGATAATATCGTCGGCTGGACTGGGGTTTACTTGTTTGTCGGGGGAATCGTCGCGTACGTATTGTTGAGAGTGTTTTTGCATCGGGCAAAGAGTGCGTCTGATCAGAAACCGTAGAGTTCAGAGAACTTCTTGTTCAGGTACCCCATGTACGGTTTTACGTCTATTTCTGTTCCTGCGATTCTCTTGATTAGGTCGGGGGGGTCGTAGAGGTTTCCTTGGCTGTGAACGTTTTTGGTCAGCCACGCTTTTGCCTCGTTGAAGTTGCCTTTCGTCAGTTGTTTCCGCCAGTCTGGTAAAGTTTTCTCCATTGCTGTGAGTAATTGTCCGTCGTAGATGTTGCCCAATGCATAGCTTGGAAAATAGCCGTAATAGCCGCTGGCCCAGTGGGTGTCTTGCATTACGCCTTCTGAATCGTTTTCGATTTTTAAGCCTAGATACTCTTTGTACTTTTGGTTCCATATTTCTGGGAGTTCCTTGACTGTTATTTTGTCGGCGAAGAGGTCGCGTTCAATGTTGAACCTTATGATTATGTGCAGTCCGTAGGTGACTTCGTCTGCTTCAACGCGGATTTTTGAGGGTTTAACCTGGTTTATTGCGTGAACAAACTTGTCCAGATTCAAGCCTGACAGCGTGCTACCGCCGACTTCTTTGAGCTTTGGCAGGAAGTAGGTCCAGAACTCGCGGGATCGGCCCACAACGTTTTCGACAAAACGGGATTGTGACTCATGGAAACCGCTTGAAACGCCGCTGCCGATCGGCTGGTACATCCATTCCTGCTTGAGGTTCTGTTCGTACATGGCGTGCCCTGCTTCATGCAGAACGGAAAAGATTGAGGATGCGAAGAGATCCTCGTAATAGTGCGTTGTTATTCTAACATCGTCGTAGTAGCCTGTTGTGAAGGGGTGCTCGGTGGGGTCGATTCTGCCTCCTGCTCGTTTTGATGTTACATCGTACCCGACGGCCTCGGCGAGCGCCACCGCGATTTTGTATTGCACGTCTATCGGGACCTTGTGCTTCAGAACGCTTAGATCCGGCTGTTTCGGCGCAGCCTCACATTTCTTCAGAACCTTAACTAGCCCTTCTCTGAGTTCATCGAAGATTTTGGTGATTGCTTTGGCGGTCATCTTGGGTTCGAAGATGTCTATTATCGCATCGTAGGGTGTTGCCGTCTCTTTTACCTTCATCAAAATGTCCGCGGCCTTCTTCTGCAGTTCAACGAGTTTCTCAAGCTCAGGTCTGAACATGGCATAGTTTTTGGCCGCTTTCGCCTTCTTCCACGTGTCAATAGACAGAGCCTGCTGTTTTGCAATCGCTGCTACGAGTTCTTCTGGAAGCTTCGTCTGTTCGTCGTAGCGTTTCTGGATGAGGTAAACGTTTCTTTTCTGCACCTGGTCAAGCTTGTCATACTCTGGGCTTCGCTTGATCTTCTGCAGTAGGGCTCCAATCTCCGGGTGAGTGCTCATCTTGTGCTCAATTACACTGAGTAAAGAAAGTTGCTGGCTGCGCAGGTTGATACCCTTCGGAGGCATCATCGTCTCCATATCCCAGCTAATCATGGATTCCGTTGACATCAAAATAGCAAGTTCCTTGGCTTTCTCCATCAGCGTATTATAGTCTGACACTGCATTTCCAGCCATTAATTTCACCTTCAACCAAGAAGATTACTCGATAGGTAGAGCTTGTATTTGAGTTTTGAGTTCGTCAAGTTCAAGTCTCACAATTGTCCTCGCATGCAGACCATGACTGTCCAGTTGATCTTGGCTGGCGGATCATGCCGCGCGCGCTGGGTCGCTCCCCTTTTTCACTTGTAATGTCAGATGTAATGTGTGTGGTAACAAACCATGAAGAAAAACGGGCTGAAAGGCTGTTCAGAGTGGACTCGGCCCTTTTGTTTGTAATGTCAGATGTAATTTTCATTGTAATAGTCAGGGATTAGCGCGCGCGCAAGCCTACTTGGAGACGAGATATGATAGTCTGATCTGGGAAAATTCTAGAGAACGGTTCGCGGCCTGAGCCGAGCGAGTCTCTTATGGCGGTTTCACTTCGGGACTTGGGGGTGGATACTGTTGACCACTGCCTGTGTCGGACCTGGAACGTCTGCTGCGGGCTATGAATACGACTGCTATTATTATGACTGCTATAATCACGACTACTATCGCTATGGTGGAGTATGGGATGGAGAATGATGACTGTGGCATCATGCTGTTTCCTGAGGAGTCGGTTTTGACTAGAAAGGCGTCGTAGCTGCCGGCGCCGTAGGAAGCTGTGAACCCGGCTAACGCATAGCCTCCGTCGCTTGTCTGAACTAGGGAATACGCTTCATCGTCATCTGAGCCTCCGTAGGTTTGGCTCCACTGCGTGGTTCCGGTAGACGTGGTCTTGACGAGCCAGTAATCAACGTCGCCGGCGCCGTTGGATCCTGTTAGGCCTCCTAGGGCGTAGCCTCCGTCGCTGGTTTGAACTAACGCGTTTGCTATTTCGTCGTATGCTCCTCCGTAGGTTTGGCTCCACTGTAACGTTCCAGAGGAGTCGGTCGTAACCAGCCAGAAATCGTCGTTGCCTGCTCCAGTTGAGTTGGTGTATCCGGCTAGGGCGTAGCCAGTGCTGGTCTGAATAACGCACTCAGCCTCATCGTCTCCCGAGCCACCGTAAGCATGGTTCCACGTCATGCCTCCAGAAGAGTTGGTCTTGACAAGCCAGAAGTCGTAGCTGCCAGCGCCGAAAGAGTTCGTGTACCCCCCTAACGCGTAGCCTCCGTCGCTGGTCTGAACCACACACGAGGCTTCATCGTCCCCTGTCCCACCGTAAGTCTGGTTCCACACCATATTTCCATGAGAGTCTGTCTTAACTAGCCAGAAATCGAAGCTGCCTGCCCCGAAGGAATCAGTGAACCCCGCTAACGCGTAGCCTCCGTCGCTGGTTTGGATTACAGAGTATGCGCCGTCTTGCGCTACTCCCCCGTAGGTTTGGCTCCACTGCATGTTTCCAGAAGAGTCTGTTCTGACAAGCCAAGCGTCGGTTTCACCGGCACCGTAAGAATCCGTGAACCCGGCTACTGCGTATCCCGTGTCGTTGCTTTGTACGACTGAATAGGATTCATCGTCCCCTGCCCCACCGTAGGTCTGGTTCCACTGCATGCCTCCGGAAGAGTTGGTCTTGATCAACCAGAAATCATAGCTGCCCGCGCCGCTGGAGTTTGTGAATCCCGCTAACGCGTAGCCCCCGTCCCTTGTTTGGACTAGGGAATACGCTTCATCGTCTCCAGAACCTCCGTACGTCTGGCTCCATCCTGTCGTGGCAGCGGCGCCGAACGAAGTGCACAATGCTGTAATGAAAATGGCGAGAAGAACAACGCCTAAAACCAATCGTATCCTACTTTTCATAATTTGTGCACCAAACCATCGACGTGATATAATCGTGATTCTTAAATAGGTTGCGCACGCCATCTCAGAGAGGTAGAATCATAGAATGAGCAAGAGAAACTACGAAGTCGGCAAATTCATAATAGTGATGATTACCATTGCTTATCTTCAAATAAAGCTCAATTTCTTGCGTGTCGGGGTGAGAGTTTTTCCTAATAGCCAAGCATTGCTGAAGAATTTGCAATCGACTCGCGACAGGTTAGGGTCGCTATAGGTCAGTCGTTATGAACATCGAACAAAACTCAGCGAACGGTTCATGTCCCTTTACGCGCCAGTATCGTTGCAGGTGACGAATTTTCACATGGAGACCAAAATTAGCAAGGTGACAAAGACTTCACAGAACCCGGACGCCCGCTTCTTCTGAGCTGTTGACTCGATATGCTCATTTTCTCGGACCATAAGAAATCAGGAAGTAGATAACGCGCCAAATTCTCATTGGAAACCGGCGTGAGCGGGCGCTATCTCTCTCTTGACCTCATCAAAATAGTGCTCTAGCCATTATCAGAAAACGAATTTGCCGGAAAAGGTATGCTTGCCTTGTGCTCGGCGAGGGTTCGAAACTCTCCCAGCGCGCGCTTGTCTGGCGGATCAGACTTTCGGTTTCTTTACCTGTGAAGGGTTATTCCGAGAAGTCTGAGGCTCCTGCTGTCGCACTAAGATTATACCAGTAAAATGGTGCTTCGGCCGGGATCGGGGCACGTTTTTACGAGTAAAAAATCATACTGGATATGCTTGGCGAGAGCTCGAAGCTATCCCGGGCTACCAACAAACCCTAGTCAGGACGATGTTCAGACTCTCGTCTTTGCGAAATCATTTGAACCAAAAGACTGAAATTGGTTATCGGTCAAACTGTTATTTGATTAAACTTGTCGTTTTCGTACACCTTTAAGCGACTTGTTCGTTCATGGCGACTGTTCATAGCCTTATTGCTAGGCATCGTTTTGGCTTCAACGTTTTTCGCGGGCATCAACGTGGGCGCGGATACAGCTGCGTGGCGGGCTCTTGATCAAGCGCTGAGTAAAATTCCAGTTGACATTTCCATAGGTTACAGTTCCTACGCATATATTAATGGTTTTCCAGCGAATAGCCTGTTGTCCTCCAAAAACGTGTCAGATGCAATTAACGCGATATCAACTGTGCAAGGCATAACTCACGTCGAGGCAATTTCTTCATACGTGGATTTCAATAATATTGAGAAGCTCAATTTCACGACTTCCATCAATTTGATTGGGATACCTGAGCACTCTCTTGTCTGCAACACCTCCACTTTAGGAGAGAATGAAACGTATGTCTGGGCAGAATCGCCTGACGTTGGAAAGGTTCACATTGGTGACGTCATTCCGATAAATATCACGATGTATTCTCATGTACCAACATTATCACTTATTGTGAATCTTAAAGTAGCTGGTTTTGTTCATCTCAGTGAACAGGAGCTTTCTATAGCATTTAGCTCGGCCGCGAGCCAGCTTTATCCACAACAGAACGCTAATCTTTTTATCACTAGTTGGGAGAAAACTTTTGCTAAGCTGCTCGATGTCGTGTATGATTTTTCGCCTGAATATTCTCCACTCAGCACCGCAATTCAGGTTTTTGTTGACCGCTCGAGCCTTATCAGCCCGTGGGACGTCACCGGTTCAGCCAACAGGCTTGAAGCGGTTACAGTGCAGATTAGTGAAAAGGTCTCACGTTTTGGTTTGTCTGCTCAAGACAATCTAGCCTACCCGTTGGACAGTTTTCAGAGTACCTCGTTTGCGATGCGTTTTACCTTCATCATAGCATCTTTACCGGTGTTTTTTGTGGCCTGGTACGTGGGCTCAACAGTTTCTGACGTGTCCTTCAACCTGAGGCGCCGGGAGATCGGTCTCCTATCGACCAAAGGGTTTTCTAAGCGACAACTCTGGTGGATGTTTCTGTTCGAGGCTGCACTGATAGGGCTACTTGGAGGTTTGCTGGGCATAGCGTTGAGTTTGACTCTTACTCCATGGTTTGTCGCGGCCGCTGGCGGCCAATCCATCGGCACGCTTGTATTGGGATCTGACACCATCATTTTGACCATGGTTTTCGCCCTCATCATCACCTTTCTTTCGGTTTATCGGTCAGCAAGAAAGGCTTCAAAGATGACCGCAGTGGACGCTTTGAGAGAATACGTGTACGTGGAAGAGGATAAACCGTACAAGCGGCTGTGGCCTTGGGTTGCACTCCTTCTCGGTTCTTTTAAAATAATCGTGTTTCTTCTGGGCATTAATCTTCAGGCGGGGCTCGGAGGAGCTCCGTCGAACGTTCTCGTCTTCATTTTGTTAGGAATAGTTGTTGCCATCGATTTCGGACTGACTTATGTCGGGCCGTTTCTGTTCTTCTGGGGGTTCACAAAAATCTTCGTAAGTGGCTCGATGTTCCAAGAAATCATGGCTAGGGCTGCTAGGTTTTTGGGTGATCTAGGTAAGCTTGCGACCAAGAGTGTCCGTAGAAACCCTGCTCGTGCCGCTGCCGCCGCATTTCTCATAGCCTTCATTATTGGCTACAGTTTTCAGGTCGTTGGAACCCTGGCGAGTGAACAAGACTTAGTTATTCGTGGAGCTCACTTTGCTGTTGGCTCGGATGTTAGTCTTGCATTGAGTTCGCCTGCGAATGCCTCGCAGATGATAAATGCCATCACCAGCAACGTGTCTCACGTTCAATCTATGACTGCAGAATACAGTTTCACGGGTTCAGCTGGTTCTGGAGGGTATGTAGGAATGCAGTTTCGGGCGGTAGATCCCAAAACGTGGCTTTCGACAGCTTATTATGAGGATGACCTGTTCAGCGGTAACTCGGTTGAAAAAGCCTTTGAAACTATGAGTTCAAACAATTACACCGTTATTTTGGATCGCAGCAAAGCCACAACTCTTAGCAAGAAGGTTGGCGATGTCGTCACCGTGACTTTTGGTGACTCATCCACGGGAGCAGTGCAGACGGAAGAGTTGACGGTTATAGGGTTTTTCGGAATCGAGTCGGCGCAATCTTCAGGTCAGTACTGGTCTTATGTTCCAGAAGGACTGTACGACCAGCTAAAAGAAAACGTAGTTCGTTCAGCCTCAGCCAAAATACTCATCAAGTTGCAAGGCGGCACGGACAGTGAGGATGTCGCGGATCAGATTCGCGGATTGGAAATCAACGGTGTCAGCTCAGTGTCCTCCGTGGCTGAGCAGCTTGAGGAAGAGCAGAGCAACCTTACCCTTACGGGATCTTTTGACGTTCTACACTTAGGCGTGTTTTTCATGGTGGCGGCGGCTTCAGTCGGAACCGCACTTGTCACGTTGGTCAGCTTGACAGAGAGGAGACGTGAGGCGTCAATCATGAGCGTTCGGGGGCTCTCATTCAAGCAATTGCTCGTTATGCTTCTCACCGAAAGCCTTGCGGTCGTGACATTCGCGGTGCTTGTGGGCACGGTTGTGGGACTCATAGTGGTGCGCGGAATAGTTGCGTCAAACAACGCTGTGAACACCGCCTTCTATTCATCCATCCCTTTGAGCTGGCACATGGTCTTTCCGCCTGATGCACTCTTGACCCTATTCGTTTCTTTCTTCCTCGTCTTCGCGTCAACCATCATCCCGGTCATTCTCCTGGCAAAAAGATACAGTTCAAGGTTAGAAAGGACGGTGCGAGAAGTTTGAAAGGTGCAGAAATAATCGTCAAAGACCTGATTAAAGTTTACCATCTGGGCAAAGTGGAGGTTCAGGCTCTACGTGGACTAAGCATGTCAGTGAAAGAGGGCGAAGTGGTCTCAATCATAGGACCAAGTGGAAGCGGAAAGACCACTCTACTAAACATAATAGGAGGATTAGACACGGCAACCGCAGGCTCCGTCGTAGTAGGTGGTACGCAAGTCACGGCGCTCTCAACCTCTCAGCTCGTTGATTATCGAAGGAAAACCGTGGGACACATTTTCCAGACTCTCAATCTAATTCCCACGTTGACAGCTGCTGAAAACGTCGAACTGCCAATGATAGCCATAGGTGCGGGAAGAGGTAAACGAAAAGAACGTGTCACAGAATTGCTTGAAATAGTGGGCCTAACTCAAAGAGCCGATCATAAACCCGACGAATTAAGCGGCGGAGAACAGCAACGCATAACCATGGCTGCTGCTCTAGCCAACGACGCCCCAGTAATCCTAGCCGACGAGCCGACAGGAGAATTAGACACTACTAACGCCAAAATCGTGATCGACTACTTGGTGAATATTAGCCGAGAACTGGGCAAGACCATTGTGATGGTTACTCATGACCCAAATGCTGCCAGGCGAGGAGACAGAATCCTGCGCATCGAAGATGGCGCCATAAAAGCGGCTTTGACGCCCGCTCAAACATTAGAATCGACCGCAGCCATCTCATACGTTGATCAACTCAAATCAAGACTGTCTGACATAGATGCACAATTGGAAAAACTCGACCAAGACTTTCGAGCTGACAGGATAAGTGGCGACGAATACGCTGAACAGAGGCAAAGACTCAAACAGACAAAGGCAAGCTTGCTGGACGAACTCCACCGCATGGGCGTGGTCATTTAAACCAACAAAATGAAAAATGGCAAATCGAAGATTGTTTTCCAAGTTCTCATGAATCTGCCGAAATATCCCACCTAGGTTTAGTTAACCTGACGCCTTCCATAACATGACCGCGGAAAAAAGTCGAGCTCTCGGGTGAATAGCCAAAACAACAATGAAATCTAGTCATTTCAATCGCAATTAAGCTAGTTTTTGCTCGCAGATTGATAGTATGCAGGAAAAGTTTGAACCGAGTGTTTGAAGCTATCCCGGGCTACCATTGCTTAGGAATGGATTCATGCTTTTCCAGCTTGAACTGGGTCGCGCTCACTAGCATTAGAAATGGTCTAGTGAGCGTTCAACCAATCCTTAACGACAGAGGTCACCCGCTTTCTTTTTGCCTGGTCATGCTTGGCGGTTGTCTTGAAGAATAAGGCATGATAAAAGAAATGGTCTGCGTCTGGAAAGGGTTGGATTGACTTATCTTTCGCTGCCACACTCTCAAGGAGTTGTTTGGCCCCATCTCGAATGTCCTTGTCGTCCTTCCCGCCTAGAATTATCAGAGTGGGTTTCTCTGTCTGCGACGCATTTTGCAATACTCTATCGCTCAAAGTTTCCTTTACGCCGCCTAGCCAACGCCAACTGCGCTTTGTTGTGAACAGTGGATCTTGGCGCAGGATTTTGCCCTCTGCGCTTTCCTTGAACTCACGGGACCAAGTCTTGTAGGTGTCGTAGATCGTCTCAGGCGCAGAGACGAGCATAGACGAGATATTAGTGCGATATATTAGGGGCATTGATCCGACCCAGTAAGGCGCTGCAAGTATTATTCCGTCTAGAGAATCTGGATGATTTGCAGAATACCAAAGAGTGTACAATACACCTAGACTCCAACCAAACATGTAGACTCTGTTCTTGAGGTGTCTCTTGCGTACGAAACCTACTACTTCCCCCAAATCTCGTAGGTGCCTATTGAAATCCTTGGTGTCTCCTCTTGGCAAGCCTTTTTCCTTGGAGTTTCCAAAACCTCTAAGGTCTAAGGCATAGACTTCGATTCCATCTTCGGCCAAATCCTGTCCCATAACTCGGAAAACTTCGGAATGTCCCCCTATGCTATGGATGCACACGACTGATTTTCTGCTCTCTCCATCGGCTTTCCAATGTCTGCAAAATAGGTCAAAGCCATCTGTCATTTTGAAATGCTTCTGAATCTCTTTAACCCCTGCGACCAACTCGCCGACCCTCACGCGAATTCGTTAACACGTTTGCTTTAAATACTTGCTCATTTTGCTCGACCACATGTCTGTCGCTTTCGAGAAAGAGAGGATATGGGCGAAACTCCTTAAGCTAGAAAGTAAAAACTATGGCCTAAGTAGCGGTTTCTCCTGGGCTACCGCACCATGTGTAAGAGAATACTCGCGCGCTAAGACGTCGTCGTCAAAAAAGCGCGCTAAAAATAGCCCTTAGAAATTATGCCCAAAAAAATGGGCAAGCCTTTTTCCTGGAGAGAAAAACATGGAAACAGGAGCCTAGAGAATTGACTGGATTGTTCTGGCTGCTTCCTGTGCGCCATTAGTGGGTATCGATGGGTAATCGACATGCGTTCCGATGTTTGAGACAATAGCTTCTGATAATGATTCGGGCGTGGTTTTTGAGCAAGTCATTCTGATGCCTGCTCCGTGTCTTTGGCATCTATTCGCCACGTCAATTTCCTGTTCAAAATGGTGCTCAAGCGGAAAATACAGGAACGGTCTTTGAAGTGCAGTCAATTCAAGCGTTATTGTTCCGCCTCCAGTGACAATGCAAAGGTCTGCAGCGCCCAAGTGCCTATACAGACTGGGCAAGTACCCAAAAATCTTCACCCCTGCGGGAGTTTGAATCGAGTCTGGCGCTACACGCGGCCCGCAAACCAAGACCATTTGAAGGTTAGGAATTTTGTCCTTGACTATCGGGTATGCTTTAACGCACAGATCCAACAGGTTTTTCCCCGCTGATGTCCCACCAATAGAACACAAAATCAAAGGTTCATTTCCGTAACCCAAGAGTTTGCGCGCCTTAGCCTTGTTTCTGAAGTCTTCAATATCCTCTGGAAACACATAGCCCACAAAGTTAATCAGTTTCTCGGCGAGTCTGCGACGGTTGGGCAGCATGAAACCAAACCTCTTGTCTGGAACGTCCTCGATTTCACCAACAAAGATGCTTCGATCCGCGAGAGACGGCTCACCTACCAAAAACTTGACCCAGAGCCTATTCGTCATGTAAGCGGCAAGATGATCAACTGGATTCCAAGTGGTTGCGTCAAGCCCCAAGAAATCATAAATAACCACAAAAGGGCACTTCTTCAAGCCTGGGTTCTTTTGCATTGCAATCATAATATCATATGGTTCGTCCCCTATCCACAGGTCAAAACTGTATTCTTCAGAAATCCCAGCATAGACTTCGGCATTCCGGGACCAACCCTTTCGCATGTTCATGACCCACTGTACCAAGTTTGCCTTGTATTCTCTGGCTAATCCTTCCAACTCCGCGTTGGCCGAGGATAACAAACCTGCTTCTGGAAGAAGCTTTTCCCCAGCGTTTTCGAGAACTCCCGAGGCTGGGGGCTCAGCCATCCAAGATATTTCAACGTCAGGCCGAATCCTCCTGAGGGCTCCAGCAACTTCCAAATCTCTGCCTACATGTCCTAAACCGATCGAGCCGCTCACAAAGAGAATTTTTTTCATTCAGTTCCCACATCTACTTGATATCACATTTCTGTCATGTTGCCACGCTAGTTCTGTCTTCTGTTTTTCTTGTATCTACTTTGTTTCTAGGATTCTTAGCGCGCGCTATAGATCTCGAATAGTTTTACTGACAAATAAATATGTTGGAAAACCACGCACACTAACCAAATCCATTAAAACATATTGCACTACAATGCATTTTTCCAGTTTTGGGTTTTGTGATAAAACTTTACCCCCCCGCACACACAAAACCTAAGCGCGAGCTGATGTTTGTTGTTTCTTTGTCACTTCATTTAGTACGAAGGCAAATATGAACAAGGCAAGTGAGGGAAAAATCAGGTAGTAGCCTTGTTGATACTCTCCATCTCTGTCACCTATTGCATAAATCATCAAACCCAGAACTCCAAGACACAGCAAAACTGGAGCAAATGATAGAATTCTTCTATTGAAGAAGACAGAGGCTACGCCAAAGACCAACGTCAAAACCTGAATTATGAACATCGATATTAATGCCCAAGACATCGTTGCCGAACCAGTGTTTTCCCAGTTATTGATAAACCAAAACTGCCTTGTTCCACCAAAGTTACCGTAGAAGTCACGTCTATATGACCAATCGTAATTCGATGTTGGAGAAAGTACTGTCCTGAAGAGAAAGAAGGGAAAAATGACAGAAAACAAAAACACTAAGCACCCAATTACCACAAGAGTCTTCCTAAGAATATACAATACCGATGACTTGGTAGACACACTGTTGAGTTTAAACAAGCAAAATCACATGGAATATAGCGCGCGCGCTTAAAGGTTTAGTTGGTTCATTTATTCGACTTGAGGTCAACTTGAAAAATCAAGTCATCTTTCTTTCGGTCTATTTTGATATTTATTACATGATTTACATCTAACATTTCGCGAGAAATTAGCATCTTAAGTCGTCGCGCGCGCTTTAGAACTGCTATCGGATTACCGAATTGAGTTGTTACGATTAGATTTATGTCCCAAAAGGCACAACTCGCTAACGCTCCTGCCGATACCGTATTTCCGCTAGAGAGCCTTATCTCCGCTATCGAGTTCTCGAAGAGAGGATACTTCTTTACTTTGCGTTCTTGGTCTCTTACGACTAAGCAGCCCTTTTCTCTGCCTAGAAAAGAGCCGAAGCTATCTATAGCCACCTTTACCGTTTTAGTCTTCATTCTAGCCTTCTCCTAAGAAAAGAAAGCCTTCTTGGGCTATTAAAATCTTATTCCGAAAGAACCTTGAAATAGGCTTCTTTTCCTGATATTAACCTTCTTGAGTACCCTTTTCTGAATTGAGCCTAAAATTAAAAATGGGGTGATAAAATACGGCAAAACCAAGAAAGAAAATGTCTCCAGCCGCGACGATGAAACATAATTGGGGAACAAAAGAATACGAAGAGTGGAGACGTGAAAGAAGAACTCAAGAACCTATTTAGTAGTATTAGCGCGCGCGCTTGAGGATGATGGTGTTAGCCAGACGAATCGAGTTGTTAAGGGCGAACTTAACATAAACTCGAACTTGCTCTTTTCTTATGCCAAGACAAAAAGCCAAATAATACTTGATGCCTCTTTAAGACTCTTTGATGTTATTGTCGCAACAGCTTACACACTTTGGTGACCGTATTGATTGATGCTGAAAACCTGACGAAGAAATTCGGTGACATTACAGCGGTTGAAGACCTAACTTTTCATGTTGAAGAAGGTGAGATTTTCGGTTTTCTTGGATCGAACGGTGCGGGAAAAACCACTACAATCAGGATGCTTTGTTGCTTGATATCAAAGACTAGTGGAAGTGCCAGAATAGCAGGGTACGAAATAGGTAACAAGATAGATTCGTTGAAAATCAGAAAAATCATCGGGTTGGTCCCTGATAATGTTGGGCTGTCTGAACATCTCAGCGCTTATGATAACCTAGACTTTTACGGAAGAATTTACGATTGCACGGATACTCAAAGAAAAGAGAGTATCCAGCGTTTCCTCGAGATGTTGGGACTTTGGGAGAAGAGAAACTTTTTGGCAGGAACTTTTTCTAAGGGCATGAAGCAAAAACTTGCCATAGCACGAGCCCTCATCCATGACCCACAAATATTATTCTTAGACGAGCCGACAGTGAACCTAGACCCTGAATCAGCAAAAACTGTCAGGGAATTCATTCTTGACTTGAAAAAGCAGAAGAAGACCATTTTCCTAAATACCCACAACCTCGATGAGGCACAAAGGATATGCGATAAAATAGGAATTCTGAATACGAAACTGCGTGCAATAGGCACTTCTCAAGAACTTGAACAGTCCGTTAGTGGCAGGAAGACAGTTATCGTGCTGGAGCAAGTGAACGATGTGATTCTGAGCACTTTGAAGAAGCTGTTACTCAGGAATTTGACTAGTGATGGGAACAAGATAACATTTGACGTGGTAGACCCAGATAAGGAGAACTCGGCTGTTGTAGAGGCTATAGTGCTGGCTGGCGGTCATGTTCGAACAATTAACGTTGTGGGTTCAACATTGGAAGATGCCTATCTAAAGCTTGTGAGGACATAAATATGAGACTATCTAAAGCGTGGATTATAGCATCCAGAGACTTCAAGATATTCAGGCATCAAAAAAACATCTGGTATTCAATCATCGTTGTTCCACTTATCATCTCAATTATTTTTCCTCTGATACTAGAGTTTGCTGGAAGGAGGACTGGTGGAATCCCAGTCGCGCAGCTTCCACCACTGCTCAACTCTTTTTCCTTCTTTTTCGTTATAGCAGCAGTGTTCATTCCTATATCGATTGCTTCTTACAGTATAGTCGGAGAAAAAATTGAGAAGAGCTTGGAACCACTTCTGGCAACGCCCATTACTGATGGAGAGATTTTGTTTGGAAAAACCCTTTCCGCACTCTTGCCAGTTTTAGCTTCACTTTATGTTGGTGCTTCAATCTTTATGGTGCTCGTTGATGAAGTGACTTTCCACAAGCTTGGCTATTATTATTTTCCAAACTGGAGTATTGGTGTTATACTTGTAATTCTCGTTCCTATTGCTGTTACTTTGAGCGTTGAATTCAGTGTGATTGTTTCCTCGAGAGTTAATGATGTGCGTAGCGCCAACAGTTATGGGATTCTCATGTTGCTACCGTTAGGAGGCATCTATCTTGCTGGTGAGCTAGGTCTGATAAGTCTCGATACTACCAACCTTTTCATAATCTCAGGTATCTTCTTAGCGCTTGATGTTATTCTGTTCTTTGTCAGCACAGCCGCTTTTCGCAGGGAGGAGATATTGACAAAATGGAAGTAGCTGAATCAGAAGCATGAACAGAATAAGGAGGGGGTGAAAATGTGGATAGTATGAAATTAAGACTTATCCTAATGGGTTGCATCCTCATCGCTATAGGCGTCATCCTGCTTATTGTAAGAGGGTACTCAGCACCTTTGATTGTATTACCAGTCATAGGAATAGTATTATTTGTGGTTGGGTATTTTTGGAAGCCGCGGAAGAAAGCGGATAACATCAGCAGGGATATTGATTAGGTTAAGCATCAATCGAACAAGCATCTTAGCGCTTGATGTTATTCTGTTCCTTGTCAGCACAGCCACCTTTCGCCGTGATGAGATATTTACAAGATGGAAGTAAGGGTCGGGTGTTGGCGCGCCCTAGCAATCAATCTCTGTTATTGGTTGGTTGGATAAAACTTTACCCCCAAACCCAAACGGAAAAAGTAAAAATCAAGCGCGCGCTAGAAGTTTAGAAAGCTTGGCTCGCGCTGTCCATGTATGGCACTAAAATGCCCAGGACCACAGCAATGACAACTAAAAAGAATGCGGTTCCGAAGAACCAGTAGAAAATCGTGCCGCTCAATATCGTTTTTTGAATGAAGGCGTGTAAATCATAAGTGCCCGTGTCGGTAATTAGGGTGAGTTTGGGAGCCAGCTGGTAGATCAGGTTATGGATTAGGTAATACATTGCGAGGTACAGAGAGACCCCGAGAACAGCTATTGCCGAGATGATGTAGGCTTCAACAGTTCTCCAACTTTTTAAGATCGTCTGCGACCTTATCCCCACCATCTGCGACCCCAAACCCAAGCCTGCGAATACACCAATAACAACAAAACCGAATTCAACCTGGAAAAACCAAGGAACTACATAGACATTCAGAGTCGCTTCTTGACTAGTTGTTCCGAAATGGTCTGCACCAGGAACCCAAGCTGCCAGAAAGGCCAATGGCATGTACAGGCCTATTCCAAGAATGACTAACCATAAAAGAACCAGGAACCCCGCGAATCTCCAGCTGTTCATTTTCATCACTGATTAGACTATAGGTGCTCCACTATTTTATTTTGTCGCGCTCTACACACAGACAGATAGCACGCGCTAGAGATTAACAATTCTAGGAATCCATGTTTGTTTTTCGTTTCTCAGGCGCGCGCGCCCAAACGTGGGCATTAACCGAAATCCAGAAGCGCTTTCCTAGAAAAAACGCATATTAAAGTATTTAATAGTCTATCCAACGCACGCTAAATTCTGAATAGTGGAGGAGTATACTCGTAACCAAGAAATTCGTTGGTGTAATTGTCTATCCTAATAGCATAAAAATGGACACTATCTAGCAGGTAGAGGACATTGTCCCATTCTCCAGTTGAATTCGCTAAGCGTGCTTCATAGATAAACTGAGCTTGATTCTGGCAGTGGATAGTTATCTCGGGAGGCAAAAACATGAAATCACGAAATCCAAAGAAGTCGCTTGCAGCAATGACTGTGAAACCGTCTTTCTGCAACGTATCCTTGAAGCTAGCCACGCTTCCAAACCATGATACCAAAGACCAACAGACATATCCTGCAAAACTTGCAGAAACTACAATAATTATCACAAGCGCTTTGAACTTTCTGGATTTGGTCTTGAGGTCCCCCAAGAAAAACGACATAGCACACGCTTCAAAAGTTCCTTGAGGATTAAACTTACTTAACCCTTTGCATCGTCCCTGCGCGTGTGTGCGCGCGATGGTATAGGTGTGTAGGTATAGGTAGGTAGGTGTAGGTGGAGGATGAGTGGTAGGAGCAAGAGTAGGAGTGGTAATAAGAGTGGTGTGGTCGGTGGTGGTGGTGGTGGTGGTTGGATAAAACTTTACCTCCTTCCTTCCTTCCTCCTTCCACTTACGAAGACGAACGACGACGTTGAACTCAAAAATGGACAGATAGAGTAATTCCAATAGTTCTAGTTTCATATTCCGGTTTTAGTCTATGCGTTTTGGTTTGTCTGCTACTGTGTATATGCTGTCTCGTAGCTTTTTTTTGTATGTATAACAACCACAACAGAAAACAACAGCAAAACCAACAACAAAAACAACATAACAACACACCAAAACAACCACAAAACACGCAGAAGAATCATACAACACGCCATACACACACCTAAAACACACAGCATACAGAAAAACCAGAAACAGAAACAGCCAAACAAAAACATACATACAACACATGGAACACCGCACTGCACACAAAAAGAAAACACACCGAGCACCAAATGCAAACAAAACCGTCAATAGCGCGCGCAAAAGCATGGGACAAAACCTTGGACAAAACTCCCAAATTGGGGGGATTAATTATTTTAGCGCGCGCTATAATAACTCCTATAGAAGATGGTTCCACAAGTCTTAACTAGTGAATCAAAAGAAGCTATTCCGTGCGTAGAAGCAGCGAGCGCGAGAGAGAGCGAGCTCGCTAAGAGCGATTGACTGGAGGTGAGAATTCATGAATAAGGGAATTCTTTATGCTTTGTCGTTAATTTTGATCGGTTTGGGTCTTGTTGCTACTCCAGTTATGGCACAGACACCTGCTCTGGCAGCTAAGGGCATAAAAGCAACAGGTTGGCTTTTGGTGAGGTACAGCAATGGCTCATTTCATAGTTTCTCGGCAACCTTCGAGTATTACGGTGACAGGTATGCAGAATACTTCCAGTTGACTACTGGCACACAAACATGGGCCTGGGAATTAGATGTGGAGCCAAACTCAGTCTCAATAACAGTCGGATTGTATATGCTGAACACAGGCTTCGGCTCCGAAGGTGAAGCTTGGGCGGTGATTTACGGAAACCAAACAATGACGCCACCACAAAACCCACCTGGGGGGACATGGATTGGAACCAAGAATCTCAAATGGGTAATGAGTGCCGGCACTATACATGGTCATGCATTCTACTTCTATTCTTCGCACGTTCTATGTACGGAAGCATTTTCACTTTATCCATAGAAAACCTAACGCGTGCGCTAGCTGCCCAACATTTTGGCTCGCGCTCAGCTGTCGGATGAAGCGCGGGCTAGCTCCTTGTTTTTCGCGCGCTCAAACGAATGCAGCAGCTATGAAGATTACATAACTGTATTCGCACCAAGCGATAGCTGTTGCCTCATATCATACCAGATCAACTGGTCAGGAGTTTATGATGGGCGCGCGCTGCTCTGTTGGCTACTGGAACAGGAACTGTTCCTGCGGGAATAAACGGTTGGGTGACGATCGACTTGATGACCCATCCCAATCTTTCCGCGGGAGGCTACTATTGGCTTGAAGTCAACGCACAGGCTTCAGGGAAATCAATGAGAATGTATTACGAGAATGTATTACGCAGCGGGAACTACGAAGCAATCAGTATATGACTCGAACAGCTTAGCAAGTTTTCCCACCAACCCGTGTGTCTACGCAGGATTCAAAGATCGCGCCTACAGCATCTACTGCAACTATTTCCTCAACTAATCAGCCACGTAGCGCACGTTCAGACAACCAGTGTGAACAATGCGGCTGGTCATCGTCCGATTTATACTCCTCTGAAATGTCATTAGAAGATCTCTTCACAAGTCTTAAATTGCCACTGAGTCATACAAGACTAGGGGAAATGATTTGCTGAACCGAACAGTGTCTATAATATTATGCATGTTTCTGGTCGGAACGTTGATACTGATATACTCCCCTCAACCAGTCAAAGCGCAAATCACCTATCTTGAATCCCAAATAACTGCAAACACTGCAGAGCAATGGAATCCAGCTGTTAGTGGCAACATCATAGTATGGGAAGATTATAGGAATAGTGCGACCACAGATTATAGGGAGTGCACGCCGGATATTTATGCATATGATTTATCGACTAAGACGGAAACTCGAATAACGACAAACGCCGTACACAACGCGCACAATCCAGATGTTAGTGGTAACATCATAGTGTGGGAAGATTGGATTAGTGGCGGTGCTGGGATTTACGCTTATGATTTGTCGACTAAAACGACAACTCGAATAACAACAGTCGCCGGTTCCCAGCAGAATGCACATGTTAGTGGTAACATCATTGTATGGGAAGACTATAGAAATGGGAACAGTGGTGATATTTACGCTTATGATTTGTCGACTAAAACGGAAACCCGAATAACAACAACGACCGCAATACGGGGCTTTCCAGATGTTAGTGGTAACATCATAGTGTGGGAAGATTGGAGGAATAACGATGGGCCATATGGTTTGCAGGCTGATATATATGCGTATGATTTATCGACCAAAATGGAAACCCGAATAACAACAAGCACCGCAGACCAGCTCAATCCAGCTATTAGCGGGAACACCATAGTATGGGAAGATGGCGGCGGTACTTACGCGTACAATTTATCGACTAAGACGGAGACCCGAATAGCAACAGGCACCGGAGCAGCTATTAGCGGCAACACAATAGTCTGGGTAGATTGGAGCGGCACTCCTAGCATTTATGCTTATGATTTGTCGACTAAAACGACAACCCGAATATCAACAGGCACCGGAGACCAGACAGCTCCAGATGTTAGCGGCAACACCATAGTATGGCAAGATTATAGGAATGGCAATAATGACATTTATGCCAGATTGGCCTCGTTTGACGACAGTTTCGAAACTGGCAACTTCAGCCAATGGACCGGCACAAGCGTATCCGCAGGCGAAACCGTATCTGTGACCAATACTCGTTCGCACCACGGAAGTTACTGTGCAAGTTTCACCTCAAACGGTGGTGGCGGAACAGAAAACTCATACTGCTACAAAACATATCCGGGCTCTGAGCTTGATGCGCGTGGTTACTTTTACGTCTCAAAGTCTGGAATTGTTGACGAGAGCGACCGATTCTACTTCATCACGCTAAAGGCGGGAAGCAACAACATAGCCTACGCTGGGTGGCGAAAAACAGGCGGAGTCGTAAAATGGAATCTGATAGTCAGGAGTGGGACAAGCTATGTCTATGTTTACTCAACCACCAGTCCAGCATTGAACCGGTGGTACTGCGTTGAACTGCACTGGAAAGAAGCGTCCTCAAACGGTCTGGGTGAACTTTGGGTTGACGGGACAAGAGTGTGTTCGACCACGGGCAAAAACACGGCTGCATATGGAGACGCAAGTCGCGTGTGCTTTGGTCTACCGCAGATCACAAATTGCGCCAGCACAACGGCATACTGTGACTGCGTGAAAGTGGGAACGACTTACATAGGTCCCGAACAGACTTCTGCATTCATGCTAGATGATGGTTTCGAATCTGGTTTCAGTGCTTGGAGTGGGACAGGAGTTACAACAGGCGAAACCTCAACAACCGTCAATACGCAAGCCTACAAAGGTAGTTACAGTGCCAAGTTTACGTCGAACGGTGGAGGTGGAACAGAGTATGCCTACTGTTACAAGACGATTTCATCCTCAACTGAGCTGTTTGCTCGTGGTTATTTCTTCGTCTCCCAATCTGGCATTGCAGATGAGAGTGACCGTTTCTACTTCATCATTTTCAGGGCAGGTAGCAACGCAGTTGCCTATGCTGGCTGGAAGAAAACTGGCGGAGTTGTGGAATGGTCTCTGATAGTTAGGAATGGAGCGGGTTACGTGTACGCATATTCAACGACAAGTCCTGTGCTGAACCATTGGTACTGCGTCGAGCTTCACTGGAAAGGAGACGCTGCTAACGGCTTAGGCGAACTGTGGGCTGACGGCGTGAAAGTGTGCTCGATTGCAGGCGGAAACACAGCTTACTACGGGAACGTGAACCAAGTGCGTTTTGGACTGCCCCAAATCACGAACTGCGCAAGCACAACAATCTACTGTGACAGTGCAAAAGCAGCGAAAACGTACATAGGTATAGAACCTTGAAATTAGGCACTCGCGCCAAACATTTTTTCAAAGCTATTGATGCGCACGCTTAGTAATCTCTGAATACTTCATAGACTTCAAGATAGTCCTTAACCAACTTGTCAGATTTTCCCATTTGACGCACAATCTGAGGCTTGTCCTTTCCATTCTTCTTACTAATGCGAAGAGTCAAATGTCCAGACATCATTTGAAACACAGCATACCTAACTGTCTAATACCGACTGAACAGTATCTTCGTGACTTTTCTCCAAGAAAGATAACGGTTAAACACAGCATGGTAGCTCTTAGGACTTGACTTGATCAGAAGATAGCCTTGAAGCCTATACGACTTGCAGAGATCCTCAGTGATCTTTAGAGCCTTGCGGTACTTCATGTTGTCCAAATCCAGAACGACTCCTCTATCCGTGTTGAAGCCTATGCAGTAACCTGAAGTTACCCATTCATGTGTCATCTAGCTTTCAGCCTCAAAATCAATCCATTCCCATTCATTGACAAGTTGCCTAACTTTGCCTAGAGCTTCACTGCCTATGTCATAATCGATGATTAAAGGCTCAGTTTCCGTGAACAACGTCTCACATAGAGGCTCTTTCGGATTCCACTTGCCAGAAGCCAAAAACCTTCATTTAATGTCACGTCTCACCCAGAAATACTTCCCCTTCCCCTTCACAGTCCAAAGTTCACGGTGGCCTTTCCTTCTCGTGCCATAAATCTTAAGCTGCTTCTTCCTTCCCTGCCCAGCAAACGCCATGTCAAAACACCTCTTCTATCTGTCAAACACTTCTCCTATCGCATTCATACTGGGGACATTCCACACAGAAATGGGAGAAAACATGATCACATAACAATCTGTCAAAACCTCTGTGAGAGATGAACTTGATAGCGTGGTCTTTGTGGTCTCTGTCCTGAAAGTCGATTAGAACGCCAATGACCTGTTCAGATTCAGCGCACACTAATCTCTTTGTCATGTGCCTCACTCTTCTCAATTCATAAGGGATTGAAATCGTAGTTTATCCAGTTGGACAAATAACTGATCGTGTCAATGTCTTCCTGCGTGACTGCGGCGTGGTTTCTCATGACAGCTAAACTTTCTGTCAACGCGTTCAGTTGAATCTGATGCCTGTACGGTAACGAGCCAGAATGCAAGGCAAGATTCTCTTCTATCTGCCTCAGTTGACGCAAAAGATTCTCTGGGCATTCAACTGTTCCGGGTCTTTTCTTTACTTCAAGTTTCACCTTGTCTATAACGTCAGGCAACCTGGCATCGATAGTATCCATTATTTTCTCCTTGGTTGCTACGGAATGGTCAAACGAAACGGGAATCAACCTTGACAGGAAACCAGTAGTCTTCCATGATTCCCTGAACATTGCATAGGAAGCAGTGGTAATGGCAGTCAGCAGGCCTGCCCTCACTGGTGTGTCTGACTGAAACTCAAGATGATAGTCAGAAAGATCGCTGACGCCCTCTTCGGTCATGCTTCTAAGAATTGCATTCAAAGTGTTTCTTGTGTTAACGCCGTGACTGAGACAAGACGTATAGTCAGGAATCACTAGAAACTTCTTCTCACCAATCTTGGCTCTTTTCAGAAATTCAACCAGATACTTCGGTGTGATGTCGTTTACGTAGCTCACGAAGTCCAGTCTTGAAAGAGGCGACAGCAGCCGTGATTTGCCGATTCCAGATTTGGCTATCAGCAAAAGCGATTTGGGTTTTGGACAGGATTTGAGGAAAGCTGTTTGAAGAACTATGTTGATTATGAGTAAGGGTTCCTTGTCACTTTCCAGAGTGATACACCTGGAGGGGTCTATTACCCTGAGGCCAGAGTCATATTCCTTGGTAGGTGTATCACTCTGACTCTTCTTGACCGATACTTGGCAATTTTCCATGTCTGAACACTACTCTCAGGTTTTCTTCTGTTTTTCAAAAACTAAGAAAGGGGTAGGTTTCGTTTGCCTTCTCATGAAGTCATTCCTTCCCTTTTTCTTCCTCAGAATCTTCTGGGAGATTCTCATTACTTGATAGCCATGCGCGTTGTTCCTTGCTGGGTGATATTGGGTCAAACTTGCCTGCGAATTCTTCGGGTGAAGGCTGCGAAAAATACCTGTTGAAGCCGATGTCGATTTTCTTAGCCACTTCGACCCACTGTTTTTTTGTTAGGTCTTTGAGTTGTAACTTGTTTTCTTGCATCATTGCTACGAATCCAGTGTCTCCATCAATTTCAAAGCCATCGCCGTAGTCTTTTGAGCAATAATCGAGAATCTTTTCCAATAGTTCGTTCGGAATCTTCTCTTTGGAATTTGATTGTTCAGTGAACCAGTCTTCAACGGCTTCTCTTACTAGAGAGGCTCTGCTAACGCCTCTGGTGTAAGCTATTTTGCGTAGCTGTTTCAGTCGCTTGTCGGAGAGGTATATCAATACTTGTTTTAGCGGTTCATTCTCGTCAAGTGTTTCTACATCCTTGTTGCGTGTGCGCTGTTCTCCTAGAGGGGGAAGCGTTTCGGATTCTAAGCTTTCGGCGTCGTGAAGGTCTGATCTGTTCTCAGACACATCTTCAGCGTGTTGTAACGATTCCATATTTGTTTTCTCCGAAATGCATAAATGGGAAGGTATATATATAAATTATGGCTATATTCTAATTGGAGATAGTCTATAATGGAAGCAAAAGATAGGAATAGGCAAAAAGCGATAGCCGCATTTAAGCTATATATCAACTCTAGAGGAGGCATCTTCAGGAAGAATAGAAGGAAGCAGCTCTTGGGAATTTTGGGAAGAGGCGGCAGAATGGGAGAGGGCGGCAAACTGGAAGGGAGCGGCAAAATGGAAAAGCAGGCCAAAAGCACTTTTTGGTATAAAGTGCGGAGTAGCGTAAGAGTGGGGCTAGTTGATGTCAACCTGTTTGTCGAAGTTGCAGACAGAGACGACGTGAATCAGGTTGTGACTAAAGAGACTCTGGAACCTATTGTGAAAGCTCTCCTTTTGAAGCCCACAATTTACGTACCTGTCATTGCAGGGTCTGAGAAAGAAGGGGGTAGACAGCGTGCAGTAAGAGAGCCTCCAGACCTCGTAAGAGCTGAGATTGCCATGCTGCTCATAAAGTATGGTTTTGGGTATCTGAAGTCTATGCAGATGAACCACATTACTTCTTCTCACAGACGTACGATAGATGACGCCTTTGATCTGAGTAACTATCTGGTCGAATTGTTCAAGCCTGAAAGTGAGCGGCGATACAGTCCACCGAATCAATCGGAATATAGAGAGTGATTTGATGCACGCGCCCGAGGAGTGGAAGGTAGTTGAAGACTAAAGTTCTCAAGATTGCTCTCGATGGTCGAGGCTCATATTTGGGAATGGAGAAAGGTTGCTTTATTGTGAGGGACAAAGAACAGAATGTTCAGCGTTATCCTTTGTTCGAAAACGAGATAGGCGAAGTGGTTCTCAAAAGCGGAAATCTTGTTTCGACAGGAGCCTTAGCTTCTATGGGATTCTGGGACATAGACGTTCTAATCGTCACCCAGAAAGGTCAACCTGTCGCCATGCTGAAAGGCTTAGACGATGACAGCCACGTTAAGACTCGAATCAGCCAATATGAAGCCTCTAAGAACGATAAGGGAGTCTCTATCGCCAAGAAGATAGTCGCCTCCAGAATTGAAACCGAGAACCTTGTCTTAAGAAAATATGGCCTGCGACAACATAATCTACTCACAATCAAGAGAGCAATTGAAGAAGTCAATTCTGGAAACATAACAACCAAACTCATGGCAATTGAAGGCCATTGTTCAAAACAATACTTCAAGCAGGTCTTTCAACTGTTCCCGAGTTTCATGCAAGTTGAAAATCGTAAAACGTTCAAGGCATATGACGGACTAAACAATCTTTTCAACCTTGCCTATACGATTCTGAAATGGAAAGTCTACAGAGCCATCGTAAGGGCGAAGCTTGAGCCGTATCTGGGTTTCTTGCATTCTGAAGCATGGGGTAAACCGTCTCTTGTATGCGACTTCATGGAATTGTACAGATACCTTGTTGAAAACTTTCTCATTCAAAACTCTGCAAACTTCAAGAAAAAAGACTTCATGATGAAGCATGAGGAATTCAGTAAAAACAAGGCTGGACAGAGGGAGTACCTGAACGATTCTGAGACGGTTGATCTAACAGGTAAACTCTATTCTTATTTTGAATCGGTGGTTGAGATTCCGAGAATGAAGCATGGCAAACGCCAAACCATTGAAACATTGATTAACGAAGAAGCTTTTCTCTTCGCCCGATATCTTAGAGATGAACATGAAACATGGATTCCCAGAACAGCAAACCTAAACTGAAGCACGCGCGCGTTAACATTTATTCAATTATGCTCTGCTCTCATCCATCATATGCCCGAAGGAATCTAGATTCAATCAGAAACGCGTTCACTGTGCCTAGAGCTATTTATCACAAGTCTTAAAAACGAACAGACGAAATATCAATCATACTATTCGGGAGGATTTGCATACTAAATGAGAAGGATTATTGCTGTTCTATTCGTTTTTCTTCTGCTAATGCAGGTCTTCGGATTAGCCTGCAAGATACAGTCTGTAAGAGCAGATACTGAGAAGTTGTCGCAATCGCCTATCTCCTCAAATCCACAGTATGGTGGCAGCAACACAACAGAGAATAATCAAAAAACCATCGAAGCGCAACCAACGATTGTTCAAAGCGCAATGAACGAAAGCGAGCTGCAATTGTTGGAAGCCAGAACCGGAATTAGAAATGAAGGCCAAAACTACAATCAAGTTGTGAAAGGTCATGGAACAGGTTTGGCTCCCCCGTCTGAAGAAGAGTGGAAATTGATAGAGAACGAAGCAAGTGTGGCAGATCAGATTTCAATTTCGGGCCAGTCCCCATCCAGTTGGGATAACATGGCTGAACCTTGGTTTCCACCAATCGGAGACCAAGGTCAAGAAGGTTCGTGTGTTGCTTGGGCTGTTGGGTACTACACGAAGACCTTCCAAGAGGCAAAAGAACACAATTGGAATGTAAACTCGGGAGCCATGCAAAACGAAATCATGAGCCCAAGTTTCATCTACAACCTGATCGACGACGGCGTAGATAAAGGATCATACTACTCTGATGCAATAGGGCTCATATGTTCTGTGGGCGACTGCTCGCTAAGCACAATGCCGTACAACGCGGGCGATTACACGAGTTGGCCTTCTGAAATCGCATGGAAGGAAGCACCTCTATATCGAGCCAATGCTAGCAGCATCAATTTATATATGATGCTGCAAGATGACGCTGGTCTCGCAAAACTCAAGACATGGTTGTCTTCAGGTAATCTCGCTATAGTAAGCGTGGATGCACACAAGATCCAAGATCCCACCTGGGGCTGGTCCTTGCTTGATGGCAACGATATGCTTACACTTGACAACTATGTGAATCCGAGTACAAATCATGCCGGAACAATAGTGGGATACGATGACAACTTCGCATACACTGAAGCGGGGCAAACACACTATGGCGCTTTCAAGATTGCGAACTCTTGGGGTATCCCGTGGCTTCCGTCGCCTTTTAGCTGGGAGCATATCTGTGACGGCTGTTATTGGATTTCCTACGAAGCCATGAAACAACGCGTAAGCTTCTGCATGATTTGTAGCGACCTTCTGAACTACACACCACAGTTAGTCGCGACTTTCGGAATCAACCACAACAACAGAGGTGAATGCAGCATCACGGTCGGCGCTGGAACCGTTGACAACCCTATCGTAACAAAGAGTTTTAACAGTTATATTCATGGTGGCAACGTTCCCTTCTGTCATAATGATATATTGCTTGACGTTACCGAGTTCAAAGATGTCCTGACGAAAGCCTACGACCAACAGTACTTCTTGCAAGTCTACGACGGTGGCAGCATAACGGTCGGAACAGTCACTAAATTCTGCATCAACCATGCACAATCCGCGGATACTCCTTTGTACACGGTCAATAACAATTTCGTCGTATCCAACCTCGTATTGACAAAGATGATAGTTCCAGATCAATATCCAACCATTCAAAATGCTATCAGTTCGGCTTGGTCAGGTGATGCCATTTTTGTAAGAGCCGGTACATATTATGAAAATGTGGTCATTGACAAAGCAATAGAGCTCATTGGGGAGAACGACAAGACGACCATTATGGACGGGAAACTTGCTGGAAATGTAATAACCATAACGGCCAACTTGGTCAAAGTCAGTGGCTTCACAATTCGAAACAGTGGAACGAATGGATCGCCCTGTGGAATCTATTGCATTACGGTTACTGGCAATAATATTAGTGGGAACATCATAACAAGCAATTGTTATGGTGTTTATCTTTATTATTCTTCAAACAACAGCATTTCGGGAAACAGCATGACAGACAGCTACTACGGCATCATCCTTTATTATTCTTCAAATAACAATGTTTCTGAAAACAACGCAACAAATAACGAATACGGCTTCTGGCTTGGCTCTTCTTCTTTCAACAGCATTTCTGGAAACAACGCAGCAAACAACGAATCTGGCATCATTCTTTACTCTTCTTCTTTCAACAGCATTTCTGGAAACAACGCAGCAAACAACGAATCTGGCATCATTCTTTACTCTTCTTCTTTCAACAGCATTTCTGGAAACAACATAGCGAACAACCAATATGGCATTGTTGTTGACTCTTCTTCAAGCAACAAAATCCTCCATAACAACTTTGTCAACAATAATACACCAGTATACATTCCCGCATCTGGCTATGCTAACATTTGGGATGATGGTTATTCCTTTGGAGGCAACTACTGGAGCGACTATCTCGGCACGGATACCAACAACGACGGGATCGGCGATACTCCCTACGTAATTGATATGAACAATATTGACCACTATCCTCTAATGAAGCCTTGGACACCCAACCTGTTTTATGATGGTTTCGAATCTGGAACCTTCAACGCATGGACGGGCACAAGCGTATCTTCTGGTGAAATTGCAGCTACTGCCAACACACCTACTCATCACGGCATTTACAGCGCAAAATACAGTTCAAACGGGGGAGGCGGAACAGAGTACGCATACTCCTACAAGACCATGGCATCCTCCACTGAGCTTTATGCTAGAAGCTACTTTTACGTTTCTCAATCTGGAATTGCTGATGAGAGTGACCGCTTCTACACAATCATTTTCAAGGCGGGTTCAAACAGCGTAGCCTATGCAGGTTGGAAGAAGACCGGTGGACTCGTCCAATGGAGTCTTGTCATCAGGAGTGGGACAAGCTATGTCTACGCCTATTCTGCCAACGTTCCCTCAATGAACCACTGGTACTGCGTTGAGCTTCACTGGAAGGAGGACGCCGCAGCTGGTTTGGGCGAATTATGGGTGGACGGCTCCCTTGTCTGTTCAATCACCGGAGTAAACACAGGCACGTACGGAGCCCTTACCCAAGTGGCTTTCGGGCTCCCTCAGATCACCAACTGTGCGAGCACAACTGTCTTTTGTGACTGTGTCGTAGTTTCACGGGCTTACGTAGGTCCGGAGCCTCAGGTGCCTACTCCACCTTACGTGTCCAGTCACGTTCCAATAGCAAACGCGACCAACGTTGCTGTGACATCAAGCATACAAGTGACTTTCAGCGAACCAATGGACACGTCTTCGGTTCAAAACGCTTTCACGGTGAACCCATCAGTCTCGGGCAGCTTCACTTGGAGTTCAGGTGATGCAGTCCTCACTTTCTCTCCGTCTTCAAGCCTTGTTTACCAAACACTCTACACAATAACGATATCCACAGGCGCCAAAGACCAGCTGGGCCAAAACATGCTGTCACCCAGCGCCTGGGGCTTCACAACAGAACAAGCCGGGCAGACATCAGGAACGTTCGGCAAAAAAGACATCGGCTCCAGCGTCAGTAACCTCTGCGCGTATTCCTATGGAAGCAGATACCAGATGACCGAAAACGGAGTCGCGCAGAGCTTGACCCTCTACGTTCAGGAAGCCACGGGTTCGGCTACAGCTCTGAAAGTAGCCCTATACAGCGATAACGCTGGTGTTCCATCTACCCTTATTGCCCAAGGAACAGCAACCGTTTCTGCCAACTACTTAGGCTGGGTAACCGTAAATCTCACAAGCAAGCCATCACTCTCCGCAGGCGCCTACTATTGGCTAATGGCCGACGCCAAAGTGTCAGGTAAGACTCTCAGGTTCTATTACAGCACTGGAGCCACAAACCAAGGAGTCTACGGCACTACGAGCTATGCCAGTTTCCCAGCAAATCCATGCCAATATTCAGCTCGCAACGCTCGCGTCTACAGCATCTACTGCACCTACCTAACCACCGCACCCTCCGCACCCACCGTTGTCAACCACGTCCCCAGCAGCGACGCGACCGGCGTCTCCACATCCACTTCCATCCAAGTCACGTTCAGCGAGCCAATGGACCAAACCTCCACTCAGAACGCGTTCACCATCAGTCCGTCCGTTTCAGGCAGCTTCACCTGGACCGTAGGCGATACGGTGATGACTTTCACTCCAAACGCGAGCTTGGCGCAGGGAACACTCTACACGATTTCGATTTCAGCTGCTGCCCAAAGTAAGACTGCCAAGAGCTTGGTGCCTTGCAGCTGGAGTTTCCAAACGGCAAACGCCGGAGTCACTGAAACGTTCGGCAAGATTGACGTGGGCGCAAGCCAAACGAACCTGTGCCAATACTTTTACGGGAGCAGGTACCAAGTTTCCAAGAATGGGGTGGCTCAGAGCATATCGATTCGGGTTTCAGAGGGAAACGGCGAAGCCAGAACCGTGAAGGTCGGCATCTACAGTGACGCTGGCGGAGCGCCTGGCAACCTATTGGCCTCTGGAACTGGAACGGTTCCAGCAGGAACAAATGGCTGGGTGACCGTAGCCTTGACAACGACGCCTAACCTTTCTGCAGGCGCGTACTATTGGCTCGTAGTTGACGCTATGGCTTCTGGAAAGACCCTGCGGTTCTACTACAGCACGGGAAGCACGAACCAGTCTATCTATGGAACTACTTCGCTGGCAAGCTTTCCCACCAACTCACTTACCTATGCAGGTTTCAAAGATCGCGCGTACAGCATCTACTGCAGCTACTTAACCAGCTAATCTATCCAGCATCATGCATCTACTGGGCTCGAATGTCTGCTTGGGAACTCGTTTGACTAAGATTTTAGAGCGCGCATGCTAAATCTCTTTGAAGTCGTAGTTTATCCATTTAGAAAGCCGTGCAATTGTGTCCACATGGTCTTGTTTGAGTTCGACATCTCCTCGTATGAGGGCTAACCCTTCAGTTATTGCATTAAGCTGTATTTGCTGTCTATAGGGCAAAGAACCAGTAGATTTTGAAAGCAACTCTTCATAGGCGCGCAGCTGACGCAGAAGATGTTCAGGAGCAACTACGTCTTCGGGACGTCTCTTTACCTGAAACTTCACCACAGCTATAGGATCTTGCTTGAAGGAAGGAAGGAATAAAACTTTACCCCCAAGCCCAAAACCCAAAAGCGCGTGCGCTAATCTTTTACTGGTAGCCGGTGGGTTGAAGAATTCGAGCATGCGGTGCTTGCTCTTTCTCGAAGATCGGTGCACATGTGACAGATGTTGTAGTATCCCTCAGGCCTTGGCTCGACGTCTCTGTTCTTTGCCCATTTTATCAGTCCGTTCATGCCTTTTTCGAGTATTGATTTGGCTTCAGGAATCTTGAACGGGTCATAGTTCTCTAGGATATCAATGATGTCGGATTTGAACGCGTTTCCGATGTAGAAATTCTCGCAGACAGCAACTCTTCCGTCTGGTTCTACGGAAATTGTTTTGACTGAATCAAGCGCTTCCGTGTAGGGCATCTCGCCACATTTTCCCTTCGGCACTGGCGTTCTCAGTGGAAAGAATTCTGTTAAAGATGAACGGGCTCTTCCTTTGGGCTGCACGCTGTTTCCTTCACTCTCTTCCACTTGCAGATTGCGGAGTTTCTGCAGGATTGTCTTGGTTCTGCGATTGTATTTGTTGTCATGACCTTTAGACACGACCCAACAAGGATTCCAGCTTACGCGCTCAATTCCTGCCGCAATGAGTGAATTCGCGGCCTTCTTAACGGTCTTAAGCGGAATGAATTCTTGATGAAAGCAGTCAACCGAGATTGAGACTTCATTAACACCAGATTTCGCGAGGTTCTGGGCGATTTCCTGAATCTTCTCTGCTCTTGTCGACCAGAAACCGCTCGTGATGACTTCTCGAATGGGAATACCCACTTTCTTTGCTTGTTCGTGGATTGCGCAGACGATTTCAGGATAGAGCAGAGGCTCTCCTCCAAACGTCATGATTGATTTTGGAGCATACGCTTGTCCGACCTTTCTGACAATCTCGACAGTCTTGTCCTTGTCAACATGACTTGGAAACCTCTTCCCTTTCTCTTCTTCACTGAGTTGGCAATGGCTACAGCTTGAGTTGCAGAGATAGGTTACGATGAATTCGATTCGGTCTACAGCCAGATATTTGCCCAGACAAATTGCCTTCTACATCCTGCTCGTAACAGAGCCAAACTGGACTATAACTTTTCTCCTAGGAAACTAGAACATGTGAAAGCACGTCTTTTTCTCGATATCTCTCTCTTGACCTCGTCAAAATGGTGCTCTAGCCCTTATCAGAACACGAATTTGCCGGAAAAAGTATGCTTGCCTGTGCTCGGCGAGGGTTCGAAACTCTCCCAGCGCGCGCTTGGAAAGGCATGGACCGTTTTTGATTTTGTTCGATGCACATGCTGAGAAGGGCTGTATCACTTTCTCTTGTGGTATGAGATATCTTTTTTAGGATTGCGCAACAAGATGAATGTGATTAACCGTTAGCATGGAGTCATACTTGTGCCGTCGCGTGAGCCAGAAGTTGTTCCGAGCCCGCGTCCTCTTGCGGTAAAAGAGAGTCAGCTTATTGATAGAGTTGAGGAGATGAGGCTTCTTAGGGAGGCCGTTGATGGGGCAATTCAGGGTCAGGGCGGTCTTGTTTTTCTGTCCGGAGAGGCTGGAATAGGCAAGACGAGGCTGACCAGAGAACTCGGTGCTTACGCACGCTTGCGTGGGATGCAAGTTCTCTATGGAAGATGTCCGGCTCTGTTCAGGATGGATGGGGTTCCTCCGTATGTTCTATGGAGCGAGGTGCTAAGAGACTATTTGGAGGCTTGTAGTCCAGAGCAATTGTACAGGGTTGTTAGCTTTTATCCAAGTGAGGTTGCAAAGTTGGTTCCTGAACTTAGGCAAAAGCTCGGGACGATTCCTCAGTCCCTACCTGTCGGTCCTGAACACGAGCGTGACAGGCTGTTTGAGGCAGTCTTCCAGTTTATAGTCAACGTTTGTAAGGAAGCTCCGTTGTTGGTCGTTCTTGATGATTTGCAGTGGACTGATCAGACTTCGCTTCTGCTCTTACACTATTTGGCGCGCGGCATCTACAAGACACGATTGCTTCTTCTGGGTGCTTATCGTGAGACTGACGTTGACGAGAAGCATCCTCTGTCGCCAGTCTTGGCGGAACTGAATAGGGAACGTCTGTTGAGGCCTATCATGCTGAAGCGAATGTCTCTCAATGATGTTTCTGAGATGATCCGGCAGATCCTGGAGCAGGAAGAGGTGCCGAAAGAGTTCTGTGAGTTAGTTTATGAGAAGACTAGAGGGAACCCTTTCTTCGTGGAAGAAGTGATGAGATCTCTGAAGGAAGAAGACGTTATCTTTCGCGAGGAGAACCAATGGAAGATCAGGGAAGTCTCAAAGATCGAGTTCCCTACAACTGTAAAGAGTGTAATAAAGACAAGAATAAACCGATTGGATGATGAAAGCCAGAGCATTCTGACCTTGGCTTCTTTCGTCGGTAACGACTTCACATTTGAGGCTCTACGCGGCGTGACTGGCATTGAGGAAAATAAATTACTCGAACTGATGGAAAGAATGTTGAAGACAGGACTGGTCAAGGAGAAGGTGATTCGTGCAGAAGATGTGTACTGTTTCGCTGATGTAATGGTGAGAGATGTCGTGCATGAAGAAGTTAGCCATCTACGACACAAGAAGCTTCACGATTCTGTTGGAAATGCTTTGGAGAAAGTCTATGCTAGTAGTGTTGATCAACATTTTGGGGAACTGGCTTACCACTTCTTGGAGGCTGGTGACAAGGACAAGGCGCTTGAATACTTCTTGAAGGCAGGGGAAAAAGCGCAGAGAGTTTATGCTCACAATGAGGCCTTTTCTTACCTTCAGCATGCCCTTGAGCTTCTCGAAGAACAAGGAGATAATCTTGAGAAGAAGGCGCGCATAATTGAAAGGCTTGGTAGCCTCAAATGGTGGATGGGCGAACCACGCGTCTGCTTGGAATACTGGGATAGAGCATTGGATTTGTGGGACCAGCTAGAAGACAAGAAAAACAGTGCACGACTTCACGGATGGATGGGATCACTGTTCTGGCAGAATGCTGGGGACAAGGACATTGCTTCTAAGCATCATAACATGGCTTTGGAAATACTTCAAAAAGAGCCTGAAAGTGCGGAACTAGCCGGTCTATATGAAGACATCTCACACATGCTTTGGCGAAGTGGCAAACCTGAAGCATTGTCTTGGGCACAGAAAGCCTTTGAACTCGCAGAGAGGCTAGGCAACCAACAAGTCCTCACAGGGTGCTATAATGACTTGGGGACGATAAGTCTGAAATCTGGCGAACATGAAAAGGCTCTGCAATACTACGAGCAAGGGCTGAAGATGGCTCTCAAGAATAACTTGGTAGGGTACGCTACGAATTTCTACAACAACCTTGCCACACTTTACGGTAGCATTGGAGAGCTTCAAAAATCATTTGAAACCGCTCAGAAAGGGTCGGAGTTCGTGAGAAAAGTTGGCGGCTTATACGGCTTAGCCTGGCTTGATGTGATGTTGGCTTCAAGCTATGCGTACATGGGCGAAATCCAGAGAGCAATGTCCATGTTTGAAGAAATTTTGGCATTTGACAAGAGAGCCAAATACACCGCCCATGTTTCGGTCCCATTGACCGGTATTGGCGTATGCTATCTCGTCTTAGGAGAATGGGAGAAGAGTCTTCAGTATCTGAGGGAAGCCTATGACATGGCAAGAAGAGTAGGAGAATACCAGTTTTCTGCAGAAGCGGGCGTCGGGCTTGGCGAATTGTTCATGGAAATGGAAGACTACGGGGAAGCAGAGAAGTACCTTAATGAATCCAACAGCGCATATCAAGAAGCAGGAGACGTAGACACCCAGGTTCTACTAGTGCTGCCTAAGCTTTCGAAGTTGTATCTGAAAAAAGGCGAAAGTGAAAAGGCCAGGGAACTGATCGAGAAGATCCGTGCGTACGCAGCAAAAGCCAAAAACAAGCTTGTTATGGCCGAAGTCGAAATGTTGAAAGCAATGCTCTTGAGAGAGCAGAAAAACTGGGAACAATCAATACAACACTTCGAAAAGAGCTTTCAAGGATATAAATCCGTGGATGCACAGAAATGGTACGTCGAACCATTCGCTGATCTTCTGTACGAATACGGCTCAACGCATCTGGAAAGGAACGAAGAGGGCGATGAAGAAAGAGCCTTTTCGCTGTTGAACCAAGCACTTGGCATATATCAGGAGATCGGTGCGATCAAGAGGGTAGAAAAAACAAGGTCAAGAATGGTTCGCGAAGAAACTGCGCGGGAAGTGGTCTCGAAGTCCGAACCCGCCGCAGAAGTCTCGGAGGGTATTCCCGGTCACATCGCTACTGGGTACGCAGGCCTTGACGGGCTTTTGTGTGGGGGGATACCCGAAAACTACGCGGTGGCTTTGACCTCACCTTCCTACGACGTGAGGGGTTTACTGGTCAGGAGTTTTCTTGAGACGGGGGCAAAAAGGGGTGAAGAGACATTTCATGTCACCATCGACCCTGGTATGTGTGACTGTAAGATACTCGCGGAGGAGTTCCCCTCAAACTTCTGCCTCTTCGTGTGTAATCCTCAGGCAGACGCGATCATCAAAAGCTTGCCCAACGTGGTCAAGATAAACGGTGTAGACAACTTGACAAACATCAACATGGCTCTAACTTCAGCCATCCGCAAAATAGATGCGACTCACCAGCGTCCAAGAAGGATTTGCATTGAGATAATTTCGGACGTTCTCCTTCAACATCATGTAGTTCAAACGAGAAGATGGCTCGCTGCACTCATACCCGAATTGCGGTCAGCGGGATTCACTACTCTAGCAGTAATAGATCCTCAAATGCACACTTCAGAGGAGCTTCACGCAATTCTAGGACTGTTTGACGGAGAGGTCAACATCCACGAGAAAGAAACAGAGAAAGGCCTAGAAAAATTCCTGAAGATCAAGAAGATGAGCAATCGGGACCATCTAGAGAACGAGCTACTTATTAGGAAAGAAGACCTACAGAAGCGCAAGTAACTAACACGATTTTGCATGTTTATCTGACGTAACTCTCAGACACACTCAGCTCGCGCGATTCATTCTGTTCGATAGCGCGCGTGCTACCTAAACTGAGCTTTTTTGGGCAAAACAGGTACATCAAGAGTGAGAACAATGGTGCTCCGGCCGGGATTCAGACTTTAAGTCCGGTTCTTTTCCTTCTTCTAAACTCCTCAATTTTCGCATGAACACCAACCTCCATTGCTCCATGTGGTATGAGTTACTAGGCAATACCGTCTATATATTCACTACGTGGATCGGTGGGGATTCATACCTAATTAGGTGCAGATACAGTTGCTGTGTGCTCGCGGAGTCCAGGAGTGGTAGCCCGGGAGTTACCGTTCCCAGACTGTAATTTCTACCGAAATTTCCCTTTTTTGTTCAGATTCAGGGTCGCTGCTATCTATACCAAATAAGGTTAGCGTGCTGAGAGTGGGGAAGGTTGTTCTTACAACCAACTGACAGAAAGCGCGCGCTAAAGAATAGAATTAGAGAAGAGTTTTCAATGCGCCGAGAGAAATGGTTTCGCTGATCTCTTCCACGAACCTGATGTGTTCTATATTGTCCGAAGCGATAGAACCCTTTACTATTATCGGCACGAAGTCAAGGTTCTCAGCACCTCTATACGTGGATAAAACGCAGAATTCTGCACAAAACCCAGTCACGAATACCGTGTCAACTCCAAGTTCTCTGAGTTTCTCTTCAAGACCAGTTTTCACAAATGAGTTACCATAGGTCTTGACTATGCGTGTATCCTGAGGCTCAACCTTCAAACTCTCAGGAACGTCAAAACCTGGTTTTCCTGGTACGAGGCCCTCCTTGTCACTCCTATGTTGTATGACAAAGACGGGTAAACTTTTCTTTCTAAAGAGGGCGATTGTCGCATTTATGTATTCAACCGCCGACTTCAAAGAGTCAGAACATGTCTGACTGATGTTGAAAAACTCCTTCTGCACATCAATTACGAGCAAAGCCGACTTCATTTCCCGTCCCCCTTCACAACAAACCAATATAGCCAAACCTCTGGAGTATTCGCCGAATAAATCCTTTACTTACGCAATCAAACACAACGGGTTAATCCCCTCACAACGTCTCCAGCTCAACCGCGCGCCCTTTTTTTGTTTAGGTTGCAGGGTCTTTGGGATTTGAACCCAAGACAAGTGGAGATGTCTCTCGAACAGCGCGCGCGCTTGTGTTTATGGCGCTCGCTATTTTTCTTTGCTAACGATAATTAGACCTATGCCGAAGAACTCAATTGCCATTCCGACAGCGATCCAACACAAGCTGCCTAGCAACTCTGTTTCATAATAGAATTCACTTATTATGTTGAAAGTTTGTCCAACCGCTACTAACAGACCAATGACGAGAAGGATTATGCCCGAAATCCTTAGCGCGCGTGCTATTTCGCGCGCACGCGCGTCTTGTCGCGTTCTGAAAAGTTTTAACATTTCTAAATCGTCAGGGTTAGCACGGGCTGAAGGTTCGGACATGGATTTCGCCCTTATGAAAGTCGCTTGGTTTCTTTATAAGTTTCACTCAAGTTTGCGGCATCATCGGTAGTGCGGGCTAAATCAGTAGCTCCTTTGAGCAACATTCCGCACATTCGCGCGCGCGAAAGAAGCACGAACTAAACCGCTTTCGGTTCTAAGGTAGCGCGGCGCTATCATTCAAGTCCCGAAGAGTTGACAGAGCCCCTTATAGCTAAGATTCACTTTAACCTCAGTCTCTCTCCATAGCGCGCGCTGGCTTGTCCCGAAATTGGTTAACATTTATTCTTGGGTTGAGGTCTCGTATTTAGCGCCCGCGCCTTAAGAAAAGGACATGTTGCATGCACATGCGCACTTCTCGGGCGTAAGTCTCTTTCTTAGTCGGCCATTTTGTCCTTTACCGTCATTACCGCTAAGACAAAGAATAATGCTGCTATTCCGCTGAGGATGGTGAACTGTTGGGCAAGGTTGCTAGCTAGCTAGCTACAATAGCGCCGCGGTTTGGTTGATCTGTATTTATTTTTCTCAGATGGGATCACCTCCACGCGGGCTAAAAGAAAAAAAGTGTTTGTGCGGAAGATTTCTTCACTTGGTCTAATGTTCAAATCCCAGCGCGCGCTAAGAGAAAGTTCTTTGGTGCTCCGGCCGGGATTTGGACCCGGGTCTCCGGCTCGAAAGGCCGGAATACTTAACCGGACTATACTACCGGAGCCCTGAGTAATACTACTGAGGTTTGGAAATAGCCCGTGGCGATTACTTTCGTTTGCGGTATATGGCGACTTCGTCTTTTTCGCTGTAGCGTACGTATTCAAAGCCTGCCTCTATTAATTTATTTTCCTCTTCCAAGTTTCTGGCGTGAGCTACGTGCCATTCGTCGCTTTCAAAGTTTATGAGATGGGTGTACACGTCGGTGTTTTCAAGCTTCTTGTGGCCAAGGATGTTCTGGACGAATTTGATGTTCTTGGTTCTGTAGAATTCCATGGTTGCTTTCCAATGTCTGAGTGTGTGCAGGTGGCGCGCGCGAGAACTTTTGATTTGAAGCAGGTCTGATCGGTCCACCTATAAGGTTAGTTTTTATAAAAGGGCCCTTTCATGCTGATGTCTGCTTAAACGCCTTTTTTGTCTATCCATTTGGTGCTTTCTTATCAATTAACATCAAGATTCTGTTCCACTGTTCTTTTGTGAGCGAAAAGTTTGTTCCTTGAGGCTGTTCTAGAATTTCCATAGCCGAGAGTGTAGGATCTTTTATGCACTTGTCCACAAGGAGAGGTCTATCGATGGCTACTTTGAAGTATTTTACAATAACGCTACTCTTCTCTCGGAATTTATGGACATCTGCACTTCTTGTCCAGTATTTCTCTTGTTCTGGGTTGAGTGGTTTTTTTGCTTGGATTTGTTTCTATTTCTCCTACGGCATAGAACCCTGCCCTATATCCAGAAGCCCAAATAGCTGCCACGTCTTTTCTATGAATCTCTCTGGCGTGCTGGCTTGTTAACCATTGTTCAGTTTCTCTGTTTTCCTTGATCCAGTCAAACCATCTATATATTGTGGGATTGAACTGAAACACCCAACATCTGGTCGGCGAGGCCTAGGCAGAAACATACCGCAGTCTGGACAGAATTTGTCTCGTTCATATTGCTCAAACGAAACTATCTTTCCGCATTTCCGACATTCAGACTTTGCATCTAACGTTTGTCCCGTGGTAACACCTTTAGTGAATACGCGTCGGTCCTAAAAGTCTGGAGTTATGATTTAATTGGGTTAAGGATTCTGATCCCGTGTTCTTCAAGTCGCTTGAAGTGTTCTTCATCCACAGTGTAGATTACGTGAGCATATTCTACCATGTTCGCACCTATCATGGCATCGTTGATTGGGACGCTCTTTTCTTTTGCCCATCTAACGGAATTTTGACAGGCCTCCTTTGATATTGATAAGAAAGCGATGCGTCTCGAACGCAGCAGCGAACCAGTCCTAAATTCAGCTTCGCTCCAATTCAAGAGTTTCCTTAGAGCTGAGAAAACCTCAACTACGACTATTGGGTTTAAGCTCAAAATGTACTCTAACTCTCCTTTGAGACCATTCTCCAAGAGAGTAAGACACTTTCTGTGATACAACTCGTTTGGATAGTCCTTTATCATCGAATAAACTATTACGTTTGAGTCTAATATGGCGAGGGGCTTCGTTTTGTCTCTGCTTACTGTTGCCAGGTCTTTTCCTCCATGATCTCTTCAAGTTTTTCCGGTTGGATGTACTTTTTGACCTTGATGGGCGTGTGAATTGCCTTCCAAGCAGGATCATTTTCAAGGTTTTCAGGGGTGAAATTCAATACGTCAACTTTGAAACTGTGATCGTCCAGCGGTTCAAGGATCACAACATCTCCTGCCCTAATGTTTGCTTTCTTTCTGATTCGCTTATCGATGACAATTCTGTGTCTTTGATCAACCTTTGATATCGACATAAATTTCCCACATAAATATCCCACAAAAACTCTAATAAACTTTGTCCCTCCAACATTTCTTCTTTCAATTCCCGTTAATGATCCAGCGTTTTCAACATAGTAGTGCGGGCTCCGGATATGGGGCTTCTAAGGTCTGTTTCTCCAATTTAATGTATGCGTCGTGCGCGCAAACGGGCAGCTCGGGCACTGAGGAAGTAATAGCCGTCTTCGGTTCTTTCAACCATTACCTCAAACTTCACTCAGGACATTCACGCAGCGCTCAAGCTCTAACACTTAAACCCTGATAATATATAGACGAGCAATACACCTTAGATCAAGGCTGAGGGATATTCACGAAGAGGATGAATTCTGATGGCGTGTGTACCTTCTGCGGAAAAACCTTCAGCAAGGCGGCGATGAAGAATCATCTCGATTCGTGCGAGCAGATGAAAGCCAACTCGGAGACTGCGGAAAAGCTAAAGTCAAAGAAAGCAAGGCTTCTTCACCTGGTGGTTGAAGGGCGATATTCTCCTGAGTACTGGATTCACGTAGAAGCGAGAGAAGATGCCACGCTTGAAGACCTCGATGATTTCCTTAGACAAATCTGGTTGGAGTGCTGTGGTCATCTCAGCGCATTCACCATTGAAGGAGAAAAATACCTGTGCGAGGTAATTGAGCCTCCTATATTCGACTTTGAACATGAGAAAGGAATGGATGCCAAGATTGGCGACGTACTTAAGCCAGGAATGAGTTTCGCCCACGAATACGACTTCGGGACCACAACCGAACTTAAACTCAGAGTGGCATCAGAAAGAAAAGGTGAACGTGGAAGCAAACGCGTGCGACTCATGGCAAGGAACACGCCGCCACCGATAACCTGCAATGTTTGTGGAGAAACCGCGACCCAAGTATGCACCCAATGCATTTACGATGGCACAGGCTGGCTGTGCGATGAGTGCGCATCCAATCATAAGTGCGGCGAGGAAATGCTTCTACCAGTAGTCAACTCCCCCCGACTTGGAATGTGCGGGTACACGGGAGAATGAGAGGCCTAGAAGAAGCGACATATAGAAAACTCAGGTAATGTACCTAGAAAATGGCGCAAAAAAGGGGAGTTCGCGGGAGAAGTAGAGTGGAGTGCGTGAAGTTTCTCATCGTCTAAATTATCGGGAAGCATGAAAAAAGAAAAAGAGCGGATTGTGCGGAAGATATATCCACAGTGCGGGTGTCTAACCGGGCTACACTACCGGAGCCCTGCCGTCCGGAGGCATCATGCTGAGTAGGTCTTCGTTCGAATAAACCTTATCCTACGAGCGCTGATTTCAAACAGTCCTGCAGTGGCGCGAGCAGGGGTTCGGCCCTGTTCAGTGTAGGCGCGTAATAGGCTGTTTTTGCCGAGTTCGTCATTATCGTTTTTATCCCAAGTTTCTCAGTCCAGGAGACGACTGTGCACACGCCATCGAGCACGTGTCCTCCAGCTTCCTCTATTTTCTTCACATAGTCGCGGGCCATTTGTCTGACGTGACAGGAGGTGCAAACCCAAAACTCCGTTCCAGCTCTGACTCTCTTCCCTTCAGCGAGCTGGGCGATCCGTTTCATCTCGTTCAGCGAACAGTGTGGGCATCCCAGAAACACAAGATCAGGCTGAGTGGCTGAAGCTGTGGACAGCTCTTCGATTGCATGTTTGATCTGATGAGAGTCCACACATATTTTTTCGGTTTCCCTCGTTCTCGAGGTAGAGTCGAGGTGGAACATGTTTGTCATTCCTGTTGTAGCGATGGCGGCGCAAAGCTGTTTCAGCATGTCTTTTGACGTGCTTGGCAAGCCCTTGATCGCGGGGATTTTGTCTCCTAGGGTTTTGCCCAGAAAGATTCCTAGTGCTCCGAGTTCTGTTTCGTTTCGCAGTTTGGTTTCAACTTTCACCGTGACGTTTGTTCGTCGGTTTTCCGTCCTGTGAATTCCGTAATCTGGTGTTTTTCCAATTATCGCGGCTGCAAGGGCGCTGGGTCCGCCTTCACGGTTTGTCCAAGCGCCCAAGACTGAATTGGCATAAACCACGGCTGAGGATTCGGCCCAAGCGTGATGCAAACCCCGCTTTGGCCTCTGCAAATAATACGGTGTGCACGTCAGAGACCGTGTCAGACCCATTCTTTCAAACTGCCTTAAAATATCCAGTTGGGGCTCCTGGAGATCCTTTTGCAGTTTCTTTCCAAGGTAGTGCGAGTCGAGACTCTGCGGGTTCAAAGTGGTTCTGACTTTCACCCTCGCGCCAGCATCGGCCAAGGCCCTCAAAAACTCGATTGGGGCATCGCCCAATGTCTTGTATGAAACTCCCGAAACATGTGCCGAATCTATCGGTATCAGTTTTTCTGCGCCAAACAGCTCGCCCAGACGCACGAGTATTCTGATGCAGGTTTGGTTTGCCCATCCGCACTCGCCATCGTAGATGCGCTCTTCCTCTCGCGTCAAATGCACATGTTTCAGCTCTCCTTGTGTTTCAAGATTCTCGCAACGCCTTTGCAACCGTCAACTTCAACGGTGTCGCCCGTCCTGATTTTTCTAATGTCAACCTGATCGATCATCGGAATGTCAGCTATTATCGCGCCGACTACGACGACAGGATCGGCTGTCTGGTTGATGATTGCCGCGGGCGCTAAGCCCTTCTTGGACAGGGAATACATTACGTAGCTGCCCACTGTGGAGCCGTGACCGTGTGGGAAGACCAGAACCTTGTCTTTGATACACGTGCCGCAGAGGTCATGCTTCTTTTCGATTATTTTTCCGTCAGCCGGGTCAACTCCGCCCAAAAAGCTGATAGGCTTCGCGCTCACAAGGGCCTCTGCCGTGCAGGTTCCTTCCACGATTTTTCGACCTTTCAACGTCAGAACTTGCATTCTGGCACGCTTCAGTAGGATACTGTCGCTGATGAAGGAATTCTGCCCAGAATCTTTGAGGCCGCCGCGCTGACTTTTTCACGGTTTTCCTCTTCCGCGTAGACGCGCAGTATGTTTATGAAGCCCTTGAGGGTTTCGAATATCTTCGAAATTTCGCTCAGCCGCTGCGGAATCTTTTCGCCTTTCGCCGTCTTGAAGAACACTGGGATTTCCATGCTTTCCATCAGAACTGCGTGATGATTCGGAACGGATGGAACGGTGGGCACATCGATGAACACTGTTTCCGTCTCGACCTTTGCTTCTCTTGCAATGTCGGCTTGCAGCTGCGTTCTGGTGGCTTCACGGCTGAAAATGTTCGAAACCATCGTGTCCTTCTCGTAGAATGTTCTTTCATAAGCGCATTTCAGCATCCTTCGCCTCTCAAGATCTCTTATAATCGTGCATGATTTTTTGCAGTTCTTAAGCATCGTCCAAACGGTGTAATCGTCCATCGCCAAGTATTCTTCTGGAGTCTTGAAACTCGTCAGTCCCAGTTCGCCGTTTGCCTTTTCCATCGCCATCGCGAGCATGATCTGCGCTGCTCTCCCAACGCGGTGAAAGTATATGCTCCTGAAGGACTCTATCCGAGCTATAATCATAGATTCCAGGGCTGAGAGAGCGCCTAGGTCGACCGCCAGGTTGCCTTCCAACACGTCCAGGGTGTGGATTAGCCTGGAAACATCGATGAAACCGTACTCCGCGCCCGTGTGGTACGTGTCGCGCACTATAAAGTCCAGCTTGTCCACGTCGACGGCGCTGCTTATTATCTGGTCCAGAAAAGCCTTCCCAGACACGTGAAGTCTGCCAACGGCCAGTTTCCCAACAGCCTCAGGCTTAAACCCCATCTTCTTCAGCTTGTCTTTCAGTTCACCATTCTTAACCAGCCACAGAGTAACATCCTCGTGCGTCTGATTGAGCTCCTTTTCAAGCAGCTGTTCGAAAACGTGTGAGAACGGACCGTGTCCCACGTCATGAAGCAACCCTGCAATCCTAACCATTTCAGCTTCGTCTTCGTTGATGTACTGTGAAATGTTGGGGTTTTCAGTCACTCTGCTGGCCAGGTGCATCACGCCGATTGAATGTTCAAAACGCGTGTGGTTTGCTCCAGGATAAACGTACTCTGCACCCGCAAGCTGACGCAGCCTATGCAGTCTCTGGACGGGATAAGAATCGATGAGGGCCTTCTCCTCTTCCGTTATGTATACGTAACCGTGCAAGGGATCTTTTATCTCGCCCCAGTAGTTCTTAGGCATCTGCAAATTTCCTGCTTTTGGACAGCTACTACATGCATCTTCGTTCTTATAATGTCTAACACAGGTTTTGCAAAATGCGCCCGACGGCAAGTTTTAAGAACCTAGACAGATGCAGGTTTATACTATGAAGTATGCTGCTGGGAAAGTGGCTGGCGCACTCTTTTTCGTTGCAGCTTCACAGTTTGTCATAGGAATGGTTGTTGCCGAAGCACGCTACGCGGGCTACAGCATATCCGTGAATTACATAAGCGACCTGGGCGTCGGACCTTCTGCAATGATTTTCAACTCTTCAGTCTTCCTTATGGGCTTGTTGATGCTCATCGGAGCCTACTTCGTTCAGCGAGCTTTCAACTTCAAGCTTCTGACCCTGTTGCTGATTCTGTCCGCGATAGGAGCCATGGGCGTCGGCGTTTTTACAGAAAACTACGTAAACGTGCACTGGGTCGTTTCGTTAATCGCGTTCCTGTTCGGCGGGTTGTCCTCTATAGCATCATACAGGTTGCTGAAGCGGCCCTTTTCGGTCATCGCCGTGATTCTGGGCTTGATGGCTCTTGGAGCCTTGGGCCTCTTCGCAGCTCAAACATATCTGGATCTGGGTGCAGGCGGGATGGAGCGTATGATCGTCTATCCGATTCTCCTATGGGGAGCAGGGTTCGGCGGCTACCTGCTTGCCAATTGCGAAAAAGCCGAAGTGCAAAAGCCACAATAGTCTTGACGCGCATGCATGTTCCTGAATTCGGTGTTTGAGTCTCATAGGGCTGAACAGCGTTCTTGTGTCGTTCAATCTGTGCACTATCTGAGCAAACATGTCACGAAGTAGCTGTTTTGACGGTTCGCTGAGAAGTACAAAAATAGTACTTAATATTCCTCTTCTTACAGTGCCTAAGGTTTAGGGTGGAAAAGGGTGGTTTCCAAGGGGGTTTTCATCTGTGTCGAAGGGTTGGACGGGTGTGGGAAGACTACGCAGGCAAAGCTGCTTGTAAGAAGGTTGAGGAGAAGCTGTGATGCGATTTACACGGCTGAACCCAGTAGTGGGAAGATAGGCAGGTTCATCAAGAAACATTGGTTGCACGGCGACAAGCGCGGTTCAGGCGTGGTTGAGGCGTTACTGTTTGCGGCAGACCGTTTTGAACACGTTGAAAACACTGTTTTGCCGGCCTTGAAAAGGGGGCGAATAGTTGTTTCTGACCGTTACGTCTACTCTTCCCTGGCCTATCAAGGTGCGACTGGGCTTGAGTTGGAATGGATTGAAAGGATAAACGAGCACGCGGTTCGCCCTGATTTGGCAATCTTCATTGACGTGGAACCTGAAACCGTCGTTCAGAGGTTGAAGCCCAGGAAATCAGTTATGGAGAACTTGGAAACACAGAGGAAGGTGCGTGAAGTCTACGTGGAATTTGTTGAAAAGGGCGAACTGGTCCGAGTGGACGGAAGCAAATCCAAGGGCGAAGTCGCGTTGGACCTTGCCACCGTCGTCCAGAGGTTTCTGGGAAAAGACCTCTAGACAGCTTCAGAAGGCCTTAACACTTTCTTTGAGAACGCCCCGTTAACTCTGTCCACAACGAGTTTGACGAGGTCTTCAGGCGAGGTGTGTCTTATCCCTTTTTCATGCGAAACCTGAACCTCCACGAGGCTTTCACCAAAAAGCAAGCGCAGCATGTAATAGTCAAACCTCATACGCGCCTTCCTTTCTTCTACCATCCTGCGATAGCGGATCACGCAGAGAAAATCCATGACCTGAAACGGTTTCTTGTTCAAAGCTCCCAGCAGCCTTTCTCTTTCTTCACCATCCAGATAGTTGAAGTCGTTGCCTTCAGCTACTCCAACCTCAAAAATGACGTTGCACCCCGGAATTGATGGCGCAGCAACCTCTTCCAGACTGAGGTTTTCGCTGTTCAGCATGTGCAAGGTCTCTACCAATGTTTGCTGCAGCTTCCTGCTCGATATTGAAGTAGAGAAGGTTTCCGCCTTGTGAATGTTCTGGGGGAAGTTTGTATAAAACCCGAGCATTGCCAGGAGACGCCTACGTCTTCTTTGCCTTTCTTATTCTTTCAAGGTTATCCAGAAGCCCAGCTAGTACAGTGTTCAGCTTTTCCAGTTCTTCAGGTTTCTCCTCGTGCTCCATCTTATTCTGCACTGCTTGAACCTTGGCAAGAAGTGTTGCTTCCAGGCTTGCCAGAGCGATAGAACCTGTGGCCTTTGTTTCTTCCTCTCCTTCCTTCACCACTATGACCTTTTTCTTGCACCTTTCACACCACAGTTCACCGTTCTTCAGTCTGAACAGCGGCGAAGCACACGCCGGGCAGGCTAGCTCTGTCAGTGTTGAGCCTTGGCGCAGGAGATCGGCCATGCGTTTGATGGGCGGCTCTTCGCTTGGTTTTCGCGACAAGTTTTAAAACCCCAAAGTAAATAGGTATCTCAGCTTATATAACAAGGTTATCACGAACCCTGTGAGGTGGCAGAATGGTTAGAAAGAAGAAGATGGAGGAATATGAAGAGCGGATAAAACAGGCGTTAGCCGTGCTGGGAGCAGTTTCCGAAGACAATACCACGCCGAGAAACATCAGAAGGGCCGCTAAAGACTCGATGGATACCTTACAATCGAAGGAGTTTACGCCTGCCGTCAGAGCCGCGAACGCCGTATCACTCATGGACGAGATCCTGCAGGATCCAAACATGCCGCCCTACTCTCGGGTCAAACTGTGGAACGTAATGAGTCTGCTTGAAGCAATAAAAGATTAACGTTGCTAAACTAAAGAAAGCGTGTTCGTCATTTTCTGTTATGGAAGGTGGATTGAATGAAAGTAGTTCCGTACAAAGATGTTGAGGCGAAAGAGGCGGATGAGGGGGCCTCAAAAGTGAACGTGCGGTGGCTTATCACAAGAGAAATGGGGGCGCCTAACTTCGCCATGAGACTGTTCGAAGTAGAGCCCGGAGGACACAGCCCCTTCCATAATCATCCTTGGGAGCATGAAGTCTTCATTCTGGAAGGCGAAGGACTCGTAGTAGGCGGTAAAGAAGAGAAAAAGTTCAAGGCAGGCGACGCCGTTTTCGTCCCTCCGAACGAGCAGCATCAATTCAAAAACAACAGCAAGAAAAAACTAAAGTTCCTCTGCCTCGTCCCACACAAACGAGAGTAGCCATCAGTCCACTGCTTTCAAAGTGCGCGCCTAAGCTCGAACGATATTTCAGTCTTTGTCGTTTGCCTGCCACGTTTGTTTCTTGCCTGTGATTCTCCTGTATGCTCTCTTCACATGGCGCAACGCGTGAGCGAGGAAACTGTCTTCTTGTCTGTAGGCCTTTTCGAGGATGGCTTCTCTGGATATCAATGCGTTCTTGAGATCGGTCAGTTCTTTCTTGGGAGAATACTTGATGTAAATTGGGATTCCAACGGCAAGCATCGCTATTCCTGTTAGAATTTGAACAATTCCACACAGAACGATCAGGATGACGGAGAAGATGATTCCCAAGATTGGAATGACAGAGGTTGCCTCCCAACGAGACTGCGTTGCCGGGCACTTCTTGCGCAGCCAGAAGACCGATAGGGCTGTGGCCGCGTAAGCTACTCCCAACAGAAAAACAGAAGTTGCTATCAAGATGTCTAGCCTACCGTAAACTGCGGCTATCAGCGCCGTGACGGCTTGGATGATTATTCCCAGGTAAGGCGTCTTAAATTTCGGGTGAATCTTGGCGAAAACGCTTGGAAACAAGCCGTCAGCAGCCAGCGCGTATCCAAGTCTCGAAGTTCCTATCATTCCCGACTCGTCAGAACCGGCCACTGAAACCAAGGCACCAACGCCGACGATTGCCACTCCAACAACAAGCAATGGATGGTTCCAACTCAAGGCTACTCCAGTTGCAGCAACCATAGGCGCATTGTCCCCCATCAATTGTGCCGATGGTCTGACTGCGAAAAGCAAAACGTTCGTTACTAGATAGAACACTGTCACGATGGCAATCCCAAGAACGATAGCCCTTGGAATAGTTTTCTTTGCATCCTTTATCTCTTCAGCCGGAATGGTCGAGATTTCGAAGCCTGCATACGCCCAGAAAATCAGGACGAGAGCAAGCCCAAAACTTCCAAGGCCATTCGGCAATAACGGAGAGAAATTAGAGGCCGCAGTAGCGGGGTTGACAATGACGAACAGCAGACCGATCGCAGCGAAAAGAATCAGCGGAGCGAGTTTAACTATGGTGAGGACGTCGTTTGTTCTTCCGGCTGCTCTAACTCCAAAAATGTTTGACGCTATAAGAAACAGCACAAAGAGCCCTTTGATAATGATTTGGACGATTGGGCCCAGGTTGGGCAGGAAAACAGTCAAGTATTGGACAAAGGCAACGGGAAAAACGGCCAGCGACACCCACTCGGCAAGCCAGAGGGACCAGCCGACGATAAAACCCCAAAACGGTCCCCAAGCCTCTTTTGCGTAAGCGTACGGCCCACCAACCTTCGGAAGAAGAGATGCGCACTGGGCAAAGCACAACGCAATGACGATGGCCATGGCTCCTGCGATGACCCAGACAATCAGTGAGAAGGGGCCGAGATACCTTGCCCCGAACTGAGAGGCCACGTAAATGTCTGCGCCAATTATTGCTCCGACAACGAGGTTTGTGACATCGAAAAGCGTGAGTTGAGACTGCAGTCTGACCTTGGACATCATGTTCACCCGCCGCGAGCAAATCGTCTTCCTTGCAGATTGTAAGCGGAAGTCTAAGTATTTTTTGGTAACAGCTTCCGGACGAGGGCGCGCAACGGAGCGGAAATACACGCACCTAAGCACGCGCGCTAGAAAAGAACGCGATCTGCTGATTTCTCAGACTAGGTAGTATGGAATTCTTCTTTGTACAGTTGAAACGCTGCGAGTATCATTTTTTCCGCGGCTTTCGCGTCCTTCCACTCCTTAACCTTAACCCACTTCTTCGGTTCAAGCCTCTTGTAGTTCACAAAAAAGTCTGCAATCTCCGTCTTCAAGTGTTTTGCAATGTCACCTATGTCTCGAATCTCATCAAACCTGGGGTCGTCGACAGGTACTCCGAGGATCTTGTCGTCCTGTCCGTTCTCATCCTCCGTGGTCAGAACCCCGATAGGACGCGCTGTGATCACGCAACCGGTGAAAGTGGGCTTCGTGGTCAACACCAGAATGTCCAGCGGCTCTCCGTCCAATGACCATGAGCGAGGAATTATGCCATAGTCACCAAGGTAATAAAGGGAAGAATACAAGGCTCTATCAAGCTTGAAAAAACCAGCTTTGCAATCATACTTGTACTTGTTGGTGCTTCCGTTCGGCACCTCGACAACCGCATAGACATTGTGCGGAGGATCGGGACCGCACGGAATGTCTCGCCACAAATTAACCACTCCATCAACTCCCATTTTTTACTTAGTTATTTTCGATTCCCACATTTAAGCATAACAGAGTTGGAGTGAGACAATACTGACAGAGAAGGCTGAGTCTAGGCGCTTTTTGTTTCCTGTGGTCACGACGCGCCAACCTGCTCGCTAGAAATATATCCTAGTTGCTACATGTAGTTCTGGGTTTCAGGGGATAAGCCCGTTGAAATATGATGTAATAATTGTGGGAGCTGGGCCTGCGGGAATATTCTCTGCTCTGGAGCTTGCAGAGAAAAGCAGCATGCACGTTATGATGCTGGACAGAGGACAGGATATAAATCAGCGAAAATGCCCAGCAAGCCGAGGCTTCGAGTGTGTAAACTGCGATCCATGCACGGTTTTGTCCGGTTGGGGAGGCGCAGGAGCGTTCAGTGATGGAAAGCTCACGCTGTCTCCCGAAGTGGGCGGATGGCTCAACCAGTACGTATCGCCCGAAGAGCTTAAAGAACTCGTGAACTACGCGGACTCGGTCTATTTGAAGTTCGGGGCGACTGAGCACACCTACGGAGCGGAAGATGAAAGGGTAGAGGAGTTTGAACGGAAAGCATCGTTGGCAGGTTTGAAACTCGTCCGCCAGAAGATTCGCCACATGGGCACGGAAAGGTGCGCCCAGACTCTTCGAAAGATGCGGCAAGAATTGAATGGCAAGGTTGAGTTCAAGCCGAGAAGCGACGTCAAAGGGTTGATTGTGAAGAACGGCGCCGTTGAAGGGGTCGAAACCGTAGACGGCGAGAAATACCTCGGCAGATACGTCATCGTGGCGCCTGGAAGAATCGGCGCCGAGTGGCTTCAAACGGAAGCTCAAGCCCTAGGCCTAAAGACGTTTAACAACCCAGTTGACGTGGGAATAAGAGTTGAGACCCTAGCATCTGTCATGGAGGAGCTTACAAGCGTTCTTTACGAGCCCAAGCTCATTTACTATTCGAAGTCTTTTGACGATCAGGTCCGCACGTTCTGTGTTGCACCTTACGGTGAGGTCATAACAGAGTCTTACGATGGAGTCTTGACGGTTAACGGTCAAAGCTACGCGGAACGGAAGACTCATAACACAAACTTCGCCATTCTTGTGAGCACTTCGTTCACGGAGCCTTTCAAAGAGCCGATAGCCTACGGAAAATACGTTGCAAGGCTTGGAAACCTTCTCGGCGGCGGCGTTATCGTACAGCGTTTAGGCGACTTGGAGTCTGGAAGAAGATCAACGCCTGAGCGGATTGCCCGAAGTGTCGTGACTCCAACCCTGAAGAACGCTACGCCCGGCGACCTGAGCTTCGTCCTGCCCTATCGCTACTTGGCCGACATACGGGAGATGCTTCAAGCGTTGGACAAGATGATTCCTGGCCTGCACTCAAGGGACACGTTGCTCTACGGCGTTGAAGTGAAGTTCTACTCGTCAAGGCTGCACCTGAGCCACTGTTTGGAAACCAAGATACACAACCTGTTCACCATCGGGGACGGAGCCGGCGTCACAAGAGGGCTCATCCAAGCTTCAGCTTCAGGCGTCATCGTTTCGAAAGAGATTCTGAAGAGAGAAAAGCAGAAGGCATGAAATAGATGAGCGTAGTCGATGAGATTAAATGTTCCCACTGCGGGGCACCAATACAATTTCAACCCGGTGAAATAATAGCAACGTGCAAGTACTGCGGCTACACAGTTGTCGTCGAAACCGGGCAGGCGTTCACGTTTGAACATTCGATGCTACTGAACAAGTATGACCCGACACAAATAGAAGAACCAATCAAGGAATGGATGCGCGAAGGCTTTCTGAAACCATCAGACCTCGCGAGAAAATCGAAAATTCAAGAAAAAAACCTGACGTACCTGCCCTTCTGGGTGGTCTCCGTGAAGGCAACGAGCACTTACAAGGGGATTTTTGAGCGTATCACACCGGCCGTCACCAAGGAGGGAGAGATTGAGAAGGAGTACAATTGGCTTCTTTTGGCGCGAAAAGCAACCGAGTTTCCAACGAGGGACTATGAAGTTCCGCTAGCAGGAAAGATCCCGTTTGACTTCAGGAAAATCGAGGCTTTTGCCAAGGTTTTGAACAGTGAAGTTGACAAGGACGACGCGGTTCAGCTTGCAAAACAGCAGATCGAAGAGAACCATCGCTTTCTCATCCAGCAGGACGTCGATAAAATCATCGAAATAAAAACCGAAATGGATGTGCATCAAGTGGTCTATCTGCATTCGCCGATATGGTTTGTCAAGTATGAGTACAAGGGCAAGGGTTATCAACTGCTGATCGACGGTGCAACCGGGACCGAAATAAAGGGCGACATTCCTTCAGGCGGGTTTTGATAATCCTACCTCAAAAATCGAGAACCTACCTGAAAAACCACTAGGCACAATACTAAGTTACGCATGGCAACTCAAAAAAGACGGGAAAGCAGAGGAAACATTAGAAACAGTAATCACCCGACTCAAACGATTATCAAAACTCTGCAACCTAAACGACCCCGAACAAGTCAAAGCCACCCTCGCAACACAAACATGGAAAAACATAACAAAACACAACGTAGCCCAAATCTACAAAGGATACTTAACCTTTATCGGCAAAACATGGATAGAACCAAAATACGAAATACAAAATGAACTCCCATTCATACCAACAGAAGCAGAACTAGACAGCCTAATATCAGCCGCAACAACATGCAAAACCGCAACACTCTTACAACTCCTCAAAGAAACAGGAGCAAGAATCGGAGAAATAGAAAAACTCAAATGGACACACCTAGACCCCGAAAGACGAACTATCTACATAACAGCCGAAAAAGGAAGCAACAGCCGAATACTACCAATCACCGTAAAACTCCTAGCCATGTTCAACAACTTAAAAAAAATCAATGACAAAGTATTTCAAACCAACAAAAGAGGGTTAAGAAAAACCTTCGAATCACACCGCAACAGAGCCGCCAAAAAACTCAACAACCCAAGATTAAAAAACATCCATTTCCACACCTTCCGACACTGGAAAGGAACAATCGAATACCACAAAACCAAAGACATCATACACGTCAAAACAGTCTTAGGACACAAAAGCATAGAAAGCACAATGGTTTATATCAATCTCGAACAAGCCCTATTCCTAACCCAATCAGACGAATGGACATGCAAGACAGCCACAAACGTCAAAGAAGCCACAAACCTCATAGAAACAGGCTTCGAATACATACAAGAAAAAGACGGAATCAGCCTATACAGAAAACGAAAGTGAAAACAATGACAGAACAAAAAAAAGACACAAAAAGTCCTCATCATCAAACGCAACAAAAACCTAAAATGGAAAATCACAGAAATCCCACCAATCGAACTCATAGACCCAAACGACATACCACGAACACAACGCAAACGCAAACACAAATCAAGTGCATAACGCACAAACAACCCCTTTTTTCTAGCATTAATTCATGTCCAACCAGTCTAGCGGTTCGGCTAACGCCTCACCGCACGACAAAAAAACCGACAAAACAATAACATCCAGAGCTACCGCTAGCCACGATAACTAACCGCTACAATCTCTTCCCAAAGAACAACCCCCTCCTCAACCAAATCCTCATGAGACGAAGAAACAAAATCAGACGAATCCCTATCAACACAAAAATATTTACTACCCAAATAACGAACCCTAACCAAAACACCACCACAATAAGGACAAACAGCCTTCTTAAGAACATACTTAAACTTCAACCGACGATAAGAACAAACACCAAACCAAGTCACAACATGAGGACGCTTAACATCAGTCCTAATAGAAGCATGCGACAACTGATATTTAGCGGTATTATAAAGAGACTTACGCTCACCCGCAACCCCAGAAAACCAATCCTGAGCAATCTTAACAATAAAACCATCCTTCTCAAAACACCTTCTAGTAAGACCTTCAAAACCATGACACTCAGAACAAAACTGCTTCACACAAACACGACACCGATAACCACCAAGAATGAAGCCTAATATATGGAAGTGAGGCGAAGGATACCAATGACCCGACTTATCCTCACGAAAAGCATGATAAAACATAGCACCACCAACAACATCACGCCGAGCCAAAGCCTTGAGAGCCAAACCACGCATAACCAAAAAATCACTATAACTACCATTAGCCAAATAGTAATACTCCAACGGAACACTCGCAACAATATGCTCAGCCCTACCATGAAACTTCTCAGCCTCAACCAAACGACCCTCAACAGCCCTAGCCTCACGAACCATCGCACTCCTAAAACACTTCGGACAACTCAGACGATGGCAACTATAAAAAACAGGATGCTGAAAAACCTGACCTTCCCACTTCTTCTCACCCAACAACAACAACGGAAACTCATGCAACTCAGTATGAAGACAACCATAACGACCCCGATACGTACTACACTTATCATTAGCTACAGGCCCATGACCAACAAGCTGATTAAACCCCCAATCAGCAAAACTACTATTAACAAACTTCTGATACCTAACATCATCAAACTCCTCATCCTCAGAAACCTCATCAGGAAAATCAACATTCTCCAAAGACAAATCAGTCAACGTTGACTCACCTGCTTCTTAACACACTCACCAAACGGACACCTATAGATACCAATCTTCGAAGTCAAAACAGCATGACCACAATAAGCACCAACCAAACACTCCTTAGAAATATCATCCCTCATCATTTACCACCTCTAACACGCAAACCCCTAGAAGCAACAAACCGCTCACAATGACAAATAGAACCCTTACGTTTCCAAGAACAAACACGAACACCCAAATCACTAACAGAAGAACACGGAGAACTATCAAACTTACACAAAACATCATTAACATAAAACTTAACAATCTCAGGGTCAGCCGAACAAACAGAGCAACGGCAAGCCCCATGCACACGAGAAACCAAAGAAACATAACCCGAATTATCAACAGAGGACTTGAATTCATAACTCAACAGCTACCACCCCTAGAATGCAAAACTACCCAAGCAATCTCACGAACCACACGGTCAGCACCACCATACAACCGAGAAACACCATCATCCAAAAACCTATGTAACCCAATCAACCGCCACAAGTGAATACCACAACAAACACCGAAAGCAGTAAGATGACTATTCAAATCACTCTCACAAGAAAACTCACACTTACAAAATGGACATGGAAAAATAACACCAACACCAACAACAAAAACAGAACTCAAAAAGAAGAAACCACCTTTCTATTTTTGTGGAATCCAGACGGATTTCGAACACAATCATGAACCCGAGAATTCCCAAAAGTATCAAGAAATGAACATGAACTCCAAAAGCAACGTTTCTCAGGATTATAAGAACAAGCCTTAGTCATGAACACCAACCCCCAAAAAAGACAAATCAACGAGCTTTGGGCAGACCCAAATAACCTTCAAAGAATCGATACCGTGAGACTCAAACAGCAACCTACGCCCATGAAAAGTACAATGACCAGAATCAACCGTACAACTATTCCAACAATAATGCAAATCAGGAAAACCAAACGGACTAAAAGGAATCTTCAGTAAGAAAGGACACGGAGCTAAACGCTTACCAACAACACTATCAAAAATAAAACCAACAACAACCTGAGAACCTAAAACCTTAGAATTACACATCTTTAATCCACCAACCGCAAGAGACAGTGGCGAACCTGATGTAAGACACTCGGTATCGCATAACTCAATCAACCCTCATTACAGCTCTTAGTGTTTTTACATAACCAAAGTAAACACTAAGCATAGGGTTTCATCTTTTAAGCCCTTCTCAAATCAACATAAACAGCGCAAAACCAACCATCAAACCAAAAAAGCCGTTCCAGAGAAACCTCGCTCCGCAGATAACGGATACCTCAGAATGAGCGCAACAACAAAACAACGAAAAATGAACGAGAATAATAACATCACACATATAAAAGCAACTTTTAAAATCTTCTGCTCGAAGAACGCGCATAGCGCACACATATAAAAGCAACCCAGCAAGACCTTCTGCTCAAAGAACAGAACACACAAAGAACAACACGACATAAGCAACAACGCTACAACACCCAAGTATTTCGGCACTTCAAACTGAGACAAAATGTCATACACGAACCTCGCAGTCCTCTGAAGTGCCTCAGGCCCTATCGGGCCACGCCCGTCTGGAGACGGGCACCCACTGGGAAACATTTAGGAATGGATTCAAGCCTTGACGACCACAACGACCACGAAAAAACGGATGAACCTGCAAAGGCATCCTTGGTCATGCCCGATGAACCAACAAATGCACTAAGCCAAACCCTAAAAATTTAGGAAGTGTTCTTGATATAGAAATCCACGAACACACAACAGAAAACAACAACACAGACCAGATAAACAAGCAACAAAATAACAGTACCAACAAAACTTGAACAGGAAAGAACTGCAAGATAAGCCTCAACTCACCAATAAAAGTGAAAACGAGAATAGGAAAAACTGCAAGATAGCCACTCATAATAAATCGAGACTCGTCAACAGCACCCACATCCAAGTAAGAAGGAACGGAGAGCTAAAATAACCAGAAACAAAAAAACAATAATGAAAATAACCTTAAAATCAATAATAACCGATAATTAAAACGCTCACACTACTGTAGAACACAAATACACATACAGGCCAAAGGCCAAACTGTAGAACAGTACAACAACAAAACTAAAACATATATAAATAACCATACCCTATAACAATATCACATAAGGAAGTAACAAAAATGACACTACGACAAGCAAAATGCCAAAGATGCGGACACACATGGACACTCAGAACCGAAAACCCCGAAACATGTCCAAAATGCAAATCCCCATACTGGAACAAACCACGCCAAAAAGAGATGAAAAAATGACATGCAAAGATAACACTTGCGAATATAAACCAACACTCACCAGACTCGCAACACATCGCACACCCGAAGAAATACAATACGGTAAACTATGGGCACAAATTGAACTACCCAAACAACTCAAAGAGGTAAAAACCAATGAATAAAGAAACCTTAAACCAAAAACAACAAGAAACACAAATACCAACAATACTCCAACAAATTACTAAGGTTGAACAGGCGGGTTTTGATATTCTGGAGAATGGCGAATAAACTTTAAAAGCGACACTAATTCATGTATACAGACGAAACTGAAGTTGTGAGGAATTAAATCTTGAGTGAAAAAGATGATGTTTATGCAACAGCGAAGAAGCAAATGCGTCTCTCAGAGCGACTTGCTGCAGATCTTCCGGGGTTTCGCGGTTACAAGGAGAAAGAACTTCGCAGGGAATCTGACAAGCTTATTCGTAACCATCTGTCCCAGAAGCTGGCGCAGGCGAGAAGCAACTTCAAAACCATTTTTCAGAAGATGTCTGACCGTCGCCAGTTGGACGTTCTGACAGACATGGACAGACTTGTCGCCAAGTTTGACCGTGTGACAGAGAGAATAAATCATGCTTCTTACGGATACTCGGGCTTTTTTGATGCTGTTAAGGTTCAAGAGGCGGCTCTTGACAGGATGACTGACTTTGACAATCAGCTAGTTGATCAGGTGAACAGCATAGCAAATGAAGTTGACGTTTTCAAAACCGAGGTTTCCAAACAGAACTTCGACAACGTAAAAGACCGCGTGCAGAACCTAACCGACACGCTGGAAACGTTTGATGAAACTCTCAGCAAAAGAGAAGAGGTAATAATGGGAGTGAGTTGAAATGCCACAAGTCATAGAATGGACAAACCCAGGACCAGACGACATCCTGTGGAAATATCCAAGTGAAGACATAACGTGGGGCGCTCAGCTGATCGTCCACGAATACGAGGTTGCGGTGTTCTTCAGAGACGGCAAGGCATACGACGTTTTCAACGCGGGAAGACACACGCTGACAACGTTGAATCTTCCGCTCTTGACAAGATTGTTTACCCGCATCGCGGGCTTCAAGGATAAGCCGTTCAAGGCAGCAGTAATCATCATCTCAACCAAGGTCTTCGCCGGCAAATACGGCACACAGGCTCAGACCACTGAGCTTGCGCCACTGCAAGTACACGGCACATTCTATTTCAAAGTCGAGGACGCGCAACTGTTTGTGAACGAAGTCGTGGGTGGACAACAGGCGTACTCCACAGAAGGCGTGAACAACTATCTGCGAGGGTTCCTGAACGAGAAGATAATCAACGAGCTCTCACACTATGACCTGCTGACCGTGTTCACGAAGCTCGACGAAACAGCGGTGATCGTGAAGAACGCTATCATGGATTACTTCAAACGGGTAGGCCTAGAGCTCACTGACCTGCGTTTTGAAGGAATAGACACGACCCCCGAGTACCGTGAGAGGCTTTTCTGGCTTAGAACTGGCGGAACTGGCGCTAGTGAAGTGCTACGGATGGAAACGGTCAAGAGCGCTGCAGAATCCCTTGGGAAGTCTTCTGGGGCAGGCTTAGGAGCCGGCATGGTGCTCATTCCGCAAATTATGACGCCCACAGGCCCAGCGCAAGTCCCGGCTGCAGCCTTAGTGATATGTCCAAAGTGCGGCGCGCACGTCCCGGCTACCTCGAAGTTCTGTCCAGAATGTGGAACAACAATAACTCCACCATCAAGCCAGACGATGAACTGTCCGAAGTGCGGAAAGTCTATACCTTCTAATTCGAAGTTCTGTCCGGAGTGCGGTGCGAAAATCTAGTGCGACAAAGGAGGTTGAAGCATGGCTAAAATGGCAGACCGGAATTTGCTGACGATTGGGGCCCTGTTCGTCATCATAGTCGTTTCTGTTTTGCTTTACACGCCCCTAAACCTGTTGACTGCATGGTGGATGGTTTTTGCAGCCATGATAATTTTGTTCGGGGTCTGGGTGATAGCGTTGGCTGGGATGCAGCGGTCAAATCCAGAAAAGTACGGGCGCGGTGCGTTCAGTTATTTCGGCTGGGGCCTACTGCTTATCGCCGTGGGCGGTGCGTGGTTCCTGTACTATGCCCCCTACGGCTGGGTCTATAGTCTAGCTTTGATTCTGCTTGTGCTCGGCGCGTTGGCGATAGTTGCTGCTTTTCGAAGAAAGTAAACCACCCTTTTTTTTCTAAACGCTTTTTATTTCCATTTTACTACTGCATGTAGAGGCTAGGCTTGGTATGAGCGAGGAAATAATCGGCCACGGCACGTGGTACGACAAGATGGCCGCCAAGGTAGTTGCTAGGGAGCGGAAGCTCGGCAGAGGTCTAGGTTTGATCAGAACAGAAATGGGCATAGCCGCATCAGGTCTTCCGCACATCGGCAACCTGAGCGATGCCGCCCGGTCCTTCGGCGTAACCTTGGCCTTGAGGGAGCAGGATTTTCCTTCGGAGCTCATCGCTTTTGCTGATGATAAGGATGGGCTGAGGAAGGTTCCTGCTGGAATGCCTGAATCTCTTGAGCAGTACTTGGGGCACCCGGTGACGGACATTCCGGACACTTACAAGTGTCATGGCAGCTATGGTGAACACATGGCCATGCTCCTCATGGAAGCCTTGGACAAGTGCGGGATAGAATACAAGTTCATGTCGGGAACGGAAGCCTATCGAACGGGCCTGTTCAACGAGGAAATCAGAACCATGCTTCTGAACGCCAAAAAGATTGGTGAAATACTCAACGAGGAGATTGGACAGGAAAAGTTTCTCGAAGCGCTGCCTTATTTCGCGGTTTGCGAGAACTGCGGCCGCATCTACACGACAAAAGCCTACGAGTTTGTGGCAGAAGAGAACAAGATCCTTTACAACTGCGAAGGAATGGAAGTGAAAGGACGCTGGCTTGAAGGCTGTGGACACAAGGGCGAAGTAGATTACAGAAAAGGCTTGGGCAAGCTCAGCTGGAAGGGCGAGTTTGCCGTACGCTGGAAGGCTCTGGACATCAGATTCGAGGCTTTCGGAAAGGACGTCGCTGACTCAGTGCGAGTGAACGATCGCATATGCCGGGAAGTACTAGACTGGGAACCGCCTGTTCACGCACAGTACGAGTTGTTCCTCGCCAAAAGCGGCAAAAGATTTTCCAAGAGCGCTGGGCTCCTGCTGACGCCGCAAACCTGGTTCAGGTATGGGTCTCCCCAGTCGCTCATGCTGTTGCTTCTGAAGAGGTTCGTGGGGGCTCGTGCGCTGGACGTGGTTGACATTCCCACCTACATGGACGAACTAGACGAGCTGGAAGATGTCTACTTCGGAAAAAAAGAAGTGAAAGATGAGAAGGAACTGGCCAAGCTTCGAGGCTTGTACGAGTATTGCTACGCCATGAAGTTTCCCACGAAACCGGGCTTTCACGCGCCCTACAACTTGTTGACGTACCTGGCGAAGGTTGCCCCCAAGGGCAGTGAAGAACAGTACCTGACCGAAAAGCTTCAAAGCTACGGCTATTTGCAGCGAGATCAGAACCTTGATGACAACGCGAGAAAACGGATACAATACGCGTCAAACTGGGCAGCAGATTTTCAGCAGATTAAGGAAGCCTCAGTCAACCTCGACAGGGAAGAGAAGGACGCTGTGAAAAAACTGGTTGAAGTGCTGAACGTCGAAGACGATGCCGAAAAAATCCAAAACGCAGTGTTCAACACAGCCAAAAACTGCGGCCTCCAACCTGCAAGATTTTTCAAGACGATATACACGATACTGCTAGGTGTTCCCCAGGGCCCGAGGCTAGGCCCGTACATTCTCGCCATGGGAAAACAGAATGTTATAGACGCGTTGGAAAGGGCGCTGAAGAGTCAAAATTGAGGGCGAAGGGCAGTTCTGTCTTTAGCTCAGTTCTGAAAAGCTTTTATGCGCTACTCCAACACATTACGTTCAAAGGTTGAAGGAGCATGGACGAAGAAGTTGCTGATTTTGCCCTGGAGTGTGCGCGGGGCAAGAAGGTTGAATATGCTGAAGTTAGGGCACACAGTCAGGTTCAAGACGGGCTTATGTTGCGGAACGGCGTCGTGGAGGCATATGTTTCAGCCGTTGACAGCGGATTTAACGTGCGAATCATAGCGGGCGGCGGCATCGGTTTTGCATCTACGAACAAATGGACGAAGGAAGAAGCTAGAGCGGTTGTGAACATTGCTTTCAAGTACGCCAAGAGTGCAAACCGAAAAGAAAAGCTCGTTTTCAACGAGGAAAAGGGCGTCAAGACGAAATGGGTTGTTGACCAGAAAAAGAAGATCGAAAACGTTCCCCCTGAAGAGAGAATATCCACCCTTGCAGAAGTTAACAAAGCTCTGGCAGCTTCAAAAGTGAAGATTCCTGCAACGATGACATCCTGTTCGATAAACCTGATCACCAAGTACTTTGCCAATTCAGAGGGCTCGCGAATGTCCTCGTACGTTCCGAGGATAGGCGTCTTCATCTTCATAACGGTTGCCGAACAGGGAAAAACTGAACAAGCGTACGAACAGTTCGGGTACAGCGGCGGGTGGGAAGCCTTCAGCAAATGGAAGATGCCTGAAAAAATGGTTCACGACGCGAAGGTTCTCAAAGACGTCATTGCAAAGGCAAAAACCGTGAAACCGGGAAACATGGACTTAGTGTGCGGCTCGGAAGTCGCTGGAATAGCGGCACACGAATCCTGCGGTCATCCAATGGAAGCTGACAGAATCCTAGGACGAGAAATGAGTCAAGCTGGCAGATCCTTCATCTACAAAGGAGGGCCATATTGGCTTGGCACGAGGATCGGCAGCAAGGCCGTTACCGTTGTGGATGATCCGACCGTCGAGAACAGCTACGGCTATTACCTGTACGATGATGAAGGCGTAAAGGCTAGACGCAGGTTTCTGTACAAGGAAGGCCTCATAAATGAGTTCCTGCAAAACAGGGAATCAGCGGCCAAGCTCGGTGTCAAGAGTAACGGTTCTTCCAGATCAATCAACTACGATAGAGAAGCGATAGTTCGCATGGCGAACACGTTTGTTCTTCCAGGTGAATTAACTGAGGAAGAGTTGATCGAAGACGTCAAGGACGGTGTTTATATGAAATCTTTCACTGAATGGAACATTGATGACAAGCGTTTCAACCAACGTTACGTGGGCAGAGAGGCGTACCAGATAGAGAACGGTGAACTCACAGATCCTGTGGCGAGACCCGTGATTGAAACGACTACTCTCAAGTTTTGGACGGCTGTTGATGCGGTTTCAAAAAAGGTAGAGTTTGACGCGGCTACTTGTGGAAAAGGGGACCCCTCTCAGGGTGTTCCAGTGTACACTGGCGGTCCGTGCCTGAGACTTAGGAGAGTGTTTGTGAAATGACCGACATGCTCAGCAAAACCGAAGATATCATGAAGAAAGCGAAAACCCTTGGAGCAGACCAAGTCATCGCGAAAACGACTGTTGGCAAGTATCGACAGGTTCGTTTCAGCAACAACCAGGTTGATATCACTGTCGCTTGGAATGACTATTCAACCGATGTGGCCCTAGCTTGGAAGAAACGCGTAGTAGCCACAACGATACACAACTTCGACGGCGTTGACGCGAGCATCAAGCAGCTGATGAAACTGGCGAAGATTTCTCAGGAAAACCCGACGTTCGGAGGCTTTGCACAGGGCAGTTTCCGTTACCCAAAGGGCAAAGCAGACAGGAAGCTCGAGAACTTGGAAAAGCCGACAGAGTACGTTTTTGAAGCAATAGAAGCCGCCAAGAAGGAAGCTGGAGGAAAGATTGACAGCGGAGGCATACTCTTCACGAAATTCGAAGACGTTTACCTAGCTTCTTCCGAAGGCCCCGCTGGCGTTGACAGCAGATCAGCGATTGAGCTTTCAATCAGGGCTTTCTCAGAAAGAGAGGCCTCAGGCCACGGAGTAGAATGCTGTTCAACCCTGAAAGACTTCAAACCTGCCCGTGCGGGTGCAAAGGCCGGCAAGATAGCCAAGTTGGCCAAAGGTCCGAAAGTTGGGGACGAAGGTGTTTATGACGTAATTTTCGACCCTCTGATTCACGGTTCATTGCTTGGAGTGTGGGGCGGGATGGTTTCAGCCTATTCCGTGCTCGTGCAAACGTCTGTTTTCGTTGATAAGCTCGGCAAGAGAGTAGCGCCTCAAACAATAACGCTGAAAGACAATCCTGCCGCGTATTCCATGTCCAACAGAGTTTTCGATGACGAGGGTGTTCCCACGGAAATGAACACGTTCATCGATCACGGCGTCCTCAAAACGTATCTTCACAACGCTTCCACTGCAAAAATGTTCAAAACCAAGACGACGGGCAATGCGGGCTTAATCTATCCGACCCCGTGGAACATCGAAATGGAGGCTGGAGAAGCAAGCAAGGATGAGCTCTTCGCGAACGTGAAGAGAGGGCTATACCTGACCAACACTTGGTACACGCGTTTCCAGAATTCTGCAAAGGGTGACTTCTCAACCATACCCAGAGACGGCATCTTCATGATTGAAAAAGGCGAAGTCGGGCAGTCTTTGAAGGATCTGCGTCTAAGCGACAACGTTCTAACCATGCTTGGCAACATCTCCGCCGTTTCAAAGGAGAGACAACACGTACACTGGTGGGGCGAAGCAGACCCACCTTCACTGGCTCCGTACATCCTGATCAAGAACGTGCACATGACCCATTCCAAATAGAGCTTGAGCTTTGCCTCTCAACCTTTATTAATCCACTCGCTTTCTGCCCTTAGTCATCACAAGAAGCAGGACATGTGGTGCAGTTGGCTTCGAAAGTTGCTATCGTCAAAGGCGAAAGAGGCCACGAGCCTGTCTTCAAAGCATTGGACTTGGCGAACTATGAGACCGCCCTGTCCGGCTGGAGCACCGTCCTCATAAAGGTCAACTTCATAACGGTCAAAACATGGGACACTGGAGCGACTACAGACCCAATGGTCGTTGAAGCCATCATAGAGAGGCTCAAGAATCTGAATGTCAAGATATACGTTGTAGAATCAGATGCCACTTTCACCAGTGTTGACAAGGCCTTTGAAGCGACAGGTATGAGAGAAATGGCCCAACGTAACGGCGTTGAATGTCTCAACCTGAGACACGTCAAAGACAGAGTCAAGATAGACGTTCCTCACGGTGAAACACTGAACAGCGTGACCGTTCCTCGTATCGTCACCGAATCTGCCATCGTGAGCGCCGCCAAACTCAAGACTCATATGGCTACAAAGGTCACTTTGGGAATGAAGAACATGTTCGGTCTTCTGCCCGACAAGCTGAAGGCAAAATACCATGCGAAGGGCATAAGCAAAGTCATTGTGGACATTAACACTGTGCTCAAATCATCGTTGACGGTGATTGACGGCTTTGTAGGGATGGAGGGGCGTGGTCCCTCCGACGGGAAACCTGTTAAGATGGACTTGATAATAGCCGGAAAAGATCCCGTCGCGACGGACGCAACCGCTTCCAGACTCATGGGGTTTGACCCGCATGAAATAAGTCACATTCGCAGGGCCCATGAGAAAGGCCTCGGCAACATTGATGACATCGAAATTTTGGGCGAAAAACTGGAGAACGTCGCTCGGACTTTTCAGAGAGCCTAACATCCGTCCGCCAACGTGAAACTCTGGCCTCCGTGGCTCAAATTACATTCTTAGTTCCTGCCTAGAGTGCCCAAATTGGGATTCTTTGAGCGCTCGCTGGTTGAGGTTGTGTGGTCGCATAAAACCGACTGGAGTCTGCAGTGTGCTTATAGAAAGAGATCATTCGGTTTCAGGTTGTGTGAGTTCTTTCAGTTTGTGTATCTCAATCAGGTTGCTCGCGTGCTTTCTAGAGGTTCTGAAGGCGGCGGTGAACAGTATCGTGTCCTCGTCGTTGACGAGGCCTGCTGCGTGGAGCCGGTTTGCGACCGTGAGAATTCGGTCGTTCTTCTCACGGTAGTCTATACAAACTGGGGAGACACCGAACGCCAGTTCGAGTTGTCTCTTGACTCGCGCGTCGGGTGTCACGGCTATTATTGGCTGGGGTATCTTGAATCTTGAGATCATTCTTGCCGTGTAGCCAGATCTGGTCAGGGTGACGACTTTGGTTACGGGCATTTCTTGGCATATTCTCTGAATCGCCCTGCTTATGGTGTCTGAGATGTTGATAAAGCCCTCGTCTTCGACGTGGTTTTCGATTGCCTTTTCAGTCTCAACTGCGATTCTGGACATCATTGAAACGGCTTCTACCGGGTACTGTCCTACTGCTGTCTCGCCTGAAAGCATCGTGACTTCTGTACCGTCCAATATCGCGTTAGCCACGTCACTGACTTCGGCTCTGGTCGGGATCGGGCTGTGCATCATTGATTCGAGCATTTCAGTTGCGGTCACAACGGTCTTTCCCCTCTGATTGCATTGTTTGATTATCGATTTCTGGACGAGGGGAACTTTTTCGGGTTCAATTTCAACGCCTAAGTCGCCTCTGGCTACCATGATTCCGTCTGCAGCGTCAAGGATGTCATCGAAGTTGTTGACGCCTTCGAAGTTCTCTATCTTTGCGATAACTGCACCCTTGAACCCGTGAGCCTCTTTCCTGAGGTTTTTCACGTCTGCGGCGTTTCTTGTAAAAGAGAGAGCTATGAATTCAACGTCTTTTTCTTTTGCTAGAGTCGCTATCTCGCGGTCTCTGCCTGACAGCGTTGGGACTGTGAGTTTCTTGTACGGGATGTTAACTCCCTTTCCGTCATCCAGCTCGCCGGAAGTCAGGGCGACCAGTTTCAAGGCGTCTTTCTTTTTTTCAGCGACCCTCAATCTCAACTTTCCGTTGTCTACCAAGATATTGTCAGCCACGTCCACTTTGTCGTAGAAGTTCTTGGTGAAGCTGATCGTCTCGTCTTTGAAGCCAGCTTCGAAAACGTCTCCTCTGTTGATAATCCTGTTGCCTCTCATTTTGAGCCTTATCTCAGGCCCTTTAATGTCAACGATTATGGGGATATCTGCGACTTCGCGAATGGTCCTAATCATCTCTTCATACTTGTCAATCGTTCCATAAGCCGTGTTTATTCTCGCACCGTTCATTCCAGCATGATGCATCTTCAGAAGTGTCCCCTTGGAAAGGCTGACCGGACCGATGGTGCAGACAATCTTGGTTTTCTTCAAAAACTCATCTCCAACACTACCTTCAAAGATACTGCTGATCTTTGCTTTAATGCTAGCGTTTGGCCTTCTGTAACACCTGTCGGAAGCATTCATGTCATCGTCGCAGCTTTCCAAAAGTCATTTATATTGTCGACGCAGCAGTGAGAAAGTGATCTGAAATGAAGTTCTTGATAATTGCAAAAGTGAGACAGCCCCCAGTGGATGTTTGGGCCAAGCTGCTTCCAGCACACTTCAAGTATCTTGATGAATTGGAGAGGAAGAAGACTATCGAGGTTTCATATCATCTAATTGGTCACCAGGGCGATGCTTTGATTGTTAACGCGAGTTCAGATGAAGAGTTGGCAAGCATAATAGGCGAAGATCCACTATTCTTCTATACCGAAAGAGAAATCTACCCGCTTACCACACGAGAGGCTCACAAACGAAGACTAGAACGCATCATCGGAAAGACAAGCACGCACTAGTGTGGCTTTTTACTGGGCTCTCATGGAGAAGTAATACTACGCTGTTCCGCAAGAGAAAACAGGACATAGACTCTGCAAAACACGTGTTGGATTCCGATTCATAACCTAAGTTAAGCCGGTGCGTGCGTGGTCATACAGGCTGATCTTGAGTTGCGGGCCAGAGACGCAGGGAAAGCTGTAGGCCGCGGAGACTTGATCATTGTCATCGACGCTCTGAGGTCTGGGACGAGCATTCTGAACGCTCTGACCAATGGTGCGGAGGCAGTGATTCCGGCAGTGACTCTGAAAGAGGCTTACAAACTCCGCAGTCAGCATCCAGAGTACCTGCTTGCAGGAGAGAGAGGGGGACACAAGCCCACGGGTTTTGACCTCGGAAATTCTCCTCTGGAATTTACATCTGAGAGGGTTAAAGGAAAAAGCTTGGTGATGACGACCACCAGCGGGACGGCGGCTCTGGCTAGGTCTCAGGCGGCGAGATGGGTTTTGGTTGGAGCTTTCTTGAATGCTAGGGCAGTAGCCGGAGAGGCTGAGGAGATTGCTGTGAGGGAAGGGATCGGAGTGTCATTTGTTTTGGCTGGAGAGAAAGGCAAATTCTCGCTGGAAGACTTCCTGTGTGCAGGAGCAATTGCAAAGGGTTTTGCTGCGGGCAGGGTTTACTTTTCGGACAAAGTCCAGGCGGCACTGTTGGCGTTCAGGCAGGCAGAGACTGATTTGGCCGGAAGCGTAATGAAGGCGGAGCATGCGAAGCATTTGGTGAAACTGGGTTTCAGGGAGGACATCGATTTTTCCTGCAGACTGAACGTGTTGCGAACAGTTCCAATCTACAGGAACGGCAAGATAACGCTGCAAAAATAGATAATCCGTGGCTGTTGTGGGGTGGGGATGAGCAGACAGTGCACAGTTTGTGTTTGTACTCTGCTTTTCAGTTCAGTCTGTGAGGCGGATGAGTCTGGTGGGAGTGACTATCATCTGGATTTTCTCGTCTTTATCTTCAAAGGGAACTGCCTTCACAACTTGCAAATCGTGAACTGTTACAGCAACGGGGATTGAGCCGAACCTTGTTTTAAGCGTCTTTATCTCAGCGTCGCCGTATCCGCCTCCCTTTCCGAGTCTGTTTCCTTGCATGTCTACGGCAACGGCGCCTTCTATTACCCAATCTGGTCTTGGAATTTCCTGGTTGCCCACTATTTTTCCATGATTGAAAGCTCCCGTTATCGTGGAAGCAGAAACCGTTAAGCCTTTAACGTCGTCGGGGTGAACCACAACATAACCCTGTTGGAGTCTGGTGAAGCCATGACGAGTATCTTCCCGTCTGAAAGCGTGTTCTCCCTGACTTTTCTCTGTGCAAAATCTGGAATGACAAACACCACCTTAGCCCGTATCCACTCCGCTGAAGCTCTAAGTCTATCGGCAGCCTCATCAGAGCCTGCGAAGTTTGGTATTCGCCCATAACAAGGAAGCGGGAACCTTGCAATACCTTTCGCCTCGAGTTCTTTCCAGATTTCCTCCCGCAACAGCCTCTTCGCCGTTTTAACATCCATCAGCATTCGCCTGAACGCTCGCGCTAATGCATGTGCATTGGCCTCAACTGTTAATTACTCTTTCAACGGATAGTAACTCAGTAGGTGGTCTGTTTGGATTCGAGGAATCTCTTAGAATATAGCCAGGTTCTCAGGAATCGATACTTGGAACAGCTTGCCACTCTTCCTTGGGCAGAAGTCGTCAAGAACCGCGGAGCAAGCTTTGATTCCATGAGGAACGTTCTTCTGCACACGCTTGACGCTGAGGATAGGATGATCAACTACGTCATTCCTGGGCGTGTAAAAGATTGGGTTTCAGGGAGCCCTGAGGAATTTAAGGACATAGATTCTATCAGGAAGCGCGCAAAAGAAGTTGAATCAAAGACCAAGAATTATCTTGCAGGGGTGGCTCCTGCCGAGTTCGAAAGAAGAGTCGAGCTCTTAAGGTCTGGAATGCCGCCTGTGCAGGTGCGAGTGGAGGACATCCTGATTCACGTGGCCTTTGAGAACGTTCATCACTTCGGCGAGTTGATTGCCCTCCTGTGGCAAATCGACGTGGAACCGCCGCACATGGGCTGGATAGCCTACCTCCAGAGATAGTCCCTCCTGGAGTGCGTTGTAACAAGAGAGATAACAAGAGATATGGCACCGAGCGCGCGCGCCTTCTTGTAGCTACGCAAAGTGTTTTCAGGCTCGTAGGCCCGAGCCCCTCTGTGTCCTACCTTCAACATATTTGCAGCGAATTGAGTCGAAGACTTATAAATCCGTCATGAACGGAAGTTGAATGCGACTGAGCGGAAGAACCATTGAGGCATTGAGTATTTCGTTGTGCGCGCTATGTTTCAGGACCCATTGCATTGGTTTCAGTAGGGCGGGACTCCGAGTCGCATGTTGTACCTGCGGGGTGCTCTGTGTCCGACGAGGGTGTACGCTAAAAGTGCGATGACAAAACTGATTGCAAGAACTGCTAAGTCTAAGTTGTTCACTTCTGAACTTTTCGAACCGTCGCCTCCTTCAAGCTGTCTGAGGCCTTGACCTAGCGACTTTGTTTGAGACTCGTTCTGTTTGTTGCTTCCGATTCCTATCTGTGCAACGGTGATGAGGGGGACGACGGTGACTAATATGCCTAGAATGGCTGCTGCAAGAAGGTAAAGGAGAGTCTTCTTCATCGTGTTCGTCCCCTCACGTAGCTGATGGACTCATGGCTTTTAGTTCTACGTTTTAGAACAGAATGTTGAAGGTTCATATAGGTCTCGCCCTCCACAGTCTAGAGGTTTCAACCCAAAAAATGAGCGTTGCAACAAGGCCGAAAGTCACTGCGTAGAAGCTGGGCACTATTTGGCCAATTATGGTCAGCGTCAAATACGTTGCCAGCATAGTGGTGAACAGGACTGAGTAGAACAGGTATCGAGGAACCAAGAACCGTCCCATTCTGGTGAAAAGTCTCAAGATGCCCACTTTCACCTCTTCCTTAAGCACGTACTCGCCTGTTCCCTTCTTCTCCACCAATCCCAAGTCCTGCAGTTTCTGAAGATGGTGCACGGCAATGCTTGGACTTGAAAACTTTAAGGCGCGTTGAACCTCACGCACTCCAACGGAATGCGTGGATCGCCGCAGCAAGTACCAGTACACGAGAAGCGTCTTACCCTTCAGCTCAGACTCCAAGAAAGCCAAATCAAATTCACGCGGAGTTTCCGACAAGAACTATCGCCAAGTACACTCTATAGACGAAGTTCTTAAAAGATTAACCAACATGCTTCGATTTTACGTGATGCATTTTAAAGGACAACACAACGCCACGACAACGCTCATGCATTTCTGCGCACGTTCTACGTCTGCAAAGCGGTTTTCCCTTAACGGCCGAACCTGCGTTTTTTGCTATCTCCGTCAATGTCCTATGAAGGACGGCAAGAATTATGACCTCTCCTCAATTCGCTACGTCAAAAACGGGTTCGATGGGTTTTCCGTCCCGACATCTCGTGTCCACTGCGACTCGGACCAGCAGCTACTCCGGCGCCCACTTGTCCATTACCTATTATCGCTGCTTTCATTCTTTGATTCCCCACGGCAGGTGGCTCTGGATTTCCGTCTATTTCACGCTCCTTTAAGCGCGTATGAATTTAGGCTTCCCAGTGGCATTTGCCTGCGGACTAAATGCGGGAAAGCGTTTCGTCGCTGAAACAACATCAATCGTTCACGGCGATACGTCACCTTTACGCTAACGTAGGGCGGCGTCTGCAACCTGCCAATGGTAAGCCCGTCTTCTTAACTATGCTTTTTCATGCACTCTTCGTCCTTTCTTCTCGTCTCATTTGCCACATTTGCATCATTTGGGGGATGCTCTTCATGTTTTCTTTGATTAGATCCATTAGTGCCTCGTTGATCTCCACTTCGAACGTCATTTTCACGTGACCTTTCTTCTCTTCAGCCATAACATCACCTCCCTGAGGCTTTTGCCCACCGTGCGCCCGGCCTGATCCGACAGTTCCTTCATTATGGCCGCCGCCTGTTCCTGCGTCAAATCTATGTCAACGGCAATTTTGTAATGTAATTTCCCAAGTCTTCTGGTTTTGGCTTTGTAGTCAAGAATCACGCCACGCTTCTTCAGGTTTTTCAAGCGTCTTCTCACGTTGCCAGTGATGTATCTGGGCAGGAGGGGTTCAAGCAAGGGGAAAGCTCTTGCGAACAAAGGAACAAATCATTCCATGATTTGGGCCATGTTTGCCGTTCTCCGATGGGACTGCGCCAGCGCATGCGTGCCGGTTGATTATATCAGAATTTGATTTGTCCGTCTTAAACTGATGTGACTGTACGCGTACAGCAACAGCGTTCGCCAGAACAGGGACGCAATAGATAAAAGCACAAGTGAGAAGAACTGGTCGAGGCTTATGGCGACAACTATTAGAAGGCTTCAAAATTCGGATCGCAACGATATAGTAGAGATATCGAGCCATACTTGGGAAGGGCACGATTACCTCTCGTCTGTGGTTGACGAGTGGTTGCAGGATCCGAAAAGCCACTTTTATGGGGTCGAAGTCGACGGACGCGTGGTGGCTGTGGGCAGGCTTCGGCTTATGGAAGATGGTCAAATTGGTTGGATGGAGGGACTTAGGGTGCACCCTGAACACAGGGGAAGAGGACTTGCAAACGACATCACTCGGTACATCGTTAGTAAGGCTGAATGCTTGGGCATTGAACGTCTTCGTTACACGACGTCTGATGAAAACGCGGCTTCTCTGAAGCTTGCAAAGATGGCTGGGTTCTCAAGAATCCTCAGAATGGCCGTTTCCTGGCACTACAAACTCAAACAGATTCCCACACTTGCAGACCACCCTCCGATACGCAAGCAGAGCCCAGAAAGGACTTGTGACCTACTGAAAACCAACCCGCGCATTCTTCCTAGTGGAATCCTGATCTACGACTGGAAGGCCCTAAACAACACCTGTCCAAACATCAAAGAGATAGGCAAGACCCACACGTTCTACATCACTCTGAAAAGGAGAAGATTGGATTCACTGTCACTTAGCTCTACCCGACAGGAACCAGACCAGCCCTATTGGAGCTTCACAACCTACGCGGCTGATTCATCCGGTTTCCTGTCTCAATTTTCCCACAACGTAGCAATCGCCTTAAAACATGGCATTGGTTCAATTGCTTGCACGTTTGAAACCAGATTTGAAAAGGCCTTGGATGAGGTGGACCTGAAATCGGAAGAACATCAGCAGACTCACCTGGTCTTGCTTGAGAAACGAATGCGCCTCCAGAAATAGAAGGGTTACGGAGCCACATAGAGATCATAAGCAGTCACCCAGGCTCACGTACTTGCCAAAGGCGAACTCGTAGGACTTTACAGCGGAAGGTGGGAAACAAAAATTGCCTGCTATGAGCAATAACAGGTTTCTTGATATGGGCTTGCCCTTGCGCACGCTCTGGGTTACTGAGGCAACCCATTGATCGCTTGGGGTTCTGTGGTTGCGCGTTCTAGGAGACGTAGGACAGATCTTCGCGGTTTTCTCCGATTTGTTTCATGGCTTCGTATTGTGCTTCCAGAAGTATCGTCAGTTTGTCAATGTTCTTCTTTACGTCCTCGATATCCCTGGTCTTCTCCAGGAATCCGGACTTCGCAAGTTGTTCCTTGACATTGTCAACTGAGATTTGGAGAATCTTTACTTTAAAAGCGAACATCTGAAGGATGTACAGGAGACTCAGTTGAGAAGACAGTCCTTCCAACCGGTCATATTCAATCATTCTCCCAAGCGTCGCTTTGACTCTTTGCGCTTCAGAAGACTCCTTGGATTTTAACACCTTCTCGTATGCTTCAATCTGCACAGAAGCCGAGTGTTTATTCTCGTCGAGGGCCTTCTGTGCTCGCTTCGTAGCCTTCTCCAGCAAGTTTAGGATCTCATCCAATCTCCCAGGGCTCCACGCACACCTGATTTGGGCGTGACAGATTAAAGCTTTTACACTGTGCGAGCAAAAAAGACTAACACGTTGGTGCAGCAAGTCTACTATGCGCTGGACACAGAGTTGCTGTCATTCATGAGTGCCGAACCCTGCCACGTTTTGTGCAAGCTTTGCGGATCACTCGCCAATATTGAACAGGGCGCCGGGGTCTCATTCGGAGGGTAGGATCGAAATTCTGTGTCCAGTTACTTTCTTTTCTGAGATTCCATACTCGCCAAATCTTGGAATGCTCGAGATATGTTGGGGGAGTAATCAGCCCCGTGAGCCGATTCCAACAATTTGGCTTTTTCCAACATCTGCTTCAGATAATCTCTCCGAATGACTAGATAGTTCTATGATGAGAATTTTTCTCATGAACCTGCCTTTTTGTTTTCGAATCTCGACGATAATATTCCCTCTAACAAGAATAGAGCTACCGCCGTTGCAGTTACCGAGAGAAGCAACACATATTCATATTGCAAAGGTTCTCCGACCCAGAGCCTTGTAATGGCAATCACCGTTTCAACGCTCAGAATGCCTAAGAAGAAGAATGAGTAGAAAACGAGCCGCGGAAACAGCTTTCGGCCTATCCAAAAGTGTCCTTTGACACTTTGCCTTTGCTTTATTGTGTATTCGCCGAACTGGTCTTTTTCCACTAACCCCAAGTCTTCGAGCTTTTGAAGCTGTCTGTAAGCAACGCTGGGACTGCTGAGGTTTCCAAGTCGCATTATCTCTCTTGGTCCCAAAGGCTTGTCTTGTTTCACTAAGATCACGTATACTCTAAGCGTCGTCCCCTCTATCTCTTCGTCAGCGGGCACGCTTAATGCCTCGTACCAATAGACACGTCCAACCCTTGGTAGAACAGCAATATTTGGTTTTCATTTATTAAAGTATTATACACGAAGCCGTTTCCTACGCTTTGTAGCTGCACCTGCTTGAGACTGTAGCTTTCTGCTGATTGGCCTCCATTACTGGAGGCCACTTGCCCTTCGGCGCTTCCGTAAAGGTAAACTAGGCCGCTGTTCAAAGAGGCATACGGGATTTCATGCACTCCCGTGACCCCGGATAAACCTATGAGTCTTGAGCTGTGCGGGCTCCAAACTTCATCCCACCCCGGATAATACGTGAGATATCTTGAATCAGTCAAAACCAAATTCTGCGCAATTATGCCTCCATCACTTCCTGCCGAAATTTGGGGTCCAATTGCAATATCAAAATTCTTAATGCTTGCAGAATCGTCCGAGTAGTTCGTTATGTTCAAAACAACAAAATATGAGACAACCAGACCATCCGCTTCGACTGCGCCTGAGAGTAGGCCCCCACTGTACTGGGTTTCCACCACGCTGTTGTTCCAATATAGGCCTGTAAGGTTAGAATCGGTTTTGAGAGGTTCGATGTAAGTATAAGCCACATCCACGCCAAAATCCACTTTTGACAGGGAAGGAAGATTTGAGATTAACAGCGGGTAAGCCACTACGAATCCAAGAAACAAGGCCGCCAGACTACTAACAATAATCATTGTGCGCCCTTTCATATTTCCACCAACTGTCAGTCCGAGAACCACGCTATTAACTCTCACTACGGAACGCAACCGTTCCAAAAAGGAACGGCCACCAAAACAATTCCTCCCTTTAGCAAAAGGTCCTTCAGGCTAAAAGACTGATTAAGCTTTGGGGCATCACGAGCAATCAGATATTGAACATGTTGAAAAGCTGAAAGCTCAACAGCAAGGCTAGAAGATACTGGTACGCTGCTTTTCTGTCCAAAAGATAAATCCTGTAGGGCCTTTGATCGGAGGTTGAAACGCATATGGTGACTTTCTCATGCTAATCCAAGATGGTCAAACAAGCAGATACTGATAGCGCCCGCGCTAAGTACAGCAAGTGATGCTTTAAGTGTTTTCATAGTAGATTATGACTTGAACATCGCCAGCGTAAACCGTGTACAGTTCAGTATTTACAAAAAGTCTGTAAACGTTGATGGTTTGTCCCTGAGCCACTTTGAAGCCTGGAGTGAGGTCAAACATAAGCTGGTGAGGTATGGGGCTTGGAGCATGACTGTCGAACTGATAATGGACTAGAAGTTGAATAGCATTTGTATATGAGCTTGAATTCCAAGGGTCACTTGGCTTCCCGATAGTAACGAATGTGTCCCCCTCCCAAACTACATTGTCAGGATTGCCCATCCAAATTTGGATTCTAATAATCCTTATGTCTGTCGTAGGAGTCCAATTCAGTATCCAGTCTCCTACTCTACTATTGGCAGTTATGTTTGTTGGAGAATTTTGCAGAAGTTGCGAATGAATGTAGGGCGCAACGCTTGTTAGGTTTGAGGTCAAGAGACTAATCGTTGAGTTCAGAGATGTAACTTGGTTTTGCAGATTCGAGACGTTTGCGCTTAGTTGAGAAATCTGAGAGTTCAAGGAAGAAATCGTGTTGTTCTGGTCCGCTATTGTCGCATTCAACTGATTAATCGTGTTTTTCGCAGAGTTTATCTGGTTATCTTTATCATTGATTGTCATAACGTAGTATGCCATAGCTCCGCCTAAGCCAGCAATCAAAAGAATGCAGATTATTCCGAGTGCAACAGCAAAACTTCTCCTAACCCTTTTCTTTGATTTAGTTTCGCTTGGTTTTATTTCATTGACTTTTGGTTGACTCATTTTTGAATCCCTAGTGTAGCTCGCGCCCGCGCTTTCTTTGCTAGTCTCAATTCCTTTGTTTGTGTCTTCTAAGTTCTTAGAAATTTTTTCCAGCAGTTCTTCAGTCTGGGTCTTTTTCTCTGCCATGTTTAGGCTATTTCCAAGCTATGCAGATTTAAGATTTCTGTGCAGCATAGCTCACGGTTGGAAAATTCTTTTCAAAACACGGAAAACCCCATATAATATTCTATAGGGGAAAATCCCTGTTTTGAATTCAAGCAAGGCTTCTGTCGCAAGTTATGGGTTTGTGGAGTTGGCAAATGATGAATTAAACATCGCTCTAGCTCGTAATGGTAAATCTGTTTCGATTTAACAGCTATGCATGGCGATACTCAAGCGTACGCCAAACTTAAAAAGAAAAACGGATCTCTTTATTGGAATGTTATGAATGACGGTCGATTGGATATGAAAAAAGAAATCATAGTAGTCGATAAGCTTCCGAAGCCTCCCGTGCCATATTCACACGGCGTAAAAGCTGGGAATTTCTTGTTCATTGCGGGACAGGTTGGCGTTGATCCGGCAAACAGTAAGCTGAAAGGCAGTTCAATCAAAGAACAGACAGAACAAGCTCTGACAAACATGACGAATGTTGTCAAAGCTGCCGGAAGCTCCATGGAACATGTTGTCAAGACAACCGTATTCATTTCAGACTTCAAGGATTTTGAGGAAATGAACAAAGCATATGCGAGGTTTTTTCCAGCCAATCAACCTGCGCGCAGCACAGTTCAAGTAGTCCTTTATGACGGATTCAAAGTCGAAATTGAGGCAATAGCAATAATCCCTTCATAGAGCGAGCAGGTTCCCTTTTTATGAAATTTGAAAGGAAGTGAAGCAGAGCTACTTGCGTTTTCTGAACAGCTTCACTCCATCGACCTCGCAGATGAAGTCAAAGCCCTGTTCTATGAGCTTCGCTGCTTCTTCAACTGTTTTTGCTGTTGCACTGTGATATTCTTCTGAGCCAAAATCCATGCACTGCAAGTAGAACAAAGCTGTTTCAAGCTTCTTCCAACCGAGTTTTTGCTTGGTGTAGAAAACATCTTTGGTCTGATAGTAAGTCCTGCAAGCTTGATAGTGTCTCAAATCATAAAGTCTAATCTGAAACATGGCAGGTTCAGCCAGCCTTGTGCTCAGTCTTCGTTTATACTTAATCCATGCTTTCGTCATCTGCCCTGCCAACGGAAAAGGATGTTCTTTTGAGCCGATTTTCGCAAGGTAAGTCTTCAGCATCGCAATCGCATTGGGCTTCAACTTAATTGTTCTGCTCACATGTCCCTTTCTGCCCCTTATTGTGATGGTTTCTCTATCAAAGTCGATGTCTCTTAGAATGACTTCACTAAGCTCTTTCGGCATAGCACGTGTCTCTTTCAGCAAAGTGAAAACAACACTGTATTTCCAGCCGCAAGAAGCAATGATTTTGTTCAAGGTCTCTTCAGAAGGAATCTTCGGTTTGTTCTGCTCCCATCTATAACGTGGGCCTTCCCAGATAATGTTGTTAACCAGAGCATAGTAGTTGTAAGCCTTGACAAGATTTCCTTTGAAACCCGAATTCACATTCTTATTCGCAATAAACTCTTTGACTTTCTCAGGATTCTCTAGATTGACATTGACTGCCAGATGATTCAAGTAGTAGCCAACTATCTTGACAGTCTGCTCTTCTAGACCGTTGTTTTTGAGCTTTAGCAAAGTGTTGATGATTTTTCCTTTGACATCAGCGTTTATATTGTTAGAGTAGAGTAATCTCGTGCTAGGGGCCCGTAGTCTAGGCTGGATTAGGACGCTGGTCTTAGGGCTTAGTATTTCTTTATTGTCTTGTATTCTTGTTTCTTGGTTTGTTTCGGTTGTAGCTGTTTGTTTTGGGCTTGGTTTTTCGTTTGGGTTTTCCATTTTTACATTACCTCCTGTAATACACTTGATTTCATGATTTTGTCGTTTTTTGACGAGGAGACAATATGCCTTTCTCAATATTACGGCATATTTCTGCCGAGAGGCGAAAGGCTTATGTCTCCGAGGATTTTTTTGCTTATACCTGTGGGAGGTGTGTTACTGCCTCATCGTGGATGGGGCAAGGATGCCCTAGCGGGTTCATCCGTTTGCGCGCGCGTGGCGGGGCTGATGGCATGGTTCGTTGGGTCGCTGTGAGGATTCTGCATTCTGGTGTAGTTCCTGTTTGCGAGGGCGAGGCACGAGCCTGAGCTTAATGTCGTAATAAAAAAAGAGGAGCACGCGCGCTGTTCATAGAACTATCTTCTATAGAATTGTGAAACAAAGTATATGAGGACGTGTTCAGCAAGTCTTTATGAGAGGATGAGACGGGATGAAAGGCAAGCTCTTGCTCTCCATTCTGATGGTTTTTGTAGTGTCTCCAGGAATGTTTTTGTCAACGGCAAAAGCTTCCACCGCGCCGAAGCTGCCTTCTGTGGCTGTTACCATGGCGGTGGTAAATGGAACTGCATCTTACTATGTGGCCAGTCTCAGCAATGTCCCGTTGGGCTACGACGTCGCGAATGGAGTGTACGTTGACTGGTGTGTTGATAGGCGATACACGACTGTTCGAGGCTCGAACATCCAGGTCGTGTTGTACTCGAGCGTTGCCCCACCTGCAAACCTGTCAAGTCAGAGATGGGACAAAGTGAACTACATTCTAAATCACAAGCAAGGAGGCATGATGGACATTCAAAACGCGATATGGTACTTCGTCAAAATGGGCGGTGTGGGTTGGTGGAACGGGTCTTCACCGTCAGCCACCAGTCTGGCCATTGTCAGTGACGCGTTGGCACACGGAAACGGCTACGTTCCAGGTCCCGGCGGGCTGCTGGCAGTGATATGCCTTCCGTTAACACAGACTCAGATAACAGTAATTGAATTCCAACTGAAGATTCCGGTTCCCGTAGGCGGGTACTCGTACTCAATAGCGAAAACCAACAGCACCGGGAACTTTATGCCTTATCTCGCCTCCATGACGGTTTTGCCCGTGCTCCTGGTGGTGTTCAAGCGCAAGACAGGAACAAAGGCAAGAGCACATAAACGCGGGACAACGGTTTCCTAAACGTTTTCTTCGATTGCAACGCGCGCGTAGGAGCACGAGTGTCATGCGAGTGCGACATAACAATATGCGAGTGCGACATGACAGTTGTTCTTTGCTTTGAATAGAAAAAAGGGTTTATTTGCGTTTTTTGAATAGTTTGAATCCGTCTATTTCTGTGACGTATTGGAATCCGTGTTCTATCAGGTCGGTTGCTTCTTTTACGTTGCTTGCTGTCTTGCAGGTGTATTCTTCTTCGTTGAAGTTCACTAGTTGAGTGTAGAGCATTGTTGTTTCTGTTTTCTTGTGTCCTAGTTTCTGCATGACTAGTAGGATGTCTTTGGTTCTGTCGTATGTTGTTGCGAAGTGGTGTCTTAGGTTGCGTAGTGGTATTGCTTTGAGTTGTGGGTTGTTGAGTTTTTCTGCTAGGCGGTCGCGTGTGCTTCTCCATACTTCGCCCATGCGTATGCTTTTCGGGAATGGGTGTTCTCCTGTGTATTTGTGTAGGTAGGCTCTTAGCATTTCGGCGGTTTGTTGTTTTAGTTTGAGGCTTCTGGAATTGTGTCCTTTGCAACCCTGTACGTTTATGATTCCCTGTTCTGTGTCTATGTCTCTTCTGGTTGTGGTTTCCAGTTTTTTTCCTTCTAAGCCTGTTTCTTCTAGTATGGTGAAGATTGTTGCGTATTTTTTGCATGATGCGCTTATGATTTTGTAGATGTTTTCTGTGGTTGGGATTAGTGGTATTTTTCGTTCCCATCTGTATGTTGGCTTCTTCCAGTTGATTTGGTTCGTTATGCAGTAGTAGTTGTAGTCGTTTGCCAGTTTTTGTTTGGTGGCGTTAGATACGGTGCTGTTTGCGATGTATGTTAGTATTTCTTGTGGGTTTTGTAGGTCTGCGTGTCTGCCTAGCTGGTTTAGTTTCTGTGAGGCTGTTGCGAGTGTGCCTTCTGATAGTCCTGAGTTCTTCATTTGTAAGAGAGTGTTTATTATTCGGTCTTCGTGCAGTATTCCCTGTGTGTGGGCCCGTAGTCTAGTCAGGCTGTCTGGTTCTGCCTGCATCCTGGGTAAATTACCCTGTGTCCTAGTTCCAGAAGCCCTAGATTGGATTAGGACGCTGGCCTGCGGAGCCGGAGATCCAGGGTTCAAATCCCTGCGGGCCCGCCACACTTTTGGGTCAAGTCCCGCAATTCTTATATGCCAGATACACACTTCCTACGCACTATGGCCGCCCGCCGCAAAGGTTATGCCTCTCTCTTCAAAGACGCCGACGTGAAGCGTTGGTACGACAACGTTGCACGAGGATCTTTTGTCACTGCTGACGTTTACCTGAGGAGACTGGGGTCTTTTTGCCTGCATGTCAGGACAACTCCTGGAGATCTGGCACTTTTGGCCGAGAACGATATTTACAACATGATGCTTGATTATGTGTCATTCATGGAGAAGTCTGGCAAAACAGGCAGTTACATCAAATCCGCTCTCAAGGCTGTCAGGTCTTGGTTGTCCCACAACGGAAAGGAAGTCAAGAGAAAAATCAAAATCAAAGGCTCAGAAGACACTCCCTCATTGAAAGACGAAAGAGTTCCAACAAACGGGGAACTCAAACGGATTTTTCTTTCGGGTGACAAGAAAGTCAGAGTTGCGTGCGCTTTGATTGCCCATTCTGGTTTAAGAATCGGAGTCTTGGGTAACTATACTGGCAATGATGGACTGAGAATTGGAGATCTACCTGACATCAGGATCGAAGGAGGCTCGGTCGACTTTGAGCAGAAGCCGACTTTAGTGATTGTGCGTCAGGAACTGAGCAAAGCAGGCCATCGATATTTCACGTTTCTGAGTGAAGAAGGTGTCGAATACGTTAAGGATTACTTGGAGGAGAGAGTAAGAGAGGGCGAAAAGATAAGTGCGGACTCGGCCGTTGTTACCCCGAAGCTGAAGATGAAACTTTTCATTAGAGCTGGAAACATAGGCGACTTGGTGAGAGGTGCGATAAGAACCGCCGGTTTCCGTTGGAGACCATATGTCCTCAGGTCATATTTTGACACACAGTTGATGCTAGCCGAATCTAAAGGCCTAGTTTTGAGGGATTACCGGCAGTTTTGGATGGGTCACAAAGGCGACATCGAGAACCGCTACACAACGAACAAATCCAAACTCCCAGCAAGCGTGATTGAAGACATGCGAGAAGCCTATGCCAGAAGCCAGGAGTATCTACAGACAGCAAAGAACGTGGAAACAAGCGAAGAGAAGCTGGCACAAGCCTTCAGAAAACAGCTTTTTCTAGTGGCAGGCTTCAAGCGAGAAGAAGTTGACAAGATGGACTTACCCTCGATAAGTGACGAAGAACTCCAGGAGATTGTAAGAAAGAAACTGTTGGGTACAGAAACAGACGACTGCGCGAAAGAAAAAGCCGTATCCACCAGTGAAGTAAACAAGTATCTCGCTCTAGGCTGGGAATACGTGGCAAACCTACCAAACAAAAAAGTCATCATCAGACTGAAAACCTAAAGCGCCCGCGCTATCACAAATCACTAACAGAAGGCAAGAGGCAATGTCGATAGAGAGCTTTCGTGGAGACACATTCGTCGCATTTCTGGACATCTGTGGTTTCAAGAGCATGATGAAGAATTACGCCAAAGCTGGGCGAGCTCTCGACAGATTCTTCCGTGTTGTTAATGAAGAGGTCGCAAGCTCAGAATCAAGAACCCAAAAAATCAGCTGTATTGCTGTCTCAGATTCTGCGGTCGCTTTCGTGGGGTGCAATGATTCCGAACGAGAACCATCAGGACGAATGCAAGTAATGCTTGATGCTCAAAGGCTCAACTCTTTGCTTGTTTTTGCTAAGAACGTTGCCCGGGAGATGATCCAGGATCGAATTGCAATTAGTGGTAGTATCGTATACGGTCCTCTGGAATTTCAAAAGCGAATTGGAGGCCCTGGAATGGTCAAGGCGATGTTCCTCGGGAAGGCGTACTTGGAAGCATATGACGATGTTGAGGATGGTAGACCCCCACTTAGGCTGGGACAAATCAGGATCAAACCAAAGAAGAAAGTCGAGGAAGTTCTGGCGTATGCTCATTCAAACAACTTGCCAGAGTTGTCCTTAATCAGTCCCCAAAATGGAGGCTATTACTTCTACTGGATGCTGGATTCCATTAGTCTTAGGCGAGACTTCGATAGAGAATTCAATCGTCGTTATGACGGGCGATATGATAGTGTCATTTCAGTCATCAGAGACTGCGTACTGAGACCACGTGATTAGCATTTAAATGCACGCGAGCGCCCAGCCTCGAAACCTACAATTCTGAACACGTATATTTAACTTAGTTAATCGCTAGTTGAAGGCGTTGAATGGGAAGGGGAAGAAAAGGGGAAACCTGAAGAGTTTAAACCTGGCGTTAGTGTGCGCTGGGGATAAAACTTTACCCCCAACCCAATCCAACCCAACATCTTTATACTCTTAGAGAATCTGTATCAGTCAAACATACGAAATATGCGAGAATAAAGAATTGAGAAAAGAGTCAGAAGATTGAAGAAAAGGTCTAGAGTATTAATCGTATCTCTTCTAATTATCATGTTCGCAGGCGTATTTATGATATATTGGTTTTATCCTAAACCATGGTTTGTTTATTCTAGTAATATCTATGAAGCTAAAATGGATTCAGTGATTAGAAACTTCTATATCAATAACAATGATGTTTGTTCTAAATATCAGATGTTTCAAGTGGAAGAGGATTATGAACTTCAATGGCAATTAGAAACACCAATTCGATATAGTACAGCCTACGGCAATACAATGTTTACTTATAGCCATCTGTTCACTTACGATTGTTCTAAAATATTCATATTTGGAAATGACGGTTTCACAGTGCAGATTGATAAAGAATATTTAGTAAGCGGGTTCTGTGACAACAACCAAATAATTGTAGATGTAAAGAATAAAGGGTTTGTATATAATGAAACTTCATTTACCTTTTTAGGTGGATTGTGGAACATGACTATCTCCGTAATTAGGTCTAATCCCAGTATTCAGATTCAACCACCTTCCATTAATGGAACAGAATTACAATTCAATTTCAATGGCCTGTCTGATAGAGATATAGGATACCACAATAAAGGAGATTTAGAAGAGGTATTTTTCAACGTTACAATTCAAAAAACATGATGCCTAGCGCGCCCTGTAAGCTTTAATTTGTTTCATTATAGACCACTAACAAACCGTTTCTCTTTTTCCCCAAGACAAGCTTTCCAACAGCAATCAGTGAATCAAGTTCTTTACTGTAAACTCCCTGCTTCTGATTCTGATTGTAGCTCAAGCCTAACTCATAGTAAATGAGATGAACAAATTTTTCATATGGAATAGGACAATATTTCTTAGCAAGTTTGAGAATATCCTAAAAATCTTTTTTATGTTGCTGTTCAAGTTTCTTATGCCATTCTTCAAAATCGCTCATTGTTTTTCACTCCCTTCCAGAAATTCTTCTTTCAGAAAGTTGAGGACGAAAGCACGATTAGAAAGGTATTTTGCAATTTGCTTATCCTGATTACCGTAACGATAAACTATTTTCGGAGGCTTCTTCTTTCCTTTGAATCCAAGTCTAAGAGTGAATGTGCCTTTAATCAATTGGAGAAGAAACCAAGTATTCAGCTTGTTGTCTTTTGTAAACACACACAACCATGCAAGAATACTGATTAACTCCTGATAAGAAACAGGACGATTAAAAACAGTGTGAAAGCTCTTTGTTTTGTATTCATAAGCAATTCTGTCAAGGCTTTCAATTCTAACCTTGTGTAGTGTCGTGCTTGACTGTAAAATTATGAATCCATCAAGATTATACCTTTCATTCATCAACCTACTGAAACGTTTAACTTCTATGAGAAATCTTTCATCCCAATCAACCTTACCAATGTCGTTATTCCAATCGCCTAATACCACGTTTGGAAAAGGATTGTAACGTGGAAAACGACTTTCAGGAGGATGCAGAACTGCAAGTTTCAATGCTGGCTTAAGCTGTCTCCGTGTTCCTGAAAGCTCTCACCTTTTGCCTTTTCCGTCATGCGAACCATAGACGGACACATGCAATTCTTTATTGTGAAATGAGTCAAGAAAATCAGTGAAAAAACGCAGAAAAACACGTGTTTTTGAGTGTTTTCTGCGTGTTTTTTTGATGGACATATGCTCCAAAAAGACGCCTAAAACACATTGATAACGTCTAGCATGATGCGCTAGAGATTACTCGGAGTTTAGCTTGTTATTGTCTGAACTTTGATTTGTTGGTTCCTTCGGTTTTGAGAAATAATACTGAGCAATTGGTATTGCAATTGCCAGAATGATGCTTGCTGTTAACAGGGAAGGAAGGCTTTGCTTTGCTTGCAGAACTGTGGGGTTTAAGATGTCCAATGAGTCACTATACCTGCATTCTGATCCGTTCAAGTCGCCCCCTAAGTTCACGCTAATACCTGTTGTCTCGTTGTCAAGCGTGACCCCATACGGAGTTCCGTTCACTATTTTAACATCTAATCCGTAGCATGGTTGAGGAGAGCAGTATATCCATGCAGATTTGATGAAACCCTGGCTCGGTGGGTGAGAGTCAAAAGTGGCGACAAGCGTACCGAAATCGAGACTCCATTCCAGAGTCAACGTGTCATTCACAACTTTCGATATAGATATAATGTCGTTCAAGTCAACAAGCGTGGAGCCGAATTGGGTGCTGAGGCCGACTGGAGGAGTTATACCTCTGGAATCAGCAACCCAGTATGTGCCACTCAATGGAACCGAGCCGTTTCGAGTATTCTGCCATGAGTAGGCAATTACGACGTGAAAGTTGTTATCTTCGGCAAGGGGCGATCCATTGCCCCAGCCCAAGGTGTCGTCCTGAAGGGACTCTGGAAAGACTCTCAGTCTATCATACGGTACTTGATAAAAAGGGGAAGTGACGTCCAAGTACGAACCATATGTAAACCTAACGTACGAAAAATTGAAGGTATATGGCTCAAGGCTGGGTACGACCCATATTGAGTAATTGAACGTGCCTTTGATGGGGAAACTTTCAACAGGCATCGAAGCTATTACGGTTACAGAGATTAACGTAACAAAAAGCATGATGAGAAGAAGAACGAAAATTCCTTTGCGAAGCAAACTATGAGCCAACAATCCCTCTCCGAAGAAGAAAGACGTTGTAAATCTAATTAAACTTTAGGGTTATTAGAGGAGACAGAGGGTTGGGTTGGGATAAAACTTTACCCCCCCAAACACACACACCTAACTCCTAATCCTTATCCTACTCTCTCTTTCTGACAGACCCGAGACCCAGACAGACACACAGACAGACAAACAGACCAATCAGATGGGGATGGGCGCGCGCACCATTGGCAAGGTTGAAAGCTATCTATCTCAAGGCTGGGAATACGTCGCAAACCTGCCTGGGAAAAAGGTGGTCATTTAACTGAATTCTTGATTTGGGAGTACACTTTTCAACTATCAAGTTGAGTTTAGGCAACGCAGGCTAGATATCATTCTTTTTTTGCGGTTACCATCTCAAACAAATATATGATTGAAATTACAAGCGGTGACATTCTAAGTTTGCGACTTATTCTCTCTAACCTCTTTTTGAATTCTTCGTCTGATTTGACCGAAGAGAATTCTGTGATGATGCTGTGGATCTTGTCTTGTGACAAGTTCTTGATGAGGTTCTCCCAAAGAGTGACGGTTTCAATCTGGCGTTCATACCATAGTACAAGGTATTTTAGGTCGTCGAGGAACAGCTTTGCGACGTGCAGTTTTTGTTTCGCGACTTCGTCAAAAAACTCGTCTCGAACAGAATTCTTGAACTCCGATTTTACCATGTCTTGAATCATCGAGTTTAGCTTCTCCCTGTACTCATGAAGATCTTCATAATTCAGCTCATAATATTCCTCAAGTGTGCCACGAACCCTTCTAGTTTCTCCAGTTTTTCTGACGATGCCATCGTTCTCCAATTCATGTAACTGCCCGTAAATTCCTGAAATGTCTCGATTCTGTCCCATCTTCTTGAGGTCTTTGTAAATTTCGCTTCCAGACGCCTTTTCATGGTGTTGCATGACATCAATAATCATGTCCCGAACGGTCTGTCCCGCACCGCAAAAGTCCAGGTATCCCTCATACAGCATTCCAAAAATTTTTTGCTCATTATCAACTCTATATCTGTTTGTTTCGACTCTTTTTAATAGCTCTTGTTTCTCGAATTTCTTCATGAACCATTCGCACTTTGCAACGGCGTATCCGGTGAATTCATGCGCTTCTTCTGGGCTAAGTGGGCCGCTTCTGTGTAGACAGTACCAAAACATCACCCTTTCTTGGCTGCCAGCAATGTAATTCAGGAAACCAGTTTTACCTATTCTGGGTGTCCAAATGAAGCCAAACGTCTCACCCAAAGCCCACGCTGAAGCTGGTGAGATTTCGTAAAACCCTTTTGCATCTTTGACGATCAGGTCGTTCTCTTCCAACCTCTTCAAGATCATTGACAAATCATCAGCATTTGCTCTCCCACCTCTTTCTTGGCTGCTCGCATACTCAATGATGTCTTTAAGCGTGAACTTTCTTTCTTCGAAATGCACAACACTTTCCAGCAAACGGCGATAACGGAATTTCAACAATTCACGTTCTTTTGGAGAAAATGTTTTCAGGATCTGAAGAAGGCCGCTTTCTAAGTCTAATTTCGGCATGGAATTTCATTAGTGGAAAATACCTATAAACCTTCCATTAAACTTCCACTAGTGGACTTTACTAGGCCAAACTAGAAAATTGGAGTTTTCACGCTTCTTTGTCCCAAAAAGGGTGAAATTGCGGCAGTGTGAGCTTTCTAGTAGCAAAATGCGCGTTTAAATTGATAACGAGGAAAAAAAGGATGAAACCGAACTCAAAAGAAGAAGATTCACCAAAGGCCACAGTAAACATCAGAAAACTGAAGGCACTGGTTGCACAGTTTCCCAAGGATTCCCCGTTGCGGATCATACTTGCAGAGAGAGATGTTTTGAATGCCCAGGAAGTCGTGGCAAAAATGGAAACATGGTTGAACTTGTTGAGGGCGACGTAAATGACTGCGCTTTCGCAGAAGCGCGCGCTAAAACACATAAACATATAAGCATAAAATCATATTAATTGAGTAATCGTAACGCGAGTGCCCTTAGAAGTCAGGGGCAGGATATCATGGGCTCCCAGTCTGTCCACGTACTTACCGAACAAAACGGTTTCGAGATGCCAAAAATGGAAACGTTAGAGCAAAAGCCGGTAGAGCAAAAGAAGCTATCAACAAGAAGAAACACGTATAAAAACAAATCAACGAGTAAAACTAATTTTCTCAGAGTTTTTGGAAAACCAATTGAAGAGTTTGACTCAATAAAACGGGCTGTAGAGTGTGTGAGAGAAATAACTAAACGCTCTTATTACTGGGAATTACCAAATTATTTTTTATTTCTTAAAGAAGATCCTGATCAAGTCATTGCTAATAGGAGAAAAGACATCAATTCGGTTGATTCTGAACAAATGGAGAGATATGAGCGGCTAACTCGAGTTTATGTTAGAATATTGGAAGAAAAGAAATACAGCGGAAGGAGCATTAAAAGTCGTCTGGGTAGAGTAATGGGCTTTTTCAGCAACAATTCCAAACGTTATGCCTTGGATCTCGGACGACTCATTATTTCTAAGGCCCGAAAGAAGCAAAAGTACAGCCCAACCAACGAAGAAGTAAGACATTTGTATGCCTTTGCAGATTCTGCGAGAGATCGGTTGATTATCCTCCTCATGTATCAAAATGGACTGGTCCCTGTAGACATAAGTCAGCTCGCTGTGGGCGACTTGCCCAAAGAGCCTTGGACTTACTACGAAAAATCAAGAAGCAAAACAGGTGAGGTATGGCGCGGCGTCATAACTCCCGAAATATCGCATGAACTCAAGGCCTTACTAAAACTCTTAGGAAATCCAGAACCGGAACGGACAAATAAGAATGGCTACGAAAGGAACCAATTGATTAGAGGCCGCCAAGGTCCCCTAGATAGTCAAGCAATAAGCCAGATAGTTCAAGGTTTGATAAGAAAATCAGGACTAGCTGAAAATGATAGTTTTAAACCTACTTCGCTAAGGGATGGATGTGAGGATTCCCTTGTTGAGGCAAATGTTAACCACAAAATAAAAGAGGCAATCATGGGCCACACGTCAGATATTGAACATCAGTACGGTGGTCACAATAGGCTAGTCATTTCTGTAGTCGAAGCTATGAAAAAGGCGTATCCTTTCTTGGCAATGAATGGCTGCAAAGAAGAAGCAGGCCTTGCGAAAAATGAGATTGCAGAATTAAAAGCTCGCTTGGAGCAAAGGGATTTGGAAATTAGTCGAGTAATTGAAGACAAAAACAAGGAAATGGCAGAACTCAAAAATAAGATTCAAAGAACTGAACTCTTAAAGCCCGTTATAGAAACTTTGCTTAAACGCGTTGAAGAAATAGAAACCAAGCTAAGAACGGCTAGTTCAAATTGAGTTTTTTTGAAGCCATCAAATTCTAATTAATAGCGCGCATGTGTGTTCCTAAATTGGCCAAAAATGGTTTATATTCTTTTTTGGGTTTTGGAAGCATTGTCGAACTTCTCAGAGGTCCATGTTTTTAGTGGCGACTGGCTTCTGGAATCTAGAAACGAAATTAAAACCATTTTTGACCATTTTCGGAAAAGGCATGCGCGCTACTTGGTGGTTATTTACCTTTTTCCGAATGGAAGTCCTCTTTAGGAGTCAAGTTGTTAACGTCCCGCCTAAGAGTAGCATTGTTATATTCCTTCAGAAAGTTGCTCGACAAATGAAGCTTCCAGCAAATGCGAACATAATTTGCACTTCTGGATTCTGGGGGCGCTAATTAGTGCAAACATTATTTTTGCCAAGAAAACAGGCAGTAAAGGACTCGAAAGTGAATTGAGTAAAGTGGCAATTTAAGGTAAAACTTATAAGGCAGATAACTCATATAGGCATATAAACATATACACACAAATAGGATTGCGTCATGCCATTCCTACACAAACCGTTTCAAATTCCTGAATCTAACTGAATGCAAAGTTCGCTCTATAAAGCTAACGAAGTGGAGTTTAGCAACGAATGAAAAAAGCACCTAAACCAAAAGAAGCAAGAGGTACATTGTCCAATCCTTCTACTGAAGAATCAGAGAAAGTGGCTTTAATCTCAGCAATCGCTGAACTCAAATCGGTCCTGAAAGAAATAATCGCTTTATTGTCATAGTAACCTTAGTTTGTCAAAATTTAGCTTGCGATCAAGTTAAGATGTTGTTCAAATGCCCTGCCTGGATCACGATGAAATAGGGGCAGCATGTCCTTTTAGACAAGCTCATTTTTCAGGTGCACTAGTCCGATTAATTCTGAGAATTGAATAAACTCAAGTAAGCACAACGGGCGTGTTCTTGAGCGGAAAAAGCATCTACAAATATGATTGTTTCAATATTGAATCTGCTTGCTATGAGGAGGTAACATATTGAATCGAGAAAACATCATATTCGTAGATACACATCTTAAATGCCCAAATCTGCTATCGAAAGGTGACCTGAAAATTCTTCGGCGTGGAACAGAAACATTTGATATATTTATGATATCTCCTACTGTCGCCCGCGCGCGCGTCATGCGCGCGCTATTCATCAAAACCTTCGTAAACCCCTCTGTTTAGCGGTCAACCGAAATCACTTCCACAATTTCTTTTTCGAGGATTTTTCGAAGTCTATTCTGATAGCTTAATATTGACCCTTCCAGCTCTTCTATGCATGTTCGCGTTCCTTCACAGTTTCTCAATGCAGCATTGTTCGTCTTTCTCAATTTGTCGATGATTGCGTTGACAGCATGTATATCCGCGATGGCCTTGTCTAACCCGGTCAAGTCAATACTATTCTCAGTTTTCTCGTCAGGAGGCGTTACAATTTGGAGGACTTCCAGTATCTCCCTCGCAGTCACCCAAGATCTTTCATCAAGGCACGCTACTGCTATAGTTAGTTTTTGTTGTGGCCTGAATAGCACCTTTATTGGAGGAAATTCGCTTGGCAAGTTTGCCCTGCTGTCGTAAATCAACATTGCCTGGGAAGCTCCATACTTCCGTGCGTGTCGACATACTTCTTCAACGTGTTTTCCTGAATACTTCTGACCTCCGGCTTTTCGTTCCAAGGAGATTTTCCGCCCATATTCACCACCGTTCATGCCCAAGTATGGAATTACCAACGCGTCAGGTTCTCCTGGTCCTCCTTTCTGATCTACGACGTCTTGTGCAAATTGAACCCCCCAGGATTCTACAAGAACGCTTTCTCCGGCACGACCAAGAACCGAAGGCTTGTTGATTAAACTGTTTATGCTGTCACGAAGTTCCTTGACTTCACTGCCAACTGCGGTGTTGGATTTTTCCGCGTTGCTCTTGATTTCGACTAGTTCCTCTTGAAGATCCGTCTTAACTTCTTTAAATTCTTCTCTAATGTCCTTAGGAAGCTTTTCTATGAGCCGCCCAAGTTTTTCCGTTAGTGGGTTGAACATCTGGTTGAAAATCGTCAAAGGAGTTTCAGTCGAGTTTTTCTCCAAGCTCTCTAATTTCCCGGCGAGTTCTCTCTTTATTTCTAGGAATTCGTTTCTGATGCCTAATGGAACTTTATCTATCAACTCAGACAATCGTCCCATAACCTGATTTGCATTGCTAACGAACGTTGCAGTTGGATTTATGACCACACGAGCAATTTCTTCTTGGATTTTCTTGAAATACTCGTCAAGGGCTGACTTGTTTGAAACTTCAAGGGTGATTCCCGGAACTTTTTCACATATAATGCGTAAAATGGTGAACGCTTCATCTAAAGTGCCTTCTGCAGAGCATTCCTGAAGAAACTTCATGTTGGATTCAGCTATTTCTAGTTCATTTCGCAGTACTTTGTTTCCGCATATGGGACAAGTTGCTTCGTCTAATTGATGGATGGGCTTTAACAATTCAACCCTTTCTCCTGAAAATGCAAATGATAGTTCATCAACGATCATCCCATTATCAAAGTTCTTCTTCGCGGTTTGTCGAAAAAAGAAAAATCAGATCTTTCCAAATTACGCATATTGTCTCATTAAATTTCAAGGCAATCCATGCCTCTTTCATCATCTCAAACTGTCTGATTAACTTGTCAATCTCCTCCTGCTTGAGTGTAACAACAGGCTTAGATTTGCTTAGATCTGGCGTAGTGTCTATCTCAACGAGTCTCTGATTGAGAAGATCTGTCGAGTCCTGGCATGACGTCATTACTCAACACCTATGTGCTTATGTGATTATATGCTCAAGGCTTATAAGTTTTATGCTCATACATCTGTGTGGTTATATGAAATGCCCAAACGCCGTACGACAATACTTGTAGACGACGAACTCTGGAAACGCTTTCTAACATATGTGGTCAGAAAGCACGGTGCCGCAAAAAAAGCAAGCATTGAGGTAGAGGCTGCTGTCCAAGAATATTTGGATAGGCACGAAAAATAGGTGCGCGCTGTTTTCGGACAACAGAAACCTCGCCAGTTGCTCTTTCTTCTTGGAACCCATGAGCGTATGTGTAGGACAGTTCTTCCGCAAATGATAAAAGGAGTTTCACGATAATCTATCATGCCAGAATAATTATGGCAGGGAAGCCGTATTTCTGAAGACATTTGCCTTCACACGGAGGTTTACAGTTTCCTTCAGGAGCTTGAAGAACGCATCTTGTTCGTCAAGAAAGATGAGAATTCTTGGAGTGGGGAGACAGAAGAAGAGGCTGTAAATAGCCTATTTGCGATTGCAGTGCTAACCTGTCTGCATGGCTCACTCGATGTTGGCTACACTCGTCATCTTGAGGATCTTGTCAACAAAGTTGAAAAACGTTGGAGTAGCGACAGGCAGTTTCTTATGCCTTACTTGCTGGGTCTTTACGCTATTTTTGAGCAGTTCGATGACCAGAGAGAACAGGTTCATGTCAGACTCGAGAGTGTCCTTGCCAAAGCAGAGAGCGAAACGAAACGCCTGTCATTCGCCGTCGAGTATCTTTTCAGTTTGGCATTCTTCTATGATTTGGTTGATCCTCCACCTGGAGACAACACTCTGAGCGACATAAGAGCGAGAGCTTCGCAAGTCGCTGTTACCGCTTCGAACCAATTTCAAAACATTGGTAGTACCCAGACAAAGATCAAGCTGCTGTACAGTCTCGCAGCCCTTCGTTTGAATGAACCCCTCAAGTCTCTTTATGACAGTACAAAGGCAGAAATAGAGAAACTGTCGGATACAGCCGAATCAGAAGATATCAAAGCCCTCCTGCTCAGACCTTACATCACGTTGTCAGTTCACTGCAACAGACGCATTGTTTTCGGAATAGTTGACTATTTCAAGAAAGAAGGCTACGGGATTGAGGAACGCAAACTCAGGCAACGACTTTCCAGCTTCTTTCTTTATATGGACGCCAAACGCACTCCAGACATAGAAATCGAGAAGATGAAAGACAATTATCGCTTATCGCTGACTTTGTCCGAAGACAGTGTTGTCACACTGCAAAGACAGCCATCATCTGTGGCGTTCATTTCCACTATTGCCTTGTCATTGTGCAACTGCGGATTCAAGCGTATTTACACGGTTCCCGCACACGAAATCGAACAGTATCAAGAGTTCAAAAGAAGCAAGGAGGCGGACAAGTATACCAGAGTTGATAAGGTCGGGCTATTCGACCTGATCAATAGCGCTATCATCGAAAAGTATTACATCTCTGTCGTGAAAGGGCTTGTGCCTTTTGCTTCTTCAGTCATCGTTGCTATCGTAGTCTTTTTAGCATACAACACCTTTCTTTCAGTATTAGCTCCGATCGTTGAGTTAATCTTGTTGGAAATCATAGGCATGGTAGTCCCAAAAATATCAGAATCTGGGTATGCCCTAGTCAGCACAGTCTTTAGGAAAAGCGATCGAGTCAAACTTATTCGAAAAGAGATTGAGAAAATGTTGGACCGAGGTGAAACGAGTGTATCTTAGCAATCTATTTGAGTCCACTCCTGAACGCGATTATTCAAAATTCCCATGTTACAAAGGGCGCCTCAAAGTGAGTAAGGATGCGGCTTGGGAGGAACTGAGGGAGAAGCGAGTTGGAATGCCCTACTTTATCGTAGATGAGTACATTTACTTCACTGACTGGGATCTTATGGAAAGAGGCTTCCTAAACGGCATTATCTCTGGTAACCCCCAAGAAACTACTATCTCCAACAAGAAGGCTGACGAAGTACGAGCGATTGGAAGCATGCTTTACAGAGCTCTCAATTCGCACCTAACAAGTCGCGCGCGCGCGCAAAGTGTAACCTCTAACACAAGTGCGTGCTGAGAGTGCAAGCGCACTTATATGCTTCAAGATCGCTTTCTTGTTTGTTAATGTCACTTGCTGAAAATTGCCTAGGGGATGCTGCTTTGTTGACTGCCAAAGGCCACTTTCAGACTCCTGCCACGATAGTAGAACATATGGTAGCTAAATTGTTTGAGGATCGAGCGCCGAAATCTAGTGACACACTTCTCGATGCTGGCTGCGGCGCGGGAGATTTTATCGAAGGTATTATTCTATGGTGCCAAAAACATAAAAACCCGCTTCCGAGAATCATAGGCGTGGAGCTTGACCCTAAATTAGGGTCGATTGCCAGAAACAGATTTAGAGAATACCCTGAAGTTAGAGTTGAAGAACGCGACTTCTTGGCGACTTGCGACGGAGAATACGAGTTTATTATAAGCAATCCGCCCTATGTCTCCATACTTCAACTCTCTGAAGAGGAGAAACGCCTTTACAAGCCCTTGTATGAAACGGCGCGAAGCAGGTTTGATTTGTATTTGCTTTTCTTTGAAAAAGCTTTGAAGATTCTCAAAAAAGATGGACGGCTTGTATTCATTACGCCTGAGAAATACACCTACGTAGAAACCTCAAGACCTCTCCGCCGAATAATGGCCGGGATGCAAGTAAGAGAAATTGAGTTCCTCAAAGAGAATGCTTTCAGTGGCTTGACAACTTACCCGACAATTACAATTGTCGAGAACTCACCACCTTTAAGAGAAACTGAAGTCAGTTATCGAAATGGAACAACCCAGAAAGCGACCCTGCCTAAGAATGGCGAAAGATGGCTGCCAACGTTGAATGGTAGCGTAAATATCTGTATGAACCATAAACTGAAAGATATTTGCATTAGAATTAGTTGTGGCGTAGCAACCGGCTCCGATGAGATCTTTATTAAAAGAACTGACACCTTGGATTCATATCTTGAAGCATTCGCATACCCTACAATTTCTGGTAGGGAATTGCGTTATGAAGACGAAAAGTTGCCTTCGCTTTACTCTATCCTTGTACCCTATGATGAACAAGGCGAATTGATCCCTTTTGAGAAACTCGGAGATTTTGGTAAGTATCTGTCTCAACCGCATATTGCTGCGAGGCTCAAACAAAGATCTTGCTGCAGAAAGAAACCTTGGTATGCGTTTCATGAAAACCCTCCGATGAAGGATCTCCTTTGCTCTAAAATACTCTGTAAGGACATTGCCGCTCGGCCCTACTTTTGGCTGGATGGAGATGGACTATTTATTCCTAGGCACTCAGTGTATTATATTGTTCCCAAGCATGTTTCAAGAATAAGAGACCTACTAGAATATCTCAGGAGTGATCTCGCCAGAGATTGGCTGGCAAAGAACTCCCAAAGAGCCGCAAACAACTTCATAAGGCTACAAAGTAGTGCGCTTAAAGAATTACCAATCCCTGAGAGATTATATAGTTCTTGAAACAATAGGCACATTATGATTCCTAATATTGAACCTCACGTTTTTTCAGCTGCTGTGAGGGATTTCTGGAAAATCCGTGGTGCGCAAGCAGAAAAAGGTATAGCAGATCAGGGTTCGAGACCTGCTGTCACTGGGGGTCAGCAGATGAATAGCTTTGCTGTGAAGATTAGGGATCTGATGATAGCTGCAGGAGCCAGTGCCTCGGATATTTATGCTGTGAAGAATAAGGAACTCCCAGGGTTCTTCAGACCTACGAAAGAATGGGATATAGTGGTTGTTTCAAAAGGTAAGTTGTTGGCTGCTGTTGAGCTAAAATCGCAAGTCGGTCCTTCCTTCGGAAACAATTTCAACAATAGGACAGAGGAAGCTATAGGAAGCGCAGTCGATATATGGACAGCATACAGAGAACGTGCTTTCAAGCAATCTCCTCAACCTTGGCTCGGTTATCTTTTCCTATTGGAAGAATGCTCCAAATCGACAACCCCTGTAAAGATTTCAGAACCTCATTTCCTAGTCTTTCCTGAATTCAAAGAAGCGTCCTATGCACGAAGATACGAATTGCTGTGTAGGAAATTGGTTCTGGAACGACACTATAACTCCGCTTGTTTCATGCTGGCAGACAAGCAGCGTGCGGAACAAACTGAGAATTATTCAGAGCCGTCTGAAGACCTGTCTGCAGATCAGTTTCTGGGACAATTATTGAGCCATATTCGTGCACTTGTGTAGCGTCAAAGCGCGCGCGCATCTCTCTGTAGTCAGCTTATCATTTGGATGTAGAGCCATCTTTGCCCTGTGAACAGTAGTGCGCTAGTGTGGGAATATTTGGATCTCTGAATCTCCATCTACCCGCGTTACAGCTCTAAGCTTTCCGTATGCCCTAGCCTTCGGATTGTCTATCCTTTTTGTGCCTAATTCTCTGTCATATTTGTTCTCGACTAGGTAGATGTCCATTCCTTGTCTAAGGTTATTTACAACTAGGTATCTACCTACCGTTAGATATGGGCGGTTCTCGTTCGGAAAATATTGTTCTATGTTGCTTTTATACCAAAGAACAACAATTCCGTCAATCTCATTATTCTTGTTCCAAGAATAAACAGCACCTTGGGCATATTTCGAAATCCTGTGTTTCTTGTCGAAAGCTGCTCGGCGTTCATTCAAAGGGTGTATATCTTCAAGGTATAGCCTGTACCGTGGCGAGCCAGATTTTGGTAGCAGTTTTGGCATCTGCCATCTATCAGTTCTTTTTGCGCTTCTCGCAAGGGTATTGAAAATCTCCTCATAATATTTGATGTATTCACCTGTCAGAGTGTATGATGCAGGTAAAACCTCATCATCAAAGAAAGCCATGATCTCTTTAATCAATTGCTCTCCGGCGTTACCTTCAACGAGTATGTTTGCCTCAACATTATCGCCCGTTCCTCCAGAAGTCAAATTGGAACTTCCGATAATTACTTTGACAGTATTTGTTTTTTGAAAAATGAACAGTTTTGGATGGAAATCTCCTTTGGAGAAGAAGCCTAGGTTGAAATTAGGATGTCTTTCTTCCAACTGTTTCAGTTCACGGAGAACATGTGGATCGGTTATGTGATAGCTTGGGCAGGCTCCAACTATGAAATCAATACTTTTACCATTGTTAAGCGCCTGCTCCAAATTGGCGTCTATTTCATGGTAGCCACCATCCTTTAGGAAAGCCACCGCAATTTTGATTGTTTCTGCCTCGTCTATCGAGTTTCGCAGCTCCTCAGCCATCTGCGAACCTCTCAGGAACCTCTTGGCCTCAATCATGGATAGTCAACTTGGCTCGCGCTCGCGCTAGTTCGTCGTAGTGTTTGATTCTTCTCCTCCGCCGATGAGACCCACGAGTATGTTCTTAGCTTGGTTCTTTATTGCATTGATGTAATCAGCATATTCCATTTTCTCGTCTCCCTGCAAGAACAGGTCAATTGTTTTAGCTTGCAGCTTTACAACTCTTGAATTTTCTTCTGCAAGATTCTGCACCAAAGTAAGCGGCTCTGTGTCGATTTTTGAGCCTTCAGACGAAGGATAAATCAGACAGCAAACGTCGTTCGATTCTCTCAGCGCCAGACTATACGCGATTACTTGATAGTAGTCTGCATTCGGGTCATCTTTCTTATACTTTGCGTCGATTATCAGCGGGTATTTCTTCGGACCTCTCTTTATGACAATATCCGGCTGTGTTACTATTGCCCTTTCTTTGACAAGACTCTTGAAGCGAGGTTCCTTTACAACTTCAAACCCCTCAAATCCCTCATCCTCAGTCATGATCTCCTCAATTGTTTGCGTTATGAAATCTTGGTAGACTCTATTCATGTTGACTATGAAATTAAACCCTCGCGATTCCCCTTTGAAAACACTTCTGAGGTACCTTTCCTCTAGAATAAGCCTTGACAGTCTGATTATTGGTTCATAGTACTGGTTTACTCGATTAAACTTGACACGACTGCATTCCTGAGGATTCACTTTACTCAACATGACAAAATCTTGGAGGATCGTCTCCAGTCTCTTCAACTCGTTCCTTATTCTGAGGTTGAATCTTATCAGGGAGATCAGAGAGTTCAAAGCACTTAGGATGATCCGGTTTTCCAAATTATCAAAAGTCAAATCATAGTATTCACAGAAGAACTTGGATTTGTCAACAGAATTATGTTTTATCTGGTCGCCAATTGACAGCTTCCCCTTCAAAAAACGTAGGTTTTCCCTTTTCTTGACGTATTTCTTAAGAAGACCTCGCTCAAGTAACTCATTCAGATAGTTTAGGAAGAACTTCCCTATGATGTCAAAGAAATTCATGCCTTCCTTCATTTCAATAGGTGTGTTTGGGTCGTAAAGGAACTCATCTTCATTCTTGAGATAACTCAGCATGTAGAAAAGTCGAGTATTCACCTTAGTGGAGAAGTGAATTCGTCTATTACTAAGTTGGATTATCCCAGCATACGGACCGACCTTGATATGAGGTCTTCCTTCTCTTGATTTATAGAAGACCTCTATGTTCTTTCTACTACCGCTCATGAAAACCTCGTTATTTAAATAGGCTGCATCTTCTTCGGTTAGTTCAAAATCCAGCTCTTTTCCAGGTGAATTCTCCTCAACGTCGAATACTTCGCTCATTTTACGTTCCCGCGGCCTTGAGTATTGCATTCAAGAATTGGTCTAGTTCTGCAATACCATTAAAGCCCTTGATTCCTTCATCCTTGTTGACATAGATGTTCTTGGCCTGCAGTCCTAGTGTTTTTGTTATCTTCTCGTAATCGCAGTAGTAGTACTCTTCAAGGAGCGGGAGAAGCTCATATTGCCACATTCTCATTAGACCTTTCTGGTCAAAGACTTTGAACAAAAAGGAATGCCCTATCTGTTTGTCCCTTCCTAAACTATCTATGATTCTGCCATTGATCTTCTCAATTGCGTCCACAGACTTTACTAGATACTCGTAGACTTGATTATCTTGGAGCATTTCCCTGTTCTTCTCAATGTGCTCTGTCCTGACTGCCTTGAAGTCTGGGGGTGTTTCTACGAAACCAAATCTCCTGCGCAAAGCAATATCTACTAACGCGATACTCCTGTCTGCGGTGTTCATTGTTCCTATTATGTACACATTAGGCGGAACACCGAACACGTCGTTTGAATATGGCAACTGGACTGTTAGTTCATTTTCCTGACCCAGTCTCTTGTCACTTTCAAGCAATGTCACCAGTTCTCCTAGAATTTTGGAGACATCACCCCTGTTTATCTCATCAATGATCAAAACGAACCTGTCTGCGCTCTTCCAAACTGCGTCCATAGTGGCTTGTTTGTTCTTGGTTTTCTCCACATACTTTGCATAAATTCGGCTCCATTGATCACCATCGACACCAGGGTCTGTTTTTTCTCCTATAGCTTGGGCAAGGGCAGCAGTACAAATTCTCTTGAATATCCCTGGCTTTCTCAGGTAACGTATCTCGCCTGATTTGTGTTCTTGTGACCCCTGACTTGTATCAACAGTAATTCCTTCAACAAACTCCTCATAACTGTAGGAGGGATGAAAGGTAATGAATTTTAATCTGCTGGCATCTTTCGCACTCTCGCCATTTGTCCAAGACGTTGCGAACCAAGGGGCATCAAAAAGAGAGAGATTTCCTTCTTCACTCCAGCGTAGTTTTCCAATTATCTCGCCGAGGTTCTCCCTTTGCGTTATTTGAGCAAACTTTTTCTTGTCTTCTGAAATTATGGCTTTAACTAGCTCTTCTTTCACTCCCTGCGGCGCATCGATTAACTTGATGCTTTCTATTCTCTTGTTTTTCCATGCTTCTTGAGCGCTACTTTCGCGTTTCTCCACATAGTTCACAACCTTTCATTCAGATTTCTTCGAAGGCTCCTTGAGAAAAAGTTCTCCGAACCTCTTGGCATACCACGTTTTCCCTGTACCCGGCGGGCCGTAAAAGATTATTTGCTTCTTCTCTTCTAGAAGGGTCCTTAGATTCCCAAACCCAACAGCCTCAGGCATGCTCTTCACAGGTATCTTGAAATCCTTGACTAATATGAACGGTGAGTGTGGTTGACGCATGCGGGAGAACATGTTTTGGCTAATGTTCTCACTATTGTCGAAGGACTCGAAAGACTCCAAAGAACGACTTGGTGTCAATTGTTCTATTCTGTCAAACGTGTACCATCCACGTCCTGTTTGCGCACTCTCTTCATCTGTAGAATAGTCTGGGTCAGGTGACGGTGTTTCATTTTCAGAGAATTGAAAGTCTATTACTCTTGCTCTGTAATTAACTAAACCGGAACCGCCAGAACTTTTCGAGATCTGAAAGTATAAGTGGAAATACTTTTCCGATTCAATCTGTTTTTTCAACAAAACAATTTTGTCCTGTGACAGAGAATAAGTCCAACTAGTGCAAATTTTGCCTCTATTTTTTATGAATTCCATGCATTCATCAACATAGTATTCACTTGTTGGGCCGAGTAGTGCAATTTCAGATGTAGGCATGCTAGTAATGCTCACTTTGATCACCTCTCAGAAATTGGATGGCAACTCTGTGAGCTTTATATGTTTTCCCAGTCCCTGGTGGCCCGTACAGAATTATCTGTTTCTTCTCAGAAAGAAGATCAAACACGTCTTCTCCGTTCTTGTCTTGGAGTTGCGGCAGAGGTCCGAGTGTTTCTATCAAGTTATTCAATTTTCTCTTTTGCTCTTTCGCATCATTGTCTTGGGGATTTTCCGCGATTATCTTCTGATATTTGCTAATGACGTCTTCGAGAATTCGTTTTGCGTTTGTGCAGCTAATATAAATGAAATTGCTCCTTCCCATTACCTTGTCGTTCATGTATTCAGGTCTTGAGTCCAATTGAGCCTCTTTGAGGAACCCTAGCGACAGGTCTCTTCTTCCAACTATGTTCAAAAAGTGTTTGCCATTCTCAAACGCATTGTGGTCGTACTCGATGGTTTTACTAAGGTATTCGGCAGCGCCAAACGCTCCAACGATTTTTCTCCTGGAATAGAAAAAGATGATTTTGTCTTGGTCTTTGCATTTTAGGAATTCCTTTGGTCCACCTATTCCTGTTTGGAAATAACCGTAAACGTTATCGCCAGTATCGGCAGGTTTGTCAAATTTGAAATTCAGGGTATCATGGGGCATATTCCCATCTATTGCGTATCCGAAGCTTGGATTGCTCGGTATTTGGGGCTTTGTCCAACCGTAGTCGTTCCATTCAATGTTAGCCAATATGAACCTTTTACCTGGATTTGTAGCATGGTCAAACAGAGGTTTTATGATGCTCAGGTGTTTGTCAATCAGAGAGACTATTCCTTTCCCTGAGGACAACACTTCATCCTTATCAATACCTGTGTTTAGGCTAACCTTGCAGTCATAGTTCAGACTTGATATTTCCTTCACAAATTCATTCCATTCGATTTTTGAATAGGAGTTTGTGAGTTTGCCACCTAATTGCGGCGCGTAGACCTCGAAAGCGATTTTGTCCATGGATTTCAGATGCTCAGAATAGTTGTCGATGAAATCTCTAAGATATTCTTCGTTAGCCTTTTTGTTCTCGAACCATAATGAAGTAGAGATGCCTTGCGACTTTATCGTGATCTGAAGCTGAGGTTCATTTGGCGGCTTGTTCTCCAAACCTTTCACGAAATACAGCCAGAGATGAGATAGGTACCTGTTTGTTCTGCCATTCGTTTTTTTCTGAACAGCCGAAACTAGGCCCGTGTATTCATTCTTTCCCGCAAAATATGCCCTGAGAGACTCTAGCTTGTCCTGTATCTTCTGCAAAGATTCTCTAATTTCTACGACTTTTGGGTCATCATTCTCCAGATCATAACGCCAACCTAGATCCGTTTCAGAACCTTTCCAATGTTCCTCGTTGAACTTTCTAATTAGATCCAGAGCTCCAAAGTCGCTGGCTCCGAAGATTAAATCATCCATCCAAAGGACCTTTTAGCGCGCGCTATGAATGGCTTCTATATTGGCCGATCTTAAATAATGCTTACGGTGAAATGCGCACTAAGAAATGAGCTATTGCCGCATGACAGATTATTGAAAGAGGGTGTCAAGAACTGTCCAACGTGTGGGCAGGATGTCTCCGAATCAGCGCGCGCGGTCGGACGGTGCACCAAAAGCCGAACCCACAATCAAGCGCACGCTATTTCCGATGGAGCTCAGCTCGAAAATCGCAGCGCCGCGGTCCCGCTTGATGCAGAGCCAAACTAGAAATGGAGCATCTGCACAAAGTCTATCTGTGGATTAAATGGCTAAACTCGTTTTTTATGGCGGCGTCAACGAGATCGGCGGCAACAAGATCCTTGTGCAGGATAGAAAGACGAACGTCTTGACCTGCCCGACCCTTTGAAGGATGATGAAATACTCGTGTACTACAAGCGCAAGAAGTCTGGGACTTTCGACGATGCTGACTACTTTGTGTGGGAGAGGGAATTCATGGACAAGATGGTGACCTACGAGTTTGTTAACAAGAACCAAGGTGGGTTGATTATGGATTTGGATTTCTACCAGTTTGCAGAGTTAGTGGACATAAGGCCAGAGCGGGGCAGTTGCTTCATACACAGCATGAGCGAACCTTTCAGCGAGGAGGATATTGAAGACGAAGTCTTGCACAACTGGCTTGACCACTTTGGAATACAGTTTCACCAGTTGCACGCTTCTGGGCATCTGAACAAAGAGCAGATAGGACGCCTTATCAGTGAAATAGAACCGAAAAGGATCTATCCTGTTCACACAGAAAACGCGGCTTTGTTCAAAAGGATAAGCGACAGAGTTCAGCTCGTGAACCGTGGAGAAGAATACAAAATTGCTCGAGGGTAAGTGCCTATCGTCTAGGCGTGAATGCTTCTATTTCAAGCGTGCGCGATACGCAGTTGCGAGCGCTAAGAACGAGATGGTTGATGCAATGGGATATGCCCAGAGTAATACTTGATGCCGCCGTTATATTAACTGATTTCTACGTTCGTCGAGTTTACATAGGAAATAGTCCATGCCTAATCTGCACTCATAGTCCGAAGGAAGTCGAGCGCCCAATAGAAGAAATTCTTTCTGGAATCATTGGTCTTTCTGCAACTGAAATTGCAGAACTTCGAAGCACAAATGCTTGCTTGACTCAAGACTGCATTATTCGAATGACTAAGTCTAGCGGAAAATTTGGATTTTCTCTTCCGTTAGTGGGTGAGCGCTTCAGCGACTGGCTAATGATGCACTGCGGAGAACTTGTTTTGTCGGCAACAGGGGAGAGATTTCCTTTGCCCTTTGCAGCTGTGCTTCCAGGGATTCTTGTTGCTGGAGAAGTGATCAAAGAACGTTATTTCCCAAAAAAAGTACTCCAAAACTACTATTCCTACGATATGATCAATATCCCTACGAATGGAATGATCAGAATGAAGCCTGTTTCAAATTGTATTTTTTGCTCATCAGCTGCAACCAAGGAAAAATTCATAAAAAAATACGGATAGACTTCCAACCATGGTCTATGACCAAAAGAAATATGCCAGTCCAAAAATGGACTTGAACCCGTTTGAGACTGTGTGAAAAGTCAAATTTGTTTCAAGAAATTGCGCTCTACATGTATAGAACACGTCCCAAGGTCAGCCTTTTGCACATAAAACAAGCAATTTTCTGAAAGCGACGAGTTTTCACACAGTCTCGTTTGGGTTCTAATCCCCTCAGGCCATCTCTTGCCGCGAAAATTCGTTAAACTTACTAGTGAATCGATACTGAGGTTTTTTAGCGTGCGCGCTCCGGCCCCTTTATCCCATTTGAGTTCGAGATAGAGTTTTCTAAACCAGTCTATCATGGAATTATCCATGCCGAGACACTAGCTCCGCGAGCCTTCGCCTCTTTATATTCCAAATTGCATAAATAAACTTGGGTAAACGCATGGGATTTTTGGGTATGAGCTTCTTGGCTCCAGAAAATGTTCCAGAGCGTCCTCTTTTTTGAATCAGCACTTGGGACAGAAATGGTGTCTAGCGATTAATCCTTTTGAAACCGTACAGTCCTTGCATAGGATGGTGCCGCATTTTTCACATTGCCGTTGATGATCGGCGCATATAGGATTGTCACACACGGAACATAAGTCGTTTGGAAAGTTTTTGCACGCGCCTCCAAACATTCTGGTCTTGGAGCATTTGAAATCGTCTTGAATAATCTGCCCTGAATACCCCAGTATTTCCCTTTTGAGAATTCGCGATGAATTTGGGTAATTATAACTAAGCTTGACAAGAGGAACAGCATAACAACCACTATAGCCAAATTCTAAGATGTCTTTCTTCTTAAAAGTTAGAATAACCTGTCTTGCGCCACTTTGAACGTAATATCTCTTTTTGACAGCAATGTTTTGAAGCAACCATTCGAAAACTCCTTTTTTGAGTTTCTCAATTGAGACAAAACTCGGAATGTCCAACTCTTGATCTTCGCGCTTAATAGAGGGTCTGTTCTCGAATGCGTTATCGTTGACAATTCTAATGCACTCGGCTAGCATCACGTTTTTGAAATCATCAGCTGTTGGGTAGAAGCCGTCTGCAAAAGAAACGTCATTGATAGTCCCATTCGTAGGATTGGCAAAAACATATCCATAAGCATCAGCTCTGACGATAGTGTTTCCTCTTTTGATTTGTTTAAAACCATGAAACTTGAAGACATCATTCATGCAATAGGTTACGTCAACATTCTTATCTAAACTAAAATTCCCGAGTTTAGTCGCACCCTCTATATCAAAATTGATTTTGCCGTATCTGATTTGTTGCCTTTCAGAAATGTTTAATGCCAGCTCGTTTTGGATCTTTTTGATAATCTGGAATTTCCGCCCGCAGAAGTCACAACAATAAGCGCCCGCAACTCTTGAAACTGATGTAGAACCGCAGTCCGGACAGCGAATTTCAGCAGACGCCATATTTCAGCTTCCTCTCTTATGGTGCGGACAGCTTGTTCAAAAGCTTTCTAAAAGAAAACACTAAATCCACTATCGTCTTATTGAAACGATTCTCTTCTTGCAATCGGCTGCTATTCAATTATGTTTCACTTGAAGTTCCTTGTTCGAATCTATTCCAGAAATTTCTCGAGATATTTGACAATTAGTTCGTAGGCTTGTTCGCCCTCAGGGCCATATCTGTCCTTGCGGTCGCTTTTGATTAGAGCGAACCCGTCGTATTCTCCAACTGGTTCGTTGTTTTTAATTCTATAAACGCATTTAGTAACATGGTTGAGATTGGTTTGAAAAGAGATTAGTGGAAATTTCACCCCAGGCAGATGCAGATCATACTTTCCGTTTTCTTTGCGTTCTACAATGAACTCGCCTGTTTCTTCTAAACTTATCAGGCTTTTAAGAAGCGAACCCTTGTATTTGGGGAAGCGAGGTTTCGTCTCCAGATTTACACTTCTGTTACATATTTCATCAATTTTTGCCGCCAACGTGTCCCTGTCCCAGAGTTCAATGTTTAACTTTCGAGCGTCTGACATAGCTTGCTGCGTGAAGTAGGATGTAGTTATGACGATTGACCTCTTGCAACCATAGACGTCCATTCCACCATGCGTTTTTAATATGACCGAATTCGAGACTTTCATGCTTCTTTGGTATCGTTTGGCTTGTATCGCTATTTTCTCTTTATCTCTCGATGCTACTAAATCAACACCAGAATCGGCGACGTATTTTCCAGGTTGCACTTGGTATCCCAACTCCTCAAACAGCCATTTCAAAAAGTGCTCAAATTCTTTTCCTGAGAGGCTATCGACAGAGTATATGTTGACTTTTGGTGAGTATTGAACCTTAGTCTGTTCTTTTGCATCAATTGGTTTTTCTTTGCCTTGCTTTATTCTACTCGTAATTTCAGGATTGAAATCTCTTTCTATTCTGGTGGTTAGTTCCTTGGCTTTATACTCTGGAATCTGCAATTTCTGCTGAAGGAACTTCACGAGGTCAATGTTTGGATATTTCTCAAGAGCCTCTTCGAGAATACCGTTGAATTTTACATAATCCATTCTAATGACCCCTAAGCTTGTCCAAAAACGAAATATTTCTTTGGAAAACTACCTTATCATTTTCAATCACGTACAGTGTATTTGAAAAGACTCCTTTTGCCACTACAACAACGTTCATTTTATTCCTGCCTATCAGCCATTTCGTCGTCTTGCGCTGAGAACTATCATGATTCAGAACTACGTTAGCAAGTAATGGATCTACCGTCTCGCTTAGGCTGTTGCATGCAGGACATTTGTTTTCTTTTAACGACGTGCTGGAGTATTCTTGCCGGCAAAAAGAACATCTTTCGAAGCTAGTGCAGGAGCACAATCTTCTCCCAGTTGCAACACACAATCTATACTCGTCCACTCCAATGGGAGACCCACAACCCTCACAGACAATAATGTGCTTAGGGCACAGTTTTCGATTAGATTCTTTGCTTAGTGTAAGGTTCGCCTCGGAGAAAATACGGCCGCAATTATTGCAAAGCCCATAATCATGAATACACACGCTTGAATTATCGTGATTGCATTTGAATTCTAGCAGGCGGCTGCTTCTCTTCCCACATACAGAACAGACAAAGCCTAAATCTGGTTCAATGTATTCATTTAACGTTGAATCCAAAGCCAAGTCTTGCTTTGTTGAGTAGATTCTGCCTGTTTCAATGGACTGCCTTATGCAGTCTCTGCAGAGGTAGTAAGAATCTTGCGTGGCGTACCCTTCAAAGAAAGTTTTGCCGCAGCCTGGGCAAGTGACTTGTGAAGGCGCGTTCACTCCGAGAACAAAGGAAGAATTTATGGTAGAATTATTGTCTAGGTTGATTTCAAAACTGACTTTATCCGTATTTATTATGAGTAGGTTGAGAAACTTTACTACAATATGGGTTCTGTACGATTCTTCTTCCCTTTTTAAAAGTGCATCATGGTTGGCTTGCCATCTCTTTTCGTCAAACTCATGGTTCTTGGAAATGAGCTTTTCACGACGTTCTTCTCTGAGTCTTTTGTCATAGCTTCTCAGCTTAGTCTTTATGTCTTTGTTGAGAGGCAAATCAAAGAAAGCTAACTTTTCTTTCAGGATGGAATCCAGCTTTTCATCTACCAAAATTTTCAATATGTCGAAGACCTTTGTTTCAAGACTGCTTTGGGCATCTAGTATCTCCACTGCTTTGTTTTTTAGGAGATCATGTTCATGAAAATCTCCTGTGCCTGCTATATTGCCATCTTCATCGATTAGGATCATTATTGTTTCTTCATTTCTTGGTCTAAGCTTATTTTGAAAAACGGCTGAAAAATAGAATTGGAAGAACCTAACTCTTTCTTTCTTATTTATTTTCATCGACACTATCTTTGCGTTATTTATTTGATGGTAACAGCGAGGAGATTTTACACAAAACGAGACTTCCTCCTTTTCTATGGAAACTCTGTCGCAATCTTCGCACGCGAAAGGCGAGTCTTTGAAGTAATCCTTTAGGAGAGATTCATCATCTGCCTTTGACTTCAGTCGAACTGAGCATAGTAATCCATTTTCTAGGCATTCATTCAGTATTTCTTGAAAGGCTGGACTGCCAGTCGTTATTAATGGTATTTTTTTCTCTCTGGCAACTACAGGTTGGTAGGTGTACTCTTTTGCGCTCAATGTTTTGGGATATTTAATTGTGAAAATCTCATCAGACTTATCGATTAACTCTCCGTCTTTTGACTCAACAAAAGCTCTTATGAACTTGTGAATTTGAGTGTTAGAGTATTTGCTGCTCAACCGAGAACCCCTTTAGTGAATTTCTCAGATAATTCTTGATTTCGCTTGGAAATGTTTATGTCATTGGCTAGTTTTTCAAGCTCTTTTTTGATGTCGAGGCGATTCTTGCTTCTCAGCAAAATCTCAATAATTGTTTTCTGTATATCTTGTGAGCCTTCTTTCATTTCCGCTAGGACGGTTTCCATTTTGCCAATTGTCATGGTAAATAGGTCAATTTTTTGGTAAAGAATGTGAAGGACGTAGTCATCGATGGTGTCCTTTATGCTTAGGTTAAAGATCGTTACGTCGCGCTCTTGTTTGAACCTGTGGATTCGACCGATTCGCTGTTCAATTTTCATGGGATTCCAATGTAGATCGTAGTTGAACATAATACTGCAGTTTTGAAGGTTCAGGCCTTCTGCTGCAGCGTCGGTTGCAACAAGGTATTTGGTTTCTCCATTCTTAAAACTACTGATCACGTTGTCTCTTTCAGATTGTGTCATATCGCCCAAGTAGACATCTGCTTTTCCGAATTCTTGATTCAGCATTTCTTTGAGTTTATAAGTCGTGATTTTTCTAAGGCAAAAAATTAGTGCCTGCTCATTAGGAACTTCGCCCAAGACGTTTTTAAGTAATTCCATCTTTGAGGATTTGATTTGCTGTGCCATTTCAATTAATTTAGATGTGGCCTCTTGTTCTGAGGGAAATTTTTCCTGCCTTTTCTTCAGCGAGTCAATGGATGCAGAAGGTGAACTTGAGAAAGATTGCTGCATGGCAATGGCTTGAAATACCAAAATCGCTCTACTCTGTGATTCACTGGTTCTTCTTATTGGGTTCTCTACTTGTAGTTCTTCGATTGTCTTGAAGCGGTTATTACTTATGTCTCTTAGGTATTGGGTTGCTTGTTCAATGAATTCGTATTCTTTTTCATTTGCTTCAAGAGTTCGCGATTCTACGTACCTTTGGGTAAACGGTATGCCAGTTTGGTCTCTCCTTGTTCTGCACATTAAGCCTTGAAGTGCACTTCTCAGATCATCAACCATGTCTGACTTTACAACACGACATTTTGCGTCTTCTGCAAAACGGGAAATGAATGAACGCTCACTCTCCAGAAGACCAGGCTGAATTAGATCCACAACACTGTATAGATCCGTGAGTTTATTGCACAAAGGCGTCGCAGTTAGTAACAAGAAATGGTTCTTTCGAAGATTTGCCAGGTAAATTCTGCCTTTGCTTTTTGTGTTCCTGAAAGTGTGGGCTTCATCAACTATTACAAGATCCCAAATTCTATTTGAAAGCTGTTCGTATTTTCTGGCGAGCAGGTTATGGGAACATATGATTCTGTCGTCAGTTTCTAAATCTACAAATTCTCTCGGATTATTTGCTATGGAAAAGGCTTCTCCGAATTTTTCGGTCATTTCCATTTTCCACTGTGACAGGAGGCTCTTGGGTGTAATAATTAGAACCGAACTAATTTCCTCTCTTAGGAGGAACTCTTTCATTATGAGGCCTGCTTCTATTGTTTTGCCGAGACCTACTTCGTCGGCAAGAATGGCGTTTCCGTTCATTTCATTGATTACTTGGAGGGCGAGCTGCATCTGAAAATTATAAGGGGTTAACTTGGTTCTTATTGCATCTAACGAGATTAGCTTGTCAATTTTGCCCATGCTCTTTATTTCAAGCGCTTCAAGATTGAGCTGGAAATTCTTGAGGGGCGCAAATTGCTTTGTTTCGACGCGCCTTCTTATGCTATGGGGATCTGAAAAGCTGCATGAATATTTGTGTTCAGTTTTTTCTTCATCTAAGGTTTTCTCTTCGAATTCTGATTGCTCAATTTGAGTTTTTTTGTTGATTTGGTGGTTATCCACCGGACTGGGCGAGAATTCGGGTTTTGGTACCCTAAAAGTTGTTTGAGCGGACTTGTCCCGTGATTTTGGTTCTTCAATTGCGGTTCTCTCGAGGACAAGAAACGTTCCGCACTTTCGGCAAAATTTATTTTCAAGATGCTCGGTGGGAGAGTATGATTGCCCGCACTTCCTGCATTTGGATTCGATTTTAACAGGCAAGAGTTATCAAGTCTAATTGGGTTTTCAATATAATAAATTGAGCCTGCTTGTTCGGCCATGTTTTGCGCTAATCGCCATGAATCTAATTGGTAAGCACGTTTCGTTGCGCGCGCTCCAAGCTATAACTTTCACCAGCCCCCTTCAAAATATGAACTCCACTCGACCATTTTTCATAGGTTTTCGCACTTTCAGTGTGAATAGGGATTATTGTTCTTGGGCCAACTTGTCCCACGAAATCTTTCAGTTGAAGACCTGAGGCATGTCCAGAAACGTGAGTTGAGCTGATATTCATGCCAAAATGCTTTATCCAGTTTTCTATCCTTTCCCAGTCAATCTCCATTTCGGCATCAAATGGCTCACAAACTGACTTAATGTAAACCGAACCTGCAGTTGGTTTGATGTCTACGAGTTCCTTAAGGTCAAAGTTGCTGCAGAACATCAGATAGTTGGCTTGATTATCTCTCAGGTCTTTGTAGCAGATTGCCCGGTCAAGATAAGAACGTTCCCAAGTATCGTAATCCTGGTTACGCATCTTTTCACAACAGTCGCTTCCTATTAGCCCCCAACTCTTTCTGCTAGCATAGAGTTCTATGTTTTCATCATCTATACTTGGAGTGATAGTGTCGGCACATTTTGACAGCTCTTCCAGCAAATATGCTTGTTTGAGAGATATCACAAGCTTTCTGTCCATTTTCTTAGCAGCATTCAGAAAGGAGAGCAGTCTATCAGTATCCCTTATAGACCAATTACAAACAGAAAGACCCTTTGCCTTTGACGAAATACTGTAAATCTCGTCTTCTACCTCTGCTTCCTTTTTGGAACTCTCCTCCTCAACCCGTGTGCCCTCTATGATCAATAAGTCCGGCTTCGCAACCCTGCATGCTTCCATGAACTCTACGGTTTCTTTCTCCCTGCGTCCATGAAAGCGAAAATCTCCAGTATAAACGATCGTGCCTGAAGAAGTATGAATTATGTAGCCTGTAGCTCCTGATAGGGAATGGTCTACATTGAAGGGCTCTATTACTAGATGATCTATCTTGAATTTCTCCTTGAACTTAAAGGTGTGAAATTCCCTTTGAACAACAATATCTGGATGGGTCAGTGAAGTCTTTCTGCTTATTTCTCCCTTCTTGTTAACGTACGTTTCAAAGCACTTCGTCAAATCCGTGATGTCAGTAAAGCTGCCGCTGCCTGTGTCGTTGATTGCTTTGAGTATGTGATATGTTTCATCCGAGCAATAAATGGGCAAGTCTTCGCGAAGATGGTTCACGTATGACGCATGGTCTGCGTGAGCATGGGACAAAAGTAATCCTTGAAATTCCAGATCTTCCTGCGGTCGCCCCATTTGTTTTAAGAAGTCCAGTCGGTAGATTCCTTTCAAATCCGGAATAAGCCCGAACTCTATGAAATCTCCCAAACCATTACATTTCCTAGGCTGCAAAAATTCCGAAAAATAGTTGTTAACTGTGCCGAAGCTCATTCCAAAATCCAGGAAAACTCTAGTGCCGTTGTCTTCTAGGAGAACCTTGTTTCCGCCGATCTCATTAACGCCACCGTAGAACGTGAGCGCCGTCATTTAGTCCACAATATGGCAATCCGCGCCCATTATTTTTCAGTCTTATGAATTACTCGTCAACAATCTGCTTCAAATTATATGGAATCTTGGTTTCATAATTCAGATGCAAGGAAGTCTAAAACTAATGTTCGAGAATTCGCGCGCGCTTTTCATCTACGGATGGATTTAACTCGATAGCTACATAGACCGCGCGCGCATTGACTAATCGGTTCCAGTTCTTGGGTAAGTGCGTTTGGCAGTTCTGTCTAAGGTTGTCGGTGAACCGCATTGAGGGCATTTGAAGTATTGATTTGCATCGTAGTGAGTTTTGCAGTATTGACAAGTTACATAATGGGCTTCTTTCTCTGATGGTAGTTCTCCTTTAAGGGCTTTCTGTTTATATTCCTCTTTGGGTATGAAGCTCTTGCAATTTGGGGCTTCGCTTTCACCTCTGCCCTTCACGTCCATGCTGAATTTTCGACATGAGAGAGATTGAGAGGAATAAACAGAATCCCCAAAAGCGTCAATGTGGTCAATGACTTTACCGTAACCACAGTTTAGACATAATGGTTTCCTTGCTAAGATTGCTTTTTCCTCTTTGAAAAACTCTTGTTGACACTCTCGACAGAATCTTTTTCCTTTATATTCTGGGTGATATTGCCAAACACGCCAAACAGGATTTACCATACCCTTAGCGTGTTTTTCAGTCCAGCTCAGTTTTTTTCCACATTTGAAACAGTTATCCATTTTCAATTACCTCTTCTTAGTGAATTGAACCTCTTCGTGTGCCATTTTCTCGCGCGCGCTTCGCGCGTAGGTCGGCAGATGATTTTGTGCCGCATCAGTCCTGTTTTCTTAGCTTGTGTAGCTTAGATTGGCTTGCGTGTTTACGTTCTTCTGACTTATGATAGAGAATGTGTTGGAATAGACCAAATAGTAAGTTCCTTGACCAGAGGGAAGAGGGACATCGAAGCTGGATGTGGTCAACTGTCCGCTATCGTAGTAAGCGCTTGCCTGATGTCCGTTCTGCCAATTGATGAAGTCTGTTGAACCCATGATTAGGACTTCTATGTCGTTTCCCGAACCGCCCGATGCGGTGAAACTTCCTTGGACCTGCACGTTGGTAGCTCCTGAAGGCACGTAGAACGGATAGTATTCGTAGTCGTTGGCGTTCACCGTTATCAGATCATTAACGATGTTGACTGTATGCGTGGACTGCGTGATGCCGCCACCGCCTCCCAAACCGCGAAAACTCAGAACCAACACCGACCCCAGAACAATTACGACGACAATTACCATAACTCCAACGTTTCTAAGTACATGAGGTTGTGCAGGCGCGTGCGCTGAGGTGGCCATCGCTTGTTCGACCTTGCTAGTTCGATGTTAAATTGACCTAATAACTCTTACGACTCAATACTCTAGTCCGTTTGCCGAGGCTTCGGTCACTGGGTCGACGTGTGAACTGTCGTAGAATCAAGTTGGAGCTGTGCCGGTACCAACGAAAGTGTTGCCCTTCGAAGACACGAGTTTGACTTCGTATTGGTAGCCTGCGATAACGGTCATTGTAATGCTGAGCTGGGTTGCTGAATTGGCAGGGACCGAGATGGCTAACGGTGGGTTTGTGCTTGTTTGCATTACGTTGTTTACCCACACCTCAACGATTGTTACCTGAGTGGTTCCCGTGTTGTCCAGCGTGACCATAATAGTTCCTGGGACGAATGCTAGGTTTGTGATTTGCAGTTGTTCCGTCGCCATAAAGGTGTACGTTAGCGAGCCCATCCAAGCTGCAGGAATGATAACTGATGCCAATCCTGGCACGGTGCAGTTGTATTCGTGCTGTGTATTCGTCACAAACGTGAAGGTGCAGTTGAAAGATTCCATATACGAATAGAGGTTCTCTAACTCTGCCTGGGTTGGCGACGGCGACAAGGACGGCATGGACGAGTTCAAGACATAGAAGTAACAAGGAACGTACACGTAGAGAGTGCCTCTTGAACCCGGCTGTAGGAACACGGTTCCGTTCCAACCCTGGTTCCAGCCTTCCAAGCTCTGATTCAAGCACCCATTCATCGTTACGCATGATATTCGAACGTCCGCGCTCCCACTGTTCTTTAACTCAAACAGCACTGCCCCCGAGGTAAACAATTTCACTGAATAACCTTCAATCGTCAAGCTTTCAGCATGCGCCGAATTCAGATAACCCCAAGCGAAGAGCCCGCCGATGAGTATTATCGAGCAGAGAATCAGTCCAAGAACGACTTTGGAATAGAACTTTTTTGACCCTTTACCGTGAGGCTGCACGGTTTCAGCATGGACAACAGTTTCTTTCGATGGCGAGTGTTTACGAACGGTCTGAGAAGCAGTTGAGTTTCCAATTCTCGTTCTCGCATCAAGATATTGTTCAAGAGTAATCCTACCCTCGCTCAGGAGACGTTCTAACTCTCGTGTTTTAAACTCAATTTCGGTCATGCTAATACTCCGCCTGAATTGGGATAGTGATATTTGGACAGATGAGGGTATAAGGATTATGAAATGAGAGTCTAGATTTCATTTCGACGCCTTAGACTCCGAAACATATGCTCGCAACTTATGATGAGTGCTTTGATACCAGCATATGGGCAAGAACTAGATGGAGAAAAGCAAACGTAGCGACTTCATGAAAACCTTGAGGAAGATGTCGAAAAAGGGTTTCTACGAAACGTTGGAGTTTGTGTGCGGAAGGGGATCTGCACATTATGGAGAAATACTGAAACACGACCTTGAAAACAATATCGTTCAAAGTCGTGCGACAGTAACCCTAGTAGTAAGAGGCTTGTCAAACATGGAGCTCATTAAACGCACCGTAATGGATACAAGGCCAATTAGAACCGTTTACCAACCCACGGAGAAGGGTCTAAAGTTATTGAAGTGCCTTAAAGAGATTGAAAAGCTCTGACCGTTACACTGGCTTGCCGAAGCTGCCAAGATTGGTCCCTTGAAAGATGAACGAGAATATGGTAGTGCGCTTGGAAAACCTCTTAGTTACATTGTTTCAGTAAATCTTTTGAGGTTGAAAAGTCTGGATGAAATTGAGGTCTCGTTCAAGCCATTACGATTTGGTAGTCACGCGACTTTTCAAAAGGCTCTCACCGAGCTAAGATCTCTTGTGAAGTTACGCGGAAAATTAGAAAGAAATGATTTGAGACAAGTGGCTGAGAAATACCAGTTTCCAGTCGCTCCAAAGCTTTTTATCATAGGATCACGGTAGCACTTAGCCACAACGCAAAGGGAAGGGTGAGTTTTGAAGGACGTTGAGTCGAGGCTGGTTGCTGAGCTTATGAAGAACAGCCGCAGAAGCGACAGGGAACTGGCCAGAGCTTTGAGGGTTTCTCAGCCCACAGTTAGCAGAATGATCAAGAGGCTTGAGGCAGAAGGCGTCATCAAAGAGTACACGATGATACCTAACTTCATCGAACTTGGATACAAGATTATGGCGTTGACTTTATGTTCACTCAAAGAAGTTAGCCACGAAGAATATAAGGAGACAATCGCAGCAGCCGAAAAGAACCTGAGAGGCGAGCTATCGCAGAAAATCATCATGTTTGAAAGAGGATTGGGACTGGAGAGTACAGGAGTAATCGTCTCCTTACATGAGAACTATTCCTCGTACGTTGAATTCATCGACAAGTTGAAAGAACATCCTTTCCTTGACGTGTCAAGGTTCCGAAGCTTCCTGACAAGCCTAGAGGACAAAGTTCACATTCGTCCATTGACTTTCTCACTGCTGGCCAACCATGTACTGCAAATGAAGGAGAAGAAGGAATAGGCAGAGATAGCTAGCGATTTTTCTTACGTCTTTCAATATCACTTAAAACTCAAGATTCACATGTGTGCAAACGAAGGATGGTTCATTCTTGGTAACTGGTGATTCCTAACTGCGAGGTCTTCATTGGAACTGCTTGCTGCATTAAGCACGCTTTGATGCCACAGATCAAATGGGAACTGGCGTTAGGTTGCGGTCTTCATCCACGATAGGCAAAACTTGTTTGAGCTCTCTGAAACAGTTGAGCACGGTTATGCCTCTTTGAGTTATTGAGTAGGCCATTCTTTGCCTTCCCACGGCCCGCGTTTCAACCAGGCCTTGCTTCACTAGAAAGCCCAAATACTCCTTGAGAACGCAACAGTTAACGTTAGTCTCATACATTATGTGCGTCAGCTTCAACTGACCACCGCCTTCCAGAACACGAAGGATGTCAAGATACATCTCAAGCTTTGATCTTCTCAAACACTTGTCCTCTTTCGCTCATATCTTGCCATTCGGACTATAAGCATCTTACGTATCAAAAATACATCTCTACATTCAAGCTTGGCAATCGCAAAGCAGGCAATAAAGTCACAGCATATTCTTGTTTTTTCTTGGTTGCTTAATGTCGAGAGCATCTTGTCCCGGTGCTCCCAAGGTAGTAGTTCATCACCGTCTTCCAATAGTTCTTCGAAAATAGCTTGAATTACTCTTATTCCCTTTCTTTGAAGCGTGACGGAGCGCGCGCACTGAGGGGTACTTCCGTTGTTTCCTTGCAGGTTTCGAAGACCATGCATGTGAGAGTTTTCTCGATTCCCCTTACAAACCGTAGCTTGTCAATGACGAATTGTCCTATTGTGTCAACGCTTTCTGCTCTGAGTTTTATCAGAAGGTCCCAGTCGCCCGTTATTATGTGAACCTCTTGAACCTCTGGAAACTTGGCAATTTCCGCCGCTCTTTCTCTCTGTGAGAAAGGCTTCTCCTCGTTCCTTACCCCGTAAGTTACGGAGGCCAGAATAAAAGCTGTGGTGCCGCAATCAAGTTTCTTTGGATCAAGAACTGCTCTATACTCTTTTATGACACCCCGCTCTTCCATGCGCTTTATCTTCGCGAAAACGGTTGTTATTGGCGAATCGATTTTTCTGGCAATCTCCCTTGCGGTGAGTTTGCAATCTCTCTGTACAAGAGCCAAGATTGCTATGTCTTTCTCGTCGAGTTTCGCTTCCATAACTGTAATTATTACATCTTCTGCTATAAAATGCTAACGTTTTCTGAAAAATTCCCAATTTTTGTTATAAAAAGTTTATTTTCCAGTACGTGCACTTCTACACGCATTAACATTGGTCAATCTGGAAGTGTTCACAAGACATGCTGAAATCAAAAGGTGATTGGATGAGTGAAAAACGTTTCAGCCCGCAGAGAAGTCTGACGATTGGTGAGTTGCCTAGGCCGTTGGAGGAATTGTCTGAAGACGAAATCCAGAGAAAACATTGCATCAGCAAGATAATGACTTGCACTCTGAAATGCCTCACTCAAGAGTTTACCGACAACGGCTTCGAATGGTTGCTGCCAGTCATATTTTCCCAGTCAACCGACCCCCTGTGGCCAGACTCATGTGCATCCATTGAGAAGCGCGTTGAGGTCGAAATCTACGGAAAAACAGTCAGAACGACGACAAGCATGATAGTTCACAAGATGGTTGCCTGCTCTTTAGCCGTTCCCAAGCTATTCATACTCTCTCCGAACGTGAGGATAGAAAAAAGTGAAAGAGCGAGCACTGGAATGCACGCCTACGAGTTCACACAACTCGACTTCGAAGCAAGGAACGCTACATCACGAGATATCAGAAGCTTTGTTGAAAAAGTTGTCCAGCGATTGATAGATAGTTTGAAAAAGAACATGAAGGATGAGCTGCTATATCTCAGAAAACATGATGGGTTGAGAACGCCAAGAACCCCTTTCAGAGTCCACGATAAGGTAGAACTCGAAGAAGAGTATGGAAAAGAATGGGAACTTCAAATTCCATCTGAAACCGAAGATCCGGTCTGGGTGACTAACATTCCCCGAGAATTCTACGATTTTGAGGATAGCAAGAGCGGCAGATGGGACAACTACGATCTGTACTTGCCAGAATACGGAGAGGTATTGTCTGGTGCAAGAAGAGAGTTCGAATACGCCAAGATTAACGGAAAAATGGAGAGAGACGGCGTCAGAAAGGAAAACTATGCGTTGTTGCTAAAACTCGCAAAAGAGGGAAGACTGAAGTCCACAGCTGGCGCTGGAATAGGCATAGAAAGGCTCGTTAGCTGGATAGTTGGAGCCAAGCACATTGGAGAGACACAGGTTTTTCCCAAAATACCGGGAGTAATTCATGACTTATGAAGCGCGCGCGAGTCTGAAAATCGGGGAATCGACTATCAGAACCTTGGTGTTCGGCATCTTGGTTCTCTGTATGAGGCTTTGCTCGAATATTCAGTAAGACAGGCCAAGCAGTCTTTGGTGATCTACAAAGAAGAGATTCTCGACGCGAAATTTGCTGAAGATCAAAAGCAGAAGCCTCGTGGTTTCATTGAGAAAGGAGAGCTGTATCTCTCGGTTAGAGGCTTGGGAAGAAAGGGAACAGGTAGTTACTACACCCCTGATGAAATTGTCGTTTTCCTTGTAAGGAGAGGGCTAGAAGCTAATCTGAGAACTCGTGAACAGTTTTTCTTGGCTGATATGAACCTTCTCAGAGCCTCCAAGACAAAGGAGCCAGAGCTGAAGAAAAAGTGTACAGAGGACCTGCTGGGTTTAAAGATAGTCGATCCTGCAATGGGTAGTGGCCACTTCCTAGTCGCTGCCGTTAACGAAGTGACCGGATGGATCATCAACCTCCTCAAAGAGAATCCTGATGCTCCTTTGCTGACAGAGATTGAGGAATATAGGAAGGAAATCGTTGAGTTGCGCGCGCGCTCATGGAAAAGCAGATAATGTCGCACTAACATATGTCAAAAGATGGGTTAAAAATGGCTCGATTCCCTCAAACTCAAGCAAAGAAAGGAAGCCAGAAATGGATTCAGAAACTCGTCAATGATAAGCCCGAAGTTTTGAACTCACAGATTTGGAGCACGCTTAATTTCTCAGAGAAAGAATGCATTCAATGGCTTTCACCTCTGAAGAATGATGATTACGCGGAATATCGCGATCAAGCTTTCTTGAAATTACTTGATGTGAAGTTAGAAAAGTTACCGTTGGATGAATTCTGGCCTAAAGGAGGGCCTCAATGGGACGCTCTCGGAAAAGGCGCTTCTGGAAAGTTGTTTCTGGTCGAAGCGAAATCACACATTCAGGAATTGTTTTCAATGTTGCAGGCTAAAGATAAAGATTCGGTAAAAAGAATACTCAAGAGCCTTGGAGAAGTTAAGGACCATCTAAAGTCAAAGACGGATTTCGACTGGTCTAAATGTTTCTACCAATACACGAACAGGCTGGCTCATCTTTACCTATTAAGGAAAAACGGACTATGCGCATACCTTGTCTTTGTCTATTTCATAAACGATTTGCAGATGAAAGGTCCTACAACAGTCTTTGAATGGAAAGGCGCGATCAAACTGCTTCATTCATGCTTGGGAATCGGAAGGCACAAACTGAAAAACTATATCGCCAACGTATTTGTGGACATAAATCAACTTCAATAGGACGTATTGGATTTGACTAGTAGCGCGCGCGCTAACTGAACTCCCTTTTTAGAGACAACATGATTCTACCATTTGACGGCATCAAAGACGATAAGACACGCCTAAACTGGTGGGATGCTTACAATAACTTGAAACATGCTGAAATAGAGAACCTTAAGGATGGATGCTTGTCGAATGTTCTTTATGGCATGGCTTCTCTAGCAGTATTGTATTCGTTGATAGGCCCTTATCGAAACGCGGAAGGGAACCTATTCCGTCAAATAGGCTATTTCAAACCCATTGATATGGTGAAAAAGGTTCTGTTCCCAAAAACTATTCATTCTGTTGCCAAGAGTTAGAATAGAAGAAGGCTGTTGTTGCCTATTTAGAAACGCGCATGCGTTTGGCTTTCGCCAAACTCCCACCGATGCGCGCAAGGCCGTTGCCACAGACTCTGAATTACAACTGTCGCCCTATCAGACAAGAATGGAAAAAGTCTAAATCAATCTACACACACTTGCATTTCTGGAACGGTGAGATAATTGAATAGGACTCCGCCCAGAAGAGTCCGAGAGGAGCTACGAAAAGAGGTTAATTTCGGTTGCCCTGTCCCCAAATGTGGGGTTCCATATTTGACATGGCATCATTTCGACCCGCCTTGGAGCGAAAAAAAGCACCATAATCCAGAGGGTATGATTGCTCTTTGTGCAAACCACGCGTCCTTAGCGGATGGAGGACGTTGGACTAAGGACCAGCTCAGACAAATGAAAGAGAAACCCTATGTAACGTCAGATAAAGTGTCGGAGTATTACGACTATCTGAGAAAAGACGTTGTCTGCATAGTAGGAAATGTTGCATATAATGTTAAGAATGTCTTAGAGATTCATGAAGAGCGAGTTATTGGTTTTGAACGGGATAGTGAAGGTTATAGCAGACTCAATCTTTTCATAAGGGACAAAAGTGGAAATCCTATTCTGGTCATGGATAACAATTTCTGGATCGCAATAAGTGAAGCCCTTTTTGACTTGAGATGCTCGGTCAGAGGGAAGGAATTGGAAATAATGTCCAAGGACAAAAAGACGAATCTATTTATGAGGTTCGATGACTATCCGTTGGAAAAGTTCAGAAGTCAGCTACGGAAATATCAGCAGCAGAGCTTCTCTAAGCTGAAAGAGTTGGTCAAGTCAGGAGAATTGCATCCAAACGCTGCATCAATAGATGAGTTCATTTCTTGTATAGGTTCACCAGAAATCATACCGACCTGGACGATAACGGGCCGTCTATCTTGGGGGAAGGTAGACCTGGATATTAGCAATTATGGAATAACAGACTTGAAAAATCATTCTTTCTTCGGAATGAGCTTCGTGGTGGGAGGAAAGACTGCATTTGGATTTCAAGACGGATCCGTGGTTTTTGGAATGTCTGGGAATTGAGCAGTCCTGCTTTCTTAGAAGAAATAGTCTTTTTTGTCATAGGAGTTACGGTGCTCTTTTGGGCACTGATGAACATTATTCACAAGGGTCAGAGTTTCAAAGCTCTGCCTATCCGCCGATATACCTGATTCAAAAACAATCCCACATGTTTTACACTTCAAGTGTAATTTGGGCATTCTTTCACGTTCCCTCGATGATCAGTTCCTGCTCATTGACATTCATGGAAGGTGCGGAATAAAAGTCTATTCAATTACTGGAAACGCATCGGGATAGAACAGCTTTATGACCATCGCAATAGTTGACGCGGGGCCACTTAGATGCAGAGTGCAGTTCTTAAACTCGCAATTTGCTACCTTCGTCGTCCCATATTCCAAATGCATTTCGCAGTCTTCGAATGAACAGCGCTCGTATTCGGAGCGGCCCAAAAACACTTTTTCACCTTTGAACGCTTTATCTTTGTATTTCCTCATTTCCATCAACCTACCAATTCATCTCCTACGGATACGCCCTATTGTTCCAGAAAACGTTGTTCCTACCTCGCTTAATGTAAATCGGGGTTGGCACACCCACAAAGGTGTTATTGATAAACACACTATTTGAAAGGTTTTCTGCATAAATGCCAATAGGTTTTGGTAGCTCATCTTCTATATTTCTTACCCGGAGCGGGACTTCCTCGTCTACTTTCCTCGCTCTTGTCTTCTTACGCTCGCTCATGGGTTCACTTTTAGAGAGAGGCTAATTTTGAATTGATTGCACTCGCTTGTTTTCAGGTTAGGCGAAGGTATAAGTTTTGTGCTTCATGGATTTGGGGGTTCGACATGATCCGAACACAATGCACACGATGTCTGGGTTAAGTATTGCCCTGTCCATCGATTCTCAGACCATGCTCCCGTTGACCTGCGCTTTTGCTTCTGCCAACCAGAACGAGAAGAAACACTCGCTGAACATGCTGGAGAAGACGAAGCTGATTCTGAGACAGTCTGGATCCAAACTCAGAAGCGTCATAGCTGACAGCCAGTACAGCGACGGCAAACTCAGAAGTGCTGTTGACGAGGCAGTGATTCCTTATCCCGTTAACCAGAAACACGACGTTAAAGGCCTTCTAAGGGTAGACAAGAAGTTTCGGACCTATGGACCAGAAGATCAGAAGAATGAGTATCATAAGAGGCCTCACATTGAAGCGGTCTACAGCTTCCTGAAGACGCAGTACAGCTTAGCCATAAACAAGGTCAGAGGCTTGAGAAACGTCGCTTCCTACGCGCTCTACAGCCTACTGTGCCTGGTTCTGAACAGAGAAGCAGCAGAAAACCTCAGAAGACCAGACAAAGCAGTCTCCCCAACATACTTCAACACATAATAAAGGGACAAGGCAGCGCGCTAAGGAATAAGAGAAGATTTGTCTCATTTTGTCCGATAGAAAGGCTGAAATAATGGTTTTCCGGACACATTTACACTATATATATAGTGTGCTTGGAGCCCTCATGAAAGTCTATCCATCAGGCTTGGTAAAATGGGATGAGGATATTCTGAGGCTTGGAAGTGACGAATCGCTTGCGCTAGCCAAAGGGCTTAGTTTTGACGCTTTCCTACATTTCGAGCAGCCTGTGAAGGACAAGCAGTTTATGGCAATCGATGTTTATACACGCTTTCCTGTGGGAAATAAAGTAGCACTTAATTTTTGCAGGAAAGTCCGTCACGTGGGAAATGCTTTTGGACTGTTGCTTGCAAAAAGCGATATGGCTACCAATAGGGCATCCTTCGTTTGCAAGAATAATGAAGTCGGATTTGCCACCATTGAAGATCTGGGGACAAACTACAATGAAATCAGAGCCAGCGTTCAGAAAGGAGAAGCAATGAATTACAGACCGCGGCCAAAAATGTCATCCAAACAGGCAACAGCTGAATGGAACAGAAGAGAGGGCTTTTTGCCAAATACGCTGGGAAAAAGGTGAAGTCAAGTTTGGAAGGACTATCCGTCCAGATATTAGAAGAAACTAAAAAACGAAGCAGCGCGCGCGGACAAGACTGTTAACCATTATTTGCAGTTGCTTGTTCTACCGTTCAGGAATTGATTCGCGCAGTCATAGTTCCCGAATGGCTCAACGAAGAGAAAAACGGATAGTGCGGCTCTACTTTACCAAATCTGATCTGTTCGTAATTCTATGTTCAGAAACCGCATGATTTCTTTCATATAATCAATGCAATTCTTTACTTCTTTGAATGTATTGTAGTCGGTTTTCAGACATAGATCATAGACCGCTTTGAAGGCATTTTTGGCCCTATCAAATTCCTTGTTTAAACGTATCGCAAATCTCCTATCTTGAGATGACATGCTTTTGACAGCCTGGTCATTTGGATACACAAGCCGTAATATTGCATGCCATTCAGCGACATCCCAAAGACTCAGTCTTCTAAAATAACGAATTGCAGGCTGTTGACTTGGAGGAAGACCCCTTCCAGGATCGATGTTCCTATCAGTGCGATATTGCTCGAGAATGCCTTGGCAAAACCCCCTCTCACGTAGCATTCCTTCACAAATAGTGTCACTGATTCTTTCTGTAAGGTCTTTGAACAAAGAGAGCCTGCAGTCTTTTACCAACAAATTGTCAATGTATACCTGGCCTGATTCTGGACCTATAGGGTTTGATTTTGCAAACTGTGGAAAAAGGTTCTCTGGAACTCCCTTTCCTAACATGCAGGGAAAGTCTCCATAGGCGAATTGATAATGATGCGCGAACTCATGAGGTAATATACGATCCTTAAACAGAGCCTTTAGTTTCTCAACAACACCCGCATAGAAAAAAACGACGCAGCAATTCTTGTTTGAGCTTATGGAATTATAGAAAATATGCCTCCCTACGAAAATAGCTGTGTTGTACGAAGAATTGGAACCAAAATCAACTCCGGATAGCTCATCAAACTCAACGACTCTAATCCTAGCCTTACAATGAAAACTCTCTTGTATCTTATGAATAGACTCAGCAAAATTCTGGCTGATGTCCTTTAGTCTATCCATTCTTATTATTTCGTCAAAGTCTTCGTCGGCTAACCCATAACCTTTGGTTATGAGTAGCTCAACCAAATGTGAGCTCATAGCATAATGTCTCTCTAAGGATTATTATAATCTTTGAGACCCACCAGTGTCCAGGTAACAGTTTCATGTCTACCTCTTGCCCTTCTGCACTTTGGACAGAAACTGAGGAGGGGGTAACTCTGTCAGAATGACAATTCCTAAAGAAATCGTTGACTACATAGGGATCAGACAAAGCGACACTCTTCTGATAGCTGTTGACAATAAACACACCAGTCAACAGGCATAGGCACATTCGGCGGGATTATCGTGTAACAAATTCGCGTCAGTGGCTCCATGAATGTGAAAAGTATTTAACACTTGAACTTTCGATTAGTTGTAAGAGGCAGGGCATCTGTGACTGAGGCTGATACTTGTCGCAAGTATGTGGTTCCTAAACTACATAGTGCTGGCTGGTCTGATGAACAGATAATCGAGCAAAAATACTTCACTGATGGCCGTATCGTCACAACTGGTGAAAAGCATTTCAGAAAGCCGGGAAAGAAGGCTGACTATATTCTGCGATACAGGCCGGATTTCACGATTGCAGTGATTGAGGCAAAGGCTGCTTTCAAGAAGCCCGGAGACGGTTTGCAGCAGGCTATGGACTATGCCGAGATCTTGGGACTCAAGTTTGCATACTCGACAAATGGTCATGCCGCTGTCGAACACGATTACACCACGGGCAAGCAGAACATTCTGGATGATTTTCCTTCTCCTGAAGAACTGTGGGCTAGACTTGAGAAGAAGATTGGACTGACTGAAGAAAAGGACATTCGGGATTTTCTGTTTCCTTTCTACCGCGGCACAGGGGCTATGAGCCCTCGGTATTATCAGGAAATCGCTATCAACAGAACGGTTGAGGCTGTTGTCAAAGGTAAAAAGCGCATTTTGATTTGTATGGCGACAGGTACGGGTAAGACTTTCGTGGCTTTTCAGATAATTTGGAAGCTGTGGAAGACTGGCCGTATCAAAAAGGTGTTGTATCTGGCGGATATGAATATCCTAGCTGACCAAGCGAAAGATCGGACTTTCTTTCCTTTTGGCGATGCTCTGCACAAGATACAGAAGAGATCTGTGAAAAGCAGGGAGATCTACTTTGGGCTTTACCAGGCGATAGGCGAAAATGAACAGGGTGCGGCTATCTACAAAGAGTATTCGCCAGACTATTTCGATCTCATTGTAGTGGATGAGTGTCACAGAGGGAGTGCAAGAGACGACAGCAAATGGCGAAGGATACTGGAATATTTCAACGCCGCTTATCAAATAGGCATGACTGCGACGCCCAAACGAGATGACAACGTAGACACGTATGGCTACTTTGGCAACCCCATCTACACCTACTCTCTTAAACAAGGCATTGAAGATGGCTTTTTAGCACCTTATAGAGTGATTCGAGTAGTCCCATCTGTTGATGCTGCAGGCTGGGTCCCAAATCAGGGTCAACTGGACCGCTTCGGTCGCGAAGTTCCCTATGGCATGTATGAGACCAAGGATTTTGAAAGGGTCGTGTCTCTGCTCTTGCGAACTGAAGCAGTTGCCAAGCATTTGACTGAGTACCTAAAGAAGACGGACAGATTCGCGAAAACGATGGTCTTCTGTGTCGATCAAGAGCATGCCGAAGACATGAGACTCGCCCTTAACAATGCTAACAATGATTTAACGGTCAAGTATCCTCATTATGTGGCACGTGTGGTTTCTGACGAAGGGAAGTATGGACGCAAATTCCTTGGCGATTTTCAGGATCCTGAGAAGAAAACCCCGGTCATCTTAACGACTTCTCAAATGCTTACGACTGGCGTTGATGCGCCCACTTGCAGAAACGTAGTATTGTTCAAGCCCATCAACTCGATGGTCCAGTTCAAACAGATCATAGGCAGAGGAACGAGACTCTTTCCGGACAAAGATAAGCTCTGGTTCACAATAATCGATTATGCGGGTGCCACGCGGCTGTTCACTGATCCTGATTTCGACGGTTTTCCAGAATTCATGACACAAGAAGAAATGGATGCACAGGGCAATCAGACTAAGCCGCCAGAAGTCATTGAAGATAATACAGAACCTGCTGAAGAAGAGCCTGAAGCAGCTGGGCCAGAAGAGGTTGAACCGCGCAAGCTCTACGTTGATGATGTTCCAGTTGAAATTGCGCACGAAGTGGTTTACCAACTGGATCCTGACGGCCACAGGCTCAGGACCTGGAAATTCACGGATTATACCAGAGACAAAGTTAGGGAGCTTTATCCATCGGCGAATGAGCTCAGGGCCAGATGGACGAAAACTGAGGAAAGGGAACATATCATAGAAGAACTCGAGAAGAGAGGAATCTCACTCCAACAACTAGCGGATGTTACGGGGCAGCCTGATGCAGACCCCTTCGATCTCCTAATGAATGTGGCCTTCAATGCTCCGCTGAGAACTCGCCGAGAAAGAGCTGACTATGTAAGGAACAGGAAGAAAAGATACTTTGAAACGTTCAGTCCAAACGCGAGGGAAATAATCATGATGCTGCTTGAGAAGTATACTGATTACGGCGTCACTCAACTTACAGACCCAAACATTCTGCAGATTCCACCTATTTCGCAGAAAGGTTCACCTTCTGAGATAGCAAAACTGTTTGGTGGAATAGAGAAGCTTCGTAAGGTTTTAAGTGATTTGCAGAGATTTCTGTATGAGCCATTAACTATTCCGAACCTTAGGTGAGAAGGATGGATGGAAAAGACCTATCATCAATTATCAAACGTGCAAGAGACATAATGAGAAAAGACGCCGGCTTAAGTACAGATGTTGACCGCATACCGCAGCTTTCCTGGATTCTTTTTCTCAAGACCTTCGACGACCTTGAAAAAGAGCGCGCAATGCTGAAACCGGACTACAGAGAAGCTATTCAAGAGCCCTACCGTTGGCGTGACTGGGCCGCACCTGAGGAGAAAGGACGCACTGGGGACGAGTTGATTGACTTTGTCAACAACAAGCTGATTCTATATTTGCGTGGTCTTGTTAGCACGGATGAGAAAGATCAGAGGACGGTGATTGCGGAAGTTTTCCGCGAGATCTATAACAGTATGCGTTCGGGATATCTTCTTCGAGACATTATCAATCTAGTCAATGGGATAGACTTCACTTCAAGCGATGACATCCATACCATGGCACATCTTTACGAAACTATGCTCAAAGAAATGAGAGACGCTGCAGGATCTAATGGTGAATTCTATACTCCTAGACCTGTTATTCGCTTCATCGTGAACCAGATAGAACCGCAGATTGGAGAGAAAATACTTGATCCAGCATTGGGAACAGGCGGATTTTTGACCGAATCTTTTGAGTTTATGAGAAATCAACAGAAAAAGGCAGAAGATCGAGAAACTCTCCAGTACCATACCTTCTTTGGAATCGAAAAGAAGCCTATGCCCTATCTCTTGGGCATGATGAACCTTCTGCTTCATGGCATAGAGAAGCCCAACATAAGGAGAGACAATTCGCTGAGAACCCCCCTATACGAAATCACGGAAAAGGATCGGGTCGATGTCATAATGACTAATCCTCCATTTGGAGGAGAGGAAGAAAGAGGAATAATGACCAACTTTCCTGAAGCTATGCGCACGGCTGAAACTGCTCTCCTATTCCTTCAACTTATCATGCGGAAACTCAAGAATGGTGGAAGATGCGGCATGGTTGTTCCCAACGGCACTCTTTTCGCTTCGGGAGCAGGTGAGAGAATTAAAAAGGAACTACTCGAAAACTTCGACCTTCATACCATTGTGCGACTGCCCAAAGGCGTGTTTGCTCCATATACCGGTGTTGAAACAAACCTGCTATTTTTTGAAAGGGATGGTCCCACGAAAGAGATCTGGTATTATGAACTTCCTTTGCCGCCAGGCAGACAAAAAATGAAAAGCCCATGTTACACAAAAAGCAAACCTTTGCGGTACGAGGATTTCCGCGATTTACAAGAATGGTGGGTCAGAAGGGTTGAGAATGAGTTTGCATGGAAAGTCTCGGTCAAAGATCTGATAGAAAATGAGTGCAATTTAGATGTCAAGAATCCAAGGAAGGCTGACACAGAGAAACATAAAGAACCACAAGAGATAGTCACCAGCATTATTGAAAAGGAAAACAGAGTATTTGAGCTGTTGGGGCAAATAAGGGCTCATTTGGAGAAAGGCGTTGAAGATGCAAATTAGCTGGCCTACGGCAAAACTGGAGACGGTGCTCACTGAAAGGAAAGGCAAGCCAGATCCACGGATGATAGATAGCGGCGAAATGCCAATCGTAGCGAAAATTGGCTTTAGTAGCGGCAAGATAGAACTAAGAGACCAAAATATAACAAGAACAAATATGATTCTAGTTGAACCTAGAGACTTGGTTGTCTCAGGCATTAACGCGGCAAAAGGTGCAATTGCCATATACAATGGTGATAGAACTGCAGCGGCAACGATTCATTTTTCTTCATATGTAGTGAACTCGGAAAAAGCTGATCCGCTTTACCTTTGGTACTTTATGCGAAGCGATATTTTCCGACGAATCTTGATAAGTCACCTACCGAACGGAATAAAGACTGAAGTCAAGCCAAGAAGGCTTCTCTCGATTGAAATTCCACTCCCAGACATTGAAGAACAAAGACGTATTGTCAGAAAGGTCGAGAGCCTGATTGGAGATATCGAAAAGCTGCAGGAGTTGAAGACGAAAGTGACCATGGAGGTTGAAAACCTGGTTGCTGCTGCTAGGGGGAAGTTGTTCAGACAGGCTGCTGAGAAGGGCGACAACTTTCGTTTGGATGAACTGACAAGTCTTGAGCGCGGCAAGTTCTCATATCGACCCCGCAACGAAAAGCGCTTTTTCGGTGGAAAGCATCCTTGGATCCAAATCGGCGAAATTGAAGCCTCAAACAAATTCATCACAGCGTATAGTCAAACTCTAAACGATGATGGATTAGCTATAAGTCGGAAATTTCCAAAGGGGACACTGCTGATAAGCATAGCTGCAACTATTGGCGCCGTGGGGATCTTGGATTTTGATTGCTGTGTACCTGACAGTATAGTAGCAATAACGCCAAAAGAAGGCATTGACAGTGAATATCTTTACCATTATCTTCTGTATCTGCGAATGTATCTTGAAAGGGTTGCTCCAGAATTCGCGCAGAAAAACATTAATCTCAAGATCCTCGCAAAGCTCCCAACGCCAAAATTGCCCGTTGCCGAACAGCGCAAGATCGTTTCTTATCTTGACACTCTCCAGGAAATAGTAGATAAGCTCTTGCGAATTCAGGCCGAAATTGAGAAAGACATTGCCGGGCTGGTCCCAAGTCTATTGGACAAAGCTTTCAGCGGAGAGCTTCTGCAAAGCAACAATGCTCCCAAAGTATTTTAAACATCGTTAGCTAAGAAGAATCTTGTGGCTCTTATGACCAGATGCCCCAAATGCGGAAAGGAAATGATCAAGCCCAGAAAGTCATGGAATTATGGCGCATTCAGAGTCCAAGCATATTCATGCGAATGTGGCACTGACTTCAGAGACTACAGCAGGGAAGGAAAGCATAGCTTTTCACTTAAACTCAAAAAGGGCAAAGGTTACGTCAAAGCTTAGACTTATTCACGGCAATTCCTTTCCATAGTCAAACATTTTCCACCATCCAGTAAGCTCGGGTAGGCGAGTCTTGGCCTTCTTAAAGGCTGTAACCGGACGCATCGGCTCGGCATGTTCGCCATAAAACAAGTATGTATAGAATAACGCTGAAAACAGTGCAGCCTTTTCCCAGTCTGTTTCGAACACAGGAGCTATGCAGTATCTGCAACCCTCATCAGCAAAGGCTTTGATCAGATCCAAGTGACCTGCCGAACAGGCTGATAACACGAGAAGCAAGGGTCTCTCTTCCTCATTGAATTCCGACCAAATGCCCTTTAAGTTGCTCAACCTGAATGGGCTATTTCCTGCCCACAAGTATGTTTCACGCGTTTTGTCATCACGATCGCCATGTGCAGATATGTGAATGGTGTAGGTGTATACATATTTCAGCCAATCGTCAAGACTTGACATGCCTCCAGTAGGGCTTCGTACCTGACGGAGTTTGCATTCGACCGGCAACTTTCCGCTTGCCATCAGTTGGCGATTGAGAATTCTGATGTACTGTTGCAGAAATTCGCCTTCTGAACATTTCTCTTGAGATTTTACCGTGCAATCAAGAATAGTTATGCCATCTCGGATCTTACTGTAGATTCTCTTTCTTTCTATGTGAGCTTTATCTGCTGGACTCAAGCGTTTTAGGGGCATCTGTTTCCCTTCAATTTATCTCCGCTTTTGTATCTTAGGGTCACTGCTTGTCTTCTCTTCTGATGGGCATGTCAACCTGAAACGCACCGCGGGTATGAATTCTTCTTTGGTAGCGTAACCCAATTTAGCGTTATTCTTAGTTCCCCGCCGGCTTGTATAGAGTTCGCGCTCGCCTGTTGCTAAATCAACTAATTTGTATCAGTTTTTGCGCAGGTTGACCTGATTTTTTTGGATACACTATCTAATGTTATTGTTGATAGCCTCCTTTTCCCTGCTTCTGTACCAACTCAAAGCCTTTTCTACCTCCTGCCTAAACTCAACACCTGCTTCGGTTTCCAATGCATCCTGGAATGTTTCAACATCAGAAACGACGTTCTGCAGATATTTCCCAAATGCTTCTCTCTGTACAATGTCAACATAGAGGTCTATGTCGCAACTTCCAGAGATATAATCGAAGAAGAGACATACGTGGTCAGTTGGCGTTGGTTCCATTTCTCCATACTCGCTGGTTGGCTCTGCGAGATACATTTTGCCATCAAAAATTATTATTGGATAGTATACGCTAATGTAGCTGACAACATAAGTTGAAACATTCTTGAATCTTTTCAGCGTACTCATCAGGTCTTGAGTATTAGTTTCCAGTTGGTAGCTGGTAGCTTTTGCCAGAGTAATAATCGCATCAAAAAGGTTGTCCGTTAATCCATTGGATCTCTTTTTTTCGAGCACATATTCATCACGTGCAGTTGCGTTCACTGTCTTTCTATAGTGAAGGTCGGGAAGGTACGCAAATGCAGTATTCGAACGAGGGATCCATTCCAAAGAGTCTAAAACGCTCGTGCATTGTGGCACAGGAACTAACTCTTGAGGAGTTTTGAAGAAAACCCAGGCATTTCCTGGCACCTTCTTGCATTGTATTAACAAATGGAGAAATATTCCTATCAAGTCACTTTTCTTGCCTTTGAACTCCCCTCTGTATTTGACAGGAATTTTGACGCTTATGTCCAGTTCTCTTCCTATGTTTTTGTCTTTGTCCAGATAGTAGGAACCCACTGAAAAATCCATGCCCTTTAATCTCTGGTTACGGCGGGCTGAGTTTAGAATGGATAGAACCTCAATTTCAAGGGGGAATCCTGATCGCTTAATCTTCTCTTTTAGTTCTTTCAGATAATCTATTTCAGTTTTCTCGCCCAGTACTATTCCCCAATCAGTATTCGTGGGAATTGGTTTGTATTTATGTTTTCGTTCCGTCATTGCGCGACATCGACTAACAATAATGGCGTGGCGGCGTTTTAGGTTATTAGACATAGTGGACAGATTCAAGGGATCGAGCCAAAAGAGCGCAATCTCAGAAGAACTCGATAACCTCAGAAAAATCGCTGAAAAAGGATCGATTACTATCAACACATTTCATAACATGCCCTTCGCCTATCAGACCAAGACACCAGAAGACGAAGACAAAGTCATCTTGGATTTCGCTCATTTTACAAATTCCTTCCTAATGACTTCAGACAAGGTTCTCAAAGAACGCGCGGTAATGGAAGGACGACCAACGATATTCGTAAATCCTGATGATTTCGGCAAACTGAAGATGATCGAAGAAGTGAGGACTTGAGACCAGCGCCTGGATTTGTTGTAGCTTCTATTTGCTCTCCCTATCAGGGATTGAGATTCAAAGTGTAGGTCCAAACCTGTAGGATCTCCAGGTAAGCATAGATAGCAAGTATCATAATACTTGATATTGTGTATACATTCCCGAAGGAATTTTTATGCGTAATGTGATCAACAGGTTTCTTTCTAACATGCTCTTGGCAATTTCTTACCATTCTGATAAGTAAAGTGATCGAGGGATAAGCTTGGGAAACGAATTTGCGTGGACCAAGCCCTCGCATCCAAGCTATAGTATCATAAAATTGCGCGGCAAGGTCATCAATCTTACTATCTTCAGGAGTATAACTGTGATCCTCCACCCTGAAGCTCTCAAATATGTTGTCACGCGATATGTGGGTGACTGCGCTAGAATAGATGCCAAATACAATTAAGGCAGGGTCTTGAACTCATGTATAATGATTATCTGAATTGCAGAAGCCATGTAGGTTGAAAATTCTCGAAGTCGTTCATGGTTATCCCTCACGACACAAAGCGGGATCAGAATTTGTACTCTGACAGCCCTCGCGAGGTATTCGAACTCTCGGCTTTGCAAAAGTGAGTTTTGTAACCAGGCCCGCGCTAGGCTATGGGACTTGACCCCGTTTGGGTTCTAATCCCCAGAGACTAACACCCAACACCATGTAGATCCATCGGTTTTCCTATAGGCATTGGGAACGACTCGGGAGAGAACATAACGTATTGAGCGAGCGCGCACGGTTTTCTGAATGACCGCGAAAGCAAAGTGTTTTATGAATGGGGAATCATACGGTGTCAGTTGATTTGACAAGCCATGACGACCAAGACTATTCCGAACGACAGGATTCGAGCTGAAATGTTCCAGATTTTTTCTGGGTATCGGCAAAGACTGTGCGAATTTCCAAAAATCTATGTTTTGAGCCCGTGGATTAGTGATGTACAACTGACGATCGATGCTGATGTTCTTGGTTTGGATGAATCGTGGTTTGGGTTAGACTGTGGGATATTTTCAATAAATCTTGCATATGCAATGCTGCTTGTAAAACTTGTTTTTGGGGCAGAAATCAACATCGTAACAAATGACCCTCTAAAAGATGAAAAATACAGAGGTCGAGAATACTCGCAAATAGCCTTTCATCTTATCGACTTTCTGGATGAGGTTGGTTGCAGAGTTTTCTTCGCCCGCGACCTTCATTCAACGCTCATTCTGACCAACGACTTGGCGCTTTCTGGTTCATTCGACCTTTCAAAATCAGAAGTATATGACGAGAACGAAAAAGGCATTTTGATCAATGACCCTGACGATATCAAAACTCTCGAAAAACATGCGATAGACGCAATATATTCTGGCATACCCTATGGTTATACTGCTCGTGCTGTGCATGCTGGGTCGTCAGTCATAGCGAAAGCAACTAGGGGATGGTTGTACGAAACGATTGCAGAGCACTACTTTCCCAAAGCCCACTTCTCAAAACGCGACTCTTCCTATACTTTTCTCACAGAACACATCGGCACCAAGTCCGTGTATTTCGATGGCATGGTTAAGGAGATCGCTTCAGACCCTGAGACTTTCTACGTTAATGCGATTCTGCAAGCCCTGATGGATGGGGAAAATCGATCAATCGAGAGAAACTTCGGTTTTCTTCAAACTTTGGGTTACAGAGGCAAGATGGAAATCGAGGAAGTCGTGAATTTTCTTGGGACAAAGCTTGCCAGAGAGCACGTTCCAAAGATTCCACTCCGAGTGTTATCAACGCCCGAATACTATAAAAAACTTAGCCCTTAGCGATACTGCTGCGTTATTTGTGGTGGATTTTGTCCCTTTTTAATTTTGCCTTGTATCGATACGCTGTTAAGTTATTTGTGGTTGGTGAAGGCTTTCCACTTCTTTAGGGGCAAATCTTTTCAAGAGATCAAGACAATCTGAAAAGGGAAGAAAGTTGCGAGTGTTGCTGGACACTAATATCATAGTGCACCGCGAGGCAAAAGATCCAACGAGAGAGGAAATCGGCAAACTATTTTGGTGGATTGACAAACTAGGATACAAGAAATATGTTCATCAGGTTACAATTGACGAAATATCTCTTCATCAGAATGCCGAGACGAGAAAGGCATTTCTCACGAAAATACAGAGTTACAATCAACTGAAAACCCAAGCACAACTGAAAGATGAAGTTCGAACTGTTGCAAAGAAATACGATTCTTCAGAAAGTGACAGAAATGATACAACTCTAATAAATGAAGTCGCTTCTGACCGCGTAGATTTGTTGATAACCGAGGACGCGAAAATCCATAGAAAAGCGCATGACTTGGGAATTGAGACAAAAGTATTTTCCATTGACTCGTTTCTGGAAAAGGTTACTGCAGAGAATCCTGAGCTCGTGGATTACAAAGTGCCTTCTGTAAAGAAAGAGTTTTTCGGCAATATCAACCTGAAAGACGAGTTTTTTGACTCTTTCAGAGAAGACTACGTTGATTTTGACAAATGGTTCAACCGTAAAGCAGAGGAGATCGCTTACGTGTGTTCATCAGATGATAAAATCATCGCTTTTCTTTATCTTAAAACAGAAGATGAATCTGAACCTTACTCAGATATAGAACCGCCGTTCTCTAAGAAGAAACGACTCAAAATCGGAACGTTCAAGGTTCAACTCAATGGATTGAAAATCGGAGAAAGATTCCTGAAAATCGTCTTTGACAATGCATTGCATCTCTCAGTCGATGAAATCTATGTTACCTTGTTTACCAAACGCGTTGAACATTCTCGCTTGATCAATCTGTTGATAGAATACGGTTTCATATATCACGGAATAAAGCAATCAGCCTCTGGAAAAGAGGTGGTCTTCACTCATGACTTTTCTCCAAACGCATCACTGAGTTCTCCTAAAACAACGTACCCATTCATGTCAAGAAAAGCACGCAAGTTCATCGTTCCAATATATCCTCAGTATCATACCAACCTCTTTCCTGATTCAATCCTCAGAACTGAGTCACCTATGGATTTTGTTGAAAACGAACCTTTCAGAAATGCTATATCGAAAGTCTATGTCTCAAGGTCAATTAGGCGAGATCTGAGAATCGGCGACATCATTGTTTTCTACAGAACTGACGGTTACTACAAGTCCGTCATTACCACACTCGGAATCGTCGACGGAATTTACACCTCAATCTTCGATTATCGGCAATTCATTGACTTGTGTAGGAAAAGAAGCGTTTTCTCAGATAAAGAGCTTAAAGAACAATGGGATTATTATCCAAAAAACCGTCCTTTCGTTGTGAATTTCCTCTACACTTATTCTTTCCCAAAAAGAATAAATTTAGAAAAACTTATCAAGCTTGGCATTATCAAAGACGTAAGTTCAGCACCAAGAGGATTTGAGGAAATCTCTGATGAATCATTCGAGAAAATAATCAAGGAGACGAATAGTGATGAGCGTATTATTGTCGGTTAAACCTGTATACTCCAAGAAGATTTTCTCCGGCGAAAAAAAATATGAATTTCGCAAGCAGAAACCCAAATTTTTGACCGATATGGTGTTCGTGTATGAAAGTAGCCCGACTAGAGGCATTGTTGGTGAGTTCAGAGTAAAGAGGATTCATTCTGGAACGCCCAAAAGAATTTGGCAGAAATGCAAAGAGGCAAGCGGTATCGACGAGCGTGCTTATCTAAACTATTGTAACGGTACGAAAATCATTCACGCTTTTGAAATCGATGAGGCTTTCAGGTTTGAGAGTCCTATAGATCCCTTTGCGGTGTTTCCTGATTTCAAACCACCACAAAGTTTCTCCTACTTCAAGAATTCGTCTCTATTTAAGATGCTTGAAAATAATCAGAATTATGTTGTACTACCTAAGTGCTTCTATAGAAAATTGGATGATGAATGAATAGAATACCTATTTCACGACGACTCTTTCTTTGATATGCTTCTCCCATTCTTCTTGAGTCAATATGCCTTTCTCTTCAAGCAATTCTACAAGCCTTGAAAGCATAGCGTCTAATAGGTCAACCTCTTCTGTAAGTTCTCGTTTTGGTTTATTCTTTGCCATGCTTCCCACCTTTCGTCAAATATCCTTTCTCTGACAGCCAACTCATTATTATTGTTCGCAAGGTGTCTGAACAAGTCTCACCTATCGTTCCGCGCGCGCTCCCTGTTCAAGAGATCGGCCACATTTTCGGGAAGAGCAACTAAGACTTTTCTCATTTCACTACCGCCTCCATTTCTCTTTTCTCCGTTTTCTCAGGACTTGTAGTTTTGGCCAGAAGTTGCGCTTCATGTTTTGTTGCTTCGTCTATCAATCCTTTCCACGTGCAAGGTGCTTGTGTTCTTGCTGCTTGTGCTGGCGTTTTTCCGCCTAGGCTTTGGTGTGGTCTCACATAGTTGTAGTGAATTGTGAAGCCTTCCAGAAGTGACTTTGTAGAATCGAAGCTTTTGAGTCCTCTCATTACTCTTGTTCTGTCTTTGACTGTGCCGTGCATCCTTTCAACTAGATTGTTTGTCTCACGTACTCTTATGCCGACTCTTTGCACTAATTCGGGTCTTGTGTCCTTTCTTAAGGTGTAGCGCGCGCGGTCTAATCCCCTCGGGCCATCTCTTGCCGTGAAAATTCGTCAAACTTATTATTGAATCGCTACTGAGGTTTTTTTCAGATGCCAGCGCGCGCTGGTTTTCCGTAGTTAGAGCTTGCTTGATTTCTATTCAAAAATCAAAGAAACAACGTTTTAAGTGCCGATGCGCATTGAGTCAAATCGGATAATAGTAATACGACAGGCTAAGACCACGGAGGAAAGACATGCCTCGGCCACCCGAATTTAGACCCGAAGACAAAATAAAAATGCTTCTTTGGAGTGACCGTCACTGTTGTCTATGCAAGAAAGCTTGCGGAGTAGACATTGAGATAGCTCACATTGACCCCGATGGAGGCAACAACATAGAAAATGGAATGCCCGCTTGTTATGAATGTCACGCCAAAATTGACCGTTACAATCCGAAGAGTAAGAGGGGAAACAAATACAGGTTTGAGGAATTAAGAAGGCGCAGAGACCAAGTGTACGAGGAATACACACGAAACCTTGTGTCACCTATTTTGTTGCGTTTAACAACCGCATCAACACCTGCGAATCCTCGTCCTGGAGACTCGTTGCCGTTTGTTGCCACGTTGATAGAGCATGCGGGTAACTCTTTACCCGTAAGAATTAGAATCGAGACCAAGGTCATTATTGGCAATGACGTGAAGGACCTCCAAGATGAAAGCGGATACTATACAGGAAAAACAGAGTGGAATTTGAATCCTCACACAACAGTTTTTGGAGGTTTCAGTATAAGTCAGGATCAATACAAGTGGGCATTGAACGAGGAACTCAAAATTGAGGCTAGAATTACGGTCATTGACCAATTTGAAAGAGAACATAGACTTCTGCCTCAATGTTGGAGATACGCGAGGGTCAAAGAGAGTTGCGTATGGAATCTTGAGCCTAGGTCTTTTGCAGAATGGGGTTAGTTCTGGTTGCTTCCCGAACTTAATGTTGTGTTTGTCGAACTAGCGCGCTAGCGTGTTCCTAAATTCCTCTTTGTAAGTGCGCGCGCTAGGGTCTCGCTAAATTCTGGAGGTTGACATTTTCTTATTTACCTGTGCTTGGGTATGTATGTAATGATGTGTATGGAGAAGCCCGAGCGTTCATGTTCTATTTTGGCTAGGCTGAACCGGAACGACGTTGCGCGCGCTTGAGATTGCCTGCTAGTGTTCACGGAAAGATTTATCCACTCTTCCTTTTTGTCTGCCTTCAAAACGCTTCTGGTCCTGTAGAAAAGCTATAGCGATCTCTCTGTCAGTGTTGATTGCAAGGTCGGATTCTATCTGGGCAATAGCTTCAATAAGCTCCTCATCGGTCATGTTTTGTGCCTGTGAGAATTTAGGATATGTCTTCTTCACTTTTGCCCTGTTCTCCCAAAGAAAATTCCAGCGCTTCTCAAACCTCTCAAGAAGTTCATCGTGACTCTTACCAGTCAGTTCCTTCTGAACTTTTTCATAGACTGACTGAGGCGCGCGAGTCTCACCACCTGTAGTCCACAACTTTGTGCTCTGCGACTGCGCGCGTTCTGTCTGCTCATACCACCGGTTTCGTTTTTTTTGGATCCTTCCTTTTTTCATGGTTTACCTCCTTGGCGGGGTTTTCTTTCTCCGAAGATTCGCCAAGTCTGTATCTGCAGTCTATCAGGTCACTTTCTCGGGTGTTGCCATAAGTGTTAAGATATGAAAGAACTCCTATTTCCACGTTCGTTTTCAAGCCTCTTCACTCTTATCTCTTGCTCTGGGCGAGCAATAGAACTACCATGTACGGTAGGTCGCAGTCACTGGAATGATCTGATCGTGTATCGGGCAAATCACAACTGCTTCTTCGCAATTCCCATCACTCAGCGCGCGTGCTATGCGTGTGGTGATTCCGTGAGGTGGATGTTAATCAAGTCTAGACAGCTATAGTTATAACGTAATTTGTGGCATTGTTCTGCTGTGAGGAAAATGGAGAAGCCACACTTAAACCGCATCTGGGAAACCTATATTGAAATACCAACGAACCCAAAAATGTCTTATTCAGATTTTTTGCATAGTGTCTATGATACTTTGCGTCTAAAGGTGCGTCCGATAGTTTTGGGTTTGATTCAGAAGGGCACGAAATGGTATTGTTTTCTCTTTCATCCGAGCCGAGTTCAAGGTGACCAGAAAAGCTATTGGCACATTAGATTCGAACCAAAAGAAGGGATAGATGATAAAGAGAAAGTCAATGCTCTTCTTCCAGATTATTGTGATAAGGCAAAGACGGAACTAAACGAAAAAGTCGAAAGTGTGAGAACCATAAATGGAATTGACGAATCTTTGATTAAGAACGGTAAAATTGAGGAAGCATGGAGAATCCTTGGAGAACAGTCTGAATGGTTCCTTAGCATGCTGGAAATTCACAGAGAAGGCATCAAGATACCCTCAAAACAGATTGGGCAATTTCTGCATTTTTTCTTCAATATGAGCCAAGTCTTGTTCGTATGCCCCTGCTGTGGAAATGTCTTTAACGGTGGAAAATTGATAACTTTCGAACCATGAGAGTCACCTATCATGCAACGTAATGGAAAAGTTGTGAAAAAAGGCGTTTTCAAAGGCGTAGCGTATTCACGCGCTAAAAAGTGTATTTGTGACGGGGGCGAATTAATACTAACTTCAAAGAATCTGGAAATAAATTGCAGAGGAAATTGGACAAAGGTATTTTCAGTTAGAGAAATCCGTGCTGAGGCATTCAACAAGAATCTGGATATTTACGACTTTTGGTATGGTAGGCTTCTGTTCAAGCTGGTAATGGATGATGTAGAGGAATGGGCAAGGACAATCCAAAACGTGAAGGGCGAATATCTCAAGAATTATATGAAGTGGTTTTGGGAAGCACGAGGGAAAAGGACAGAAGAATATACGAAGCTTTTCGACATGACTCCTAAGACGTTAAAAAGACTTTACGATGATACTCGAAAGGAGAGAATGCAGTTCAGAACGAGAAATATCCAATTCAATGTAGAGATTCAAAGTCTAGCTGGAAATCTAAGAAATCGTAAGTTGAAAGCCTTCATTGTCGCACACGGCTATGTGGCATGGTATGAATGGACAAAGGGAATGCTAAACAAGATTTACAAAGCGAAGCTTGGAAAAGGACCAGAAAACGATGAAGAGTTGATAAGGTTTCTTTGTGACTATCCTTCGCTACGAGTACTGGATACAGAAGAATGGGAAATCAAGGCAAATCAAATAAGGAATTGTGTGGCACATGAAAAATTCTATTACGATTATAAGTCTTCGAGCCTTGTTTTTGTCATGGAAAAGAAAGAAAAGAGGATTAGACTTCGAGAACTTGAAACTAAATTTAATTCACTTATACACACATACGGCGAATTGCTTGATTGTCTCGTGGAGAAAGTTACAAAAGGCGAAATATCAGACAAAAACTATTTTCATTAGAATGCGGTGCCGAAACGCGCGCGCTAAGACAAAGCACGCCAACCAAACTGAAACAGACGCCTACCCGCTAGTCAACTGTATAGGCTGTGAATCTGCGCGAGCTAACAAGGCGAGCAAGGCCGTTTGACAAGAAGCGCGCGCGCAAACGAATGGACTTGACCCCATTTGGGTTCAAATCCCCTCGGGCCATCTCTTGTCGTGTTAGAGTGGTCAGATTCACTCCACGGGGTTCCATTCCCGTCGGATAGGTACAATTCCGCGGCAGGCATATTTGCTACCAAGCACAAATTGAAAGTATGAACAGTCGAGTGGAGTTTTGGCTATGTCGGAAAAAGCGTCATAGATTGCTAATGGAACAATACAAATTCAGTTCCTAAAACTCCTGAATCGATTCTTTATCAAGACTCACCAGATTAGCCAAAGGCGAGATTTTCTTGATATCATCTGCAAGCTTCATCGAGAGAAAAACCAAGTAAATAGTCTCTATCGAAGTGAAATGGTGCTCGCGATCAGGCGGGGGAGTGCTAAAGTCATGTTTGGCTGGATTATAGAACAAAGCGTTGTATCTTCTCAAATTATCAATTAACTGCAAGGGAACGCCATGTTTAGTGGAACTCAATCTTTGAAGATTCCCGTTTAAAGAAGTCTCCTTGCAACGAGGATTTTTCGTAACCTCAAACGCATAAGCCTTAACTAAAAGGTCTATATAATCGCCAAGATAACGAATACTGTTTCGCGTCGACTGGGGAAGATATTGAATTTCATGCTGGGCATATTCCAGCGGTCTTTTCGGTGGCGGTTTAACGATTTCCATAAGACGAACTCTCGCGTCCAGCCGCATTTTTTTAGTGCCCTGAGCAAGATCCCAGGATAATCTATCGGCTTCTTTAAAATCAGAATCAGAAAGTAATTCTTTCGCAAAATCCCGCATTTCGGGAGTCATGTCAAGGTATGATCCCTTTCCCATTTCATCGCTCCCTCTTTTAATCAAGCCTTTATCTTGCTAGATAGTAAAATAATTTGCTCGTCTGACGGATCAAAACAGGTATTGTTAAGATTAACGACTCGAAACAAAAATAGGGAAAAAAACGGTGAAAAAGCGCGCGCGCTAATTTGCATCGTACTACATTCAGCGTTCAACAGATCTTGAGCAGGGAAGAAATACTCTCATAGCAGAAAAAGAACCTGGGAAACTAAAAAGACCACCCATGTTTCCATGGCACAAAGATCCATCGTATTTCGCGGCAATAACACCCGGGTCGCATAAAACCCATATTGGCCATGGAGAAGACCGCGACAAACCCTCTAATGAGGAAACAAAGTCTTAATCATGGGGTCAAAGTCCCCACTGCGAAGTTCAATTCCCATCGGGCTATCTTGGGTTCCAACTCGTCTGAATAATTGGCAAATGATGCTGAAAGTCTATCTCGGACGCAAGCCCGCAAGTCCGGTAGAGGTCTAAACTCATTCGTCCCTAAACCCAAAAGGGTTCAAAACCTTAATTCAAATAAGAACGAGTCTTCACGTCTCAAATAGGAAGCGGGCGCGGCGCGCCTTCATTTCTATATAAAAAACAGATTTCAATTTTCTTACACAGTCTTTGGGTTTAACCGCTTTTTTTAGAAAAGCGAATTTCCCTTCCAAATTATTTTCAGAAGGAGAGTGGTTGCAGAACTCGGAACTACACGTCTCCATACTCTTTCGAGCTTGTGTGAAAACTAAAATTTCACTCAAAATCGAATAGGAACCTTACGCGGTAACACTAATCGATGATTGTCGTGAGACCAACATCGAATTTTGAATTAAATTGTTTCCGTAAACATAGAAAAGACCTTAGCGACCAAGGGCCAAACGAATTCATTAGGAAATATGTTGGTTAAAAGAAATAGAAAAAAATAGCGCTGCCACGTGCGAGCGCTATTTTGGGTTCACAGAGAAAGGTTCTTCAAGATGTGAAAGAGCACACAACGGTAGCGCCGTTCGCAATAAGAGTCGGGATGTCGGCTGTTGGAATTGTTGACGAGCCGAGGCTAATTGCATTGGATATATTGGGGTTCACTAAAGATGCGGCGTATGAAACTGCACCGGTGAGACAAGTCAAAGCTCCGCCTGCAGACGGTTAACGGCATTGGCGACTTTGCCTCTAGCGCAGTAGTCGGAGCACTCTGGGCTCTTATGTCACCCCTGATTGCCTTTACGTATGCAGCCGCCTTATCAGCCGCAGGAGGCATTGTTCTACTCTATCTAACTCGGGGAAATCACCCGCTAAGATAAAGGGATAGAGAAAAAAGTAACGAAGGAATTGAGCGCGGGCACTGATTCCGAGAGTTTGAACGTCGACCTGACTTGGGTTGATGGTAGCCCGGGAGAGATTCGAACTCTCGGCTTTGAAGAGCGCGGGTTTTGACGCGCTCGTTTGCCATTTTTTGGCAACTGGGTCGTGGGACTTGACCCCGTTTGGGCTCAAATCCCTGCGGGCCCGCCAAAACCACGCAGACTCTGGAATGATTGCGTGCACTTTCAATTGTTCATGAGAGACGCATGCTGCAAAGGCTCATGCGTGCACGGTAGGTAGCGAGGGAACACGTGGGATTCGGCATGGGCAGGCGAGGTTGGTTAAGACACTGATGACAAAGCTTTTTAGGTCCTTCGGGGGGATAGCCTTCTAAGAAAGCTCGGAAGGCTGTGGAAAACCTGTCTGAACAAACCTCTGCAAGAGATTTAGCTGATCTTCGAGAAAGAGTTGTTCGATTAGAGGTCCAGTTGGCTGACGTGATCAAACGATTGGACTCTCTGAACAATTACACACGCCAACTTTATGAATACTTGAATAAATCCAGCAGATAGGTGCTTTGCCCACTTCAATGTGGCGCCTTCGCGAAGCCGTATCTTTTCTTAATAGAATCAGAACTAACAGAATAATGTGCGCATGTTTTCTCGTAGTAAAAAAAACAAAAAAGGGTTATGGCGGCACGGGTGGTGCCGGCTTTCCGGTACTTTCAGTCGTTGAGGGATTCCATGTCAGTCCGAGTATAGCACCTATCAAGCCCAGAAGGAAGCCGATGAAGAAACCTCCGAAAGTGCCGAACCAGCTTATTATTGAGAATACTAGCACTAGGATAGCGCCTGTTCTGACTCTAGATTTGTCTGTGCTGTTCATCATGATAGCGCCATACAGCGTTATTATTCCCCATATGAGTCCAATAACACCTACAGCCAAGAAGCCAAAGCCGAAGTCGCCCAAGCCAGCGAGGCTAAAAGTAGTGCCAGCAATAGCCCCTATAGCTAGCATGGCTAAGCCGCCCAGAAGGATGAAGATAGCTCCGATTAGAGACAACGCGAATGCTGCTGTTGGTTTTTCTGCCATTTTTTCACCTTGCGAGCCTATTTGACATCAAGTTGTTAATATAGCTTCTCATAGGTGTCGGTTCTGCTCAAATACTACGAAAATAAGGTTGGATTTTCGTTAACTTCAATAAACTGAGAGGATGTATCTACGTGTATTGAGCTTCGTCCACGCGTGTTTGACAATTTGGCGCGGGCTGAAATTCGGATAGAAGAGGAATTTTCTTAAGAAACTATGTGGTACTATGGGTTGGAATGGGAACGATGCCTGAAGTCCTCATCAGAGCAGAGGGTCTGACGAAAAAGTACGACGATTTGCTGGCGGTGGACAGCATAGACTTTGAGGTTTTTAAGGGTGAGTGTTGTGGTTTCCTCGGGCCTAACGGCGCGGGGAAAACGACAACCATCAAGATGATTCATTGTGTCTTACCCTTGACTTCGGGCAGCCTGACTGTGGCAGGTATGAGCGTTTCTGAAAAGCCCAGGGAAATAAAGAAGATGATAGGCGTTGCTCCTCAGGAAGAGAACCTTGACCCGGACTTTACAACCATAACGAACCTTCTTGTGTACGCTCGATATTTTGACATCCCGAAGTCTGAGGCTCTGGAACGCGCGGAGAACCTGCTCAAGTTTTCTCAGTTGGAAGAGAAGCGAAACGTCGTCATCGACCAACTGTCAACCGGAATGAAAAGGCGGCTGATATTGGCGAGGGCGTTGATTAATGAGCCGCAGGTTCTCCTGTTGGACGAGCCGACTACGGGTCTTGATCCGCAGGCTAGGCATTTGATATGGGACAAGATTAGAAGCTTGAAGAAGCAGGGCGTCACCATAATCTTGACCACGCATTACATGGATGAAGCGGCTGAGCTTTGCGACCGAACGCTGATCATGGACAGCGGCAAGATCATCGAAGAAGGCGCACCCGTCGACCTAGTTAAGAAACATGCCGGAGAGGAAGTTCTGGAAGTCGACTATGACGAAAAAGTGATGAACATGCTCAAAGAAAAATTCCCCGATGCAAGACTTGAAGTCGTGGGTGAAAGAATTCACGTGTTCACCAGTCAACCTCACGGGGTTTTCACGAGCTTTCTTGAGAGTTTCCCAACGAAGGGTGCCGCAGTCCGCGCCGCTAACCTGGAGGATGTCTTCCTGAACTTGACAGGGAGGAAACTGAGAGAGTGACGGCTCCGCAGAAACCTGAGGGTTTCGGACTACCCAAACTAACCTATAGGGTGTGGAAGGTCTGGCGGCGAAACTTTGACGTCTTCATGAAAACCTTCAAAACGAACTTTTTCCCTCCCCTGCTCGAACCCATCTTCTACCTCGCCGCTATGGGCACCGGCTTGGGAGCGCTAATCACACAGTCAATAGAAGGCCAATCGTACATACAGTTCCTAGCGCCCGCCTTGGTGTCGATAACCATCATGTACTCCTCGTTCTTTGAGTGCACGTACGGATCATTCGTTCGCATGTACTATCAGAGGACCTTCGACGCCATCATAGCGACGCCGATAAGCATCGAAGAGGTCATTGCAGGCGAGATACTGTGGGGCGCTACCCGAAGTCTCATCGGTGGCGCCATAGTCTTAGGCGTCGTAGCCGCCTTCGGACTGATCTCGAGTCCTCTGTTCCTGCTGGTTCTACCGGTGGCCTTCTTCGCTGGACTGATGTTCTCGGCAATCGGGCTCTGCTTCACGGCGCTGGCGCCGAACATAGATTTCTTCAATTATCCGCAGTATCTTTTCATAACTCCAATGTTCTTGCTCAGCAGCACTTTCTTTCCATTAACACTGCTTCCTCGGCCTCTTCAGATCTTTGCACAGGCGGTTCTGCCGTTGACGCACACTGTGAACTTGACTAGGTGGTCGATTTTCGGCAGCGGGGAGCTATCCTTTATTCCAAGTCTCGTGTGGATAGCGGCAGTGACACCAGTCTTTTTCGTTCTGGCCATAAACCTGATGAAAAGGAGACTCATCAAATAGCGTCATCTAAGTCTTCTTCGACTCGTTGCATCCGTTTCGGATGAACAGCGGCTAGACTTCAAAGCCCCTGACAAGTTGATCTATGTCATTCCCCACGTTCTCACCCTCGTAGCCGCCTTCTAGGACGAAGAAAGTGGGCTTCTTTAAAGATCCAATCCTCTCTCCAATCGCCCTGTAACCTTTCGCCGTCAGGCCAAGTGAAGCTATGTCTCCGTCGTGCGTGTCAAACCCTGCCGAAACACCCACGACTTCAAACCTGCCGATATCAACGGTGCCTAACGCTTTGTCGAGAGTCTTTACGTAGAAGGTGTCTCCACAATCTCGTGGCAGAGGATAGTTATGGCAGTTTCCTTCAGAGGCTGTGCCTGTGCCAGGATAGTTCGGGTGCCGATGCAAAGAGACATATGTTACCTGTTTGTCGCCTTGGAAGATTTCTTGGGTTCCGTTTCCGTGATGCCCGTCGATGTCCAAGATCAGAGTGGGTTTGTCTAGGCTTTTCACAGCTATGGCTATATTGTTGAAATAGCAGAACCCTCTAGTGGCGGCGCCTAACGCTATTCCAGTCCTTCCCGCGTGATGGCCAGGCGGACGCATGAGCGAGAACCCCTTGATATTTGCGGCCAGAATGGCTCCTCCGACCGAGAGTCTTGCGTACTCGAAAATGTTGTCATAGGCCGGGGTGTCGCCGTCCTCGACCAGTCCCTTCTTGACCGCCCACAGGTACTCGTGGTCGTGAACCTTGAGCAAGTCGTCCTCTGACGCTGGTTCTGGCTTCAAGAACTCGTAGCCCTTGCTCCTCAGGATTTCATGTGCTTTCCTGACTCTTTCAGGTCCTTCAACGTGCCAGGACCCGTAGCGTAGACACTTCTCCGAAAACACGATTTTCGTCCTCATAGCCGCGCACCCATTTTTCAGATAGGTTGATATTTTCCAGATTAAAATATAACCTCATCTCTTAGACTGCTGGAGAACCTTCAACAAAATGAAAAAAGCGTCACCCGTTGCAGAGAACCCTTTCGCAGCTTTCCGAAAAGAGTGCGAGGAGAGCCTAGCCCATGCTTTCAAGAAGCTGTTTCCAGAAATCCAGATCGGCAACTTAGCGATAGAGAAACCCCCGAACCCCGAGTTTGGACAACTAGCTTCATCATTGTGTTTTGAGCTCGCCAAGAAACTGGGAGAGAAACCTTTAGCGCTGGCTGAACGCTTTGCCAAGGCCGTAGACCCTTCCGAGTTTTCCCTGATAAGCAGTGTTGCCGCTGCAGGAGGAGGCTACGTTAATTTCCATGTTGACTTCGCCAAGTTCTCAGCCTTGACCCTTGAATCTGCCAGAAGCTTGGACGCTGGATACGGTTTCGTCAAGACGGACGAGCCTTTGAAAATCATCGTTGAACACACGAGCGCAAACCCCCTTCACCCTCTCACCATCGGAACAGCCAGAAACCCCGTGCTCGGCGACACCCTTTCTCGCCTGCTCAGAAACAGAGGACACACAGTGAGCCGCCACTTCTACATTGACGATGTGGGCCGCCAGACCTCAGTCATCGCCTACGGCTACGAAAAACTGGGAAAGCCCAAACCAGAAGGCAAGCCTGACCAGTTCATCGGCAGAATCTACACTATCACGAGTTGCCTCGTTGAAATAAACCGGCTGAAGAAGGAGCTTGAAAACGCGAAAACCGTTTCGGCCGCAGAGGAAATCGCCAAAATCACGAGGGAACTGGACGATTGGGTTTCCATCGCCGCGGAGGTGAAAGACAAGTATCCGACTCTCTTCGAGGAACTGCTGGATAGAATAGTTAAGGACAAGAATCCTGAAGAATCGATAAAGATATTGAACAAGGCTTATGAGTTGAAGGAAGAGAAGGCCAAACAGCTAATCCGACAGGTCAGCGAGATGTGCCTGAAAGGGTTCAGGGAGACGCTGGGCAGAATCGACGTTTCATTCGACTCGTGGGACTGGGAGAGCGACTTTGTGTGGAGCGGACACGTGAACGAGGTTTTCCAGAAACTCAAACAGTCACCTTACACCTACGCTGAAGGCGGCGTTTTGGAGTTCGACGCTGAAAAGGTCGTCACGCAACAGGGGCTTTGGGCCAAGCTTGGCATAAGAGAAGGCCACGAAGTTCCACCCTTAACACTGGGTCGTGCAGACGGCACAACGCTTTACACCACCAGAGACGCGGCCTACACCTTGTGGAAGTTTGAAAGAGCTGAAAGAGTCATCAACGTTATTGGCATGGAGCAGAGTCTTGCTCAACTGCAATTGAAAATAGCCTTGCACGCTCTGGGCTACGGCAAGATAGCGGACAACCTGATTCACTTCGCCTACAACCTGGTAACTCTTCCAGGCTACAAGATGTCCAGTCGAAGAGGACGTTACATAACCCTCGACGAAGTCATGGACGAAGCTGTAAGACGAGCCTACGAAGAAGTTTCGAAGCGCTCACCGCAACTGTCAGAAAAGGAGAAACAGGAAATCGCTGACTTTGTCGGCTTGGGCGCCGTCCGCTACGCGCTCGTCGAAGTTGACATTTCGAAACCTGTAGTTTTCACCTGGGACCGAGTGCTGAACTTCGAGAAGAACAGCGCACCCTACATTCAATACACCCACGCCAGAGCATGCAGCATCCTGAAGAAAGCAGCTGAAAAGACAGGAGAGCCAGCCTTCGAGCTGCTAAACGAAAAGCTAGAACACGAAATAATCCTGACACTGGCCAGCTTCCCAGACGCGTTCATAGAAGCAGCGGAATACCTCAAGCCAAACCTCATCGCCGACTTCGCAAACTCCTTGGCAGACAAGTTCAACACGTTCTACAACGCTTTTCCGGTGATAAGAGCCGAACCGCAAGGACTAAGCAGCGCAAGACTCGCCCTGACACATGCACTTCGAATAGCGCTTCGGAACGCCCTCAACCTGATAGGCATCTTGGCCCCCGAAAAAATGTGAGAACATGCGCGCGCTTGACAAATCTACGACAGGAATCTCATGTTTCCAGCTTGCACCATCCCAATTAATTGCCAAATGATAGACAACGTAGACATCTTCAACCGCTTCTCTGACAATTTGCTTGTCTGCCATTCCTCTGCTCAGTTCATCGGTTCCTATGCCCACAAATTCCAAGGTTTGCGCGGGGCTTTACGTCTTCGAGCTCTCCATACCTTGTATCGAGAACCTTAACCTTGTGTTCTCCGTTGAGTAATGCACGGACCAGCCTTGAACCAAGAAGGCCTGCCCCGCCTACTACGAGAATCTTCCCTCTATTCATAATCGAGACCCCAGGACTAGGTAATAATACCCAATCATATACGACGCCCCCCCCCCTGACGAGGCATAGCGCACGCAGGCCGATTTTGAGGTTGTTTGGCAGAGTGCAAAGTGTTTTATGCAGTCATCATAGCTAAAGAAATCGGTGAAATGTTTTGAGCGATCTTGAAGAGTTCAGGCGTTACCGTGAAAAGATGAACGAGCGTATTCTTTCTGCTGGAAACCTTGGGATTAAGCGGTTTTTTGCTTTGGACAGTCGCGCGTACGAGAAAGGCGTTCTAGACGTGAAAACAAAGGAGATGATGGGTTTGGTCGCTTCCACTGTCTTACGTTGCAACGACTGCATCACTTATCACGTCATCCGCTGCGTTCAAGAAGGAGTCTCGGACGAAGAGCTTCTTGAAGCGCTGAACGTAGCCTTGATAGTGGGCGGTTCAATCACGATTCCGCACATACGACGCGCGGTAGAAACACTTGACCAGTGCAGGGAGAAACAGCGGAAAGGGCAAGCGATCAAACTCTAGTGTACGTACTGATTCTCGATGCCACAGCTGAAAGCGTATTCGTTCTTGGGCGAGCCTCGGAATCAAAAATCTCTTATACTGTACTCTTAATCTACAACGAGAGGTTTCAGCATGTCCAGCTCATACTTCAAGAGGAAGGTAAAAGCCATCGACGTTGAAGAGAAGAGCGTATCCAAGCTGTTGGCTGAAATGAGCGAAACGGCTTACCAGGGGAGAAAGCTCGGGGAAGCTGTTGACGTTTGGGAAGCGATGGTGAAGGAGAAGGATATGGTCATTATCATGGGTTTCTCGGGGTCGATGAGCACGGCCGGTCAGTGGAAAATGGTTAATTGGTTGATAGAGAACCGTTTCATCGACGTTCTTGTTTCGACGGGAGCGAACGTATCGGAGGACATCGTCGACGCCATGGGGCTCGGCTACTGGCAGGGCACGCATTACGCTGACGATGAGAAGCTTTTGAAAGCGGACGTGAACAGGTACTACGACGTTTACGGGAAGGAAACCGATTACCGAGAGATGGAGTTGCTCATGACCAACGGTCTCAAGACTCTGAAAAAAGCGTATCCCTACACTTCTGCTGAGCTTCTGTACGTGTTCGGTAAATACCTGAACAAGAAAGGCGTGAAGAGCATAGTCGCAACGGCAGCAGCCCACAATGTACCAGTTTTCTGTCCGGCAATAACCGATAGCGCTTATGGCGAGGCTTTCTTGATGGCCAAGAACGAGGGTCACCCTATCGTGCTGGACGCGGTTAAAGAGTTTGACCAGTTCGTGGGCATAGGCGAGAAGACCAAGGAGGTGGGCGTCATCTACATAGGCGGCGGCGTGCCTAAAGACTTCACTCAGCTGCTGGCCATTTCGGTTTCGCCTAAAACGATGGATGAGGGGGTTCCTGGAAGGAAGGGTCACCTGCGCAAGGGGATAAAGGAGTACTACTATCCACACCGTTATGCGATTCAAATAACAACTGATTCGCAGCAGTGGGGGGGCTTGTCAGGCTGCACGCTTGAAGAGGCGATAAGCTGGGGGAAAATCGATACAACGGGGAAAAGAGCCGTTTGCTACTGTGACGCGACGATCGCTTTGCCGCTGATAACTCACGCGCTCAACGAGAGGGTGAAGGCGAAGAGGAAAGGGCCGGATCTCTCGTGGCTCTTCAGCCACGTTCCCTAGGTTTTCCAACCCTTGCTAATAGTGAGCCTACCATTATGGGCAGTATGAGTGAAGCGTCGCCCTCAATCATGATTTTCTCGGCTTTCTCGTTTATCTTGCCCCATGAAACTGCTTCCCGGGGCCTAGCGCCAGAAAGGCTGCCGTCCCATTCCACTGCCGTGCTTATGTACACGGCGTAGTTGAGGCCGTCTTTGAACTGGTTCCACCAGAGCGTGTGATGCTTCGATATTCCGCCGCCTATGAGCAGGGCGCCGGTCTTTTTTGCTGAGAAGACGATGTCGCTCAGCTGTCCGGAGTCCTTCAGCAAGTTGAGCTTGAAATCGTGATCTTGCGAGAAAAGCCAGGTCTGGTATCCGACTGCGCCGTCGGTGATGCCTGGCACGAAGACCGGCACGTCATTCTCAGCTGCCCAGTAGAGGATGGAGCTTTCGTTGCAGATGCGTTTTCCAATCTCGCGGGACAGTTGGGCTGACGAAACCTCTCTGGTGCCTTCTTCCCATAGGCTCTGCAGTAATCCTTGCATTTTCTTCTCGATGATAAGGCCGTAGCTTTCGTTCGGAACAAGAACGTTTCCCAAGCGGTTAATGTTTTTTTCGTGCAGTTTGGCATCGCTCATGACGAATGAACCCCTGTAGTAGTCTTTCCAGCTTCGGGCAACGTCATGGTCTAGTGTGCCACAGGTCGTTACGATAACGTCGACGAGCTTTTGTTTCACGAACTCCTTCAAAGCGCCTCGGGCTCCCGTGGCCACGAGGTTTCCCGTGAAGGAGAGAAACTTGACGCACTTCTTGTCTCTGATCATGTCTTCGAGGATTTTCACGCCCACGGCCAGTTTTCCAGCAGTGAATCCCCAGGCTTTTTCCATCTGCAGGACGAGTTCGTCCACGGACATTTTGTCGGAGAAACTGTAGTCCTCAACTGGGTTCTTCCAAATCAATGTTGTCCCTCGAAAGCTTCACGGTAGGTCTTGTAGATGGCTCCCGCGGCGTCTTCGATTGCCTTTTTCTCCGGCTCGCTCAGCATGTCCCAGAGGTCCGGGCGGAGCGACTTTGCGATTCTGGCGGGCACCGTGACGTATACGGGTTCAGGAGTGTTCTTCTTGAACTGGGTCTGTCTGGAGTAGCTCATCACTTTGCCCGTGTTTAGCATGAGTCCGCGAATTATTTCGATGAAGGAGCCGGCTGGGCCGTATCTTGTTCCGCCTAGGACGCGTATTATTTCGCGGCTGACTTCTTTCACGTAGTTCTCGCACTTGGCCTTGTCCAGCGTCTTCGAAGTTTTTCTGAGGTAGTTCTCAAGTGGTTCGCCGTTGATTTTAACGAGGCTCCAGAGGGGAACGGCGGCTTCTCCGTGTTCTCCGCCCACGTACGCTTCGACTGTTCCTATTGGGACGTTCAGTTCTCTGCTGATTATTGTCCTGAATCTCGAGGTTTCAAGGCAGGTTCCGGTTCCTATGATTTGTCTTTTGTAGTCTGCGGCGTTGTTGGCTAGTGTGGTCATGGCGTCAACGGGGTTGGTGATGACGAAGTACCAGGCTTCAGGGTTGTTTTCAAGCGTGTTTTCCACTATCGACTTCACTATTCCGGCGTTCTTCGTCGCCAGGTCTCTTCTGCTCATTTCAGGTGTTCTTGGGAAACCGGCTGCTATCACTATCAGATCCGCGTCTTTCACCTGCTTGGCGTCGTCATATGCGTTTATTTTGATGTCAAAACCGTGACTGGCGATGGCATGGCACAATTCCTCTTTGGTCATTTCAGCAACATTTGGAGCTTTGTCGACGAGTGAGAGTTCTGTCACGTACCTTTCGAAGATTAGGCTGAAGGCGACTTCTCCACCAACGCGGCCAGTCCCCGCAACTGCTATGTGAACCATGATGACACTTCCGAAAGCAATTATGTCTAGGGTTTAATAAATCAATGCGTTTTCGGATGCTTAAAATCTGATGAAGTAAAGTCTTAAATGTGAGTTCAATCTGGAATGTACTTGGTGAGGAACATGAGAAAGAAAGCGGTGGTTTTGGTGATTGTTTGCGCCGCTTTGGCCATAAGCACAGTTGCGGCCTTTTTTGAACTCGTCCTTTTCAATCCCGCCCAACAAAAAGTCTCGATAGACCAAATCCTGCTCAATCCCGATGCATGGGTGAACAGGCGAGTTGAGGTTGAAGGCAACTTCAGTGGTCCCGTAGTATCCATTCCAGAAGAAGCTCCGCCATGGAATTACGAACTCATTTCTAACGGGGCTATCGGAGTGGCTTGGAACAGCAGCGCCAATTATGAATTTGGTGAGGTAATGGTGACTGGGATTGTTCGAGAGGGAACAAGAGGGAGTCTCCAATCGGCTTCAGTAGTCTACTACATCGAGGCCGAGAGAGTTGTTCCAGTTCTGCTGGACACTTTTTGCAGATTTTGTCATGACTCGTGGCCTTAGCTAAGCTTCAACGAACATCAAATCCTTCATTTTGCCTCATGATCTCAGCTGCCGATGGCTCATCGTCAACCTATGTGCTTTTGGTCGACAGTATCGTGTTGGCGCATAAGGTGCTTCTTGGACAAGTTGAGTCTAATCGACTAGGTATTCTATGATTTTTCCGTAGAGATCCGTGTTTCGGGAGTCTTCGTAGCCTGCGTAGATGCTGGGGTTGTCGTTGACTTCCACTACAACGTAGTTGCCGTTGAATTCTTTTATGTCGACTCCGTAGAGTCCGTGTCCGATGACGTCGCACGCCTTGAGCGCCACTTCCTTCAGTTTGGAGGGGGCGTTTTCTGTTTTGAGGGCGACGGTTCTTCCCCAGACGAAGGTGGGTTTGCCTCTGCGTTTGGCTCCATGTTTCCATCTGCCCTTTGGGATCATGTACTTGCACACGTATAGTGTTTTACGGTTTAGGACGCCGACTCTCCAGTCGAAGGCTGTAGGCATGAATGTTTGGACAGCGAGCATGTCGGATTTCCTGAAGTATCTTTTGGCTACCTCGCGGAAGCTTGTTTCGCACGCGACCTTTTCCACGTATTTTGAGAAGCTGGTGTAGGGGGCTTTGACGACGATGGGTTTTCCGAGGGTTTCAAACACTTCTACGAGTCGTTTGTGGTGCAAGTCCTCCTTGTTCAGGAAGACGGTTGGGATGTGGGGCACATCGTGCTTTTCGAAGAGATCGTACAGGTGTATCTTGTTGCCGCAAATCTGTATTGACTCTGGGTCATCGATTACTTTTTTGCCCAGCTCCCAGGCTGTCTTGGAAACCACGTAGGACGTGAAGAGTGGGTCGGTTGTGGCTCTTATGAAGACCGCGTCGTACTCTGGGATCTCAGGTATGCCTTCTCTGAAAATGAAATTGAATTCGTGGCCCATTCTCTGTGCTGTACGTTGGAAGTTCTGGAGGGCAGTTGCTTCTCTTTGATCTGAAAAGTTGTACTTCTCGACGAAACAGGCTATCCTAGCCAACTAGGTGTTCACCCTTTCTCGACATGCGAGAAACCTCTTCACTAGCCATTTCCAAATCCGCGGGCAAAACCTCCTCCATCCTCAAGGGCTGGAGCCCGCACAGGTACGCTTCTTTTCCAACGTTTTGCACGTGTAACTTGCATATTGGAAGTCGAAAAACTTCGTAAACCTTCATCGAAATATTTGCGACCTCCCCCTCCATCTCACACTTTCCAAAGACAGACTTGAACGAAACCATTTCACCCTTAAGCGGCTGGGCGCAGACAGCGAACTTATAGTTCATGCTTAGGCTCTTGACGGCCCTGTACAGTGCGCTCTTATTCTGGGCGATTCTGAAACCGTCGTAGCAGAATGGGTTGACGGCGAAAACGACGAGTGGAAACCCAAGTTCTGAGATTATCTTTTTCACCGATCCGGTGACCAGATAAGGCAAGGTTGGAATCTCGGCCTTTGAAGCTTTAAGCAGTAAAATAGGCGTTCTGCTGGCGTCAATTATGCTCTCACTTGAGGGAATCACGCGGTTTCCCAGAACCTCCGCATGCACAGACACATAGTAGCCCGTCTTCAAGTAGCGGTAGTCATTGTTAAGATTGAGAGTAAAATCTTTTATTGACGAGTTCAGGAACGCGGTCGGTTTCATTGCGTGCAAGTATGTCGGTAACTCGATGTTTGAGACAACCAGCACCCATGTTACACCAGATGACTTACAGGTTCGGTAGTGCAGCTTACCTATTTAAGATTAACTGTAGTTAACGCCGAAGATCAAATGCGTTTTTCAAGTGCGCTCTCTTTTTTTGGAAACAGACTGACGCACAGTTATCAGTTACGAGCGCCAACTAGTGCGTCGTGGGCGCTTTTGAAGTTCTTCCTAGTTTTGAAAATGATGGTGTAAGGCACTTTCTGCCACAAATCGTAATCTTTCAAGTATCCAGCTTCCAAATAAGGAATCTTTGCGAGTTCAGCCTCACTCATTTTATCAATAGGGTACGGCTCGGGCTCCAAGACTCGTTCGACAGCGAAACCAGCTTCACCGAGCAGGTCAAAATAGTCTTGAATTGTTACTTGCTGGCCGCGGAATTCAGCCACACCATCCTCGACCTTCCACTTCCAGACGCGTTTTCGTCGGTCAAAATAGTTGCTCACCGACCAAATTCTTCTCTTTCCACAACGTGACGTCCTCCCCCTGCCGATAATAGGATGTGTCACAGCAAGGACAAACAATCCCGTTTTCCGTAACACCCTGAAGACTTCCTCAAAAGCTGCCAGAATATCATCTGCATATTCCACAGCGAATGAGGAGAGCACAATGTCAAAGCTTTCAGCCTTGAAGACACCTAGATCTTCCATTTTGCCAACGTGAAATGGAACCCTCACCTTTTCCTTCCTTGCGAGTTTCCGGGCATGCTTAATCTGTTCTTCAGAAATGTCCAGACCGACAGACCTAGCACCCCATTTAGCAAGAACTATAGCGTTTTGTCCACCGCCGCAGCCGACTTCAAGAGCATCTTTATCCTTCACTTTTCCAAGCAGCTTCAGCTCCCGCTCTCCAGCTGAAATCGGTCCGTAATGCACATCCTCAAGAGAGATTCTCGTCTTCCGCTGATAGCTTCGGGAAATGATATTCCATCCTTTTTTTGCTGACGTTATAAATTCACCTTCGCTAAAGCAAATCTGTTACTAGGGCAACATGGCCAATAAGAATTTAGCGTCATCCGAAAAGCTGTAGCGTGCGATAGAGCTTAGATGGTTATTCCGAAGGCTTCGGCGAACTTCTCTACCTTGATGAATTCTAACACGAAGGCTCTGCCCTTGTCGCTGAGTTTGAAAACGACTTCGTCGTCTTCTTTTTCCTCTTGAATCAGTCCCAGCTCGATGAGCTGGCTGAGGTGTTTCATCAACCTGTCGTATGAGAGGTTTGCACCATAAAGAATACGTGTTGGCCCGGATTTTCCGCCGTGTTTCATTATGGAGTTTAGTATGTCGGCGTAAATGCGGGTCTTAGAGCGGTATTCTTTATGCTCTCGGGACATTTATTTTGTTCACCCTCGCCAGCATAATTAACAGGCAGACGAACCCGGTCAGCTGAGTTAACTGCCCCAGAAACAGGAATGCTGTTGACGCACTCTTGAATCCTTCCAGTAGGAAGAACACATGGCTCAACATCATGAAGCCAAAGCCAAGAAACACCAGTGTGGCATCGCTGCCCTTCCTCAGAAGCAGGTTCATGAAGGAGTAGACGGTTACGAAGCCAAGCAATGTTATAGCCCCAAGTTCAAGTTGCGGAATGAAGAACAAGCTTGCACTGAAGGGAACGGTAGCAGCGGCCGCAACTGCAAATGCAGCGGTACTTTGTTTTCCGAGGTCCCTCGCCTGCAGGATGTACGTAACCGCAAAGATGCTGTAGGCTATAAGCTGAGTCACCGAGTAAATTCACACGGTGAGGTTGACAAGGCCGAGCAGTTGAGCCCTCGATGCTTCGTGAACTCCAAGGATAACAGCGAAGTAAGTCAGGGCTATCAGTCGAAGGAAAATGCCGATGCCGAGAACCATGAACGCCGTGTATAAAAGGAAGAGTCCGCGAGAACCAGACGCCCGGTAACCCTTCAACGCGTAGTATCCAAGGATGAAGCTTATCAGAGAGCTCACAAACTCCATCGCAAGTGTCACTAGCCCCCAATTCACGCTCAATTTCACCTCAACACGGACGAGCATCCGGCGGTTATTTTAGGTAATGTACGAATCATCTACTATCTTAATTTTCCCCTGAAGCTTCTTAGGGCACTGTGAACTTTTTATCATGAGGTCTTGTGAGGATCATGGTTTTCTTGCTGGACTCCGGCCTGCAAGTGTTGTTCCCTAGATGCTCTCTGAACCTTAATAGCGCACGGTCCTCAATGTGAAACTATGAAACAGGGTAGATTCATTGAAGTGAGGAAGCTCGCAGCCTTAGACATTGCCTTACATGGTCCGCGTCTTATTCTAATCGAGTTTGGATTTAGCGCATTCCTACTGGTGTTTTTCGGCTTGTTCTTTATGATCGTTGGTTACGGACACTCTCTTTTCGGGTCTTTTTTGGCGGTTACCTAGTATTTCTGGGGTTGAACTATGTGCCACTTTTCGCCTATGCGATTGCTGTCAGCCGTAGGAAGAGCGCACGGGAGGAGGTTGCGGAAGAGTTGGCGCACGCAAATCTTTACCTGCGAAGGTGCGGTGTCCAGCAGGCGCTACTGCCCGTTCCCTTGGCAATCCCTATACTCGTCGTTGTACAGGAAGTGGAGAAGCATCCGGCTAAACAGTTTGGCAAGTAGCCAGGGGTTTTGCGGCCCTACTGTGCCAGATTACTTAATAGCGCTGGCTCTTAGAAAGCTTTAATTCTCTCAGGATTTTCTGTGGTAAAGAACAAAAGGGTGAAATTCGTTGCCTGGTCTGGCCGGTTTGAAGTTTGCTATGGGAGCAGGCATATTCATCACGCTCTTCATATTCGCAGCTTTCCTAGCTTTGGTGCTGTTTATCATTCAAGTGTTCGTTGCTCCGTTGACGCTGAGTCTTGACTTAGTTCTCATTGTGGCCCTTCCACTCCTCTTCGTGCTGTTTCAGTATGCCATCGGGCCCTCAATCGTTAAATTTTCGACGCACTTGCAATACCTCAAGCCGGGTGAAAACCCGTGGCTCGAATCCACTGTGAAGGAACTCGCGGACAAGAGCAAGGTGCCCATGCCGCGGCTGGCCATCGTCCCGAACAACACGCCTAACGCCTTCGTTTTTGGCCGAACCGCACACTCAGCCACGCTGGCAGTCCACCAGGGACTGCTGCAAAACTTGAACGAGGACGAAGTGAGAGGCGTAATCGGCCACGAGCTGGGACACATAAGACACAAGGATTATGCCATTATGACGCTACTTTCTGCGTTGCCGTTGTTGGCCTATCTTGTCGCGCGGGGAACAATGTCGGCGGCGTGGTTGGGAGGCGGTTCTTCGAACAAAAAAAACCAGGGCAGTATCGGAGCAGCCCTCATCATCATCGCTGTGCTCTCCTTCGTAGTCTACTTTATCTCACAGTTGAGCGTGATGCGTCTCAGCAGACTACGGGAACACTACTCAGATGCGTATTCAGCCTACGTGACGGGCTCGCCTAGAAGCTTGGAGAGCGCCCTCACAAAAATCACGTATGGCCTGTCGCTCTCGCCGAAACCTCCCGAGGGCGTCAGAGCTTTCTACATAAGTGACCCAGTGCAGGCCAAACAGGAAATCCATGATATCATTGACAAGAAGGATGAGTACGACTTGGACCACGACGGCGTACTGAACGAAAAAGAGTTGGAGTTGGCCATGGAGAAAGAAGCCAAGTCTACGTGGAAAACGGTCAACACGTGGTTCTCAACCCACCCGCCCACCTTCAAACGCATAATGCTGCTGCGCGAAATAGAACAGGAAATGAAGACTGGAAAGTACACCAACGACCGCGTCTACGCACACGTGTGACAGCGCACGCCAGCAGATGGCCGGCCTTTTCCTTGTCTTCCACCAGCAAAGTTCGGTGAATATTATTTTATATGCTCCAGCGGACAATTTACGATCGTTCCAATCAGTCCAAATGATCTCGTGTCTAGGGTGGGGTTGAAGGTTGAAGGTTAAGCTTCTTCGTCACACGGCAGATTCGGAGCTTCTGTGCGGAGCTGCGGCATCCACTACCATAAAGAGTGGAAGGCCCTCGGAAATCTTCGAGAAAATGGACGCAGAAACTGCCAAGCGGAAAATCAGGCAGGTGACGGGCTACGGACACGCGTCAGTCATTGAGCACGCGTCCTTCACGTTCAGCGTCGAGGACGTGTCCAGAGCCATGACTCATCAGCTCGTCAGGCACCGCATCGCCTCGTACACGCAGCAGAGCCAACGCTATGTGACATATGATACCCTAGAAAAGTATGCGACGCCGCCGAGCATAGCGCGAAATGCGGAAGCCAAGAAGGTTTTCGACGAGGCACTGGAGAAAATCTCTGAGGCCTATCAGAAGCTTCTGAAGATGACGATTCCGAAAGAGGATGCGAGGTTTATCTTGCCGAACGCTGCAAAAACAAACATCATGGTAACGATGAACGCGCGGGAACTGCGACACTTCTTCAACTTACGATGTTGTGCTCGCGCGCAGTGGGAGATAAGAGAAGTCGCAACGGAAATGCTGAAGCATGCGAAGAAAGCTGCGCCCGCCCTGTTTGAGAACAGCGGGCCTTCATGCGTCGAGCTTGGATACTGTCCTGAAGGGAAAATGAAGCCGCCAGAATGCAGCGTTTTAGAGATAAAGGCAAAGTTTCGAAGCCTATAGAAACCGTTGTGTTCAGAATCAGCGCGATGCGAATGACAGGGTTAAAGGTTCTTGCTGTAACGACGAAATATTGGAGACCTGGAGAAGACTACCTGAATGAAATAGTGAAGGCGGTCAAGGGAAAAATTGTTGATGATGATTTTGTTGTGGTGTCTGAGAAGGCAATTTCAATCGCGTTGAGTAACATCGTGGATGAGTGTGAGGTTAAGCCTGGCTTGGGCGCGAGGTGGATTGCGAGTTTTTGGATGAGAACAGGTTGGGGCTATTTTCTCGGGCCGTTGTGCCATCTTCGACAGAAGTTGTTGTTGCAGCTTCGCGATTACCCTGTGAAAGTGGGAAGCCGCCACAAGCAGGTTGCCTTGCACGGTGCAGGTTTGTTGCAGGCTCTAATGTTCGGTTCCGAGGGAGGCATTGACGGAAGCAACTTGCCGTACTCTTACGTGAGCCTCCCGCTGAACGAGGCTGGTGCAGTAGCTGAGAGGATACGTCTGCTGATATGGGCGGCTTCAAGGAAGAGAGTCTTGGTAATGGTCGTGGATACTGACAAGACGTATTCGTTTAGGAACTTTCATTTTACGCCGCGGCCAAATCCGGTTAGTGGCATTCATTCTTTCGGGGGGTTTGCCGCCTATGTTGTCGGGCGGATGTTTAAGCTTGAGCGGAGGGCTACGCCTTTGGCTGTTGCTGGATGTTTCATGTCGGCGGAGGTGGCTTTGAGGGTGGCTGAGGTTGCGAATCGTGCGAGAGGTTTTGGGGCGGGCAGAACCGTTTGGGATATGGCTGAAATGTTCAAGGTGTCGTTATCCGATGTGAGTTGGGAGATGCTTGAGACAGTAAGACATAAACCTATAGTCATTGTTAGGAAAAGGCGGTGAGATGGTCGGATGGAAGAGAAAACGAAGAAGCTGAGCGCCTTTTTCAGGCCTCGCTCGGTCGCGATTGTTGGGGCGACGAAGAAGATAAACAAGGCGGGCCACGTGATTTTCAAGAATTTCGTTGAAAACAAGATGAGGGGCATCTTCAAAGGCGAACTCTACGCGGTTAACCCGACTGAAGACTCTATAATGGGTTATAAATGCTACCCTTCGGTGACCAAAATCCCCGGTGAGGTTGAGCTAATCGTTGTTGTTGTTCCAGCTGCTGTTGTGTCAACCATAATGAAGGATGCGGCAGCCAAGAAAGTTGAAGATGCTGTCATAATCACTTCTGGCTTCGGGGAAGTTGGAAATCATGAGCTTGAGCAGCAGATAATTGACATAGCGAAAAAGGCGGGAATACGTGTTTTGGGACCAAACTGTCTCGGAGTTTACGATTCGAGAACTGGTGTGGACATGCTTTTTCTGCCTGAGACAAAGGTCTTGGCGAATGGAGACGAGGTTATTGCTACGCCGCGGCCGATTCCTGGAAACATCGCTATAGTCACTCAGAGTGGGGCTTTCGGCGTTGCGGCTCTGGACTACCTGGCTGGACGAGAGGTCGGGGTTAGCAAGTTTGTGAGTTTCGGAAACAAGGCTGACGTGAATGAGGGTGAAATGCTTCATTTCCTGTTGCAAGATGACCAAACGAAGGTAATACTGTTGTATGTTGAAGACATCAAGGCTGGGCGCGAATTCATCAAGATAGCCGAGAAGGTCACGTTAAAAAAGCCCATTGTGGCTATCAAGGCCGGAAGGACAGATGCGGGAGCAAGAGCTGCGTCTTCACACACTGGAGCTCTTGCCGGTTCAGACAGGATCTACAGCGCTGTTTTCGAACAAACAGGAATCTTGAGGGCGGAGGACATGGACGAGTTTTTCCACATGGGGAAAGCCTTGGCCATGCAGCCGCCTGCAGCCGGAAAAAACGTGGGAATAGTCACGGACGCCGGCGGTCCGGGCATAATGGCCGTTGACGAAAGTGAGCTGAAAGGGTTGAACGTGATACGTCTCTCTGAGAAAACAGTGGCGAAGTTTGAGAAGCTGAAGGTAGAGGGAAAACTGCCCAAGTTTGCGTCAAACCTTAACCCCGTGGATATAACCGGTTCAGGAACCGATGAGATGTTTGAATTGGCCACTAAGGTTCTTTTCCAAGACCCAGACATCTGCGGCATAATACTGCTAGGCCTCCATCAGACGCCAGCCGTGCAGGAAGACTACATTGACGAGGTGGCGAAGATGACGGCTTCGTTCGACAAGCCTATCGTTGCCTGCGACATCGGAGAAACAGAAATGGCTATGCACACGCGCACCAGGTTTGACAAGCAGGGTATCCCAGCTTATTCGTCACCAGAGGACGCTGCAAGAGCAATGAGCGGTCTTGTTAGATATGGGCGTTACCTGCAGAAAAAAGGGTGCTTCGAAGAATATACCCAAAACTTTCTGCAAAGCAAACGGAAAAGGATCAGCGTCAAAACATCACCTTAACTTCGACGGGATCACCGTCTGAGAGATGAAACTTTTCCCTCAGATTCTCCAGCCCAATAACCTCTATCACGTTATCCGGGTAGCCCGCAACTTCTGGAACGACAAGAGCGCACAACAGCTCTGTCTTGAAAGAAGCCCTGTAACACTTTCCCCTGTGGAAACCTGCGGCGGGCAAGATATCCACGCCGCCTTCTGCCAGCGCCCTTTTGAGTTCGACGCTTTCCCTGGTAATTCTCACGTCTAACGTTCCAGGATAGGGGACAAAACCCAGTTTTTCTTCAATCTGTTTCTTCACCCACGAAAGCTTCATGAATTTGGCTCCTTCACCCTTCCCCGAGAAAACCTTGCCCCTCAAACACAGAGTCTTCAAGAATGCTTCCCACCGCATGATGGAACCGCCGAAATGACGGGCTGAAAATTGTGGATGATGGGCCTATTTTTGTTCTTTCAGCCAAGTTGCAACTGTCTTCATGAGCTTGTTGGTGGACATATCGACTACTGGCACAATCATTTTTTCTCGAGTTTCAATTATCGGCTGGTACTTGGGCATGAGAGAGTACCCGAGAAAAGTCCAGTAGACTCGCCCGTGTTCAACGAGCATTTTCGCCGTGGTTTCTGTTGACGCTGGAAGGGGAAAATACAGGAAAATGACGCCTTCAGCCCAGTACAGGCCTGCGGCTTTGCCGCCTGCGATGATGGAGGCAAACCTTGCTATGTCATCAGGGGTTGGGAAGACATCCTTTTCCATCACTACGACTTCTTTGAAAGGTTCATACTTGACGACTGCTTCTCCTTCTTCCATAAAGCTCACCTTTCTATTCGCTGTCTATCTGGTTTAAGTTCCCTTTTAATCTTGTCATGTTTCCGGAAAGGAAAAAACTGGCAATGCTTTGGTGAATGTTGGCAGATTGGGTTGACGGATTTTCGGGGCTTTCGCGTGGGCGCGGTGGACGCGTGGGAAAAAGAAGCGCAGCTACTGTTCACATTGGAAGGTTGTTATTCTTCGAATGTTTTGGCGTGCTATCGTGTCTTGGTTGACAACTCTCTATACTTCTTGGCCTTTGTGGTTCCTTTCGTCACTGCTATGGCTATCGTCGTGGTCATTATCATTACGACCAGTATGATTGCGTTGTATTCTGGGGCGGGCCATGGTAGGCTGGTTCCGTAGACGTCTCTGAGCCATTCGGGAAGATACTGGGTTCTGTTGTCCCACGCCAGCATGGTTTTCCATTCGTCATCGTTCAGCCTCGTGGTTCCGATGAGTCTGAACTCGTAGTAGGAGAACACGGGTCCCACTGCCGCCGCAAGTGTTCCATCGGATCTGGGATAGAAGACTACCACTGCCTCCACGTAGCCGTCGGCGACGTGCAGTATTTGAGGGGGATCAAGAATGTCGCCGGGAGGAAACGTGGCGACATCGGCAATGACCGGAACATCTAGGATTGAAGTGTAGTTTGCAGCCATGGCAATGATGTGCATCGTGTTGACGTACCATCCTACGGGGGAGCCAGATCCGCAGCCGTACACGAGCTGCTTTATGAAGTTTATTTCGTCTTCTACAAGTGGTTGCCCTGCCAGTTCTTTCGTGGAAACTGTCTCAAGTGTTTGGGTGGCGTTGTTCAGGGTTTCTAGCGAATTCATGATAGTAGGCGTAGCAGCGTTCGGAGGAAGGATGCTAACTGCTTCTGATGTTCTCTCGGTCAGTTGCTGCATTCTTGCGTAGAATGTGGGGTTAGGTTCAACGAAAGCTTCTGGGTAGCTGCAGAGGGTGCCTGGAATGTACGTTTGTTTGGCGTAGAGTAGTGTGTCGTGTCTGAGTTGAGCCCAGCTTCCCAGTGCGGTGTTTAGTTTTTCATCTTGCCATGCAAGGGTTCTCATGAACTGCGGGTGGGTGTCATTATAATCGACGTTAACTAGGCTCTGAAGGGCGTGCATCCATGCCATGTAAGATGAGGCCGTCCAGTCTTGTTCTGTGAGGTTATCGAAAGTCTGCTTTAGCGTTTGTAGGTTCTGTGCGTAGCCGGTGTAGTTGAAATCTGGTGTTACCAGTTGGTATGCGCGTTGGGAGCCTAGAACAGCGAAGACGTCTGCTCCTTCGGGCATGATTCGTCTTTTTCCTGTAGAGTTGGTGTCTACCTTGTCCCAGGTGAGCATCTGGAAAATGTATGAGTCTGGTATGTAGCGTTGGCCCATGAACTGGAAAACGGTCGGGTAACGCGGAAGCGGTACGGGAAAGTTTGACAACAGAGCCTGTGACAGTATCTGTTGGTGATACTCGGGTTTGCCCAGTTCCTGCCTCAGTTTTGCCAGGCCGCCTTGTGCGGCGACAAGGTCCAAGTATTGTCCCGCGTCTCCGAAGACGTTGTGAAGAGCTGTCTCTAGGCTTAGCAGGTTTATGGAGTCGCTCTCACCTATCAAGGCGCTGGTTACGTTGTACATTAGAACCCACTCGTCATAATATTGCTGGCTCGATTTGAGCAGGTCTCTCATGTAGACGATGGCCGCATCATCTATGTGGCTGACTGCCCAATCGTAACTTTCGTCGTTGCGCGGAACGAAAATTGGATAATTGCCGTACCACATGAAGGTGCGGAAATACCTCTCAAGCTCGGGCACACCCAAGTAATGCCCTCGCACCTTGAACTGAGTGAAATCGTACTGAACCTCTGCGGCGTAAGGGCTTTCTGGGAAATTCCACGTGCCTGCCTTGACGAACTGGAGCTCGTTACTGTAAATCTGACCCAGATAGAACGACTCGTCAGCAGAAAGCTCGGGTGGCAGGGTCACGTTCTGACCAGTTATCAGAGACAGACCCACAGCAAAGTATACGGTCGAATTCCTGACTGCCCAGTACTTCAGGGAGCCGTCATGCGCCATCGTGTTGTAATCGTTCAACGACGCGTTGAAGGCGTATTGTGAGACTTCAAGGATCATCGGATAGAAGGCATCTTGTTCAAGCATCCTGACGGAACAGTCGAAGACCACGTGGAAGAGGTGAAGAATCGAGTCGGTTGTGACGAACACTGGCAAGTCGTTTCCGTAGACTTCTGTATAGTAGAAGTCTTCAAACCGCATGCCAGGCGTGTACATGTAGTCCACTGTTGTGTTTGGGGCTTCGACTACGACGAACCCGTTATTCGCAAGCATCGTCTCTTGATCATGTGTGAGGTTGAGAGCCTTTTTGACGGCATCGTAATAGCTTATGCTGGACGGGTCGAAAGAAGTTCCCGCGCCGCTGACAATTCTCGAAACAGATGAGAACAAAGGTAAACTCAGCAAAGTCAGTAGGATCAGAACGTTGGTTCTATGAACCTTCATTCTTTCCACCCCAATTAAACATGTAGAGTAAGTCTTTGATTAATATTGTGGAAGAACCATGAGTGAACAAGTGCTTTGTCGGCTTTTTGTGGCCTAGTGCGCGCTTCTCGATATAACCTTGCATATAACATCATCGCATTAATAATTGCGTTCAGAGCGATATTATGCTAAGCATTGGAACGGGGTGTTCCAGCATTTGGTACAGTCTCTAAGAAGCGCTTTGTCAGACTAGAAGTGTGGTGTCTGGCTCAAATACTGCAAATTCACTTTCTTCAAACTGTTTGCGCTTCTTAGAAAAAGTTATAGAGCAGACGATTGTTAAACGCTTAGACTGATATACCTTAAGGAGTAGTTTGTTTTGCCAGAAATTCGAGTGGCGCTCGTAGGCGTGGGAAACTCGGCGTCAGCGCTGGTTCAAGGAGTGCAGTATTACAAGGATGCTGGGGAGAACGTGACGGTGCCGGGTTTGATGCATGTTAATTTTGGCGGATACCACGTTAGGGACGTGAAGTTTGTTGCGGCTTTTGAGGTTAACAAGAACAAGATTGGAAAAGATTTGTCTGAGGCCATATTCACAGCGCCGAACTGCTGTGCCAAATTCGCGGACGTGCCGAAACTGGGAGTGAAGGTTTCATCTGCCCCCGTCCTTGACGGTGTGGCTGACCACATGAAAGAAGTCTTCAGCGTTTACAAGAACGGTGAAGTCAAGCCGGTGGATGTTGTTGAAGTGTTGAAGAAGTCGAGGGCGGAGATTCTCGTTAACTATCTGCCGGTTGGAAGTCATGATGCAGCGCGGTTCTATGCTCAGGCAGCATTGGACTCTGGCTGTGCTTTTATCAATTGTATGCCGGAGTTTATCGGTTCAGACTTCGGATGGGGCAAGAAGTTTGAGGAAAAGGGGCTTCCGATTGCGGGCGACGATATCAAGAGTCAGTTGGGCGCAACGATATTGCATCGGGCATTGGCCAAGCTTTGCGTCGATAGGGGCGTGATTATAGACGAGACTTACCAGTTGAATCTGGGCGGGGACACGGATTTCTTGAACATGACGGTTGAGGAGCGTTTGAAGACAAAGCGTATAAGCAAGACGGAGGCGGTTACGAGTCTCGTGCCGTACGATTTGCCCACGCGGATTGGGCCTTCGGACTACGTGCCTTTCTTGGGGAACAAGAAGGTATGCTATCTGTGGTTGAAAGGAAGAAAGTTCGGGGACAGGCCGTTGACGGTGATGGTGAAGCTTGAGGTTGAGGACTCGCCTAACAGTGCAGGCGTTGTGATTGACATAATACGAGCAGTGAGGATAGCGCTGGACCGCAAGATAGCCGGGCCGCTGCTCAGCATATCCTCCTATGCGTTCAAGCATCCGCCCATCCAGGTGCCAGACTCCATGGCAAAACAGTCTGTGGAAGAGTACATGCAAGGAAAAAGAAAACGCTAGTGGCTCCGCTCATCCAGCGCGCGCTGATCTTTCCTTTCACTAGGCGAACAGCCTTAAACATTACACATAGAGCCTTCGGAAGTTTATTCTGCATATAGTACAAGAACTTAAAGAGTGGAAAATACTTCGGTCACAAAAACCGTTAAGTAGCTCAGTCTCAGAACCTAATGCTCATATGAACTTTGATGCAATTCTCTTGGCTGTCATTACTTGCTTTTCCACAATGTTCGGCGGGATTTTCGCAGCGCGACATCGGAAGAACATCGGAATTCTGGGAGCCTTTGCAGCTGGTGTACTGATTACAACTTCCTTGCTTGATGTACTACCACAGACTTTCAAGCTCGCCCAATCTGCCAGTGTAGATCTTGAAGACGTGATGGCTCTTACGGTTGTCGGATTCCTTTTCCTCTACATCGTTTCCAGAATGATAAATGAACATGTTTTCAGCCAAGATGGCGAATACGTTGAAGTGAAGCACCCTTTGGGTGGAGTCTTTGCAACATCAGAACTCTCAGTTCACAGTTTCATAGACGGCTTGGCAATTGGGTTCGGTCTTGAAGCTGATATTCACGTTGGCATCATAATTGCATTTGCAGTCATATGCCACGACTTCACTGACGGGCTGAGTACGGTCACTGTGATGCTGAATTCTGGCAACTCACTGCGAAATTCTTTGAGGATGCTGCTCTTGGACGCAGTTGCCCCAGTTCTGGGGGCAGTTGTCACACTTTTTATTCAGTTGCCGCCGTATTACATAGTGCTCCTTCTGCCTTTCTTTGCAGGCGGTTTCCTATATCTAGGAGCGAGTGACCTCCTGCCAACAGCGCATGAGAAGAATCCTGTAACACTCACAATAATTACGTGTACCGCTGGATTCATACTGATATTCATACTGACTTTCATACTGACCAGAGTGCTGAACATGTAACATTTGGTTCGGGCGCGCATGTGTGTTCCGAAAATGGTGCAAAATGGTTTTATTCCCTGGGCAACACGCTCATCAAACAAATCCATGGCAAACCTGTACATGTAAGAAGGGGCTTGAGACCATTTTTTCCCATTTTAGGAATACCGGTTCTGTTAACTCTTAGGGTCTTAAAGAAGTTTGTTAACCCGCGGGGCTTTTTTCTACCGTTACGAATATATGTTGCCCTAAATTAGAATGAGAGTGTTTCTTTGCGACAGACAAACGATTTATACTGAAAGCGAAGAATGAAACTATGTTGGAGTTTACATGATGCTCAGAGACGAAGATGCTAATTTTCTGATTTTGGAAATAACCACTAAATACGAATCTGAATGGGAAAAAATTGACAGAGCAATTGACAACATAAAATTAGGCGATATGAAGACTGAATTTTCGTTACCTATTGAAATAAGCGAAACCCTTGACGAAATGCCTAGGAAGGGCTTGAGATCAGGTCGAGGATACAACATATTCGTGTCATCCAAGAAAATCACTCTTCAAATGGACTTCAAGGTTCATAAGACATCAATCCCGCCAGAGAAAGAAGCGCAACCTCCCCGAGAGGAAATTCTTCGTGAGGCACAATCAAATTTCAATCTGTTTCTCGGTGTCTTTCTAGGGGCAAGTGCCAAAGTCGTTGAAAGCGCAAATGTAAAATTGACTGCTAGATTTGAAGTTCCTCTAAAAGAATACCTCGTTAGTGAAATTGACTTTCCCCTAGTAAAGAAATTGAAGAGCCAAAGAAATGAATTTACATTTGGACTACGGGAAATCATGGTATCACAAGAATCTACTGACAAGAAACAAAGTTATGATATACTTGAAGATATGGAGAAAAATCTTCTAAAAATCGAATTGATAACAAAGTTTAAGACTTCCCCCGCGACTATTGAATTAGCTAAGTTGGTTCAAGACTCAATTAAAGACTGTAACGAGTTCTTGAGCATCTTGAAGGGCTAAACATGGCCAATTACAGTCAACTGTTTGAGAAAAAGAGCGAAAGAGAACAGCTTCCCGAGAAATGGGCCGAACTCTTGGCTTTTCTTAGAGATAGCGGTTTTATGGCTGAAATCACGACCCAACTTCAAATAAGACCTATCGTGAAAGAAAATTCTGCAGAACAACCTTTTTCCGCAAAAAAGTTGATCATTCGTAATATGATAACGAGACAAAGCATGACATTATCAAAGAAACTTCGAGATGAATACTCTTTGCCAGAAATAACCGATGAGAGAGTCGATCTTTCTTTGCTTGATGGTTCTCTTTCAAAATACTCTGATGAAAAAGATGCAGTAGAGTTAGTCAGGACGTTGAGGAAACGCTCGTGACTTTGCCAGTCAAGTATCTTGACTCTTCAATTATATTGTCATATCAGTTAGGCCCAACAGACAGATTCTACAATGATGCAAGGAGAATAATCGAAGACGACATAATGAAGAAGAAAATTATCGGGTTGGTTTCTATGCTAACATTAATGGAGGTTATAGATGTCATTAGGCGCAGAGTTACTGAAAGAACAGATAAGTCAAAACTTGATTTGTTGGACACAATATCACAGAACTTATATCTAAAAGGAGAATCTGACACAAAAATCAAAGACCTGCTACAAGTTCTTACTCAAATGGAAGATCAGGGACTAATTCTTTTTAGCGATTTTACTCCAGTCGATCTAAAACAAATGATGAAAGATGTCTATGATTACTCGAAGGACTATTTCGGAATTGCCAAGAAGTATTACAGATGCCAAATTTGTAACGGTTCTTTTGAACATTACACCTACAAGGGCTTAGGATGGATTGACCTAGTTCATGCTTTTCTCGCATTAGGGTTTTTTGCAGATGGCCTAATAACCGCAGACAAAAGCTTCGCCCATCTTTCTTCAGATCCAAAATTTGGTAGTATCGAAATCACAGTTATATAACCTACTTTTGAGCTTCTAGCGAGAGTCCTTGGGCTGTGCCTCAAACATCTGGTGTTGACTTGCCTTCTTGATTAGGGAGAGCCAATTCTCGGGTTTTGAACTATCGACGATTCTTGCTTCTTGTGCTGGAGTTTTTCCATCTAGTGCCATATGAGGTCTCATGAAGTTGTAGTAGATTCTGAGTCCATTCATCATTGTCTGTGCTGTTTCCGTATCATCTAGTCCACGCATAACCTTGTTCCTCTGCCTAATCGTTCCGTGAAGTCTTTCAACCATGTTGTTGTTCGACCTGTCTCTAATGTTCGGAATCCTAACGTGCTGAGTCCTTGGCCCCTTCATAGTGAAGAACTCCTTGGGTATCGCGTCCTGATAAGCTCTCAATCCATCAGTCACAACGGCCATAGGTCTCGTTTGCGAAAGTGTCGAGGCTTGAGCCAACACTTTCCTAGCGTCAGCAATTTCCCTCTTCTCCGTTATCTGACTAGCAAGCCAGAACCGACTTTTGTTGTCGATCACGTTCCAAGCCCATCTCAAGCTGTCGTGATTGTCCAAATCCTTTATGTTCAAGGCCATTTCGTCACTGTGCCAAATTCCGCTAACTCTAGGAACTAGCTGATCACAATATTTCTTCATCATCGAAACGTACTTGCGAATCCACTTGTAAATCGCCACATGACTAACCTCTACTCCATAAAACTGCTTTATGTGGTCAACGATTGCCCTCATACTGATTCCTTTGAAGTACAGATCTAGAGCTACCGTGATTGTTTCAGGAGTAGCCTTCATTCAATTTTCTTTTGCAGTTGTTGCAGAAGAACCGTTGAACCTTTCCGTTCTGAGTGCTTCTGTACCCTCTCTTCACGATGTTCTCGGAGCCACAGAATTTACAAACCGACTCTGGTGATTCCACTTCTTTGCATAGGTTCTCACCCTCTTTCTCAGAAGGAAATGCGACTTGCTCATTTAACCTAATCTGTTCAACCGCATGAATGTGCTTGCAAGCCACATGATTGAAAACAAAATCTGGACACTCGCATCTCCACTCAAGCCCTTCCCTAACAACAATGTAGTGTTTGCCTTCCTCAGTCTGAGACCAGACACGATAAGCAAAATCGCTTATCTTGTCAACCTTTCCGTGAGCTAGGAGAGAGTACGCACGGATTTTGCGTGTGTTTGAGGTTCTCATCGGTTTACACCGTGGTATATACTAATGTACACACAAGTATATAACAGTTTCTACACCGTGGTATAAACTCACGTGTATAAAGATTTAAATAAGTCTGCATACTTAGGTATATGCGACGGTGCTCAAAGTGGTGCGTCAAGTGAAGACAAAAATCAGTAGAGTTGGTTCTAGGCACACAATCTATTTGCAGAAAGACCTAATCGAAGACAGTAACTTTCCCTTTAAAGTGGGCGAGATCATCACTGTTAGAATTGATGGGAGCAAGCTCATAGTAGAACGTGAAGGCAAATAGGCGTATGCTGAAGTATATTCAGGCGTCTATTCCCACTCATATACTGAAGTATGTACCGAGGAATAAACTTTTATACGAAGAGACTCTATAATAAGGGCAGACGTATGCCGACAGAGAAACAGAAACAGCCCGCCACCATAGCTGGCATACCATACCGCTAGTGCTATTGGGCACGCCCAACACCGTGGCCATAACCCTGCGGTATGCGTTCATGTTCTCTGTTATCGGTCGTCTACTCTTAACTTGTAATTTTGTATGTCATACCAACTCTGTCTTTTCCTCTGCAGTGTTAATGATGTATACCGTAACCTTGCCTTTAATCATACGTTGTGTTAGCTTGTAATGATCTGATAGTTCTCCAATCTTTTTCAGTCTGTCCACCATCATTCTAAGTGATGCAGCTTGTATGCCCGCCTCTTCCTCTGTAAGTACCCAAGCCTTGCCAGGAGGTATCTTTAGAATCTGTTGTAACCACTCATCACCCTTTTTCTTTAGCTTGAAAGGAATCTCCTTGACACTTACAATCTTCATCTTTTGAGGCTTCTCCAACGTGAATCACACTTGTAGAGTGTGTTGTAACATCGGCAATATATAGTTAACTGTCTATGCCGTTTTGTAATAAAATAAAATCGACACAGTTCTAACTCCCAGTGAGAAGCAGATTTCATGCATGAGCGAAAATCCTTTGACCATGTTGTACAGCATCATCATGCACACTAAGTTTCACCAACATGCAAAGGATTCTCGCGTCGTTTTGGTCATACTAGTGCGATTACAGTTAATCTTAAATATGTAAGCTGTACTACTGTTAAAATGGCTATAAACGAGGCGGGTGACTCTCCTAGCCAAAGGGTCATCGCCACTCTCTCAGATTTCGCAAGTAGAAATGTGCATAATTGCACATTTAAAACTTGTGTTTTGAGGGGCGACCGATCAGAGGGCTAGAAGCGTTGCCAGCCTTTCTTAGCCAGTAAAAGAAACAATTTGGAGAGAGGTGAAGGTTCAAGATGAGTGAGGACGATGTGAGCTGGCATAACATAGCTCTAGTGTTTTTAATAGCTTGCTTTGCAATCGGGACGATATGGATAGTTGCTTCCGCTGTGGGATCGCTTTTAGCGCCTCAGTATTGGTTGCTATTCATTGGCGTGGTAGGTCTGTTTTGCATCTATATTTTCGGCAAGTACCGAGAGTAGAGTTGCAGAATTTAGAAAAATCACCGCAGCGAACACCCACGAAATCGCCAAAGTGAAATAGAGATTCCTTTCCAGCAAGCCGACTAATGGAAAAATTGAACCTACAACCCTAGACAACAAAACTCCCCTTTTTTCTCCAGCTATGTTGTTTAGGAAGTTTATGATGGGATTGATTTCGGTAGCTCCTTTTCGTATTGAAAATAACGTCAACAGTCCATCAGACCACAAAAGCATGAGTGCCATAGAAAAACTGCAGACAAGCAAGGGAGCATAACCCACATGAATCAAGAAGGGAACTGGAAGAAAACCAAGAGCAAAAACCAATGCAGAACTTTTCGCAAGATTAAACAATTTTCTATTCATTTACTGTCACCATAAATGCGGGTGGAGGCACTTCGTATGATTGGAATAGGTCGACCTTAATAAAAGTAACAAACATGCTTAGACAGTGCTCGCTAATATCATTATTTGCTCTTGGTAAATTTTCAGCCGAAATAAGCAGAACCCTGCACACACCATCAGAAAAATGCGTGCTCGAACCGTGTGTTTTCATTTATGTTTTTTAGTAGCTCTGTGTTAGAACTCTTCTGAATACTATGACAATCGCATTAGGAATCAATTTTGGGAACTATGTTCTTCTGGCTGCGGACACGCGAACTGTTTTCTTCAATCAAGCAAAACAAATAATAGGTTATACCGATAATTCCGTGAAAATTCAAAAAACGAGTTGCGGATTGATTACTGGAGCTGGAAGAACTGACTTGCTTAATGCCGTGAAAACTAGACTTGAAAAAGAAACTATTACCAACACAGACCAAATCTATGAGATAATTAAAGAAGAACGCTTCAAGTCTGCTAAGATTCTTTTTTCAATTACTGAAGACGACATTGGGCTAACAGGATGGATATACAGTTACATAACACTTTTGAATGAAATCCCAAAGCTTAGACTTGATGTGGTTCATCCCTCATTGGGAGATGGGCTAGCAAGATGGGAAGAGAATAAAGTAGCAGCCATTTGTCCATACGAGGCAAAAGAAGAGGAGGTTAAAGACATCATAGTTAATTTTAACAAAACAATCAGACCATCTACTGAGTTTACTAGAGTTGACGATAGTTGTCTATATCATGCTCAAAAAATCGCCGAACTCATTAGACAGATTCAACCGAAGTATCCTAGTGTAAGTCGTTGCTACCAAATTGGGGTACATATGCTCGATGGATCTATGGACATATCGTCTATTGTAAAAATAGATGAAGTTTCGCAGAAAAGCCCCTTTGGTTAACATGGACAAACATTTATCCATGCAAGACCCGAAGAGTTAACAGAACCGGAATACCACTAGTTTATTACTTTGAGGTTCGTGGACAATATCCGTGGTGGATGGCGAAGATGAGTGTGGTTTTTGCGTGCATTGCACCGCATGGAGCGGAGGCCATTCCAGAATTGGCTGGGGACATGCTTGAAGCTTTTGCTGAGACCCGCAGGGGGATGGAACAGCTGGGGAAGGAGATGAAGCAGAATAAGCCTGACACGATTGTTTTAGCCACGCCGCATAATATGCGTTTGGAGGGAACTGTAGGCGTTGTAACTGCAGAGTTTGCTGAGGGAAAGTTGGAGGCCAACGGCAACACGATTAGACTTCGCTGTAAATGTGATCGACAACTGGCAAGGCAGATCCTGGAAAGCGCAAGGAAGCTTGCGCTTCCTGTCGTAGGTGTCAACTATGGTGCTAGCGAAGGTGAAGCTTCTTGTATGCCTATGGATTGGGGTACACTGATACCGCTATGGTTTCTTGTTGGGCAGGGTCAGGCAGGGCCTAATGTTGTGATAGTCACGCCTTCAAGGGAAATTCCGTTGCAGAGCCTTGTGCGTTTCGGACGCGTGGTCGCCGAGGCCGCTGAGGCTTCAGGCAGGAAGATTGCTTTCGTGGCAAGCGCTGACCAAGGTCACGCTCACGATGCTAAGGGTCCGTATGGCTTTCATTTGGCATCTGCGAAGTATGACGAAGAAGTTAGGAACGCTGTTTTGAAGAATGATTTGGTTCCGCTGCTTAGCTTACCGCCGCAGTTTGTCGAAGATGCGAAGCCTGATAGCCTCTGGCAATTGGCCATATTGCAGGGCATTCTGAATCACACTGAAATGGTTGGGCGTCTGTTATCTTATCAGGTACCCACGTACTTCGGACTGCTTTGTGCCGTTTATTTGCCAAAGAAAAATGTATAGAAGGAAAACGGGCACTGCATGAAGGGTTGTCAGGGTTTTCCTTTTTCTTCTTTTCCGAAGTAGGCTGTCCCCTCAAGTTTTCGTGCGCGCTCGGAGTCTGCTTGAGGTTTCAAAGCTATGGTTTTGGCTCTGGCTCCTTTGGGTTGTCTCTCTGTACAATTAGTAGCGTGCATGTGTGTTCCTGAATTCGGTTTTTAGGTGTAGTGAGGCTGAGCAGTGTTCTTGTTTCGTGTTGTTTTTGTGTGTGCGCGCAACGGGTGTAGGCCCCTCTATTTGGAGCCAAATATGCTTTATCGGGTTTAGTGTGCCGTGACGCGCATGTTTTTTCTCGAGTTTGTGTAAAACGGTTTATGTTCTTCTCATGCTTGTTAGCATCTGGTATGGACTTGTTTGATAGGCAAATTTTGGCCGCTTTGAGGCATGGCATATCATGGGAGCTCGGGCAGACCCTACACGAAGAGTTTTCCTATACTCAAACCCCGCGAAAAAGAAATAAACACCATTCTTAACCGTTTCAGGAATACGCATGCGCGCCCGCTAACTGGGGTCGAAACCTTCTTAAATAGGAACTGTTGATTAGACTGTGCATTTGAAGGGAGAGGCTTATGTCCAAGCCATTCTATGTGAAGTTTGAAGTTTCAAAAGAGCTGGCAGATGCCGCCTATGAAGCCCTGCAAATAGTCGCTAAGACAGGTGCAGTTAGGAAAGGCACGAATGAGACGACGAAGGCTATTGAAAGAGCTCAGGCCAAACTTGTGGTGATAGCTGAAGATGTACAGCCACCGGAAGTCGTTGCCCATTTGCCTTTGCTGTGTGAAGAGAGGAAAATTCCCTACATATTCGTTCCGAGCAAGGAAAAGATTGGCAGTGCCATAGGTATTGACGTTCCTGCTGGAGCGGCGTGCATCGTCAAAGAAGGAGACGCCGCGGGATTGGTAAAAGAGATTGTCACGAGAGTTGAACAGTTGAGAAGAGGAACGACCTAATGAGCAGAGAGGAGAGAGAGGCTGAGCAGGCAGAGCTTACGCCGGCAGAAGTGATTCAGGTAATCGCACGCACTGGTGTTACGGGCGAGATCTCGCAGGTCAGAATACGCATCCTTGAAGGGAAGGACAAGGGTCGCATTATAACGCGCAACGTGAAAGGGCCCGTGCGAATCCAGGACCTTTTGATGCTCAGGGAAACCGAGAGAGAAGCAAAGAAGATTAACAGATAAGCTCGCATCCAGATTATTCGGAGAGATGGCTGATGCCGAGGCCTAGAAAATGTTCATTCTGTGGCAGCGAATTCCCAGCGGGCACCGGCATGATGTTCATCAAGAATGACGGATCGATTCTGTGGTTCTGTTCAAGCAAGTGCAGAAAAAGCTCCCTATTTTTGAGGAGAGACGCGCGCAAACTCAAATGGACCACCTATTTCGGAAAGGAAGAGAAAGGAAAGGCGTGAGTCCGCCGACTGTTGGCGCAGATATCTAATTTTTCTTTTCACGCTAGTTCCTTGAGTTAGATATCTTTTCCCACAGAGGCTGATTGTGAATGCAGCCGACATCCGGCATTTTCACGTTGCCATCAAAGTAGCTGTAGGCTCTGGCCCTGCACCCTCCGCATATGTACTTGTCCGGGCATTCACCGCAGCCCACTTTCTTTCCGTCCACTGAACAGTCTTCAAGGTCTTCTCTTATGCGAAGTTTCCACAGTAGCGGATTTGTGTCCCATATTTCTTCGAAGCTGTCCTTCAGCATGTTTCCAAGAACTGTTTCCTTGGACGTTTGGAAAAAGACACAGGGTTTTATGTCTCCGTTTGGTTCGAGGCAGCAGTACAGCCGTCCAGCACCGCATCCACCTAAGAAGTTAGCGACGTTCTCAACACCCTGCTTCGTCGCATAGTGAGCTTCCACCATAAACCTTCCACCCTGCCTTTGTGACAGCTCTTTTGTAACACTGGCGTACTGGGGACATGTGCTGAAGAACCTGTCAACCTTGATGTCCGATTTTCCCCACTTGATTTCCTCTCCTTTCTTTTGCATGTAAAGCCCTACTATTTCTTTGCCGATGGTTTCAAGCACTTCGTATCTCTGGTTGGGAGTCAAGTCCAGTTCAACGTGAGCCTTTGCCCTTCCCGTGGGAATGTAGTTGAAATGCATGAACCTCGTGCCCAACTGTTTCGATAGTCCGATAAGCTTGTTCAGCTCATTTATGTTGTCCCTGTGCAAGACGGTTGCGATGCAAGTGTCCACGCCCTCTTCAAGAGAGTTTTTTACACCATCTGTCGCCCTTTCAAACGCGCCTGGGATGCCTCTGAACGAGTCATGAACCCCGGGCGTTGTTCCATCGATGCTTATCTCAACGTAATCGACCCCAGCATCCTTGATTCTTTTTGCGTTGTCACGAGTAATCAATGTGCCATTTGAGGCGATGCTTAAGTAGCCCACACGTTTTCTCGTGTAGGCTGCAAGTTCAAAAAAGTCCTTTCTCGCAAGTGGTTCACCGCCGCTGAAGGACAGCGCTGGCAGACCGATGCCCGACAGCTTTGCGATTTTGTCTAACACTTGTTTGGCTTCATCCGTGGAGAGTTCTGGGCGTTTCTGGCCAGCGTTCTCGTAGCAGTGTTTGCATCTCAGATTGCATTGATAAGTAACGTTCCAAACGATTTCGAAGGGTCCTGCGGGCGTAAAAGGTATGCGTACGCCATATTTCTCTACACCCTTCATCATGAGGTCGAACCCTCTGAACCAGGCTTCTCCGAATTCGTCGTTCAGAAACTGATTTCGCATAAAGTCCTTGTCTACTCGTAGGAAGCTGCTTCCAAGTCTGTAAAAGTGTCTAGCCAGCTTTGCTTACACTCTTACATGTTGGACATAGAGAAATCGGTTCGCCCAAAAGTCTTTTAGAGAGTTTAAGAGAAGATTTCCGTCCCTCGGGCATTCCTTGTCTATGAGGCTGATTATCCGTTTGAGGAACGGATTAATCGTGGCCTGAAGCAAAGAGTTCTCTATGGCATCAATCTGCAAAGTAAGTCACATTAGGGTTTGGAACGTTGAGGTATTAATACTTTTGATTTCCTTCTAGTGTTAGATCAAGTATCAAGCATCTTGAGAGATTTGAAGGAAGCGGATATTTCAAGCGCTCTGAAGCCTAAAGGTGCGAGAAGATGACGTAAGCTTTTGTGAAGAGAAGTTTCGTGTAGGCTTTGGTAGCGGGGAGTAGATTTGAACTACTGATCTCTGGGTTTCTCAAAGCAACTGAGCTTTTATGAGCCCAGCGGGTTAATCCTGGCTACCCCACCCCGCTGCGTCGGATTAACGACTTAGGATTCGTCTTCGGAAGTTAACAGCACACTTTGATTTAAGCATAGTGAATTAAGATTTTCTGTGCCGTGAAAGATCTAGGTGAAGAGGCGAAACTTGCCATTATCTTCTGGCGCACTTCAGCGTGTTTGTATTCGCCACACGGGATCTTTGGCGCGAAGTTCGTGCGCGTGCTGTCCAGCTTCTGACCGCTTGAAACGTTGGCGTCGGAGAGTGGGAGGCTGTGCGTCATGAGAAATACTTTCGAGAGCTGATCCCTGTCCCCTTTTTACACACATCCGATGTAATGTCGCCGTTTATGTGAGCGCACGCGCTAAGCATAGGTTATCCTCAGGTTTGATTTCTGTATGATTCTAATAAGAAGAAGGGCATATGTAGCGAGACACGCAACAAGATCACGTAGGCAGCGCCCATTCCGTTGATAGTAGGGTCCTGTTACACACAATTCCTTAAAAGAATAATTGAATGATTTCCCTATCGGCGGACTTCTTGAAGGCCAAAGACATCATGGTTAAAGAAGTGGTGAAAGTAAACTCCTGTACCCTTGTCGACAATGCAGTGAAAATGATGAACAAGAATAACATAGGATGTTTGATTATCGAGGACAATGGGGAAGCAAGAGGGATTGTAACTCAGAGAGATCTTCTGGAGAAAGTCCTGGAGAAGGCAAAGGATCCTAGGAAACTGGCTGTTTCGGACATCATGACACAGAAGCTTGTCGTGGGAAACCCTGACATGGAAATCCACGAAGCTGCCAGACTCATGTTTAAGAGGAAGATCAAGAAGCTCCCCATCGTGGAGAATGGAAAGCTGATAGGTTTGATTACCCTAACCAACATTGCCCGAACGGTCAGCGTTGATCAAGAAATGATTGACATAGTCGAAAAGCTTTCCAACATGCGCGCAATCTAGCGTAACCAGTTTATGAATGTTCAACCCTGAAGGCGTTCATCAAAACCAGCGATTAAGCATGGATCCTCCGTTTTTGCAGTTTTTCTTCAAACCAGGAACTGAATGTGAAGGATAAGACCTACAGTGCATCTTGCCCGGGGGCTGCCAACACTGAGCTTCAAGCTGCGTCAAGAGCCGCGATGCACGACAAGACCGGGATTCGAGGATCACAAGCAAGTCAGGACTCAAGTCTACAAGCCTAGTCCAAGCCTGTCGGCAGCCCTTCACTACAATGTATGTAGTAGTGAGATTTAATAAACCTTTCGGACGCGCAACGACTATGGCGACGCCTGCACTTGATCGCGTCTTTCTGTCTAGAACGTTCTATGTCTATGGGTCATAGACTATGAGGGGGGACGCGTGCAAAGTCATTTTGCTTTTTCATGATCTTGTCAGTTTCTCGACCAAATCGACGAGTTTGAATTCCTCGTGCCCTCGCGGATGTTCCACCGTCTCATATATTCGAAGTGTCTGTTCTGCAGCTTCTCGCCACGTGAAGTATTGAATCACTCTTTTTCTGCCGTTTATTCCCCATTCTATGGCCCTTTCGGGGTCAGATAGGGTTTCTTTGATGCCCCATGCGATATCGGACGGGTTGCCACCGTTTACGTGGACTCCGTTCTGGTCTGGCCCGGTGGGAATTACCTGTTCTCTGAATCCAACTGTGCCTTGGGCTCCGACGATTATGGGTTTTTCCATCGACATGGCTTCTAGGCTTACTATTCCGAATGGTTCGTATGTGGATGGGAAAATGCAGACGTCTGCTGCTGCATAGTGCAGGATACGCTCTTTTTCGGGTACGAATTCAAACCTGCAAGCAACTTTTTCGCTTATTCCGAGTCTGTTTGCAGTTTCAACAATGTCATTCTGTTGTTCACCCTTTCCGAGAATGACCAGTCTGGTGTTGGGATAGTCTGCTAGCACTGTGGGCATTGCTTGAACGAGGTCCGTGACTCCTTTAACCCAGGTGAGCCTTCCGAGGAACAAAACCATTTTTTCGTCGGGTTTTATTCCGTACCGGTTACGGATTGCTTCCACATCTTCGGGTTTGCATTTTCTTGGGTTATAATACTCAGGGTCCACGCCGTTCCAGACTACGCTTATTTTGGATTTTGGCCATCCGTGTCTGACCAAGTCTTCATGCATGGCATGGCTGACAGTTACGATCTTGTCCACTTTCTGGGATGTTGCCCATTCGAGGTGTGAGACGACTTCTGATCCCTGCCCTCCTGCCCTACCCCACTCGGTGCTGTGGACGTGAAAAACCACTGGTGTTTTTGTCTCGTTCTTGACCATGAGGCCGGATATGCTGCTCAGCCAGTCGTGTACACAGACTACGTCGAAGTTGCAGCCTTCCTTTTTCAGCATGCTATTTATGAATTTTGAGGCGCTGAGAATATTATAGATGAATATGTCATTGAACATGCGTATGTTTGTGCCCCACTTTTTCAGATCGTCGATGACGAACATCGGGAAAACATTGCTTGCGTCGGCGATCAAGGGTCTGTGAACTTCTACGCCCTTCAGGATTTCACGGGTTTTCAGGTTTCCCGGGTTAAGGGTGAACACTGTCACGTCGTTGCCCATGGCAACGAATTGACGCGTTATATACTCTGCATACGTGCCCAAACCACCGACGAGTGCAGGTGGATATTCCCAGACAAAGAACCCAATTCGCAACTCACATCACCGAGAAAGATTTTCCCTTCCGCACTAGTTCAGTATACTTGCAAATAGACAATCAAATTCCTCTCTTCTTAGAAAAAGTGTCCTTGTGCGAATAAATAGGTTATGAATCCCAGATCAGAATGCAAGCTGAACTTTCTCGATCCGTACTTCATCTATAACGTTGCATCCTCGGGCTATTTCCGCGCACGCTGGCAGAGTCTTGTCGCCTTTTTTTCCGTGCGCTTCACATGTTCAAAGTCGAGCTAGACAACACACTTTCGGAAATTGTCTCTGCATGAATACTGTTTGAGCCAAGTTTCGCTAGTGAAACCCCATTTGAATTCGTCACCCTGGGCCTGTAAAACGAGTATGAGATCAGGGTTATTCAAGCCGACGTATCTTAACAAGACTTCGTATAGGTTTTGAGGTATTTCCATGGCCAATTCCTTCGATGTTCCATCATTTGCTTCTCTGGCACAGAATGTCGCCTTATGCTTCGTGCCTCCTTCACAGAGATGAACGCGAACCGTGGATACGTAAAAAAGTGTTCCATTATAGCTTAGTATCACACAATGCGCATTTCCTGACCGCGCCTCGACTTTCTCCATCAACTCCATCAGCCCCTGCTTGGACTTCTACAAATGGAAGGATGCCTGCAAGACAGTTAAACCATCCTTCTATTGCCGAAATATGCCTAAAATCGATTCATGAACACCATCCACTTTTCTTCTCTCGTCTTGTAACAAAGCTACCTCAGAACACCCTGTTCCACCAACATCACGAATTCTGAGTAAGTTACGCACAGTGTACGTGGCTATTCCCAAATTCGTTTGCTGGACTGTTTGCTTCCGGTCTAGCTTGGTAGCAGGATGAAATGCTGTCTTGGGACACGGGAAGCGTAGTCTAGAACGTTGCGACATGGCTCAGGTCATAATTCGAAGAAGCGAGACTAGGGACGCACACGCGTATCATTCAGATTCCTTGCTTTTCAGAGAATTCAGAAACATGTATTTGCGATTCCGCCATTGCCCCAGAATGTTCTTCCGCAAGCTCAATTTCATAGGGCGGAGCTAGAAGCGCATGTTAGCTTTGAACTACGATTCATGGTTTCTATTCTCCTTTACTTCTTGTTCGTCCGAAAGCTGGCGATGTCCCAACCAAATCTGGCTAGAGAAAAGAACGAAGAAAACACTTATAGGGCCTTCGCCCTCGTTTTTCCCTCGTCTTGACTATTCCGCAGGACCAGACTCTGCTTTCTTGCATTCCCGCACGGGCCAGACGTGCCTTCCTTCAGGGATTTCCAGAGTCACCTCGATTGGCTCTGGAATATCATCATGTAAATGCTCCTCTTTTCCAAATAGCCCCTTTTGGTCCTTTCTGACCTGATCGACCCTGGTGAAAGCCAAGGCAAGACAGTTGCTTGACAATGGAAAGGATAGGATGGAAAAAGCCACTTTGGGCTCAGATTCACTTTTAATTCTTCCTACTATTCTTGCCCTTCTTGAATGAATTACCTCAGTAAGAGATTCCAAGATATTTATTTCCATACCTGGGTAGATCTCCAGAATGGCCCTTCCGAGATCCTTGCCTACATCTAGACCCATAATCGTCGCCGCAGCAGTGTTAGCAGCAATGAGTTTGACGACGCAAAGATCGTTCATGTTATCAAAATGTAGGACAGCCAGGCCGCTACGTATGCAACTGACGAACTTCTCGTAAATTTGCATACGTGCGCGTCTAACGTAGTCAGTTAACAATAATTCGCAGTGCTCTTCCGGTTGTAACGGGATTGCTAAGTTCTCAAATAGACGTTTCACAACATTGGCCTCGACGATGCGAGCGTCTTGGCCTAAGGTTACACTGAGACACTTTGCAAAGGCCTCAATCTTATAGGGAATTTCTGGTCTCTGAATGTTTATTTTCTCTAAGCACTCATATATTGCGTTCTCAACTTTTTCGCCTAGCGAAGACAGCGTCTCGTTTATGGCTTGGCGCAGGATGTCGTCGAAATCTCTCTGCAATCCTGAGTCTCCATCTAAGAATCGGCAAAAGATCAGATAAATCATTTACGAATTTTTCATTCTGATCATGAATTCGCTGAACTCAATTTTCCAGTTGTAAATATCTAACTGAGACCTTTGCGTTTCGTGCGTTTGAGGAGTCTGAAAGGTGTTCTGAGGTGCAATAAGCCTATATGAATTGTCAAAAATAACGTATGAGACGCCATAATAGCAGTTTCTCCGCAATTTTCGATAATTCTCTTAATCATTTCTCCAGTTTTCAAGTATCCTTTATCTCTGGTTTTGTTTATGGATTACGTACTTCAAGAGCTTGGTCGTGTTATCGATCGTATTTGCAGGCTTTATTTAACGGTCTACAAGATTGAGGAGGGAGGTTTGTTTTTTCACGGTCTTCCATAGAAACCTCGAGAATAGGATCGCCTTGACGGTTTTTTCTCGGTCCACTTTGCTCTTATCGCGGGGTGAGTCCGTCGATGGTGAATTTCTGATTCAGATTTCAGGTTCATAAGTATAAAGTATATGCTTCGTTAGAATTGGTCGTCAGCTCGGATCGCGATGAGCTAGGAGAATGGCTATGGAGCTGGCGATGGAAAAAATCGATGATTTGATCAAAGTTTATGATGAGAAGAATGAGTCATGGAAGTTCGTCAAGAGAGACAAGGGGCTTGGCAAGCAGCTGATGATGATAGAGGACACACTGTCCAGGTTCGGGCTGCTGAAAAACGAGATAAGAGTCTACGTATATCTTGCAAGAGCGGGGGAGAGAAAGGCCGCTGAAGTTGCGGAGGCAATATCGCTTCATAGAACGGAGACTTACAGGATTCTGCGCGATCTCGAGAAGAAGGGTATCGTTTTTTCGGTTTTCGAAAGACCGCTGAAGTTCACAGCGGCACCCTTGGAGAAAGCTGTAGACCTGCTGATTGAAGCTCAGAAAATGAGAATCAGGCTCTTGGAGAAGGAAAAAGCCGGCTTGGTCGAGCTTTGGTCATCTATGCCGCAGCCGAAACTTGAAAGCAACAAGAAGGAGATATTTCAGATACTCGAAGGCGGTCAGCAAATACTTCTCAAAGCAAATGAGCTTCTTGAACGGGCGACAAGAGAAATCCAGATATTTGCTCCAGGCGAATATTTGGGTCAACTGTACCACAGCGATTTCATAGACAACCTGGAAGTGTGCTCGAAGAAGCTGGACATCGCGTTGTTGACGGAAAACTCTTTGAAAGGCAGATTCTTCTTGGACAAAATGAGCTGGGCAGGCCACAAGCACCGGGTAGTGGATGTGAAAAACATACCCTGCTTTATAATATCTGACAGAAAAGAACTGCTCATCGCCATTCAACAAAACGAAGAAGGAGAGGACGACATCGACAAAAAGAAATCCAAAACGGTGGCTCTCTGGACAAACTACAATGCTTTCATCGAAACACTAGAAATGCTGTTCTCTAAACTTGATGAAACCGCAGAAACAGTTCAAGAAATCTGCTTGAGACACTGAATTCTTCAATCGTTTTCTCAGGCTTCTGCACTCAATTAGCATCTTTGTATTGTGCGAGGCCGCAACAAACCGCACGTTCTGACAGATAACCACGCCAAACACATTGAAGACTGTATCCGTCTGCCCGGAAAAGTTTACCATTAGAGTCAATATTGATCAGTCTCTCGTCAATGTGGCGTTCTCATTTTGGGTCTTGTTGAATGGATGGTGTGTCTCAACACGCTTATCGTTGAGAATTTGAAAGATGCTTCGTTTTCGGAATTCTTGAATTTATAGCAGTTTGAGGCAAACGATGCTCAGCATGATGCTCTGAAAGAGAAACTTATCGGGAGATAGGGTCAAAATTCTGCGGGAAACCGTTGTCTGTGAAGTTTGCGACATACAGAAGATTATATCTAAATATTCTGAATACTGAGCACAGCTACAGGTGAAGGCTTTAATGAATATTAGGAAAGCTCTGAAGAAATCTTTGAAGCAGAATCGCGGTATGATAGGTATTGAAGCTGCAATCGTGCTCATCGCTTTCGTCATTGTTGCTGCTGCTTTCAGCTTCATGGCGGTCAATATGGGTTTATTCGCAACGCAGAGGGGAAGAGACACAATTCAGCAGGGCATATCGGATGTGAGTAGCCCACTGATGATTGATGGTAGCATATACCTGAGAGGAAGCTCTGGAAAAGTGGATGCCACGGTAATTCCATTGGAGACTATTGGAACACAATACGTGTCAATGGCCCAAAACTCGACTGAAGTAACGTTAAGAGTGGGGAATCACACCGCAATTGCCGATGTTTACGAAGGAATAAATGATACTAACCCATACACAGCTCAGTTTGATACGCTCGTAAACGCCGTCGGACACAGCAGCACAGGCGCAAAACTCTTCATAAGCAACAGTGATGGTGGCTCGTCTCTCGACTCTAACGAAAAAGGCTTCTTGGTATTCTATTTCAGCGGAACCGACCAGGCAGCCGAAGGAGAACACATCTATATCGACATCCGACCGCAGAACGGTGCTCCTCTCTCAGTTGAAATCTTCGTCCCGCCGGATCTCACCAACGGATGGCTAACAGTAGGCAGCTAAGCAAAACTACACGCTTCTAAACCTCCTTTCCGCGTCTCAACCGCAGAACAGGACAGCGTTGCTGAACCCGCTGTTGAACCCTGGACATGGATAACGCAACAGACGTGCACTGAAACCTGCAGAAAGGTCTTAGAAAACGGAACGGGGAGTCTAGGCTTTCAGGCACTCAGTCAACTCCGACCTCGAGGCCCCGTAACATCTGCCCAGTTGATGGTCGTCGGCCGAGCTCGGAAACGTCGAACTATCCTTTTTGGGCGAGCGTTGTTTGTGGGGGCTGTGACGCACAGAGTATTATATCGCAATAGTCAATACTCTTAGGCTCAGGTGAAAAAGAAAATGAAAATAAAACAAAGCCTAAGAAAACTACTGAAACAAAATCGCGCTATGGTAGGCATTGAAGCTGCAATCGTGCTCATCGCTTTCGTCATTGTCGCTGCTGCCTTCGCCTTCATGGTTGTCAACATGGGTCTGTTCGCAACACAGAGCGGCAAACAGACAATTCAGACGGGCTTGTCAGAAGCAAGTAGCCCTCTAGTTGTCGACGGAGACATCATGGTAAGAGCCAACACTACTGCTCCTTACTACGTTGACGCCTTGATGGTCCCGCTGCAAGTAATCGGAGTCAGATACGTTCCAATGGATGCAAATTCAACCCAAATTACTTTGACGGTCTCTAACCAAACAGCAATCGCCAATTGCTACTATGGAGTCAACGCCACCACCGCCAGCACTATCGATCCATATAGTACTACAATGGACAGTTTGGTCACCGATGTGGGTCAAACCGCATTGTCCAATGGAGGCACCACAACTACGGCGGAGCTGTTCATAGGCAATAGTAACAACAACACTTCGCTTGACAGCAACGAAAAAGGATTTCTAGTGGTCTCCTTCGCACCACAGGACCGCGCAGTTCACGGCCAAACCATTTACCTCCAGATTAGGCCTGAGCAAGGCGCACCGCTCGCCGTGAGTTTCGTTGTTTCGCCCCAGCTAGCTCCAGGATGGAGCACAGTAGGCAGTTAGGTGAACCATGATGAACACCCTGATGCGTTGCATCCGCAAGAAGCGCGGCATCGTCGGCATTGAAGCTGCAATCGTTTTGATTGCCTTCGTAGTGATAGCCGCAGCCTTGGCCTACGTGGTCATCAACATGGGTTTCTACTCGGCTCAGACGGCGAAGTCAACGATTAGCAAGGGCATCAACGAGGCGACAAGCGCTTTAGAACTTGACGGCTACATAACAGCGTGGACAAGCAGCGATGGCAGCACTTGCAACGTGACGGCTCTCGCTATTCCATTGAAACTAGCGGTAGCCCAGCAACAAGTAGACATGGCTGGCAACACCGTTGTAGTTGCGGTGGAAGGCGCGAACTTCTCACTTGCCAACGTATACAATGGCTCAACAACTTCAACCGCGACAGACATCATGACCCTCATTAGCACAACGAATTCCAATAATTGGAGCGGAGCTACGCCAAATGCGACAGCCTTCCTATACAACGCTCTAGTCGCGAATGAAACGGTTCTGCAGCAAAATGGTAAGGCATTCATGATCGTCTGGCTGGGACCGACATATGCGCTGAATTCGTACAGTTCGGTCACAGTTGAAATTAGAACCAGCGTAGGCGCAGCTTTGATGATACAGAGAGACATACCAGGCGGACTACCTACAAATTCAACTATCAGCCTCGGTTAGAAAACTCTTCCAGCCGAGATCCACCCCATTTTCTTTCCGTTTTTTCTGAAACCAAACCGCAAACAGATTTTGAGACCGATACTACCCATTTGTCTTTTTAGAGAGCTCGTGAAGGCTAACGGCAAATCTGCTAGATTTGTTCAATTCGTTTGCCTGAACAGGCATTTTTGCTCATTGAACCGATGCATGAGGCCAAAAGCGAATAGAATGGATGAAGTCATAAGAATCTTTGCGAGCAACTAGAGCAGAAGCAGTAACATTGAATAGAATATGCTTCAAACACGTCGTTTAGAACTGGATGGTTGAAGTCAAATTCTATTCGGTTTCGAATCGGCAGATTGGCTTCCTGTGCGATGGATGTTCAAATGAGGACGGGCATACCTTGCCAAACTTGTCTCGGGCGAGAGCTGACCGTGCAGATGCGCTGTTTCGATACCGCATGCCTTTGACCTGAAACCCGTCGAAGCTTCGTTTGCGTGCTTTGCGCTAGACAATCTAAACATAAGGGTTGGGAAGACTAAATTCCTATTTTCGCTTTCTGCCTTCATCCTTTGCGATAGAAAAGTCAAAGAGCTCCTCAAATTATCCTACCGTAGTTGTATTGTTGTTTACTCTGTCTGTTGCGGGCAGGCTCAGGAATACGTAGAAAAAAGTTTCATTCGGTAAGAGAGACCGAGCAAGAATTCCTAGACTTTCTTAGCTGATTGTTTGCGTTTCAAGTTAGCTTGTGTCTATGAGTCACAGTGTGCTTCTTGTTGGTAGCTTTGCGTTTCTTACCTTGTTTATGGAGAGGTGTATGTTTTTCCTACTGACCCCTTCCACCGCGCGCGGAACCTGCAACTCTGAACATCGGAAAGACGACCCAAGTTTGGCCTCGCTCTCCCTGAGAAACAATGAACTGGTAGCTTCAGCGTTCTCGGATTGGTAAAAAAGAGGTGTAATCGTTGGGGGCACGGAAGCTGTGCTATGGGTTGCAGATGAAAGCTTTGCGCAAGTCGAACCTGAAGGGGGACAGGATTCCAGAAAGTTGAACGTGTTCTCCCGGGTCTAAAGGTTGGGAAGCTGTAATTTAGAGCTGTTCGATTGTGCTTGGACGATCGAAGAGGCCGAAAGTGCTATGAAGTGCAATACTGAGAACCCCGAACGCACGCGCTCCGTGTGGCTGCCCTCGGCAAAACTGTCCCGAATTTCAGAGTGCAAATCAGCACGAATATATTTTGTTAGCCTATTTGGTCGGTCCTTCTCTTTGAGGATGAAGGAAAGTTTCGGGTTGATGCGTTTTCAGTTTCTCGATCAACGAAACAGGAATTTAATGTCTCTTCGGAATGTCGAGATGAGGCAAGCCCGTAAGTCTGTCACCATTCTTCTTCTGCTAGTGCGCGACCACGCCATTTTCTAAGATATAGCATCAGGATTGCTGAGCCTGCTGCTGCGGCTCCGACTCCTAGACCTATGTAGAGAGAATACTGGGCCAAAAAGGACGGTCCTTCAACGGTTGCCACCAATTGTTGGCTCATGCTTCCATAAGTTGACGCATCCTCATAGAACACAGCTTGAACGTTCCAAGTTCCCGTGGCATTCGACGAGAGGCTTGCCGTGAACGAACCATCTGCAAGCGTGAAACACACTATGTTTTCGCTATCGTTTCCAGAGTCAAAATAAACAGTGATAGGCATGCCCGCTGCCTGTGGAGTCATGGAGCCTTTGACGGTTATGTTGTCCCCAAATGTTACCGTTGGACGGATCACAGTTATGTTAAGCATTGAGGGGTTCTTCACGGTGTAGCTTCCGTTGGCAACAAGAATGTCTGTCAGCAAATCTGTAGCTTCGATTCCGTAAACCACGTTTGTTCCAGCAACTTGTCCCGGAATAGTCGTTCTGCACGTTCTGTTGTCAAAGATTTCCATTGGGATGGTAGTTGCATTTCCCCAGTTGTTGGTTGAGTACTGTAGCGTTGCGTTAATTAAGTCCGTTGAAGTGGAAACATAGGCGACTAGGCCGGTGTCATTGGGATACAACCTGCCCGGGACGATTGACGCCTGCAAACTGGCATTGAAAATTGTTTTGACCAGAAACTCCACTGTCCCGCTACCTTTTCCGCCTATGAGTACCAAGTGGTACAGGGTTTGCCCTGCGTGTGGTGACGTGTAGTTTATGAGCATGTCCTGACCCGCGTGATCGCAGGTTGCAAAAGCTACCCCTCGGTACCCTTCAGCATCCAAGTTGTAGCCGCCTATGGTGACGGTTGTGCCTGTTCCCCCTGTTGCGTTGGTTGTGCTAATTGTGTTGCCGTAGAGTCCTGGTTCCCAAGCTAGTGGTACGCCGTCTAGGATGGTTTCATTCTTTACTGTTGGATCGGCCATCGGGTAAAGCCTAGCCTCGTACATGGTTAACGTGTCTGGAACGCTGACTAGAATCTGTACATTGTGGCTGTCGGTTACAAATTCGTAGCCCCAGCTCGTGTTAAGAGTTGGGACACCGTTGTTCGTGCCTTCTATGTAACGTTGATTCCACGTGTTGGGTTCAACGTCTTCGATTATCATGAAAGTTGCCTGCTGAGCTTCAACGCTTCCCTCGGCACTGTTCACTATTTGGAAGGTGTAGTTGCCACTGTATCTTGGAGTGAAGAAGGGTGTATCTGAGGTGTCGCCCAGGTGTTGAAGTAGTCCCGCAGACGCGGTGTGGTTGCTTTCAGAATTGCCGTAGGGGTCGTAGACGTAGACGTTGTAGTCTGTTTTCGGGTTAGATCCGTTGTTCACCCAAGCGCCATAAAGGTAGACGTGGTAGGTTCGGTTTGCTTCTAGTAGGCAGGTGACGTTCCAGTTTCGGCCTATCTCCATCTGGGAATCATCGAACCATACGGGTGACATCGGTTTTTCGAGATAGGTCGAGCTTCGTATTACAGTATAGTTTCCGTAAGCGATAAGCCTGTTATCCAGAGAGTCGTAAGCTTCAACTCCAAAAAAGACGAATGTATCTGCGGCCTGTCTTGGGATTGTTGCGGTGCAGGTTCTGTTGTCGTCTGAGATTTCCATTGGAATCGTGGTTGTGGTTGTCCAGTTGTTGGTTGAGTATCGTAGGGTTGCGTTAATGAGGTCTGTGGACTTTGAAACGTAAGCGATTGTAACGTCAGCGTCTGGGTACACCTTATCTGGCACTATTGACGGCAGCAAGGCAGGGTCAAACACGGTCTTGACTCGGAACTGTACCGTTCCTGAGCCGTACTCGCCTATTAGTACCAGGTGGTACAGGGTTTGCCCAGCGTCTGGTGACGTGTAGTTTATGAGCATGTCTTGGCCTGGGTATTCGCAGCTTGCGTAGGCTACTCCTCGGTACCCTTCACTGTTCAAGTTGTAGCCGCCGAAGATGCCAGTTCTGTTGCCGTAGAGTCCTGGTTCCCATGCTAGTGGTACGTCGTTCAAGATTGTCTCGTTTGCGACTGTCGGATCGGCCATAAGGTAGAGTCTGGCCTCGTACATGTCCAGTGCGTCAGGAACTTTGACGTCTACTTCCACTTGCTTGCTGCCCGTTACAAAATCGTAGGCCCAACTGGTGTTCAAGGCGGACGAGTTGTTGTTATCTTCTCCTTCTATGTATTGCTGGTGCCAAGTGTTGAGTTGAATGTTTTCGATAATCATGAATGTTGCTTGTTGTGCTGCTTGGCTTGCGCCTGCATTGTTTGCGATTATGAACGTGTAGTTGCCAGTGCTTTTCGCCGTGAAGTACGGCGCGTCCACGGTGTCGCCCAAGTGTTGAAGTAGTCCTGCGGATTCTGTGTGGTAACCCACGAGCGTGTCGTTTGGGTCGTAAAGGTAGACGTCGTATTCGGTTTTTGGCTGTGACCCGTTGTTCGCGAAGGCGCCGTAAAGGTAAGCGTGATAAGAATGACCTGCCTGCAAAGTGGTGACGACGCTCCAGTCTCGGCCTATCTCGATCTGGGAATTGTTGAATATTACTGGGAACATGGGTTTTGTTAAGAAGGTTAACGAAGATTGCCTCACGGTATAGTTTCCACTTGCAACAAGTAAGTCTTCTAGATAATCGTAGGCTTGGACGCTGTAGGTGACAAGTGTGCTTGCAGCTTGTGCGGGAATGACTGCGGTGCAGGTTCTGTTGTCGTCTGAGATTTCCATTGGAATCGTGGTTGTGGTTGTCCAGTTGTTGGTTGAGTATCGTAGGGTTGCGTTAATGAGGTCCGTGGACTCTAAAACATAAGATATGGTGGCATCAGTGTCCAAATACACGTTGCCCGGGACTATTGACGGTTGCAGGGAAGCGTCGAATATTGTTTTGACTAGGAAGTCAACTGTTCCTGAGCCGTACTCGCCTATTAGTACCAGGTGGTACAGGGTTTGCCCTCTGTGTGGTGACGTGTAGTTTATGAGCATGTCTTGGCCTGGGTATTCGCAGCTTGCGTAGGCTACTCCTCGGTACCCTTCAGCGTCTAAGTTGTAGCCGCCTATTGTTGCGTTCGTGCCAGATGTGCCTGTCATGGTTGTGCTGGTTGTGTTGCCGTAGAGTCCTGGTTCCCATGCCAGTGGTACGCCGTCCAGGACTGTCTCATTTGGGACTGTCGGGTCTGCCATGACGTAGAGCCTGGCTTCGTACATGTCTAATGTATAAGGTACTTTGACTTGCACTTCCACGTTCTGGCTGTTTGTCACAAAGTCGTAGGCCCAGCTGGTGTTGAACATGGGCATGCCGAATATTTGGCCCGCGATGTATTGTTGGTACCAAGTGTTTGTCTGGATGTTTTCTATTATCATGAATGTTGCTTGTTGTGCTGCTTGGCTTGTTCCTGCATTGTTTGCTATTATGAAGGTGTAGTTGCCTGTTTTTTCCGGCGTGAAGAACGGTGTATCCACAGTGTCTCCTAGGTGTTCAAGTAGCCCCGCGGATTCCGTGTGTATGCCCACTAGTGCACCGTTTGGGTCGTAGACGTAGACGTTGTAGTCTGTTTTTGGCTGCGATCCGTTGTTGACCCAAGCGCCGTAAAGGTAAGCGTGATAAGAATGAGCGGCCTCCAGGGGACATACTATCGTCCAGTTTTGACCCACAAGTATTTGAGAATCGTTAATCAGTACCGGAAACATTGGCTTTCCGATGTAAGTGCCGTTTGAGTAATTGAGCACGTATCTCTGATACTCTGAGCCGGGTTGGGCGTTCACATCGGGTTCTAGCTTGACGAATAATGAGGTCATCATGATGATTATGCCTAGAACCAATAGCTTCCTTTTCAAGGCCAGAACTCTTACCAAAGGCTATCACGAAGTCACCTTTTCGAGTCTATATTGATATCAGTTATGAATACGGAATCTTGATTCCCAATCCAGATTCACTTTCTGCACTGGAATATCATTCGGGCGAGAAACCGCCCGCAAAATGGCCTCATTTCATCCCGCCTTTGTGGGAGATGCCTGCTGTGTGTCCTGTCGGCGCTTTTTCTGTCCTGTTTTCGTGCTATGTGCTTCTGTTGCACGGCTCAACGGTAATATTTATTAAGTATTAATATTAGAGATATCTTTCGGGCTTGCCAAACTGGTGAACCATGACTCTATCTCGTCTATGTGTCCACAGCCTAAGAGATCAGGTGCCCGTGCGAGAGGTGTATAAACGTCTTCATCGTCACCTCCACACCTCTCGCATGCGTTTAATCACTTCTAGCATTGACGCTGGAACAATGCTGCTTTTCAGACATAAGTGCTCTAACGAGCCTCACTTCATTCAGAGTCTCTGAGTTCTGATCTCAGGGTCTCAAGAAGTGATGGAACGCAAAACCTTTTGTGTTCAGAAAGATTTTGGGCGGAGGGACTGTTTCTCCTTTCTTCTAATGCAAACTCCCGTCTGTTAGCATTTGATGTTTAAAAGTTTTCCGTCTGAAGAGTTGTCCGAGTGTGTTGGTTGTTCTTGTGCTTGCGAGAATTTGCTCCTGTCGAATAAGAAAAAGGGATGTGCAGGCGTGTGTTTCTGTTTCCCGCCGGCTGTGCGCCATAATGTTTTTGTTTAGCGCAGGTCTCCCGTGTATCGGCCTTCAGAGCTGTTCAGCCATCTGATGAATTCTTTGCAGGACGGACTGCCCTTGTGGATGCAATCTTTTTCTTTTAGGGTGACGACAGGACACATCCGCCATAACAAGCACCTTCCGCCTGCGCTGTTCTTTTTGGTTTCAGCTGGACGTGGGACAACGACTTCCGAGGACATTATTTCACCATGTATTGGGTTTTCAGTTTTATCTTGTTAGCCCACTTTATTAAAGAGATTTATGAATTCTTGCTCAGTATCAACAATCCTCTTTTTGACCAATAGACAAGGAAAGCTTGGAACGAGAAGTGTTATGTTTTGGTCACTATCACTGTCGTTGTGACGTCCCCTACATAGGCACTGATGTAGAAAGTGTAAGTCCCATCAGCCGGGGCCTGCCAGGGGACATCATAAAAGGTGTCTCCTACTTTTTCTATAAGCGTTGAAGATTGGTCATCCGTTATTCTGAAGTCGATGGGTTGACCGTTGCCTGATACCTTAGCGTCAACTCTTTCGCCTCTTGTCAGGTTGAGAGGGTATCCCACTTCGTAGTTATCGTCGGTGAGAATTGTCGTTCTGTTCAGGAGGGTCTGTGGAGAGGTCGGATTCGTTATGCGGGGAACCAGCATACTGGCCGTTAGCCCTACAATTATGGCGATTGAAACGACAATGGTTGTAATCTTTGCCATCATTTTTACTCAGCCCTTCTTGAAACGTTTGTTGGGAGTGGTTCGCCCTATGTCAACTGTGATCGCGGCGGCGAGTATGAACCTTATGAAGAGGCTGTTAAGATCACCTGTGAAAATCTGCAATCTTTCTCGTTGAACAATATTCCTGAAACACGTGGGAGTTGCATATGTTGATTTCGCATTCACCCATTCTCATTGTCCAGAGTCTTCAGTAAACGTGAGAGCTTTCGAGAGTGCTCTTAGTAGAGTTGCCAACCTGTATTACTAATTCATATTTCAGGTTCAGAAGTGTCAAATAGGTCTTTGGGGCTTGTGAAGTGTCAATCTGGATTTAGAGTTGGAATCCGATCAAGCACATGTATTGAATAGGTCGAAGGTGATGGTATGAGTGAAAATCCGAATGTGGCAGCGAGTGGGGCTCCAAATGCTGGTGCGAACGAGAATGGGAGGATTGGGGAGGTTGAGAAGGATGTCAAGAAGCTCAAGTCCGATGTTGATACTTTCATGACGCTCAAGAACACGGTTGAAGATTTGAAGAATACGATTGTGGACATTCGAAGTCTTCTGAGTGAGTCTCAGAACCCGTTCAATCTTTTGCAGCTTATCACGAGCGAGGAAGACCTCAACAAGGTAGTTCAAGCAAAACCGATTATTGAGAATAAGCTCTTAGCAAAAGGACAAGCAGCAGGAAAACTCGAAGCAAAGAGTGCTTCAGAAACGCAGATGCCTGCTGCATGCGAGCCCAAAAAGGCCGAAGAGGCTGGGTTCGCCGTGGAGAGCTACGTTGACACCAAAGATGCTGCTAGCTTTCCTTCAGTCCCTGAAATCGAGAAGCCTGAAAACAAGTTCACTACGGAAAAACAAGTTGGAGAAATAGGAGGGAAAGAAAGAATGACTGATAATCCCCTAGAAGGAATGGGCAGTGTGAACAAAGGAACTTCAATTGTACAGTGGGTTTATACGATGTTGGACTTGGGTTTTGACGAAGAGAGCATACACAGAATATGTGACTATTGCGAGTTCTCCGATTTAATGCCCAAAGGTTACAGTGAGCACGTGTCAAACTTGGTTGGCGCCGTCGTCAGAGCAAGATCTCAGAACCTATCAGCCGAAGAAGTGATTCTCATCATCTATGGTGCAGCACATGCTTCCGGCGCGAAGACGGACCCACAGGATCTGAGCGGGCTGATAATGCGTGTCTTAAAGAAATGCAAGGCGGCAGAGCCATAAATGGGGTTTTCGCTTACAATAACCGAAGCAATCATGGTTATCGCATCAGTCGTTATGGCAAGCGGCTTTGCAGCCTACGCGATATACGCTGGGACGTCGCTTCAGAGTAACATAATGCAAAACCTTGACGCCGCTAAGAAGAACATGAACACGCAGTTGGACATAGTCTACGCCGTCGTTAACCAGACATCGAATCCAAGTCCACTGTTCACGATATACGCAAAGAACACTGGAAGTCTTCCAATGTCAGACTTTGAACTGATCAGTGTCTACGTCGGTGCTTACGGTCAGGCTATGTTGTACTCTTACAACGCAAGCGCGACAACGGGAAGTGGAATGTTCAATATGACTGACGCAGACGGAAACGGTGTCGTTCAGGTAGGAGAAGCCGCCATCATACAGGTTTACAACGCGACAAACGTGTCTGGCAACCTTTACGAGGCAAAGGTCGTCCCTTACAGGGGAATCCCTAGCAGCTACATGTTTTCACCTCCCTAGAACGGTGACCATCAATGGGGCTCTCGGTGTCAATAGCTTCAGCGATTGTTCTGGTGGGTTGGATAGCTTTCGTCGGGGCGATTTCAACCGCGTTGCTTACTACCTTGAACAACGTAGGGACCCTAGTTAACTCACCGTCAAGTGATGACGTCAGACTCAATGTTCAGCTCGGCCTCGCAATCGCAAGTGTAGAAAGCAGATCGCTCAATTTTTCTGTTCAAAACACTGGCTCGAGGGACATATTCCTGAGAAATGAGACGTTCGCGTGGAACAGTGTAATAGTCACGTACAACAATACCGATTGGCAAGCATACTTGGTAGACAACTATGCCGTTTTGGCCATCAATGCTATCGGCACCAACGAATCGTTTGACGTTACGTCTCATCAGAGCATCAAACCTGGCGAACAAGCACTTATTCAGGTAGATCTGCCATCAGGCGCTCCTGATATTCAGCTTGGGAGCGTCGTTAACGTTGTCTTCGCGTCTCACTACGGCGTCACTGCCAGACAAGAAGTCCTAGTACTAACCTATGGTGAACAAATAGCGCACGCATCCGGGCTAGGCGGATACATCGTTGGCGGAGGCCTCGTTGGCTAGTGGCTACTTGTGCGCAGGAGACAGTCAGACAGATACAAGCAAATCATCTATTTCTACTTCTTTCCTCACCGCCCATTCTTGGTATGAACGATTGACTGTACGCCAATATGCTAGCAGGTGGGAAAAGTCGCAAAATATATCTGCCGACATTACTACTCTAACTAGGCAGAAAAAAGAAATTGTCGAAACCAAAGCTATACGGGGCAACGTGCACACTGATTTTGATTAGTATTCTAATTATCGGATCGAACATCCAAAGGGCCAAATCAGCCTCCACAATTGCGATAGAGACCACAATCTTTACAGATTCATATTATGTGGCATCAATGCACTACAATTTTTCTAGCATACCCCTAAACGGCGGAACCAACGTGAAAATTGCGTTCAATGCTTCAAGAACAATAGACTTCTATTGCCAGAATTCTTGGGACTTTGAAATGAGCAACTCAACCCGTTGGCTGACGGTTTCCTCAGAATGGAACAGCTCGACTTCATTCTTGAATAGAACGTTCGTTATTCCAGCCACGGATCGGTGGTATTTCACTTTTGTGAATTATGAAAACGATACTGGTGCACCCCCGATAGACATCTATTTCGTTGCTTTGTACCGCATCGATACCTATGAGGTCCACGTGACAAGCGACAAGCAATCCTACAGCTTGGGAGAACAGGCTTCATTTATGGCCAGCATAAGCAATGATAGCAGTCCCGTGCCCGGAATGAGTGTTTTGTTCCAAGTATTTGGCCCCAACGGAACCCTCTTAAGCAGTCAAAACAACCTAACAGATGTTTACGGGCGAGTAACTGTTTTTCTAATTTTGCCATCTGAAGAAGGTGTATTTCACTGTACTGCTAAGTCTATTGTCGCTGGGAATCCTATCGAAGACTCTGTCACTTTCGTAGTCGTGAAAAATTCAACCTTGCCCTCTACTTTTGACAATTATGATGGATTGTGGCACACCACAGGTTTTACTATAACACTGATGGCATTTGACGGTGAAAGTGGTGTGGCAGAAACGTATTATCGGATCGACAACGGGCCAATCCAGAACGTAAGCACAAGCGGTCAACCGCAAATCAGCGTGGAAAGCGCCAACAATACGCTGGAGTACTGGAGCACGGACAATTCGGGGCACGAAGAACTTCCGCACAACCTCCTGACAGGCATAAAACTGGATAGGACTCCGCCTAACGGTTCCATATTTGTCAATGGGAATGCGGCCTATGTGAACTCAACATCGGTGATCTTGGCGCTTTCTGCAAGTGACGCCATTTCAGCTGTTGCCCAAATGCGGTTCAGCAATGACAACATGACCTGGTCGGATTGGGGAACCTTCAATTCTTCAAGTAACTGGATGCTTGCCTCCGGTGACGGGCCAAAAACAGTCTATGTCCAGTTTATGGACAATGCGGGTCTGGTTTCCGACGCTTATTCGGCCAATGTGACACTGGAAACGACGGTTCCCCTGATTGAAAACGAATCGCGCATGCCCGAAAATGAAGTTCAACCCGCTCAAGGAACAAAAATCTTGGTGAACGTTACCGATCCTGGAAGCGGTATTAAAAGTGTCACATTGTCGTACACCATAAACAACAACACTTGGTTTGACGCCCAAATGTCTTTCAATTCTACAACAGGGTTGTATGAGTGCACCGTTCCAGGGCAACAAGCAAATACTCGAGTGGAATACAGAATACTCGCGTATGACAACGCTGGAAACGAAAAAATCGGAGACAATCAAGGACAATACTACATATATGCGGTTGTGCCGGAGTTTCCTCCATTGGAAGCTGCATTTTTATTCATCATAATGACGTTGCTTATCGTCGCATTCAGAGAAAAGCATCGCTCAAGAGAAGAAAATTAGCAACCTGAATTGTCAATATGTATTTGTGGTTCAGAAGGGTCAAATAGCTGTTTCGTCGAAGCTTGTGAACTGACAATCTGGATTCGAAGTCGAAGTCTGACTAAGAAAAGAAATCTAATGTGACCCGAAGAGGCATGGAAGGTGACGATCCGAGAGATGTTTCGACTGTTCGACCGCCTTATGCCCCTGCAGTGTGACTTCGGATCCATGAAGGAGAATTCAAGAGTGTTAGAGGGAGTTCATGCATGAATGTAATATCATTAGGTATAAGAGATCTTGATAAGGCTCTAGGCGGAGGTTTCCCATATCCTTGCCTAGCGTCGATTGAAGGGGATTTTGGTTCTGGAAAAACTGCAGTCACCCAGCAGATAGGGTACTCTGCATTGAAAGCAGGCTTTAGAGTCTGCGTGATAACCAGCGAGACGACGGCCAAAGAATACCTTGCTATGATGAAATCCATAAAAATAGATCCGTACCCCTACTATGTAAGTGCAAAACTGGATGTATTCGCGTTACACGTCGAGGGAGGCAAATGGAGCCAGTTTCTGTCATCAATGTTCTTCAAAGTCACGAGAAACTTTCTGGAGATGTACAAGAAACGATACGACCTCATCATCATTGACAGTCTCAGCATGTTAGCGGCAGACACTCCTCCACACGTGTTTTTGACCTTTGTCACAAGGATGAAGAACCTAGTTTCAATCGGGAAAACAATAATCCTGACCTTCCATCCGAATTTCCTACCCGAAAATTCTAGCATGAAGCTCAAGGCATCATCAGATGTATACTTGCGCATTTCGAACGCGAAAGTTGCAGGTGTTCAGGTTAAGGTGCTGAAAATAGTCAAACTGTGGGGAACCACTGGTGACAGGAAAGAATCAGTGAGCTTGGAAGTCAACCCGCACCTCGGCCTAAGAGTACTGCCTCTTGGTGGTGTAAAGGTCTAAATGAAAAGTCCCTTCTCTCAGCCAAAGGCTAAGCCTAGCCAAAATGCAGGTCAGAATGCGAGTCAGAACACGGTCCAAGTCCTAAAGAGCGAGGAGAAAAAGAAGAGTGAAAAGGCAAAGTTTGTGAGTTTATACGACTTGGAAGTGCCGAAGACTCTTGAAGAGGCCTACGAGAAATATCCTTATTTGAAGACATACACGGAGACTACGGGCATCACACCCGAATACGTCATCGACCCGAGCCAGGTTGGGACCGACGCTGACTTGATGTCCGCAGCATTGGTGTTGGACCTCGTCTATCCGATCGGGCTGGGCGCATTCATTCACATAAAATTTGGAGGAGAATACGGTAAGTACAACATCATCGAGCCTGAAAAACCGCCCAGAAAGATTCTAGAACAAGTTGAAGATGCAATTGCAAAGGCAATAACAGAAAACACAATGGTCGCGGAGGGTGCTAAGGAAAAGGAAAGGCTCATTGAGAAACTGTTCAAAGAAGCGGTCAAGAAGAAAATACTGAAGTTGCCTCCAGGCAAACAAAGGAGTGTTCTGTATCACTTCTTAAGAGAAAAAGTGGGCCACGGCGTGCTTGACGATTTCTTGGCAGATCCGTGGCTCGAGGACATAAGTGTGCCTGGCGCGGGCCACGTATATGTGTATCACAAGTTCTTCGGCGCCCTCGAAAGTAACACCGATATCTCTCTGGAAGATGGAGAAAGCCTTTTGAGAGGATTGGCTGAAAGACACGGCAAAGTTTTAAGTTACACTAACCCGATTCTGGACGTACACTTGGACGACGGGTCTAGGTTTAACATTGTTTTCGGCGAAGACATAAGCATCAAAGGAAGCAACTTCACGATAAGGAAGTTTCCGAAAGAACCGATCTCGGTGGCGCACTGTATTAAGTGGAGAACCATGTCCGCTGAACTTGCGGCTTACATGTGGATTCTTCTAGAGGTGGGAATTTCTTTCTTCATGTGCGGAGAAACTGCGTCAGGAAAGACAACTAGTCTGAACGCTTTCGTAGGGCTCATAAAGCCAGATGCAAAGATTGTGAGCATTGAAGAAACGCCTGAGGTGAACTTGGCTCACAGAAACTGGGTAAGAGAGGTCACTCGGCTGCACACCGGAAGCAAAGTGACTATGTTTGACCTTCTGAAGGCGGCTCTGAGGCAGAGGCCAGATCAGATAATTGTGGGAGAGATTAGGGGTGAGGAAGGCCAGATAGCATTTCAAGCTATCGAGACTGGTCACCCCGTGGTTTCCACTATACACGCCGGAGACTTGCAGACGCTTTTTCAAAGGTTGACCTCATCGCCAATAGACGTTCCGAAGTCCCACATGAACGGTCTGAACGTAGCTATTTTTCAGAACAGGATCAAGAGGGGACTCAAACTGGTTAGAAGAGTAACTTCCGTCAATGAGATCATAAACTACGATTCAGAAGAAGGCCAACTCAACTTCTTGCCCATCTTCACCTTTGATTCAGACGAAGACTTGCTGCGCTTTTCAGGTACGAGTTTCCTGATGGAAGCAAAGATTCTTCCTTACAGAGGCTGGCCCGCAGAAAGGCTTCCAGAGTTGTATGAAGAGCTCAAGATGCGCGCGGGAATCCTGGGAGCCTTGGCTGACAAGCATCCGAGATTCAAAGATGTCTGGAACACAGTAATAGAAGTTGGGAATGTCGGCGTGGAAGAAGTCTACAGAAAAGTCAAAGAGGGTCAATTTACATGGCTGTCAGACTAGGTTCTATGAAGAAGCGGCAGATAGCACTAATTCTGGTCATTAACATCCTAGTTTCAGCGTATCTGGTTGTTAGAGGTGATGTTGTAAGTCTTATTGCGGTAAACGCTGTAGCTGGCACGGTTGTGTTTCTCCTATTTTACATTAGGAAAAGGATTCCCACCAGAATCGATCAACAACTCGTTTCGCTGCTAATTCACATGTACGCGGTTTCCCACGGTGAAATTACGCCAGATGACCTTGTCAAAATCATTGCAGAAACAAAGGACTACGGTTACTACAGTGAAATCTTCAGCGGAATCCGCAAGTTAGCAAAGGAATACGGCTACGGAATTACCAAAGCCACCTCTGAAATGGCCAATACTACCAAGGCGCCATTCAAAGACGTTCTGATCAGATGCCTGCAGGCTTTTTCGTCAACGCACCCTAAGGGTTACTTGGAGCTAGAATCGTCCACGATGATTGAAGAATATTCAGGCTATTACGATAGGGCAATAAAGTCTATCGACATGCTTGGCGGCGTCTACAGTACCTTCTCAAGCGTATCAACATTCCTAATCATGATACTAGACATCCTCGTCGTCTTCACAAATGAACCCAACCTCGTCTATTTCGGATACTTCGTGGCCTCTGCAGTCTTAATAGTGATGTATCTTGGCCTCAGAACAGTCGTGCCTAAGGACGTTCTAATTCACATTGACAAGGATATGCCACCCAAACTGTACACACGCTTCAGAGTGGCTCTGCCCATCGCTTTTGCATGCATAGTACCAGCGGTCCTGGTTAGCATAATATTCGGCTACCCCTACGGCTTTTTTGTATGCGGCTTGGCGTTTCTGCTTCCGGGATATTTCGCTTACAGGTTTGAGACATTCGTTATAGGAGTCAATGAAAACTACCCTACGCTAATCAAGGGCCTCGGCGAAAACATGGCGTCATCATCGAGTTTGCAAAACGCTCTTTCCTATGTGCTTTATCTTGAACTTGGTCGTCTCAAAGACCTATTGAAGCGGGCTTACGCAAGAGTCAAGATTGGTGTAGACAACGCGAAGACCTTGAGTCTTCTATCTTCAGAGGCGGCATCACACACTGTCTATATGACGAACAAGATTTTCCTTGACGCCTTCAACTATGGTGCCGATCTGCTGGAGGTGGGAAAAATCTTGGGTAACAACTGTGTTAAGAATCTAGAGTTTCGGAAGAAACGGGAGGCAGTAGTAAAGACGATAGAAACCACAACATTCCTTCTTCAACCAATTACAGTCGCTCTTCTAACTATCCTGACTTTCATGACGAAGTACTTCTCTCAAACTCTAACGTCAGTACCATACTTCACGTTCGGGTCGATACCCACAGATGTGATCAACATGGGAAACGTCTTTATGATACTGCTCATAACGATTCTCAATTCACTGACTCTGAAGGAGGCTCGAGGTGGGTTCTGGGGCAGTAGTCTCATGTACGCCGGAATCCTGCTTATTCTGAGCGGCGCCGCGTGGATTGGTGCTCAAACCATGATGAACGTATCGTTTGGCGGAGCCTTTGGGAATCTTCAACAGATAGTGGCGCCAACAGGGTAAAGAAGAAGACAATCGCACTAAACGAACTGACCCTAAAATGCCTAGCGCAAAACTTCCTTCAACTGCGAAGCGAGTGCACGAGCCTGCAAAAGGTAATATTCAGCCATTCTCTTTCTGTAATACTCATGTTCTGAAAAACCTTGGTATTTTTCAAAGAATCTTTCCGTTGCATCCAGACATCTTTGGATTAACTGTTCATTTTTGGAAGGGATGTTCTCCCAGTACAAATCAAGGAGCTTGCATGCGTTCTTGAACGCTAGTTCTTTTTGATTGATTTCTAGGAAGAGTTTTTCAGCTTCGCTTCGGAATTCCATGGTCTTGGGGGGGTCGATTGACTTGTCGGCTTTATAGGAGTAGTAGTGGGCGTGCACTTCTTTGTAATACTTGTTTCCTGAGAATTCACTGTATCTGTCGAAGAACTCTTCGGCAGATTTTTCATACGTTTCCAGCATGTTTTCGTTTACATAAGTTAGGATACGTCGAGATCCATTGAAAAGTGCTTTGTTCCTCTGCTTCAGTGTTAAGAACATTTCTTCTGCTTCTGCATAGGATCCTCTGGCATCCTCAAATCTGTGCTCTTCGTTATGTTTGTAACCTTTCCATTGACAGTAGTTGGCAAGATTTTCTACGAAATTCCAATCCATAAAAAAATCTGCGTATTTATGAAGATACTCCTCTACTGCTTGAAAGTATTCTTCCAAAGACATCTTTTCTTCAAAAAGATACGTCCTGATACGTAGGGATGCGTTTTCAAATGCGTCTTCAGTCTCGTTTGATCTCTGGTACATTTCTTCAGCCTGTTGGAAGAACTCTCTGGCCCTTGGCAAATCGCCGCTCTCTAGGTATTCTTTGCCCCTTATCGAAAAATAGTCGGCGCGGTGCGGTTCATGAGTTATTTCTTTTCGAATCCATCTTTCCCGCACATGTGATCTATCGGCGGAGACTTGGCGTCCTAGAGTGTCCAATTCCCATCTCCACTCACCTACGTTTGACGCGTCATCTTCGAAGTGTTTTTCATCTTCCTGCAATCTTTCAGCAATAACCTGGCGTTCAGCAGCTGGCTTGAAAACCAAACCTACGCAGTTACTAGAGAAAGGAAAGGCTGTGGCAGAAAGGGTGCCCCCAAGAGCGTGCTCACCTGAGCGCTGCAACCTTCCTAAATTCTTAGCCCTTCCCGAGCGGATAACCTCCACAATGTTCTTTTCGACGTCAGTCCCAGAAATCTCGGGGTACACTTCGTCAATGGTCTTTCCAATAGTGTTTTCAACATTTACTCCTGTTGTTTTCGCCGCTCCAGGGTTGACGGCGATGAGTCTGAGCGGGCTTGGATAGCTGATATCTTCAAGATGAAAGACGACCACGGGGCTTTGCATATTATTGATGATTTCCGAATACATTTTTCCGCATACACGCTCGACCTGTCCCGAGAACGTCATCTCGTCAAAATCTATCCTTTTGAAGGGCCATCCACTCTTTTCATGAAGTCGTTTCAATATCAAGAATTTAAGGTCATCAGTACCTGTCCCAAACACTCTTTCAATAACTCTCGTAAACATTCCGATATGGCGGGGAATTTCATATCTTGGGACGCCGAGACTTTCCAATTGAGCATAAGTTTCCTTCTTCAGCTTTTCCTCTACTGAAGATAACGCCTCATCGATGGAATCGAGTAGAAGCCTTTCGAAATCCTTGGCCGGCAAGACAGACGTCCTCGCGTGAGATTGGATAGAATAGGTTTTGCTGATGTTGGCATAAAACGGTTATGAATTACAAATAGGAATTGACGTTTCTGAATGTACGCCGTTGAAGGATGAACAAATCATGCGGTCAGATCATCTGGGTGATTTAGGCGAGGGTTCTGAAATTCAAGGATTGCCTGTTCAAATACCTTGTCTCAAGGTTCTGACGAGGGGCATGCCCGGGTTGTGGTCTTATCCTGCACCCGCATTTCAGTTCGTCATGCCTGAAAACTCCGGTTGGCCATGTGAGACGTGCAGATACTTGCCGATGAGGTATCCTCCAACACTTCCTATGAACAAAGTGGTTACGCTCAGGAGTACGAGAACCAAGGACCATTGCTTTATATCTTTGCGCTCCATGCTTCCAACTTCAGACGCGGCATAAACCATGCTATAAACCCAAATAACACACGATACAGAAACGCACAGTAAAGCTATCCCCAACAAGATTTCGTATCCTAGTTTTCTCACTTGCATGTCCGTTCCTATTGCAACATCTTGTTCTGGCAAACGATTTTGGTTCTAGGGTTGAATTAATGATTTGTGCGTATGACCATTCACATACAGGAAGCGTTTTCTGTGTCTTGTTCCAATGACCATTTGTGGCAGATATCTTGAAGTTCTTGGCACTTCTAAAATTCCGTGTTTTGTGGAAAGACTTGGTAGGCTCTTCAGATCTATGAAGCAAGGATAGCAATTTGTAATAGCCATTTGACAATTGTGAGGAAGGAAACATTTTAGACTTACACTCTCTATCTATTGATGTTGGTGTGAGTTAGATTGGAAAAGCCCTATTTTCGTCAAATTTCCAGTCCGGTCCTCGAGAATCCAGTTTTTGTCCAGGGTCTGCCCGGCTTCGGAAACGTCGGGAAGATCGCGGCTTATCTTTTGCTGAAATTCTGCAGTGCAAAACCCTTTGCAGAGTTGTATTCGCCTTATTTCCCAGACTATGTTTCAATCAATTCAAAAGGAATCTGCCGTTTGCCCCGCTACGAGTTTTATGCGGCGCCTATGGAGAAGAACGATTTCATCATAATGACTGGAGACACGCAGCCCTCTTTTGACGACGTTGCCGCTCACTACGCACTCTGTGGTGAAACGTTAGATTTTGTTGAGAAACAAGGTTGCAGTTTCCTTGTAACGGTCGGTGGTGTGCCAATAACCGAAGAAAAGTCGCAGGTGTATGTGGCAGCCACTTCGTCTCGGCTTGCCTTGGAGTTTATGGAAAAAGGTGGAGTAATCTACAGCAAGGGCAGGATAGTCGGGGCAACAGGTTTAACATTGGCTCTTGCAAAGGAACGTGGTTTGGAAGGCGTATGTCTGCTTGGTGCAACAACGGGTTTTAAAGCGGATCGCGGGGCTGGTTTTTCCGTCTTCAAGTTCTTAATGAAAGCCCTAGGGAACGAAGTGAAGGAAGGGTTATAAGAGAAAACGTGAAATTTAGATAATCATCGGCATGTGATATGTATGGCCCAAGAAACCAAAGAGACCAGAACTGGAATGATGGGTTCAAGGTATTGGAAACTACTGTTGGTCATCCTAGCGGGGCTGTTCACTTTCGGTGCCCCCTACGTGACTTATTTGTCATCCAGTGTTCTCAAACGAGGCATTTTCTTTTCTTTCACCGGCGGATTTGTTTCGCTGATAATAGGACTAGTGCTCATGTGGTATCTCATCAAGAACAAAGTTATTTCATGACGCACGGGCTTCATTACACGTAGGAAACTTTCGCCTCAGATACCCTAGAGCACATCATCTTTTCAGGCAAAAGCTTCTTCATCGGCAATTCTAGAAGGGGCTTAAGCCTATTAAAAATCGTTCGGTCACAATATTTGTTTCTCGCGGTGTTCATGGCACTTGTGCGCGCGCTACCATCGTTTTCCCATGCAGCGACCTCTGGCGAAACTCAGCGAAGGTCGGCGGACTTTCGGATTTAGATGCTCCATCGATTTTCGCTTTCTGGACGATTCTAGTCTACGAACTTCGACAACTTAAGTTGACAACTTACATGACTAGCGCGCGCTTTGGTATTCACATATCTCACAGTCCACCGGATATCGGACAGAAATCGCCACAAGGAAAAGGAAGAAACTATTGGTGATTGAGCAGAAAGAGTTTTCCAGCCCAAAACATGCCATTCAAAAAGCTCTAGCGCGGGCTCGAACTAAAAGCGGCCGACCCCCTGCAGCGAACCCGCGCGCGCTAAGGCAAGGGACAGTTCTCTCCTACTTCCATTCGTAACTAGTGCCGCTAAGCTCCATAGTTTTCGGATCTTAGATGCCTTCGTGGACAGCGATGAAGCTGTTCACCCAAGAGAGCTTCTGAGAATTAGTCATGAACTGTATGATAAGCAAGTCCTTGATCTTCCCTGCTTCCGGCTTGCTCAAGATGGACAGAAAAAGCTGATCAAAGTAGCTCAGAGACTACTTCAAGACAAGATACAAGCGTCACCGGAAAACTTCCAGAGAACGGTTCGCGCGCCCAGGCGAAAGCAAATTAAACCTGAACGCAACGTGCGCGACGTAGACGGCAACGGCGAAGCAAGCCTGCCAGACCTGACCGTTCTGGCTCTGTACCACGGGCAACACTACCTAGTCCCTGACTATTGCAATGAAAATTACATCTGACATTACAAATAAAAGGGCGAGTCAACTCTGAACAGTAGTTCAGCCTGTTTTTCTTCATGGTTTGTAACAATACACATTACATCTGACATTACAAGTGAAAAAGGGGAGCGACTTTGCCGGGCTATGATGCAAAAGGTGTTTCAACATATTAGCGCGCGCAGGTCAAAGTTAAAGGGCGAAGTTTTCACATGGAGTCACATAATATTTTAACTGCATCGTCTAAAGTTCCAAGCATATCAACTACCTGTTGCTGCACCACAAGTCATATAAAATATGCTGAAAAATATAACGGTTATGCAAGAGGACAAAGAGAAAAAACTTCAAGAACTAATGAGGAAAAACGAGACCTCAGCAAAGAGAACAACAATAATTCTGGAGAAAGATGAGAGAGAATTCGTTGACTCTTTAATTAAAGAAGGAAAGGAGCCGGGCATAAAGCCTCTTATTTCAAAAATGCTTGATGTCTACAGAAGCATGATGATTTATGACTGGCGTTTTCCAGGCGAGTATTATTGCGGGATAAGTCGGATAGCCTTCGTAAATGCGGAGCTGGTTAGCATTCTGATTAATAATGTTCCGATAGAGAAATGGCGTGATATCGGAAAGAAAATGGGCGAGGCCACAAGAATTTCTATAGAAACCGCGATTGGAATACAAACCACAAAGCGTGAGAAATGGCCGGACGTTTTCAAGCGCTTAAGAGTGCAAGGGTTCGGCGACTTCTACTTGAAGGACAAATATCTCCTCATAAAAACGCCTTTTATCAGTGAATCTGAAATCTGGGCTGGGTTTCTTGAAGGCTTGCTCGATATAGAATTGGACGCGAAAACCGCGTCTCCACCATTGGTTTTCGAGATAAGAGAGAACCCGCATTCGGAGGCAAGCGAATAGATCTTATATTTGCGGAGATTAAGACTTACATGAAAAGCCAAGAGGCTGGTTGAATGTCGCTTCACGAAGCAATGCTCTACGAAAAACTACCGGACAAAAAGGTCAACTGTCACCTGTGCGCCCGAAAATGCCTCATAAACGATGGCGGTACGGGCTTTTGCTTAGTAAGAAAGAACGAAGGGGGGACTCTTTTTTCGCTCAACTATGCCAAGGCAATATCTGCAGCTATAGATCCCGTTGAGAAAAAGCCGCTTGCCCACTTTAACCCAGGGGCCTCTGTGATGTCCATTGCCACGATTGGCTGCAACTTCCGCTGTCAGTTCTGTGACAACTGGATGATAAGCCAAGAGAAGAAGATGAGTGGCAAACATTTTCCTCCAGAAGAGGTAATAAAAGCCGCCAGAGACAACGGCTGCGAGGGAATAAGCTACACGTACACTGAACCAACCATTTTCTTCGAATACGCCTACGACACTGCCAAACTCGCTCGCCAAGTAGGATTCTTCAACACTTTTGTAACAAATGGTTACATGACGCCAGAAGCGGTGAAAACGATAGCTCCATACTTGGACGCTGCGACGGTGGATTTCAAGGGTGGTGCAGACCCGGAATTCTACAAGACTTTTTCTTCTGTTCCTTCAGTTGCGCCGATCTTTGAGGCTTTGAAGGAAATGAGGCGGAACGCCATTCACATAGAAATCACGAACCTCATCGTGCCCAAATCAGGAGATTCGATTGAAAGGATTAAGGAGCTTGCCGTTTGGATCAGGGATGGCATTGGAAAGGATACGCCGTTCCACTTACTGCGTTTCCATCCAGACTATCAGCTGACCACAATCCCCGCAACTCCTCTTGAAACTCTGGAGAAAGCATACGTTGCCGCAAAGGATGCGGGTCTAAACTATGTTTACATCGGGAATGTGCCCGGGCATGCGTGCGAAAACACTTACTGTCCGAACTGTAATGAAACCTTGATTAAGCGTTATAATTTCATGATAACGCGGTGGAATCTGACAAAGGACATGCGTTGTCCGGTGTGTGGACAAGAAATCCCAATTAAGGGCAAACTGCACGCAAGCGGGCAATCCTATCCGTACGCCTTGTTCTAGTAACTCGATAACCTCAAGCGAAATTGAGCAAAGATGTGGATGTTCCAACGCCCAGATGCGATTGCCGTACTAAACGATAGATTAGCCAAGAAGAGTCTAGCCCGATACTTTGCCGTCATGCAGAACCAATCACCAGCAAAATTTCTGATAGCTAAGAAGATTCCAACAGAATTCCACAGAAACGCTTCCACTAGGCAGCTTTGGCGAGAACACGCGGCACTTACAGAAGAATTCAACAGAATTCAGAGAGAAATCGACGAAGGACGAAGAGACTTTCGGGCAATGCCCACTTCAGAGAAATCTTACTTGGACTTGAAAATCGAAATTGCAAATAGGACCCTATCCTCTTGTCATCTTTGCGTCCGCAAATGTAGTGTCAACAGGTTGGAGGGAAAGTCAGGCTACTGTGGGTGCGGTCTGGAAATGACCGTCTCGAGCATTTTTGAACACATGGGCGAAGAGCCAGAACTCGTGCCTTCCGGAACAGTTTTCACCCTAGGCTGCACGATGCGGTGCAAACACTGTCAAAACTGGACCATATCTCAATGGATGGAACATGGCCAAGTGTACGACCCAGTAGATCTGGCTCGCAAGGTTCAACGGTTGCGTCTTGGCGGTTGCAGAAATGTGAATCTCGTGGGAGGAGAGCCTACTCCGTGGCTTCCGCAGTGGCTCAAAACGTTCAAGCATGCTGAAACGAGTGTTCCTGTCGTTTGGAACTCAAACAGCTACTACAACTCAGAGAGTGCAGCGCTCTTGGCCGGCTTCGCAGACGTTTACCTGCTAGATTTCAAGTACGGACCCGGCCGATGCGCAAAAGAAATCTCCGACGCTCCAAACTACTGGGAAACCTGCGTGTATAATCACTTGGAAGCTAAGAAACATGGAGAACTCATAATAAGGATCCTTGTTCTGCCGAACCATTTAGAGTGCTGTACAAAACCAATCGTTGACTGGATTGCCAAAAACTTGGGGGCCGAAACAAGGGTGAACCTCATGTTTCAATATAGACCCGGGTGGAAGTCGTTTGAGGTTCCCGAATTAAGCAGAAGGCTAACACGTGATGAAATGCACAGAGCAATTCGTTTGGCTAGGGAAGCGAATCTATCAAATCTCATTACCTAAACCTGTCAGCCACAGCGAAAGCTATTTCTCAAACCATTCTCACTTCATGAGACAGAAAAGTGAACAAGAATGCCCTACTGTCCGGAATGTGGTGGCGAAATGCAGTACATGATAGCCACCAAACACTACGTGTGCAAGAGCTGCGGACTGTCTGTGACCCAGCAGGAACTGATGGAACTAAGGGACAAACTGAAACCCAACTTGGAATCGAAGGAAGAAGAACGGGAAAGGAAGAAAAAAGAATACCTTAAATGGTATCTAAGCAAGAAACAATAAACCCTGACGCAGCTTTCGAAACCGAAAATCAGCAAACAACATGATGCCCGGAAATCGTTCATTTCTAATAATCTTTTGAGGTTTGTAGATATCCTTCTGCTCAACCCTCAATGTCCATTAGGGAACTTGTTCTTGTCACAAGTTTTACGTCTGTTGTCTCCCAATTCTTTACCTTCAAAACGATTTCTTGATAACCAAGAAATGGAGAATAGCTGCATGAAAAAAACGCAGATTTGCCTCTGAGCGACAGTTATATTCCACCAGCCAGTGAACTAGAAACAAAGGTGAACTCTTTGGAAATAATCTGTGTGGGCAATGAATTGCTGATTGGAAAAACTTTGAATACGAACGCTACTTGGCTAGCCAGACGCGTCACCTCTCTGGGGCTGATGGTCAAGAGAATAGTGGTTATAGGCGATGACGTGGACGAAATTGCAGAAACTCTGCAAGAAACGCTGCGTCGAAAACCCGGTTTCATAATAACGACAGGAGGGTTGGGGCCGACTTTTGACGATAAAACACTTGAAGGAATCGCCAAGGGTCTAAATTGCAGTCTCGAAGTCAATGGAAAAGCTTTGGAAATGGTAAGAGAAAAATATGTTGCTTACCTCAAGAAGCAGGGGAAAACCGAGAGGGTCGAACTAACGCCGCCAAGGGTCAAAATGGCAACCTTACCGAAAGACACGCAGCCACTACCTAATCCTGTTGGCACCGCTCCAGGTGTGATGGCTATGGTGGAAGGAACGTTCATAATTGCATTGCCAGGCGTCCCTCCCGAAATGGAAGCCATTTTCAACGAGTCTATAGCAGAAATCATCAAGAAAAAGGCTGGAAAATCTGCTTTCTTTGAGACGAGCATTTATGCAGAAGGCATAATGGAATCAAACCTGGCACCATTGATTGACAATGTCATGCATAACAACCCTTACGTTTACGTGAAATCGCACGTCTACACGAAATCTATCGTTCAGGTTGAGGGGGAAAAATCGCACATTGAACTTCACTTTTCAACAACTGCCGATGATCCCAAAACTGCTAGAAACCGTTTGGATACGTCGGTATCTGAACTATCTGAACTAGTGCAGAAGAACGGCGGAAAAATCAGAAAGTGAAGTTTCTAGCATTCTCTTCACAGGTTAGGGACTGGTGTAGTAGGATGATTGCGGATTATCACATTCACACGCGAGCTTCTCCTGACGCTGAGGGAAGCATGGCAGATTGTGTCCGGGTAGCAAAGAAGAGAGGAATTCACGAGATAGGTTTTTCAGAACATGTTCTGCTGCGTCCTCTCAGGGAGCGTTCAGACAATTTTGCCCAGCAAATGCCGGCTTATGTTCACGATTTTGTCGAATGCAAAGAAAGATCAAGTGTTCCTGTCAAGCTGGGCATCGAAATAGATTTTTTTCCGGATGACGCCCGCAAGATAAGGGAATTCATCCGAAAGTACCCGTTTGATTACGTGATAGGATCCGTTCATGTAATTGGCAACTGGATTTTTGATGAACCTTCTGAAATGCACGAGTTTTCAAAGACGGACACGTGGCAAGTCTATGATGAGTACTTCAGCCTTGTCAGAAGCGCGGCCAGCTCCCGCCTTTTCGATGTTCTGGGGCATCCAGACCTTATCAAAATCTTCGGGGCAAAACCGAAAACCGATTTTTCGCACATTCTGGTGGAAACCGCTGAGCCTTTAGCAGAATCAAACGTGTGCATAGAGATTAACACAAGAGGTTTGAGAAGACCCTGCCAAGAAATCTATCCAAGTGAACAGTTCTTGAGGATACTGCACAGACACAATGTTCAAGTAACGTTCGGTTCAGACGCTCATGTACCCGAGGATGTTGGACGGGACTTCAAGGAAGCAATAAAACTGGCAAAAAGAGTAGGCTACACGCATACATGTATGTTCGATCGTCGAGAGAGGGCTTCTGCAAGAATATAGGGAACCTGTCGCGAACCTCCACATGAACGATTAAACCATTTTTTCGCTATTGATTGGCTCTTCATAAGTGCCATTAGTTTGACGTGTAACAACATTTTCAGATGAAGATGAAGACCAAGTCTGAATTAGCGTTTGTTGTGCTGATTGTTTTCGTTGTGCTTTCGTGTTTGCCTCCAAGCGTTCTGTCCGCGAATTCTGTCTTCTCCTACGAGCTTCTAGATCATCCAAGCGGGTCTATACACTATAGTCTAAATGTTGCAGTTTCAGAGTCGCTTTTGGAATACTATGCTGAAAAGGGTCATATGCTAATCTCAACCAGTGATTTTGCCACGTTCGTTACGCCCTATGCTTTGAAACCGATCGCTGATTGTCTGCGTGGAATATACTCTGACAATGAGGATTTTGCAAATGGCGTCTTAATGATCGTGCACCAGATACCCTATGAAGAGACCACACCTTCGAAGTATCCTGTTGAGACAATCGTGGCAAACAAAGGAGATTGCGCCCTTTTCTCATACATTGCAGCGTCGATCATGAAAGCCGGCGGGCTGAACGTAGCGCTTTTTTACTATGAAAGTGCGGACCATATGAACATCGGCGTGAGCCTTTCACATTCGCCGCAGTATGCAAGGGGGGATATTAATTACGTCCTGCATGACGGTACGAAATACTACATGGCCGAATGTACAGGAGGCGACTGGCAGGAAGGATGGAGAGTAGGCGAATGTCCGGATGATCTGCAGAATGCAACACTTCAAGCCTTCACCCTTGAAAACTGTGAACAATCCGCTCCAGGACAGGTTTCCGCAAGCTACAAAGCCTTGGCAATTTCGACAGCTTCGCTGGATGTCTCATCAACGTTTCTTATTCAAGCAACCGCAGTCACACTTACAGGAACGCTTTCACCACATCTACAAAACAATACAATTACAATCTACATCAAAGCAAACGGTTTATCTTGGTCGGAATTGTGCACGGTCTCTACAGACTCTAGCGGGCGTTTCGCATATGTGTGGCGTGCAGACGTTTCGGGCATATGTTATCTTCGAGCGAGCTGGTCTGGAAATGGAGATTATGCTTCTGCAGACAGTCCGACTAGGACGGTGACGGTTTTGCCGTGGTTTTTCATTGCACTGCTGGGTTTGACTGTGGTCTTAGTCAGCGTCGGCACAGTTGTGTTTTTGATGTCAAGGCATAATGGCTCAGAGATTTCCGAACCGCCGCCGCCTGAGATTCCTTCTTAACAAGAAAAGCTTTAACCCGAGAGTGAAGTTTTGATATCATGCGCGGCGTTTCATACTTAGACAGGGGTTGTTGTTAGGGTATGTTTGTTGTTTTCATAATAGGAACTGCCGGATCTGGCAAGTCTCAACTCACGGCGGCTTTTGAGGAATGGTTGAAAATGTCCAAACAGGACGTTGTGACCGTTAATCTAGATCCAGGAGTGTTAACGCTTCCGTACTCGCCGGAAGTGGATGTTCGTGACTACGTTGACGTTAGCAATTTGATGGAAGAGTACGGTTTAGGACCAAACGGGGCTTTGGTAATGGCTGCAGACTTGGTTGCGGATCAAGTGGAGAACATTTCAAAAGAAATTGAGGAGTTACAGTCTGACATAGTTTTGGTGGATACCTCGGGGCAGATGGAATTGTTTGCGTTCAGGGCCAGCGGACCGTACATCGCCAGCGAACTCACCAAGGAGCCCAAAGCCATAGTTTACCTGTTTGACGCCGTCTTTTCGGTCAATCCGCTCAACTGTGTTTCAAACCTTTTTCTCTCAGCAGCGGTCTGCAACCGCTTTCTCCTACCTCAAATGCATCTATTGTCGAAGTGTGATTTGCTTCCCAAACAAGAAGTTGACAGGGTTGTGGATTGGTCATCAAATCCCAACGCCTTGACTTCTGCAATCGATGAAAAACTCGATGGGACGAAACGCTTGCTGAGCAGAAACGTGATGCAGGCGATTTACAAGCTGGGCTTGAGATTTCCGTTGACTCCCATTTCAGCCAAGACAAGCGAGGGGATCATAAACTTCAATGCAGCTTTGGAGCGCATTTTATCTGAAGGTGACAAATACACCTTCTGAAGAGTAGCCTGTCTCACTTTTTATCTGGAATGATCCACGCTGCCCGTGCACAATTCTCGGCCTTACCCCGCGCCGTGTTTCGTGTTCAGACTCGGCTTTTCACAGCGTAGTGTTCCCCAACGATCCCTACTGTTAATGCGATTAAACCGAGTGCGAAAAGATAGATTATAGGATAAATGAACGTTGACAGCATGACTTCGTAGGTAATTCCTGATGGTAATTGCGGGGTGAAGAACACTGTCAGCCACAACATGACGAATGCTGCTATGCATCCGATGCCGAGACCGGTGGCAAGCCCATGGACAAAACTGCTGCGTTCCAGTTGCAGGGTCGATCTACGCTTTCGTTCATTCCTTTTTTGCTTTAGGTGCACCGCTTCAGCCGGTGTCTCGTTCTCTTCATTCTCAGTTTGCTGGCCGATTTCTTGCTCTTGCTGCTGGCTCTCTTCGCCCACCTCCCAATCTTCTGAAATCTGTTGTGTTTCTTGCTCTGACGCGCTCATGCTATTCGCCCTGTTTTTGTTGCCCAGCATATGGTAATAAGACTATTCAATTTCAGATCTTAATCTAGAATAAGGATTAAAATGATGAATTTCAAAAATGGGCTATTTTGGCGCAAGTTTAGGTGTGAGCTGTTCTACGGCGTTCTTGAGTTTGTTCCATTCTTCCAGATTTCTGACGTTGAATTTGTGTTTTCTCTTCCAGATGTCTTCCCTTTTTTGCCAAAGGTACATGCCGATTGACCTTTTTCCGTATGATTCAAAGACAACTATGGCTTCCCACCAGTTCTTATTCTTGAAAATCGTCACGGAATCGACGACTTTGTAGAATTCGGATATCGGCAGTTTCTCTTCCGTTTTATCAGACATGCGCTCCAGCCTTCCACTCATAGAATTTGCTCTTTGCACTTAAACGTTTCAACTGCGCACACACGCTACAGGCTCTTGAATACTCCGTTTACAAGTACATCAAAAGCGGAGTTGTCCGAATTAACGATTTTGACCGTAGGCTTTGATATGAGGAAGTCCATATGGTTGCTTGACGGGTTCCTTCCACCAGGCATATCCGAATTGTTGCCAAAGGCTACGTGCACCGTGCCAAGGATTTTTTCAGCCTCGAGAAACTCTTCAACAAATCTTGCTTTTGGGTTTATTCCGAAAGCAAATTCGCCCACAATTTTTGCTCGGCTGTCGGTCTTTAACGATTCTTCAACACTTCTCAGCACTCGGTCGTCCTGGGACTCGGTTTTCTGCACCTTCCCACCCTTTGCTGTGATCCCTACAGCCGCTTTTATTGGGCCTATTCCGCCTATCGCCATGTCGCAGATCAGTTCGCCCTCAAGCGAGTCTTCTACAGGTGCGACCGTGACCTCTCCAGTCGGCATGTTCATCCAACTTAATCTGTTCCAATCTATCATAGTGTCCGTGAAGAAGGGTCTTCTTTCAACGCTCATCGAAATGTTCGTGCCTGCCGAGTTTGTTATTTCCACACGGGATGCTTGTCCTAGCCGTTGGATCAGACTGTTCGCGAAGTCTTGCATTTCTCTGTGATCTTTGATGGTGAGAGCTAGGGCGCCGTCGGTGAGCATGTCCAGCGTGATGCCTGGGCAGTGGGCAAGGCGTGCTTTGCGGTCTTCGGTTTCCAATTCGGTGAGCTTTATCCTGAAAGTTGTTTCTTCTCGGTTTCCGCGCAGCAGGTTGACGAAGATGTCTGTTCTTTGTTTTGTGAAGATTTCTTTGATCTCTAGAGGAATATCTTTCCGTAAGGTCGGTTCGGTCTTCAGCTTGATCAAGCGTGTCTTCAGGCCGAGACTCAGGGCGCCTATGGAAAACGGTTCGCAGACATCCGTCTTTTCATCGTCACAAAATATCATGATGGTTTCGCCCTTCTTTGCTTCTAGAACACACTCAAGGGCATTTCTTGCGGCTTCAGCTGCTTCCATGGCATGTCATCTTGCCCACTATTCACGAGTCGCTAAGCGATAAAGCTTTAGAATATTGGTGGTCAATTCCTTTCACGGACAGGACATGCAGACCACGATTGTGGAACTTACGTGTGCTCCGCTTGTAGAGAGTCGCTTGTTTTTTAGGGAAAAATGTAAGTGACCGTTTTGCGAGCGAGATTTCAGAGGCGCGCGTTGAAGAAGGTGTAAGTCCTCAGAATCCTTCTTTTATTATGTTTCTTGGTTTCATGATTTCCCTCAGCAGTATCGTTGCGTACGAGCCGCGATACAGCATGAACGTTACTCCGATATCGAATCCACGTGGTCTGTTTGCGTCAGGTGAGATCTCGTCCGTCGAGAAATTGTTGATCGGAGTCGTGGCGGCTCGGAGTCTTCCTTTGGTGCTCACTTCAGGCATCGTGAGTATGCGGAATTCGCTGGGAGAAACGTCTTCCTCTTCTAGGATTCGTTTTTCGATTTCTCCTTGAACTCCTTGTGAAGGATGCTGTTTGAATCCAACCAGTGGAATTGCCAGTCTCAGCTTCCCATGTCGCATCGAATTGTTAATTTCCGACCGTTTTTCCAGGTTGACTGTTTTGAATATGGTAGGGCTGGGTAGTCCTGAGTGTTCTATGGCTACAACCCAGTCTCCGACTTCAACCATGTTTAGCGGCAGCCCTTGTGTAATTCTTCTGCTTAGGAACCTGTTGAACAAGTAGGATTCGTAGGCCTGGATGAACAGTTCCTGCAGTTTGAAGGGCAGTGTTCTGAAAGAGCCAGCAAAATCGTCTGGGCGTTTGACCAAGTGTTTCAGCATTGATCTTTCGTAGCGTAGTTGACTGGGGAACTCTTTCATAGCTTTTTCGAAATCCTGCGTTGCTTGCAATTCTTGGCGAGCCTGTCGTGATGAGGGGTGCTCGTAAGGGCTTGGTCTGGCTAGGAACAGCATTGCAGCCTTTTCCAGGTCCTTTTTGATGATGGCTTTTCCGACCAGGTGTGTTATTGGGCGGATTGTTCCGAAACGTTGGTGCCCGAAGAAGTTTGGAATCCCGCCGATTGCTTTGAGTTCTTCAACCGTTTTCGTAATTCTCTTCTTGATTACGGGTTTTGAGTGGTTCACGGCTTTGATACGTATGTGGAACCTGTTGCCCAAGAGGTAGTATGTCGACAGTTTGTTGTGCAAATAGCCCAGTGGGCGGATTTCTATGTCTTTAACATGGGCTTTCTGCACTTGTTCGGGTGATGCGTCTTCGATTGTGATGTGTTGCGCGGTTAGGGCCTTTGCGTCTTTTATTCCTGCAATTTGAATTTGCTCTGAGCCTATACCAAGCTGGTTGGCGATGTTTTTGACAGCTACAAATGTGTCCCAGTTCCGTTTGACCATGGTGCATAACAGGTAACGGTTCTTGGCCGTTGAACAGCCCAGCACGTGGTGGTCGGTGCAGCTTTCTAAAGTTTCTGTCTGGGCTTTTGAGCCGTCTACTAGCAGTTCCTCGACGTTAAAGTCTTCAACGTTCTTGCGGATGGTTCCGCCGATGCCTGTTGAACGGGTAGCATAGACTTCGATGCCTACTTGCTTTTCAAGTTTTGGAGGCTGCAAGGTTGGCACCCGTTTACAGGAGTGGGAGGCTGCGGGTAATCTTGTCAACTTTTTCTACTGGGGCAGGGCCGATTCCCAGGCATGTCACTGTTCCAGCTGGAACTTCTGTGAGGCCTCTGTCGATGACGAGTGCGTGCGGCAAACCCATTTCTCTGGCTCTTTCTTCCAGTTCTGACAGTTCTTCTTCGTTTTTCACTTTGACGGCGATTTTGCACTGGCCCTCCTTGGACCAGCCTTCAAACCATTCTCTGTGGTGCTTGCGCGCTTCTTCTGCCGCTGAAACTGCGGCGTGTCCAGCTTGCGCTGCCGTCTTGCCTTTGCTCAACCTCAGATTTGAACGGAAGACTATGACTTGTTTGTAACGAAACTCGTACATGGGTTCGCCTCGTCCTTCCGTACTTGTTTATCCTCGTGGGATTTTAAAGGTTCGCAGATAGGTAAGCGAAAAAGAAGTAGGCGAGAGCTGTCAGCATGCGGGGGCTTCGCAGGACGTGTAGAAGGGTTTTTCCCTGAAAGTCTATGTCTTTGACGTTCTGCAGGGTTTTGTCCAAGCTGAGTCTTGCGCACAAGGCGATCGCCTCGTCAATTCTCTCGTCAGACAATGCGTCGAGCGTTTTTCTCATTCTAAGCATGATTCTCATGTCGAAACCGAGGACTTCTTTGCATCTGTTCTGGTACCTGTCTAGAAACTCTTTGGAGAAGTCGTTCTTGTCGAGGGCTTCAGAGGCCACTTCAGCCGCTACTTGCGCGCAGGTCATGCCGAAGATCACGCCGCCTCCTGTGGTAGGCTTCACTTGTGAGGCAGCATCGCCCACGGCTAGGAACCCGTTTGAACATGCCTGTGCGGTTGGGCCTCCAAGCGTTATCGGGTGGAATATGGTTCTCAGGATATTCGCTGATCGAAGTTTTCTTGAGGCTGCGGGATGTTTAAGCATGAGTTTTTGCAGAAGATCTTTTGGGTTTCCAGTTCTTGCGGCTAAGCCGACTTTTGCTCTTCCCTCTCTTTTTGGTATTAACCACGCGTAGAAGCCTGGGGCATAGCTGTTTCCGAGATAAACGTCAACTGTGTCCGACTCCACGTCTTTGACGTTTTCAACCTCTGCTTCTACTCCCTTCAGAAGGTTCCGGGGTCTGGGCAGGCCTGCTTCCCTCGTTATCCTCGAGGATATTCCTTCAGCGTCCACGACAAGTCTTGCCTGCCTGTTCTCGCTTGTTCCCTCTTGATTGACGACTGTTCCTTCTGCAAAGGCGTTTTTCATGATTAATGTTTCTACCCGGGAGTTCAGGCGGTAGCTTGCACCTGCATCTTTGGCTTTTTCGGAGATGTACTTGTCAAACATTGCACGGTCGACGGCGCATGTTACTGGTTGGGAAAGATGCACTGAGAACTTGTTTCCTTTCGGGGAATAAAAGTTTGCACCGTAGAAAGTGTTTTCAACTATTTCAGGCGGAAGCGGGTGCAGTCTCAACTGCTTCAGGCCTTTCATGCTTAGGTGTCCAGCGCAGTGTGAGGGAACGCCTATCTGGTTGTGTTCCTCGAAAACCGTTACGGACCTGCCCTGTTTTGCGAGTTTCAGGGCGGTGAAGGAGCCGCATGGGCCTCCTCCGACGACTATGACGTCTGAAGTTTCGTTCATGTGTTGCACGCGCGAAGTTTTTGAGGCCTGCTTTTTCTCACGTGAGAAGTTCAACGCGTCTTTTTCCGCGAGACATGGAGGTGACGCGTATTTTCCCGCTGATTTCCAGTCGCATCAACAGGTCGCTGAAATCCTTGTAGCCCAAGTCCTCGAATTCGTCAATCAAGGCTTCGTAGAGCTCCGTATCTGCTAAGGCGCCTTTCTTTTTCAGGAGTTCCATCAGGGTGAAGTAGGCGGGAAGGGGTTTCCAAGTTTTTGTGGGCATGGGCATGTTCGTTTCACCTAGGCTACAGGGGTGGCGGGTTTTTGCACTTGTCTCGCCTGCTGCATGAAGCTCTTGTACCATTTTTCCATGTCAGGCGTGACTGACGGCCCGATTCTTTTTTTGGCTTCCTCGAAGTCCGCCGTCTTGACTTCTTTCGTGTTCACGTCTTTTCTCAAGGCGTACATTGCTGCTTCTCGGCAAAGGGCTGATATGTCGGCGCCCGAGTAGTTTTTGGCCAATGTTGCCAGCTGCGTCATGCCTACGTCTTTTGCAAGTGGCATGTCTTTCGTGTAGATTTTGAATATTTGGGTTCTGCTCTGTTCGTCTGGTTCTGGCACGTAGATGAGTCGGTCGAACCTTCCAGGTCTGAGCACTGCCGGATCCACTATGTCCGGCCTGTTTGTGGCGGCTATGACGACCACGTCCTCCAGGGTGACTATGCCGTCCATTTCGGTTAGGAGTTGGCTGATGACTCTTTCGCTGACGCCGCTGTCTGAGAATCCCAGGCCTCTGCGGGGCAGGAGTGAGTCGATTTCGTCGAAGAATATGACGGCGGGCGCGGCCATTCTGGCTTTTCTGAACACTTCTTTTATGGCTTTTTCGGATTCGCCGACCCATTTTGAGAAGATTTCTGGGCCCTTGATGGTGATGAAGTTGGCTTCGCTCTCTGTTGCGACTGCTTTTCCCAGGAGGGTTTTTCCGCAGCCTGGGGGGCCGTAGAGCAGTATTCCCTTGGGCGGTTTTATGCCGAGGCGTGTGAAGATTTCAGGGTTTTTCAGGGGCCACTCTACCGCTTCTTTCAGGTCCTGTTTGACTTCTTCCAGTCCACCTATGTCTTCCCAGTGTATCGTGGGGATTTCTATGTACACTTCGCGCATGGCCGTGGGCGTTATTTCCTTGTAGGCGTTGATGAAGTCTTCCATGGTTACTTCCATTTTTTCCAGCACGCTGGGCGGTATGCGTTCTTCCTCAAGGTTTATCTGCGGCAGGTATCGGCGAAGGCTTTTCATGGCTGTTTCTCTTCCAAGCGCAGAGACGTCAGCGCCCGTGTAGCCATGCGTCATTTCCGACAGTTTCTTGAGGTCAACGCCCTCTGCCAGCGGCATGCCTCGCGTGTGAATCTGCAGGATTTCGTACCTTCCCTGCTTGTCTGATACGCCTATCTCGATTTCCCTGTCGAACCTGCCGGGTCTGCGAAGAGCCGGGTCGAGGGCGCTCGGCCTATTCGTGGCTCCTATGACTATGACGTTTCCTCTGCCTGACAATCCGTCCATCAGTGCTAACAATTGTGCAACGACGCGTCTTTCCACTTCGCCCGTGACTTCTTCTCTTTTTGGGGCTATGGCGTCCAGTTCATCTATGAATATTATGCTCGGAGCGTTCTGCTGGGCTTGCTGAAAGATTTCTCGAAGCCTGGCTTCTGATTCACCGTAGAACTTGCTCATTATTTCAGGGCCGTTTATCGAGAAGAAGTTGGCTTCTGACTCGTTTGCCACGGCTCTGGCCAGGAGGGTTTTGCCACATCCGGGCGGGCCGTGCAGCAGCACTCCTTTTGGGGGTTCTATTCCGAGCCGCTGGAACAGTTCCGGGTGCCTCAGTGGAAGTTCCACCATCTCCCTTACTCTTTGCATCTCTTCGCGAAGCCCGCCTACGTCTTCGTAGGTTGTTCTGGGCAGGCCTTTCCCTTCAAGCGCCGGTTCGTTCAGTATCGTGAGTTTTGTTTCCGCCGTGATTTTTACTATGCCGTGGGGCCGCGTTTTCGTGACTGTGAACGGTATGGCGTGTCCAAGCATCATGACCAGGGTTGTGTCGCCTTCCACTAGCGTTCTTTCCATCAGGCGGTTTCTGACAAAATTGGTGAAGTCCTCGTCCACGTTCAATCTCATGTCAACCGGGGCGAGCGTGAGGCTTAGGGCCGTTTTCACCTTGGCGGCTCTCACGATGACGTACTCGTTTATGGCCACTCCGGCGTTCTTGCGTGAAAAACCGTCTATGCGGAGCAGGTCTCGGTTCTGATCTTCACTGTAGGCCGGCCATGCTATGGCCGAGGTCGTTCTTTTTCCGCATATCTCTATGACGTCGCCCGCTGAGATTTCCAGTTTCTGCATCGTCTTCTGATCTATGCGGGCTATACCTCTGCCAACGTCTCTCTGCCTCGCGTCTCCAACACGCAACTGTACTTCGCTCAACTAGAATCCTTCCACAACAATTCTGCGTTTCGAAACAAAAGAGTGTTCCGATATAAATGTCTTAACCAAAGGTTAGGAGCTATCTGCTTGTTCTGCGAACCATGAGCGTCTGCACTTGGCTCACGCCTTCCATGGTTTCAAGCTTCTTTTCGAACTCGTCAACGAGGCCTGTCTGGTCTTCTGGGAACTTGACTTGAACCAGCAGGGCTTTCAAGCCGTAGGCCACGAGTTCTTCGCCGTAGCCGTGGACAGACGAAGAAGCTGGCAGGATGGTTTCCAGGTTCTTTTTCATGGGGCCAAAATCGTTTATTATGTCTGTTGGAAAAACCTTGTACGTTACTATTACAGAACCCATCTTCAACATGTCCTCCGCTTCATTCTATGGGCCGATGAAACCGCACTTGGGGCACTTGTAGGGGCGTCCGAATTTGCGGCATTTTCTGCAACGTTTTATCTGGATTTCTCCGCAGCTTGGGCACATGAACTTGGTTGCCTCCCCTCCAGGCGGGATGGGTTTGTTGCAGCTTGTACACGTGACCAGTATTAACGTTGCTGCTCTTTCAGTCATGGTGAACGTCCTCGGTGACGGTTCTGTAATTGTGACTCTTCCTTATAAATCGTTTGAGACACAATTCGCATGGAAGCACTTACATGCACTTCTGCTGATGTCATGGTCAGAACTGCTAAACGATGCCGCAGGATTCTCCCCATACGCCACTGCAAAAGAGTCCTTATTCAAAGAACCCCAAAACCCAGCGCGCGCTGCTAATCCAAGTGTGCTGAAACACCTTTTGCATCATAGCCCAGCGAAGTCGCTCCTCTTTTTCACTTGTAATGTCCGATGTAATGTGTATTGTTACAAACCATGAAGAAAATCAGTCTGGACCACTGTTCAGAGTTGACTCGCCCTTTTATTTGTAATGTCAGATGTAATTTTCAATGTATGAGTCAGGGACTTGTAGGTGGTGTTGCCCGTGATACAAAGCCAGAACGGTCAGGTCTGGCAGGCTTGCTTCGCCGTTGCCGTCTACGACACGCGCTATCATTCAATGTTCTCCAGTTTCCGTGTTAGCGTGTTCTCTGGCACAACCTGCCCCGGTCTGCTGTATGATCCAAACATGATTTTACGAAAAACGTCAACTACGTCGAGACAGTCCTCAAGCCTTTTGGACCTCGATGCGCAGGGGCGCGCAAGTTTATTACTGCGATTTGACGCTATGTTCTGCGGGGTCACTTTTGGGCGTAAACCTCCGCGACCTCGTTCCCAAAACAGTTGTCAAGCTTGAGGATTTTGGCGGCAAATCCATTGCCATAGACGCCTACAACGCTTTGTACCAGTTTTTGGCCATCATTCGTCAGCCTGACGGTACGCCGTTGAAGGACAGCAGTGGAAGGGTCACGAGCCACCTGAGCGGGTTGCTTTATCGGACGAGCAATTTAGTGGAGTTGGGGATAAAGCCTGTTTACGTTTTTGACGGCGCGCCGCCTGCTCTTAAGGAGGTGGAGATTAAGCGCCGAATGAGGGTGAAGGAGGAGGCTGCGGTTAGGTACGAGCAGGCGTTGAGGGAGGGTAAGCCTGAAGAGGCGAGAGTGTACGCTCAGGCCACGTCGCACCTGAAGGATTACATGGCGGAGGACAGCAAGAGGCTTTTGGGTTTTATGGGTGTTCCATGGATTCAGGCGCCCAGTGAGGGAGAAGCTCAGGCTGCGCACGTAGCCAAGCGTGGAGACGCTGATTATTGTGCAAGTCAGGACTATGACAGCCTGCTCTTCGGCGCTCCGAGGTTTGTTAGGAACGTCACCATTTCAGGTAGAAGGAAGCTTCCCAGCAAAAACGTGTACATTGACGTTGTCCCGGAATTGGTTGAGTTGCAGCAAGTTTTGAACGAGTGCGGGATAACCTATGAGCAGCTGGTTGACGTGGGAATACTGATTGGAACGGACTTCAACCCTGACGGGATCAAGGGTTTAGGGCCTAAAACTGCCTTAAAATTGGTCAAGCAGTATGGAAGCTTAGAGCAAGCCGTTGTTCATGTTGAAAACGCAGAGTTTCCTGTTGAACCTCAAAGAATTAGGGAGATTTTTCTGCATCCGAAGGTGACGGACAGTTACAGGCTGGAGTGGCGCGCGCCAGACGTAGAAGGCGTGATAGATTTCATCTGCCGGGGGAGAGACTTTTCCGAAGACCGTGTTCGCAAAGCGTTGGAGAAGATGCAGAAGGGCATTACCAGTCAAAAGGGAAAGACGACGCTTGACAAGTGGTTCGGATAGTTACGGCGACCAACGGAAATCTTTAATTCGTAACCCATCATACTATAGGCTTCCCAACATAGTGAACGGTTATGAAACCTGATCAGATTGCGCTGCCGATAGACGAGTTTCCCACCAAGTGGTACAACATCATGCCCGACTTGCCCGAGCCGCTTCCCCCTCCGAAGGAGCCTGAGACGGGGCCTTCACGGATGGAGTACCTGGGCAGAACCATGATTAAAGAGTCTCTTGGGCAAGAGATGTCAGCTCAAAGCTGGATTTCCATTCCTGAAGACATTCGGGAACTGTACATTCACATGGGCCGGCCGAGGCCACTCTACCGCGCGAAACGCCTAGAAAGGAGCTTGGGGTTGAAGAAGGTCAAGCTGTTTTACAAGCGTGAGGACTTGTCTCCGACGGGTTCACATAAAACGAACACGGCGATTGCGCAGGCTTACTACGCGATGAAGGAGGGCAAGACGACGTTGAGCACCGAGACGGGTGCGGGACAGTGGGGGACGGCGCTCGCGTATGCTGCCAAGCTCCTGAACCTCGAGTGCGTGGTCTTCTGGGTTAGATCTGTATATGATTGGAAGACTGACAGGAAAACTTTGATGCAGCTTCTGGGCGCGAAGGTTTTTGCTTCCCCTAGCAAGGAAACGAAGATGGGCAGAGAGATACTTTCGAAGAATCCGAAGAGCCCTGGTTCTCTGGGCATCGCGATTTCTGAAGGGTTGGAGTACACGGAGGCGCATGAGAACAGTGTGTACTGTCTGGGTTCGGTCTTGAATCATGTTATGATGCAGCAGTCGGTGATAGGACTTGAAACGATTAAACAGTTTGACATGATTGATGAGAAGCCTGACTTGATCGTCGCTTGCTTGGGCGGCGGCTCCAACTTCGGCGGAATAGCTCTTCCCTTCATCGGCGAGGTCTTAAAAGGCAAGCGGAAATGCGAATTCTTGGCAGCACAGACTGCGGCTGCGCCGAACCTTGTTAAGGGAGAGTACAGGTATGACTTCGCCGACGTGGCTGAACACACTCCGCTTCTGAAAATGTACACCTTAGGCCACAAGTCTGACATGGTGCCCATTAGGGCTGACGGTTTACGCTATCACGCAGCCGGGCCAATCATAAGCCTATTGAAAAAACACAACATCGTCAAGGCAGTGAGTTATCCGGTGGACGAGAAATCGATTTTCGAAGCTGCAAGAATGTTCGTGCAGACTGAAGGATGGCTGCCCGCCCCCGAGTCCAGCTACGCTGTTCGAGCAGGAATAGACGAAGCGCTTAAGGCTGAGAGAGCGGGCGCGGAAAAAACGATATGCATGAACATCAGCGGACACGGCTGGCTGGATCTAGAAGCGTACAGGGATAAACTTAATATCCAATAATCCTACGTCGCCTAGGAGAAAAGAACCGGGAAGATTAGTTAAAATCTGTGGCCGTGCTTTCCTGTGAGAGGTACGAACGCCACTCCGCCGAGGTTTTCTTCTTTGATTTTTCCGTTTGTTTTTTCTATTTTCATCAGGTTTTGGAATAGAGATGCGCTTCCAACAGGGATTAGCATGATGCCGCCCGATTTTAACTGGTCGATTAGCGGTTTCGGAATGTCTGGCGCCGCTGCAGTCACTAGGATCTTGTCATATGGGGCTTTTTCTGGGAAACCGAGCGAGCCGTCGCCGCTGATTATTGTGACGCGGTCGCCGTATCCGGCTTTCATTATGTTTTTTCTTGCGAAATCAGCCAAGTCCTGAACTATTTCCACAGTGTAGACATGGCCATATTCGCTCCGGGGAGCACCGCTTGGTGCAACCAGCTCCGCTATTGTGGCGGCGTGCCAGCCTGAACCCGCTCCGACTTCGAGAACTTTGTTGCCTAATTCCAACTGCAGGGCTTCATTCATGATTGAGACCATGTTTCGCCTAGTCTCGGAGCTGAGCCGAGGCTATGTGGCGCCGAAGCCGTCTGCCCGAAACCAATCGGAAGCGGCGTGTCTTTAGCGCTGTAGGATCGCATGTTTTCGGGGAGGAATTTCTCCCTCGGAACAGAGCGCATTGCCTGGATTACCTTTGGAGAGCGGAGGATATCATCCTTAATCAAGCTCTGGATGAGCTTCTCCCACTCACTTCCTTCCACTCGAAGCACCATAATAGACATTCACAAAGTGAGTTATTAACACATTTGCATTTGAAGATAAGATACAGAATAAGAAACGATGCTACGTTGAGTGGGCAGGCAGACGTTCTCATTGGTGACGCCTTTGTAGACGTAAATTGATGATTGTGTCGGGGACGTTTGTTATGCCTCCGAGGTTTTTGCGTAGTCAACCATTTAAACAATGGAGTGACTATGTAACTCAATCACGTTTGAGCGGCAGGGAGAACTTGAGCGGGGAAGAGGCCTCCGTTTCCAATGCGGAAGAATTGAGCAAGAAACTCGACCAAATAATTCGGAGACTTGATCTTCTTGAAGAGTTGATTCTTGAGAAGCCAGAGTATGAGGGGCTGGCTGCCGCGTTGAGGTTGACGAAGATGGGAATAGGAATGTACGGTGAACCGTTGAAGATTGCTTCTCGTTTGAAAAGTGCTGAGAAATACTTGCGCCAGAAGCCGATTGCTCAGGACGACATTTCAAGATGCGTTGTGCAAGCATTGGCTGTAAAGGGAGCTTTGAACATTTCGGCTATCACGCGGCAAGTGGCGTCGATGCGAGGAAAAGCAAGCAGGCGCATAGTGCGGGACAGGGTGAAAGAACTGGTGAAGCATGGTGTCCTGTTGAAGGCTGAGGGACGTATTCCCACCTATGAGCTAGCAGAGAAGGCTGACCACTAGACTGGTCACTATTGCACAGAACACCTAACTCTGGTGACCACTCTTCTAATAGTTTGAGCTGAGAAAAAATGAAGTTTGGATACTTGCACGACGCACGTAAAAAGCATAGCCTGTTTGTCTCTGTGGGAGAGAATAATTCAAGTTCACCCAAGATAATTGAAGCAGTCCCATGCCGGTTAACAGAACGGGTTCAAATGGAAGCGGTCATAACTGGGGCTGTTTCGCAGAGACTTCGTCTGAATTTAGGGTGAAGAGATTTAGGAGGTGAAAACATGGTTGATGACGAAAGAAAGGACAGAAAGATGGACCCAGAAAACATCAAAGAAATACTCAGTGTCGTCTCCTCTGAGGTTCCGACCCTAATAAAAAGCCTCTTGGCATCGGTATTTTCAGAAGAAGCGGGAAGAAACATGGGCAAGGCTGCGGCGGCATACTACAAAGAACTGAAGAACGGCGGGCTACCTGAACAGGTAGCGGTGAAACTGACCGAAGATTACATGCGAACCTTCACCAGTATAGGCGACATGCTTAGAAGCAGTGGTGGAGGAAGACACGGCGAAAGATCTGGCGAGAACATAGGCGAGGAAATTGAAAAAAGGATCCGCGAGAAGCTTGACAAGAGAATCGATCGTACGATAGATCGAGGAAGGGAAAGCGGAGAAGAGGAGAAAGAATAATCTCTCCGTCTTCTCTAACTTTGGAGTGAGCTGATTAGGATGAGCGTAGCGCCAACGGTTAAAGCGGTGTTCAAGGCAACTCCACACTTGGCCATAATGGGCACGAGTCTTTTCTGGATGTACTTGACCTTAGGATGGAGGGTGCGAAAAGCCAGAAGAGCCTTTGAGCAACAACTAGTCTCACAAGGGATGTCAAAGGAGGACGCAAAACGGCTGAGCGCTTGCTACAACGAGCTGAAAAACAGCATAACCACCATGCTCCGACGGGGAGTAACATTTAACTTCGAACGCCCATAAACAACGAATGCGTTGTCAGCCTCAAACTCCCCCGTGTAGACGCTTGATCGCACGACAAATTGCCACGCATACCCAAGTGTTGAGATCCTTCTTTTTTCCGTTCTTCAGAAGGGACAGGTTCCATAGGCCGTTTTTCTGCTGCTTTTCAGCAAACCACTGTACGGCTGTCTTGACTTGAGAGTCGTATAAATTGAACCCAAAGAACGATAGAGAATCAAGTGAAGACAGCAGATCCGTGAACCAAAAGGGATAGGTGAATCTGGTCCAGTACTGGGGCGTGCCTCGGTCAGGGTAGAAGTCTCGTCTGAAAAAACGTGAAGCCAGCAGCTTTCCCGCGGCCATCGCTTCATCTGACCTCCGGTAGGTTTTGTGAGCCGCGAAAGCGCGGAGTACGACGCCCGTGACTAGGTGGGAGAAGGGCTTTGACTGGTCAGGCTGCACGGTTTCGGTTTCCATAGCTATGACGTTTAGCTTCAGGTTTCTGGTTCGGATGGGTATGGCCCATCCTCCATCATCCTGCCGTTTTGCAAGGAGCCACTGGAACCCTTTCTCTATTCGCCAGTCACTCTCGTACCCTGCTTTTATCAAAAGTTCCATGATTCCTGCGGTGTAGTTTGGAGTGTACTGATTTCCATAGATTCCGCTGAAGTCTCCTTCATCGGTTTGAAATGTGAACAAGAACGAAGCGGCCTTTCGCACGACGGAATGTTTTTTGTTGAACCCGTATTTCTCCACGAGTTCCCCTAGTATCCGGTACGTTTCGAGCTGATTGTAGTTGGCCCGCGAACGAATGCTTAGGTTACCGCCGGGATACTTCCAAGAACCATCCTGCTGTTGCTTCGTTAGCATCTTTGCTGCAGGCGGGAGTGTCCACAACGTCTCTACGGAACCTCTTCTCGCACTTAGCAGGTCGCGGTTCGCAAAAAACACGATTGCATCGTTTTTCGAGGAGAGTAACTGAGGGAGGGGATCAAACCTCAACAGTTTCTGCCATACTTCCAAGCCTTCTCACCGTTGACTATGAGGCTGTGCTGGCAGGCCTATATCGATGTTGGGTTGTTTACTTCACTGTGACTGATTTTGCCAGGTTTCTGGGCATGTCCGGGTTGTACCCTCTCTCTACAGCCATGTAGTACGCGAATAATTGCAGCGGAATAATGAATGCTATTGGTGACAGAACTTCGGGAACGCCCTTGGGCACTTCCATGTAATCGTCAACAAGGTTCTTGATTTCTTCATCATCTTCTTCTAGGACCGCGATTATTGAGGCTCCTCGGGCTTTCATTTCCATTATGTTGCCTATCAACGTTTTATGCGTCTCATCCTTTGGACACACAAAGACGACGGGGAAACCTGGCTCTATGAGGCTTATCGGGCCGTGTTTGCTCTCTCCGGCTGGAAAGGCTATTGCAGGCGCATAGGCTATTTCCATGAGTTTAAGCCTGCCTTCAAAAGCCGTTGCCGTGCTGATTCCGCGTCCAAGGAAGAAGAAGTCTTTCTTGTCCTTGTATTTCTTCGCTATCTGCTTCGCCTTTTCCTCCTGCGTGTCGATTATCGTTTGCACCGTGTCCGGCAGCTTGCACAGTCTCTCGGCCAAATAGTCCATTTCGTCCTGCGAAACCTTGCCTCTCTTCTTTGCCAGTCTCAAGGCCAGCTGGGCCATGACTGAAAGCTGCGAGGTGAACGTTTTGGTTGCCGCCACTCCAATTTCTGGGCCTGACTGTTGGCCGATGTAGACTCGCGAAACCCGCGTCAACGTTGAACCGATTGTGTTGGTTAATCCCAGTATCGTTGCTGCCCTCTGTCTGGCGGCGTTCACCGCAGCCAGGGTGTCCGCGGTTTCACCTGATTGACTCACGGCCAAGATGGTGCTCTCAATGTTAACGGATTTGCCGTGCTGCTCTATGAACTCGGAAGCGATGACCGGGTAGGTTGGCAAGAAAGCAAGCTTTGAAAGCATGTACGAGGCTGCCCAACAAGCATGGTAGGATGTTCCGCAAGCGGCGAGGTACACCTCTCGTGCACGGTCGAGAAAGGTGGCCATCAAATCAGCGTAGTGCTCCTGCACCCTGAGCGTGTTTCTCAGGCACTCGGCCTGTTCATGAATCTCCTTAATCATGAAGTGTGGATAGCCCTGCTTGACCGCCATTTCAGGGGTCCAATCAATGATTTTCGGCTCGCGCTTGACAGTTTTCGAGTCAGCAATCTTCTTAATTTCCACTCCTTCCGTTGAAAGCGTGACAAGTTCGCCGTCATCCACGATGATTGCCTTGTTTGTCAAGGGTAGGAACGCTGGGATGTCGGAGCCAAAGTACGCCGCGTCCTGATTGACTCCGACTACTAGTGGGCTTTCGTTTCTTGCACAGATTATCTTGTTGGGCTCGGCCGTGGAGACGACCGCTATTGCGTATGACCCTTCGAGTCTTTTTACTGCTTCTAGCACCGCCTTCTCAAGGCTCAGGCTAGGGTTGTTTTTGAGGTTTTCTTCGATGAGGTGGGGTATCACTTCAGTGTCGGTTCTGGATTTAAAAACGTGGCCACGATTTTCAAGCTCCGTTTTCAAGTCGGCAAAATTCTCTATGATGCCGTTGTGAACAACAGCTATCCGTCCGCTGCAGTCAACGTGGGGGTGAGCGTTCACTTGCAGGGGGGCACCGTGTGTTGCCCATCTTGTGTGCCCGATGCCCAGGCTGCCGGGCAAATCGTCTAGATTGTGGAGCTTGTGGACGTCATCTATTTTTCCCTGGTCTTTCTTCATGTAGAGCTTGCCGTCGTGCAGGGTTACCACGCCGACTGAGTCGTAGCCACGGTACTCGAGTCTCTTCAGAGCAGCGTGTATCAGTGGTGCAGCGTTCCCTTCCTTCAAGACGCAACCAAATATGCCACACATTTCCAGACCTCATTGCTTCCCAGTGACCGCAATTCAAGGACTGCTCTTCTAATAAGCATTTTTAGGAGAAAATTTTTAGTTCTAAAAACGGTTTCCAAGGTTTTCCCATCGACGAGTTCAACAACTGTCATGAATTCTCGGGCAGTGCTAAAAGATATTTTATAATGGTCTTTTGAAGTGTTGCGGCTCCCAGCTGAGGTTCGAACCTGCTTACCGTAACAAAATTTTTAATAATAGATGCGCGTTTATGATTAGGAATAACCATGGAAAAGAGACTACTGCTTCGCGAAGAAAATAAGACACAGAAAGTCAAAGACATAGCGCTAATCAACGACCCGCAAAAGCTCAAGCTAATCCTGAACGCGTTAAGCTGGAAAATACTGGTCATGCTTTCTGAGAAGGAAATGTACCCTCTGGAAATAGCTAGAAAATTGGGCATCCATGAGCAGAAGGTATACTACCACATTAGAAAACTCTGCAAGGCAGGAGCCATAACCGTTGCAAGAGAAGAGGAGAAGAAAGGGGCAATAGCCAAGTACTATAAAGTAGCGGCGCCAGCGTTTGGAATCGAGCTTCCGCAAGAGTACAGAACCATCAAGAATCTCTCCCTACTGGGAATGGAAGAACAAATCCGGAAATTCTTCAGAGAATTCGTGAGGAAAGATGGAACGTTTGACGGAAAAATAGTTGTGGGCAGCCCAACGCCACACGGGCCCTTTAAAACAAGCGCAAGGGACGGACATTATGCTTCTCATCTGGCCTTCTTCCTGGGGCAGTTCGTCAAACCCCCTGAAGACTTCGCGATAAAACTCGATGTGGACGTTAAGGCTGAGAAGGAGGAAAAGAACCACCTGATACTCGTAGGGGGACCTGGAACTAACCTCCTTGCGGAAGAAGTAAACGAGTGTCTACCCATTAAATTTGACATGCGACCCTCAGAGGAAGGCTTTCTTTTCGGCGGTCTAGTTTCCAAGAAAACTGGGCGCGTCTACACAGCAGACGCAGTTGGAGTTGTCGCGAAAGTTGTCAACCCGTGGGACAAGAACAAGCGGGTTATAGTTCTAGCCGGAAACAAAGCGGTGGGCACAAAGGCCTGCGTGCTGGCACTCACAGACTACTGGCAGAAAACCCTGAAAGACTACAGTGGCGAGGAGACTTATGCAAAAATCATACAGGGCTTTGACCTGAACGGCGACGGAAAGGTTGACTCAATAGAGGTTCTTGAATAATTTGCCATCTGCCGAATTGAAAGAAATCATACTTGCCAAGGGGCACAAGAACATTCTGGCCATTCATCCCACAACCTTGGAGTTCACAAAAGAAGATGACCTGTCAAAAAAAGGCGACTGCATGATCGCAGTATCAGCAGACAAAGCTATGCCAGGTCTAAGTGCCGAGTTTAAAGAAAGACTACTCGAAGAAAACGCCAGTCTGACTATTCTAATCGAAGCAGGAGGGATAGCCGAAACGGTGAACGCGTATGGAAGCGCGCATCTTACCTTGGTTCACCCGACCGAAATGGTCGTGAGGAAAAGCAACTACATTTGCAGCCGAACGTTGGCAATCAAAGCAGACAAAGCTTCAGCCGATTTGTCGAGAGATCTCATCGAGAAACTGAAGAACCCTGCGCAGAAAGTGAAAATCACGTTGACAGTCGAAGCCTAGCGGATTCTAACGTCTAGAACCGCTTGCCACTCGTACGGAGCTGTCTCACGGACAAATCTTGAAAACAAGATTTTCTCCACGCTTCTTTCAGACTTTTCAACGGCCTCCGTGAAACGAGCCTTAAGGTTCTCTAACGAGTTAGGCTTGTTTACGAAGCTGTAAAAGTGAACTATGCCTCCTGAAGGTTTGATGGCTTCGCAAGCCACATCAACAAAATCGATGGCCTTTTCCGGCAAATTCATGATGGTCCGGTCAGCAACACCAGAAAGCTTGTCTTTGACAACTTGCCTCGCGTCTCCTGAAATGGGATGAACCTTTCCTATAACCCTGTTGAGCCTTATGTTCTTCTTGAGATATTCCACCGCGTCTGGGTTCACATCGACAGCATAGACTGTCGCGCTTTGATGGTTTTTGGCGATTTGTATCGAGAAAGGCCCGACCCCTGCGAACAAGTCAATAACGATGTCGCCTTCCTCTACCAGAGATGCGACTCTGCGGTGTTCGAACGAAAGTCGTGGAGAAAAAAACGCTTTGGTTACGTCCACATGGTATTGGCATCCGTATTCTTTGTGGACGGTGTCGGTCTTAGGTTCGCCTGCCACGATGGTGAACTTTCTCAAACGGTAGGTTCCGCCTACTGCGCCCGCCTTGGCGAGGACCGTGCGCACCTTTTGGTTCGTTTTCAAGATTGCCTCGCCGATCGCAGTTTTGTATGCGTCAAGCTCTGGGGGAAATTCGACTATGGCTATGTCGCCGATGAAGTCTATGGCGCGGGGCAAGCTGGCCAACAAATGTGGTGGAAGCTTATCCTCAAGAAGTTGCGCAAGTGACGTTCTCGGTTTCTTCCTCTCTGGAAAAGAGTGAACTGAGACTTTGCAGTCTGTCACTTGTTCCTTGAGAGTTTTCAGTTCTTCTTTTGATGGCCGCTTAGCCAGCGGAATGTAGATGAATTCTTCGTCTCGTTGAATTTCCAATTCTTTGTTGATCAACCCGAGTTTGCTGGTCAGGATTAGGGTTTTCTCGCCTTCTCGTCTGGGAGTTTTGATGCAGCTTGCCTTTTTCAAGGGATCACGTCGTTTCAGTCTTCTTTTTCGCTGTAATCACCGTGTAGAAAAGGGTCATCTCCGTGCTGGTTAGTGCATACTGCTCCTTTGCCTCTGCAGGGGCTCGTTCCAAGTACATGTAAAGCGTTTCTGGCGCGACGCCAAAGTACCGTCCCTTATCTTCCATTAGGACACTGTAGGTTTTTCGGTAGGCAATCGTTTTCATCTTTGAGATACGGAATCCTTGTTTCTCCATGAGCCTCTTCATCCGTGACGGTTTGTAGTATCTTGCATGAGCTTTGGACAGGGTTCTCTCCAGTCCTTCAAAGAATCCTTGGTTATCCGTTTCGGGAACTGTCAAATCCCCGTATACAAGTGTTCCGTTTTCTTTGAGCGTTTTTCTCAATCTCTTTAGGATTCTTCCTTGAAACGCGAAATAGTGCATCGTGCTCATGATGATGACCGCATCAAATGCTTGGCTTACAAAAGGCAAGTGTTCCCCGTCGGCCAGTATCAAGTCAAAACCGTCTTTAAAGGAGAGCATTTTTGTTTTTGCCTGTTTCAGCATTTCCCTTGACAAATCCAATCCTACAAGTTGCGATTTGCCTTTTTCAAGCAGCGGCAACGCGTTTCTGCCACTTCCCACTCCTAATTCCAACAAGAGTCTGTTTCCAAACCCTTCCAAAGCCGTTAGCAGTTCGTCAAAAACTTCATTTCCAAAACCTTCTCTTGTGTTCCACGTTCTGCTTTTCTGCAGATCATAATCCTTGGATCTTCTTGAATAATATTCTCGAATCAGTTTCTTGCGGGCAATGCTGTCCATTTGATTTTTTCCTTTGACCTGCAAACGCTATTGTTAACCAGAAAATAAACATTTACATGTTCCATGGTCCACTAGCCGCGATTTGAATGCTTATCTTTGCAATGTCAAAAATGGTACGCTCGACAAATTGTCGGTAACATAAAATCCGTTAGCGCGCGCTAGGGCGTCGTCTGTCCATTGTTGGTTGGGGTAAAGTTTTATCTTAGGCATTGTAGCGACATCTCCCGAAGTCCTTACAAATAGTTGGCCTTAAGATAGTTTTGATATACCCAATGAGAGGTAGGCAATCATGAATATAAGCCTTATGAAGAATGGGAGATCAACGCGCTAGCCATGAGAGAAATTTGCGTGCTTATCTGGGATATGATCAGGGAGCTCAAGATGAAGCAATGGAGATCAGTGAATAGCGTCGCGCTGACAAGAACAACTCAAATTGGGATTATATCTTGCCCTTTTCTCTCTCATTTTCGCGCGCTAAAACAAGCCAAAGCTAGACAGAACCTAGAGAAAACACAACAACCAACCATCTTTCCAAGAGTGCGTTAATGCGCACGCTAACTTAGAAATCATTTTTTTAGAAAAAAAGAAAAGGGGATTTTTAACTTGGAGGAGGAGGTGGCGGTGGCGGAGGCGGCATGAAGGTTGTTGGTTGCGTACTAGTCTGAGGCGAACGGGCAGCAATTGCTGAGTTAATAGCATTAGCCCAATCGCGCGAGCTAGCGTTCGCGTAAAAAAAGAAATTGTGCACTGGCTTCAAGTTAGGACTTTGACTGTCAACTCTAAGATAAGCTGCAAGAAAGTGCCGCACATTTTCAGCTCTAGTGATTCCCTCAAGGGGGATGGAAAAACTTCCGGGGAGTTTTGTGGCGTCGTCTAATTCAGCTTTTCCCGCTTTTTTCTCAATCGCATTGCGCGCTAATATAGGAGCGAAAAGCTCCATTGCTGCGGTGGCTCCCTTTCCTTGTTTGTTAATGTAAACAAGCCTTAGATTAGTAAGTATAATTGTGCCAAGACCGAGGTATCCTTTACTATCTCCCTCAGCGCATTTCACACCTGATTCATTCTTGAGAATGGTTTCTGATTCCGACATCCTTTTTTCTCCCTAATCTTAGTTGCAAGGTTGTTGGTTTAAGCATTTCTAGCGCGCGGGTAAGGATTCTTCCACAAACCATAAGAACTAATTCAATCAAACCATAAACTATTTGCGGAAGTGACATTGGATGAACAGGCTTGTTTTGGTTTCAATTACAACTCTGTTTTTGCTTTCCATGTCGTCAATAACGGGCTTGATTCAAGTAGTCAAGGCCGATGGTGCACCCATTTACATTAACGCTGACGGAAGCATAAGTCCGTCAACTGCTCCTATTTATTCGGCAGATAACATCACATACACCTTAACTGGCAACATCGCCGCCAATGGCAACGGAATTGTGATTAAAAGATACAACATTGTTTTGAACGGAGCAGGTTACACCGTGACTGGAAACGGAAGCGCTGCTGCTGGTAGCGGAATAATGCTCAGAACCGTGGGCAACGTGACCATAAATGACATGAGGATAACAAATTTCGGCTATGGCATTGGCATCGAATCTTCTTCTAACAACAGTGTCAGCAGAAACAACATGACAAACAACTTTGATGGCATTGTGGTCCTCTCTTCTTCTGATAACAACACCTTGTCGGGCAACAACGTCACAAACAACTCTTATGGCATTTATCTCATCTCTTCTTCTGATAACAACACCCTGTCTGGCAACAACGTTTCAAACAATGGGTATGGCATTTATCTCAGCAATTCTTCTAACAACACCTTGTCTGGCAACAACTTCACGGCAAACAGCAACTATGGCATTGTGCTCTACTCTGCTTCTGATAACAACACTTTGTCGGGCAACAATGTCACAAACAGCAACAATGTTGGTATTTGGCTCGAATATTCTTCTAATTGCACTGTGTATGGCAACAACGTCACAGCAAACAACGGGTATGGCATTGTGCTCGGCAATTCTTATAACAACGCTTTGTATGGCAACAACGTCACGGCAAACAACGTGGATGGCATTTGGCTCGACTCTTCTTCTGATAACAACGCTTTGTCTGGTAACAACGTCACCGCAAACAGCAACGATGGCATTTATCTCATCTCTTCTTCTAACAATACAATCTACCATAACGACTTCAACAACAACACCAGCCAAGTTTCTTCTTACAACTCAACTAACGTTTGGGATAATGGGAGCGTGGGTAACTACTGGAGCGATTATCTAACAAAATATCCAAATGCCACTTTTGTTGACAGCTCAGGCGTCTGGAACACTCCATATGTCATTGACGCAAACAATACTGACTATTACCCGCTTACGGTTCAATATGTAATTCCAGAGTTTCCATCATTCCTCATTCTACCCTTATTCTTGATAGCAACAATACTAACAGTCATAATCTACAAAAAGAAAGGCGTGAAAACAAGCCAAAGTTAGCGCGCGCTGGGGTGGTTTGCATACAGTCTGCATTTAGGTGGCGTGGTTTGGTGAAGATAATATCGGTCGTCCAGATTGTTCTGGCAGTGGCGGGTCTGGTACTGTTGTTCACAGCTGAATTCGGCAATGAAACGTTTCGTTTCACCCATACTAACCTGTATGCCGGGAACACTTACTACAGCTATGAAACGTTAGGTGAAATGTATAATCTAAATGCTGCGATGTGGTCGCTTACCGCCGGCTTCATAGTGTTATTCGTTATCATTGTGCTTCTTGGTTTTAGATGGGGTTGGTTGTCTTCAGGTCAGATTGCAGCGAAATACGCCAAGTTGACGATTGTCTTGGGTCTTCTTGTTATAGTACTCTCTTTAGTTGCGGCTGCTGTCGCCTTTATAACGCGCTACGATGCTTGGACGGCATCGATTCCTGCGGGTGTGGTTTCAGTCGCGAAACCTGGGGAAGTGAGTTGGTCGTTAGGCACGGCACTAACCAGTTTTCTTGTTGGTGGTTTCCTTTTCATTGTGATTGGTTTTATCGGAACCCGCATGACAAGAACTGCTCAGTTGCCTCCGCCACCTCCTCCACCTCTTCCACCTCCGCCTCTCAGTTAGAAGTATGGCCCGCGCTAGCTACGGCTACTGCACTCATCTTAAGATGGCTTTTAGCAGCATGGCTATTTGCTCTGGACCGGACAGAGTGAACAAGTCTGGCCTCTGTAGTTTCAGGTTTACCAAGGCCTGAGCTAAGGTCTGCTCTAGAAGTAGTTTGTCCCATGCGATAATTCCTTCAAGTTTCTGCTTCTCTTTCCTAAGAAGGTCCATCTCGTAGACCAGCGCGGTTTTCTGTCCTTGCAACGTCTTCAATGCGTTTCTCAGATCGTCTCTTTGTTGAAACAGAGCTTTGGTTTCGTCTTGTGCTTTGATAATTAACTGTTTCTTGTAGCGAAGGTTTCTAATGGCTGCCGGGGACCTATCGAGTTTTTGAGCTATGTCTCTGGCTGTCAGTCCTTCCTTAGTTAAGGCTTCCAGTTGTGCCAGCTCGTCTTTTGTAGTTCGCCGCGCGCGCTCGTGTTCATCTTGTCCCGCTAGGATTCACCTCCTAAGCTTGGACGTGACTCAAGAATACGAGACCCCAACCCAAAAATAAACATTAGCTAATTTAGGGACAAGCCAGCGCGCGTAAATATTGTTGGCTTTTAGACCGGTGTTGGTGTTGACGATGGAGGAGCCATTGTTGCTACGGGTTGTTCTGGTTGAGGTTTTATTTGGAAAAAGGCAATCGCAATCAATAGTGTGGCGATCCACATTAGAAGGAAACCTATGAGAAGTATTGTTAGAAATGCACCTATGAGTAGCAGTAGAGCTGCAGTTGAGAATAAACCTACGCTTGCTTTTGCTGAAAGAGTCTTTAGTGATCGTCTAGCAAAGAAAGCTGCAATTATAGCAAAAATCCACAGAATAACTAATACTGAAAGTATTGATCCAAGTATGGGTAAGACGTCACGTGTGGTTATATTCGAGATGGTTGGTGTTAACCCTGAGAGTGTTGACCAGTTACCGTTCCAACCTGGATAGATTTTGTGTAGGAAATTCGTTACGATGGATGTGTAAAAAAACAGATAAACAATTACTACTCCTGCAATTACGATGCCTACTATGCCTGCGACTACACCGGATATGGAATTGTTGAATATTCCGCTTTCCTTGTAATAGTTTGCAAAACCATGCAGAGCAACCAGAACGAGAATCAAGCCGACAAGTGCAATTATTCCTAGATAAGGTTGAGCCCCTGGTATAAGTCCGATGAACATTAGTATTGCGCCTATGCCGCCCAAGTTCTTGCTTGATTCAAGAGTCATCGTTTTTTCCTCTGGTTTTTTGTCATCTTATTTAGAATAAAAGCTTTTTTCATGCCTTGTTCATTGGATCGTGTTAGATGACATCGCACGCGAAAAATGTGGTAGAGCGTGCGCAAACCCAAAAAAACAAAAACACATGCAGCATGCGCGCGCAATCGAAATTTTATGTCAGTCCAATCTGGCATACGAAAGGAAAGGCCTACATCAGCGGGCATAATGTGATTGGGGAATCAACCGAGGCCTTACAGCAATACCAATCCCAAGCGCAGCGTTCGCGCTACAACATGTGACGGTCTGTTTTTCTCTTGCGAGCATTCTAGAGTCATGAATGGAAAAAGAGAAATATCAGTTGAATATCATGAGTTATGAAGAAAAGTGCGAATAACAAAGGAGCATCTGCGCAAGATTCCAGATTTATTGCTCAGATCGTTCGGTGCGCTCGAAATCATTGCTCTAAACTGTTTTCTCATGGTTTGGACAGGCGGTCAACTTATAACGCTAGTAGATAATCCCATGGTTGCCATCTTGCCAATTCTCGGTTTTGGGTCACTGACCTTTTTGCTCGTACATTATTTTCTTGTTAGGGAACCTACACCGAAGTCTCACTCTTGATCTCCGCCCTTGACCCTGCACTGATTCACAATTTTTTTTCCAGTCTGTGTAGTTCATCTTTCTTTTCTAAGACGAATTTCACATCCAGTATTCTTTCGGCGAGCGCAATGTTTGTCCGCAAATGTTCGGTTAATGTCCGCGTGAGATAGGCTGACTTGCCGTGGGCCAGAGCAATGTATGGAACAAGTATGTCTGCTAGGTGCGCATCAACCGTGGGTTTCGCAATGATTTCTGTGTAGAGTTTTTCGGCTGCTTCTATTCCGACTGTTTCGCTTGCTTTTCTCAGCTCGCCAATGGCGTCTGCTCCTAGAATCGCTCCAGCGTCAGATTCGGCCCACAAGACAATGGAACTGCCCTTCTGCAGCGGGTTCGAGGCGTCATTTACTACTTGAATATCAGCCTTGTAGCCTCTTTCGCCAAGGTACTCGTTCGCCGCTTTCGCTTGGCGTTCAGCAACCTTTCTTTCGGCAAGGAATGTGCAGACTGAAACTCCTCTTATCGATTTGACGTTGCCAAAAGTCTCTAGGCTCAAAGCTGTTAGAGGCTTGCAGGGCTCTACAGCTATTGTCACTTCGCCGTTTCCTTTGGGGTAATAGCCGTACTTGTGAACGGTCAGAACAGCGTTTAGTCCCATGCGATGAAGGGTTGGCAGGAGAACGAAGCGCATGTAATTTATGGTGGGCGAATGGGAAACGTCGGTTCCGCCTTTGGAAATATGGAGGTGTACGGTGTTTTCGGCGTAGGCGCACATGGGCAGCACCGTCATCAGAAGCATTGAGATGCTTCCGGCAGTGCCGATTTGAGCTTCAATCTTGCCGCCTCTCATTTCTTTAGGCCTGAACCAAAGCTCACGTGAATCGGCTTTCGCGCCTTCCAATTCAGCGTCGCACAGCTGGGCGGCTGTCAGGACGGCTTCCAAGTGTTGAGGCCTCAAACCTGGCTGGGGACGGTTCTGTCTGATGTTGTAAATGTGCAACGGTTCCCCAATTATTGCGCACAAGGCGACGGCCATTCTCAGAATCGTGCCGCTTCCACTTTTTTCGCTCCCATCAATCTCTATCAAGCGTGAGGTTCGCTCCAGTCTTCGAATTGTTGGAAGAGTCAAAAACCATTAATAAATGCGTTGAGTATTAAGGATTTGTAAGGAAGGAAGTGTATGAGCGCGGATAAAGAGAAAATTGAAGCTCTCACCAAGAGAGTTGACGAGCTTGTTCTGATTATGAACGGCATCATGGACGATTTGAGGCAGGTTTCAGCATCCTTGAAGTCTCTCGCTGTCTCGCAGATAACTCAGCCGATAGCGGCCCATCCAGCACCAGCATTGTCTCAGCCTGTACCTGGAGCGCCACAGTCTCTAGAAAAATCAAAAGTGATAGAGGACGTGAAGATGATGTTTCCAGAAGATCTAGAAAACCTGCTGAGCTTCGAGGAGAAAGACGATTACATCATGATAAAACCGCGGCAGTTTCTCGGTTCAGACAACTTTTCAAAAATAGCTTCAGTCGTACGTGGTGCTGGGGGAGACTACGTGAGCGCTGGAAAAGCTTCACACTTCAGGGTGCCAAAGAATAGAACCTGAGCGTAGCAACTGCGGAAGCCCGAGACTTCTCCTAGTGTTGTATTTCGAAGTCTCTGAACTCTCCATAATAGTTTTCCCAGGTCACGTCTGCGCTTGCGACTTTAGCTCCAGGTGGTCCTCTCCCGCAGAATTCCAGAAGCTTCTTTACGTTTTCTTCTTCACCCTCAAAAACAGCCTCAACCCTGTCGTCTGGCAGGTTGCGCACCCAACCGGTCACGCCGTGCTTTCTCGCTTCATACCTAGTTTCAGATCTGAAGAACACCCCCTGAACTCTGCCGCTAATGAAGACGTGCGCTCTGGCCTTCATCGGTTTTCACTGCTCAAGCGTTCACTTTCACTTATCTCTCTCCACCGCGTAAACGTGTTGCTTCAACACCTGTCTTAAATGTTATTCGCGCCGCGTTGGTTCGTAAGGTGTCGAGGATGTTGGATTGTTCCTGCGGAGAGTTGTTTGTCTACGCTTCTTCTTTCAGTCAGAAAAGATTGAAGCCGGTCAGTATGGCTGCGGAAAAAATGGCCAGGTTCCTGAAGCTGAACTTTGAAATCAAGACATTCAGGAAGAATTTCACCCCGATCTACGTCTACTATAAAACAGGCGACGAAGAGCCTATCCCCATCTACTGTAGCAGCAACGGCAAGTCCAACATGGAAGAAGTGTGCGCGGCGTTAAGGAACATGATGTTTGTCCTGTCTTTCCATCCAAGACATCAGGCCCTGAGGCATGTTAGAAAAGAGATCATGCAGTTTTCATGAACTTCAGCGTCTGGTTTTCGAGCGTTATTTCGTAGATTTGGTTTACGTCGAACTCGATTCCCAGGCTCTCGTACTCTTGCTCGGTTAAGAACAGGATTATTTTTGGAATCGCTACCTCCGTTCTCATTGGGAACATCGGCATCTGCTGTTGCAGAGCCTGCATTACGTCTTGTACCATCTTGGCTTCTTCGGTTTGCGGTCTAACCACAAAGTTTGGTATCTGTCTGTCTTCAATTAGCTCAATGCGTTTTCCAAGGTTGCCGTCAATGTCTCGAATGGATTCAATCTTGTTCACTCTTACGCGGAACATGGCTTTTCATCACAGTAGAATGTCCCAGAGGTTTTATACCTTTCTAGCGTGTCCTATTCCATTTCGATTGTTGCAGGCGGCTTAGGAGTGACATCATAATAGACCGTTGACACGTCCGTGCACTGCTCAACGATTTCTTCACCAATCTTGTCCAACGTCGTCCAGGGTATTTCCGAAACTTCCGCTGTCAAGAAGTCTTTCGTCTGTACAGACCTTATGCCTATGACGTAGGACCTTTTCTGAGCTGAATCTTTCACTGCGTAGAAAACTCTCGCAACGGGCGGGTTTTCGGTTATTATCCTTGCCTGAACAGAAACGAGGTTCTGAATGCCAGTCTGGTGAAGCTTACCATCCATTGTTTGAACTTTAATCCCGACTATCTCGCCGTAACGTCTTTTGCCACCCTCAACGCCAGTGGCATTGTCCGCGAAGACTCTGATGTGGACGTTCCTTGATGGAACGTTGAGAAGATGCGCGACGGTCTCTTGAACGTGAAGGGCCTTCGAAGTCTGCGAAGCCTCTTCGTTGTCGACGATGACCGCGAAATACTGTCCGGGCTTGTGAAGTGCAAGCTCATGTTCAACGATGGTCGTGGCCGTCTTCAGGGTCTCTAGCTTGTCTGGACGGATTTCTCCGACCACCCGCACCGACAGGCCGGGCCCTGGAAAAGGTTGTCGTTCAGAAAACTCCGTCGGCAGCCCCAAATGCCTTGCAGCCATCCTGACCTGTTCCTTTGACAATCGCACGAGGGGTTCGACAACTTTGAAGCCGAACCGTTGATTCGGGTTTATGCCCATCTGTTCTAAAACATTGTGCCGAGTCTTTACGCCTCCCACTGTTTCGATCACGTCGGCGCGTATGGTGCCTTGAACCAGAATCTTACAGCCTTCGTTTTTGGCTGTTTCGCCCAAAACCGTGTAGAAGGTCTCGCGGAAGGCTTTGCGTTTTTCTTCAGCGTCCCTCAGCCCCTTCATTGCCTGCATAAAACGATCATGAACGTTGACTATTTTCACGGGCACACTGAACGGCGATTTCGACAGTGTTTCGGCAACATGCTCCGGTTCACCTTGCCGCATGAAAGCGTCGTCCAAGATTACACAAACAAGATTTTCGCCAATCGCCTTGTGCGTCAACACGGCGCACGATGTGCTGTCAACCCCTCCAGAAACAGCTACCAACGCCTTCTCATCACCGATGCTCTTCTTCATCTCCGCGATTGCGTTTTCGACAAATGTCTTGGGAGAGAAAGCTTCCACTGAGGTCACAACCTTTGTAGACTGTTAGTTGATTTGTTTTTTATGATTTGCGTATTCGCCGCTCAGCAGCTGTTTTCGACTGTGCTCTTTCTGAAGAATTACCTTTGAGTCTCGGGTCAAATCTTATATTCGATGCATGTTATATGCATAACATGTTCAGGGAGGGTGCAGCTTGAAACTTGTAACTGTGTTATTGCCGGAAGCTTATTTGGAGGGTTTAGATGAGCTTGTCAGAGCGAACATGTATCCGAGCAGGAGTTCGGCGATTAGGTCTTCAGTGAGGGATTTGCTGAAGAAAGAGCTTTGGGAAAGACGTGGAAGATGAAAATTTGCGGTGAAAGTAGACCCTACACGATTCCCTTGCCCACAAGGCTTGTCGACGCGATTAAAGGTGATTCGAAAAAAAGCATTTTGGAAGTTGGTTGTGGCTATGGAAGAGCCTGTTTTTTCCTGCATGAAAACGGCTTCAGAGTTTTCGGTGTAGACGTTGATAGGGCTCAGATACGACTAGCTCAGGAAGCGACAAAATCACGGGAGTCAAAGAAGCGGGCTTCCTGCTCAACGACGCTGAAAACTTGTGCTTCCCAGATTCTTGCTTCGATGGAGCTACGATGCTGGGCGTTCTCACTCTGGCTTCGAAACCTGAGATGTCCAGAATAGTCAGTGAAGTTGATAGGGTTCTCAAGACGCGTGGTTATGTTTTGGTCGAGGAGTTTGGTCGAACTTGGGAAAATCCAGTGTATGCAAAGAGGTACAGAGACGATGTTAAAGACACGGGTGAGTTGGGCACAGTCACGGTCAAGGATGAAGCCGGGAGGATTCTACATTTCAGTCATCATTTCACCCGGAGGGAAATCCTCAATCTTCTGAAAGACTTCCGCATTATCGATTTTGAAGAAGACGTGTTCACGAGCTACTATCACAAGAACTGGGTGAGAGGGTACATCATTCTTGCACAAAAAAGACACACAGAATCCTAACCCGCCGGGTCAAACTATCATTAAGTATAATGGTCTATGTAGTTCAGTGGCCATGCAGCTAAGTTTTCATGTGGACTCTAGTTAAACCAGGTAATGATACTCTGCTATGAACTACTCTGATACTCCCATAACTAAAGAATTTTAGGCTCTAGAGAACAGTATCCATACTAAAGCAAATTCACTGAGTAACTAGAAATACAGAGACAGACACTATGATCATTCATAGTGGTATTTACCGTATGTTTAGATGTCTAGTCCTAGTAATAATAAGTATTAATTAATAATGGTTCTTAATTAGGTATATACTGTCTATCATCCTCTCTTCTTATAGGATTCTTTCAGCTTGACTAGAGCCTTTTCTATGCCGTGACTGATAGACCCGAATTCACTATGCAAAGAAGCCTTCCTTTCTCTTTCTGTCTATCAGGTTAAACAAACAAGCATAAAGAACGTTTTGCTTCTTTGCTCTAATCGTGAACTGAAACAATTCTAATTTCTCAAAAGGTATGAGGTCCGCATCTTTGAAAAGAACGATTTTCTTGTTTTCTATTGCCCACGTTCCATGAGAAAGTGAATTTCGAAATTCGTTGTCTAGGTAGGGTTCTAGTTTTTCCCACGCCTTTTGAGCAAACTTTTCCATTGTTTTATTAAAATTGCCAGCACGAAAATCAACGTCTCTGAGATGAAAAAGAAGAAGTGTCTTAAAACATTCGAAGTTTTGTATAGATAATAATGCACTTACTTCCACATATGGGTGAGTAGAACTAGAGTCTGTAAAACCAAACTCAGAAACGACTTCAACAAAACGTCGAGCCTTGCCAATGCTATCAGCTATATGAACCAGAAGATTGTTGTTGATGCTAATCATATTCAAATTCTCTATAATACTCTTAAGATGGTTCACTTTGCTTTCGACATAAGATGTCTCAATTTTCCCTTTTGCCTTCAACTCTTCAAGCAACTCGTCAAGAATTGGCTCAATTTTCTTCCACAACTTCTTTTCCTGACCGCCTAAAGCCTCTGGGTTCTTGACCTGATGCAAATCAGGAATACCCAGGTTCGACGCAATAGCCTTCTTTTCACTCATTTTTGAACCTCTAGTTTGTCTTCTGTTGCTGTGCAGATTCAAGATTTCTGTCTTTCTTGCTTTCGCAATTCTCCTATAAAGCCTAATAGTTAAACTTAAAAGCCTTTGATTCTATTGATGAATTCAGGAGATTCAAAAGTATGCACTTTCGGTCAAACTCTGGAATAAGTAGATTTGGCGTAGCAGTAGTACTTTTTTTTCTGGCTCTTATTAGCATTTCCGCTTACGTTATAATACTGAGTTCACAAGTTCCAACCCTTCAAGTGAGTAATGTCAACTTATATCCGAGCGAGATGATGGTCAGTGACCATGCTACTCTGAGTTTTACGATTAAAAACAATGATGCATCAAATCAACATAACGTCACAGCGAGGTTCAATGTTACTAACGTGACTTTTTACATAAACAATGTGGGTTTGTATCGAGATAACAATGGAGTGCAGTACTACGATATACAGCTTCAATCTTCCCAGCAATCAACCTATAATTTTAAAGTAATTGGAACACTTACAGGCGGAGCCTCAAAGAGCACCTATCAAATACGTCTTAATTTCTATGACGAAAACGATACGAAATTTGGCAGCGAGACACAAAGCTTGACGGTAAATTCATAGGTTAAAGGAATAGTTGAACATGGTATCTGAAACCGTGATTTCAGTCTTGCTTGAGGCAAGCCTTACAGGAATGGGACTCGTATTGGCGGTTTATGCTCTGTTAACGCCCATATCTACCGAGATATTTGAACAGAGGGCAGAAACGCTAGAGGACTTGATTAAGAAATTTGACGAAGACCATAGCAAGCTAACAGGGGACTCTCCTGATGATGATTGGAAAAAACTCAGACAAAAACAGAAAGAAATAAACAAGATAAGGGTGCTTCCTTGGTCTTTTGGTTTTGGGATTGTTGTGGCATTCGCCCTCTTTTCGCTTTCATTCATTTTAAGTATGTTCTGGCTTGGGAGTGACATCTACCACACCTCTCTAATGGAATTCTCGATTTTTCTATTTTGCTCTGGCGGTTGGCTCACCTTTACATTCGTTGGTGTTTCGATTATAGCCGAAATTGTGGACTCATTGACAAAGAAATTTGAAGGCATAAAAAAGAAACAGAAAGCAACAAAGAAAGAGAAAACTAAAGAATTGGAAAAACTGAAAAAGGATATTGAAGAATTGAAGCGAAAAGAAGCAAAAGAATCATTGAAGTCCCAGTTCTCGCTTTTACGATTTCAAGAAGAGAGTGACAAGCCTATCAAGAGTAGCTGGAGCATTAGAATTTTGCAGAATGACAGACCAATAGAGAAATGTTCAGTCACTTATGGCGGCGTTAAGCTTCCTTGGTGGGATAAACTAGATGAGCCTCACTACGAAGAATTTATTAACACAATGAGTGGGGGAAACGTGCGAATACCAAAGGGAATCGAAAATGAAGATTCAAGAGTGGTTGTTAGGGACGGGAAAAAGACAATTCGAGAAAAGATATTCAAGGACATACCTATCGTTCCTAAGTAACAAGTTTTTCTGTTCTGCACTTTCAACATATTCTTTTTTTTATTCGTTCAACAAAGGAAAGTATGAAAAAACAAAATAGACCAGAACATGATAAAGTTTTTAACGGTCTAGAGTCTTAAATCTGAGACTGAGATAAACTATGGAACACTATAACGGTATGCTACACAAAGTCTACTGTGATTAGTGTTACAGATATTTATGAGAAACGCCTCGGAGTGCTCCACTTGGCAGATTTTGCGGAGTCTCTGGTTTTCTTTGCTGTTTCAGCGGGGTTTTCGGCAAGCGTTATCTCCCTGCCCACGATGAGGTAGGTTGCACCTGCCATCAGCGCGGCTTGGGCTGTTCCGCCTTGGGCTCCTATTCCGGGCGAGTATATTGGGACTTTTTCGCCGAGTATCTCGTGTACTTCCCTTATTTTTTCAGGGTATGTGGCACCTACGATGGCGCCGTCTGCACCGTGTTTTAGCGCTTTTTTTGCGAAGGAGACGTATTGAGGCAGTTTCTCTCCAGTTTCAGCGTCGAGGATTGTCTGTCCGTATCCTTCTGCCGCTGCTCTGTGGCTCATGTAGATGAGCAGAATTACGCCGCGGCGCAGTCTGCTTGCGACGTCAAAAATCGGTTTTAGTCCTTCTTCCCATCCTATGAAAGGGTTGGCTATCAACGCGTCGAATCCTGCGGCATAATAGTATTCTGCGATGACTTGGTTTGTTGCGCCGATGTCGTTCACCTTGCAGTCCATGATGGTCATCAATCCCTCGTCGTGGGCTTTTTTCACGAGCCTCTCAACACCGTTAAACGTGCCCAGCGGGAGGATGAGGTGATGGTTGAATTTTACAGCGCAAAGGTATGGGTGCACGCCTTCAAGGAGGTTCTCGGCTTTGGAGAACAGGTTTTTGCGGTTTTCGGGTTTTTCGAAGGGAAAGTCAAGGGCCAGTACGATGTTGGATTCTTTCTTCTTTTCTGTCTCAGCTATATTGGCGCGGAAGGACAAGTTTGAACACCTCTTCCTACTCGTGTGCAGAGCTAAAAACTCTTTTGATCTGGCAACTCTGATGGTAACTTCAGCCGGTTCTCAGATCCTCAGTCGAGAGCTCTTTTTCTAAAGCCGACAGGGAGGCGATTGTTCTTCGGTGTCTTTTTTTCGCGATTTTTCTGGCGGAGGGTGTGTTCAGTAGGTTGTAGATTGGTTTCAACTCTTTAAAGCAAGTGTTACTCATGGTCTCGAAGGGTTTTTTGCCCATCCAGTGAAAGACTCTGGCGATGCCTATTATTCCGAGCAAATCTATTTTGTCTGCGTCCCACACTATCTTTTCTTCTAGGGTTTCCAATTTGTCTCTGAAGGCAATAGGGTGCAGCAGTATTATTTTGACGATTTTTTCGATTCTTTCCTTAGGATAGTTTGTTGACTGTTCTAGAATCTCGCGTGCGAGTTTTGCTCCTGTTTCGTTGTGGGGTTCACCGACCGCGCGTCCTATGTCGTGTAGAAGGGCCGCTGTCTGCACAAGCTCTTGGTCGGCTTTCTCTTTCTCAGCCAGAATGGTAGCGATCTTTGCGACTCGGACGACGTGCGCGTAGGAGTGAGCCGTTCCGTCTAGCACGGACATAGTTTCTTTGACGATTTCTTCCAGCTTCTTCGGGAGTGGTTTCATGGTGGCACCAGGTGATTTGGTGTGTCCTGCACACTAGATTTAAAAGTTAAACCTTATAAACCGTGAAGTAACTACTCACACACTGGGTGTGCAGGTGTGAACTCCCGAACCGTGCTGAGCGAAGAACTCAGGAGACTGGTCGAATCTCGTATGAGAGTCAACCTAAAGGGCATAGAGGAAACGCTAGACGAGATATTTCGGAACCAAAAGCTGGGTTTGGAGGACATGAGGGAGACCATAAAGAGTCTCGAAGAGAGCTTCAGCTTGCTGTCTCAGAAGTGGAGTCTCCAAATTCTCTACATATTGTTCCTGAGGGAGACGACGGGTTTCAGCGAGATGAAGAAGATTCTGGGAGTGAATTCTCGCACGTTGTCCGACAAGCTGAAAGGTCTAGACCGGTACGGTTACATCAAGAGATCCGTGGAGCAAGGTCCACCGCTGAGGGTAAAGTACTCTCTCACGACGCGGGGGCGCAACACGATTCTGCTCGCATTGCCTTTCCTGTACTATTCCAGCAGCAACCTAGCCTGACATTCTCTGACCATCAGCGCGTGCCAGCTTCTGACCACCTGAAAATGTTGCATTCTCCGAGCGTGACGGGGACGCTCTAGAGGAAGCGGGCTCTGAGTTGACCCCCATCTCTTCGTTTGTAAGGTCCGCTTTAATCTGTAAATAAACCGAGTTGGAATCGTGTTTAGACGATGCAGTTAAAATATTATATGACCCCCTGTGAAAGTTTTGCGCGCGCTATTGTAACATACGTTGTGTCAGTTGCATCCATAGTCTAGCAATTATCGTTGCATTGCTCAAACATTAGCGCGCCAGAACCATAATCCGTAAGCTTTTTATCTTCCGCACAAATGTAACTACTGGAACAATCAGGGTCTGTCCGATACGTGAAAAAGTTCTTTAGTGTGGGTTCTAATAGTCATGTCATTGCCCTCTTGCTGTTATTTGTCCTGATTTGCTTTGCTTTCTTAACACCAACCCCATGTAGAGCTGCAAACCTATTCGAAGGTTATCAATTTGCTTCCAAGATAGAACTTGCTGCCCCTCTCCCAAGTGAGATGAGAGTCGACGATGTCAAAATTCAAAACACCCTAAGACTTTCGTACTTCTTCATTAATGAAGAAGACTTGCCCTTCCAAAAAAACATCTCCCAAGGTACTGTCATATGGAAAACTAACAATCTGACAGTTCAATCTGCCAACATTATCGACAATCTGGGCAATAACTCCATGCCCTTGAACGAAAGCGGCTTAATCATGAACCGATACGACGAAGTGACGATACAGCCGCATTCAATGTATAATCTGTCCTTGATTATGGTTCTAATGCAGGGGGCATCATACTTCAGTCCGTTTCAAGCATGGGCTTTTGGTACAGATATCATCAGTGAAATCCCCGTCGAGGCAAGCATCACTTTGCCCAGTAATTTCTCCGTCCCCTTTTATACTGCTGGAGCAGAATATAGCAAAGATCAGTACTACAAGGTTTTGACTTGGCGAAACACACCACTCCAACCAACACTTAATATAACGGCGATCTTCTTGCCGTTCCCGTACAATCCTGAAACCAAGTCCTTCACATTTAAGATGGACATTTCATCGATTTTTCCAGTACCCACCGACGTCAAGGCAACAACGACTCAAGAGTTCGAGTCTCTCTCAGAGTATAATGGTCTCACTGTCCCACAGATATTTGAAATGCCGGTCTTATTTCCCGCTAGTGGCAAGGACATACAAGTTGTGTCTGTTTTTGACACTGATGGGCAATACACGAAACTTGATGATCGCCTCTCGGAGCCCAATAATGCATACTACGGTACTTATTACGTCGACAACAATTCAGAAGTCATCGTCTATCCGCGTGCAAAACTATACGAGGACCATTATGATTACGATGTGAGTGTGACGTTCGACTTTGGCAATGAGGTTCCCATCAACGTAACCTTCGGGCAACTGTGGCCCTATGATTGTTCATCTATCTTCAATGTAGTCAACATAAAAGCATCTGGGGACTGGAAACTGAATATGACTCAGGGCACTATAGTCGAATTCTTGCTGCCGCAAGGAACACAACCATACCAACGCAGCGACTATACTCTTGATACAGGTGAAGACGGTAGATACATTGTTAGATTTGTCAACGCATCTTTGGAGTTGACAAGTGGGATATGGCAAATTGATTTCTACATTGTTCGTCTTTACAACTTCTTTTGGACAGAAGTCGCTTCGATAGTCTCACTTACTGCATTAGGAATTGCAATGGCTTTTTTGCGAAAGCGTCATTTGGGAAATGCTGCTAGAAAAATGGTTTCCTACGTCATCCCATTATTTACTGGGCCTGGTCTGATTGCTGCTGAGTACGCCATTGCTGGCGATTGGTTCTGGAATATACTTACCAAGGAAAAAACCCTCACGGTGCTTCTAGGATTCCAAATGTTCCTGACGGCAGTAGTATTATTCCTAGCGCAAAAATGGAAATTTGAGGAACAAGCTCCGTGATTTACGCCTGCTTTCCGATGTTGATGGGCAATCCGAGGCGCAAATCCGAAAGTCAGCTACATGGGAAGTTCCCATCAAAACGGTCGAAGACGCTCGAAGTCCGCTGCATTGGAAAATGATGGGAACACGGTCGGAGGTTCGAACGGAAAGAGTACAAAAGCACAAAGTTGGCGGGAACCTGACGAAGCAAGACGCTTTTTTGGTTTCAACTCTTTAAGATTTTTACAGTTCGATGTCGGTCACTGCTTCAAACGGCAATGCCATTTTTACGCCATGATTTTGACGTTGTTCGATCGATCGATTCCGCTGCAATGTTTGAGGAATAAAGAGGAAGCGCGCGCACGCTTGCCATATCCAATAATGTGCTAGTTCAAATTAAAAGCTCTTTTACAAGAGCTGACCCCAAAGCGCGCACAAGTATTATAAGACAGAAAACAACCTGTTGTTAAAACGGAGAAATCATGGCCGAGAACATAGGCAACCAATTTTGGCAAGCTCTTATTTCTGTCTTGATACCTGTCGCAGCGATAATAATTACAGTCGTTCTATGGTTCAAAGGTCGGCGACGTAAAGGCCTATCTTTCTTGACGTCCTGCACTGCTGTACTGCCAAAAGTGGAGGAAACAGTGAAAAAGAAGCTGAAAATATTCTTCAACGAAAAAGAGGTCAGGCAAATATATCTCAACACCATTACGCTTTTGTGTTCAGGCAATGAACCGATAAAACCTAAGGACTACGAAAAGCCGATTGAACTGGATTTCGGAACCGATGTCGAAATACTTTCAGCAGAAATCGCCAAACCATCCAGGAGGTGCCTCGAACCGAAATTCAGAATTGAAAAGCAATTAGTGAGCCTTACTCCGGTTCTTATGAATCATGGAGACAGGATAGACATGAAGATATTGACAGGAAGTTACCCTCAGACAACAGCGATACGTGCTCGAATAGTAGGTGTTGATGAAATTAAGGCAATAAATAGACATGAAAGGACGGTCTATTGGACGATTCAGTTAGGAGTTTCGTTTGTGATTCTCGGTGTTCTCATTTTTCTCCCTACCATGACAACTCCTTCAAACATCTTCGGCTGGCAATTTATTGCATTTCTAATACTGATTTCCGTTGGAGTTTCACTACTTGCAATAAGTCGTTTCATTGCAGGACCAAAGCTATAATTCAAGTTGCAGAATACGCAGGACAAAGGTTGGAGAATGTTCTCAATCGTTACTCACTATGCACTTCCCAAACGGCAGCGTAGCGACTAACCGACTATCCGTCAATTTTAGTGTCAAGTTTCCTTTTTAGGTCGCTGGCGCTGGCCTACCTCATTTAGTTAAATCATAGTTTATGAAGCAGCTTTCTATTTACGACTGAAGAGGTTCTCAAACACACCCCACGCATTAACTACCATGGGATATTCTACTGACAAAGTCAGAAAATACATTAGTTTCAATAGAGGATAACTCTGGTCCACAGCTGAGCGCCCTTCGGTTTGTTTCAGGTCGGCAACTATTCTCTTTGTGATTGGGAGGTTACCGTTTAGAAAAGCTTTGTTCTGGTCGAACATAACAAGAAAATCGCAAACGTCCTTCGATTCTTCCAGCATTTTCCAAAGAACACCCTCGTCTATTTCCCTCTGGTAATACAATAGAATTCTGATAGGTCTGCCAATGGAATATGGGGTTGCGACATTAGGAAGATGTACGTTTCCTCCAAGCTTCATCTTAGACAGTTTTCCTAGTTTTTCCAAGTCCTCTTTCAGACTTGATTTGGTGAGTGTTTGCTTGACTTCTGTGATAAAGGCAGTTGCATCATAAGGAATAAATGAAGTCCCTTGAACCTCAAGGACCATTCTAGGCATTGCATTTCTGTATGTTGCGACCACATCAAACTCGTTTTCCCCAGGCGCGAATATCGTTTCATATTCAAGTCCCGCATCTATGAGAGGAACTCTCGTATAGAAATCGAAAATGCCTCCCAGATACTGGGTATAAAACTCCTTCAGGATTTTCTCGTAGCTATAGCCTTTCGTGTTTTGGTTGTAGTTTAGATTCCGTATTCTTTCAAACTCGTGTTTCAGGTTAGCCTCGATACTTCCTAGAATGGTCGAGCTGGTTCTCATTGATGAAACCATTCTGAGTATCCGTTCTTTCTTCTAATAAGTTTGTTCTGAATCTCCTGCTTTTACTTCCTTTCATCTGCTTTCGGACACACTGTTTGCTAGTTTAGGTCGACGTGCTCGCTCACGCATTATGACTTTCCGTATCTCGTCCATCTTTGCTTTGCGTTTCTCGTCTTTCTCTTCTAAGGCTTTCATTGTTGAGTCTAGCGTCTGCCATAACATGCCTATCTGTTCCTGAAGCTTCCTGTTCTGCTCTTCCAACTCATCCAACTTGGCGTGGTTCTTGTTGGCTCCGTTAACGACTATGCCGGGCATGGCTTTCAGGTAAACGTCTCTCAACTGCTCTTGAGAAACGTAGGCAGACTCAGCGATTTTCTTACCGCATCGATCGATCGAGCGATTTAGTAACAGGCTGGCGCGCGTGACTGCTTAGCGCTTGCTCAATAATTAGCGACCAAACTAGTGCCCACCAGGAACTAGGTGCATCTTCCAAAAGCCTTTATCGTTTCGATTTCTCCGCCGGAAACGCGTTCAATGTACTCGAGTGCTCTTTCGACGGCTGCCATGAGTCGTTCTTGACCTATTCTTGGGGCTCCATATCCAATTATTACTGCTTTCTGCGTCAACAAAGTGATCTTCGTTTGGTCAGAATCGCGGTAGGGGTAGACGCAGAGGACCTGTTCTTCGTCGGTTAGGATGAGCATTTTCTCTGTGAGCTGCATGGGTTTGTCCATTCCGATTCCCGTGACTGCCTCGTTCTCTGCGAAACGTATGTGAAACGGTGGGTTCAGCCGGTATATGTCGAAACCGCTGATGGGAATTACTGTTTGCATTGAGGCCAGATTGTAGGCGTCGACTGCCGTGGATATGTTTGGCAACTCGTTTCCGTTGAGAACCCTGCGTAGCAGGGCCTCGCCTGAGGGCCTCGTTTTCGTAGGGTCGATGTCCAGCTTCCAGTAGAAGTCTCTGTAGGCTCTGACTGTCGGGTTGTCCTTCAACGCTGTATTTGGCCTTGGCTTCTTCGTACAATGTTTTCTTGAGCTGGCGCAGCCTGTCATTCTCTTTCTGATTGTGGATTCCGGTGATTGTTCCGATGCATATGGCGAGTTCTGGAAAGCTGGCAAGGACATCGGCACTCCAGGCTACGTCTGTTTGCATTGATGCAAGCACCGTTCAAGCTTATTCTGGGCGTTAGCTATTTAACAGCTTCAACCAGAGTCTTGCCTAAAGGCTATGGAAAATGATGGGCGAGTTTGCGGCTCTGGGAGCGGCTGTCAGTTGGACGGTATCGGCTCTGCTTTACAGAAAAGCGTTGATGGAGACAAAGCCTGTTTCGGCCAACATCGTTCGTTTGACGCTTACCAGCGTCGTGTTGCTTGTCTTCTTAGTTGCTGCAGGGTTGATTGGAGTTCTGACCAGGCTGCCTATGAGCGTCGTTGTTCTTGCTGGTGTTAGCGGTGTAATCGGCCTAGGTTTGGGCGATACTCTGTACATGGTTAGCCTGAGAATGATTGGCGTTGCAAGGGCGGTGCCCGTGACGTGTACGTATCCGCTTTTCAACCTTCTATGGGTTGCCCTTTTCGCTGGCGAACCTGTCACGTGGTCGGTGGCTCTTGGGGCTGTTGTAATAGTTTTAGGAGTGTGGCTGCTGAGCTTGGAACAAAAAGGAGAAGCGGGTGTACAGAGGAAGGTGTTGGGTAAGGGCTTGGCTGTGGCTCTCGGAACGGCTTTGTTGTGGTCTGTGAGTATAGCGATGATGGGTCTGGCCGTGAAAGAGACGCCGAATTTGGACGATGCGTTCGCCATCAACGCTGTTAGAGTTTTCACGATCGCGATTTCCTTAGCGGTGTCTGCTCCGCTTCTGGACAGGAGTTTAGGTTTTTTGAAGATGAGGAAAAGAACCGTGATTACGCTGATTGTCGGCGGAATCGTGGCGCTCGGATTAGGCTGGTTTCTCCTTAACTACAGTTTCATAGACACTCCACAGTCACGGGCTGTTCCCATATCGTCGGCGACGCCTCTCTTTTCCACTCTTGCGGGAGTTCTGCTGCTGCATGAGAAGGTTAACGCCAAGATCGCCCTGGGTTCAATGATGATCGTTGCGGGAATCTTCATGATATTCCTTATTTAGCACGCGCCTCTCAGACCTTGTCATACTGGCCCATCAATACGGACAACACTACCCATAGCCCCGGCTTTTTCAGGCTTGCAGCCTTGGATGGATCGTTTTAGCTTCTGTTGAATCTGTCAATGTCGACACGGAAAGGTTCAGCCACAGCGCCCGCGCCGTTTAAAATTCAACCTGCAATATCTTCGCCTACAACGCTGTCTCTCTCGATAATACTTCATCTCAAGAGTCACAATTCTCTCATTGTAACTTTAATTAAATGAGGAACAAAACAGGAAAGAATTGAGCTTCTTTTCTAGTACTGATGTTCTGATTTCCTAAAATAGGATAATAGGAAATGTGCTATGTTTGGGCCAGAATTGCCGTGGCGCATGCGCACGCTTTTGGAAGGACTTAGTGCACGCCGTTCTTTCAAACACATTCGCAGGTCAATGATGACCAAGAGAACCATCAGGTTCTCGGTTCAGTAACTTAGCCCCCCAGAAGGCACGGCGAAAACAACGTAAGCAGCGATGAATGACCTTGCCCCACAAAGCTTTCGTGTCTGAAAAACTGAGAAGCAAACTAAGAACGGGATGAAGGGAATACACTATGCTTTCGAATCCAAGAACCTTTTCATTGTGTATGATGGGACTCCTCCGTCATTGCTAATTATTCCACAGAAAAATCTAAGAACAAACTGGGAGTATTGAAACTGGGGGCATCAATGCCAACATACGATCTTGACGGTCTAGGCGAGAAGGAATTCGAGCGGATGTGTCAGAGTCTGCTGAAGGGAATAATAGGCAATGGGACGACCACGTTTGGAGAAGGGCCTGACGGTGGAAGGGAAGCCACTTTTCGCGGAAGGGCTCCGTATCCATCTGCATATGAACAATGGGATGGCAACTGGATATTCCAAGTGAAGTTTCACAACACACGACTAGTAACGGGCAAAGAAGCGCGGAACAAAGTGCTTGCCGATCTAGCACATGAGTTGAACAAGATTGTCATAAAATACAAGCGAAAATGCGACAATTACATACTCATCACGAATGTTCCTCTATCATCTGTATCAGAACGGGGAACCCATGATCTAATTGAGCAAGTTATTTCCAGATTTCGGGGACTTCGCCAAGGAGTTTACCATGTTCCTTCAAACATCCATGTTTGGGGTGCGGACGAAATCTACCGCTTTCTTGAATTTTATCCTGAAATTAGATGTTCATACCTGCAGTTCATAACGCCAGGGGATTTGATTGGACAATTAATGCGGGGAGGCACCACCGCGCCAAACCAACTTGCTGATGTGATCAGACTATACATTAGCACATGTCTATATCGGGAACAGTATACCCAGTTAGATCAAGCTGGAGAAGTGGGAGAGGAAAGATTGCTTCTGCAGAAAGTCTTCATCGACCTTGACGTTATTTCAAGCGACTTCGACTCCAAAAACGTCCTGTTTTCAGACATAGATCAACTGGTCAAGGGTGAAATCCTCTGGTCGAGGAAAGAACTCATGGAAAAGGCAAAGACCCTGGAACCATTATGGTCGATTATCACGGTCCAGAAAACCAGAAATTTCCCAATAATCTGGGAGTTACCCAGAATTGTATCTGAGCCCATGAGAGCGCTTTCAGCTATGGAAATAATACTTTCAGAAAAAAAGAAGAAGATCGTTTTGCTTGGTGGCCCTGGACAAGGCAAGTCAACTTTAGGGCAATATCTCGCACAAATCCACCGAGCAACGTTGCTGGGTGAACAAGGTCGCATTCAAAAAGACCCGAAACTAACACCACTCGTCGTGAGGGTACCATTTCGCGTCATCTTGAGAGAATATGCCCAATGGATAATGGACTTGGTCGACAAAGAACAAGATGCCTTTGAGTTTTACCTGGCCCACAAAATTACCGAAAGGACAGGAAGAGAAGTTACCGGACAGGATGTACAGACAATCCTGAAGACAAATCCATGTCTTCTGATTCTTGATGGACTTGATGAAGTCACAGATCGCCAATTACGAACAAGAATTCTTGACCGAATCAAGGAGTTCCTGTCGCGTTCTGAACAAGCTTTGAAGGCAGATATTCAAGTGCTAGGAACGTCACGGCCGACAGGCTACTCTGGTTATTTCGATCCGACCGAATTCCTGCACGTTCATTTGGCAAACATAAGCAGGGCAAGAGCCGTCGAATACACTCAGCGATGGGTGACTGCTAAACTCCTAGAGGAAGAAAAGGCAAAGATGCTAGAAAAAACTATCGAGGAATGCCTAGATGACCCTCGGATTCAGTTTCTAATGAATACGCCACTCCAAGTAACGATACTGATTTTGATTATTCTGTCTGGAGGAACACCTCCTAGGCAGCGAGAGGCTCTCTTTGATGAGTATCTTGAAGTAATATACAAAAGAGAGAAAGCCAAGGCAAAATGGATTATCCAGACCGAGAAGCAACTGCTTTTTGGCCTGCACAGGTACTTGGGATACATCATGCAAAGCAGAGCCACAGGCAATCAGAACATCCGGGCAGCTCTGAACGAAAAAGAATTCAAGAACCAAGTTCTCCTTTATCTGAAGTCCAAGGACCCATTCTCTGCTCAAAGTAAACTCGATCCTATTCTGGAACAAATAGTAAGCGAGGCTAGGGAGAGGCTTGTGCTAATTGTGGAAATGGAACCAGGGTTTTTTGGTTTTGAACTCAGATCTCTTCAAGAATTTTTCGCGGCCGGTCACTTGACTGACACGGCCGAAGACAGTACGCAACGATTTGAACGTTTCGAAGCGATAGCCCCTTTGCCCTACTGGCATAACGTAGCGTTGTTCTTTGCAGGACGAGTAGGGCGTCTATATAGTGGCGAAGCAGCAAACATCATTGAGGTCTGTAGGAATATAGATAGACATCCTCCTGACTGTTTTCTGCGCAGAGGTGCACGTTTGGGACTGGAACTGGCAGCTGATCGCAGCTTTGGCCCTAACCGTAACCTTCAGAGAACTATGATCGAATTCTGCATGTCAATACTAGATGATGACTTCAGCATCGCTAGATATGGCACGATCAGCGCCATTCAGAAACTCCCAGCTGAAGATATAATCGATCATCTTCAACCAGTACTCAAAGAAAAACTACTCAAAGCACAGCCCGCCTCATTAGAATCAGTTATGGACATGTACTTCCTTGCTGCGCATATTAATGATGAACTACTTGACAGACTAGATTCTAGCCTTCAATCAGAGGATTTGCAGCAGGCAATATGGGCAGTTGAAAAATGCCTGCAATTCAGGGCACCACCTCCATGGCTCTCTCAACGGCTTCCAAAAATAGTGCCAAAACTTACTCCCATGGCTTTCGCCCAAATCTTCGCGAGATACTGTTTCGATGACCCAGAATACATGAAATCCTGCCTTTTGCAATCCATCATTAGCGATCAGCAGATAGAAGCCCTGCTTCACATTGTGTTCTCGAGTTTCTTCCGCTGGTCTGTTACCCTAGGCGATGGCACCCGCCACCCTGAAGGCATTTCCATCATCTTGGGCACCAGGAAGGAGCAGATGTGGACAGCATTATCTTTGCTGAGATCTTTTGCTCTTATCCTAAACACTGTCAACTCAATGATGACTTCTGGACAATCAAGTGAGCCATTTCAGGAACGCTATCAGAACAACCCTGTGATCGAGAAGACGTTGTCCAGAATGAACACCAAAATCGCAACTATCTCTTCTGTTATCAATCAACAAGATGTCCTGCTTGACTTGCGAGTGTGTTTGTGGGTTCTAACCCTGACGTCGCTTCCTGACTCGTATAAACTGCTCCCTAGCTTTGCTGAATTCTTCAAGCAATCAAACAAAGACGCGAGTTGGGCTGCGGATTTCATACTGGATTGGACAAGACGCATATCTAACGTGAAACCGTTCTTGCTGACTTTTCTCGCTAGACTCGAGAGATGCACCTCGTTACAAGATACCAATGATATCATTCGCTGGGTTACTGAGCTCTCGAGAGCAAAGCCAGTTGAAGCAGCACGAATCATGTCCAAAACGCACGCTGGAGTACTTGAGGGAAAAAATGTTCTAAAAATCCTTCGCACGATAGAAAAACAGATTGTGGAGGCGAAGAATTGTTCAGAAGCCTTCGCACTCACCAAGAGCCTCCTGTACGAACGATGGGAGACAGATAGACAAATCTCTCAATTGCTGAACAAGATGATAGAGTCAATAGCATCGATTCGTGTTCAAGATGTCCAAACTCAAATCCATATCCTCATCTTCTTGTTCATGATGCTCAAAAGAGAGAACAGATCAGTGCGGGAGAAGACGCAGTTGATCTTGGAAACAATAGGTAGAGCTGAAATCGAGTTACCAGTTCCTCAAGCCGGACTCGATTATCTCCCACTTATTGAGGAAATCGTTAATTGTGATTACACGTATGGCGATTCAAATACGATTCTGGGAGCGGTCAAGATCATCAGCGCATTAGCCAAATCCCAACAAGATATCTTTTCGGTGCTCGCTAGTGTTCATTTGACTGTTGGGCAAGTCACGATGAAGCGACTGATTGAGACAAATCCGAAAATGAGGATCGCTGGAATCAGAATGCTAAGGTTTTCAAAGCTCAACACAGAAGACGTCGATTGGATTATCCGGGAGATGGAGAAGTGTGGAAGTCAGGAAGAAGCACTAGCGTGGGAATATCTCATAGACTCATTACCCTCTGGTGGAGACGCTGTCGCCGCACATAGGTTGATTCGAGTCCTAGTTTCAACACTGAAGAATCAGAAGATGCCTGTGATAACTAGACAACCACTTCTGCATTATCTTGAAAAGGTGGTAGCCATGCAGGACTCTAGCGTGAAAATCGAAGAAACCAAGCTCGACCTTCCGCTTGGGAAATAGAGTTCATTGGAAAAAGGGAGTTGCGGGAGATATCGTCGTTATAGGGTTATCTTGTTTCGCGATTGATAATATCCTTCGCGAACCTCTGCATATAATTGAAGCCGGTTCTCATGTCTTCGAGATCCAACCGTTTTTGAACCTTGAAGGCTGCTATTATACTGTTATCTTGTTTGACTATGTCACTGGCAACAGTCTCACGGAACAAGTGCGGCCATATAGTTTCGCTTGAATCTCTCACTATGTTGAAGACTTCCCGGTCGCTCAAATGCTGATTTGGAATGATGATGTAGTTTCCGAACACGTTTTTGCCTGAAGGCAACCAGAACTTGGGAAAAGGTTTTAGGGAGTGCAGATAGCTTAGATATTTCAGGATATTCTGGGTTAATGGGTCCGTGAGTGGAAAAGCCTTGAGCGCTTTGGCTTGTTTGGATGTGAAGGCAACGGGAATCCTTGAGGTATCTGAACCACAGTTCTTGCAGAAAGAGGCGGTGCTCGAGTTTTTGGTGTTGCAGTTTGGGCATTTCTTGTGTTTCCGCTTCTTCTTTTCCAGCGTAAACGTGACAGTCAACAAATCGTTTTCCGCTTTGAAGTTTTCAAGCTGGACCCAAGAGATTTCAGTTCTCCGCTTTCCAGAAAGCCGCAACAAAGAGAGAACGGCGAGAGCTCGCAGCCGGAAATACTCGTTATCTATGGCATTAGCTTGTTCCAATGCTTTGCTCAGTTCGGTATCTCCTATGACTGTTTCGCGGCGTTCCCTAAAAGAGCTGTTCCTGACCCGCGTCATGCGGTCGCCTTCTGCTTTGCGTCTGAGAACAGCGAGCGCCTCGTGTAATACCAGAAGAAGAATCGGCGAAGTTGAGACAAGTCAAATGTCAGAAACAGGGCAAAATTGAGAACTCGACGTTGAAAAATTGAACAAAGAGAAAAAAGAGGAGGATGCGCGGGTGACATCGCCACTATAAACGGTTGCGAGATAATCCCATAGGTTTAGCGCGCATGCTTGTTCCTAAATTGGTTTTAAATGGTTTTTATTCGTCCTTTGTGATTTTGGGAAGTTTTAGGCTTAGCATCTGCTCTTGAATTCTTCACACTGTCTCGTCCCCTCGAACCTGCAGAAGCATGCAGAAACGGAATTAAAACCATTTTTCACCATTTTAGGAACACGCATGCGCGCTACGGTGCGTGCATAGGTTTTTATAGGGCACGTTATTCTTACGGAAACGTGCTGAGTTGGAAGGGTCGAGCTCTGATGGCCGCGTCTCCGAGTCTTCGTGATTCCGTTCTGGCGAGGAGGATTGCGGGGGAGATAATTCTCTCGAGCAAGCCATGGGCGACTATGAGGAAGTGGCGTGAGCTTTTCGCTGTTTCGCAGATGAGGCTTTCGGACAAGATGTTGGTTTCGTCATCGGTGATTAGCGATTATGAAAGCGGCAGGCGGCCGAGTCCCGGCACAAAGTTCGTGCGCAGGTTCGTGTGGGCTCTGCTCAAAATCGACGAGGAGAGGGGCGGCCGTTTCATCCATGAGTTCGCCAAGCTCACGAGTTCACCGAGCAACGCCATCGTGGACCTCCGCGAGTTCCCAATACCTGTCAGGGTGGAGTATCTCTGCAAAGCCATAGAAGGCAAAACAGTCGCGTGTCTGGACGCTTATGTTAAGGAGGTTAACGGTTACACCGTCGTCGACAGCAAGAGGGCCGTGGAAACACTTTCGGGCTCGGAGTTTTCGCAGGTTTTCGGGGCGACGACCGAGCGTGCGTTGATATTCACGAACATAGAAGACGGCATACCTCCCATGCTTATCGTGCGTATAAGCAACTTGAAACCGCGTGTGGTCGTCTTTCACGGTGCTCAGCCGGACGAGTACTCGATACGATTGGCGGAGTATGATCGCATTCCCATAATATACTCTGGCTTGCCCAGCCTCGAGCGGCTTGTGAAATCCTTGAGAAAACTGTATCGTATTGCGCTTCGCAAGAAACTGGGCAGACCTGTTCAACCGCCGCCGCAGGTGAGCGCATAACGGCGTGCGTTGGTGAATTTTCCAGCGCTGCTAGCGCGCTTTTGCGTGAGACTGGGAAGCTGCAGCGAGGGCAACGCCCTTGGGCATTTGAGTATTATGCATCAGATTCGGCTATGTCGAGAATTTGCGTCCGCGCAGACGTTACAGAGGTCGGTGGTACGTCAAACTTTGACAGGTTAACGATCGCTAAGGTTTGAGTGAGTTTTTCGCAGCTCAGTTTTCAACAGTTGAAAATCTTGTTCCAGTATTTTCTTGTGTTCTTGGTTGTAGAGGGCTGATGCTGGATGATATGTTGGAAAGATTGTCCGCGGCACGCCTAGAATGGTTGCTTTATGCGGCTTTCCGCGGACTTGTGTTATGCTACTGAAGGGCAGCGTTGTTTTTGAGAAAACGTAGGCTGTGGAGTGGCTGCCGAGCGTGACGATGAACTCTGGCTGAATGATTAGTATTTGTCTGTTCAGGTATGGCGTGCAGGTTTCGATTTCCAGGGGCTTGGGCTGACGGTTTCCGGGCGGCCTGCACTTCACGACGTTTGTTATGAAGACTTGTTCTCTTGAAAGGCCGATTTGTGACAGGAGTGTGTCGAGGAGTTTGCCCGCCGTCCCCACGAAGGGTTCACCCTTGACGTCTTCTGACCTGCCTGGGGCTTCTCCGATGAGCATTGTTCGGGTTTCAGGGTTTCCAACGCCAGGAACCGCGTTCTTGCGGGACTTCCAGAGCGGACACTTCGTGCAAACTCTGACCTCTGAGGCCACAACGTCCAGTTCTTTCTTGGACAAGGCAACACTCTCTTGACATAGGTTCCTCTCGATTTCGGTTCTTATAAACCTCACAGCCATGGAGACGCGGGAGTTCTTGTGCTAAATTCAAGAGTTCTACAAACTCTTCTGTGTTTTCATCAAAATCCGAAGTTTTAACGGTTGGAGTGCTACGGTGGTAAGAGAAAATGCGCTAGTCATTCCTGACGAAGCGCGTAGCCGAGCGAGAAAGAAGTGTGTATCTTTCTTGGAAATGAACGCAAAAAAGGAAAGAGGAGCTTTTTATCAGGTTGTCTGTTATGGGGGATCAAGTTATATCACGCATGCTATTCGCCAACGTTCTAGGAGGTTCAATGATGTTGTACCAACATCTGGAACGGTGCTGTACTAACAACTAGGCTTAACTAGCGGATTCAGGCTAGGAGTAGTGGAGTAGAATTATATGAATAAGGCAAAGACTAAGTCTCTGATTTTCGCACTAACTGCCATACTAGGTTTTACCGTCGCGTTGGGTTTCAGCTCACTGTCGTTCGCCAGCGCAGCTTCGTACAATAACGTGCAGGTTTTCGTCCAGACCGTCAGCAGCCTTCCCGACTACTTCACCGTCTCCGCCTTTAACATGAGCGGTTACATGGTTGCTTCTTCTCAAACTCAGTATCCAGCGGCCTCCTTCGAGCTTCCAAACGGAGAGTATATATTCACAGCCACAGCCGATCAATCGAGCAATCAGATCTATTATTCACCTTCGCCAATGGTAGGTGCCAATGTTGCTCAAGGCAACCTGGCGATGCCCTACTACGAAGCGCCAGTGGCAGAGTACGGTTACTCGGTGCAGCAGGTCTCTGGTTCGGCAACCTTCACAATCTCGACACAGAACGTTACATCCTTCCCCACAACCATACTCACGATCAAAGTTGTCTACGCCAACGGAACCGCCGCTGAGGGCGCTTCCGTCTCTGCATCAGTCGTAGGATCTTGGTACTATTGGGGTTATGAAAGCAACGCCATAATGTGGAATACCACACAAGCTGATGGCATGGCTACCCTTGTGACGCCTCAGGCACCTGTTCAGGTCGACGCTTGGAGCTGGATACCCGTGAACATGCCGAAAGACCAGACAACGGTTCAGGTCATCGTCGCAGGTGAAGAGGTGAACGTGACCGTCTACTGGCAGCCAACGTACGTCGGACTGGCGGGTTCAACGCTGATAGTTCCTCCCCAGACCAGTGCCTTGATAACTTTGCATGTTCAGCAGCCTAACTACTGGGTGATGCCGTACGGAGTCCAAACAACGTCAACAATAGGAGGCGAAGCGACCGCGTCCTCCAGCTCCAGCTCAATCCCAGCCACAGTGTACCAGCAACAACAAGGAAACCCACTGTTAAAGAACTACCAGGCCCCAACGAATCCAACCTCAACAACACCAGCGAACCCTCAACCAACATCGTCCACCGAGTCGGGCCTCTTCACTGGAAGCGCGTTGCCTCCAACCATCGTAGCCTTTGCGGCGCTTGCAGTGGCGGCTCTGAGCCTAGCGGTCGCGGCGAGAATCAAAAGACAGGAACCAAAAGACAGACAGTAGCAACGCCCACCACAGCGGAGACGTCACTGGCAGACCCCTTTTTTCTATTCTCTTATTACCGCGCGTCAATAACTGCAACAATTGAGGTAGAGCTTTCTTCTATGACCCGATACTGAAAAACGTGAAATATGACCTTTCGGTAAACAAGTGACTGCTGATAGCAGGCGCAATAGCGCGGCAACATCATTAGAATCTCGATGAATACTCTGCAAGGTCGTCAGGCTTTCAGTGCTTCAACGGCTTTTTCGGCCCATTTCGGATCCTTCCAGAGCGCTCTGCCCACGGCCACCAGGTCAACCTTTCCGTCTCGAATCAGCCTATCAGCGTACTCAGCCTCAGTGATTCCCCCAACACCGATAACGGGGACCTTAACAGCCTTCTTTATCTCATAAGCTTGAGGAACAAAGTAACCTTTGACGCCTCGAAGCTGTTTAGGCTCGCTTCCGCACAAGCCGCCCGACACGTCAACAACGTCAACACCGCACTGCTCGAGCTTCGCAGCAAAAGCAGCCGAGTCCTCTACGTGCGTGCCGTTTGTGGCCAAATCGTCCGAGCCTAACCGGTAAAGCAGAAGCCTCCCCCTGACACTTTCACGGACCTTCTCGACAACCATGAGGGGGAAACGCATCCTGTTCTCCAAGGAACCGCCATACTCGTCCTCACGCTTGTTAAGCAAAGGCGAAAAGAACTGGTTAAGCAGGAAACCATGCGCACCGTGAAGCTCAACCCCGTCAAAACCCGCTTTAACCGCACGTTCGGCGGCCACGGCAAACTCTTTAACCAGAGCTTCAATCTCGCTTCTGGCCAACTCACGAGCTTTCCCAGTTGCAGAAGGACCGGCAGGCTCCCCGCCTATGACTTTGCTGTTCCCAACTCCTCCAGCATGCGTAATCTGCACGACAACAGGAGTGCCTAGCGCGTGAACGCTGCCCGCAAGCTTCTCCAACCCGCCGATCAACTCGTCATCATAGATCCCCAGCTGCTTTGGACTCAACTTTCCACCCGGAGAAACGTATGCGTGCTCAACGATCAACAAGCCCAAGGCCGCCGAACGCCTCACGTAAAAGCCAATTAGCCTATCCGTGACCGCGCCTTTAACCGTGGCCCGACCTGTCTGCATGGGAGGCATAACTATGCGATTCCTAAGAGTCAGCCCCTTCACTTCCAGAGGATCAAGAAGCCCCGCCAACTCCTAACACCCAGTAGGCTACAGACTAGTTCGCACCTATAAGAACATAACACACGCGCACTGAGAGCCTTGAAATGCTCGCAAGAACCCGAAATAGGGAGTTGCCCTCTCATGCGCAGTAAAGCTGCTGAAGGCCAGGTTCTAGGACATGTGCTTCAAGGCTTCAGATCCTTTCATCCCGGCATCGACGCCCGAGTTTTTCGCTTTGGTCGTTGTAGCCTTGACTTGTGCGTTGAGTACGTCTTCGAAGGTTTTCACTCCGCTGACCATGGCTGCCGCCACGCCCAGTTTTTCAGCTGCGTCAATGTTTAGGAAGCCGCACATCACGAAGCCTTTGTCCGCGACCATAAGAAGCAGGGGTGGGCTCTCGGGCAAATCGACTCTCAAGCCCAGACAAGCTTTGCCGTCAACCTTAACAGTAGTGACGTTAATCATCTCCAAACACCTTTTAACTCAAGCTCTTTACATATCCAAGCTTAATTAAGAATTGCTGGAGAAGCAACCGTAAATGCTCACGAGACTGAAGCAGAAGGTCCAGCAGGCGCTTGCAGCTGAGGCAAGAGCGGCTCACAGAATAGGCTTGACGCCTAACATGATAACCGGCACAGGCATGCTATTGGCTTTTCTATCAGCCTTCGCTTATGCAGAATGGCAGAACCGCACGTTTTTTCTTCTGCTCGCGTTTGTTCTGCTCTTGCTCTCAGGTTTCTGCGACGCGTTGGACGGAATAGTCGCGAGGCTGTACGGGCAGGCAACGGTTTTGGGCGGTTTTTTGGATTCTGTGCTAGACAGGTACGCTGACGCCGCAGTTTACTTCGGTATAATCGTGGGGGGCCTGTGCAACGTTCTGTGGGGCTTGATCGCGACAGTCGGTTCCCTCCTCGTGAGTTACAGTCGTGCAAGGGCAGAAGCGGCTGGAATCAAAATGGAGTCAGTCGGCCTGGCAGAGAGAGCGGAGCGCATGATCATACTGCTCGTGGCAACCCTGATAGCAGTTTTTTGGCAGCCGACGACGGTGATGAACGTCGGTGTCATCCTGCTTGCAATACTCTCAAACTTGACGGTCTTGCAGAGAGGCCTGTACGTTCACGGAAAATCAAAGAAAAAGGAAACTGTCTGAACTTCAGTATCTTCTTCCCGGTCGCGTGCGCATGTGACGCTCGCTCTCAGCTCTAACCTTCACTACTCCTCGATGGACCGCGCATGAAACGCAGTAGTACTTCGTGTCGGATGGCACGGCAATGTACGTGCCCTTCTGCCGAAGCTCCTTGGCCAAGGCATAATCGACGAAAGAAAGCCTCTTAGTAACCTTCTTGGCCTTATCCCGCGGCACCATAGCTCCGCAACTGGCACACTGAATAGAACCGCTACTGCCTTTGCCACCTTTAGATCTACCACGGCTCTTACGCTTAAAAGGCAACCTGATTACTCCTAAATCATCCTTCAACACACAAATGAACATGTAGGTTTATATATCTATTCTCACGCTGGTGCCGCTCACTTGTTTTTCATCGAAATCCTGCGCAATGAAGAAAGGGAGAATTGAGCTTGCAATGCCTAGTATTGGCACTCCATTTAAGATCTTCACGTTAATTGTGAACACTAGCCCTAGCGCCCGCGGAGTTTCTAGGCAACTATTTACGATTGTCCGTTAAAGGTGTCTACGGTGGAATCATAGGCGAAGGTTACTTCAACGTTATATTTTCCTTCCAACTCAGGCGCGAATGTATAGGTTCGCGCGTATTCGCCGCCCGTGAGCCTTATGTTCGTTGCCGCGCGCGTAGTTTGCGGCACATTTTTGCATGGCCTAAACGACTTCGAGCTCCAATCTATACGTGCGAGCACACCTGCTAGTAGTTACATGCTTGATGCAACTCCTATTGTAGGCTTCAGCGCGCTAAGTCTTATTTAAGAATTAAGCACTCGCAGGCAGGGGCTGGAACCTTAGCGTGCCTGTTCAACGCTTTGGCTTGGTGTTTCTCAGCTTCAGGATGGTCGCAATGTTTGCTTTCGCGTCTATCTTCGGGGTGATTTTTCCAGTGCGAGATGTGAACAGAGTTGTTACTCCCGGCCCGTGGCCTGCTGACACGCAGTTCGTGTGTACGACGATGCCTACTGAAATCGCGCCCTGCCTGTAAATCCTTCCGAACGAGTGGTCCGCATCGGTTATGGCGACTAGGTCGCCGAGCCTCAGACTGTCAAGTTTGTATTGCTTTCTTGCTTTCTCGTCGAAGAGTTGGATGTCATAATCTCCCGAATACGTGTTGTCTGAGCCGAGTCCTGAACCCATGATGGCCGCGGGAACTACATGTGTCACGGGTACCTCCAGTTTGTCACCCTTCGCCTTTGGATTGAGCGCTTCAAGAAATCGTGGGTCTATGTTCATGACGATTATGTCTGGACAATCCAGAAGCTTCAAGCCCACGCCGAAGGCTTTCACTAGGAACTTGTCGCCGAGCATGAGTTTCTCCATGACCTCGGGCTGAACGTCCACCAGAACGTGCTCTATTCCGCCGTGTTTGCCCGTGACAACGCCCTTCGCGCCTTTTGCCTCGCCAGTAACTACGACAGCCTCGTTTCCGACGCATGAAAGTACGTTGAACGCGGCGTTCGCGCCCTGCCCAAACCGCACGTCATTCTCCTTGTTCTCGACACTCACGCCTGGCTCCACGTGATCAGCCTCCCAGCCGCAAGCTGGATCGCCAACCCTGACGTTGTAAGTGATACCGCCCACGCCCGGCAAAACCATAGGGTTGCCTTGCGCTGAAATCCTGTAAACACCTCTCCCGAAAACTGGGCTGGCGGCCTCTCCGAATACAGAAAGCCTCACCAACTTGTCAACGTTAGTCCTCAGCATGGGCATTCCTCTCTTCGGGGAACTGTCTCTATAAGTGGAGGCATATAAAACTTGGCGCATGGCAAAAAAGGGTTTCAATCGGTTCCTTATCCTGCGTTAGCAAGTCTTAAATTACAGCGTATCTTTTCAGTTGAGTAAAGTCAAAGCGTTTCGAAGCACGAGTTGGTGTGGCTGAACAAAATGTCTGATTTGGGGTTAAGGCCTAAGATGCTGGTCAAGGATGTCATGAGTAGCCCAGTCATTACTGTGGAGGAAAACGCGCTGGCGAACCGTGTTGCGGAGCTTATGGACAAGCACGATGTGGGCTGCATAATAGTGACGACTAAAGAGGAAAAACCAATCGGCGTAATAACCGAAAGAGACCTCGTCCTGAGAGTGCTGGCCAAGAACGCCAAACCAGACGCGCTTAAAGCCGAGGAAGTCATGACGTCGCCGCTTATCACGATAGAGCCGGACGCTACGATCACGGAGACTGCCCGAAGGATGAGCAGGTTGAACATAGGAAGGCTGGGCGTCGTGTACAAGGGACGGCTCGTCGGCATAATCTCGAGCAAAGACGTCCTTGGCGTCATGCCTGAACTCCTCGAAATAATCCAGGAAAAAGCCATGATTGAAGGCGAAAACATGGCTGAAGAGGAACACGACGAACCGGCCCCGCTGGCAGGGTACTGCGACCACTGCGGCGTCTGGTCTGACACCCTGACAGAAGTCAACGGCGAATACCACTGTGAAGACTGCAGGGTTGAACTGGAAGAAACCGAAGAGTGAGAGGGGCTCGCTTGCGTGTCAAAGAAATCATGGATGGAAAACACCCTTCCATTTACTTGGATGAGCTCGCCACAAAAGCCCGTGCAATGATACGGGACTTCAACCTCAGGATTCTGCCCGTAACGGACGGGAACAAAAAGCTTCTAGGAAAAGTGTCCAGACGCGACGTTATGGCCATATCGTCATCCAAATCTTCGATTCTTGTCAAGGGTATAATGACCCCTGCAAAGCACGTTGCAACGGTCGACGATGACGTGACGTCAACCGTTAAAACCATGCTCAAAGTGGACGTGTGGTGCGCGCCAGTTGTCACGTCGCCTCAAGACGGAACCTACCAAGGAGTCTTAGGACTGGAAACGTTCATAGAACAGCAAATCGAAACAAACCCAGAAAAATTCGCGAAAGACGTCTCGGAAATAATGACCAAGGACGTTGTGACGTGTTCGCCGGATGACGAGGTTGAACACATTTGGCGTCTGATGCAGGAGAGGCGTTTCGCCGGCCTTCCAGTGGTTAAGAACGGTAAACTTGTAGGCATCGTGACGCACAAGGATCTGCTGCAGAGCGGCGCCTATCTGCCGACGTTTGAGTCTCAAAAGATTCGCGGTTCGCCCAAAATCTCTTCTGTGATGAAGACGGAGGTCGTGGCCGTGGAGCCTTCGGTAAAGGCGATAAGAGTTGCCAAGGTCATGGTTTCAAAGGACATAGGCAGGGTTCCGGTTAAGGACAAAGGCGGCAGGCTCATCGGCATAGTTGACCGCGAAGACATTGTTAGGCTGACCGTGAAGTGAGGGAAAACAGTTGAGCAAAGAAGGTTTCAGGAGAAGAATCAGGGGAAGGGGTCCCGTTGACTTAAAAGTTCACGGGGCGAAGAAGCGTGACGGCGAAATCTTGACCGTAGCGAAGAGTCCAGTTGTCATGGTGGCTCCGACCACGCCGATTTACGATGCCATCCACTTGATGGCGGACAAGGGTTTTCGTCGGTTGCCCATCGTCAACGCTGGAACCAAGCATCTGGAAGGGATAGTGACTGCTACGGACGTGGTTGACTATTTGGGCGGGGGCGAGAAGTTTGAGATGGTTCGGCAGAGGTTTGGTGGCAACTTTTTCAAGGCGATTAACGAGCCGATAAAGCTGGTGATGACGCAGAACGTTGTATCGGTGAAGACGTCTGCGAAGATAAGTGAAGCGATAGGAAAGATGAAGGAGTCGAACCTGGGCGGTCTGCCCGTTGTCGACGAAAAAGGCAGCGTGAAGGCGATAATCACTGAAAGGGACATTGCAAACCTTTTCGCTGACAGGACAAGCGGCGTGAAAGTGTCTCAGCTTATGTCGGAGAAGGTGATAACCGCTTTGCCGAAGACGACGATTTTCGAGGCGGAGAAGACGATGGCTACGGAGGGTTTCAGGAGGCTGCCGATTGTGTCGGATGGGAAGATTGTGGGCATAATTACGGCTATGGATATTATTCGGTTCTTCGGGTGTGGGGAGGCGTTTGCGTATTTGCGGTCTGGAACGATTATCCAAGTGTTGAATAATCCTGCTTTGGAGATAGCTTCAAAGGCGGTGACGACGATTGAGCCAGATGTGGATGTGGGGCAGGCGGCGAAGGTTATGCGGGAGAAGAACATAGGCGCTATGCCCGTCGTGAAGAATGAGAAGCTTGTGGGCATTATAACGGAAAGAGACTTCTTCAAAATAATCGTATAAACCATCCTAGAATTGCTTGCGCTCTCACGGCCTACCCCGGGTCCCCGATATGACCTAGATGATTTTGCAAGGGGTCATGTTTCGTGTCGAGTTTTCTGGTATGGCAACGTCGTTCTGTAGTTTGTGTGTGCGTGCAATGGGTGTAGGCCCCTCCATTCGGAGCAAATCTGATTTGTTGTGTCTGCGTGTGCGGTTTTAGGTAGGCAAGTCTGAACAGTTTGCTGGGAGAAACCTTTGTTTGATGGCGACTCTGGCACTGGAGGGAAGCGCGCGTGGGTGTTATCCTAGCGGAGCTCTAGTTATTTCTTTGACTTGGTCAAAGTCTTTGTCGTCGCTGATAACTGCTTTTATCTTTCTGCTGACTGCCGAGGCTGCGTGTATGGAATCGCGCGGGCTGAGCTTGTATTTGTTTAATAGGTTTTGGGCTAGGGTCAGTATCCCTTCGTCTACGTTTATGACTTCCAGGTTTGGGAAGCCGAGTAGTTTTTTGCCCTAGTTTATTCCGTCATCTCTGCTTAATAGCTTGCCGACAACCCATACGACTTCATCCCATGTCAGCGTTGACGTGTGTGCTGATATCTCCTTTTTCTATCTTTAGGAGTATTTCTTTGGCTTTTTTTGCCTTTTGTTGCGATTCTGTTTGGTATATGGCGGGGTATATAAACACGTTGGAATCAATGTAGGGCATGTCTCTGGGTTACCTCTTCGGTTATTATCTTTTTGATATCCGCCGGCTCCTTTAGCTTTGCAGACTGTGTGGAAGTATAGTACTCGGTGTAGCTGCCTTCAATTTTTGGTTTGCTTATCACTATTTCGTCTCCTCTGAGTTCTATGGTCACGTCGACACCTGGCTTTAGACCTAGGGCATTTCTTATGCGTTTAGGAATCACAACTTGTCCTTTTGGGCCAACGTTCTTTGTGGGCATTTTGGTTACCACTTAGTAAACTTGTATTACTTTTATCTATACTTTCTTACATTTCGGTGCCACTTTTCTCGGCGCACGCTTTGGTTGGGATGCGCTTGGTTAATTTCCATCCGTTCCTAGGGTCTTTGAAAGTTCTTGGATGAATTGCTCGTCCTTGTCTATCTTTTCGTCCAGTTCGTTTCGGTTTTCGTAGTAGTAGGATATGGCGTCGTGTACTTGTCCCAGCTTGAGGTGGGGACGTGCGCTGATTATTTCGCCGTGTGTACGGTTGATGTATTCGTATTCAATTGCTATGCTGACGACTCTCGTTCTGGTTCCCTTTATCACCGGGAAGCCGCCGCAGATCTTCTTGTCTGTTTCAATGCAGGGATGGTTCATCTTAGCCCTCTGCAATGCTCAGATATTCCTTTAGGTGGGTTTTAGTTGTATTTTCTGGTTTTATCTTTCTCTATTAACGTTTACTTGTTTTGCGCGTGTTGATGTAGGAAGAGGCTGGGTTGGCGTTAGGTTTTTTTGACGTGCAGAGAGACGTCCACGTCTATGTCGGTTTGACTGGCGCTTTCGATGATGCAGTAGAATTTGCGCGCGCTGCTATTTCGGTTCGTAAACCTTCAAGTTTTTTGGGTTGTCATTCGGTTCATAAGTTACAGGCTGTCGCCAAAATGGTTCATCAGAAGCGCGCGCTTCTCTTCAGCTTGAGATTTCACCCAGCCCCACTGGAAGGCTATCTCCTCACCCAAAAGCGCGAAAATACTCTCACGATGCTCTTTTGTTTAATTGGTTTATAAGGAAGTATGCGTAGTATAGGGCAGTAGCGTTTTGTTGTTGAAGGACGAGAAGAACACGGCAACGTTACAATCTATGATGAAAAGAGTGATGGAAAATGTCGGAAAAATCGGGAATCGTTTTCATAGGAAGCAAAACACCAATGGACTATGTTCTGGCGATTATTACAAGCCTATCCGCGAGCAATGCTAAAGAAATAACCTTGAAGGCCAGAGGCCGAGCAATTGCCACAGCTGTTGACGCGGCTGAAATAACCAGAAGGCGCTTCCTAAAGGACCTAAAAGTAAGCAAAATCTCCATAGGAACAGAGGAAATGCCACCGAGAGAAGGAGAAAACAGAGCGAGAATGGTTTCAACCGTGGAAATAACCCTTGCGAAAGAGTAGGAAGACCCTGCGAAACAAGTGTGGATTACGCGAATCCTGGCAGGGTTCACTCGTACGGTGACATTCGGGTTCTCGGGTATCTCGCTAGAATTTCAGTAAAAAGCAAAACTGATTCAGGCAAATTTTAGTAGTTTTCTTGATGTTTTCCACGCGGCGCGCGCTTAATACTGTGGTTTCCAGGGAGAAGTCTCCACCTACTGAATCTAAGGCTTTATAATAGGTGTTCAAACACTTCACTATAAGAAGTTGTGTTTTATGCCGAAGAGCAAGGCTGTCGTTAATATTCAGAATGTCGTTGCGTCTGCTACTCTGAATCAGAAAGTTGACTTGAACGCTGTCGTGAAGGGTTATCCTGGGGTGGAGTATCGGCCGGAGCAGTTTCCGGGCTTGGTGTTTAGGCTGAAGAGGCCGAAGACGGCTACGCTGATTTTTAGCTCTGGTAAAATGGTTTGCACAGGGGCAAAATCGGAGAAGGAATCCCGCAGGGCTGTTATGACAGTTGTCAAAGAACTGAAAAAGGGCGGAATAATCATCATCAGCAAGCCGGACTTGAAGGTTGTGAACATCGTTGCTTCTGCAAGCCTAGGCGGAAAGATAGATTTGGAAGCAGTTTCCACACTTGGAAAAACGATGTATGAGCCGGAGCAGTTTCCAGGCTTGATCTACAGGATGGACGAGCCCAAAGTGGTCATACTGCTGTTTGCGAGCGGGAACCTTGTCTGCACCGGAGCCAGAAGAGAACAGGACGTCCATGACGCCGTGCACAAGCTTCACGTGATACTCGAGGAACAGCAACTGATATTCTACGAATAACCTCTGCCCACCAGACACGCAAAAGACCATGGAAGTCCTCTTGGCTTAGCTCTCATGCGTGTTCCTGAATTCGATGTTTGAGTGTCAGCGCGCGCGCTTACACTTGTTGATGTTTCATTCAGTTTTGTTTTCTCTATAATTGCAATCTTATGGTGTTCTGTAAAAAGGAAGAATTAAGAGAAATGACCTCTTATTCCGTGTTTTTCTGTTCTACGGTTTCGACATAATGCTGATAGCTAGTTGACAATGACTAGCCATTCCTTCCCCTCTTTTTCTGTGATGTACCCCTTAGAACATACCTAGATAAAATACCAATAACATATAGTATAAAGTCTATTTCTATTGCAGTTAAATATGATTTGTTGGGTTTGGGTGTGCGGTAGTGCGCGCTAGCGCCTCTAACTCAAAACACTCCTTATACCCTCACGCGTTAAGTCGGGCGTCATGGATCATGCATTCGGCTATCTGAGATGCCAACAAGGTATAAGTTGACAATTTGAAGTATGTGTTGTCGTGAAATAGTTGCCTCAGACTTATGCCTGCCGCACCTGCGGCAAGATATACTCTTCGGAAGAGTACGAGAATAATCGGTTTTGTAGCGACTGTGGGACATTCTTGATGCCCAAGAGTAAGGCTTCGAGTCTTCCCAGAAGAAGTGGCTACAGTGTGAAGCCCAAGATTCCGAAGAGCGGCATGCTTCCTGAAAACTATGAAATGCGAAACAGTCAGACGGAGTTCATTCAAGAGGCCGCAAAAGCCGTCAAAAGCAGAGAGATTTTTGTTGGAAGCGCCCCTTGTGGAATCGGCAAATCCCTTGCATCACTGCTTGCGATTTTGCCTGAGCTCGGAGAAAACAGACTGATGATCTGTTTCAGAACCAGAAGCCAACTGCACATATACCTCAAGGAGCTGAGGGCACTCTCGAGAGATCTTTACTGCATTTCCTTCTTCAGCAAACAAGACATGTGTCCGTTGAAGACAAGGGGTGATCTGTCCTATTTTGACTTTTTCGAAGAATGCAAGAGACTGAAGGAGAACTGCGAATCTTCCGCCAAGCCTTACTGCAAATTCTACATGAGCATTCTGAGAGGGAGAAGGGAGGCGGAGGATTTGGCTCTGGATTGTGCGCGAAGAATTCTTACGCCTGAAGAGTCGGTCGAGTTCATGTCCAGAAGAGGATTCTGCGTCTATGAAGCCTTGAAGAGGGTTCTGCCCAAGGCCAATATCTTTCTGGGAACGTATCATTACGCCTTCGATCCCGCGATTAGGGAATCGATACTGAAGAGCTTCGGAGTCGGCCTTTCTAAAGTCTTCTTAATCGTTGATGAGGCTCACAACCTGCCAACCTTCGCCAGAGAATTGCTTTCCGACCAGTTGACGGAGGGCACGGTTGAAAGAGCCTTGAAAGAAACTGAGACTTTCGAACATGAATCGTCTGGGTCAGTCAAAGAGCATCTGCGGGTTTTCAGGAAAGAGGTTTTTCAACGTGCGCAATCCAATTTGAAGGCTAATGATTTAAGGCTGCTTAACCCTCAAGAACTCAGCGATATATTTGTAGCTAACAATGGTGCGTCGGGTCCTGAAGTTGCGGGCCTCCTTCAGGAATATGGGGAATATGTAAAAAAGAAGAGGCTTGAGTCTGGTTCCGATAGGATTTCGAGCTACAACTATCGAATCGGCACGTTCATGGAGAGTTTTTTCAGCAATGTTGGATCAAAATATGTGCATCTGATTGAAAGAGATCGGAATAGTCGGGTTGCGTTGGAGGTCAGAAGCCTCGACGGAAGAGAAATTGTCGATCCAGTTCTGAGAGAAGCAAGAGGAGCCATTCTCATGAGCGGTTTTCTGTCTCCGCTAACCGTTTACAGAGATCTGATGCTTTCTAGTTCAGGCAATGTTTGTCTGAAAGAGTTTGACTCTCCCTTTCCGCGGGAGAACAGGCTCATACTGGCAGCTGAGGATGTGTCATCAGAGTTTAAGAAGAGAACGGACGTGATGCTTGAAAAATGGAAGAGCTACGTTGAAGCCATTGCGCGGGCTACTCCAGGCAATTTGGCGGTTTTCTTCACGAGCTACGGGCTGATGCATGAAGTTGCAAGGTTGATTAAGACAAATAGAAGGACGATTATGGAAGAGCAGAACACGAGAAGAGATGAGGTGATTGAGAAGCTGAGAAGCTCGTCCAACAACATTCTTTATGGAGTCATGGGGGCCAAACTGAGTGAAGGAATGGACTACCCCGGAAACATCCTCAAGTGCGTCGTGGCTATGGGATTACCGTTGGCAACATGGAATGCCTATGAAGAATCGCTCATCGATTATCTTGAACAGCAGTTTCCGGGGAAAGGGAGAACCTACGCCTATTTCGCTCCAGCCATACTGCGACTTGTTCAGGCTTGTGGGCGCGTTCACAGGTCAGCAGAAGACAGAGGATGTATAGCGATGCTGGACGAACGCGTCACCCAGCCTCACATCAAACGACAACTTCCAAGCTACTATCAAAAAGAGATGATAACCGTGCGAAATCCATCTGATTGTAGTGAAAAAATGGAGAGTTTTTGGCACTCCCCTCGCAGGCTTTGAAAATCTCGCCCGTGCGCAATCTTATTTCGCGCGTTTTCGATTTTAGCGCGCGCGTTGAGTCGTGGCCAAACTGATACGAATTGAACATGACGGCAGTTGACAAGCAAACTTTTAACGCGTTGCTGGACGTTATTGAAGTGAGAGAGGCGATAGCAGTTTGATCGCGGACGTGGTCTTGGTGAACACGAAGGCCTACATGAACCTGGCAATAGTAGATTGCAGCGTGGCAATCGACGATAGCAGGATTCTCAAAATAGGCAGGGAAACCAACATGCCTAAGTCAGACGTAAGGCTCGATTTGAAGAATCTCCTTGTGTTGCCGGGTCTGATAGACGTGCACGTGCACCTTCGAGATGAGGAAAAGGCTTACAAGGAAGATTTCTATAGCGGCACGGCAGCTGCAGCGGCTGGCGGGATGACAACAGCTCTTGACATGCCCAACAACAACCCAGTGACCATGAGTGTTGAAACTCTGAGAAACAGAATGGGACTTGCTGAAAGGAAAGTTTTGGTGAACGTAGGATTCTATTCTGAATTTCCAAAAGACAAGTCGGAAATCCAAGCAATTGTGAGAGAGGGCGCAGTCGGCTTCAAACTTTACATGGCTGAACAAGTCGGCGGGCTGGACATTCGCAACGACCAAGCTATTATGGAAGCGTTCAAGGTTGCGGGCAGCTTAGGGATTCTAACGGCTACTCACGCTGAAGATGAGCAGACTTTGAAAAGAAATGAAGACAAGTTCAAGAGCATCGGTCGAAATGACATAAACGCTTTTTTGAAGGCACACTCTGAAGACGTCGAAGTGAAGGCTATCGAACGTTTGCTGAAACTAGCAAAGCAAACTGGCATGCATCTGCATTTTTGTCACGTGAGCACAGAAGCAGGGATGACGAAAATAATCGAAGCCAAGAAGTCCGAACTGCAGGTAACGTGTGAAGCAACGCCTCATCACCTGTTCCTGTCCGTTAGGGATTTGAAACGAATTGGAAGTTTGGCCTTGACTATGCCACCTTTGCGTGATAGGCGTGACGTTGACGGTTTGTGGGAGGCTGTCAAGAACGGTTGGGTTGACGTTATAGGCTCTGATCATGCGCCGCACACTCTGAAAGAAAAGGAAGCAGAGTCTGTTTGGGACGTGAAAGTCGGAATACCCGGCTTAGAGACGACGCTTCCGCTTCTGCTCACTGAAGTTCGGCGCGGTCGAATATCAATCGGCGACGTGGTTAGACTGATGTCTGAAAACCCCGCGGAGATCTTCAAGCTGAAAAACAAGGGCCGTTTGAAAGAAGGAAACGACGCTGACCTGACAGTCGTGGATCTCAACAGAAAATACAAGATTGACGCGTCAAAGTTCCATTCAAAAGCAAAGTTCTCACCCTTCGAAGGCCGCGAGGTTCAGGGAAAACCAGTTAAAACCATCGTTGCGGGTCAACTGGTCATGGATGACGGCGAGATAGTGGCGAAAGCTGGAAGCGGAAGAATAATCCGGAGAGAGTAGCCTCTTGAAGTTTGTCATCGACGGAATGCTCGGCAAACTGGCTCGCTGGCTTCGAATGATGGGACACGACGTAGAATACTCGAACAGCATGGATGACTCTGAACTGTTAACAATCGCCAAGAAAGAGCACAGGATCCTGCTCACAAGAGATTTCGCACTCTACCAGCATGCCGTCGCCAAAGAAGTCGAAGCCTTCTACGTTGAAGGACAAACAGAACAGGAGAGACTGGCCGAGCTCGCCACAAGATTCGGCATCAGCTTTGAAATAGACATGGCAACGTCCAGATGCCCAAAGTGCAACACTCAAGTCAAGCCCGTTCCAATAGAAAAAGTGGCAGGCCGAGTTGAGAAAAACACTCTTGAACATTACACCGAGTTCTGGGAATGCCCTAAGTGCGGCCAAGTCTACTGGCAAGGCGCACACTGGACGAAAATCAGAGAAACGCTAAGACTCTCAGCACAGAGTCTGCAGAAACTAAAAAAGGGGAGCGTTTAGTGCTCCGCGAGAAGCCATTTCAAGGGAATGTCTTGGAAGCTACCGTCTGGCAATGTCCTTCTAACGGTTATGGGCAGTATGTCGGCTGCGAACTCTTTTAACGCTATGTCTATAGGTCCTGTGAAGCCTTCTGACACGTCGACAAGTATGGGGGCTCCCATGGATATCTGAAGGGCTCTAGCCCCCACTATCCTTGCCTTTTCAAACCGGGTGATTTTTGGCGGTCCAATCGTGATTTTCTTTTTCTCTGACGTAGTTCTAGTACTCCCCCATACTAGGGTAACCGCCGCCCATCCCGCCTGGTGGGCCGCCGCCTCCTGGGGGTCCTGGAGGAGTTCTCATCTTTCCGGAAGCAATCACATCGTCGATTTTCAACAGCATCGTCGAGGCTTCAGTGGCCGATTTGATTATCTGTTTCTTGACGGAAATGGGTTCAATAACTCCGGCTTTGCTCATGTCCTGAGTTTTTCCAGTGTTAACTTCTATTCCAGCCCACACTTCGCCTTTCTCGTGTCTTGACCTTAGATCCGAGAGTATGTCAATCGGGTCCAGACCAGCGTTTTCTGTCAGTGTCGTCGGAATCGCTTCAAGAGCCTCTGCAAAAGCTACGACTGCCAGCTGCTCCCTTCCCGGAAGCGTCTCAGCATACTTTTTCAGTCCGCGGGAAACTTCCAGTTCAGACGCGCCGCCGCCGGCAAGCACTTTGGGTTCCTGAACTATGTCTCTGACCACGCACAACGCGTCGTGCAATGATCTTTCAGCTTCGTCGACTATGCGCTGTGTTCCGCCTCTGATGAGAATCGTGACGGCCTTCGGGTGCTTGCACCCTTCTATGAAAGTCATCTTATCGTCGCCTATCTTCCGTTCTTCCACAAGAGCCGCGTAACCCAAATCCTCCGAAGTCATGGAATCCAGGTTTGAAACTATTTTTCCTCCAGTGGCCTTTGCAAGTTTCTCCATGTCTGACTTCTTGTTTCGTCTAACCGCAAGGATTCCTTTTCTCGCCATGAAATGCTGGACCATGTCGTCGATGCCTTTCTCGGTGAGAACGACGTTTGCGCCCGTCTTGACGACCTTGTCAACCATGTCGCGCAGCATGTCTTCTTCCTGTTTTATGAACGCCTCCATCTGCTCAGGGCTTTCGATGTTAATCTTTGCGTCGAACTCGGTTTTTTCAATCTCAAGCACCGCATCCAACAACAGAATCTTTGCCTTCTCCACGCGTTTAGGCATCCCAGAATGCGCGACGTCCTTGTCCAATACTATGCCCTGGATGAGCTTCGTGTCCCTCACGGATTCGCCGGGTTTCTTCTCAACCTTGACATCGTCCACGTCTGCCTTGTACTTCTCGCCTTCCTTCTCCGCAACCGCAAGAATCGATTTTACAGCCAAGTCTGCCAGGTATTCCTTGTGTTCGGCGACCAGTTTGCTGGCCATCGAAGTCATTGCAGCCTTCTTCAAGTAATCCTGAGAGTTCAGGTCTACCGGTATCGCGATTTTCTCTAGGATTTCCAATGCTTTTTCTGAAGCTTTCCTGTATCCGTCGATTATTATCGTGGGATGAACGCTTTTCTCAATCAGTTCCTGAGCCCTGTTCAGAAGCTCACCGGATATTATCACGGCCGTTGTCGTTCCGTCTCCAGCTTCGTTGTCCTGTGTCTTAGCAACTTCCACCATCATCTTCGCTGCTGGATGCTGAATGTCCATCTCATCCAAGATTGTGCGCCCGTCACTCGTTATCGTCACGTCGCCGAAACTGTCGACAAGCATTTTGTCCATGCCCTTAGGTCCGAGAGAGCTCTTGATTACTTCAGCAACGATTTTTGCTGCTTCTATGTTTGAGTTCTGCGCTTCCTTTCCTCTTGAGCGGTTTGAACCTTCTTTCAGCACTAAAACTGGAACACCGCCAGCTGATTGTTGTGATGACAAATCCTATAACCTCCTCAATGCGTCACAAACAGAAACAGCTTCAACATATAAGTTTTTCTAAAAAAATCAGCCGAAAACAAGATTTTCAAGCATTAACCCATGAGGCCCAGTGTCAGTTTGGCTTAATCGCCGTTTTCAAACCGTTCCCAGTCAGGACTATCACAACTCTGCTTTCCCGTGACACTTCATTGTTCGCCAGTTGCTTCTTGTAACCAGCGTAGGCAACAGCTGAGCTCGGCTCAACAAAGAAACCCCTCCTCGCCAGCTCCAAGAACGCCTCCATTATCTCCTCCTCATCAACCATAACCGCGTCGCCCTTAACCTCCTTCAAACCCTTGACCATAAGATCTAGCAGCGGAGGTTTTGTGCTTACCAACGCATCGGCGATGGATGTCACCTTTTCTGGCGGATCATACTTCAAGCCTTTGAATCGGTGGTAGAGCGGTGAGATCTGCCGTGTTTGGCAAGCTACAGTCCTCGGAAAGGCTTCTATGCCCCCTGAATCTGACAGGTGCTTGAAACCGCTTATCAAGCCCAATAGCAGAGTCCCGGCCGAAACGGGTAGGTAGATGCGTTCAGGAACATTCCATCCGAACTGTTCGAATATTTCGTATGCAAGGCTTCTTATTCCGTCTCTGAAGAGCGGATGAAGTATGTGGCCAACATAGAATTTTCCCTTCTCCACACTCTGGGCTTCTTCCGCGACTCTGCTGCGGCTGCCCGAAACCTTCGTGACCTGCGCCCCGTAAAACTGGATTTGATTGAACTTTGGACCCGCAACAGTCTCCGGAACGTAGATCCTAGCCTTCAAGCCTGCACGGGCAGCGTAGGCGGCCATCGAAGCTCCAGCGTTGCCCGAAGAATCTTCAGAAATGTAACCGCCCGCCTCTTCTATGAGGTCGCGCAAGGCGGAAACCAGAACAGTTGAGCCCCTGTCCTTGAAAGAACCAGTAGGATTCGCACTTTCAAGCTTCACGTACGCATTGTCTGATAACTTGACCAACGGGGTCCAACCTTCTGAAAGAGTTACGATTTTCTTCTCTTGAGCGTAAGGGAAAAATTGTTCGTATCTCCAGACGCTGTAGTTACTAGTGCGTATCTTGTCAGGTTCAAAATTGAAATCCAGTTGAACGTCCAACGGATGGCCGCATGACGGACATTTGAACGCAAGCAAATTGGAAGAAGGCTTGTTGCATGCTGAGCATTTGATTTCGTACTTCATGGAGACGCCTTTTCCGGTTTGACTGATGCCTGTACAAGTAGCGCGTGCAATACAAAAAGGTGGCGGAGTGGGGAAAAAAGTGGTGGGGATGAGGCGCTTGGGTTCGGATGGGGATGTGGCGCGCGCGCTCAGCTTGGTTTCTGAGGGGACCTAAGGCGTGCCACAGTCCGAAGGAACCTGGTTTTCACGGGCTCGAGTTTTCTTCTCTGTCTCACGGCTACTATGGCTACGATGATGAGCAGGATTGCGAGGGCTACTGGCAGGATGTCGGGTTGAAACTCCGGGACGAGCTGAGTGCCCCTGATTGTTATCACGTGCGCTGAATGTGTGTAGTTCAGGTACACGAACACGTACTCGGCGTTTTGTGTTATATTAAACTGTTGCGGAGTCAAGTTTTGTCCGTCAAACGTCACAGTCCAATCACTGAGTGCGCTCGCGTTGAGCAGCGCTTTAGGGATGGTCACGTTGCTGAAGCCAGTGCCCGGCGGTCCCGTGACGTTGAAGGCTATTTGCTTGGCATTTGGATCGAAGGCAAAGGCCGTTACCGTGGAGTTCGTGAATATTGGAACATCATAGCTTCCTCCCGCGTAATTGATTCGACTCTGGTAAGCTATGAGAAAAGTCACGTCCTGTAGGCTGCTGAGAGAGGCATTGTTCCAGACCATGCTTCTGCCGTCAGGGGAGAGCTGATCGGGTGAAGGCAGGTTAGGCTGCTGTGATAGCAGGACCGTCTGGTTTTCACTCGACGCCCCAGTTATCGTGATGCTGAATTTGTCGAAGTCCTGCGGTGGCGCGTTGGGACTGTTTGTCATGTTCAACCAATTCTTGAGTCTAAACGTTATCGCGCTGATATCGTCGGGTTGAGGTTTGAGAATCAGGCCGCTGAAGTTCGCGTACATCCAGTCTCGTCCCGACTGAAGCTCTGCTTCGAAGTTGTTGATGTTTATGTCGGTCTCGTTAAGAACGCTCAGCTCCCATGTGGGAGGTAACGATGACGGAAGCGTCGCGTTGAAGGATGCTATTAGAAGAGCTTTTTCAAGGTTCAGCTCAGCCTCGAAATCGCCCTGAAGGTTCACTTGTGAAGCAAAAGTTGCGGTTCCGTTCACCATATCAAAAGTCGTTACCGAAGAGTTCACGGTGCCATAGGTAGTGTTGAAGTAAGATGCGATGAGGTCGTGCATGTTCGGTGGTACTAAGTCAGGCAGAACTGGAATGAGGTCGTTCTTAAGCTGTCTATCGTTGCCCCTGAGCCAGGCGTCAAGAGTCGTTTTTCTCTCAGCGCTCGAATATGAGGCTTTCACGCCTGCGCCTGTCAACGCATAGGATGTCGCGTTTGCAACCTTGAACAAAGCTTCGATTTGCTTCTCCTCTGAGGACCAGTAAGATGGTATCGCTGGCGGCGCCAGCAAGAGGAGGCTGCTGCACAGGCCCTGCACGTCGCAGGTCAAATGCAAGTCTATTTGTGCTAAGCCTGTTTCATGATAGTAACTGAGTACCAAGGACGCGTTTTTGACCGAGGAACCCGCCGACTCCAAGGATGCGTATGCAAACTGCTGCACCTGATCATCCGGAGATCCCGCCGGAAACATCATACGAGCCAAGGCCCCTGTGAAATTGCCGACGACCGTGGCACTGTACATGACGTCTGCGCCCAACGTCGACCCTGACCATGGCGTCTTCGTGACGTTCAGATTAGTGCATTCTAGGCAACCCCCACTCTCGTTGTAAAGCGAGCTTGGCCCCCCTCCAGTGAAGTTGGCACTCAAGTCAGCGAGTTTCTGGTCAAGCGTTGTTTGATTTACCTGAAAGTCGCCATAGTTCGAGTACGTGACGTTTACGTTACCCATTAGGTTGAGGCTGCTTCTGTTGCCGCTGAAGTAAACCGTTACGTCGGTGAGCGGGAAACCTGGAATCACGTGGAATGTGATGTTTCCCTGCAATGTCGTCCCGTCGAATTCTGCGCGCACGGTGGCGTCTGACATGTTAAACGGAAAAAGAGTGCTGTACGCAGCACTGTAGGCGGGCGTGGGTATTACCGTCTGCCCGTTGATGGCCACGTCGAAAAAGCCGCCGGCGTATGAGGCGTTGAGGCCTACATCAGTCGCATTGTACGGATAAAACTGTGTTTCTTCCGGAGGCAATATTGCTGAAGCAGTGATGGTGTTGTTCTCAAACCCGTTCTTATAGGTAAAGAGTGAATGGGCTTCGATCGTGTTGTAGCCTTTGTAGGTGTCTTCGGGAAAGAAGAAAGTGCCGTTGGAAGTCTCAGTCGTCATGTTTCCATTTGTTGAAAAACCCACTGAAGCATTCATTTCAGGATAGTAAGTGTTCTCTGGATACATGTGTGTATAATTGAGCGCCCCGGCCACCGCAATCGTGGCGTTTGGGTAGACTTGGAAGTTGACTTGAATATCTCTTGAAGGCGCATTGAAAAGCGTGTAGTCATATCTCTTTGAAAGAGGGGCAGAATCAAGCTGACTCAGCACAACAATGTTTGTCAGATCGTATATGCTCAAGTAATTTACATGCGTCGGGTTGATACGTTCAGAAGCGATTTGTGAACCTGAGAAATTCATGTCGAACGTGTAAATGCCCGGGCTGAAGGTTTTCGTTTCATAGTGGGACTCATACAAATAGTTCATCATGAATCCGTTTTTCTCCATCAACCCCGCGGCATCTAACATATATTGTCCCGCTTCTGTGACATTGAATTCTATTCCGACTTCAAGATAGTTGAACAGCCCGTCACCGTCAGTGTCAACACCTCGATCCGAAACCTTTCCAGTCCAGAATGCACGAGAATCAAATTCAGTATAGTTGTAAATCCGCGACAAGGTCACATTGTAAATGCCTTGCCATGTGTAGTTTTCGGTGTAAAGAGAAATCTCATAGATTTTCTCAGGGTTCAGTTGATAGCTGAAAATCGTAGGCCCGAACAAGGATACGTTCAAATATTGAATGCCCGCGTTGAGGAAGCCTTGACTATTGTTAGAGACAGGGATAATGTTGCCGAACTGATCCATAAGCGTGCCGGTTGATAACATAAAGTTTCCTGCGACGGTTACATTGACTTCCACATCGACTTCCAAATAATCGTATAGGCCGTTGCCGTTGGCGTCTGCACCATGATCAAGAATGTTGCCGGTCAAAGTCGCTCCAGGTGTTTGAGCGGTCACGTAGGGTCTGCTCATAGTCATGAAAGGTGAAACCAACAGGAGAAATGCTACGGACAGACTTAAAAGTCTCGTAGTTTTCATCTTCCTTTCTCCGTAAGAATTGACACTGCCCTTATGATCATAGGTTGCCAATGCTTAAATAGTTTTCACGTAAGACTAAGCGCCAAGAGGGATCGCGAACGCGACTGCTGACATTCTGCTTCAGAAACCTTTTCCGCAGAAAAATCAGAACATTCCTGTGCATTCTGGGAGTGGCAATCGCAGCAACTTTCGTCATCGCCGTCGGCGCCACCACCATGCGGTATGCAACGGTGATACGGGAAATGAACGTGCTCTTCAACGGTCAAGTAACCGTGGTAAGCAAGGACGCCATTGTAGTTCAGGCAATACCTATCAGCGGGGGTATGCTGCCTGAAGATTCCACAGTGAAAGAACTAGTGAACATCTCAGGGGTGGCCACTGTGACTCCGGTCCTCTTCGTTACGTCTGTCGGATCACAGGGAATGGTTCAGGCAGTCCCAGTGAACTTCACGATGGGCATACCAGTTGACGATTGGGGGCTCGTCCTCGGACCCATACCACTGAGGCCGAGTGGCCATTTTCCAGCAAATGATTCGAGCAACGAAATCGTTGCAGGCGCCTCTATCGCTGACCAGTACAACTGGACCGTGGGCATAGACATCCGAGTAAACGGCTACACCCTGCATGTTTCAGGCGTCTTCGACACGAAAATGGCCTTGCTGAACCGCTGCCTAGTCATGCCCCTCACACTGGCGCAGACCATCTACAATTATCCGCAGAGCGTAAACATAATCGCGGTAAAACCGCTTCAAAACATAGCACAGCAAAACCTGACCACGGCCATAAAGCAGCGAATAGGCTACGTCAGCGCCTTGACAGAAACTGAAAGAAACGACATCGTCCAACCCGTCCTAGATCAGGTGCAGACTTGGACATTAGGCATTGAAGCGGTAGTCTTTGTCATGAGCCTGATACTCGTCATGACAGTCACTGTCATGAGCGTGTCAGAGAGGCGTCGTGACTTCGCAACATTGGACGCGATTGGAGCGCCGATGAGCTATATATTCAGAGTAGTAGTCATCGAGACCCTCCTCATAGGTGTCCTCGGCGGCATAATCGGGGTAGCCTTCGGCTCGCTGACAGCCCTCATGTTAGCAAGTTTCTACACTAGCATTCCTGTGACCCTGTTCTTTCCCAGCGTGCTGGAAATCGTTCCGCCAGTCTACATGCTGGAAATGTTCACGGCCATCGTGGGCATCTGCTGCCTCGGCGGAATAATCCCTGCGGTAAACGCTATGAGGATGCACATAGCTGAAGTCTTAAGAGCTGAATACTGATGAATATCCGAACAGTGAACCTGACAAGAACGTTCCGGGTGGGTTCATCAGAAATAGCAGCCGTCAAAGCGGTCAACCTAGAGCTCAAAGAGCCAAAACTCTTCGCTGTCATCGGCCCCTCAGGGTCAGGCAAATCGACACTGCTCAACCTGATGGGATTGAATGATTATCCGACCTCGGGAAACATCTTCGTCGACGATGCTGATGCTTCGCAGCTGTCCGGTCGCGAACGCAGAAGGATCCGTAACACGCGCATGGGCTTCATATTTCAAACCTTCAACCTTTTTCCCACGCTGACCGCACTGGAGAACGTTGAGCTGCCCATGTCACTGGCCAATAAGTCTCAGGAAGTGCAAGAGGAGAAGGCGCTGAAGCTTCTTGAGAGACTAGGGCTTTCAAACAGGCGTGATCACAGGCCGAAACAGTTGAGCATGGGTGAGATGCAGCGGGTGGCTATCGCGAGGGCTCTCGCAAACAACCCGGAGGTAATAGTCGCCGACGAGCCTACAGGAGAGCTAGACTCGAGGACGGCCAGGGAAATAATCATTCTACTTCAGGACGTGAACGAAATTGAGAAGACCATGGTGGTCGTCGCAACACACGACGAAAAAATAATCGACGTCACAGACAAGGTGTACACCATGCAGGATGGCAGGTTAAAAGCAGAAGACTAACACCCTACACTTCTGCAAACAAGTGCTTCCACTCATCCGACACACGTCATAGCACGCGGTAATGCTGAAAGCACTTCGACCACTCCGTCGGTTTCCAGAAAACCTCAAACTGAGCTTTTCTTACCGCTATTCGGCCCGATTTCTGTCACTCCTGCGCGCGCTATACGCACCCTATCGAGAAAAAGAAGAATGTTAAAAAGAAGAAAAAAAAACACTCGGACAAAAATGGGAAATAACGCAGATTCCCCGCAATTGTCGTTTATGGGAGATTTTTCATTAATCTGAATATTCGACTTTGCGCTTGTGATATAGTTTGCATTCTTTGGTAACCCTTCTTCTGTATTGCCGTGGGTATGGTAGGCCGCCAATACCTGTCAGCAGGGCGAGTTGCAAAGTTGGATCGGCAAGTGATTCGCTGTATTTTGGACATTCTGTGCATTGATGTGGGAACTCGTTGAAGCAACGATGTTGTATTTCCAACAATGTTCCCCATAATTAACTTAGTGAGATTCAACTATTTAAAGCCAGCCAAATTTGTTCACTTGCATTTGCAAGCATGCACTTATCCTGTTTCATGGTATTCAAAACCCCTCGCGTACCGAACCAGTTTTCTTCAACTCTATAGAATATCTCAAAGTCTTGCGCGGGCAAGCAAATCCAATTCACTTCAGCTCCTGATCACAGGGGACGCGTAATCCATCTCTGTTTTTCTCTACGCATAGTAGCTATGTGGGAAAACCACACGGGGCAAAACCAAATTTTCACGCCGTTAGATTCCAAAAATCTCAATCGCGCTTCTCAACTAGCTAACTACCTTCCTGAACTGGTACAGCGTCGCTCCTAAAGTGACAGCTGCGATAAGCCCAATCACGCCGAACGCTTTGAGCACCGTGCCCCAATCGTATCCAGTGACCATGAGCGCCCGGGCCGCGTCCACGGTGTAGCTTATGGGGTTGAAGTTCGAGACGTCCAATATCCAATCGGGCATAAAGACCCTCGGAGTCAGAGCCGTGCTCAAGAACAGCAACGGAAAAGTAATGAATCCGCCTATCGCAAACACTGTCTCAGAGGATCTTGTCTTCAACCCTATGGCCAGGGAAATTCCAGACCAAGCGAGGCCGAAGAAGGCTACAGTGAAAAGCATGAGCAGTATTCCCACAATCCCTGTTGATACTGTGGCGCCCAAGGCATAGGCAAGCACCAGGATGATTGTCGACTGAACCACGACTCTGAAAGCGTCACTAGTCAATCTTCCCAGCAATATCGCATATCTGCTGACTGGCGTCACGAGCATTTTCTGCAAATATCCCGTATCCAGATCAAGCACTATTGATGTTCCCGATTGCAAGGCACTGCCGAAAGCGTTTTGGAGGAGGATGCCGGCAGTGGCGAACTCAAGATAGCTGCTGGCGCCAGTGGCTTGGAGAAACCCCGGCAAGGAAGAGAACTTCGAGAACAACTGCGTGAAAAGGAGCAGGAATATTATGGGTTGAAAGAGCGAGAAGAAGAGCAGAATGGGGTTTCTGACGAGTTTCTTCAAGTACCTAACGAAGAGGTATCTGGTGTCAGAGAAAAGAGTCGTATTCTATCGCCTCCTTCCGCCAAGCATGGCGCTTGGGGTCTTGACAAGCTCCTCAGCCCTTATTCTCCTTCCCGTGTGTTGCAGAAAGATGTCATCAAGAGTCGGCGACGAAAAGCTGACCGATGATAGCCGAATGCCTCTGCTGTCAAACGCTCTAACGATGTCGGCGATGATGAGTCCCGCGTTCTTCGCGTACACGGTCAAGCACTCATCAGAATCGATCACGTTTGTCACGCCTTCAAGGCTGCTAACGATATCCTTTGCGCTCGGTTTATCCCTAGCACAATTCTCAAGTGATAGTTTAATGGAGTCGGCTCCGACCTGGCGTTTAAGCTCAGCTGGAGACCCGCTGGCGACTATCTTTCCGAAATCGATTATCGATAGTTGCCGACAGAGTTTATCGGCCTCTTCCATGTATTGTGTCGTCAAAAATATGGTGGTGCCTTCTTTCTTGTTTAGCTTCTCAAGGTAAGCCCATATCGCGGCGCGCGATTGAGGATCTAGGCCCGTCGTCGGCTCATCCAGGAAGAGCAACCTCGGCCTGTGGACGAGGGCCGTAGCGAGGTCAAGCCTCTTCTTCATGCCGCCTGAATAGTTTCTTGCACGCTTGTCCGCGGCGTCTTCGAGTTCCACGAGTTTCAAGAGTTCGTTCACGCGTTGCTTAAGTTCGGGGCTGGGCAACTGTTGAAAATGACCTTGAAGCATTAGATTCTCCCTGCCGGTGAGGTCTCCGTCGACAGCTGTGTCTTGGCTCTGCACGCCGATGAGCTTTCGAATCTCCTCGGACTCCTTGTCAAGGTCATGGCCTGCCACGATGGCCGAACCGGATGTTTTTCTCAGGAGCGTTGTAAGAATCTTGATCGTTGTGCTTTTTCCGGCTCCGTTGGGACCCAGAAACCCGAAGAATTCGCCTTCCTTAACGTTGAAGGAAATATTGTCAACAGCCTTTGTCCCGTCGGAGTACACCATGACAAGGTTGTTGACAGTGATTATGTCTGACATAAACCTCGCGTTACTACTTTTTTGGAAGGATAAAAACATTGTGCGAGTCCGCTAAACTGTTTTATATTCACCTAGGCAATCGACCTGCTTGAGGCAACGTCATGGCTTTGGGCGAAGATTACTTGAAACTGCTCATGCAAATCGGCAATTTCACGAAGAAAGTCACGGGGATCAGCATCGTCGACGCATATTTTGGGCCTAAAAAACTGTCGCCGGAAAAGCGCGCGCGCCGCCTGCTCACGTCATCGGCAACATGGAAAACTGCGTTTCTGAGAATCTAGAACGCGCTTCTTGCAAGGCGCGCGCAGATGCCACGGTGTAGCGAGTTTTCTTTATGTGTCTCAATTCTTCTGCGAGGAGTCTTCGATCTTTAATGGTTTAGTTCTAGGCCTTTCTGGAAGGCTTTGATGTTGTTTTCAATGGTTTTATTCGAAACGTTTTCTCTGATTGTCTTTTCCATCGCTTCTCTGCTCACGAGGTTGGCTATTTTTGTGAAGGCTCCAAGCATAATCATGTTTGCATAGAATGCTTCCCCAAATGCTTTCTTGGCAGTTTCCGTGATTGCAATCCTGTGGACTTGAACTTTTGTTTGAGGTATGTCTGTTACGTTAGTGCTGTCCACCATGAGCATTCCGTTTTCTTTCACATCCTTGATTAGCGCGTTGAGAGATTCTTGGTTCATGGCTACGAGTATGTCGCATTTTCTAACGGCTGGGAAGCCTATTTTGCCGTCTGATATGATGACTTCGCTCCTGGCCATGCTTCCTCTGGACTCGGCTCCGTAGGCTTGTGTTTGCAAAGCGTTCCTTCCATCCAGAACCGCGGCTTTTCCAAGGATCTGCGCGGCTAACACAACGCCCTGTCCGCCGCTGCCCCCGAATCTTATTTCAGTCTTGTTCGCCACTTGCCTTTGCCCCCTCAATCATGGCGTAAACCGTCTCCACGAGTGTCGGACGCTTTCTCCGCACGAATTCTCCGATAACTATTTTCCCCTCAAGCTCTTCTTCGCTCATTTTCTCAGCCTGCTGTGCTGCGACAGCGTTTTCTCTGTAGTACTTTAGCATCTCTCCTGTGTCCTTGAAGCCGGCTCTTCTGCCGTACGCTGTATAACAGTGAGTTACAACCTCGATGAACTTGAAGCCCGGCATCTGGAGCGCGCTCTTGATTGATTCTTTCAATTCTTTCAAGTGTGCAGTAGTCCAACGCGCAGAATATGCTGCTCCAGCGCCGACTGCGAGTCTTGCAGCATCCAATGGGTGTTCAAAGCTTCCGTAGGGAGTGGTTGTTGTCCTAGTCTTGAACGGTGTTGTAGGCGCTACTTGCCCGCCTGTCATGCCGTAAACCATGTTGTTGCCCATTATGACGAGTATGTCCGTGTTGCGTCTCGCAGCGTGTACAAAGTGGCTCAATCCGATGCCCACGATGTCTCCGTCCCCGCCGAACACGACTACGCTTAGGTCCGGACGCACGAGCTTGATGCTTGTCGCAACTGGTATACTTCTGCCGTGAAGGGTGTGAACTGAATCTGCGAGAAAATACGGCGAAGGAATCCAAGAAGAACAGCCTATTCCACTGGCGAAACAAAACCCGCTCAAGTCTTCATGGCCCAGCTCATGCACAGCCCTCAGGAAAGCGTCGCCGAGCGAAAACAACCCGCAGCCCGGACAGAACGGCAGCTTCAAATCCCTCATGTACTTGCGAGACGAGAACACCCCAGACATTTCATTTTCCTCCTCCAACGATTTTGTCAAATACTTCCTCAGGCGTGATAAGCTCGCCCCCTCCGATCTTGTTCAACTTCACAATTTCCGTTTTGCCTGCTACTCTCTGAACTTCTCTGGCAACTTGTCCCAGGTTCATTTCTGGAACGATAATTCTCTCAGCAGATTTGGCTAGCCTTCGGACGGCTTTGTCTGGGAAAGGCCACAGCGTTTTCAGGCGGACGTAGCCCGTTTTGATTCCCAACGCTTCTGCCCTTTCAACAGCCTCGTAGACCGCACGGGACGTGCAGCCGAAGGAGACTATGCCTACCCTGCAGTCGTCAACATTGTGGCTCTCCACCTCCACAATGTCGTCCGCGTGATTGTCTATCTTTGCGTTAAGGCTCTCCAGCATCCTTCTATGCACCGCGGCGTCCTGGGTGAATCGGACTCCACGTTCGTCGTGCGTTGAAGCCGTCACGGCCACGTTGAAGCCTTCGCCCACGGCTGGCATCGGTGCGACTTCCTCCAGACCGAAGAACTCTGTTTCTCCTATCTCTGGTTTTTTGCGATTGACAATATCTATGCTCTTCAGTAGCGGAACCATTATCTGTTCTCTGACGTGGGCTATGGTCTCGTCTGCCAGAAGAATGACCGGCGTGCGATACTTTTCAGCTAGGTTGAAGGCTCTTATCGTGAGCTCAAACATTTCCTGAACCGAGTTCGGCGACAGTGCAACGGCCGCGTAGTCGCCGTGCGTTCCCCAGCGTGCCTGCATAACGTCTCCCTGTGCACATTTGGTTGCTTGTCCCGTGCCCGGTCCCACTCTTTGAACGTCAACTATTACGCAGGGTGTTTCAGTCATGAATCCCCAGCCTATGGTTTCCTGCATGAGGCTGAAACCGGGCCCCGAAGTAGCGGTCATGGCCTTTTTTCCCGCCCAGCTTGCACCCATAACCGCGCCTATGGAAGCCAGCTCGTCTTCCATCTGCATGAATATTCCATCAACTTTTGGCAAGCGTTCTGAAAGGCCTTCGGGTATCTCGTTCGAAGGCGATATCGGGTAACCCGCGAAGAATCGGCATCCGGCAATTATCGCCGCCTCAACGCAAGCCTCGTTTCCTGACCAAAAATAAGTGGTTGGTTTGTTTGTTTTCATCTTTTTCCCTTTTTTCCATCCTTGTTCGTGTTGCATGAAGCGCACTCTCGCGCTAGAGTACTAGTTTCTCGGGCTCCACATATCTTTTTTCGAGGCCTAGGTCACTGACTTTGAACTTCTTGTCACCGTAAAAACATGCATACTCTTTGTAACTGTATAAGGCTTCAGCGATTCTTCCTATAGCGTCTGCTTTTGTGATTCCGCTTCCACTGGCGCCGCCCACCACCATCAAATCATTCTCTTCAAAAATCACTGGGTGGCCGTCAAGGGTGTTGACTTCGTACAAGCCTGCAAAAGCAGAAGATGCACGGACATTCTTAAACTGTGGAAAGTATTTCGTCAGGACTTGATAAATGCCATATTCATAGAAACTTTTTTCAGGCTGCGGGTCTTCCTCAAGTTTGAAGGCTCTCGGGAAATCGTCAGCGTAGCCAACCCAATAGGTTCCTTCTTTGGAAAATGGCCGAATGTACACTCTGAGCCTTGGCAGAATGGTGAAGGGCAAACAGCCAACTAGATTAAACCCCTTAGTGAACAACAGTTCTTGCAGGCCACCGCTCTTGGCCGATATGGCGAAGAACTGTCTTTTCTTCGGCTTAATGTAACACTCAATCCCCACGCGATCCAAGATATGTGATGCCCAAGCGCCAGCCGCCCAAATGGTCTTTTTTGCCCTGATAACACCTTTATCAGTGCTTACCCCTGCGACCCTTGCGGTCTGCCAAAAATAGGGTTCACCCGGAATGCCCAAAGGTTGGCGAGGTTCAGCGACCAAGCTCTTGGCCTCTACTCCGTACTGGATTTTCCCGCCGAGTCTTAAGAACTCGGTTTCATAGAAGTTGGCCAAGGAGCTGACATCGTTTATGACGCCCGCTTTGGGGATTAGGATGCCTCCGAAAATATTCTCCAAACCCATCGACTGTGCTTCTTCGTCTTTTTTCAGGTCTATCCGCACGCACAATCTCTGGGCCAGTTCTTTGCCTTCGTACTCAATGTATTTCAGATCGCGCTTGATGGCCAAATCCCTGAAAATTGGAGGAATCTCCCTGTAGTCTTCTTCGGTCATGAGCCAAAGATAACCCAGCCATTGCAGCTTGAGATCCACGCTCAAATCTTCCTGCAAATGCCTGTAGAATTCGACGGAGGAATCAGCAAGAGCATAGTTTGTTCGTGACGAGAATATGCAGCGGAAAGCAGCCGCGCTCCGAGCTGTGTTGCCCTGACCAGCAGACCTCAACTTGTCTATAACCAAGATCTCCGCTTTAGGATGCGCATTCTTTATGTGGTAAGCGGTCGACAAGCCAAGAATTCCACTCCCCACGATGACAACATCATACTCAGCCATTGCTTTTCCCGGCGGTGACTCCAACGCCAATCAAGAGTCTATAAAGCTTTTGTCCGAGCCCACGCGATTATCGTGCGCGCCGACGCAGGACGAGTTTCTCGAAGTTGTCAACGACTTCCTCTACCACACCACATGGACAGCAAAACACTTACTCGGCGGCGAGCTTTGGTGGGCCGACACGTGCTGCAACTGTCGCCTGAGCAGGTTGATGCTCAGAATGACGAAATTGCAGGCGAACGCCAAACACGGCTGGAAATATGACACATGTTTCAGCCGACGCTTCTTCGAACAGTGGACTGACCAGCAGGTCTTGGAAGAACTCAAATTCACTTTCACGCACTACGCCAAACGAGACACAGGTAAAGCATTGATGACAGCGCTCGGCTTGTTCTGTCGGAAAGCGCGTGCGTTGATCCCATAAAAAGTTTTATCTTTCATGATCGGTCTGTCTTTGATGAGGCGCTAGCATGCCATCATGGACTTGCCCAAATCCTAAGTGTGTGTATGATAAGCAGCTCGAGCGGGGGCAGCATTGTCCGCTGTGTGGGGAGGAAGCTAAAGGGTTAAATTTCACCGAGTTCGGCAACATATTGAAAGAGAAGTGGAGCCTCAAAAAGTCTGTAGTTAAATTAAAAGAACAAGAAGAAATCATGAGCAGAATAAAGTTCTGTCCAAAATGCGGTTCCACCAACATCAACTTTCTCATCTTCTATCGCCCTTCCATCTGGAAATGCCTTAACTGTGGCTATCAGGGTGCCTTAATAGTGGAGGACGGCAAGCTTGCAGAAAAAATACGAAGACGCTACAAAAAGAAACAAAAGAGAACGGACTGAGAGTGCCCTCTTCTGTCGCACAAATAACGATTTCATCGGAATTTGAACTCGTAATCACATCCTTCTCCAATTGAGAAGAATCAGTTCAGACCTGAGCTTGTAACTGCGCGTCAATATCTTTGTAACGCGCTGAATCCAGAATTGTGCCACGATGGACTTTGCCATGTGATTTTTATATTACAGTGCATTTTAGAAGACATCCGTGCTGGGAGGCAAGGCTGTCTGAAGTTGCATAACGTGCCGCTTTTCATAGCTTTAGTCGTTCTTTGGGGATCGAACTATTCTGTGATGAAGATAGCTTTGAATTCCGTTTCGCCTTCAACGCTGCTTCTGCACCGATTCGTGATTTCCGTTGCTGTTCTCCTTCCAGTTTTTCTCATACTCCGCAAGAGATTGCCCCGAGATCTGGGAACTCTGGGCGGACTGACAGTCTACGGTCTCATCTATACCGCGGTAAACGCAGGACAGATCTTCGGGCTTGCTGGCGGGAGCTCAGGCATCAGTGCGGTAATCCTTTACACTCAACCACTCTTCGTCCTGTGCCTAGCAGCACCATTCCTAAAAGAGAAAATCACAGCCAGCAAGATACTAGGAGCTGCCATAGGGTTCACCGGAGTCGCCATCCTCTTCCTCAACAAAACAGGCTCTTTCACTCTCGGGTCAACTCTAATCCTGATCTTATCTGCTCTCTTCTGGGGAATCTCGGTTGTCTACTATAAGAAGTTTCTATGTCACGCAGATCCTTTCATAGGAGTCTTCCTGCAATTGGCCATCGGTTCAGTTCTCTTCATCACTCTAAGTTTAGGTATGAACAGTCTTGCGTTTCCTATGAGTCCGCAGTACGCTGCACTAATTCTCTTTTCAGCTGCGGGCGCGTTGGGTATCGGCAACATACTCTGGCTTCATCTGCTAAGAGATGAAGAAGCAACAACTCTTTCAAGCTCCGCCCTGCTCGTTCCCGCAGTCGCCCTCCTATTCGGATGGATATTTCTCAAAGAGCCCTTCAACCTCGAATTACTTCTGGGCTCAGGGCTCACCCTTGGAGGCGTATACTTAACCAATCTTGCTACAAACCGCTCCTGCCCCAGCCCACAATCCGCTTAATGCCCATGTTTTCCACGGCGCGATTTAAGCTCTAGACGCCAATGCGTTTGTTTTTCTAGCTTTGAGGAAGAGAGAAAAGTTAAGTGAGGAGGTTATGCCTTAGGTTTGAGGCAAGTAAAATGGTCCTGTTTCTTAGCAGAAGCGATGTTGAATCCTTGGTCAGCATGAGGGAAGCTATCCAAGTGGTAGAGAAAGCCTTCCTCGAGTTGTACGAAGGAAAGGCGGTAGTTCCGAAGCGCGTGATCATCAGCGTCGACAAACATGAAGGCTTCGTTTATTATATGCCCGCATACCTCAGTCGCACGGGATCCTTAGCAATCAAGATAGTCACTCAGTACGAGGGGAACCTGAAGCATGGTTTACCAACGATACTAGCCTCAATTCTCTTGAACCATCCAGAAAACGGCAAACTGCTTTCTCTGATGGATGGAGCGTATATTACCGCCACTAGGACGGGTGCCGCAAGCGCGGTTGCCACCAAGTACCTTGCACGAAAAGACTCCAGCTTAATCGGTGTCATAGGTACTGGCGGTCAGGCAAGAGCTCAGGTTCGGGGGCTGTGCGAGGTTCTTGAAAACATTCAAAGAATAAAGGTGTACGACATTTTACCTAAGAGGGCGGAGGAATTTGCCGAAAGTGTCTCACGAGAACTGAGCCTAACAGTTAAGCCTGTGCAAACCAGCAAACAGTGCGTTGAAAACTCCGATGTAATAGTTTTAGCCACAACGTCGAAGGTTGCAGTGTTGGACGGAGATTGGATAAAGATGGGTGCGCACATAAACTCCATCGGAGTAGTCGGACCTGAGGGAGGAGAACTGGACGATAAAACCGTCAAGAAAGCAAAAATCGTCGTCGACACCAAAGAGGGCGCACTTGCTGAAACTGGAGACCTTATTGTCCCAATAAAGAAGGGAATAATTTCACAGGATGATATCTACGCTGAACTTCAAGAAATAGTCGGCGGCGAAAAACCTGGAAGAATGTCTGACTCCGAAATAACGTGTTGGAAAGCCGTGGGCTTAGCCCTCGAAGATGCCGCCGTAGCAAAACTGGCATATGATAAAGCAAAGAAAGAAGGAATCGGAAAAGAAATCGAGATTTAGCCGCTTGTCAATCTAGCTAGCGCCGTTCTGGGCTTGCCGTTCAGAACGATTTGTGCTCCGTTCTCTTAATAATCTCATTCTGAAGTTCAGTGCTCAAATCAACGAAGTAGTCGCTGTACCCTGCAACTCTCACTAGGAGATCCGTGTATTTCTCGGGATGTTTCTGTGCGTCTCGCAAGGTCTCCGCGTTTATGACGTTAAACTGGATGTGGTGACCGTCAAGCTTGAAGTACGTGCGTATAAGGTGGCCCAGCTTGTCCATACCCTGCTCGTCTTCCAACAGCTCTGGCGCAAATTTCTGGTTGAGAAGAGTCCCGCCTGTTCTGACATGATCTATCTTAGAAACCGACTTTATCACTGCCGTGGGACCTTTCCTGTCTGCTCCTTGGACGGGTGACACACCCTCAGAAACGGGTTCACCTGCTTTTCTCCCATCAGGTGTTGCGCCTAACACTTTCCCGAAGTAAACGTGAACCGTGGTCGGCAGAAGATTTATCCTGTGATAGCCTCCCTTGGTGTTCGGCCTCCCATCCACTGCACGATAGTAAATCTCAAAGACAGTTCTCATGATGTCATCCGCATAATCGTCGTCGTTGCCGTACTTAGGCGTCTTATTCAAAAGCACTTGGCGAAGGTTCTCGTTCGCATCAAAGTTGGCATGCAATGCATTGACTAGCTCTTTCATCCTAACGTTTTTCTCGTCAAAGACCTTGTGTTTAATCGCTGTCAAAGAATCAGTTATCGTTCCGAGTCCTACGCCCTGGATGTAGTTGGTGTTATACCTGGCGCCGCCATCGCTGTAGTCTTTTCCTTTCTGCACGCAATCGCTTATTAGGAGTGACAGGAAGGGCGTTGGAAGATGCTCGGCGTACAGCCTCTCAATTATGTTGTTACCCTTGATTTTGACGTCGACAAAGTAGTTTAGTTGCTTCTCATACGCGTTGATGAGTTCATCGAAAGAACTGAAGTCTGAAGGGTCCCCGGTTTCAAGGCCAATCTTTCTTTTCGTCCTTGGGTCTACACCGTTGTTCAAGACGATCTCTAAGATTTTAGTGAGGTTGAAGTATCCAGTGAGGATGTAGCTTTCTTTTCCAAAAGCCCCCGCCTCCACACATCCGCTCGCTCCTCCGTTTCTCGCGTCCTCTATCGATTTTCCCTGCCGCAGGAGTTCTTGAATTATTGCGTCCGTGTTGAAGACTGAGGGCTGTCCGAAGCCTTCTCTTATGACCTCCACGGCCTTCTTCACAAAACTGTCAGGAGTTTTCTTGCTGATCTGAACCATGGAGCCAGGCTGGATCAGCCTCATTTCCTCCACAACGTCCAGTATCAGGTACGAGAGCTCGTTCACGCCGTCCGAGCCGTCGGCTTTCACGCCGCCCGCGTTTATCAGAGCAAAATCATTGTAGGTGCTGCTCTCCTCCGCTGTAACGCCGACCTTGGGCGGCGCCGGTTGATTGTTGAATTTTATCCAGAACAATTCCAGAAGCTCTTTGGCTTCTTCTTTCGTTAACGTGCCTTGCTCCAAGCCCCGTTTGTAGAACGGATACAGGTGCTGATCAAGCCTGCCAGGGTTGAATGAATCCCACGGGTTGAGTTCCGATATGACTCCTAGATGAACAAACCAATAGTACTGCAGAGCCTCCCAGAAGTCGCGAGGCGCGTTAGCCGGAACGTGAGAGCAGACATCCGCTATCTTTTCAAGCTCTTTTCTTCTCGTCGGGTCTTTCTCCTTCTTTGCCATCTCTCTGGCCTTCCCGGCGTGTCGCTCGGCGTAGCGGATCAAGGCGTCTGCAGCGATTTCCATGGCCTTGAGTTCTTCCATCTTCTTGAGTGCTTCAGGATCATTCAGAAAATCGAGGCTTCGCATGCTCTTCTTAATGTCCTTTTTGAAGTCAAGCATGCCTTTCCGGTAGATTTTGTCGTCGAGAACCGTGTGACCTGGGGCTCTCTGCTCCAGAAACTCTGTGAACACTCCTGCTTCGTAGGCGAGCTTCCACTCTTTGGACATTTGACCAAAAATCATTTCCCTTATTGATTTACCCTTCCAGAAAGGTATGATATTGTCTTCGTATATTTTCCTCGTTTCTTTATCCACCGCAAAGGGTGTTTTCTTCCTCGAATTAAGAATTTCAAGATCTTGAAGGCTGTGGCAACATATCTCCGGGTAAGTGGGAACGGCCTTCGGAGCAGGTCCTCTCTCGCCAACGATGAGCTCACCGTCATCGATGAATATCTGCTTGTGTTCAAGCAAGTACTTCAGGGCAAGGGCTCTTTTCACGGGTGTAGATGCTGACTGACTAGCCCCTTCGCCAGCGCAAAACTCCGTTATTAGAACGGCCCTTTCCGGCGTGATGTACGGTTTAGTGCTGACGCTGCGTTCTCTCAGCTTTCTAATCCTGTCTTTCATCTTACCCTCCTCCTATTCTCACGTCTAACCCGAGTGTGATAAGTTTTTCCTTGATCATTTGCATTTTTTCGTCTGAGGGAGATTGAAGATGCTCGAGTCTGTAAGTCTTGTCCAGGCTTCTGTACTTTTCAATCCCTGCTCTGTGATAAGGAAGAAGACACACCTGCTTCACGCCAAGTGAAAGTGCAAACTCGCCTGTCCTGGTGACGTTTTCCGCGTTGTCGTTGACGCCCGGAATGACGGGGAAGCGAACCGAAATGCTGCTTCCATTCTCTGCTAATCTCTTGAAATTCTGAATGATGAGTTTGTTTGACACTCCCGTGTACTTTCTATGCGTCCGGTCGTCCATGCTCTTGATGTCATACAAAAAGAGATCAACTTTGTCCTTTATTCTATCCACCGTTTCGCATGGTGCATATCCACACGTGTCCAAGGCTGTGCGAATGTTTCTCTCCTTACAACCTTCAAGTAGAGCTTCCAAGAAATCGGGTTGCATGAGGGGTTCCCCACCAGAGAACGTGACGCCTCCGCCGGACTCATCATAAAAGGTCACGTCCTTTTCTATCTCCTTCAGCATCTCATCCGCTCTTGCTGCTCTGCCGACTAGCACTAGAGCATCGCTTGGACAGGCTAGGGCACACTTTCCACATAAGTTGCAGAGTTTTCTGTTGATGGACACGTACTGAGCGCCTTTCGAGATTGCATTCTTTGGACAGTTTTTTACACATTCGCCCGAGCCTTTGCATCTGTTCCGTTTGTACATCAACTCGGGTTTCGAATTTTTGCCCTCGGGGTTGTGGCACCACCAGCAACGCAGAGGGCATCCCTTGAAGAATACGGTCGTACGTATGCCTGGTCCATCGTCCGTGGCATACCTTTTTACTTCAAAAACAATGCCTTTTTGGATGGTCTTTTCCACCTTTTCCAGAACGCCTGTTAATTAAACCTAGCTCGAGAGTTCTTAAAAACGTTGTGCGCCGATTTTGCAATTTCATGCATTATTCGCTTTAACGTGCGCTGCATCTCGACCATGTCCTAATACTTCAATCAGGCCCACGTCGGCGTTAACTCTCACAGAATGATGCTTAATCACTTCTGCCGGGTCTATTTCTGGCCTGTGAACAATCGGAATTATCCTTCCATAAAGCCTCTCGGCCAACAATGCGCCAACAGCTATTATCGGCTCGGTTTCTAGGTTAACTATAGCGTTTGGAGCTTTTTTACATCTTGAGGCCTCAAGAATCGTGGCGGCGCTCGTGCTTGAGCCGATTCCGTAGGGAAAGAAGAGAATTCTCCCAGAAACACATTCTCCATACAGCTCATGTCTCTTGTTCACGATGCGGCCAGACTTAGGATCCAACGAGTCGTACAAACACATCGGCTGGCTCGTTACCAGAGCTTCTCCTTCTGAAACGCCTTTCGACACCGGGACGCATCTTATCACGATTTTTCCCACGCGGATCATCCTCTAGGCATTGTTCCGGCCGCAACATCGACGCACTTTTCTATACTGCCAAGTGCAACGTTTGTGAATTTGCCCAGCGACGTCCAGGCCATTTTCACAGAGTCAGTCATCAAGGTCTCAGCTTTAGAGGGAATGAAGTTCCAGCATGTGTCAGCAATCACTCTACCCCCAGACGACTCGATTGTCTCAACCGCCCCCATTTCACTTGCTAACGTCTTTGCCGCTCTGCTCGTGAAAACCAGGAACCTCACGCTGTCTTCCACTCTCCTGCCCTTAATAAGGCGCGCGACCTTCACGAGTTCCTGAACTGAGCAGTGCGGACATCCGATGCAGATAACTTCAGGCGGCTCCTCATTGGCAGTGCTTAGCTTCTGTCTTGCTTGATCAAGCTCGCCAGCCTCGATGATTATTTTTTCTTCAGGTTTCGAACCGCGAAACGCCTCTGCCACTGTCTTTGCCCAAGGCGTGATCCCGCACAGGTGACACAGAGCCACTGAACCGCCAACTGCGGCAGCTGCACAAAACGACTTCAACTGGTCGGTTGTCGCTTTTTCTGGCATTCCTGAAACCACTGGAACCCTTGCTTTAGCGATGGATCCAACGAAGAAACCTAGGACGCCATAGTCTGTAGAATCGAAGGCATCCACGTCAAGTCTGTCAGGCTCGAAGAGTACCTGTCCTCGCCTGTTCTCGTCCAGGTACAGCCCAAAATTTGGGTACTCTCCGGCAACCGCAGCACAGACGTCAGCAAGATCTCCCAATCTCTCAGTTCTTGCGCCGACGACAGTGTTTGCAAAACCGACGGCGTTGGATTCTCCCCAAGCCACCTTCTGGCCAAACCTGAGATCTGCACCGTATTGATACGGAGCACAAGTCCATGTTGGTGTTCCGCCCATTCTCTTCAGGGCCTTGGCCAGCCTCAACTGTTTCCTTGCAACGTGAGAAGGTATCTTTAGCTCTTGCCACATGTCAAAGTCGATTGAAGAAGGGTTCAGCGTCGCTGGAACCCGAAAACGCGCTCCTGAGCTGGCCAATTTCCCAATCAGCTCCAAGCCAGAATCATTGATCCAGCCGTAGGCGGCACCGTCAATATGGACGTTTTCGACCTTCAGCATCCTGTCAGCGCCATAGATGTCTCCAAGTTTGACCAGAACGGACATGGCGATTTCGTACCCTTCTCCATACTCGCCATCAAGCATCGCCTCTTCCTCACGCGTAAGAAACGTGTTCCCTCAACCTCGTAGACTCACATTAATCTAGCCATCGGCACTACTTAACCTTGGTCGGTGTCGATCCTGGGAATCAGAATGTTCAAGGCTACGAAGTTTCCGATAGTAAGAAGCCTTTTTTCAAAGGATCGTCCGGCTCGGCCACGAGTTGTTGAAAACCTGTTATGTATGCGTTGCCCGCGACTTCTGGAATTATCGCGGGGTATTCCCCCACGCTGGTTTCGCCGACTATTCTGCCTCGAAACAACGTGCCGATGAGGCTTTCATGCACGAGCTCATCTCCAACTTTCATCTTTCCCTTGGCGAAGAGGTCTGCCATTCTTGCAGACGTTCCGGTGCCGCATGGCGAACGATCTAGGCCTGTAGGTGCCACGACAACGACATTCTTCATGTCCGCTTTCGGATGCGTCGGAGGCCCAGTGAACTGAACGTACAGAACCTTCACTAGACTGGCGTCCTTGGGATGCTTCATCTCTATCTGTTCTTGTATCGATTTCCTGAGGATTTCACCGTATTCAAGCAGTTTTCCAGCTTCATCAGGAACAATCTCAAGTCCGACATCTTTGGCTGAAACTATCGCGTATAAGCTGCCACCGTAGGCAATGTCAACCTTGACTTTTCCGAATCTTTCAGTGCGGACCATGGCGTCGCGAAGGTAGGAGAAAGATTCGACATTTCTCAGTGTTATCTCTCCGACCTTTCCATCTTTGACGCTCACTGATAGGCTGACCAGTCCTGCATGAGTGTCTAGTTTGATTTTGGTTACGGGTTCCGTTACTTTCACTCGTCCAGTTTCAACCAAGTATTTGGCTATCGCAATCGATCCGTGTCCGCACATCGGGACGAGGCCTATTGGTTCCATGAATATGACCCCCGCATCCGCCTCTGCAACTGTAGGCTCCAAGAGGAACGCTCCGCACATTGTACTGCGTCCTCGGGGTTCATAGAGAACCATTCTTCGCATATCTTCAAGGTTCTTTTCTGCATAGGCGTTTTTTTCCTTCATTGTTTTGCCACGAATTGTAGGAAATCCGCTTGTCACTATTCTGAACGGCTCACCTGCTGTGTGGAGGTCAACGATTGTAAGGAGGTTAGAAAGCTTCATCGGAACCAACCTCGAGAATCAACGTGCGTGCGCCAAGCACAAATCGGGCCAAATGCCACGCTGAACAATTCCGTGTGCGTAGAGCCTGTCTATTCCTTGCTTCTGTTCTCTGCGGATCTTCTTTTGAGCTCTTTTGCAAACCTCTCCACCAGTTCGTCGGCAGCCCGTGTAAACCCTCCCACGTCGGTCGTTACAAGAAACTTCTTCTCATCCACGAAGGCCTTGGCCTCTTTGAGAAATGGATCCTCATCCAAACCCTCGGCATGCTCTGGAAGGTCTGCGAGTCTGCTAATTGCGTCCAGCAGCCGGAAAGGCCCATAAAGCGGCGGTTCGTCAATACAGTTCCGTGCACTCGTAGCCAGAAAGAGTGCGAGTTCAAAAAGATATTCGTTACCCGTGTTTCTAGCCTTAGTCACATCTATGCCCCCGCAGGCTGAAAACTCTGACCGAACTTGTTGAGATACGTATTCTCTTTCAGAGGAATTCGACGTGGAGGAGCTGGAGGCGCGTCAGGGTATCCGACCACAACCAGAAGCTCCGGTTCGATGCCTTCCGGAATTTCAAGAATTTCCTTCATTGCCGCATGCGAGAAAGATTTGACAATGCATGTTCCTAATCCCAGCGCGTACGCTGCCAGGACAATGTTTTCAGTAGCCATTGCGCAATCCGCGATTGAAAGGTAATCCCGTCCCATCGCGCCGCCAACTTTGTATGCCCTCATCTTGTCAGCGCAAACAAGTATCGCTAGAGGAGTCTCGCCGAAATATCCCGGAGAGATCTTGCGAACCATCTCAAGAGTCGTACGATCTTCCACCACTATGAATTTCCACGGTTGAATATTCCCGCCTGAAGGTGCCCAACAAGCTGCGGTCAGCAATTTCTCAGTCAACTCTCTCTCAACTGCCTTCGACTTGAATTTCCTGACGCTTCTGCGTCCCTTTATAGTCTCAAAGACATCCATATTATTCCTCTTTTTCAGAGATAGCGATAGGATGAGTCGCTTGCGCGCCTAAAAGGTTTTTGAGAAGTTTTATAAGCTGAACGACAAAGATAGCTTTTTTCTGGAAGTGACAAGAATGCCTCAATACTACGAATACGAGTTAGCTAAAGCCGCACACAGGCTCGTTTCAGAATGGTTCAAACTGAAACCAGGAGAGACTTTCGTCGTTTCTGCAGACACAGAATCCGATCCTCGCGTCGTCGACGCCACAGCTGCAGCTGCCTTTACCATCGGAGCGAAGCCTCTAGTAATTTGGAACGCCTCACCCCGAGGAGTTGGCAAAGCCGCAGACGCCGATTTGCCCGCAGAAGCGATTGAAGCAGTTCTGAAGTGCGCTGACGCTTGGTGCGAATTCAACAATGAGTGGATTTTCTACTCAACGCCATACGCAAACGCCATGGAAGCAAACAAGAAGCTCAGACATGCATGCTACGTCGGAATGAACGTGGACATGATGGTTAGAACAATCGCCAGAGTCGATGTAAAAACCCTAGCCGCCTATGAAGAAAAACTGGTGGAAATGACTAAAGCTGCTAAACACGTCAAAATGACGACGCCATCAGGAACCGATGTTGAATTCGACAACGACCGCAGGAGACCGATAACACTTGAGACAGGGTACGCTGATACTCCTGGTTCCCACATGCTTGGAGGTCAGATAGGCTGGTCGCCCGTTTTCGAGTCGATAAACGGCACGATTGTTTTCGATGGTTCAATAAACCCGCCGCTAGGCTTGTGCAAGTCACCAGTGAAGCTGCACGTCAAAGAAGGAAAGATACATAAAATCGACGGTGGCCAAGATGCCATGGTTTTCGATGCTTGGCTCAAGAGTTTCAACCATCCACTGATGCGCAGCATGGCTCACGTTTGCTACGGCTGCAATCCAGGCGCTAAACTCACGGGAAACGTCTTAGAGGACGAGAGAGTCTGGGGAGTCAGCGAATGGGGAATCGGCTATGTAGGCCAGATACTGACGGGCGGAAAACCAATCTCGGCACCTTCACACACCGACGGAATCTGCATGAACACGTCTGTGTGGCTCGACGGAAAACAGGTATGGGACAAAGGTGAGCAGACAGTCCCTGAGCTTGCTAAGCTAGCAAAGAAACTCGGCAAATCCTAGACAGCCAATGGCTCAAAAAAGAGATTGCCAAAATTCAAGAATCCTTTCCACCCTTTTTCTTTCTGTGTACTTTTCCAAACTACTTACCTGCCTCTCGGCGCAAAGCAAATCTTGACTTATGACTTTAGAGTACGCTCTTTCTGATCAAAGCTTGAATCTAACGCAGGCTATTTGACAAATGGTATGACTTGTTCCCCAAAGAGCCGTATCGTTTTAAGGTCTGTTCCGTCTGGAAATACCATCATGAAATGATCTATCCCTGCATCGACGTACGTTTTTAAGATATCTACGCAAACGTCTGGTGTTCCGCGTATTTGCATTTTCGTTGCACCGTACTCATCGAGGGGGCTTTCCGCAGGTCTATACTTCTTGATCTTTTCATCAAGAACCGTTTTGTTCTCAGCTAAGATGCACACCACTCCCAAACCCTTCTCTAAACGTCCAAAATCTCTGCCGACCTCTGAAAAGTAGAGTTTAACTTGGTTCGCCATCTGTTTGTACTCATCGACTGACGGCAAATACCACGCTCCGACAGCCCATCCGTCAGCGTGTTTCGCGACGGTCCGGTACATGAGTTTGCCTCCTGTTTGCGTGCCTATCCAGATTGGCGGATGAGGCTTCTGGACTGGCTTTGGGTTACACAACGCCTCGTTTATGCCGTAGTACTTGCCCTTGAACACTGGTTTGTTCTCTGTCCACATCTTTTCAAGCACTTCCAAGGCTTCATTGAGCATCTCTATCCGGACAGAAGCTTTTGGAAATGGCACGCCAAAGGCGTCGGACTCAGGTTTGAACCAGCCCGCTCCTAAACCGAAATCAAGCCTGCCATGGCTTATCACGTCCAAGGTCGAAGCCATTTTGGCCAAAATCGGAGGATACCGATACAGGTTGCAGAGAACCATGGTGCCAATCCTCACAGTGTTGGTTGCTTCTGCCAACGCCGAAAGAGTTGTCCAACACTCAAAATAAGACTCTTGCGCGGAGCCTTCGATAGGCAGGAGATGATCGGTCACCCAAACAGTTTGAAACCCGACACGTTCACACGTCAAAGCGACATTTTTGAAGGTGCCATAATCGACACCTATCTGGGGCAAATGTATGCCAAACTTAACCATACGCAACAACCCAGCGAATTCTTTGAACTATTTTCGTGGGTTCTCCCTATATAAAGGAATTGCGAAGCGTATGTACAGCGATCACTGCAGGACTCTGCAGAGATTTATCAGGTTTGCGCCTTGTGTAGAGCCATGTTTCAAAAAGACAGCTTATGTGCAATGTCTGCTCTAATGTTCAGCGTGAGACGAAATAATGTATCAAAGCAAAAACTATTATGGGACACGCATGATGATGCATACAGGAGGCTACAACGTGAATGAAGAAGCTTCGTCCTATCGTTGGGTCATGGTTGCCGTAACGTGGCTGATGATGTTCTCTCTCGGATTGTCCTGGTTCTGCGTGACGCCAATGGAGGCAAAGCTAGGCATAACCTATGCAGAATTCGGGTTTCTGGTAGCGCTAGTCCCATTAGCCTTGGTAATACTCTGCATTCCAGGAGGCCTTTTTGCAGACCGATTCGGCGTTAGGCGAACAGTCCTAGTAGGAGGACTAATCATGGGTGTCTTTGGGCTTTTGAGGGGGTTTGCAACGAATTTCCCTATGCTAGCTACCACAATGTTCTTGTGCGGAGCAGGCTACGCTGTTGCCTACCCCAACATGCCCAAGGTAACAGGTTTATGGTTCCCGTACAAACAATACGCATTGGCCAGCGGGGTCATGTTCACGGGTATGGAGGTCGGCATGGCATCCTCGTTCATACTGACTCCAGCCGTGCTGCTGCCCCTCACTGGATCTTCTCAAGGCGTTTTCATCACAGTTGGCATTCTTGCTTTGGCGATGACTCTGGTGTGGATATCGCTAGCAAGAGAAAGACCTGTCTTGAAGACAGATAAGAATGTGCCTTCTGGCGAGGGGCAGGGGGTTCCTTTCAAGAAATCTCTTTCAGTCGTGCTTAGAAGCAAGCAAATGTGGATGGTAATGATTACATGCCTATTTCTTCTCGCACCCCAAATTGGCTTGTTCGGATTTCTCCAAACAATACTAACACAGAAAGGAATGGATTTGACCACCGCGGGGCTGGTAACATCGATGATTACGTTGTTTATGATTCCAGGCAGTTTCATCGTACCCCTGGTATCTGCACGCATTGGCATAAGGAAACCCTTCATATGGGGAACGTCCATCCTTGCCGCAGTCGCTTTGTATTTCACCGGAACGACCGTAGGCCTTCCACTTTGGATTTCAGCGATTGTCTATGGATTTCTCATCGGAAGCATGGCGCCTATAATCCTGGCGATGCCGGTTGAACTCATGGGCGCGTCATACTCGGCGACGGCCGGCGGATTAACACTCGTTGGAGGATACGCAGGAGCCATGATAGCTCCTTGGTTGGGGGGCTATTTGTCCGTGGCGACGGGATCCTTCACGCCAGTCATCATCATGTGCACTATCTTTACTGGTGTCGAAGCAGTCTGCGGCTTGATGCTAAAAGAAACCGGCTCATAACCAAGGTTCATAGGCTTTGCCTATCAAGAGTATTCAGAATCCTGGAAGAGAAGCTTCCGCCACCGCATGATACTTCTGTAGAACTTATCACAAAAATAGGAGGTTACACGCCTTACAACTCACGGAATCAAACGGCCTTTGCTATTGTCTACTCCTCAGCTGCCACCAGAGGTTAAGCACTTGGCCCCACATCTGGACGGTGTCTTTTATTAGTCTTACTTTCGTCCCACCCTCGTGGGTCCACTCGACGGGGATCTCTTTCACTCTGTAACCTCTGCGCGAGGCCCTTACTAGAAGTTCAGTATCCCAGAACCAGTGTGTCGCTTTAACCTCGTCGAGTATTTCTAGAAGTGCCTCTCTTCTAGCCGCCTTGAACCCGCACTGGTGATCTGAAATTCCAGAACCCAGAAACAATCTCACCAAGGAGTTGTAAGACTTCGAAGCAACCTGCCTAGACAGACTTCTTTTCACTTTGCTTTCAGGAAGCATCCTTGAACCCGTCGCAAAGTCGTAGCCGCCCCTGACAGATTCTATTAGTGCACTCAAATGCTCAATGCTGGTTGCCAAGTCTACATCCATGTAAACTAGGATTCTCCCGTTAGATTCGGCAAAAGCGTTCTTCAGTGCCAGCCCTCTTCCCAGGCGCTTGTCCCTGTGAATGTGTCTTATGAACTGGTATTCACTTGAAAGCCTGCCTGCGATTCTGTCGGTTCCGTCAGTGCTTCCATCTTCGGCAATTATTATCTCATACGAGTTAGTGATCTCTTCCAGAGCTCGAGTTGTTTTTCTAACGGCATTCTTTAGGTTTTTTCTCTCGTTGTAAGCGGGGAAAACTAATGTGACTTCAACTTCGATTTTGTCTTCCATCTTTGTTTTCATCTCTTAAAACACCCAGCTTCTCAACCACTTAAGCCCCTCTCTCCAGTAATCTGGCGCTGGCACTCCGGAAATGACAGGGTAGAAAATCGCAAACAGAGTTGCCACGACAATCAGATAAGTCAGCACGAAAACCTTCCCCTGTCGGGTGCGCCAGGACTTGTTGATGAAATAAGTAGTCCCCAAAATCATGATGGGAACGTTGGAGTAAAAGGCATAGAGGAAAAGAACTCTGGAGATAAAGGCGTACGGTATCCACTGGAAGAGGAATATGGTAACAACAAATAGGCAAAGATAGTTTTTTGTTCGAAGCCCTTCCCAAGCAGCCAAAATAACTGAAGTAAAACCGATCCACCACACGGCCGGGTTACCCATCGCCGCAATCGTTGAAACGTTGCCACTAGGCAGGTTTGCGACGTAGAGCCAGACGGGTCTTGTTATCAAAGGCCAACTCCACCATGGAGAAGAAAATGGATGCGTAGCCGTAAGCTGCGTGTGATAATCGTACATAGACCATTGCATTCGATAGACGTCCGCTAGCGTGTGCCCGACCATCATGTAAGGTACGTAGGTGAGTACGTATACCATCACTCCAATCGCCAAGAAGCCTAAGCAGATGAAAAAGGGGCGGCCGAAGAAGGCTCTAGTTTTCTGAACAAATCCTCTAGACCCAGGGAGTTCGCGAAGTCTGAGAAAAAGGAGGATAAACATTTGACCCAAGAACCCGGGCAAAGCGTACCACTTTGTTGAGAATGCGAGCGCGAAGAAGATGGTTGACAGTAGGAGGGGCCAAACTGACGTTTTCCATCCCTGGCTGAGCACGTTCTTGACGTAGATGAAGAAGAAAAGCTGCGACAACAGTGAAAAGAAAACCAGGTAAGTATCAATCGTAGCGATTCTTGCCATAGTGAAGTGCATGAAGTCAAACAGAAGAAGAAAGGCCGGAGCGAACGCGCCGATCCATGTTCCAAACATCTTCTTGCCAAGCATATACATTATGGGTATCATCAGCGCAGCGAACAGGACTCCCGTGATCCGCCAGCCAAAAGGGCTGTAGCCGAAGAAAGAGATACCGGCCGCAAGTATCAACTTCCCAAGAGGAGGCTGCGTCCACTCATAGGGTTCTCTGAAGTTGAGGTAGTCCTCAGCAGTTCTCACGTAATAGATCTCGTCGAAAAAGGTTTCCGATTGATACGTCGGGGGGCATTCAACCTTATCCTGCTCATCTATGAGTTTTGCCAATCCTAGGTCGTCAGTGTTTTCACCCTGTATCGCTTTGATAGTGATTTTTTGGTTGTTTCCATCCAGGGCTGATATTTCTGCAATCTCGCCGTCCGAAGGTTGGAAAGCGAACCTTATGAATTGGGTTTCCTCGTCTAAGCGAACCTGTCCCCACTGGTAGTAGTAATTTTCCATCGAAGTTTGTGCCCTCAGTTTCCAGTTTCCTGGTTGGCCAGTGTAGACCGCGAAGCTGACGCTTCCCTGCTTTAGCAAGAGGTATATCGAACTCACATTCTTCACCTCTCCCAAATCGACGTAGAAGGTTTCTATGCCGTAAGACTGCCAAGTGCTGGTTGGGACATTATTCATACCTAGAGCCCATGTCGCTATCACAAGGAAGGCAAGAGTCAGCATGACGATTGTGACCACGTCGCGCTTGGCAATCAGCATCGCGGTCCACATTCTCCCGCAACTGATTGCTTTGCGTTCTCGAATGCCTGGCTAGAAATCGGAGGGCTCACTATCTTTGGCTTCCTGATGATTACTGTTAGCGTGTAAACAAAAGCGGCCAGATTAATCGCAGTTATGGCATAGATGAAAGGATCCCCGTCAGGTATGCGGCTGTTGCCTGCATTGAGGAATGGAAGAACATATGCCAAATTGGCAAAATAGGTGAAAGTCAAAATCCCGTAGAGTGGTCTCGCCTCTTTTACGAAGGGTAGCATCATTGCTAGGACGCTGAAGACTGGGAATAAATATCTTTCATGAATCCTGGTTGGAAGCATGAAGAAGCCGAACAAGAGGACAAAAGCAGTGAAGAGCACCGAGACTTCAAAAGTATGACCAATCCTCTCCACGCGGTGAGACGCCTTGTACAAGCAAAACAAGGAAAAAACCGTCAGCGCACCGAACATGATCCAGCCTATCTTGAAAAGATCCAACGACAGAAAGGTCTGGGCGTCTGGCTTCCAAAGGCCGACTAATGCCCAGAGGTTGAAAGCGTTCGCCGAAGTGACGCTATAGCTCGTGTAGCCCTTAAGGTAGATGCTCACGAGGAAATTCGCTGGGTTATTCAGGCTCACGGGAACCGAGACCATGAAAATCAGTGCTATTGATGTAACAACAGAAGCCGCCACAGTCTTCCAGCTTTTCTTTTTTATTAACAGAAAGACTATCAAGGGTGCCAAGGCGATACTTTGCGGCTTGGTCAGTACTGCGGCAGTGAAGGCCGCTGCTGACAGCGTTGGTTTTGAGTCGATAATGAGTATGAGTGAGGCTACAAGAAAAAACGTGTATATCGCGTCGAACTGCCCCCAGATTGACCCGTTGAAGATTATTGCAGGATTGAACGCATAGAAGGAAGTCGCCAAGAGTGAGGAGTTAAAGCTGAGTCTTTTTCTAAGAAAGACGAATATCAAACCTGCTGTTGCAGTGTCAAAAAGGGTTGAAGGCAGCTTCAATATGTAGACTAGGGCTGGTGAGGCAGAAACCGAAAACAGTTTGGCGAAAGAGCCGAAAAGCCAAAAAATGTAGACGTTGAAGGGGGGATAATCACAGTATACAACTTGATAGAAGACGAGTGGTCCGTGTGCCGCAGCCGCGTTGAACCACGATGCAAATGCTGCTAGGTCGCCTAGACACCCCTGTACCGGAAATAGGAGGATTCTTGCAGCCAGTGAAGAAAGCAGGACATAAAGCACGACTCTAATGTCGCCTCTAGGAAAAGAAAAATCTATGGTTTCTCCCTCGAATCTTAAACAGATTTGTTTGAAATAAAAGTGTTTTGAAATTTCTCTGCGTTTGCAAGACGGAAAGCCTGCGGATACAATTTCATAACGTGTGCAGAGTAGGAATGAAGCTGTTTTACAAAAAAAGGAAGGGAGTTGTTTCGGGCGTATCAGGTAGCGGGGCTGACTTGCCAAGTTTTGAAATTGCAGTTGTAGCCTTGGATGCCGATGACCGAAGATGCGTTATGCATTTGTGGTATCCAAACGTAGGTTTGGACTGCCTCTGCAACCTTGAAGTCATAGACCCATATGTCAGGGCATATATTCATTATTTCTTGTTGAATGTGTCCGTATTGTACGCGCCTTGAACTTGTGTCGTTGGTTCCCTGAGCATTCGCTATCTCTGCGTCCAGCGTCGCATTATTCAGCCAAACACAATTATCGAACGATCCTTGAGATGCTATAGAATATCTCTCTGCGAGCATTGAGCCTGCGTCAAGGAACAGAGGGTCAACAACGATTGGCAGGAGGTTGGGACTTGTGGTGTAATTACCCACTTCCCCAACCATTTCACCCCAAGGAATGCTGGTTACTTGGACGTTCAACCCGATTATGGCGGCTGTCTCAGCGAAGTGCAATGCGTCACTCATTCTCTCTGGGACCTCATTCATCACCTGGAACGTAATCGGATAGTTTTGCGGGTTATTGATGATGTCCGGATAGTACTTAGATTGCTTAAGCATCTCTCCAGCTAGGGTCAAGTTGTAATAATATGGGGTGACGTTTACAGCTCCTGGCAAGGCCATAGGTAGACATGATGCTGACTGTTGGAACCTTGAATATATCATGGTCATCGTTGTCACATAGTCAAAGGCGTACGCGAGAGCTTTCCTGACGTAGACGTCGTCTGTTGGTTTTTTCTGAGTGTTCATCATGTAGTAGTATTCGCCCGCATCTGCGTGAGACTCTGCCGTGATATAGCCTGTTGTGTTCAATGGCGTCAAGAATGAGTCACCCTGCCACTCATCTGATACTTCTAACTGCTTGTTCAGCATCAGAGTCTTTTCTGTTGCAGAACTTGCCGCCGTGGCCACCAAATCTACCTCGGTAGGAGCTAGAGGGTCAACGCTTTGCGGGTTCCAGTAACCAGAAAACTGCGTCATGTAAACGTATGAACTCACGCTTATTGCTTTGAGCTTGTAGGGTCCAGAGCCTGCGTCGTGTGTTGCTAGCCAAGTTGTGCCATAATCTCCAAGAGTGCCGTACGTTCCAGGAGTAACGATGTTTGCCAATACAGTTGCCTTTTCAACTATGTACAGCCTAACGAGTGAATCGAGGAAAGCTCCTTCTGGCTTGTTGAGATGGAACATTACCGTGTTCGTATCGATCACAGTAATGCCTGTGACGTTGCTTATGTAATCCGTGTAAATCCACGAATAGCCTTGACCTACCGTTAGTAGTCTTTGCATGCTGAACGCGACATCATTCGCCGTCAAGGTTCCGCCGTCGTGAAATGTTACGCCTTGCCTAATGGTGAACGTGTAATTCAGATTGTCAGTGCTGACAGCCCAACTGGTAGCGATCCACGGGATAACGCCTCCTCCTGGAACTGGCCACACAAGAGGGTCGTAAAGATTGGTTTGGCCATCTTGGCTACAGAAGTCTGCACCAACCGCTGGGTCAATGTAACAGGGAAATGATTCTCCTCTTCTCACTAGTCTTGTGGTAGTGACGTTTGCGGAAGCCGAGGGGGATGGGGAAGTCGACGCGGAAGGCGACGGGCTCGGGCCGGGAAGCGTTACGTAGTAGACTGCGCCAATAACAGCGGCAACGATTACGATGATTGCTACGATTGCAGCTTGCATCTTTGTAATTGCAGATCTTTCAAAGAAAATCTTCAAACTTTTTTCCTCCGGTTTTATGTTTACTCTTTCACACTGTTTTTTCCTATGTACTATTAAAAGCTTGTTCTCCTTGCGCTACTGGTATCACAGAAAAGAATCATCAGCAGAATCATCAGTCTATGGTTCTGTGCAAAGGATTTTGCAATCCATGCATGTTCAGGGGGATGAAAGTCGCGGAGTTAGATAAATGAAAGTTTCATCCGATACAATAAGCCTTTTTAAAGTCTTTTGCAGCATGTATTAACAGCGAGGTGTGCCGACAGACAATGAGGCTTTCGACATTCATACTCAGAAGAACGGGTCTTATCGTTTTCTCTTTGGTCGGACTGTCAATACTAGTTTTCGTCCTGGCCCGAGTGTTACCGGGAGACCCTGCGCGAGCCGCGGCGGGAAACAATGCACCCCAATGGGCCGTAGATCAGCTCAGAAGACAGTTAGGATTGGACAAGCCTTTGTACACACAGTATTTTGTATGGCTAGACAACGTTCTACATGGCGACTTGGGCTATTCGCTTACAACCAAACGCGACATAACTGCTGATGTGATACAGTATCTTCCAGCGAGCCTCGAACTGATTGTCCTAGCAGCCATGTTTCAAATAGCTGGGTCCTTTATACTAGGCATTATAGCCGGCAGATATTCCTACAAGGCACCTGATAACTTGGTTAGAGTGGTTTCCTACATTGGCATATCGATTCCAGCCTTTGTTTTGGCCATAATACTTCAGCTTGTGTTCTCTTGGTACTTCAAACTATTTCCGACCACTGGAGAGCTTTCTGCCGGAATCGCTGGTCCGCCCGCAATAACTGGATCCGTCACGGTTGACTCCCTTATCGCTGGAAAGTTTGACGTGCTCGCAAACGCTTTGTGGCACATGGTCTTGCCAGCCTTGGCATTATGCATGGGTGCTATGTGCCAAGATGCCAGAATAATAAGATCTGGAATGGTTGAAAACAAAGATAAGGACTACATATCGATGGCAAAATCTCAAGGCTTGCCTGACAGAACTGTGACACTTAAATACCTGCTTAAACCGTCCCTGATTCCGGCAGTAACGGTTATGGGATTGGACATAGCAGCGCTGATGGCCAACGCTTTTCTTGTGGAACAGGTTTTTAACTGGCCAGGCTTCGCCAACCTTGGTCTCACGTTTATGTTAAACAAAGATCTCAATGGCATAGTCGCGCTTGTTTTGATTATAGGGATCATGTACGCTGTTGCAAACATAGTTGTCGACGTTATCGTCGCATATCTGGATCCGAGAATAAGGCTCATGGAGAGAGGCCAATAGTGCAAATAGTGGAACGCATCAGGATAATAGCCAAAAGGTACGATCTTAAGAGAAAATGGTTCAGATTCTCCAGGAGCCCATTGTCTCTAGTAGGGCTGGTTGTAATTGTAGCCGCCATATTTCTGGCCTTGGCAGCTCCTTACATAACCCCTTACCCCCGCGAGGCTGGCTTGCAAACGAATCTTCAGGACAGGTTCCTGCCTCCAAGTTCGAAGTACCTGTTTGGAACTGATCAACTGGGGAGGGACGTGTTTACCCGAACTGTCTTTGGGTTTCAATACTCGCTTATGATGGCTGGGGTAGTGTTGCTACTCGTTGTACCGCCTGGGATAGTACTGGGTTTAATCGCAGGATACTACAGGGGCTCATGGATCGACACGCTGGTCATGAGAATATCAGACGTGTTCATAGCCGTCCCTCCACTCATACTGGCTTTGTCAATAGCTTCCGTGCTGACCCCCAGCGCATTCAACTCGATGATGGCTGTCTCACTGATGTGGTGGCCTTGGTACACAAGGTTAACATATAACGCTGCATCAGCTTTGAGAAATGAATACTTTGTTCAAGCGTCAGAAGTCATGGGCGAAAATTCTTTCCGAATAATGTTCAACGAAATCCTTCCAAATTGTCTCGGGTCAATTCTGACCAAGATAACGTTGGATGTGGGCTGGGTAATACTCCTAGGCTCTGCACTGAGCTTTGTAGGTTTGGGCGCTCAGCCTCCAACACCAGATCTCGGCACAATGGTCGCCGGGGGTTCTATTTTTCTGCCTGGCCAGTGGTGGATAAGCATGTTTCCCGCCGTGGCAATCATCGTCATAATTCTAGGCTTCAATCTTTTAGGAGATGGAATTCGAGACATTTTCGTTGAGGAGGCAAGATAGACGGAGCCTTTCTTGGAAGTGAGAAACCTTTTCATAGGCTTCAAGACGTACTTGGGCAAGCTGAATGTCTTGAACGGGGTGGACTTCGCCCTACGTAAGAGCGAGAAAGTTGGGATCATTGGCGAATCTGGTTGCGGCAAGACTACCACGATGAAGGCTATACTTGGGATTCTGGCGTCTAACGCCGTAATCGATGGCGGAGAAATAAGTTTTCAAGGACACGAGATGCTGAAAATCGGCAAAAAACAATTGAACCAAATAAGAAGAAAAAACCTTACTATGATATTTCAAGATCCCACTGCCGCCCTCAATCCGGTATTCAAGGTAGGAGAAATACTCGGAGACGTGATAAAGTACTCAGGCAATTTTGACCACGAAAAAGCCACAAAAAAACTGCTTCGTGAAAAATCCATAGACGCTCTCAAGGAGGTTTCACTTCCGGATCCTGAAAGAGTGCTTGACAGTTACCCCTTTCAGTTAAGTGGCGGCATGCGTCAGAGAGTTTGCATAGCAATGTCGCTGGCCACCGCAAAGGATCTTCTGATTGCTGACGAGCCGACCACCAGCCTTGACGTAACAATTCAAGACCAAGTTTTGCGTCTTATGAAGGACCTGGTAAATAGGAAGAACCTGTCAATAATCCTGATATCCCACGCACTTGGGACTATAAGAAACACGGTCGACACTGTTTATGTCATGTACGCTGGAAACATGATAGAGTCTTCAGAAACAGGAAAATTGTTCTCGAACCCTCTGCATCCTTACACGCAAGGGCTCCTGAAATCTGTTCCCAAGTTGACTGGGGAAGGATTTTCAGAAGGTATCCCAGGAAGAATTCCAGACTACGTTAACCCTCCACCCGGTTGCAGGTTCAATCCACGTTGCAAATATGCAATGGAGATATGCAGAAAGGAAAGGCCCCGGCTTCTGGAAGTCGATGCCGACAACCACAAGGTTGCCTGCTGGTTGTACAATAAGAGATGAGCGGTAATGGACAAGAACGAGGATTTACTGGTAGTAGAAAATCTGACAAAACATTTCAAAACCAGTTTCGGAGTAGTCAGGGCAATAGATGAAATAAACTTCACGGTGAAAGCAGGCGAAACCTTCGGCTTAGTGGGCGAATCAGGTTCTGGCAAGAGCACCACTGGCTACGTAGTTATGGGTATCTACACGCCCACTTCAGGAAGAATACTCTTCAAAGGCAACGACATCTCAATGCACGCCAAGAAACGTCCAAAATACTTGAAGAAGAATCTTGCAATCGTCTTCCAAGATCCCGCTTCTTCCTTGAATCCTACAAAGACAGTCAAAGACGTGGTAGGACAACCGTTGAAAATTCAGGGACTGGCAAAAAGCCATGAAGAATATGACAAAAGAGTATCTGAGCTGCTTGATGCTGTCGAGCTGCCTCCTGAAGATTTCAAAGAGAGGCGGCCGAAAGACTTGGGTGGAGGGGAAAGGCAGGCGGTCGCTATCGCCAGGGCCATAGCTACAAACCCTTCTTTCATAGTGCTTGATGAACCCACATCAGCCCTGGATGTTTCAATCCAGGCAAAAATCATGAAGGTGCTCATGAGGCTGCAACGTGAACTCAACCTGTCATACTTATTCATAACTCACGATCTAAGCCTTATGAGAAACGTGTCTTCAAGGGTTGCCATAATGTATCTAGCCCAAATCGTCGAGTTTGCTCCTACCGCAACTTTCTTCCGAAACCCTGTGCATCCCTACACCCAGATGTTGCTCTCCTCTATACCTGTGTTAACGGACAAGGAGGAGAAGCTTAAGCCCAAAGAGATAATATCAAGGGGCGAAGTTCCAAGCGCCATCAATCCGCCACCAGGCTGCCGCTTCCATACTAGATGCTCATTCGCAACAGAAACGTGCAGAAGTAAACAACCAACCTTCGTGACAGTGGAACCCGAACATCAAGTCGCCTGCCACCTGATAACCAAATGACAGGTCTGTCACTGTCTTGCAAGACTGGAACATTCCGTCGAGGTCGCTATTTCTTGCCCAGTTTCTTTGCCAACTTCGCCAACTCGGGGTGTATGAACCTTCCCCTGTCCAGAATCTGTTCCCCATCTAGCCACACAGAAGAGTTGAGGCATATTCCATCCGTGTGGGTTGATGCGGGAATGCCGTTGGGTGGAGCAAAGAACGGACCCACGTAACCCAATCCCCATTCGGTGCACGCCCACACCCTTTCGTCCTCAAGGATGTTTCCAGTCAGATTAGCTCCTGGGTTGACACCATAGCACGCGTGAGCCAACGTCAACATAAGCGGATCTTTGAAGCTCTTAAGCCACGATTCATACTTCAAAGCCTCATCACCGCCTTCAAACCTCACAACTTTTCCATGCTTAACATGAAGTTTGACGGGGGTTTTGACCACGCCGATTGGCGGAACTATAGATCCGTCAAAGACTATCATCCCGTTGATAGACTCCACCACAGGTCTCCAGCCTATTTGTCCTGCTAACAGGTGTTGACCAGGAACCTCGGCGTAGCCGTACGAGTTCGTCATGCACACCTTGGATGGATTGTCGAACTCAACATCCGTGCCCGCGGCGTTGTAATCCTCATGTGCCTAGAAGCCGAAGTCAAGTCGTGAAGCTTTATCTGAAAAGCCTTCTGCGTGGCATAATCGATTCGGCCTATTACCCTCGTCATCATGTCGGCATTCATCGTGACATAACACAAGTATCTCAATTTCTTGTTTCCCTTGGTCGCAATCTCATAAGTCGTTGAGTACTGCAGCCATTGTTGGTTGTACTCTATCCAAACGTCTGCTTCTCTCAAAGCCGCTCCCAGAGCCTTCACAGGGGTCATCGCGTCAGATTCTTTCCCAACTCCCAAAGGGGACGCTATCGTCATAACCAAGGGCAGCCCGCCGGCAGCAAAAGCCGCAGCAGCCGTTGCACTCACGACCCTTCTGTCAGATCCGGTGTCAGCGGTTATCGCCACAACTTCTCCTGGCTTGACTTTTACAAGTTCATTAATCAGAATCTTCGCAGCTTTGCCCAACTCATACTCGTAATACTCGGTCATAGAGCATCATACTGTCCGTTCATTTATGTTGCATAGTTTAAAAGAATTTTCCTTTCGGAACGTCGCTAGGACTGGATAGCCGCATCAAATACATCAATTGGCATCCGCACAGAGCCGGCTCCCATACGTGACTTAGTTTAAGCTCGAAAGACTTAAATCACCACATAGGTCTACACTAACCCGAGGTTTCAACATGCGAATAAAAGTCATCGTACCAGTGACAACGAACCTTTGGACTGAAATGATCAGAGAAGCATACGAGAAATACAAAGACCCTGACACAGAGATAACCGTAATAAACCTGAAAAAAGGTCCAGACTCGATTGAGCAACTCTACGACGAGGCTTGGGCAGCCCTACCCACATTGCTTGAGGCAGAAAAAGCTGAAAAAGAAGGATACGACGCCGTCATAGACTACTGTTTCGGCGATCCAGCACTAGAAGCGATAAAAGAAGCGTTGCACATACCCGTAGTTGGCATAAACGAACCAGCCGTCCACCTAGCGTCAATCCTGGGGAGAAAATTCTCAGTGATAGGCGTTGGCGGTTGTGGAGCCGCTAGTCTATTCGCAGACAAAATAACAATTTATGGACTACAGCACAAGCTAGCGTCAGCGAGAATAATCGAAACAAAGGTTCTTGACATAAAGAAGGATTTCGATGCGCTTTGCAAGGAGTTACTGGAAGCGGGCAAGAAAGCCATCAACGAGGACGGGGCTGAAGTCCTGGTCATGGGCTGCGGAAGCCTTCTCAACATCGCCGAAATATTGCAGAAGAAGCTCAAAGTGCCCGTCATCGATCCTGGCTTAGTAGCATTGAAAATTGCCGAAGATCTAGTAAAGCTCAACCTCTCGCACAGCAAAAAGGCCTTTATGGACCCCTACAAAAAGAAGAGAACGCCATAACACACTCCTCATTTTTTTAATGCGGACACCTCTGCACGTTAAGTCCAAGACTCCGCAGAGGATGACACGTGATTAATCTGTAATCTTTTGGGTGCACGTCTACTGTTCGCAAAAGAGTTTCAATTGACCCGTACTGGAGAAAGCTATCTAAACGCGGGACAGCAGAGCCTTTGGAGTGGTCTACGCGTCGGGAGGAGCCTCGTACCCATAAAGCTTTGAGTGCATCAAGCCCACTTTGCGGTATAAATCAGCCATCATTTCAGCATACTTCCACGAGGTTACAACGGCGTCGAGAACGGGCACTTTCAACTTTTTCGTTAAATCTTTCATGAATCCAGACTGCATAGTACATCCTAAGACTATGACTTCAGCGCCGTCTTCCTCCACTGCCTTCCTGGCCTCAGTCAAGATGGCCTTCTTAAGCTTCTCAGGTTCAGAGAACATCCTCGGAACTGTAAAATCTATCGTTCTGAAAGAGGCGAGTTTCCTCTCAAGCCCATAGATATACACATTGCTCTCCATCCGTGGAATCGACTTTCGCCTGCCCACAATTATGGAAAACTTGTGCCCAAGAGTCGCAGCCACATGCATCGTAGCCTCTGCAGGAAAAATCACAGGTATCGAAACGAGCTCCCTCGCTTCTCTGATTCCTAGGTCGTAGAAGCAACCCACGACAACTGCATCGTATCCTTCCTTTTCAGCCCACCTCACCCAATCTAGAGTTTCACCGAGGTTCAAATGCTCGTAGTAGTGATACTCCACATGAACTGGACCCTTGCGCAGATGAACGACTTTGGCTCTTACGTCACTTCTCTTAACCTCATTTATGGCGTCCAACATGTGCTTGTCGTAAACATCAGTGCCTAGCGGATTTATGAACAGTATTTTAAGCAAATCGATTCACAACGCGTTTCTGATATATGAGAAGTATTTAAAATTTGACCTTGCCACTATCTTTCAAGGTTTTGTCTTTTCTTTATCTCTTTCGCAAGTTGTCGGCTAAGCTCGCCGAGAAACTGTTTGAGCTGCGGTTCACGCCAGAAATTCTGAGGATCCGCGTCCACGTAGGCTCTGACTTTCATCAACAACTCGTTTCCACTCAAGTTAGCGCATTCTGGGAGGAAAGAGAGCATGTAAAGCGCCTGCACAAGACGACAGGCTCCATATCCACGCTCGGGTCCAAGAACTCTCTCGGCACTGGAAATCACAAAGCAAGTTATCTCAAAAAGATAATCACCTGCCTTTTTTTCCATCAATTTCCAACCCTCTTGAAAACAAGCTCCTCCAATGACAAGCGAGTTATGGCCGGCGGCTCCTCGTCGGGATAGCCGACGGTCACTAACAACACGGGCTCAAGCTCAGGCGACAATTCCAAGAGTCCCTTGACGGCATCAACCACGAAACTGCCGATCGGGCAGCATCCGTAACCCATTGAATGGGCATACAAGAGCATGTTCTGCATCGCCGCTCCGACGTCCACGTAACTCCAATTTGTCTCCCTTTCTTTGTTGATACACATCACTATCAATGCGGGAGCATCTCTCAGCCACCCGGGAGACACTGATTTTAAGGCCCTCACCATGCGCTCATCGTTTATCAACAAAAACTCCCAAGGCTGGGAATTTCCTGCTGAAGGAGCCCAGCGGGCTGCCTCCACAAACGAGGCAAGTATCCCCATCGGAAAAGGTTCCTTCTTGTACCTCCGCACGCTCCTCCGTCCCTTGATAGCCTCAATTAAAGACTCGTCCTTCACGATTGAACCCTTCTAAAGCTTTCCACTGCCTAGAACGACAAAACAGAAATCTTATAAGCTTTTTGAACACAGCTAGTTACGAACGTTCAAACAATCCAAACTGCGGTGACCTGTATGATTGACAAGGAAAAAATCGTCAATGGCGTCATCAATATGTTAAAAGTTAACATGGGTCTAAAAGACGGCGAGAAAGTGCTTGTTGTCACAGACGTACCAACAGCCGATGAGTGGAAAACCAAGACTAGCGAAAAACTGACGGAAGCAGTGGAAAGGTCAATACTGGCCAAGCTGGTAAGCGAAATTGCAGCCGAAAAATTCCCCAAAAACACTGTCGAGTTCTTCACGTACCCATCAGTTGGCAAACACGGAACCTATCCTGGAAAGGAAGTTGAAGAGAAAATGAAGAGCGCAGACGTTACCATTGCAATAACCACTTACTCACTTACCCACACAGATGCGCGCCTCAACGCATGCAAGGCCGGCAGAAGAGTTGTAAGCATGCCGAACTTTTTGGCCGAAATGTTCTCCAAGGGCGGACCGATGGCTGCTGACTATCGAGTGATAGAAAAGGAGACAAGCAAGATCGCAGAGTGGATAACGAAGGCCAATGATGTCAAAGTCACATCCCCCGGAGGCACAGACATCAGCTTCAGCGTGAAAGACAGAAAAGGCATGGTGGACGGGGGAATCTTCACTGAGAAGGGCTCTTGGGGCAACCTCCCAGCTGGAGAAGCCTACACCACACCCGTAGAAGGAACCGCCAACGGCAAACTTGTAGTGGAGCCAAATATGTGTGCAGACCTGAAAGAGAAAATGACGCTAGTCTTCAAGAATGGAAACGTCACTGAAATAATCGGCGGAGGAAAGATCGGCGACGAATTCCGAGCATTGCTAGATTTCAGCAAAAAAGAAGAGCCATACCTTTCGAGGAGAAACCTCGCTGAGCTGGGGATAGGAACAAACCCAAACGCGAAGCGGCCAGACAATCTTCTTGAATGTGAGAAGATAAGGGGAACAGTCCACTTAGCAATAGGAGACAACTTCCACATGGGTGGAAAAGTATCGACAGACCTGCATCAAGACTTCGTCATTCCAAAACCAACATGGACACTCGACGGAAAACCAGTGATGAAAGACGGAAAACTCTTAGCGTAGATAAAAACCCATTTTTCCTCCTTTTTAAATTTCCGACTTTGGAGATTTTTAGAAAATGTCTCCGTAGCAAAGCTAAATCTCCCGACCTATACACGGGACTGTCGCATCTGCGCGCGCGGCTTACTGTGACGGCAAAATGCTGAACCCAACAGTATACTTAGATGGCGAAATCATAGAAAAGGACGGGAAATACGTCCACCCGCAGCTAGCTAAGATTGTCAAGGAAATGGGAGTAGTACGATAGCCCCTTTCTTTTTTTGCTGCCTTTTTCCAACTCTCAGGAATGATTTCTTCATATTAAAAACATGCAAGTCCAATTGTTAATGTTCAACATATCTCTGCTTTCTATTATGCCATGTTCGCTTGCTTCTCGGTATCTACAGCTGATGGGAACCTAATTGAACAAATGCTATGCCTGGCTCTCCGTCAGACAGCAATAAGGAGATGTCTGCCATCTGCTCATCTGGGAGTTGAGCTCATAAAACAAAAAAAGGCAGAAGAAAAAAGGATTTGCGCTCCTATTGTTCAACACCCATCTCTTTTATGATAGGCAACAAGTCTGGATGGACGAATTTTCCATCTTTCTGCACTGGTTCACCGTCAAGGTATATCGATGCTTTCAGAATGATGCCATCATCGTGAGATGCAGCTCTCCATCCGAAAGCGCCCTTGAGGTCTGGTCTCAGAAGCGGCCCTTGCGAGCCCCATCCGACTTGGAAGCAGCCCCAAACCCTTTCAACCTCTGATATGTCGCCGGTTACTCTTGCTTTAGGATGATATCCATAGCAGACATGTGCGATTCTGTAGAGATTCTTGTCCTTAAGGCTAGCCATGTATCTTCGGAGTATGTCAGCCTCTACGCCGCCGGAAATTTCTGTGATGACGCCTTTTTCAACTTTGCATTTTATGGGGGTTCTTATGTTTGCTTTGATCTCGTCTGGAGGCCAAACGTTTCCGTCAAAAGCAAGGACACCATTTTCCGTCTCCTCAATCGGAGCACCACCAGTCTGACCGCCTAGCATTATGACCTTCCTTTTGTCTGCCGTGCTACCGAAGTTCTCAAACTTCCGTCCGCCAATCTGGGCAGTAAAGTTCGTTCCAGATGGGCTGGTTACCTTAATCTCTTTAGCTTTGGTTGTCATTTCTGCGAGTTTGTCTCCTAGCTCAATCATTTTCGGATAGTTTACCCAGCCTAAGGTTCTGACCATCGCTTCACGGTCAAGAGATGTTAGACAAATGTAAGCCCTGTTTCTCTTTAAGGCGTTTGTCTGACCTGTTGTGTAGAGTATAGCTCTGGCTGAGAATTCCACTGTGACATCTGAATCCATCATTGCTGCGGCGAGAGGTTTGGGTGGTTCAGTGAAGGAAATTTCACGCGTCTCGTGAATAACTATGGTAGGCGTTGCTCCAGCGGTTTTCGCAGCAGCTGCTGTCGCTTTCAACACTTCGAAATCAACGATATCGTCTCCATAGATTAGAACATCCTCATTCTTTTTCACTCTTAGAACATAGTTCACCAAGGTATCTGCAGCTTTTCCTAATTCCATGTACCAAGACATTTTTTCACCTCTTCGAAAGTACATCTATATCAATAAAAATCTTGCCATAAACCGTATGCTAAATACAGTGTATCCTACAAGAAAACGAAGGAAATTCGAATCAATTGTATTTTAATCTCGTTTGCTCATCTGTCAATATGAGCTTGATCTTATCTTTCCATTCAGGCGAATCCCAAGTTCCTAAAGCCTGATGGGTTAAGTAATACTTCTGTGGAATCGGATGTGTACCGACAATAACATCTATGTTGTATTTTTCCTTAACGAATTTTTGAAGACTGTCAATATAGGGACAGGGCGGGTAGCCGACGACCATGCCAGTTGCAAAATGTACCACGTCAGCACCGTTTTTCTTCATCTCCTCGACACAGTACTCGACATTTCCACCTGGGCATCCTCCGCAAGTAGTGTAACCTACTAACTTCACATCTTCATCCTTGTATAAACTGAAAGCCCCTTCTCTATTCCTCAAGGCTCTGAAACATTTTCCGCCAGCACAAGTGTGGTAGCGATCACAGATTATGATGGCCACGTTCTTCTCAGGTTTAGACATATGTACCACATTCATTCAATCTCAGATTCCACATGTTATTTATTGCTTTTGGAAAACAAATAGACTGCCAAAACACGCCACTTTTTAGATGCCAGAGCTCGAGTAACGCAATGTTATCCAACAACGCCTAGAAGATTTGCCCGAGTGCGCAACAAACTCTTCCAAAGTATTACGAGATGACGACATTTCATCTTATCAGGAGTACTGAGCGGTCTGCGTATTGGACTACGTGGTCGCTCACGCTGCCCAGTAGAAATCGGATGACCGCGGAATGCCCTTTGTGTCCCAGGAGTATCAGGTCGCAGTCCTCCTCCCTTGCCGTTTGAATAATTGTTTTGGCAGGATCGCCCGATACCAGCTTCTGATCTAGCTTCGTCCCTCTAAATTGGCCCACTGCCTCGGATAGTATTCGTATCCCCATTTCCTTCATGATTTTGGGAGGTAAATCAGGTTCTTGAACATTAAGAAGTAAAACATTAGCCCCCAATTTGGAGGCCAGAACTGCAGCGTATCGGACCACTTTTTTTGAATGCTCAGAGCCGTCCACTGGAACCATCATTTTCGATATTTGACTTTTCTCTCTTGCAACAAGAACGGAAGTTTTAGCGTACAGGGCAGTTTTCTTGGCAATGCTTCCCAGATGCGGTTCCTTATCATCCTGTCCGCTGTACCCAACAACTATCAAGTCGTGGTTTCCCTTTTCAGCCTCTCTTGTGATAATTTCGGCTGGATCAGCATGCTCTAGAATCTTCCGATCTACTCGTATGCCTTGCTCTTCAAAAAGTGCTGCAGCTTCTTCAACTATTTCTGTGCTGCGTCCTAGATATGACGCTGTGATTTCCTTTGAAAGAGCTTCACCGGTGCCTGAAGCCGGCAGTTCAGAAACACGCTCTTCAGGACGACCTCCAGTACCCAAGGGAGTATCCTTGTACAAGATTGGAATGTAACTGCCAAGCCGCGAGTCCATGAATTCATGAGATATCACGTTGAGAACTGTCACATGTGAATCAAGTTTCTTGGCCATAAAGACTGTTAGTTCTTCAGCGGTGATAGACGGAAGTGAACCATCCACAGCAAGTAGAACTCTCTTGAAAATTCGCTCGTCAAACATGATTTCACTCGTTGCTGTTCTGCATTCCTAGTCTAATAAATCTTCAGCCGCGCGGATTGCTTTGGATGAAGTGTATCTCATTAGAAAGAAGAGAGAACTTGCTTCCACCATGCGCGCGCCGTTATTTTCTAATTCGCCGGATTTCTAGTACCGCTGGATTCTGAGCATCGGGAAAGAATTGGGCACTATATCCTTGTTTTGAGTCCATGGAGACTTTGCCCCATAAAGCATTGCAAATAGCTTGGAAGTAAACTGTCAAAACACTATAGCACATATCGCCTTTCACCGTTCTACCATCAAAGGTTATTTTGTCGCCCACTTTGTATGCGAACGCACACCTTCCCTTAACATCCTTCACTGTGACTTCAATCGTGGGCCAAATGTATGCCCTCATTAAGACTCATGGTCGGTCTCATGTTTTACCTTAGTCACATCGCAGGCGCCATTTCAGACAAAAAGTAGACCAAATAGGCAGCAAAGGCTTTGGAGGGTGCTAATCTCCGGGCCATTATCAATAGTTTGTGGCGCGAGAGATTCACGATAAGTCGGCGCGTGCGCTGACTCGCGCAAAACTTTTAAATCAACTTTTCCAATCTTTCCAATATTCGTTGCCTCTGGAGATAAAATCTTTTGAAAACCCTCCCCAGACTGGATATTGAGGACCTGTTGGTGGGGGCCAAGATCTTGGGTGTTGGCGGAGGTGGAGAGATAGAATCAGCTAGGCCTTTGATAGAAGAGGTTTACGCAGAGAAGAAATAATTTAGGCTTATGGATATTGAAGAGATTCCAGACGATGAAATCGTGATGATAGTCGGAATTGTCGGAGGCGGTGTTTCCGGAGAAGCTAGAAAAAAAGTTAGCAATTTGCCAAGAATTGAGAAGAAACCTGAATTTGCAGCTGAAAAAGCGCTCGCTGAATATCTTGGAAAAGAACCCTACGCTTTCTTCCCCAGTGAAATTGGGCCTTTCAACACTGCGATACCGACGTACATTGCTGCAATGATGGACACCTGCTGTGTCGACTGTAATGCAGGGGGAGGAAGAGCCAAACCTGAGATTTCTCTGTCCACCACGAATGTGGTAGGCCTTAATGCTTTTCCTTTGGCGATTGTCACTCCATTCGGAGAAACGATGATTGTCGAGAATGTTGTCGATGACGCTAGGGCTGAAGACATCTGCAGATACATGGCAGTTGCGTCTGGTGGAAAGTGCGGAGTCGCGAGATGCGCTACAACTGGAAGGGACGTCAGGGATGCGGTTGTTCCTAATTCGATTTCTGCGACCATAGGAGTGGGAAGAAGTGTCAGACAAGCTAGGGAACGCGGAGAAGATCCCGTGCAGGCTTTGATCAAGACTTGTGATGGATACCTGCTGTTCCGTGGCAATGTGAACTCTTTCGAGAGAAAAGAAGAAGCAGGTTTCATGTGGGGCAACATTAGTATTTCAGGCAATGAAGGTTTTCGAAAAGAAGTACTCACGATTTGGTTCAAGAACGAGTACATGATTACATGGCTGAACGAAAGGCCATACGTCACCTGTCCAGACACTATCTGCGTTGTCGACGCAAAAACGGGTGAAGGACTGTCCGTTTGGGGTCAGGAATTCGGGAAGAATAGAGAAGTTGTGGTTTTTGGAAGAAGAGCCTACATGATATGGAGGACCAAAAAAGGAATAGAGTTGTTCTCCCCGAGACACTTTGGTTTTGACATAGGTTACAGGCCAATCGAAGATATTGTGGGGGAGACTAAGAAAAGATAGAGATCCTCACTGTCGCATTTCTTTCTATATGTGGAAAATATACCAAGCTTCATAGTAGTTGGAAACCGCCAATATCAGAATAGCAAACGCCATGGCGGCATACTCGGTTTTTGACAATCTGAGGATACTCCACTTGTGTTTTCTGGTCGAATCCCAATCGCCCCCAGAATCTCCATACTGGCTGTAGAGGCTGAAGGTCGCTGAGGAAAGTATAGTGTAAGACGAAATCTCGTAGATTCCGCTTCCATAGAATAGTGTTGTGAGCGAGGGGAGAAATTTGCTTGGACCCGGAATCACAAACGAGTTGGTTCCAAGCAGAACACCGTACATCCCCCAGTGATAAAAGGCCAGTAGGTATCCCAAGGGAATGCCCTTCACGCGAACGAAGTTGCCTATCGCTACGGGGATGCAGCCCACGCAGAGGTTCCATAGAAAGATTCGGAGGAAAGTCACTGTGACATCCTCGGCCTTTATTGGGGCATAGTAGACGCCTGAACTTCCGCTGACAACCCCTTCCGGAAGGGCTCTGTAGCTGAAGATCCAGGTCAAAAGCAGAATCGCAAAGCCCACGATCCACATGCTGCCTAATCGTATCCACACATTCTCGTTTCTTATCGTCTTCAACCTGCGATCTCCAAAGCTTCCGTTGTTTCCAAACCTTATTTATAGTTGATGTTTTGTCATCAACTTGCAGCGCACTAATATATTCCTGACGAAGTTATTAGACTACGTAGAAGTAATCAGGCTGAGAATTATGACAGTGTTCGAGGAAAGAATAGAAGCGTTAAAGAGGAACGGCAGGAAGGCTGGAATCGATGCTTTTCTTATTGTCTCCGAAAAGAACATGCGATATCTAGCAGGCTTTTCAACCCTAGCGATAGAAAGGTTCGCGGGAATAGTCGTTCCAGTAGAAACGGGTGTTCCGATAGTGATAGTCCCAGAGCTCGAGAAGACAAAGGCAAAAGAAAAGTCCGCGTTCAAAGAAATCACGACCTATTCCGATTCAGAGAGTCCGGCCCTTCTGCTTAACAAGGCAGTAAAAGAGCTAAAACTGGAGAAAGCTGCTTTCGGGGTTGAAGGCACTCTGCCGTTCAGATTCTACAGAATGCTGGCTGCCGCATCGTCAAAAATAAGGGCAGAAGACGCTTCGGCCCTCTTCAGTCAGCTCAGGTGCGTGAAATCTGACCAAGAACTGGGGCTAATAGAACAAGCTGCAGGTGTCGTTGCTGAGGGGATAAAGGCGGGGATAGAGTTCATAAAACCTGGAGTCACGGAATTGGCGATTTCCTGCCGAATAGAGCAGGTGATAAAAGAAAGTGGCGGCGAAAGCATTCCTTTCTGTCTGGTCCTATCAGGGGAAAATTCAGCTCTTCCTCACGGAGAAACATCAAACAGGATGGTAGGTGAAAAGGATGTGGTGCTGATGGATGTGGGCGCAGTCTGTGAAGGGTATTATGGTGACCTAACCCGAACAGTCTTCGTTGGAGAAGTGACAAAAAAGGAAAGAGAAATCTACGACCTTGTGGCTGAGGCTCATGAAGCAGCCGTAAGAAGTGTGAAGCCAGGTGTCAAAGCTGAAGAAGTTGACGCTGCCGCCAGAAACGTCATAGAGAATGCTGGGTACAGCGACTACTTTACTCATCGAACAGGTCACGGCTTAGGCTTGGAAGTGCATGAAGAGCCATATATCGCTCAAGGCAACGAAATGATACTGAAGCCTGGCATGGCGTTCACTATCGAGCCCGGAATATACTTCTTCGGTAAATTCGGGGTCAGGATCGAAGACAACATAGCTGTTTCACAAACTAACCGAAGAATGCTGAGTCACATATCGAAAGAGCTAGTAGTCGTCTAGCCATTTTCGAATTGCCGGGTCAACAGTCACCACAGAACTATCATGGCGATTTGAGAGAGATCGCACATTTTGGCGAATCCTATTTTTTGGATCATATCGTGGACCGGAGGTAGCGTGTGTCAGCACACCAACTCAGCTAACTACATAATCATTATTAAGAAGATAAAAGGATATTTCTGTCCATATGGTAACTGGGCTGTGAATATTCATGAGTGAAAGAAAACTTCTCATGATTCCAGGTCCGACAAATGTGGATCCCCTGGTTCTGCGCGCGTTAAGCAAGCCAACCCTCGCGCACACGGATCCACAGTTTGTTGAAACCTTCAAAGAAGCACTCGAGAACTTGAAAAAGGTGTTCATGACCAAACACGAAGTTTTCGTCATTGCCGGATCAGGAACCTTGGCATTAGAAATTGGCATTGCAAACATCGTAGAGCCTGGAGACAAAATCCTGAACATCGTGGTAGGGTATTTTGGAGACTACTTTGCAAGAATGTCAAAAGCTCATGGAGCTGCAACCAAGGTTCTGGAGGCGCCGTGGGGTAAATGTGTGAAACCGAACCAAGTCAAAGAAGCTCTAGAGGAAGATGATTACAAAGCGGTCACAGTTACGCATGTGGATACTTCTACAGGAGTAATTAATTCGATTAAGGAAATTGGCCAGATTGTGAAGAAAAACAGCGACGCCTTCTACATTGTTGACACGGTTTGCTCCTTAGGCGGAATTGAGGTCCGAGTTGACGACTGGAATATAGACGCTTGCGTCAGCGGTTCTCAAAAATGCATAGGGGTTCCGCCAGGCTTGGCCCTGCTTTCTACAAACGACAGAGTCCTCAACCTTCTGGAAAACAGAAAGACCCCTGTAGGATTTTGGTACGGCGACCTCAAGAACTGGTTACCTGTGATGAGAGACCCATCTAAGTATTTTGCCACACCGGCCGTTAACATGACATATGCTCTCTCTGAATCTTTGAAAGCAATTCTTGCTGAAGGGCTGGAACAGAGATTCATGAGGCATCACATCATAGCCGAAGCTTTTCGAGCTGCACTAGATGCTCTTAATGTCAGACTCGTAGCAGAAAGGGAATGTGCAGCAGACACTCTGACAGCAGCTTTCTACCCTGAGAACGTCGAGGATACAGCATTCAGGAGTGAAATGCGAAAGCACGGAGTAGTAGTCGCCGCCACGATCGGGCCAATAAAGGGCAAAGGGTTTAGAGTCGGTCACATGGGAAACGTGAGCGAAAACGATATACTTTCAACCATAGGAGCCATAGAACAAGCGTTAACACATCTTGCTTACAAGTTCAGCCTTGGAGCAGGGTTGGCAGCAGCTCAAGACAAACTTGTTTCCCTCTAACTATTTTCGTTTTAATAGTGCCAAATTGGAAATAGGCCGGACGGCGATCAGCAGATTGAAATCCAAGCTTTTCCCCGCATTGTGCCTGTGTGGCGCTAGAGCGAAATTAGCCACGAAGGCTTGAGTAAAATGCGTTTTTCCTGTTGAGTGGCGGCTCGCGCCAAATTGTGACTCGTGAGGCGAAACTTTTTTATTTCAAATGTCAAGTTTCTAGTCTCCGATTCAGGCTAACTGCGAGAGGTTGGATGATTTGAAACGCATAATTGTCTGCCTAAAACAGGCAGTCGATGTCTCACAACTGAAAATTGATCCTGCGACGAGACAGTTAATCACCGCTGGTGCGCCCAGAAAAATCAGCGACTTTGACAAAAACGCCTTGGAAGAGGCGATAAAGATCAAGGAGAAACTCGGCGGGACCGAAATATTCACTTTGACTGTCGACTCAGAGGATGCTAAGGCAGTTCTGCGCGAAGCTCTAGCAATGGGAGCCGACAAGGCTTACTTTGTCAATGATCCTGCAGTTCAGGCAGTGGACACATCGGGCACTGCTTACATTCTAGCTCAAGCAGTGAGGAAAATCGGAGAATTTGACCTGATTCTCGGCGGTGATGCCTCTCTGGACAGTTTTTCTGGACTCGTAGGTTCGAGGTTGACCGAACTTCTAGGTTTGCCCCAGATGAGCTCGGTCAGGAAGCTTTCGGTGGAAGGCGACACCATCGTTGCGGAGAGAGCGCTTGAAGACTCAAGCGAGACTGTGAAGGCGAAAATGCCTGCCGTCGTAACCGTGACGAGGGAGATAAATCAGCCGAGAATTCCTTCTCTTATGATGATAATGAAGGCCTCTAAGAAAGAAATAGTCAAGTGGGCACTGACAGACATTGGTGTGCAGAAGGAGAAAATCACCTCGAAGATTGAAGTGCTGGAAGTCTTGGCGCCCAAAATGGAGAGGAAAAAGATAATCATCAAGGGTGAAACAATGCAGGAAATAGCAGAAAAACTGGCTAAGGCGTTAATTCAAGAAGGAGTTGTCGGAAGGTGAGCATCGTGAGCGAACACAGTGGAATCTGCGTCTTTTCAGAAGCCTACGACCTTACCCTTGAAATGCTTGGAAGAGCCAGAGAGCTAGCAGACAAATTGCAGACGGAGCTTGCAGCTGTACAGTTTGGAAATAACGCGCAGAAGAAAGCAAACGATCTGATAAAATACGGGGCAGATAAGGTTTTTCTTGTTGACAACCCTGCCTTGGAGCGTTTCCAAACCGAACCCTACCTGAGCGTTTTGCACAATCTGGCAGTACGATATCGCCCTGAAATCCTGATGGTTGGATCGACCAGAAACGGAAAGCCTCTCGCTGCCAGACTGGCGACGCGTCTTGACGCCGGATGCGTCCCTGACTGCATCAAGCTTAGCGTTGACGAAGACAGAAGGCTGATCGGCGAAAGGATAACCTACGGCGGAAACGCCGTGGCAAAGGTGGCTTTCAAGTCAAAGCCGCAGATAGTGACCGTACCAGCAAGGGCATTTGAAAAGGCAACCCCACAAGAGCGCAAAGGGGAAGTTGTGGAAGTAGACGTCAAGATTGAACTGCCGAAAGTTGAGGTTGTCGAGAGAAAACCGCTTGAAACTTCCAGTGAAAGGGTTGAAGAAGCTGAAGTGATAGTCAGCTGTGGAAGAGGTTTAGAAAAAAAAGATGACATTACATTGTTGAAGGAGTTGGCAGAGGTTCTGGGCGGCCAAGTGGGCTGCTCAAGACCATTGGTAGAAGACAGGAAGTGGTTCTCAGAATGGATCGGGCTTTCAGGACACAAGGTCAAACCCAAACTATACATAGCCTCAGGAGTTTCAGGGGTCATCCAGCACGTGGCTGGAATACGCGATGCCAAAGTAATAGTGGCCATCAACAAAGATCCCGAAGCACCAATATTCGAAATAGCGGACTACGGAGTCGTTGGCAACATGTACGAAGTTCTACCGGCGCTGAAGGAAGCCCTGAAAAAACATCTCCAATAGTTCTTTCTTGCTTGGCATAGAGTGAATAAAGGCGGGAAGTTAGCCTACTTGTAGGCTATGAAGTCTTTGCCGAGTAGTTCTCTGGCTATGACTGTTCTTTGAATGTTGGTCGCTCCCTCAGCGCCCACGCAGTAGGACATTACGCCTCGCAGACCCATCTCTAACGGGCACTCTTTAGTGTATCCGTAGGCTCCGAGCCAAATCATCGCGTGCTTGTAGATGTCAAAAGCTAGATGTGGGGCGAGGAGTTTGCAGGCAGCGATCAACTTAGTCACTTCGAGCGGCGTGAACTTGTTCTCTTTGTAGCGCATGTCCATCATCCATGCAGTGCGGAAAGTCAATGACCTTAAAGCTTCCAGATGCGCCCAGTCGTCTGCCATCTCAAACTGTATGCCTTGGAATTTGCCGATAGGCCTTCCGAAGGCTTTCCTTGCTTTCACGTACTCTGTTCCTATGTCCAGGGCACGTCTCGCTGCACCCGTGCACACGGCTGATATCAATATGCGCGCAGTGTCGAAACCTTCCATCGTTAAGTAGAAACCCTTGTCCACTTCTCCCAGCCTGTACGAGTCTGGCACCTTAACGTTTTTCATCAAGAAGCCGCCGGTTGAGATTGCCATTCTGCCCATGTCTTCGTACCGTTTGTTGATTTCAACTCCCGGCGCGTTCATCGGAACGTAGAAGCCGGTCATTCCACGGTGTGAAGCTTCTGGAGGTGCGGGTGAGCTTCGTGCAATGACGAAGTAGCCTCCGCCCAGCGTCTTTGCTTCTTCAGTGCCGCTGATGTAAGTCTTTTCGCCGTTGAGAATCCAGTCGTTTCCCTGTTTTTTCGCCGTTGATTTGAAGCCTGCAACGTCTGAGCCTCCTCCTGCTTCTGTCGAGCCTATTCCTATGAATGCGTCGCCTCTTATCGCCTTCCGAATTACCGCTTCACGCACTTGTTCGCTGGCGTATCTGTCAACGACGTAGCCCCACGATGACTCTACAAGCCAAAGCACAGGCAACGCGATGCTTACGTCCGCGTAGCCCAGTTCCTCCGCGGCAATGCAAGCCGTAACCCAGTCTGCGCCAGTTCCACCGTGTTCCTGTGGGGCGGTCATGATGAGCAGTCCCATTTCACCCATGCTTCGAAGCAGTTCCTGCGGAATCCGGCCCTGAGTATCCATTTCCCTGATTTTTTCCATCGGCAGGTTCTTCTCGCACCATTCACGCACGGCCTTACGGAAAAGCTCCTGTTCCTCTGTGAAACTGAAATCTACCATATTGTCCACCTTTTAGAAAGGAGTTTGGAGCTACTGGCATAAAAGTTGTTTGGGCCTCTAGACGCAAATCTTGGCCTGAAGTTGGTCCACGGGGCTTTGGTTCAATTCCAAGCCAAGCTTCTTCTCGTCGATACCTAGGGCCAGACCGAGCAGCTGTGTGTAATAGACCACTGGAACGTTGAGCTTTGCTCCGACAGTTGTTCCCGCGTCCTTCTGCTTCGCATCGAACATTAGCTGACATTCTGGGCAGGAGACGACCATTCCGTCCGCTGGGAGATTCTGCACGGCTTTCAGTTTCGAGCCTGCAAGCGAAAGTGCAGAGTCAGGGTGGCTTCGTGTCAGAGCTGCCCCGCAACAGTCGAGTTTCTCAGGGTAGTCGACGGCCTCCGCGCCCAAAGCACTTATCAACTCGTCCAGTTTCTTCGGGTTTTCAGCATCGTCAACCCTTCCGAGGTCAGTGTACCGGATGATCTGGCAGCCGACGTGGCTCGCCACTTTCAAACCTTTAAGAGGTTTGATCACGGCTTTTTTGATTCTTTTGAGTCCAACATAATCGTGCAAAAGATCGATAGTGTGCCACATCTTGATGTTCGGGTTATACTCCAAGCCTTCCTCCTTCAGCAAACCCACGATCTTTTGACCTATCTTGGTGTTGTTCTGTATTGTTTTCTTTGCTTCAGAGATTGTGAAGTGGCAGCGGTTGCACGGAACGAGCAGGTTTTCTAATCCCGTCAAGTTTGCCAAGGATAGGGCCCTTGCTGCAAGATAGTTGGCCGAGAAGTCGTTGACGCTTTTGATAGGATCGCCGCAGCAGATGGCCTCAGGAAGATCAACCAGTTCGATGTCAAACTTGGGTAGAACTTGACGGAGCGACATCTCATAGGCGTACTGGCTTGTTAGTATGCAGCAACCCCAGAAAACCGCCGTCTTCAAGTTGTCTTTTCCTCCATTGCCTTCATGAAGACAACCTGAAAGCTTTCTTTCGGCGGGCATATCTTGGGAAGTTTCAGGCATTCGCGGTCAACAGTCTCCATCTTCCTAGTCACGATTTTCTGGTAGGTGTCCACTTGTCCGGTTTCCAGTATCTGTGAAACTGCCTTCAAATACCCCTCTGGCACCTTTGCTTCCTTTTCAACAGCAAGGTTTCTCAGAGCTATTATCACGTGGTAGGGCGAGGCTTTCTGGGGGCATCTCTGTACACATTTCAGGCAGGTTACGCACGTCCAGATTATGTCCGAAGAAGGTAGTTCGTCCACGAAGCCCAGGTTCACGAGTTTTATTATTTCATGTGGCTTCAGTTCCAGAAGCTTCAAAGCGGTGCATCCGCTCGTGCATTTTATACACTGAAAACAGTTCACGAGTTCTTTCCCGCCGATCCTGGCCAGGATTTTGTCTCGTGCTTCGATGTTGGGTTTAGCCATCGACATCAAATCGGAGAGGCCCAATTCATTTTCCCCCTTCAGCGCAGGTCTCAGCCAAGGCTGCCTCAACTTGGGTCATTACTTGTTTGTTGTTGTATTGCTGTATTTTTATGGCGCCGGTCGGGCACGCTGAACTGCAAAGACCGCAACCCTGGCACACGGCTTCGATAACCTCCGCTCTGGCCCTCTCTTTTCCTTCGATGATATCAGTTTTCATTTCTATTGCCAGGAATGGGCAAATTGACGTACAAATTTTGCATCCGCTGCACAGGTCTTCGTCGACTATGGCTTTCAAGGGTTCAAGCTCAATCTCACCGTGTGAGAGCAGGTCCAAGGCTTTCGCCGCGGCTCCGCTTGCCTGTGCCACCGTGTCCGGTATGTCCTTGGGTCCCTGACATGCGCCTGCCAGAAAGACGCCTGCCACGGCGCTTTCGAGTGGTTTCAGTTTCGGATGTGCCTCCAACAGAAAACCGTCTGCGCTCCTTGAAGCGTGGAGCAGTGCGCTGATGTCTGCTAGATCTTCGTTCGGGACAAGTCCTGTTCCAAGAACAACCAGGTCTGTGCGTATCTGCAAGAGCTTGTTTGTTCCCTTGTCGTAGACGTCGAAGTAGAGTGAACCGTCTGGCGACTCGTGGATCTCAGAGGGTAAGCCCGCGATAAAGTCTATGTCCATGTCCCTTGCGCGTCTGTAGAACTCGTCGTAGCCCTTGCCGAAGGCTCGCATGTCGATGTAACAGACGTATATCTTCACGTTTTCATGGATTTTCTCTCTCGCCAGAATCGCTTGTTTCAGGGTTACCATGCAGCCGACTCGGCAACAGTACTCGTGGAAACGCTTGTCTCGAGAGCCCACACACTGGATGAAAACAACTGTCTTGGGTGTCTTACCGTTCTTCGGAGAGAGGATTTTGCCTCCTGTCGGTCCAGACGCGTCTGAAATCCTTTCAAACTCGATGTTCGAAATCACGTTCTTGAAGCGTCCATAACCGAGTTCCGTCATTTGCAAGGCGTTGAAAACCTCGGAACCTACAGCCAGGACCACGCCGCCCACTTTTACCTGGATCGTTTCAGGTTGCTGCTCGAAGTTTATGGCCTTAGCTTCGCATGCCTCTTGGCACTTGCCGCAAACGCCCTTGTTATACTTCAGTCTGAGGCAGTAGCCCGGGTTGATTATGGCGATATTAGGCACGGCATGCGGCGAGTAGATGGATATGGCACGTTTTTGTGTCAAGTTTTCGTTAAACCTGTCTGGAACTTTGACTGGACACACTTGCGCGCACAGTTCACAGCCCACGCATCTTTTTTCGTCCACGTATCTCGGCTTCTTGAGGATTGTAGCTTCGTAGTTGCCGACAAAGCCCTTCACGTCGGTGACCTCAGCGTTTGTCAGCATTGTGATGTTCGGATTTTTGGCTACATCAACCATTTTAGGCGTCAGTATGCACGCGCTGCAATCGAGAGTTGGGAAGGTTTTGTCCAGCTGTGCCATGCGTCCGCCGATGCTTGGGGCTTTCTCTACAAGGTAGACAGGAAACCCTGCGTTAGCGAGGTCCAACGAGGCCTGTATGCCCGCGATTCCTCCGCCCACAACCAAGACGCTTTTCTCAACGCTCACTCTGCGTTTTTCAAGCGGTTCTAAGAGTCGAGAGCGGGCCACTCCCATCCTAACAAGCGCTTTAGCTTTTTCCGTCGCCTTTTCAGGTTCATGAGTGTGCGCCCAAGAAACTTGCTCTCGCAGGTTGACTATTTCCGTCAGATATGGGTTAAGTCCAGCTTCCGCAACTGCTCTCCGGAACGTTTCTTCGTGCATTCGAGGCGAGCACGTTGCGATGACGATCCTGTCAAGCTTTTTGTTCCTTATACCCTCCTGAATCATGCGTTGTCCAGGTTCAGAACACATGTAAGTATAATGCTCGGATACGACGACGTCTGGCAAGGTTTTGGCGTATTCGGCAACCTTTTCCACGTCAACGACTCCGGCGATGTTCAGGCCGCAGTGGCAAACGTACACGCCAATTCTGGTCATCAGTCAGCCGTCCGTGACTATGAATGAATAAACTGCGCTTGAAGTTCTCTATTATCCTTTCTGTCAAGAACGTACGTTTTTGATGTCTAGACCCTGCGAAAGCTTGGCAACGCGAAGTGTGCTCAAATCCGTAACTTTGAGGGTATCACTGTTGGCCATCTAGTAGATTGAAACCTTGGCCACTCCTTTTACGTTCAGTAGTTCTGGAATGAGTTCTCCAGGGATTTTTTTCTCAACAATCAACGTGAGTTTGGGTTCCGGTGAAAGTTCCGGGTCGTCAACGATTGCCTGTCTAATGCTCAGGCCATTCTTTGCCAAAATCATGGCAGACCCTGCTAATATGCCCGGGGTCTTGGCGTCCACGGGTGTTATTTCAACCACACCGAGGTTCAGATGCTTGGCAATTTCCCTTAGCGAATGCCCAGCGGGCCTTATGTCTTCAAATATCGATCGAAGTTCACGGTCAGATCCAATGGCCTTCAACGTCTCTACGACTGTTCGCCTATCCACTCCGGCAGCCCGTGCAACTCGGACAGGCGGAATTTCAATTTCGTTAAGATAGATTTTCCTGTTTCTCACGGCCAGCCCGCTTTCTATCAGTACACGAGCTACCTTAAGCCTTTCTGGATGACCCTCAAAATATCTTTTAGCGTTGTTCCACATGTTACGGTTTCCTTAATGTACATTTCCGTGCAATAAAGTATAAATATGTTCCTGTATACTAGTTAGACCATTAACATACACAAACGAACACAAATGTACATAGGAGAAGCCGAAATGACAACTATGAGCAAGAATAGAGAATGTGTAACACAGTTAGAGCCTGATGAAATACCCGCGTCTTGGTATAACATCCAAGCGGATCTTCCAGAGCCTCTGCCCCCTCCACTGGACCCAACAACACTAAAGCCGATAAGCCCTAACGTTCTTGAAAGAATATTCGCAAAGGAACTCGTAGCACAAGAAATGTCAACAGAACGGTTCGTGAGGATACCCGACGACGTGCTTGACGCGTATCTGAGACTGCCCCGTCCAACACCACTCTACCGCGCCAGAAGATTCGAGAGATCCCTCAAGACGTCCGCCCACATCTATTTCAAATGTGAAAACTTCAGCCCAGCAGGCAGCCACAAAACCAACACAGCCATTGCACAGGCATACTACAACATGAAGCAGGGAATCAAGAGGCTGGCGACTGAGACGGGGGCTGGGCAATGGGGCACAGCCTTGGCTTTGGCAACCTCGCTCTTCGGACTCAAATGTCGGATATACATGGTTCGCGTGAGTTATCAGAACAAGCCTGGGAGAAGGACGATGGCTCAGTTGTACGGAGCCGAAATGTTTCCGTCACCAAGCGATCAAACAGTTTTTGGCAGGAAGCTGCTGAAAGAGAATCCAAATCATCCTGGAACACTCGGCATCGCCATAAGCGAAGCCATCGAAGACACGCTTACACACGAAGGCACCCGTTATTCTCTGGGCTCTGTCCTAAACCATGTTCTGATGCACCAGACCATAATTGGGTTGGAAGCAAAGAAACAGTTTGAACACATAGACGTGGCCCCGGATGTCGTCTGCGGCTGCATAGGAGGCGGCTCCAACTACGGCGGTTTCTGTTTCCCTTTCATGGTGGACAAGCTCAAAGGAAAAACGAACACAGAATTTGTTGCTTGTGAATCCAAAGCCGTTCCACACACAACCCGAGGGGTCTACACCTACGATTATGGAGACACCGCCAAGATGACTCCGCTCATCAAAATGCTGACGATAGGGCACGACTACGCCTGTCCACCAGTCCATGCGGGGGGCCTAAGGTACCACGGTATGTCACCGCTCATTTCCTACCTGATTCATAAAGGGTACGCCCGTTCAGTGGCTTACAACCAAACCGAGGTCTTCGAGGCTGCCGAACTTCTAGCTCAAACGGAGGGTATGATAGCGGCTCCCGAAACCGCCCACAGCCTGAAGTTCGTGATGGACGAGGCTTTGAAATGCAGAAAGACAGGCGAAAAAAAAGTCATCGCCATGAACTACAGCGGACACGGCCTCCTCGATCTATCAGCCTACGAACAATACCTCTCGGGCAAACTCGTAGAGTACGAGCCCGAAAAAATCGAAGTTCCGACGTTCAGCCACTAAAAGGTGAATCATGCGACATCCACAGTTTTGAAGGTCGACAACACCGATGCAAGAGTGACCTTGCTGCGAGTTGACCAGCTCAAGCCGCATGAAAAAGGTTCCCCGCTGTACCTTGAGCTCTTGAGAAAAGAAATCCTCAAGGATAATGTGCTTAAGCATCCGATAATAGCCGATGAACAGACCCATGTCATCTTGGACGGGATGCACCGCTGGCTCGCACTGAAGAGCCTTGGCTACGAGCTGATACCAGTCATTCTCGTCGATGTCTTCAAGAACCAGAAGATACACGTTGGAAAAAGGAGAATACACCGATACACAGAAGGCGTGGACAAGGAAATAACCATCGAACAAGTTATTTCAGCTGGGATGAGTGGCCACCTCATGGAACCACGCTCAACTAGGCACTTCTTTCCATTCTCAAAGTTTCAGGAAATCAACTATCCCCTACACTCGCTAGAGAAGAATGCGGCCCAAGATGTCTCAAAATACCTCTCAAAAATGACCGACAAAGAGTGCAGCTTGGCGATGGAACAGTGGCTCGAGGAAATATCCGAGGAACTCGAGTTTCTGTCGAAAAGAATGGAAGAGGTCGAAAGAGAAAAGGAAGAGTTTCTCAACAGAGTGAAAGGCTTGGCCAATCGGTTCTTATAATCTCTTCGACCTGCAAACTTGAGTCGAAAGGCGGAAGTTATTAACATAAGACCGACATAGTAACTGGAAGGCGTCGGGATGATATCGATTAATGCTCCGCAGATTGGCGAGGAAGAGATTGAAGCTGTTGTCAAAGTCCTGAAGAGCGGTGTGCTCACATCCGGCCTGGGTGCAGGCCCGAAGGTCACAGAGTTCGAGAAGGCCTTTGCCAGATTTGTAAGGGCAAGGCACGGAATAGCCATGAACTCTGGAACGGCTGCGCTTCATTCGGCTCTTGCAGCGGCTGGCGTCAAGACGGGTGACGAGGTCATTTTGCCAAGCTTCACGTTTGTGGCTACAGCCGAGGTCGTAGTCTTCAACAGAGCAAAACCAGTCTTTGTTGACATAAACTCGGACACGTACACCGTTTCTCCGAAGGCGGTTGAGAAGGCTGTGACGAAGAAGACCAAGGCGATAATGCCGGTTGACCTGTATGGCATGCCCGCTGACGTGCAGCCGATAAGAGAGATTGCCAACAAGCATGGGCTCAAAATCATTGAGGATGCAGCTCAGGCTCACGGAGCTACGTACAAGGGAAAACCTGCGGGAGCCTTTGCTGACGCTGCGTGCTGGAGTTTCTACGGAAGCAAGAACATGACAACGGGCGAAGGCGGCATGATAACAACGAACAGCGACGAGATTGCGGAAATTCCACGGTACATTCGCAGTCACGGAGAGAAAAAGAAGTATCAATCTCTGATGCTTGGACACAACTACCACATGCCGGAAATAGCAGCCGCCATAGGTGTCGAACAACTCAAAAAGCTGCCGAAGTTTGTGGCCAGAAGACGCCAGAACGCGAAAAGACTCACTGAAAACCTCGAGAAGGCAAAGGGTCTTCAACTGCCAAGCGAACCAGAGGGCTTCAAGTGCTCCTGGTACCTCTACACTGTCCGATTGAAAAAAGCAAAGAAGGAAAAGAGAGACGACGTTGTTGAGAAGCTGAAGCAGAAGGGAATAGACGCGTTCATCTGCTACGTGAACCCAATACACCTCATGCCCTACTACCGCAAGTTCGGCAGATACAGACTTCCAGAGACAGAAAAAGCCTCAGAACGGGTGTTCTCGTTACCAGTCCATCCTGGAGTCACAGCGAAACAAATAGACTACATAAGCGACAGTGTCCTACAATTACTAAAATAGCGCCGCAACGTTAAGGTTTATATGGAATGCGCGCGCTAGTATTGAACCCCCAGATTTGGGGTTTTAACGGAGGATTCCATCATGCAGAAAATCAAGGTTATAATAATGGGCGCCGCCGGGAGAGACTTCCACAACTTTAACGTTCACTTCCGAGACAACGACGCATATGACGTCGTGGCCTTTACAGCCACCCAGATACCTGGAATAGAAGGACGCCGCTATCCGACCGAGCTTGCCGGCTCAAAGTACCCGGATGGGATACCAATATGCTCGGAGGAGGAGCTCCCCGGACTGATAAGAGAGCATGATATTGACCAGGTTGTTTTCGCTTACAGCGACGTTTCCCATGAGTATGTTATGCACAAGGCTTCCTTAGTTTTGGCAAACGGTGCGGACTTTCGTCTGATGGGGCCCAAGACAACTATGCTGAAGGCTGAGGTCCCCGTTGTCTCCGTGTGCGCAGTCAGAACAGGATCAGGCAAGAGCCAAACCTCCCGGCAGGTTGCAAAGATCTTGAAGAGCAAAGGTCTGAACGTTGCAGCTGTTAGACATCCGATGCCCTATGGAGATTTGAGAAAACAGGTGTGCGAGCGCTTCGCTTCTTACGCGGATTTGGACAGGTATGAGTGCACGATTGAGGAAAGAGAAGAGTACGAGCCGCACATCGACAACGGAATAATCGTCTACGCAGGAGTTGACTATCAAGAGATTCTGAGAGAAGCCGAGACAGAAGCCGACGTGATAGTGTGGGACGGAGGCAACAACGACATGTCGTTCTACAGACCTGATCTAAACATCGTCGTGGCCGACCCTCACAGGGCAGGAAACGAGTTGACATACTACCCCGGTGAAACCAACCTGCGAATGGCGAATGTCATTATAATAAACAAGGTTGACACTGCTGATCCACAGAAGGTCAAACAAGTGAGAGAAAACATAAAGTCCGTTAATCCAAAGGCTACAGTGCTGGAAGCGGCTTCACCCATAACCGCTGAGAATCCAGAAGCTGTCCGGGGAAAGAGAGTCCTGGCGATTGAGGATGGACCCACGGTAACGCACGGTGGCATGTCCTATGGAGCCGGCGTGGTGTTCGCGAAGAATTTTGGTGCGTCTGAGCTGGTTGATCCAAGACCTTACGCGGTGGGCTCGATAAAGGAAACGTACAGGAAGTACCCGCATTTGGGGGCCGTTCTTCCTGCGTTGGGTTACGGTGAAAAACAGATAGCGGAGCTAAAGGAGACCATCGATCGGACACCCTGCGACGTTGTAGTCATCGGGACACCCATCGACCTCAGAAGAGTCATAGCTATTAACAAGCCCACTGTAAGAGTGAAGTATGAGCTCAAAGTTTTGGGGCCAGTTTCTCTCGAGCAGATACTGGACGAGTTCATTCAAAGAAGACGGAAAGAAAAATGAGTGAAGAAAAAGCAGAGATATCCCGCGTAAAAGTAAAGTTTATAGTCGAGGGTCTGGGCGAGGCAGAAGGAGAACTGGTTCGCTTTCTCGCGCCTAGGACTGTGGATCTGATAGTGAGGAAACTACCCATAGAGGGCAGAGTGGCAATGTGGAAGGAAGAGGTGTACTTCGGAACGCCGATTAAGATGGGAGAAGAGAAGGCCAAGGGCACCGTCGAGGTCGGCACCATCGCGTTTTGGCCGATGGGAAGCGCCATATGCATCTTCCATGGCAGCTCGCAGCCTTACAGCCCTGTGAGCATCTTGGGCAAAGTCACTGCGAACCTTGAGCTATTCAAAAGGGTGAAGAGCGGAACAAAAATCAGGGTTGAAAGCGTCTAATACACCCAGTAACCCTCTCTCCACAGCTTCAGGATTCTCTCACACTCTTCTCTAACCTGCTTTTCCTGACTCTTGGTTTCTAACACTTTGAGAAATTCTATGCGTTTTTCGTCTGAACGTTTCTCCGCTGCTCCACCATAGTAGAGCTTGCCCTCCAGGTATTCCTTCATGTAGTTGGCCTTTTGCACAAGAAGACTGGCCGCGTCAACGGGATTCTCCACGGCGTACATGTTCGCCCATATTGCAGCGTCAGCCTGTCGGAGCTGGGTCAGGCCGTCAATCTCCTTTATTGCACGAATGTAAGTTCTCAAAAAATCGCAGTAACCCGCAGCTTTGACCAGTTCGAGTGCTCTTTTTACCTTCTGCTTGAAGGCTGGACTGCCTTCAGATATCAAACTGTGTTTGTATCCCTTCTCAACCAGTTCTCTGGCCTTGTTGACTTCCTCTTCTGTGTAGATTCTCCTGGGAAAATCCAAACAGGTTCTAACCTTCTAACAGTCGATCGGACACATGCGTAGACGAATGAGTTGCTAAGGTGGGAAGGGTTCAGTCTGCCTTGTATATTTTGATGTTGTGGCTTCCAGAAACGAGTTGAATCGTGCCGTTTTGTTGTAGCTCCTCCAAGAAATCCTTGGCGGCGCTAATTCTTATGTTGTATCGAGTGGATACGGCGTAAGGGGTTAAAACGTGCATTTTCTTAAGCTCAGCGATGATTTTGTCGTTTTTCGCGTCTGGCGGGACCACTGCCGAAGCTCTCTTTTCTTTCGGTGCTCCGCCTTTCTCTTTCTTCTTCTTTTCTTTGTCCTCCTCATCCTTCTTGTCTTGCATTCGTTCCATTTGTTTCAGGTTGAGCTTCTTCTTTCCACCCATGTTTATCAGCTTCTGATATTGAAGTCTGTTCGAAGTTCTTAAGGGTTTTCCACATTAAGACAGGTATTCGATTGTATCGGTCTGCGCCATTTTGATAAAAAGAAAGGAGAAACTGGGAAAAAAGGTTTATTTGCCCATGACTTTTCTGGCTGCGATTTCGATATCTTCAGACTTTATAGTTTTTCTTCCAGCGTGCATTGCGAAGTCTAGAGCTTCTTTGGCGATTTTTACGCCGATTTCCCCTAAGGCTTTTGCTAGCTCTTTCGCTGCTGCTTCGCTAACTCTGTCAGCTCCAGCCTTTTTGCACAGTCTATGCATTGGGGCTACAGCCAACTCTAAATCGACCACAAAGAGTCCTCCGTAGCCTCTTTTACTATTTAAAGCCGTATTTAGGCTTATCGGTTCCGCGCGCGCTACTAGGGACAACTCACGTACTCTTGAGTTCGACTGAGAACAGCGCATCTTGGAAACAAACTGGAGGTTTAGACATAAGTGAAAAAAGCTTGTTAAAAGCTTGTTCCCAGGCGAATTTATAAAAGCAGATGTTGTATGAGTGGTGTTCAAAGTGGTTGTCAATGAAGTTTGTTGACGCGCACATTCATCTTTCAGACGAGGAGTATGCTGGAGTTGTCAGTGAAGTTCTGACTGAAGCCAAGAACTCAGGTGTGGTGGCCTTGGTTTCAAACTCCATAGACCTGAAAACCTGCCAAGGAACCTTAGAAGTGACAGAGCGACATCCTGGGATGGTCTATGCTGCGTTGGGTATCCATCCCTGGACTGTGAAGGGTCTGAAGGAGGATGAGCTTAATCAAGTGTTACAGTTGATTTCAGCGCAGAGGGGGAATAGGGCGTTTGTCGCTTTGGGCGAGATAGGGCTGGATTCCAAGTATATGGAGATATGGGATAAACAGGTGAAAGTTTTTGATTTGATGCTGCGTTTGGCTGAGAAGCTTGGTCTGCCCGCTATTATCCATTCACGGGGCACGACTGTCCAGATTGTCGACATGCTTCCCTCCTACAAGCTCAAGAAGGTGTTGCTGCACTGGTTCAGCAATCCCATCAGCGCGCTCGTTAAGGCTGTCGAAAGAGGTTACTATATCACTGAGGGGCCGCCGGCAGCCTATTCAGACGGCATACGTGACGTGGTCAAAATGGTGCCCTTGACCAATCTGTTAACAGAGACTGACGGGCCCGTTCGCTTTTTCAAAAAACCTTTTGAAGGAAAAAGAACGACACCCGCTTTTATCCCCAACGTGATTGCGGCCTTCGCAGAGGTAAAAAACATGAGCGCAGAAGAAGTTGCGGAGCAGATACTGAGGAATTTCCAAGATTTCTTTGATGTGAAGCTGGAGTGAAGATGAACTTGTTTGATTTCAGTCTTGTCTGCTTTGCGCTTAAGGGATGAGGTTCTGTCTGCAAGCGATTGGCACGGATGGTTCCGATGTGTCTTGGATAGGGCATTTTGCAATTGCTATGGGGTAAGCTTAAATTAGTATGGTTGGTTTATGACAGTTCAAACTAGAATTTACTTGCGTTGGAGTGAGTAGAAAGTCAAGAGCATTCGGAGGACCGTGAAGTTTGGGGAACGTGCGAACAGAACAAATCAAACGAACAGCTAAGGAGCTTATCAAACGATTTCCTGACAAATTCTCTAATGATTTTGAGAACAACAAGCATTTGGTTAACAGTCTAGTGCAGGGAGGAACGCCCAAGGTTCTGAACCAGATCGCGGGCTACATAACTCGGTTTGTGGCGGCAGAACAAAGGCAACTGCAAGAGGAGACCTCCGAGGGAGTAGAGCCGGAAGGGGCGGAATCGACGGAGGAAGCGCCAGAGGGCGCGTAGCCTTGCTTAAACTCGGCTGTTCTTTCAGTCGAATTAAGGGCGAACAGTAATGATGGATGATTACAGACGAAGCTGGGCATTGCGATACTTGCGCGAAGCAAAGGCGGAGCTTCAGGCCGCAAGAAAAATGCCCTACATGGCTCCAAGCTTGGTTCTGGAGGCCATCAGAAAAGCTAGGAACGCCATCTACTACAGTCTGGGAGAGCCCGCCTTCGTGGAGATAGTTGTGAGGGAAACGGCTGAGAAGACGCAGGCTCCGATTACGGATCCCATTTTGAGGTTTCTGGTTGAAATTGAGGCGATGTTTCAGCAGTTGACCCAGATTGAAGAAGTCGACGGCGAGAAGGCCATGAAACAGGCCGACGATCTAGTGCGTCTAGCCTCCGACATAGTTGAGACTCTGACCGAGGAAAAAGTGGAAGATTAGAGAGGTTTATTTTTTCTTAACAGCCTTTGCTATGCGGTCTAAGGCTTTCTTTATGTTTTCAACGGAGTTGGCGAAGGATGAGCGCAGGTAGCCTTCACCGTATTTTCCGAAGGATGTGCCTGCTAGAACTGCCACGCCAGCGTTGTTGAGCAGGTGGTCTTGGAGCGTGCGAGAGTCCATGCCTGTTCCCGTGATGTTCGGAAACACGTAGAAAGCTCCATGTGGCTTTTTGCATGTTATGCCCTCGATGTTGTTCAGGCCGGAAACTATCACTTCTCGTCTCTTTCTGAATTCCTCAACCATTCTTTCTGGTTCTTTCTGCGGTCCTGTTAAGGCTTCAACCCCGGCTAATTGGGTGAAAGCGCAGGTGCACGAGTTTGAGTTCGTCATCAGTTGGGCAACTTTTTCAGCCAAGTCCTTTCTCATAACTCCGTAGCCGAGTCTCCAGCCGGTCATGGCATACGTTTTTGAGAACCCGTCCAAAAGGATTGTCTTGTCCTTCATTCCCGGGAATTGCGTTATGCTTTCGTGCTTGCCTTCGTAGATTATTCTGCTGTAGATTTCGTCTGAAAGCACAAACACGTCATTTCTGCCGGATATGCTGTCAGCTACTACTTTGAGCTGTTCTCGCGTTACCACTCCGCCTGTCGGGTTTTCTGGAGAGTTGAGAATGATCATCTTGGTCTTTTTCGTTATCATCTTCTTGACGTATTCAGGGTCAAGGCCGAACTCGTTCTGCTCTTTGAGTTGTATTGGAACGGGTTTGGCGCCGACAAAGTTTATCATAGATTCGTATATTGGGAAGCCTGGGTTTGGATACAGGACTTCGTCGCCAGGGTTCACCAACGCTAAGATGCTGAAGAACATTATCGGCTTTCCGCCAGGTGTGATGACCACTTCTTCCGGTTTCACGTCCAGTTTTCTGGTTTTGGAAATGTAGTCTGCCACAGCTTGTCTCAGTTCCGGCATGCCTGCAGATGGAGTGTAATGCGTGTAGCCTGAACTCAGCGCTTTAGCTGCTGCCTCTTTTATGTTCTTTGGCGTGTCAAAGTCCGGTTCGCCTATCTCCAAGTGCACAATTTCTTTTCCCTGCTTCTCAAGCGCCTTGGCCTTTGCGAGCACCTCGAAGGCTGTTTCCGTTCCAAGAGTTTTCATTCTATCTGCAAAGATAGAGTCCACATGAGTCACCTTGTGCTGAAAGGAAATTGAAGGTAAGAAGAAAAGGGGTATTTAACTATTTGCAGGTGGGTCTATGATGATCTCACGTTTAAATCTGCTTTGACAATGGACGCACTTTCAGCACATCTTGGTTGACAAGGTTCGGCGGCTTCTTTCCTTCGAAGAAGGAGACGAGGTTATCTGCCACCATCTCAGCCATTTTCGAGCGGGTCTCAAGACTTGCGCTTGAAATGTGCGGAGCGACCACAACGCTGTCAAGCTTAAGCAGCGGACTGTCCACTGGCGCTGGTTCTTGCTCGAAAACGTCCAGTCCTGCACCGGCTATCCAACCTTCTTTCAATGCCTTGTACAGGGCCTTTTCGTCAACAACTGGTCCGCGTGAATTGTTTATCAAGTAGGCCGTTTTCTTCATCAACTTCAATTTTTGTTCGTTCATCAAGTGATGCGTTTCTTTCATGAGCGGAACGTGAATGCTGACGAAGTCCGCTTCCTTCAGTAGCGCGTCAAGGTCCATGCGTTTTGCACCGAAGTCTTTTTCCATCTCTGGTCGTGGGATGACATCGTAGAAGAGGATTTTCATGTCGAACCCTTTTGCTCTCTTCGCCATCGCATAGCCTATTCTGCCAGCGCCCACGATGCCTATGGTTGCGCCATGAACGTCTCGGCCCGTCATCATGTCAGGGTGCCATCCGACCTTCCATTGGCCAGTGCGAACATACTTGTCTGCCTCAACGACTCGTCTCGCGACTGCCATAAGTAAAGCCCATGCGAAGTCTGCGGTGGTATCGGTCAGCACTTCAGGCGTGTTCGTGACGTAGATGCCTCTCTTAGTGGCTTCTTGCAGGTCTATGTTGTCGAAGCCTACCGCCAGCTGTGAGACAATCTTCAATTTCGGTGCAGCGTCAAAGACTTCGGTGTCTATCTTGTCGGACAAAAGTGTGGCAAGGGCGTCCACGTTCTTGGCCTTTTCTATTATAGTCTTCTTCGGCGGCGGGCCATATTCTGGCCAGACTTCGGTGTCGAAGTATTTCCTTATTATTTTCAAGCCTCTCTCTGGCAGTTGTCGCGTGACGTATATCTCTAGTTTTGGCATGCAGTTCACCAAACATTGATTTGCGGAATTCTTTATTAGCGTTGACTTATTACACTTACGCACTAACCATTGAAAAAACTGCAATGGGCCATACAGATGATTGCGATTAGGAACATGGTACAGCTTGTCGAGAACGGAGAGACCCGGCTCAACCGAAAAGCAAGGAAATTGGCTCTAACGAGTCTTCAAACTGCGCTGAACGCAGTTGATCCAAAGCAGATGTTGAAATCTAAGCTTTTTCTCGATGACTCGACGCTGACGGTTGATGAGCTCTCTTTCAATCTGGAGAAACTGAAGAGTGTTTACGTTGTGGGCGGTGGCAAAGCAAGTGGATCAATGGCTGAAGCGCTTGAACAGATTCTCGGCGAGCGAGTAACAGGCGGGCTCGTCAACGTTCCTCACGGCAGCAAGAACAGAACAAGCAGAATCAAGCTTCACGAAGCGAACCATCCGGTTCCGGACGAGGCAGGAGTTGAAGGAACGCGACGCATGCTGGACATAGTGGAACAAGCAGAACGCAACGACTTAATTATATGCTTGATTTCGGGAGGCGGTTCAAGCCTGATGCCTCTCCCACGTGGGAACATTTCACTTGCAGATAAGAGGGAGATGACGCAGGCTTTGTTGAAGTCAGGAGCAACGATAAACGAGGTCAACACGGTCCGAAAACACATTTCAGACTTCAAGGGTGGCTGGCTGGCAAAAAAGGCTTATCCCGCCACGATTCTGAACCTCATCCTCTCTGACGTTGTGGGTGATCCTCTAGACTTTATTGCTTCAGGCCCAACAGTTCCCGACTCAACAACATTCAAAGAAGCCATAGACGTCTTGAAGAAGTACAGTCTATGGGCTACGGCTCCAGAGTCTATTAGAAAGGTATTGTCAAAGGGCGAGAAGGGACTTATCCCGGAAACCCCCAAGGCCGATGATGAAGCATTCAGGAGGGTCTACAACGTCGTGGTCGGAAACAACAGATCCTCAAGCTTGGCCGCCTGTGAACAGCTGAAAACTGCGGATCTCAATACGCTCTTGTTGACTGCGACCATGGAAGGGGAAGCTCGACATATAGGCGTCATGCTAGCCTCAATAGCCACAGAAGTTTCAGTTTCTGCAAATCCCGCTCCAAAACCTGCAGGCATAGTTGCAGGCGGAGAAACAACCGTGACCGTAACAGGAAAGGGGCTAGGTGGAAGAAACCAGGAACTGGCGTTGGCCGCTGCCTCACGACTCAAAGGGTCCGAGGGAATAGCACTGGCTTCTCTCAGCACAGACGGTGTAGACGGACCGACCGATGCAGCAGGAGCGGTGATCGATGGGAAAACAGTGATAAGGGCTCTGAAAATGGGTTTAGCTCCTGAAAAGTTTCTGGCCGAAAATGACTCGTATCACTTCTTTTCAAGGCTCGGCGACCTCATCCTCACCGGACCCACTGGCACAAACGTCAACGATGTGTCTGTGATAGTGGTTTTGTGATTGAGAAGGAACAATAGAATGGCTGTAGGCGTTAAGTTCATAGGTTCTTTCCGCAGTCTTTCCGGCAAGAACATGCTTGAACTCAGGCTTGAAGGATCTTCTCCAATCAGAGACGTTGTCAAGATGATTGCCAAAGAACTGCCCAAACTTGAGCCAGCTTTGATCGATCCAGAATCTGAAGGCCCGAAAACTAACATGCTTGTAATCGTGAATGGAAAAGAGATGAGCGTCTTGGACGGTTTCGAAACAATGATCAAAGATGGGGACGAAGTGGTTTTTGTCCCAATCGTGCACGGAGGATGAAAGTACATGCAACTGTACCCTGTAAGGACGCGCATTGTAAGACCTGGCGATGATTTGGCTGAACTAGTTCATGAAGCCTTGGGAAAACAACAGCTTGAGGTTGAAAACAATGACGTATTGGCATTGGCTTCAAAAATCGTGTCCTGCGCTCAAGGTCGTGTTGTGAAACTGAGCGAGGTCAAACCGTCAGAAAAGGCGAGGAGACTGGCGAAAAAATATTCACTGGAGCCCGGATTTGCCGAGCTTGTTCTCCTTGAAGCTGGAGAGGTCTACGGTGGTGTTAAAAAGGCTGTCCTAACGCTTAAAGACAGTGTTATCACACCAAATGCTGGCATAGACAGCAAGAACGCGCCTGTTGGTTCGGCTGTGCTGTGGCCTGAGAACCTTGTTGAATGGTTGAGGTTTTTCAGGGGTGAAATCAACCGCAGGACGGGTAAGCGGGTCGCTGTGATTGTTGTTGATAGTGGATTGATTCCCCTTCGGATAGGCACCGTTGGATTAGCTTTGGCGGTTGCAGGCTTCAATCCGATAAGGGAATGGAGAGGGAGAAAGGACTTGTACGGAAGGACTATACTGATTACTAGGCATGCAGTGGCGGATGATTTGGCTTCTGCGGCTCATTTGTTGATGGGCGAGGCTGCAGAGAAGACTCCGGTTGTCCTCATCAAAGATGCTCCTGTAGATTTCGACGATAATGTACATGCTTCAGAAGAAATGATGATGCCGTTCAGAGACTGTATCTTCATGAACGCGTGCAAAGGCAAAAGGTGCCTGGAACAAGAAGGCTAGCCGAGTCAAGGACCAAGTTGCACGGTGAAAGTCATGGCGTCGGTCACATTGATATCCTCGAAGTTGAAAACGGTGGTCCATGTCGCGATGCACATGTATTTGGCGGCGGTGTCAGGTATTGTTGGATTGAAGCCTAGCGTCGCGATTCCAGAGGCGTTTGTAATTGGTGTTGCGATTGGGTTGAAATTGCTGCCTCCTCCCCAGACGGATTCTTGAAAGCCTATGAGCTGGCTAGACGCTGTCTTGTTCAATTCGTTTCTGGTTTCGATGTATACTCTCACGGTTTCGTTGGTTGTGAAGGTTCCTCCCGTAGTGTTGGGTCCATGTCCTCCTTTGTTTGTATACATGTCTATTGTTGGAGCGACGGTTTCGCAGTTGAAGTTTGTTGAGGCGTTTTGCGTTTGTCCATATATTTGAATCGTGGCTTGTGCTTGCCAGGTGCCTAGTTCCCATGTGGTTTGGGGAGAAAGGATTATGGGCCAAGGTATCTGGAAGGTGACGTTTGCTGTTCCAAGGCTATCAGTATTGGCTGTAAGCACGAGAAAGTCCGTGCCGTTCGGCGATTCAACTTCGAAAGTAACTGGGGCGCCAGCTACTGAGGCGTTGTTGCTTGATACTTGCGCCTCGAGAAGGACTTGGTCTTGAGGGAGAAAGGAGAGGCTGGTCGCCCCGTTCTTCTTGGCAGAAACGCCGATTTGAACGTTAGGAGGAGCCTCAGAAAAAAGGCCGAAACTCAATGTTCCGAGCCCTACAGCAAGAGCTATTGCAAGCAGTGATGTCGCCAACAGTTCTTTCTTTGCGTTCACCTACGCCACCAAGATAATGTATTGTCGGTGAACGATTTAATTCTACGTTTTTGTACGGGTGTACAAGCGATTTGAACAGCAATAGCCAAATAAAATGAAGCAGTTCTTTTCATATGGAGACTGGAAAGCCGTGAGTGAAAAGAAAGACGTTCTTAGAGGGCTCACATTAAAGGTCTACAAGTTCGTTCTTAGGAGCGACAGACCAGTCGGAATTCGTGAGGTTCAAAGGGCACTAGACCTGAGCAGTCCCACGCTCGCGCTTTACCACATGAACAAGCTTGAAGAAGCGGGACTCATCAAGAAAGAATCGAACGGGTACACTGCGGACAGAGTAATCCTCGAGAACCTTATCCGTTTCAGAAGAATCCTCATACCGAGGAATTTCTTCTACATGATATTCCTTGTAACGTCCCTGATTATGCTCGCAGTTTTTCTCAGACCGCCCATAATAACGAGGGAATACGTATTTTCGTTGGCAGTGATTAGCATCGCGGCAGCGACATCGGTTTATGAAACGGTCAAAGTGTTTTCTCAAGAAGTGTCGTAGAAACCCTGAGGTGGTTGATCATATCTATCGCCGACTGCTTCAAAAGTTTCCGGCAAGGGTGTACCGTTGAAGGCCATTATGAATGCGATAATTCTGTTCTTGAGAATGGGGCATCCTGAAACATCAGCTCTCGCGAATCGTGGAAATCTAATTAATGTGCTGTTTACAGAGAGAGTGGCATGGGTTGCCCACTGGTCACTTTGACGACGGATTTTGGATTAAGAGACTCCTACGCAGCCGAGATGAAAGCAGTGATTCTGAGCATAAGCCCGAACGCAACGGTTGTTGACATAACTCATCAAATCGATAAGTTTAACGTTAGGATGGGCGCTTATGTCTTGGCCTCGGCGTCCCCTCGCTTTCCAGAGGGCACCGTTCACGTGGCTGTCGTGGATCCTGGCGTGGGAACGAGAAGGCGACCTATAATCGTGCAGACAGACAAAGGTTTCTTTGTTGGACCCGACAACGGTGTGTTGGCTCTGGCCGTGAAAAACATCGGCGGCAAGACGCGCGTCTACAGCATGACCAACAGCGAATTCATGTTGCCAAAAGTCTCCAGCACTTTTCATGGGAGAGACATCTTCGCGCCAGCAGCAGCTCACCTAGTGAAGGGTATACGTCCGGCTGAATTCGGACCAGAGATTCACCAAATGTTATCGCCGAAATTTGCGCAGATAATCAGAAGAAGAGACGCGTTAGAAGGTCAAGTGATTCACATAGACGATTTCGGAAACATAGTCACAAGTTTCACAGAAAAAGAGCTTAAGACAATGAAAACCAAAGACAAGCTGAACGTCAAAGTTGGTAACACTGAGTTAACGTTGATGCTGTGCATGGCTTATGGTGATGTCGAAAAGCGGCAGCCGTTAGCCATCATCGGAAGCCATAATTTCCTCGAAATCTCTGTGAATCAGGGCGATGCTGCGAGCACTTTCAAAGTGCGAGTCGAAGACAAGGTTGTGCTGACGCGCTCTGACTAAACAGCGCGCGCGTTAATCGGCATGGCACGTCCGCAGTCTTCCTCGAATGTCTTCTGTGCTTGTTTTCAGCGGTTTTCGTCACGATCAGCTACACGTCTTTTGTTTTGAAGTCACAGGTGCATGCCTGTCCTAAGCTTTGTCGCTCTTTGTCAAATCGCTGAGCCTGTTGACGCCGTCTATCTCTATTATGAAAGCGGCAACGCTCTTCGGGACGAGGTTCTTCCAGTCTTCACCCTTAACCATCTTCGCCCGGATGTCGGTTGAAGAGTAGACTTTCCTCTCGAAAAACCGAATTTCCTTCACTTTGTATCCAGCTTCCGTGAAAAGCCTTCGCGTTAAAGGCTCGTTAGAGTACACGAGGTCAAACTTGGGAGTGTATCCCTCCAGCGCCGAAACCCACAGCATGTGCAGGTGCACGTCAGGCACGGGCACAACCCAGACCCGACTGCTATCCAGACCAGCCTCTTCCAAGGCTAAACGGACCATCACCAACCTCTCACCGGCGGTGAACGGATTAGCCATTGTATGACTGTACTGAGCACTGCCAACGACGATAACAAGCTCATCAACGTCCTCCAAAACCGCTTTCACCGCGCTGAGGTGGCCCATGTGAAAAGGCTGAAACCTTCCAACATACAATCCGCGCTTAACCATTGAACGCCACCAGCAACGTAGTCACAACGAGTCCAAGCTCAATTAACGTTTGCCCTTCTCTGCTCTGTCGAGCACAAACTCGACAGGAAACAGTTCCAGCTTGCCGCTGCTCACCTTGATATGCTTCTTGGTAGAGTAGCCTCTACGTTCCCGCTTCAAGAATTCCAGTTTCACGTCTAAGCCTCCACCGTAACCGCAAAGTGTGAAATCTGAAGCTACGACTCTGTGACACGGGCAAAGTGGCGCAAAAGGGTTTAAAGCCATAACGCGTCCAACGGCCCTCGGGCTTCCACCCGTAGCATGGGCAACTCCTCCATAGGAAGCAACGTAACCTGGCGGAATCAAACAAACGGCTTCGATAACTCTTCTAGAGTAGTCGGACAAACGCCCAGTTTCGAAATGAAAATTCTCGGAAGCATCTTTTCCATCGTAAACATCTTTCAAAACACCAATGACACGCTCGGCAAACGCTGAGGCTTCCTCCAAGCGTTGAAACGGAACATTCGGCGGAGCACCCTCCCTTAGGCTCTGCAGAACGCTCTTCTCACTGGAGCCAAACCCGGTGGCAAAGATTCGCTCACCGTCGAAAGCGACGCCGAACCAGACGTCTCCAGCTTTTTGCGCGTGAATCGTCACCATTTCAACTTGCCCTCTTCCCAGATATTCTTAGGGCATTGAGCTTAATAGGTTGCCTATTTGGCAAATAGGTTGTCTTTGTAGCCATTTCGCCTTACTCATCAAGGTTTTCTTAATAGAACGCCTTTGCACTAGGGTTGTTGCAGACATGTTTCCATACTGTCTCCATACGCTTCAGTCGTATAACGAAGTTATACGTAGAAAGCGAAGAATACGTAGAAGACCAGTGTTTTCTGTGGGGAAAAATGAAACTCAACAATAGCGAGGACGTGTTGAGGGGAGTAACGCTGCAAGTCTACAGGTACGTGTTGAAGAACGATAAGCCCACTGGGATTAGAGAAGTGCAAAACTCCCTAAAACCTCAGCAGTCCTAGGCTTGCTTTCTACCACCTGAACAAGTTGGAAGAGGTTGGGCTGGTGGAGAAGACCCTGGGGAAGGATACGTGCCTGACCGTGTCGTGATGCACGATTCAGTCAGGTTAAGGGGTGTCCTTGTTCCCAGACAGTTCTTTCATGCTTTGTTCTTCGCCGCAATGCTGGTGTTCCAGCTGACACTTTTCAGACCAGACTCAGTTTCAAGGTATTACACGTTCGCATTGCTAGGAACCGGTGCCGCACTAATGCTGAGCATCTACGAAACGCGCAGAATCTTCAGGAAGAGGACAATCTAGACTGAAGAACCCGCGAATGCTGGACCTAGTGGAATGCAAAAACAAGGAACCGCTGGGGAAGTTAAAGATGAACTTTCTCTATGCCTGTAAGGCTACACATTCCGAACCAGTTTCAAGTGTTCTCCTTTCCTTGCCATGATTTCATGTCCCACAACTATCTCCAGTGTCAGAACGAAGGCGCGCGCGTGAAGGGAAACTCCCGCTGGAGAAGTATCCATCATTTCATCATTAAGTTTAATAGGTCGTCCGTGCATAAAAGCGATAAAGGCGTCTAACATGGAAAAGCAATCGCAACAGGACGGTTACATGTTCATTCCCGGAGCGACGACTATAGGCGTAACGTTCAAAGACGGCGTCATTTTGGCATCTGAGAAACGTGTCTCGTACGGTTACCTTGTCGTCAGCAAGACCGGCAAGAAAGTCTTCAAAATAACGGATCTGATCGGCGCAGCGTGCGCTGGACTGGTTTCAGACATGCAGGTTCTCATAAGGGAAGTGGAGGCCTACGTGAACCTGTTTGTCCTTGACGCTGGCAGGCCTATCTCGGTGAGGTCGACGGCGAAACTGATGTCAAACCTGCTTTTTAACCGTCGTCTGGGTCCACTTATCACGCAGACAATCGTGGGTGGAATAGATGACGAAGGGCCGTCACTCTACTCGCTTGACCCCTTGGGTTCAGTGCTGCCTGACAAATATACGGTTGTAGGCTCTGGAACAGAACTCGCCATAGGAGTTGTAGAAGAAGGATACAAGGACAACATGAGTGCTCAAGAAGCAAAAGAGCTGGTCGTCAAAGCTATGAAATCCGCGATAAGCAGGGACATCATGAGCGGCGACGGAACGGATTTTCTGATAATAACCAAAGACGGGATACAAGAAGAATCCACAAAGTTCTAGACCCTTTTTTAAAAACGTTTAAACACGTTGTCATGCACAGTAGCATGTGCCATTAACGGAGAAGACAGGATTGTCATTTCAACTAAGCCCAGAAGAAGGAACGTTCCTCGTCGAACTCGCCCGCAAAGCCGTTGAACAATACCTGAAAACAAGAAAATGCATAGATGTCCCAGAAAACCTGTCTGAAAAGCTCCTGCAGCCCTGTGGTGTTTTCGTCACGATAAACAGCATATCAGGGGGAGAAAAGGAACTAAGAGGGTGCATCGGTTTCCCCTATCCGACCTTGCCCTTGGCGCGAGCGGTAATCGACTCAGCAATGAACGCGGCGACTCAAGACCCACGTTTTCCCCCGCTATCGTTAGGCGAGCTTGAGCATGTAGTCTTCGAAGTGAGCGTGCTCACGCCGCCAAGACTGATAGAAGCGAAGAACCCAAGAGAATACTGCACCGAAATCACGGTCGGAGAGGACGGGCTCATCGTTGAAAGAGGCATTTACAAAGGACTACTACTGCCCCAAGTGCCCGTCGAATGGGGATGGGACGCACAGGAATTCCTGTGCCAATGCTGCAACAAAGCCGGTCTGCTTGCAGACTATTGGCTTCGACAGGGCACGAAAATATACAAGTTTAATTGCATTATAGCACGAGAAATCACGCCAAAGGGCTCTGTTGAAGTGATCTCTCCAAAAGACGTGTTGAAGAGATAGAGCCGCTTATTCTTCCTTTTCTTGTTCCATGAGCAGAACGACGGCATACTCAAAAACGTGGCTCCGGTTCAACACTTGTTTACGTTAACCATATATGCGTGCGCTATGGAAGAGCGTTCCAGAAGTGTTATCTCCTTCGTCGCACTATTGATACAACGGATGCACTGGTTTATGGTGCATCAAATATAGAGGAGAAAGATGAGAATGAATAAGAAATTGTTGATACCAGTTTTAGCCATCGCCTTTTTGATGCTGGCAACTCCAATCTTCGCATCAGGAGCCACCACTGGGTACTTTGTTGGAAAAAGGGGCAGTTGCCTGGAGTCTCTACAATCCTGACCACGGCTACTACATGACCATAATCGTTATCACGAGCATGGGAACCGAGTTTACTCCAAACTTTGAAACCATCATGCTCGCGATAGTGACTGATTCGTCTGGCAGTCAAATATGGTTCGCTGACAATTATTTGGCTATGGGCGAGTTTAAGTGGAGCATGGGCCTAGCAACGCTTTCGACGACAGTTGACTATTTTGGTGTGCCCACCCAGCTAACTGCTCAGTGGCAGGCAATCCGTCCAGCCGTGAACCAGAATTATCATTATGTTGCGGGAGCCTACCACGTTATCATTAACGGCCCTATAAGAGACGCTTCGGCAACAGCAACCCTAGGCGGGTTAACCTTCTACTACATCCCAGGCCCATTCTTTGCATTCTTACAATTAAACGCAGAAGTAACTATAACCAAGAGCTGACCTCCAAAACAAAACCCTCTTTTTTTCTGTTCTATGTTCAAGACTAGATAAGTTTGAGCCAAAAGGGTCTATCTTGATTGAATAATTTTAGGGTTCCAGATGTTATGTGAACACTCAGTCCAACAGTATTGAGTTCCACTCTTAGGGCAGGCTGAACACTCGGTCACGTTTCTTATCTTCTGTTTTGGCATACTCTTAACCTTGAATGAATTGATTGTGAAGGCGTCATCGTGGTTACCCTCACTATGCTGCCCTCACCCTGTTCTTAGTGCATGGTTTCATCGACCCGTTAGAGTCCAGCACGTGGGCTGATAGCTTAAACTATGTTACTTCTGAACATTCATTCCGAAAGAAGAATAAAAAAAGGGGTTTGGTTTGGATTGTGCTGTATTTAGTCTCCAGCGTATGGTAGTCGGCCTGCTGCTGCGTTGAACCAGTTGGCAATAGTCAGCCACATGTTTTTGTATGCGTTGTTCTGGAACTCTGTGTTGGCCCATGCGAGAGTGAAGCCTGGATGGAAATTCGCCGCTATGTACGCCGCGTAAGCCTCTAATTGCGCTGGTGTGATGTGGGGATCTCCACTGTAGCTTCCTTGGCCACCATTGTAAACGTTGACGTTATGCTTCCAGTATCCAGGCGAAAGCCCTGCCAACCTGCCGAGTTCTATGATAGAGTTCTGTACACCACTGTCGGTCTGTCGAAGGCATATTACTGCTAGAATGGCACCGCTGGTTGGGTCATAAGTCGGATTCGCGTTTGCAGCGTTGACCATTGCTTGAGCAGTTGCACTGATTGGTGAAAACGCGTCAGTGAAGTGCCATATTGCTTGTTGAACATCCATCATATTGCCTTGTTTGTGGTTTAGGATGTAGTTGATTGCGCGCCAGTTAATGCTGCTTAGGACTGATGTCGGGGGTAGGCTGGAATATAGTTTTACGTTGTGAGATACGCTTCTAATCATTGTTACTGAGCGGTCTACGCACCAGCCTGGGTAGACTCCGTTGTGAACGTCGAATCCTGCGGGAACGCCGCTGAGTGTGGATATGAAGTAGGATGTTGTTCCGTTAACGACTGTAAGTTGAACCGTTGTTAACGGCAAATTTGGCCAAGTTGCGGGGGCCTTTACGGTTGCCAATAGCGTAGCGCTTGAAAGCATCAGCAATGCCAGTATCACTATGACTATGTGTTTTGTCTTCATTTTTTCTCATCTCGATTTATATGCATCTAGAACTTATCTTGGGGTGAAATAAAAACGCATCTAGAGTTTAATTATAGAAGAAACCTCTAGGTAATAAAGGCTGGATTGGCACGCGTTAAGAAAGTGGAAGGCAGTCTTATCGTTTTCCACGGGGATAGAGAACGCGATCGATAGATAGGCATCGACATCGATGACGAACTCGCCATTTGGCGGCACGCAGTACCGAACCTTGTACTTCTTGCCGACACGCTCAGGAAACAGCCAGTTCAGAACGGAAAAATAGACGTGCATGGGTTTGAGCTTCCAACAGTAAAACTTCAAATCATGGACGTTCAAGCGGTTCTCGAAACGGTTAAGCTTGACAAACCTGCCTTCACTTAGCGAAACGCGGAAATGCTTCCGGCTTAGATTCCAGACGCTCGGCAATTTGAGAGGATAATCCAAATAGAACTTTTGGATTTCGCATGGTGAAAGCAAGAATAGCCACAATGGAAAAGGCAAGTTTTGAAGGTTAAAAACAGTTTGTCAATACAACATTCTTGAGAAATGGAGAGAGACTAAGGTTAAAGTGAAGCTTGGTTCTCTGTCTTTCATGGTCTATTCCTTCTTTTCTTTTTTCAATGCGCGTGACTGGATCGATGTTATGAAGGCTTTCAGGATATTGTAAGCCGCGTCTTCACCTGGCCATGTGACTGTTCTAGAACCTTTTGGTAAGCGCAAGAACCTATCTAACACAAGTATCTGAGACAGACTTCTCTTATGTGTTTCCTGTTCTTGTGGGTTCAGGACGAAAACTATGTCGGCCGTGATCTTCTTACGCCAAAGAAGCATTTTTGGATAAATCAGTTCTCCTATGAATCTCTTGGGATCTCTTGGGTTAGCTATTTCAACCAGAAGCTTCCTTCCGTTTGACGTGTGAAGAACAAGATCAGGATATATCCTGATTTTAGAAAAGGCCTTAGAAATCTCGATTTTTTCTTGCTTAACGATCGTAATCTGAAATCAATCCTTCTCGCTTTAGCTTCTCGGCTAGTCGAGGCAAGATACTATAAACGATTATCCCATGCAAGCCTCGCATAATCTGTATCTATTCCTTCTTTTCGTTTTCCTTCATCAGGATAGTATCTATACATCACCTATAGTTTCACCTATGGTGCAAAAGAAATATATGCCCTGTCGTATAATACACTAGGATGCCTAAAAGGTGAAAGAAAACATGGAATCAAAAAGTAAAGACAAAATCGAGTTTGAAGTAGTATCCGTGAAAATTCCCAAGAGCGTAATGAAGCTTCTGCGAGACAGTGAAGAATCACTCGGAGAAACAGCAACTCAATACTTGGAACGCTGCATAGTGGGTCTAGTGAGAGCCGACATAGACGCCGGAGACTGCTTTGTGCCGACCCCGCGAAGACTGGCTGAACGATACAATCTGGACCCAGTATTCAAGGAAATAACTGGACTCACTGTAGAAGCCTAAACAGCTCGCCTAAAGGAGAAAAGAGAACATGAAACTGAACGTAAGTTTAGACGAAAGAAACTCAAGACTCTTTCAGAAACTCAAAGCTTTCTACGGTGTCAATGAGGACAATTCTGTAATCGCCCTCTTGATGCATGATAAATGTGACAGTATCCGAGAAGGTTGTGTGAAGCGATTATTCTTTTCAGGGAACCTTCATCAGAAATTGAAAACACAAGCTGAAAGCATGGGCATAACCGTTGACGACTACGCAAACATCCTAGTCGTAGAGAAACTTGAGGAACTCCAAAAACAAGCCTAAGCCTATCTTCTCGCAAGTGACACGCGTGTCACTTCCTCTTTTTTTTCCACACATACACGCCTAAAGATCAATAGATAATAGCTCTCATAGTACCGTGAAGTTCATGGAAAGAATCGTTAGCACCTAAGTTTTTTACACCTTATCATTTTAACGTGTAAATAATGTTGTTATCAATTTGCTTAGTATTGCTTCAGGGTACATCGTCGTTTCCGAAGACCCTACTAACAAACAAACAAATACGCGCGCTAATCCCTAGAATCTGTATACTTAATGAGTTTCAACCCATAATCCCGCGAAGAACACACTATCTGCGCTTGGCAAGACTGGCTGACTCCATCGGCCTCGCAATCCTTGGCAAAATGTGGACGAGCGGAAACACAGTTCTAATCCCGGATTTCCCCGAACCATACACGATATGCGAAGGCAACCTAAACATCCCCAAATCCTTCAGAAAGAATGTGAGATTGATAGGCCCAATATTGCCCAAGCATCCGGATGAACTGTCGACTAAAGAAGAACTGCGCAGAAAACTGAGGCTGCCCTTGGATAGGCCGGTTATCTTTGTGCCCATAAGCGGTCCAACATTGGAGAAAGCCTTCGTAACCGGTGTTCTGAGGAAGATTCTGCTTGAGTTTCCAGAAGAGTATGAAATCGTAGTGTCGTATGGCTACCCAGGCGCTGACAGCAAACCTGCCCGGCATGGCAACGTCACAATCTACACGTGGGTTCCCAATCGCTTCGAGTACCTGAAAGCCTGCGACGTGGTTATTGGGCGTGCAGGTCATGGAACAATAACGCAGTGTATGTGCTACGGCAAACCCGTGATACTCGTGCCCACACCAAACCACACCGAACAACTTACGAACGCAAGACAAGCACAGAAACTCGGCGCTGCGCAGGTTATCCTGCAAAAATGGCTGACCAAAGAGAGACTGCAGGAAAAAGTTCGACAATGCTTGCAAAAGGAAACTGGCAGAAGACTGGCTCAGATCCAAGAAGAAGCGCTGAAGTACAACGGCCTGGAAAACGCTGTCAGAACAGTAATCGAAATGGCCCAAAAATAGGCAAGTGTTTTAGGCTAGGAGACTAAGAAGTACGAACATGTTCTTGCCCCGCAAAATCTTGGAAGAGAAGCTTCGGAACATGTTGGCCGAAGACATAGGCGAAGGAGACATAACCACCGCGCTGATCGTTCCGGCCGGAGCAACCGGAGAGGCCGAGGTGAGATTCAAAGAGCCGGGAATCGCCGCCGGAATCGAAGAATCCACAGTTCTTCTCGAGAGCCTAGGACTCAAGATTCAAGCGTCATTCAGGGACGGAGAGGAAATAGAGGCTGATGAGGTCATAATGAAGATATCTGGCGACGCAAGGACAATCCTTTCGGTGGAGCGAACTCTACTCAACCTTCTTTCGCGTATGAGCGGCATAGCAACCGCTACGAGACAGCTAGTGAAAAAAATCCTGAATGCCAAGCTCAAAACGAGAATTGCGTGTACACGGAAGACAGCGCCGGGGCTTCTGTATTTTGATAAGAAAGCGGTTCTTTTGGGTGGCGGTGACACGCACAGGCTGCATCTCGACGACATGATATTGATAAAAGACAATCACATCGCGATGGTCGGAAGCTTGCAAGATGCTGTCAGAAGCGCTAAGGAGAGGGCTTCATTCAGCAAGAAAATTGAGGTTGAGGTGACCAGCGCCGCTGCCGCTGTCAAAGCTGCAGAGGCAGGAGCGGACATAATCATGTTGGACAATTTTTCTCCGCAACAAGTCGAAGAGGCAATCGGAGTTCTGGAGAAAGCCGGTTTTCTCGGAAGAGTGTTGGTCGAAGCCAGCGGTGGAATCACTGCTGAAAACGTTCTTTCCTATGCCTCAAAAAAAGTCGACATTGTAAGCTTGGGAGAAATAACAGAGAGTCCAAGGGCCCTAGACATAAATCTAAAAGTGGCAAGACAAAAGCCAAGCCGCGGAATATGATGGAAGAGCCTTGAACCTTCCGGCCGCAGGCCCATGGAGTGCCAAGCTGAGGGTTCAGACCAGCAATGCTTCTACTAATGCTCCTGCAACAAGTAAAACTGCGGTGATCAGGACGAGTTTGCCAAGATTCTTGATTTCCCGTCTCCATTCGCCCTGTAACCCGCGCCTAATGAGCCAAAAGCTTTCTGAAAGAGCTGTGGAGTAAGATATGAATTCAAGCCATGTGAAGGGAAAAACGAACAGCAACGCCAAGACTAGAATCGGAGGAAAGTTGAGACCTTGGCTTGCGTTATTGGTTATTGTCTGGGCCGCAAGAACACTGCCGGTATTGAATAGCACGATGGAACCGATCACGATTCCGACGATGGGAACAAACATTAGTAGGCATATCTCGAAGTTGTTTAGGAAGATTGCGGCAGTTCGATGTGCAAAATCCATACTCAGAATTTCCTGTTGTGTCTTGTTGAGCTCGCTATTCTCATCTGCAATTTGTTGAGAGCTGAGCGGGGCCAGAACACCTACTACCCTCACCAATATTGCAAACAGGAAGAATATCCCGATTATTATGATCCTTCTGCCTCTGGGAGAGGCGTTTTTCCAAAATTCTAAGCTCACGTGCTCAGCATCCTCTTTCAGTGTTTAAGTGTTATTCTTAAGGTTCGGAAGCCTCTTGCAACTGGGTTTAACATTTCCACGATATTAATCTTGCCTAGGACTTCTGTTGAATCTTCTGCGAAACCTCTCACATCGTGTTCTGCAGCCATGAGCGAGTAGAGGTATACTGCGCCTTCAGTGAGACGGGGTTGGCATCTTGAGGGCAAACCCAGTAGGACGGGCTTCTTTTCGGCGACGGCCTTTTCAGACGCGTACAGTATTGCGTGCGCGCCTGCTGTCAACTCCGCAACCCTCACCGGGATGCTTTCCTTGCCTATGGCCAACACGTCCGCCCCATACTTCAGCGTTATCTCATTTGCAATCTTCCTTGTTCGTGGCAGGATTTTCAGAAGGTGTTGTCTTGCTCTGGAGGAAATCCTCATGTTAGTGAATTGAATCGGCGAAAGCTGTTCGAGCGGGGTAGATCCCAGAGACATGTCCAGATGCACCACGTCCGCCTTCACCTTTCCAATGAGTTCCCTGCAGAGTTCTGCCTCGTGTACCACGACTTCGGATCCGTCGGTTGCATTCACAAAAATCGGCTCTGCCAAGAACGTGCTTGCCTCTCTGTAGGGCGGGATCACCAGGACTGATGCTGCCGCGACAATCGATAAGGGCTCGAACTTCTCGTTCAACACGGCTGCAGACGAGTCTGCGGCGATGATTCTCAGGTTTTCACCGAGTTTACTATAGATTAGTTGATAGAATTTATGTTTGCTGTTCAAACGGCCTTTTTAAAGCACCGTCCTAGAATGAACATCTCCGAACTCTTAGCCCTGCTTGCCTTGGGCTTTATCACCAGGACGGTTTCAAAGTGCTGCTTCACCTTGTGCGTATACTCGTCAAGCATGTCTCCTTGGAAGACCTTCACGAAGAAGTTGCCTCCGGGTCTAAGCGTCTCTAAGGCTATTTGCAAAGCTTGCTGGGCTAGGTCTATTTGGCGGGCATGGTCAACTTCCCATATTCCTGAGATGTTGGGAGAAGCGTCTGAAATCACCGCGTCAGCTTTTCTTGGAAGCATCTCCGAAATCTGCTGCACAGCGTCCTGTTCCATAATGTCACAGATTATTGTCCTAACATAATCCTGGGGAAACGGTTCGATGTGCTTCAAATCAACGCCTAAGACGAAGCCTCCTTTTCCGGCCGTTTTTCTCGCCGCCTGAATCCATCCCCCAGGCGCCGCCCCTAAGTCAACGACCACATCGCCGAATTCTATAAAATGATATTTCTGGATTGCTTGAAACAGCTTGTACGAGGCTCTTGAACGGTACTTCTCTTTTTTTGCCTTCTGGTAGTAATAGTCTCTTTTCCTGTCCTGGATCCACGCTTTGGGCAAGATTAACTGTCACCCATGGCGCCTTGTTGAGCACTTCCGGATATGCAAAGGAGCCAGTCTGTAAGGCGGTCACAGGTTTGGGGGGAAGTTACGCTTGATGGGTCGCACCTAGGATTGTCTGCACACATTAGGCACGGACAGTCCGCTATCGAATCGATTGAGGCGGGCAACCTCTTCGGGAAAAGTCTGAAGGTCCATCTTCCTTCTTGAAGCTCTTTCTCTCGACGGATGAGCCCCTTAGTCTCCAGCTTCAACGATATCCTAGAGCCTTCTCGGCTAGTTGCTCCGAGTTCATGCCACAGGTCAGATTGAAGAACGCCGTTGAAACCGGTGTTCATGATGAATTGAAGAGCCTTCTGTTCCATGTCATTGCGTTTCGGCATCGCGATCAATTCCAATCCCCTTTAATATACGCAGTTTTCAAATAAAAACCTCACTCTAAATCTACACGATTCCTAACATGCAAATCAAGCTGTGCCATAGTTGCTGCTCAGCATGACTAGGAGATTCGAACGTTCTTAACTTCATGGGCAGGGAGTCCCTATCATTCAGGGTGGGGATGAAAGCCGAAACGTTATAAGCCATTGGATAATAGTTGTTTCTGTGCATCCGGCGCTGAGCCAAAAGTTTAGGCTGTACCCTTCGAGATTAACTGAACAGAAATTATGTGAACACCTTGAATTGTGCAGGTGGCTGTATAATAGGCTGCTTGAAGAACTGAATACAGCGAAGAGTCAAGAGCTAAAGCTCAGTCAGAAAAAAATGCAGCACTTCATTGTAGAGTTGAAAAAACGGAAACCAGAACTTGATCGAGTGTATTCTAAAGTTTTGCAGATGGTCAACTATCAACTATGGAGCAACATTCGAGCGCTATCAAAGATGAAAGGGAAAGGGCGGAAGACAGGAAAGCTCAGGTTCAAGGGGAAATGGTTCAAAACATTAAATTTCAACCAGTCGGGCTTCAGACTTAATGGAAAGAAACTGTGTCTCTCGAAGGTTGGAGCAATCAACATCAAATTGCACCGCTCAATCGAGGGAAAAATCAAAGGCGTTATCATTAAGCGTGAGCTTTCTGGAAAATGGCATGCTATATTCCAGTTTGAAAGTAAAGCAAAACCGTTGCTTAAAACGAACAAAAGCGTAGGTATAGACGTCGGATTGAAACATTTTTTGTCCGATAGTGATGGACGTCAGGTTGAGAACCCGGCGTTCTACGAGAAAACATTATCCAGAATCCAAGTAGCTCAGCGGGAACTTTCGATGAAGAAGAAAGGTTCAAAAAACAGAGGCAAACAGAGAGTGAGACTGGCACGTCTCCATGAGAAACTCGTGAATCAGAGGAACGGATTTCTCCACAAGCTTTCAAGGTTCTACGTCAACAACTATGATATCATTGCGGTTGAAGATTTGAACATAACAAACATGGTTAGAAACTGTAACCTTGCTGGAAAAATTCTGGACGCCTCTTGGGGCAGGTTCCTTCACATGTTAGCCTACAAAGCTGAAAACGCTGGCAGGCAGTTTGTGAGGGTAAATCCCAGAGGAACATCACAAGAGTACAAACACGGAGATTTGGACAGAGACTACAATGCCTCTCTAAATATTTTGGAGAGGGGTTTAGCGGGGTTGGGACGACCCTTGGAGCCTGTGGAGACGAAGCCTCTGCTGGAAGTGCCAGCAAGCATTGTCGTTCAAGCAGGAAGCCCTATCCTTTAGGGTTAGGGTAGTCCACATAAAAAGGTGTATGTTTAAGACCCAAAGAATCGTGTTCAAGGACGAGAAAAATGACGAATAAGAAGGCAAAAGAGCGTTACTGTTTGGGAATAGAATCGTCAGCTGATGATTTCAGCGTTGGAATATCAACATTTAATGGCAAGATATTGGCGAACACGATAGACGCGTATGTTCCACTGGAGGGCGGCATACATCCGCGGGAGGCTGCGAGACACCATGCTGAAGTGGCAAGCAAGGTTTTAGACGCTGCTGTTGAAGAATCGGGAGTAGAACCACAGAATCTGTCTGTAATCGCGTTTTCTCAAGGCCCGGGTTTGGGTCCATGCCTTCGCACTGGAGCAACCGTGGCTCGCGCGTTGGCTTCTTACCTCAAGATTCCTCTCGTGGGAATCAATCATTGCGTGGCACACATCGAGATAGGAAAACTGGAAACTGGAACCAAGAATCCGCTGACGCTCTACGTCTCAGGAGGTAACACCATCGTTGCGGCTTTCGATGCTGGACGGTATAGAATCTTCGGCGAGACGCTGGACATTGCGTTGGGTAACTGTTTAGACGTTTTTGCAAGGGAGGCCGGACTGCATCAGAAGCCAGGTCTGCCGTTCGGGGCTGTCGTTGAAAAGTTTGCGCAAACTGGGAAACAGTTGATCAAGCTGCCCTACACTGTTAAGGGCATGGATGTGTCCCTTAGCGGCTTACTAACTGCCGCGGTTGCTCTATTTATGAAAGGAGAGTACAGGCTTGAAGATCTGTGTTACAGTCTTCAGGAGACAGCGTTTTCAATGGTCACAGAGGTGACAGAGAGGGCTCTGGCACACACGGGAAGAGAGGAGGTTCTGCTGACGGGTGGAGTTGCCGCTAACAAAAGGCTGCAAAGCATGATCAAATCTGTGGCAAGGGAGCATAACGCTCGATTCGACGTTGTGCCGACCAGGTTTGCGATTGACAACGGAGCCATGATCGCATGGACAGGCGTTCTGGCCTACACACACGGCACGGTGACTGCGATTGAAGAAAGTCAAGTGCGGTTGAGGTGGCGGCTTGAAGAGGTTGAAATTCCTTGGATGCAATGAAACAGCCAGTGCTGATGAAAAAGGGAGCCGAAGCTAATCTTTACCTCGCGGATTGGCATGGAAGAAAAGTGGTGCTGAAGAAGCGTCTCCCAAAAGAATATCGCCCCAGAATGTTGGATGAGCAAATCCGCGCTTACCGAACGATTCATGAACCCCAACTGATGCACGAAGCCAAAAAAGCTGGAGTGCCTACGCCAATAATCTTCTTGGTTGATCACAAGAACACCACCATAATAATGGAGTACATAGAAGGAAAGCAAGTGAAGCAACTGCTCAACGGAGTTTCCAAGAGTGAGAGACAAAGTCTATGCTTTAGAATTGGCGAACTGATAGGCAAGCTTCATGAATACGGGATAGTTCACGGTGACCTGACAACCTCAAACCTTATTCAACGCTCGGAGGGCAAGATTTTTTTCTTGGATTTCGGGCTTGGCGACAAAACCAAAGAGCTTGAAGCCAGAGGAGTTGACCTTCATCTGATGAAGAGAGCGCTTCAAAGCACCCATTACAAGTTTGCCGAGGAGTGTTTTAACTCTGCGATGGAGGGATATTCTTCGGTTTTGAAGTCTGAAACATCAGAAAACGTCTTAGACAAGATCAGGGAAATAGAAAGAAGAGGGCGCTACGTTGCCGAAAGGAAAGAAAGAGACTGAGCAAGACCGTTTGGAGTATGACTCTTCACGTTTCAGATAAGAGAGAGCCGTGAAATTCCATGGAGAGACAGTTGAAAGGCAACTTCGTTTTTTTCGCTACAAACAATGTCAACAAGTTCAATGAAGCCCGAGAGGTCTTGGCCGAAAACAAGATAGCAGTCGGAATGCTCAGAATCAAGTCCTTGGAAATCCAGAGCGAAAGCCTCGAGGAAATCGCTGATGCAAGCGTCATGGAAGCTTTTGAAAAATACAGATTACCAATTGTGGTTGAGGATGCCGGGCTGTTCGTAGACGCCTTGAACGGTTTCCCAGGTCCTTATGCTGCTTACGTTTACAAGACGATAGGCAACAAGGGCTTGCTCAGACTCATGCAAAGGGCCAATAACAGAAGAGCGACGTTCAAATCCGTAGTTGCATACCTATCTGCGCAGCTGAGATCACCGATGTGCTTTGAAGGCATAGCCAAAGGAGAAATAATCCGCAAAGAAAGAAAAACGCACAGCAAGATGGGTTTCGGCTTTGATCCCATCTTCAAGCCGGACAACAGTGACAGAACGTTTGCACAAATGAGTGTCGCGGAGAAGTGCAAGGTTTCTCACCGCGCGGCTGCTTTTCTGCAATTCGCCGAATGGTATAAGTAACTCCAATTAGGCCGAGCGAGTACGCTGTTAACGAGTGAATAAGGTGTTTTCGCACGAGTTACAGGACTTGAGGAGGAAGAGGAACACTTATTGATGTGATGGGTCTGAAACGTGGGTGCTAAGCAAACTGTTCGGGCGGGCTTTGGAAAAAGTTTAAGAATCTAATGTATTCTCATCCTACCATGGTACAACCAACTTTCTCGGTCATAACTACTGCAAAAAACGAGAAGAACAAGGGGCTCTTTGAGGAGACTTTTGAAAACTGGGAAACCGTCAAGCAGCTTTTCGAGAAGAAAACAGGCAAGAAAATAGAATTCGTTATCGTTGATGCAGGAGAAAACGCAGTTTTTCCAGAATTGAGTGATTCCAATTTAATAGATTACGAAACCTATGAGAAATATAGACGGGGACTTTGCGAGTCTGGAAAGATCAAGTACAAGTCATGGGACTCTCCTACAATAGGTAGGAACCTCGGTTTTTCTTACGCAAGAGGAACCATCGTAGTTTTTCAGGATATAGATACCCAATTTTCCAGCGGCACCGAGTTGGATCTCAAGTATGTAAACTCGAAACTTGACAAGTATGAAAACTACTTTGAGGTGATGTATAAAGCGCTAAGAAGCAAGAACATTGTAGGAGCAGCTCCTTCTGCCAGGGCAAGTGACACACGGAAAGTCAGTCGCAGATTTGGAACCATGGGGGAGAACTACACCGTTTGGTTTTCGACAAAAATCCCAACCATAAGAATTCGGGGCACTCCTATCTCGGGCCCAAGTGTGCCAGGATTCAGTATTGCCGTTCTGCGTGAAGTAGCTCTTAGAATTCGTGCAGATGAGGGATATCTGTACGATCCAGAATTGGCCGTGGCAGAAGACCACAAGTTTTCAAGGATTTTGGGCGAGTATGGAAGGGTTTCCTATGAAAAACGTGCAGGCGTGTTTACGAGGACTGTTAACAGGGTTAGTCCCGGGTTTGATTTGCTGAAATCCTTCCTTTACGCCTTCATGTGGATAATTCCTTATTCATATCCAGACGCTTGGAAATATCGAAGGCACACTTTTTCAATATGAATGCATGCGCATAGATTGGAGGCGCCCGCTTGAAACGGCCAGCAAATTGCCAGAAGTGAGGTCTAATACGCTGGGGAGATTGGTTGAAAGAAACTCTTCAGAAAACAGAAGTGAATGAAAAGAGCATGTGTCGTCGAAAGAGACAGTTATTCTTAAATATGCGCGTACCTTCGCTGATACAGAGTTTAAGGGATAGTTGATGCCTAAACAAGAAAAGGGAAAGTCTCATCAGATAAGACCAGTTAGCAAACGCCCTCCGAGCTGGTGCAAGTATCAGCCGGAAGAGGTAGAGGCTTTGATCGTGAAACTGGGGAAGGAGGGCAACTCTCCCAGTCGCATCGGGACGATACTTAGAGATCAGCACGCGATTCCGTTGGCAAAGCCGATAATCGGAAAAAGGGTGATGGTGGTGCTCAAAGAAAACGAGCTTGCTCCATCATTGCCTGAAGACTTGGCAAGTCTGCTCAAGAAAGCTGAGAGCCTTTCTCTTCATCTTGAAAAGAACAGAACTGATCAGATTAACAAAAGGGCCCTTCAGCTGATTGAGGCGAAGATACACAAAATCTCAAGATACTACAAGCATAAGGGCATCCTGCCTCCAAACTGGAAGTATGTGGCGAAAATAGCTTCGATAACCTAAACGTCTTTAGTTAGAATTTTTTTTGCCTACACATAGAAAAATGCGTGTTGCCAGTCTTAAATCCTTAAATAACTTGATCCTCTAGCCTACAGTGATAGCCCATGGCTTCAACCTCAAACGAGAACCAGGTTGCGTGTTTTCTGAATTCGGCTGACGAGGCAGCCAAGACGATTTTGGAGACGGTTAAGGCAGACGGGTTTATCCATGTTTTTTCACACTTGGACGCTGATGGAGTTGCAGCAGCGGGGATAATCGGAAAGGCGCTGTTCAGGCTGGATGCGAGATTTCGGATTCGAATAACTCAGTGGATTGAACAGAAGATCGTGGGCGAGATTCTCTCGGATAAGCCGCAGTTGGTGATTTTCACCGATTTAGGAAGCGGATACGTGGATTTGTTAAGTCAGAAACTCGCTGACTTCAAAATCGCCATCCTGGATCACCATCAGATAATCGGTAAGGAGTCAGCCAACTTTGTTCATGTGAACCCGCATCTGTATGGAATTGATGGCGCAAGGGACGTTAGCGGAGCGGGTGTGGCATATTTTGTCGCCCATGCTCTTGACAAGGTCAACGTTGATTTGGCTCCAATCGCCGTTGTCGGGGCATTAGGAGACATGCAGGACAAGTATGATCAGCGAATGCTCGGAGGACTCAATGGGAGAATACTTGGAGATGCGAGAAATTCGGGCCTTCTCACTGTGGAGAAAGATTTGATATTCTTCGGCAGGGAAACTCGGCCCATCCATAAGACCTTGGCTTCAACTACCAGCCCGTTTATTCCGGGCATAAGCGGTGAAGAAGACAAGAGCTTGGCTTTTCTGGCAAGCCTAGGCATCAAACCAAGGGAGGGTGACAAATGGCGGGCTCTTAGGGACCTTTCAGAGGAAGAGAAGAAGCGACTGTGTTCGGCTTTGGCAGATCACCTGCTCTCGAAGGGTTTGCGCTACGAAGTTTCAAACCTCATAGGGCACGTTTACATCTTGAACCGTGAAGAACCTTGGACTCCGCTCAGGGATGCCCGGGAATTTGCTGTTCTGTTGAATGCCACTGGTAGAATGGACAAGCCTGGTCTCGGAATAGCCGTGTGCATGGGTGACAGAGGGCAAGGGCTTGAAGGGGCAAACAAGGTTCTGGACGATTACAGAAGAACGCTAAACAAGTACCTAGGATGGGTCATGGAGAAGCCCGAACGCGTCAAAGAGTTTGAAAACATCTACGTCGTCTCTGGCGAGGGCTTCATAGACGACAAGATAATCGGCGCGATTTCATCCATACTCTCAGGAAGCCTCCCAAACCCTGAGAAACCTTTGATCGCCTACTCAAACGTCGAAGGAGAAGACATCGCGAAAATCAGCGCAAGAGCATCGGACACGGTCACGAGCAGAGGCCTCAACCTGGGAGAGATAATGCAGGCCGCAGCAGAAAAATTCCTAGGAAAAGGCGGAGGACACAACGTTGCCGCCGGCGCACAGGTACCCATCGAAGACATAGACAACTTCATAAAAACCGTGAATGAACTGGTCGGGAAACAGTTGAAAGGCGAGAGAAGTGGAAGCTGAAATAGCAATAGAGTATGATGATACGAACATAGCCGAAGCCATCGCTGACGCTGTGTCCCCAGACAATTATGGAACGCCGACAGGCCTATCAGTCAAGACAAGAACCGAAAAGGCAAAAGTGGTTACCCGGATAAAATGTCATCAAGGTTTTCCAACGTTTATCGCCACCATCGACGACCTGCTCTTCTCCGTTGCAACTGCTGAGAAGACTCTGCGAGAGACACTTAAGCTTCGTCGAAGAAAACAAGCGCGTGTCTAGCGGTTTGCGGGATGCACTTACAAGGATCATTGTTGCCAGAGTTTTCGGAAACATTCCTTATGGTAATGATGCGTTTTTTCACTGAAGTTCTTGGCCTCGACTTCCTGCCCCGGCTCTATGCCACCCCCACATTCGTCGCAACGTAAACTGCTTTGATCTTCAGCGTGTGTTTTTTGAAGTTCTTCATAATGGGCTCTCAATTCTGATATTCTACTCTTTAAAGCTTGCAGCTTTTGCAAGGTAGCCTCTATCGTTTTTTTAGCGTCAACCTGTTGATTCGTGTTGATTTCTTCGCAGAATTCCGTTTTTTTGAGCATGGTCTTCCACCTTAACGTCAACATTGATTAAGTTGTATCTTAATAGATAATACTTTATTTCTCTCACCACAATATTCCCAAAAAGAACATAGAACAGGAATCCCGCAATTCATGGATCCGCTGTTTGATCGGTTGCATGCGGACTATGAACGTGCTCTTTCCCGTGGGGGCCAGAGGAAACTAGCTCGGTAAATCATGGCATAAAAACAGGTTTCACATTGCAAATCTGACACAAAACTGGGAAAATTCCAAAACTCTGGACGAAGAAAAAAGGATACTTCGTGCTTTGTAAAGTTCTCGAGCGGCTTGTCTCAGGAAAGAACTGTTGAACGTCCACAGGATGCGCAGCTGATTTGCTGTGTGTCCTTATAGTGTATGCATTTTTTCGAGGATTTTCTTTGCGTCTACATTTTTTTCCATGAAGATGCTTATGTTGTTTTCGTCAATGTTCAGGTGGAGCGTGTTTGTGTCTTTTCCTTCCACGGTGATGTTTTTGATTTTGCCCAGATCGAACAGTTCTGAGAGTTGTTCGCTTGCTTCGAAGGTTGAGGAAGAGAGAGTTGCGTAGTCTATTACTTTGGTTGGATCGTTGAGATCTATTGTTGCTGACGTGGTGTTTCTGAGGATGTAGCCTATGACTCCGTCGGATTTCTTGATTTCTTCTAAGATAGGTCGCACGTTGTCTTCGCATGTTGCTTTCTCAATGGCTATCGGTTCGAGTTCGCTGGCAGTTTCTTGAAGGTTTTTCTTTTGCTTAACCATGTTGAAGCCTCAGTCACTCGATTACTGGTTTAACCCTGACGAGTTCGCCTTTCCTTATGTCCAGCGTTTGTTGGATTTTTTCGGGAATCTGTATGATACCCTTTCCTTCGAGTTTTGCGTTCTTTAATGGTTTGAGTTTGCAGCGGACTGATTTTCCTAGGAAGGTCTCGACTGTGGCTTCCTCGATCTTTTTGTCTTCATACAGTTCTGTCCATTGTGACAGTGTGTCGCAGTCGATGCGCACGGTATCTGATGATGCAAACAGGCCTCCGACGTTCTCCACGATGAACTGGTTTACTTGAGGCTCTGGAAGAATTTTTTCTGGGTTAGCTTCAGCCGCCTCGTGTTCTTCGTGCTTCTCCGCAGCCTCTTCGGTAGATTCTTCATTGGGCTTGATGACTGGTCTGACCCTGGGCTCTTCGTTTTCAGTTTCAGACGGGCTGTTTCTGTTGAGGGCGGGGGCGATTTTGTCAAGAAGTTTTAAAACTGTCGGAAGAAGGGCATTGGTGAAGATATTTATGTATTTCAGGTCCGCCTTTTCGGGAACTACGGTTACCAGGTAAAAGTCGTTTACGCGCGAAACATTGACTGTGCCCTTGGTGCCCTCAAGGCGTATGCTTTCTGCGCCGCCTAGAGCTTTGGCTTTTTCCAGAACGTCATCAAGAGCGTCAACAGTGTGCACCGCGGCTTCTTCCTGAGCTTTTTCTTCTCCGCTTATGATGTCGCCGTCTTCTTTGAACAAGAAGATGCTTAGAATGTCCGGGCACGCGTTAGTGATCTCGGTCAGAGTGTTCCTTAGGGCAAAGGAGTAAACGTCGTTTTCCATGGTTTTCCCTTCTCATGAGGCTAAGTTATTCTGAAGAGTATTCGTTCAGGAACGCCGTCGCTCTCAATGACGAGGTATTTGAGGCCTTCGGTGTCGCCGAGCTGGTCTAGCCACTTCAACGCGTCGCGGGCCTTCTGCAAAACCAGGAGTCTTTCCTGATGGCTTCGCACAACCTCTTCGATGGCCGTCAACTCGTGGAAAGGATTTGCGTCCAGCACTATGCTCAAGCTGCCGACTGAAATCTCTCCCAAGCTTTCAGACGACGCTTTTTTGCCGGCGAGCTTCATGACTACCTCACGAATCTTCTTCGACTTCTCTGCCAAAGCTCTGATGTCGTCCAGCCGTCGCAGGTACTCGCCTAACGTACTCTTAGTTTCGGAAATCTCCTTGTCCAAGGTTTCGGCTATCTCTTCTGCTGAACCGTACTCTTTTATTTCCACAACCATTTATTGCACCTCCAAACAGGAAACAATATGGGAAACTGGATTCTGGTACCCCCCCAATCTTGACAAAAAGGGGAGATTAGCTGGGAGCCACACCGGTCCTGAGGAACGTGTTGCCCTTTGAAGACGTAAGTTTGACTTCGTAAGAGGCGCCTGAGATGATGGTCATCGTTATGGTGATTTGGGTCCCATTATTGGCTGTAACAGTTTGAGGCAAGGCTCCAACGGTTGCCTGTATACCCTTTACCCATGCTTGGTTGAGTGTTATCGGAGTAGTTCCAGTGTTGTTGAATGTGACCAGAATAGTTCCACCTGGGTTTCCTGCTGTGAACTGAAGGTTCCATATTTGTCCCTGTTCTGTTGCCATGAAGTTGAAGGTTAGTGCTCCCATCCATGCTGCTACTGCTATGCTGACTGCGACTGTCACGGCGATGAGTATGATTGAGGCTACTACCGGGCTTAGGGCTTTTCTGCTTCTCAATATCTTCATTTTCTTTTTTATCCCTCCTTCTGGAGTTATTGAGTATTTTAGTGGAGGCTAAGCTTTTAAATCTTACGACTCACTACACAAGATTACCTATTTGTATGACAAAAATACGCATATCCCAAGGAAGTACACCTAGCCTAGTGCGTCCTGAACGTTGAAAAAGAAAGTGTTGTACAGTTGTGCGTGTTCGTGTTTTTCGGGTTTATTCTTCCAGTTTGTCAAACAGTCCTATGAGTAGCTCCGCGATTTTCCTGCCTTGTGGTGTTATCTTGTAGAGCTTCTTGAGCGGGTCTATCCGCTCGCTCTTAGCCAGCCCTAAGTGTTCGATTTCTATCATTCTGGCCCTGAAGGTGCCGTCGCTGAGCGTCAGCCGGTGTTGGCGCATGAAGTCTTTCGCCTCTTTCCATTTTCCACGACTGATGTGCAGCAACAGAATGCAGTCTATAGCGTGGTCTTTTTCAAGCATAGCCTTGATCGCCGAAAGTTTCGGGTCCGTCAGAATGTGTATCGCCTTCTTCTCTTCTCCATCTTTCATTTTCACATCATCCTGTCCTTTTCTTGTATATCCTTCATCCTTTAAAAGATTTAACCTATATTACGATTTATGACTTATATCTGCGGATATATAGCTTATTTTTCGAGAGCTACTTGCGTTTGCGAAAGAGCATCACTCCGCTGTATTCATGGACAAATTCGTAGCCCATAGCTATTAGGCTGGACGCTTCATCAATGGTTTTGGCACTTGCTACATAGAAGTCTTCGTTCACAGGGTTTTTGTAGATTTTTTTCTCCAAATGGATGTAGAGCATTGTTGACTTGATGTCTCTGTGGCCAGCAAAGTCTTGGACATAGAAGGTGTCACGAACTTCGTGAGCATAGTCGGCGCGCGCTCTCATAGAGCACGACAGGTTTCGCCTTCGGCAACTACACACTAAGCGCCTACATTTCTCCAGTTCCTAGCGAAACGGACACGACCAACAACTTGCTCGCGCCAATCTGGGCAATTGTAACAATTCCTGGCGATCTCAACGGCGACTTCAAAGTCAGCCTGTCTGATCTATCCATCCTCGCAAAGGCTTACAACACCAAGCAAGGCGATGCAAAGTGGAACGCCAACGCGGACATAAACAGCGACGGCACAGTTGGCCTATCCGACCTTTCCATCATGGCCAAACACTACAACCAACACTACCCACAACCGTCTTCTTTTTTTTAAAGTCGTTCTGTCAGACTTGACTATTCTAGCAAACGCCTGCAAGTCTATGCCAAGCAGCGTCAATTGGAATCCAAACGCGGACATAAACGGCAACAATATTGTGGGCTCGTCAGATCTATTCTTAATGCCCAACCACTACGGACAACACTACCCCTAAGAGACCTAACAAGAGATCTCTTGTAGCATTGACTCAAGTCTCTATTGCGATTTCACGCCTTTTCAAGCAAGTATTCATAATTGCTCAATGCCTGTTTCAGTTCCCAGCCGTCATAGCGCACGCATAATGGCTCTGTATTTCTTCTGCTGTTCTTGCATAGTTGTAGATTTTCGCGCGCGTCTCTATGAGCACAATGATTAATCACGGCCAATATTGTATCAAACGCAGCGCGCGCTACAGTGATCAGGGGTCTTGTCTAGCAACGGACTGCGCGTGGTGTTCTTCGATGGATTCATCATTTTTGGTTGTTATTTATGATGGTTTTGATACGAAACCGAATGTGGGCTGTTGATTTGGGCAAACTTTTAATTGGTCATTCGCGCCATTTGTATTGGTGGAAGGGTTTGATTTGAAGGTCATTGCGGTATTGGTTTGTGTAGTTCTTGCCTTTACGATTGTGGCGCCTGCAACACGTGAAGCATTTGCAGTTACCCCGGCAAACATGAACGTAATCCAATACAGATACTTTGCCAGTCAAAACTCTTTATTCACTGCCCTATTGACGCCTGACAGCTCGGGCGGCGTTGACGTTATGGGCTGGCCCCTGACGAAGGCAGAATATCAAACAGCAATAAACAACACAGGTATCATTGTCGAACCATTGTGTGGTTATGGCGAGTACGAGTTGGCTTTCAATAATAACTGGACTGATGGCGTAAACATGGATCGCAGAAGCCCCATGAATTTTACGGACTTCCGAAACGCTTTGAACTGTCTAGTTGACAAATTCGGCGTTATCAATGGGCCAGTTCTGGGTGGTTTCGCATGTAGAGATGACACCCAGATTCCACAGCCCTCGATGTCCGTATTCGTGAACCCAGCAGTTTCGTATCCGAACTATCCGTGGGAATTCAATGTTACGAACTCCCTATACATTCTCTACGGAGGCGGATGGTACAGCCACATAGTCTATCCAACCTTTGCAGATTTGCTCGCAGCCTATGGTGGTGGCACTGGTTCGCTTTCAACCGCTGGCGGCACTGCGAGCGGTGTCGTGTACTCCGGTAACGACCCCAACGGTCAATGGGGCCGCGGCGACCCACTAGCCACTGTTAACGCTGCATTTGCAAACACCCCACTTAACCCGCTGATTGGTTACGTCCGAAGCAACGACGGTCGTAAAGACTTGGGTGACCTGTTCTGCAACGAGCTGAAGGCAATTGGTTGTCCTTACGTTGAAAATTACAAAGCAAGCTTGTCTGCCTTGAGACCTTACGTGCTTGACGCACAGACATACGACTTTGCAACCTTGGGCTACAGCATGGGCGCACCGCCAAACTGGTTCTACACGGAATGCACACCCGTAGGAATCTATCCTGGTGGTCCGAACCCATACCTGATTGACGACGCAAACATGACATATTGGGCGACTAAGATGTACACAGACCCGACTCAGGCTCTGTACCAGGTATCCTCTAACAATGTTCAAGACATACTCGTTATGGAGTCGTACCTGGTCAGCGTCTACACACCTGCAACCTACTGTGCTTACAAGACCGGCATGTTAGGCCAGATCGATGAACTTGGCTACGGCACGCAAGGCAACAGCAATGGGGGTCCAACCCAACTCATGAACTGGATAACGCTGGGCTCAAGGAAGACCAACACAATCGTGTATAATGGCACTCCCTCAGCCACACCTGACAGTAACATCATCTACTACGGATGTTACAACCCGCCAGACCTGTTGAACCCAATCTTCAGCTACGGAACCTTCGACTATCAGGTTCTGGACGAAATCTTCACATATCCGTTGGCTACGAACCCGTATAACACGATGGTTCCAGGCAGCGCGATCACAGGCGTACCTTCGGGTGGTGATTTGCCGTGGATGGCTTATTCTTGGAAGGTTCAGCTTATTGATGATCCGACTAACTCTTCTAATCCTCAATGGACGAATGTTACTTTGTGGTTTAAACATGATATTACGTGGCAGGATGGCGTGCCTTTCACGGTGGCTGACCTCAACTACACGATTTATGAGAACGCATTGTACGGCGACTCATGGAACAACTACAATATGATGCTATGCGTTAACGCTTCAAACGGTTACGCACCCTACTTCACACAGCGGGATAACTGGACATGCTCCATCCTAGTCGCCAATCCCAGCTGGTTAAGCCTGTATACGCCCATGTGCGAAATCGTGCCCGAACACCTGTACAAATACATAGTACCCAACAACTTGACCCTGGCTGAACAAGGCTCAGCAACAGATGGCCTCCACGGATTATGGCCAGGACAAGCCGCGGTATCCGGCAACATCCTAGCCGACGCACCCTTCACGCTGTCGCAACT